>JBCBMW010000004.1:0-211282 GCA_039822105.1 Pseudomonadota bacterium | reverse complement strand
TTCACGTTGGTCAGCCAGCCGCGCGAGCAATTCTCGCCATTCGAATCGCAGCCTGAGTTCCGGCCCCACGCGTTCCAAGCGTCGTACATGCCTTCAACGAAGCTCAGCTCATAGACGCCTGCATCAAGCGTGACCGTGACGCCGTTGTCCGATGGTCTCGAGTTGATGTCGACGACCATGGTTGCGGCCTGAGCCATCGAGAAAGCGGACAGGACAGACAGGGTCGCGGCGACGAGAAACTTCATGGGGGCACCTTTCGTGGAGGTTGTACACTATCACAAAAATGCCCGCCTGGCAAGAATAGATCAGAATTTATATAAAAAAATCATATGGTTAAAATTAACCATGATCGAACAGAGAAACGGCGCTGCAGCGCAGCAAATACGCCAAAAGTGGGTAAAGAGGCCGCCAAAACGCAAAAAAGCCCGCGCAAAAAATTGCGCGGACGACACTCGCGTTGGGGTTGTGTTGAGCCCTGAGGGCCGATCAGCCCTGGCGGGCTTTGAACCGGCGCTGGGTCTTGTTGATGACGTAGATGCGGCCCTTACGGCGCACCACACGGCAGTCGCGGTGACGGTTTTTCAGCGATTTGATCGAGCTGCGGACTTTCATCGGAATTCTCGCGGGCAAAGAAGGAAACTGTTTGAAGCGCGGCTCATGACCGCAAATGCAGCCAGAAGTCAATCTTCGAAGAGGGTCCCTTGCGATTTCGGACGCGCCTTTTTTGCCGAGCCCTTGGCGCCCGCCCCAAGAGGCGTCGCGCGGACCGGCCCGTCAGCGAATGTGACGGCGATCTCCGGCGCTTTGGCCGCCTCTTTGGATGTCTTGATCAGCGTCCCCTCAGGCCCGCTCACCAGAGCAAACCCGCGCTCGAGCACCCCGTGATAGCTGACCGATGCAAGCAACCTCTCCGCCTGGCTCAGCGAGGAGGTCATGGCATCAAGGCGCGATCGCAAGAGCCCGGTGGGCAAGCGCTGGTCCGCCAAGCGCCGTTCGTGGCGTTCCCGATTCCTTTGAAGGGCGGCGCCAAGACGCTCCCCCGCAGCAGCCAAGCGATCGGATCGGCGATGGGTGTCGCCGCGCAGGAGGCTTGGGACCAAGCGGGGCGCAATCCGGCCCAGGCGCAGCTCCCGCTCCCCCAGCGCACGGTGGGCTGCGTTGCGCAGCTGCTCATCGGCGCGGTCGAGACGCTGCACCGCTGGCGCTATCAGGCCGTCAGGTGATCCGAGGCCCCTGGCCGCTGCCTGCAGGCGCAGCCGCGCGCCTTCGGTCTGGGCGGTGAGCTGCCGCATCAGCCGCCCTTCGAGATTGGCAACATCCGAGAGAAGCTCCGTCCGCACCGGAACGGCGAGCTCCGCCGCAGCGGTCGGTGTCGGGGCGCGAAGGTCCGCTGCGTAATCAATCAGTGTCGTGTCGGTCTCATGCCCCACGGCGGAGATCAGCGGGATGGGGCTGGCGGCAGCGGCGCGGACCACGTCCTCGTCGTTGAAGCACCAGAGGTCCTCAAGACTGCCGCCGCCGCGCGCGACAATAACCACATCGGGCCGCATGGCTTCGGGCAGAGCGGCAAGCCCTTTGATCCCCCGCACGATCTGCGCCGGCGCGCCCTCGCCCTGCACGACGCTCGGCCAAACGAGAACGTGACTGGGGAACCGGTCCCGCAGGCGGTGCAGGATATCACGGATCACAGCGCCCGACGGCGAGGTCACGACGCCGATTCGCCCCGGCAGTTTGGGGATCGGCCGTTTGCGCTCGGCGGCAAAGAGGCCCTCGGCCGCGAGCTTCTTCTTCCGCTCTTCGTAAAGCGCCATCAAGGCGCCCGCACCGGCCGGTGCGAGGGTATCGATGATCAACTGATAACGGGACTGCCCAGGGAAAGTGCTCATCCGCCCCGTCGCGACGACCTCAAGCCCCTGCTCCGGCTTCACCGTCTGACGCGCCGCGGTCCCCTTCCACATCACAGAGGAAATCACCGCCCGCTCGTCTTTCATATCCAGATAGACATGCCCCGAGGCCGCTCGGGTCACCCGCCCCAACTCACCCCGCACACGGACATAACCGTAAGTGTCCTCAATCGTGCGCTTCAGCTTCCCAGAGAGTTCGGAGACGGAGTATTCAGGGACATTGTCGGTGGTCATGCGCCCAGCATGGGCCGGTCCGGAACAGTCAGCAAGGCTGCGCCACCATCCCGTTACGTAGAGTTGGGTTGGGGATAGCGTGGGAATGGCTAAGACCAGGGCCAAGTCGCATCGCGCGGCCATGAAGGGGATAAGCTCATGATCCGATTAGCCTTGTTGTCTTTTGCCGCAGCCGTCGCCAGCACCAGCCCGTCGTTGGCGGATTCTCCTTTTGACGGCGCTTGGGATGTCGTTGTGTCGTTTGACGGTGGTTCGTCCGCTGGGGTCATGCGGCTTGAGACCGACGGTAACGAGGTCACCGGCACCTCCCAGCCCCTTGATGAGAACCAGTTCTTTCCGCTGACAGTCTCGGGCACGTTGGAGGATGAGAGCGCCCTGCTGTCCTTCAATTTTCGCGACCAGGCCGCCGGCTCGGTAGCCACCACCTTGTCCTCCGGCACCCTGACAGGCGAGGGAACACTCTATGGCGTGGCCGTGACGCTAACAGGAGAACCATCGGAACGAGAGCTTCGCGAGCCCACAACTCACGTCTTCACGCCCACCACGTTCGAACTGCAATACGAAAGCCGCAGCGAGCCTGTTCTCTCCCTCGTGCCCGGTGACACGGTGCAGACGACGCTACTCGACAATGAAGGTCAGGATGCGGATCTGGAATGGCGGGCCATGCCGGGAAACACGCTCACCGGCCCGTTCTTTGTAGAAGGCGCGATGCCAGGCGATACCCTGGTGGTCCATCTCAAATCGGTGAAGCTCAACCGCGACACAGCAAAGATGTATAGCGGCACACTGAACAAATCAGCGGTCCAAGCAGGTCATCAACAAACACCCGCCGAAGGTTGGGGACGCACGTGGCGGTTTGATCGGAAGCGAAAGACGGCCACGATCGATGCGGCTGGCTCAGCCATCGAAGATCTCAAACTTCCCGTCGCGCCGATGATTGGCTCGATCGGGGTGGCGCCGCCGCTCAACATGGCGCTCTACGCTGGTGATCTGTGGATACATGGCGGCAATATCGACTATCGTCATATGACGGAGGGAACGACGTTGTACCTCCCGGTCTATCGCGCGGGAGCCTATCTCGTTCTTGGCGACGGCCACGCGCTTCAAGGCGACGGCGAAATCAGTGGACAGGGCCTTGAGACATCGATGGACGTCGAGTTCGAAATCGACCTCATCCCTGGCGAGGAGCTTCCCTATCTTTGGTCAGAGAACGATGAGTTTGTCCGTGTCCATGGTATCGACAACACACTCGACAAAGCCCTGCAGGCCGCGACCACGGGGATGACAATGTGGCTTAAGACCCACTACGGCCTCAACGATTCAGAGATCGCGGCTCTGCTCAGCGCTACCATCCGCTATGATGTTGCCGTTGTTGTGAACTCTCGACCGCATGTTGTTGCACGCCTGTCGAAAGAGGTGCTGAGCATGGTGTCCAGACGAGAAAACTGATCGGCGCGTTTTCATAGAACTCAAAACCGCCAGCATCCGTCTACAAATTTTTTGGCTTGCTCAAGTCGCGGCCAGCCAAACAAGAACAGGATACGTGGCCACGATCAGGATGAATGTCATGGTGATGCCCCAAGGCACCTGCTTGAGGCCGCCAGAACGAATGGCGGGCACAACATATGTTAGCAGCCAAGTCGACTTGTAGATGATCTGTATCAAGATCACAGGGAGCAAGACTGCAGGCCAAAAAAGTCCCGCTGCTGATGATAGCAATATGGCCAACCAAAGGCTGCCAACGAGCAGCCTTAGGCCTTGAGACTCAGGAACCTTGCCCTCGAAGACCGTGTTGACCCCTCCTCCAGCGAACATGCCGAAACAGACAGGCACCAAGATCACGATGTTGGCCGCATAGGCGACGCGAAGCCAACTGGCTTCCACAAGCTCGATCACTGATCCCCGCCCGGCTCTTCAAAAAAGATGCTCGGCTGAGGGAGAGAGATGCTGGGCGCGGCGGGGTCGTAGGTGGCGGCGTCTTGGCTGTCGCCGAGGGCTTCGGTACCGACCCTCTGGCCCTCTTGGCTCTCATACCGCGCCCGCGCCTCGGCCCGGCGGCGCGCTTCGAGTTCGGCGGCGTACAGTGCACGGACCTCTTTCGGCACAGCGTAAGGGTTTGCCTGGAATGCTGATACGGTCGAGTTGGGCACTTGCGCGCGGAGGGGGCCGTAGCGGATCTGTCGCCGCTCTGTGCCCAGCTCCTCAGCAAAGCTGTCCCATTCCGCACCCAGATCAGCAAGCTCTGCGCGCCAACCGGAAAGGATCGCCCGCCCCGCGCATTCACGCGCCCGGTCAGGATCCTGAAAGACAGCATAGCAGTCGACGCCGACGATACCTTCAGGCCTGCCCTCGCCTGCATCCACATCAGGCAGCGCGATCGAGGGGATATCGATGCCGGCCCGCGCCACGGAGATATCCTCACCGAGATCGGCATCAGGCGCCTCGTCGCCGGCCTGTTCGCCCTGAGCCTCACCATCGGTCAGGGCGTTGCCCTCAGGGATGCTCTCTACCCCCATTTCAGCGTCTTCCTCAACGATGTCTTCGGCATCGTCTTCACGCACTTCAGGGATCGGCTGTTCATCATCGTCGGGCGGGGAGAAGAACGAGATCGCCACCACACGCTGTCCCGGCCCCGCGTTCGGCACGCCTTTGGCGACAAAGGACTGGTACCCAATGAAGAGCACGAAGACGATCAGCGCGTTGAAACCGGCGGAGGCGACAAACGGGGCGGCACGGCGGATCCGATGCAGCTGCCGCGCGATCTCGGGCCGCTGGCGCCACCGCCGCAACCGCACATAGGAGCGCGCATACCGTTTTAATCTCATAGACTTCCGCATGGGGCCCAGCATAAGGCCCGTCATGTGACTTAAGAGAAGGAACGCCGATTTGAACATCCTGCTCATCGGCAGTGGCGGCCGCGAACATGCGCTGGCCTGGAAGATTGCGCAAAGCGCCCTTGTGAAGCGGCTGGTCTGCGCCCCCGGAAACCCAGGAATGGCAAGCCTTGGCGAGTGTTTGGACGTCCCCGACCCAGTCGCCTTCGCCAAGGCCGAAGACATCGACCTTGTGGTGGTGGGACCCGAACAGCCCCTGGCAGAGGGGCTGGCCGATCAACTCGAGGCGGCAGGCATTCCATGCTTTGGCCCATGCAAGGAGGCTGCCCAACTGGAAGCCTCCAAGGCGTTCACCAAGGATCTATGCGCCGAGGCAGGGATTCCCACCGGGCGTTACGGCCATTTCACCCGTGCTGACGAAGCTTCGGCGTTCCTTGAAACGTTTGAGGCGCCTTATGTCGTGAAGGCAGATGGGCTTGCTGCCGGCAAAGGGGTGGTGATCGCTCAAACCCTGGAGGAGGCCCGCGAGGCGGTGGCCACCCTCCTCCCGATCTCCGGCAGCCTGGTGATCGAAGAGTTCCTGCACGGCCGCGAGATGAGCCTCTTTGCGATCACCGATGGCGAGCGGGTTCTGCGGTTTGGTTCAGCCCAAGACTATAAGCGCGCCTTTGATGGCGATGAAGGACCCAACACCGGCGGCATGGGCTGCATCACGCCGCCTCCGCACTTCTCCCAAGAGCTCGAAAACCAGGCCTATGAAACGATCATTGAGCCGACGATCAGGGCTCTGAAGGCGCGCGGCATCACCTATCGCGGGGTGCTCTATGCAGGGCTGATGGTGACGGCGTCGGGGCCGCAGCTTCTGGAGTACAATTGCCGTTTCGGCGATCCGGAATGCCAGCTCCTGATGCGGCGACTGACCTCTGACATCGTCCCGGTGCTGTTGGGCGCCGCCAAGGGTCAGCTCAACACGCAGGATGTCAGCTGGACGGACCAAGCGGGTACGCTGATCACCTATGCGACGGAAGGCTATCCTGGTTCCTATGACAAGGGCTCTTCCATCTCCGGCATCGACGCGGCGGAGGGCGAAGACGGCGTCGTTGTCTTCCACGCAGGCACCTCAGTGAAGGATGGCCAACTGGTCGCGACCGGCGGGCGGGTGCTCTCGGTCACGGCTCTTGGCGGCGATGCGGGAGAAGCACGCGGGCGAGCCTATCGCGGAGCTGAGGCTATCGACTGGCCGGAAGGCTTCTACCGCAGCGATATCGGCGCGTGATGCTTCGGCCGGTCGTCCGGGACGCGGTGATCACCGCGCTCATCGTCGGGCCGATCCTCGTCGCTATCAACTATGGGGACGCGATCCTGGCGGGCGGAGGCGTTCCCGGCGCCAAGATGGCCCTCACCATGGTCGTGCCGTTCCTGGTCGCACTGGTTTCCGGTTTGCGCGCAGCATTGCGGCAAAAGCGCGAGGAGACTATCGCAGCCCCGAATGATTCAAAGCCTGCCCGAGGGAGCGAGACACCATGAAGATCTTCATCGACACCGCCGACACCGAAGAGCTGAAAGCCGCTTTTGCCACGGGCCTTGTGGATGGCTGCACCACCAACCCGTCCCTGATCGCGAAATCCGGGCGCGACTTCAAAGAGGTGATTGCTGAAATCTGTGACATGACGGACGGACCCGTGTCCGCTGAGGTCGCGTCCACCGACGCTGAGGTGATGGAAAAGGAAGGCCGCCTTCTCTCGCAGATCGCGCGGAATGTTGTGGTGAAGCTGCCTCTCACCTGGGACGGTCTCAAGGTCTGCCGTGCTCTGACGGATGACGGTATCGATACAAACGTCACCCTCTGTTTCTCCGCCACCCAAGCCTGGCTCGCAGCAAAAGCGGGGGCGACTTATATCTCGCCATTCATCGGGCGTCTTGATGACATCGGCGTCGACGGCATGGATTTGATCGGTGAGATCCGCGCGCTTTACGACGCACAGGATTACGACACCCAGATCCTAGCGGCATCGATCCGAGGTCCGCAGCATGTGAAGCAGAGCGCACTTCTCGGCGCCGACGTTGCCACCATCCCGCCTAAGGTCTTCGGCCAACTCTTGAGCCATCCGCTGACGGACAAAGGCCTCGATGCCTTCGTCGCTGACTGGGCCAAGACGGGTCAGTCGATCCTCTAGACAAAAGAAAGCCCTCCTCCCGGAGGAAGAGGGCCTCGGCGCTGGAAGGGTCCAAGGGGCAAGGGTCCAGCGCCTAAGAGAGTTGCGGGTTTTTACTGACCAGCGACGACGTAGCTGTTGGTGTGGATCGCCGAAACGCGGCTGTCGCCGAGGTTCGAGACCATCGAGTCGACCAGCTCACTGCTACAGCTTGCAATTTTGTTCATCTGGCGGGTCTGCGAGAGGTCCGCACGGCAGGCGCGGCGTGCTGCGTTTTCAAGCTCTTGGTACACAACCTGACGGCCAGCTTGTGTATCGAGCAGATCGCGATCGATACGAACACTGACGTCCTGTGCAAATGCTGGAGTCGCTGCAGCAACGATAAGGGCGGTGACGGTTGCGATAGTGGTCTTCATAGTGATCTTCCTTCCTTCCAGATCAAGTCTTCAGTGTCCGTCCCGGGCACGGAGAAGGGTTCGGGCAAAACCCGTCCTTCCCCGGTGGTGGCGCCCGGGACGTCCCATGCAAGTGAACACGGGGTCTCTCCCCGCTAACTCAATGATAAGGCCGCGGTTTGTGCTCCCTTATCGACAATCGATGTTATCGTTTTTCGGCGATTTACAAGATGCCGCAGAAAAAAAGTTTGGCGGCCCTACCTCTCTTTTTGGAAAGCTGAGCAAGCGGGAATGTTCCGTTCACAAGCGCGCCTATCACCCGGAACGACGACAGGAATGTGTCAGGTTTTTGGAGAGTTCGTGGTGGTGGAGAAGTCGTAACATGCTGTCCTGAAACGTAAAAAAGGCGGCCACCGCGGGCCGCCTTTTCAGCAGGATCATCCAAATTGACTAGCTGGGAAGACCCAAACGCATCACTTTCGACCATGCATTCACAAAGTCATCGATGAACACCTCTTCCGATCCAGCGAAGGCATAGGCCTCAACCACCGAGCGCAGTTCAGCGTTGGAGCCGAAAACGAGGTCGACCTCTGTCGCCGTCCAAACGAGCTCGCCGGTGTTCCGGTCTCGGCCTTCAAAGACGCCGCCCTCAATAGGTTTCCATTGGGTGCCCATATCCAGGAGATTGACGAAGAAGTCATTGCTGAGCGTACCCGGACGATCTGTGAAGACACCATGTTTGGCGCCGCCCGTGTTCGCATCCATCGCGCGGAGACCGCCAACAAGGATGGTCATCTCTGGCACGGAAAGATCAAGCAGGTCCGCTTTATCGACCAAGGCTTGCGATGGCGATAGCATGGTCCGGCTACTGTAGAAATTCCGGAAACCATCGGCCCGCGGCTCAAGCACAGCGAAGGACGAGGCATCGGTTTGCTCATCCGTTGCATCCGTGCGACCAGGGGTGAACGGCACCGACACGTTGTAGCCAGCTTCGGCTGCTGCCTCTTCCACCGCCGCTGCACCGGCGAGCACGATGAGGTCCGCCATTGAGATCTGCGTGCCGTCAGTCTGCGCATCGTTGAAAGCTTGCTGGATGCCCTCGAGCGTCTGCAGCACACGAGCCAGCTCCTCAGGGCTGTTGGCATCCCAACCCGTTTGCGGCGCAAGGCGGAGGCGCCCGCCATTGGTGCCGCCGCGTTGATCGCTCTCACGGAAGCTCGCAGCCGACGCCCAAGCCGTCCGGACAAGCTCCGACACGTTCAGATCGGTATCAACGACAGCCTGCTTCAGCTCAGCGATCTCGCGCCGACCAACAAGCGGGTGATCGACCTCGGGGATCGGGTCCTGCCAGATCAGATCGCCATCAGGCACCATCGAGCCGAGATAGTTCGCACGCGGACCCATATCGCGGTGGGTGAGCTTGTACCATGCCTTGGCAAAGGCGAGTTCGAAGGCCTCGGGATCGTCGTAAAAGCGCTCGATCACCTCGCGGTAGGCGGGATCCTCTTTGAGAGCCAGATCCGAGGTGAGCATGATCGGCGCGTGGGTAACACCGACGAGGTGAGCGTCAGGCACCATGCCGTCCCCTTCCCCATTGGCCGGCACCCATTGGACCGCGCCGGCCGGGCTCTTCTCCTGGACCCAATCGAACTCGAGGAGGTTCGAGACATACTGATGGGTCCAGACAGCAGGAGCCGAGGTCCAGGCGCCCTCAAGGCCACTGGTCACGGTATCCTCCGCATTGCCCTTACCGCAGGTGTTGTTCCAGCCGATGCCTTGGTCTTCGACACCATTGGCAGCAGGCTCAGCGCCCACGCAGGACGTCGGGCGGGCACCGTGGGCTTTACCGAACGTGTGACCACCCGCGATCAGCGCGACGGTCTCCTCGTCGTTCATCGCCATCCGGCCAAAGGTCTCACGGATATCGCGGGCGGAATCGAGGGGGTTGTGGTTCCCGCCAGGGCCCTCTGGGTTCACATAGATGAGGCCCATCTGCACGGCAGCCAGTGGACCCACCGGCTCACGGCTCCCCTCGTCAGGATAGCGCTCATCGCCGAGCATCGTGGTCTCAGGACCCCAATAGACAAGCTCCGCAGACCAATCATCTTCGCGGCCACCAGCAAAGCCGTAGGTTTTGAAGCCCATCGATTCGAGCGCCACATTGCCAGTCAGGACCATGAGGTCGGCCCAAGACAGTTTGTGTCCATACTTTGCTTTGATCGGCCACAGAAGACGGCGCGCTTTGTCGAGGTTGGCATTATCAGGCCAAGAGTTGAGCGGCTCGAACCGCTGCTGGCCGCCACCCGCGCCGCCTCTGCCATCCGTGGTGCGATAGGTCCCGGCCGAGTGCCAGGCCATGCGGATGAAAAACGGTCCGTAGTGACCATAATCAGCTGGCCACCAGTCTTGCGAGGTGGTCATCAGCGCTTCGATGTCAGCCTTCACTTCATCCAGGTCGAGAGTCAGAAACTCCGCCTGGTAATCAAAGTCGGCGCCGTAAGGGCTCGACTGCGCCTCGTTCTGGCGCAGCGGTTGGAGGTTGAGGCTCTCAGGCCACCAGAACTCGTTGCGCTTCGCCTCACCTGGGCGCGTGCCAGGACGCGCCATGGGCGGTGGGCCAGGCGGTGGGCTGTGAGGGCTCGCTTCGGCGCCTTTGGGCATTTGTGGCGGGCCCGCTGGTGGCGGCGCCTCGCTCGCTGGCTCACCGCCGCATGCGGTGACGATCAGGGCCAGCGCGGACACGCTCACTTTGCTCAACTGCGCGAAATTCATGGTCACTTCCTCCGTTTGGGGAGGCTTCGCCCGGCCTAGGGACAGGGTTCAGGGGGCAGCCGGACCGAGCGAAGCCCACAGTGATCAGAAACCACGACATGGGCCATCGAGACAATCACATTGTCTTGATAGCTGCAATCGACAAAGTCGATGGCACGCTCGTCCGTTACGGACTGTGTTCGAAGATCAGAGCGGGCTGGTTACGGTCTCAAATCCTCAAGAAAGCTCGCGTCGACCCAATAGATGTCGACATTGTTCGGCGTCGTCTCACGGTGGAAGAAGAGATATTTCCCGTCGGGCGTGACAGTGGCGGACGCCTCCCAGCTCTCGGTGTTGATCGTGTCGCCGAGATTGATGGCCTCACCCCACGACCCATCGTCCTCGCGGAAACTCACATAGATGTCGGAATCGCCGAACCCTGTGTCCCTCCGTCCATCCCAAAGGATGTAGGACTCATCAGGGGCGATGAAGGGATGGGCGTTCCAGGTGCCAGTGTTGATCTTTTCACTGAAGGCCTGCGGTGCCTGGCGCTCTCCGCCGACCAGGCGCGAATAGCGAATGATGCCTGTGCCGCCGGATCCCACCTCATCAAAGGCGTAAGTGCCTTGCGAGGAGGCCGTAAGTCGCATGATGCGGAACTCTTGAAACGCGTCATCAAGGTCTTTCATCTCAGACCAACCATCCGCCGTCCTCTCCTTGTACCGACGACCGAGGTGGAGGGTCTTTCCATCCGGGGCGATGAAGGGCTGGCCCACGCGCTGGGACAAGACGGTCTCTTGCCACCCTTCATCCGCATGCCGAAAGACGACGAACTCTTGGTCGCCGTCGATGTCCACCTCTCTGATGAGGTAGAACTCGTCCATGTCGGGAGAGAACACGCCGCCATACTCGAATTTCTCCGTCGTGATGAGTCCGGGTGCAAACGGCTCTGGTACAGAACCCGGAGGCTTCTGCCCAAGATAGGGGTTGGCCAAGTCGGCCCGGGAGGCACCTGAAAAGGTGCTGCATGCCGACAAAAGCGCCGCAAGCAGTAAGCCCATAGGTGTACGGAGCATCACTCGTCTTCCGTCGGAGCGTCGGCCATGTCCGTCAGCCATTTGATGCCGCCCACCGCGGTTGGCGGGAAGGAGTCCGAATGGCCAGAATTCTCAATCACCAGCGGCCCGGTCAGGGACAGGCCCTGCCCTTCCCAACGGGCAAAGAGGTCCGCCAAGGCGTTGACGCCCTCAAACCGGTCCTCCTCCAGCCCGCCGACGGTGAGGTAGACATGGACGTCGAGGTCACCTCTCTCTGGCGCCCCTTCCTCTTCGAGCCCGCTTAAATAGGCCAGCGACCGCTCACCGCTTGAGGGGCTGCCGAGGATGTAGTGCCGGAACGTCTCCGGTTCCGCGATCAGGACGTAGGCCCCGAAAAGGCCGCCGAGGGAGAACCCGAAATAGGTGCGCTCCTCAGGGTCCGCTTGATAATTGTCCTCCACATACGGAATGACGTCGTCCCGGATAAAGCGGAGGTGGTTGGCCGCCTGCCCGACATTGTACTGGGCCTGGATCTCTGGGTCGGTCGCAGGCACGACGGTGTAGTCGCGAAAGCGGCTGATATGTTCCTCATCAGCACCCAGATCGGTTTGCCAGGAAATCCCGACAAAGATCGCGCTCTCCATCATAAACTCGATGGTGCCGGCGAGGGTTTCGAAATGCCATTTGCCATCGGTGGCGTAAATCACGGGATGGCGCGCGTTCGGATCCTCGCCATAATCCTTAGGCAGACGGATATAGAGCTCGTAGGAGCCGCCTTGCACGCTATCGGTGATGGGGATCACCGCTGACCGGGGCGAAACATAGGGCACAGGCTCATTCGCTGCGCCACCGCTCGCAGCGATCAACTGGATTGCCAAGGCCAAGAAAACGACGCCGAACGTCCGCAACCACTCCATCACGCCATTCCTTCCCACGGCCACCAGATCTGCCGGCCTCACACAACACGGCTCAAAGGGCTAATCACCGGGCACGCGCCATGGTTCACCGCGAGGAGCTTCGCCGCGCGCCGTGCCCTGGAATGCTCAGTCAAATCAGAGTGATGTTAGCTCTGTCCCTACGTTGTAGTCCTATGGGTTTCCCCGCCGACCACCAAGTGAACGGGGCGTTAGAAACCGTGAACGACACATGGCCAGTCGGCACCGGGATACGCCTTGCCTCCCTCCCCCTTTTCCGCTAGCCGCCCCGTTTCGAGCAGTGGTCGCTTGGCATCCAGGGATGGTCCCGCCGCCAAGGGAGCCGAAGGCGGATCCGCGTTCCCGCGCCCCGTCTCCGCTGCCAAAAAGGGTGAGAACCATATGGCTCTTTACGAGCACATCTTTATTGCGCGGCAGGACGTGAGCCCCGCGCAGGTCGACCTCCTGACCGAGGAACTGCAAGACATCCTCAAAGAAGGCGGCGGCAAGGTCGAGAAGACCGAGTATTGGGGTCTTCGCAACCTTCAGTACAAAATCAAAAAGAACCGCAAAGGGCACTACGCTCTCATGCATATCGATGCGCCGTCCGACGCGGTGGTCGAGATGGAGCGTCAGATGAAGCTGAAAGAGGACATCCTCCGCTTCATGACGATCCGCGTGGATGAGCTGGACCCTGAACCCTCGCCGGTGATGAGCCGCCGCGACCGCGACGAACGGAGACCCCCTCGCTAATGGCTAAGACATTCTTCCGCCGCCGCAAAACCTGCCCGTTCTCGGGTGAGAAGGCGCCCAAGATCGACTATAAAGATCCTAAGCTTCTCGGACGCTATGTCTCCGAGAAGGGGAAAATCATCCCAAGCCGGATCTCCGCCGTCAGCCAGAAGAAACAACGTGAGCTTGCCCGCGCCATCAAACGCGCCCGCTTCCTCGCTCTTCTTCCTTACGTTTCGCAGGACTAAGTTCGATGACCCAGGTTATTCTCCTTGAACGGATCGAAAAGCTCGGCTCCATCGGCGACGAAGTCACCGTGAAGCCTGGCTTTGCGCGCAACCACCTTTTGCCGACCGGCAAAGCGCTGCGTGCGACTGATGCCAACCGCAAACGTTTTGAAGCCGAGCGCGCGGCGATTGAGTCGCGCAACGCGGAAGAACGCGAAAAGGCTGAAGTCGCCTCGCGCTCCGTGGCTGACAAACAGTTCGTGCTCATCCGCTCAGCATCCGACGCTGGCATGCTCTACGGTTCGGTTTCGGCCCGTGACATCGCTGAAGTCGCGTCGACCAAGAAGCTCAAGCTGACCCGCGGCAACATCCTGCTCGACGGTCCGCTAAAGACCCTCGGTATCTTCCCCGTGCGCATTCGTCTGCACCCTGAGGTGACGGTCGCGATCGAAGTGAACATCGCTCGCAGCCAAGAGGAAGCTGAACGCCAAGCCCGCGGTGAGAACGTCCTCGCCAAGGAAGAGGAAGAGATCGAAAAGGTCACCGGCACAGGCTTCGACGAAGACGGTGAAGTCGCAGAAGCCCCTGAGGCTGCCACGGACGACGCTGCCGAAGCGGAAGCCACTGCTGAGTAAGCTTTGGGCAGCAGCCTGAACAAACAAAGGGTGAGGGATGAGCGAGACTTGGCATCATCCCTCACCCGCCCTGAGCCCCCTCACGGGCAGGTGTGACATGGAGCACGGTCTGCAATGAGGGAGCATTTCCAACGCGGCGGACGGTTCATGGCCGCAGGCTCCGTCGGCTTTATCGTTGACGCAACAGTCTTCAGCCTTCTGACAGGTTACGTGCTGCCGATGCCGCGAGTAACGCGCGCCATCTCTATCGCCTGCGCCATTGCCATCACTTTTATGCTGAGCCGCCACTATGTCTTTGAAGGCGCACGCAACCTGACCATTCGTCGGTCACTCCCTCGTTACCTCTTGAGCCAAAGCTTGGGCCTCACCGTCAATTACGGCTCGTTCAGTGTTCTGATTGGACTTCTTGATGGCCGAATCGGCACCGCGATCGCGTTTGGCGCGTCAACGGCGATGGGCGGTATCGTCAACTATCTCGGCGCGCACTTCTTCGCCTTCAAAGGACGCCACAAAGACCACACAGACTGATAGCGGCGACGCGACAGGTCCGGGCGTTTCGTCCTAGCGGATGTGAATAGCTTTCACTTTCTGTTTACCATTTGTGGTGGGAAGGTAGGGGATGCCGGACGGATCCCCCTTACCCGCGCCGCAGGGCGCCGAACAGCAGCTGCCGTACTCCATTGACGCCGAACAGGCGCTGCTCGGTGCGATCCTCTACGACAACGAAGTCTTCTATAAGATCAATGGCTTTCTGAAGGCGGATCATTTCTACGATCCGCTGCACGGGCTGATTTACAGCGCGTGCGAAAAGCTGATCAGCTCCGGGCGCTTGGCGTCGCCGGTCATGCTCAACACTTATCTCGCCGAGGAAGAAGCGTTCACTGAGGCCGGGGGCGAGCGTTACCTCATTCAGCTGGCACAGTCCGTTCCCACGACGGTGGGGGCCGCTGACTACGGACGGTTGATCTTTGATCTCTTTGTCTCGCGCGGCCTCATTGGCATCGGCGGCGATATGATCGAGCGGGCGAAAGCCGCCGATCTCGACGAAGACCCTCAAAAGCAGGTCGAGGCGGCAGAGAAAGAGCTCTACGCCCTCGCCGAGACGGGAACCTATGGCGGCGGCTTTCAGACTTTTGAAAGTGCACTGACGGATGCCATTCAAACCGCGCAGGCCGCGTTCAACCGCGGTGGTGGCCTTTCTGGCATCTCCACCGGTATGCGGGACCTCGATCAAAAGCTGGGCGGTCTTCACCCCAGTGACCTGCTGATCCTTGCGGGGCGCCCTTCTATGGGGAAAACAGCGCTTGCCACCAATATCGCGGTGAACGCTGCCAAGGCTTATGTGCCGCAAAAGACACCCGAAGGGTCGTACACGGCGAAAGAAGGAGCTCGCGTCGGCTTTTTCAGCCTCGAGATGAGCGCCGACCAGCTTGCCTCCCGGATTTTGGCTGAGTTTTCGCAGATCTCGTCAGAAAAGATCCGTCGCGGTGATATCTCGGTGCAGGATTTCGAGCAGATCCACGATGCGTCGCTGCAGCTCAACGATATTCCTCTTTATATTGATGATACCGGTGGTCTGACGATTGCCCAAGTCGCCGCCCGGGCGAGACGTCTCAAGCGCATGAACGGCCTCGATCTCTTGGTCATCGACTATCTTCAGCTCTTGGCGGGCTCGAAGAAAGTGAGTGAAGGCCGGGTGCAGGAGCTGACGGAAATCACCACGGGTCTCAAGGCCCTCGCCAAAGAGCTCGAAGTGCCCATTGTGGCGCTCAGTCAGCTCTCGCGCCAAGTTGAAGCGCGCGATGACAAACGCCCACAGCTCTCCGACCTTCGGGAATCAGGCTCGATTGAGCAGGATGCGGACGTTGTCATGTTCGTGTTCCGCGAAGAGTATTATCTGGGCCGGGCGGAACCGCGCGAAGGCACACCGGAACATCTCGAATGGCAGCAAACCATGGACGAGGTGCATGGTGTCGCTGAGGTGATCATCGGCAAGCAGCGCCACGGCCCGATCGGCACCGTCAAGCTTGGCTTCCAGCCAGAGTTGACCAAGTTTGGCGACCTGGCCAATCCTGAGCGCTTCCCGCAGCGGTATTAGCCGCCCGGGCAGCGGAGGCTCTCCCATGAGCGACGACTACCGACCCAGGCTCACTGTTGACCTTGCGGCCCTTCGCCGGAACGCCCGCGCCATGGCAGCCATGCGCCCGGGAGCCGAGATCATGCCGGTGGTCAAGGCCGACGCCTATGGTCTTGGTGCGGACAAGGTGGTGGAGACACTGCGGGGCGAAGGCATCACACATTTCTTTGTCGTCTTTCCGGAGGAGGCAGAAGCGCTCGCAAGATTTGTTCCGGATGCGGTCTACTATGTCTCTGGCCCAGCGGTGGGTTCCCATCCCTACACCGAGACCATCAGGCCGATTTTCTACAGCAGGGCTGAGCTCGACGCGTGGAGCGGCGGACCCTGCGGAGTGCAGATCGAAATTGGCATGAACCGGCTGGGTATGCGCGTCGAGGACCTTGATGACATCGGGATGCGCGAAGACGTGACGTTGGTCATGGCGCATATGAGCGACGCTGGAACGCCGTCGTCTCCCCGTATTGCTCAGCAGCGTGATCAATTTATCGAGACGGTTTTACCGCTGAAGAGCCTGTTTCCCAATGCGGCCTTTAGCTTGTCCTCAACAGGCCATTTGATGCTGGGCGACGCGGTTGATGAGGCGTTGACCCGCCCCGGCATCGGCCTCTTTGGCGGTGCGCCGGGGCCACAAGGCACGCTTGAGGCTGTTGCCACGTTCGAGATGCGGGTGATGTCCGTACACGATGTGCCGGCAGGCGAGACGGTTGGCTATAGCGGTGTTTGGACAGCCACACGGCCTTCGCGGATCGCGACCCTCGGCGGCGGCTACGCTGACGGTATACCACGCATACTAACGAATAAGGGAAAGGTGTGGTTGGGCGGTGCTGAGTGCCTGATGGTGGGCACCATCTCGATGGACCTCGTCACCGTTGACGTGACCGACGCGGGTGCGGTCACTGTCGGCGATTGGGCTGAGGTTTTCGGCCCTCACATGAAGCTCTCAAGTGTCGCAGAGCAGGTCTCGACCATCGACTATGACCTTCTGACCGGTGTCCGAGGACGGACGGTTCGGCGCTATGTCGATGACAGCGTCAAGTAGCGTAAGACGTCTTCATAGTCACGGCGGAGCGCTTTTTCCTTCACCTCAGCCTCGGCATCAAGGCCCCACTTTTCGGCCTGGAACGCCTCATCGAGCCGGGCGGCAGCGATCGCATCTTCAGGATGTTGATCGGCATAAAGAGCGAGAACCGCGGACCCTGTGATCTCCGTCAGGAGCTTACGGGGGAAGAGCTCCTGGGTCGCCATTGCTGACAATCGGTCTTTGAGCGCGTCCAATGTCTCAACCGGCTGATCCACGGGCAAAATGCCCGTGGTCACCACAAACAGAAGGCCATCGTCCTTGGCGCGGGATAGAAACGGTTCGAACAGGGTCGCCTGGCGCGCGGCGAGGTCCTGATCATCCGCACGGTAACAAAGAAGATCATTTCCGGCATACGAAACGATCGTGTCGATAAACTCAGCACGCCCCGCCTCCCCCGCATCAAGAACAAAGCCGTGAAGCCGAGTGAGCAGCATCTCCTCAAGGCGGATCTCGCTGTCTTGGGCGTCCCATTCGTCCCGCAAGGCGTTCGCCAGCGCCTCTTCGGCCACAAGGTCATGGCGCCCCGCGGTCTTCGCGGTCCGGCCGTCAAGCGTGATAGCAAACCCGCCAGGAGCGGGCGCGAGGCTGACATCCTTATAGAAACGTTTGAGAGCGGACATTAGACCTCCTCCGGCCATTCAGGGCGGACGTCGAGCGGGAAGGCAAAGAGCTTCCAGGTCTCTAGCATATGTCCGGTGAGCGGCGCGTCGAGAACCAACGGCTTGCGATGGGGCCGCGGGACAACGAGGCGGCGGCAGAAGAGGTGCATCTTCGCAGGAAGCCCTTCGAGCTTGGCCTCTGCCCCGCCATACTTACCGTCACCGACAATGGGTGTGCCGATCAACTGCATATGCGCGCGCAGCTGGTGCGTGCGGCCCGTGATCGGCCGCAAAGCGACAAAGGCCGCCCGTTGACCAGCCATCTCAATCACCTGGTAATCGCTGATCGCGATCTGACCATTGTCGGAGAACCGCGCCTTTTCTTGGCCCGACGGTCCTGATTTTTCGAGCTTGGCGTCGATCCGGCCCTCCGTCGGCGAAGGTATGCCGCGGACGAGCGCCCAGTATTCCTTCTCGACCCCCCGTGTACGGAAGGCATCGGTGAGCCAAGTGGCAGCCTGGCGTGTCTTGGCCGTGACCAAGAGACCCCCGGTGTCCTTATCGAGCCGGTGGACAAGCCGCCCGCGCGGGCCATCGCTCGCTGCGTCCTGCAAAAGGCCATCGATATGATCGGACGTCTTGGCACCGCCCTGCACCGCAAGGCCAAAGGGCTTGTTGAGAACCAAGACGTCGTCATCCTCGTAGACGGTCATGGCAGCGAGTTCTTGCTGCGCAGCGGCGCGGCTCCGGTGCTGCTCCCGAGGTTTGGTATCGCCAGCCTCAGGCATAGGCGGTACTCGGATAGTCTCACCTTCAGCGATCCGCCGTGAGGCCTGGACCCGGCCTCCGTCGACCCGAACTTGACCTTTGCGCAGCATTTTCTGAAGGGCGCCAAACCCGAGCTGCGGGTAGTGCTGCTTGAACCAGCGATCAAGGCGCTGGCCATCGTCGTCCTTTTTGACAGTCACCATTTGAGGGCCAGTCATGCGATGGCCTTTCCGACCATCTGTCCAAGGACAAAGGCCAAAATGGCGGCGGTCACAGAACCAAAGACATAAAGCACCGTGAGCGGCAGATCATCAGCGCCGAGACGGACAATATCAGCCGCAAACGTGCTGAATGTCGTCAGGCCACCAAAAAGGCCAGCGGTGACCAGCACCGTGAGGACCTCCGACCGCCCAGCGAGGAGGACAAGCGCAAAGCCCAGCCCAAACGAGCCAGCGACGTTCAGGATCGCGATGCCAAGCGCGCCGCTGACCCCTATGTTTAAGAAAGCAAACCGCATCGCCGCCCCAAAGGCACCGCCTAGGCCGGCTGCAAGAATAGAAAGAGGAAGACTGTTCACGCCAGCCGGGATAGCGCCAGGCGCGCCCGGGGCAAAGCCCTACTCCGCCTGGGCCATCAGCGCCTCAACATCAGCCGCCAGGTTGATCTCGAGCGACGATGTCACCTCCAGGCCTCTGTCTTCATAGACATCGGCGCCGGGATGCGCTGCCTGCCAGGCCGCCACGGCCGCGTCGCGCTCCCGCAGGAGCTGAGCAATTTGTGGCCGGTAGAGCTGGATCATGGCGCTGATCCAAAGGTTGAGAGGCCAGCTCGGTTTCGTGCTGTCGATCTCAAACCGGTCCAGAAACCTGATCACGTCCTCGGCAGCATACCAAACCTCACCAGTGACCCAGCGATTGGTGGTGAAAAGCCGAATGGGCGTGCCCATGGCGTCCATGCCGATGCCGATCAGGTGCGCGGCGATGTCCCCGGGCTCTTCAGGGATATCAGCGTTGCTCGGATCCGGTCGGGCATCGTCCATACCAGAACCACGCAGGAACGTGTGGAAGTGGCCGTGCTCATCGTCGTGGATCGAGGGTGCCGCCTCATCTCGGGGGTGGGCGTGGTAGTAGTACTGACCGTGGCTTTCGCGGTCATAGACGTCGCCATCCGGCAGGTGCTCCCACACCTTAAAGCCTTCAGACGTGTCCAGGATTTCAGCGACAAGGTTCGAGCCCGATTTCTGCAGCACACGCATGGTCTCAGAAATCGTCGCAGCCGCGTCGAGCCGCGCCTCGAGATCCTCAGGGTTTAAGATCGTCACAGGCACGGCCTCGGCGGTCATCGGTCTTGCGCCCTCAGGTTACTGTGGGCTGCAAGGGTTGCAGGGATTGCACGGGCTGCAAGGGTTGGCAGCAGCGCAAGGGTTCTTCTTGGCGGCGCAGGGATTGGCTGCACAAGGATTGTGGGCAGCGCACGGATTGGCGGCACATGGGTTGTAGGCTGCGGCGCAGGGGTTCGCAGCACAAGGATTGGCCGCGCAAGGATTATGAGCCGCCGCGCAAGGGTTGGCAGAGCAAGGGTTCTTCTTCGCTTTGCATGGGCTGCACGGATGAGCCGCGCACTGGGCGTATCCAGACTTAGCGCCGCATGGGCTGCAAGGCTTGGCTCCGCCGCATGGGCTCGCGCCGGTACAGGCAGAAGCAGCAGCAAGGGTGAGGCCGACGGCTGCGCCCTTCAGCGCGGCTTTGTTGATCGGGCGGCGGAAAGGCGAACGCGTCATATGATGTCCTCGTGGGTTGGTTTCAGTTGATGACACTGCTCTTTTCGCGGCGAGGTCGGGAAAGTTGCACTGAGGCCCAGGACATCTGGCATAAATCGCTCACCAGCCTTAGGTTGCGGGGGATATGGCGTCTGCATCATCCATCCCAAGCGATCATCTCTCGCTGCCCATCACCAAGCCTGTCGTGCTTGTGGGCCTGATGGGCGCTGGCAAAACGACCACGGGGCGGCGGCTCGCAAAGCGCCTGGGTATTGAGTTTGCCGATGCCGATGATGAGATCGAAGAGGCGGCAGGCATGCGCATCGCCGATATCTTCGAGATCTATGGGGAAGCTGAGTTCCGAGCTGGCGAGCGCAAGGTGATGCAGCGGCTTCTCTCTGGCCCGCCCCATGTCCTGGCGACGGGTGGCGGCGCGTTTATGAATGACGAGACCCGCGCCCTGGTGAAAGAGACCTCAACGTCGGTATGGCTGCGCGCGGATCTTGCCACCCATGTGCGCAGGACCGCGATGCGCGACACGCGGCCGATCCTGCGCCAGGGCAATCCTGAGGATATCCTCCGTAAGCTTCTGAAAGAACGCAGCCCGATTTACGCGCAGGCCGATATCACTGTGGACAGTGATGACGGCGCCCATGCGGACACCTGCGGACGAATCGTTGAAGCACTGGCAGCGTATAGCGAACAAGGCGGCACCATCTGATGCGCATCGTCCCCGTTGATTTGGGCGGCCGATCCTATGACGTGAGGATCGGCGCGGGAGCCCTCGCTGGTTCTCGAGAGCTTCTCCGTTCCCTGACAGAGAAACCGAGCGCAATTGTCGCTGATGCGGCGGTTCTTGAGCTCCACCGCGATAAGCTCACCAGCCTTCTTCCCGATCTGCCCATGATCGAGGTCGCCCCTGGCGAGGGCTCGAAGTCCTGGGCTGAGTATCAGCGCGTGACAGAAGCCCTTTTGGCGGCCGGTGTTGAGCGCGGCGGGTCAGTGGTTGCTTTCGGTGGCGGCGTGGTGGGTGACCTCACCGGCTTTTGCGCGGCTACCCTGCGCCGCGGCTGCGGGTTTGTGCAGATCCCAACGACGCTGCTCTCCCAGGTCGATAGCTCTGTGGGCGGAAAAACAGCGATCAATACGGCTGCGGGCAAGAACCTGGTGGGAGCCTTCCACCAGCCGTCTGTGGTCGTGATCGATACAGAGATGCTGACAACCCTTCCGCACCGGGAGCTTCTCGCTGGGTATGCTGAGATCGTGAAAACAGCGGCGCTCGGCGACACAGCGTTTTTCAGCTGGCTCGAAGAACGCGGCGAAGACGTCATCGCTGGCGATCCCGAGGCCCGCGAAGAAGCGATCGCGCAAAGCTGCGCTGCCAAGGCGGCGATCGTGAGCGAGGATGAGCGGGAGGCGGGCAAGCGGGCCCTTCTCAATCTCGGCCACACGTTCGGCCACGCATTGGAAGCGGAAGCCGGATATGATGGCCGCCTCCTCCACGGCGAGGCAGTGGCGCTCGGCATGGCGATGGCCTCGCGGTTCTCGGTCGTGCGGGGCCTTTTGAGTGAAGACGAGGCGAGCCGGATCATCGGCGTCATCGCAGCGGCGGGTTTGCCGACCCAAATGTCTGATATCGCTTGGCTTGAAACCTCTGCCGAGGCTCTTCTTGGCCATGTGCGGCAGGACAAAAAGGTCGAAGGCGGCCGCCTCACCCTCATCCTTCTGCGCGCTGTTGGTGAAGCCTTCATCGCTAAGGACGAAGATGAGGCGACGCTGCTTGCGTTCTTAAAGGATGAGACGCACCTCTAGGGCCCCATGATCACGACCGCGCTCTTCATCGTTGGATTGCTATTCCTTTCAGGGTTCTTCTCAGGTTCAGAGACGGCGCTGACAGCGACCTCTCGCGCCCGGATGCGGACGCTGGAGCTGAAAGGTGACAAGCGCGCGGCAGCCGTTGCGCGCATCACCGAAGACCGTGAGCGGCTGATCGGCGCGATCCTGCTCGGCAACAACCTCGTCAACATCCTCGCATCGGCGCTGGCGACAACGCTTTTCAGCGAGCTCTTCCCAGGGTCTGGCGTGGTGATCGCAACAGCGGTGATGACGGTCCTGGTCTTGGTCTTCGCCGAAGTCATGCCGAAGACGGCAGGCATTGCCCGCGCCGATAAGGTCGCAATGCTGGTTGCACCGATCATGCAGCGGATCATCCCCGTCTTCGCGCCGATCACATCGATCGTGCAGGCGATCGTGCGGACGACGCTCCACCGCCTTTTCGGTGTGGACGTCACGGAGATGGATGATGCTCTCTCTGTCCAGGACGAACTGAAAGGCGCGATCGAGCTGCATCACGAAGAAGGCCAGATGGAGAAAGAGGCGCGCGACATCATCCGCGGCGCGCTCGAACTCGATCAGATCAATGTCGAAGAGATCATGATCCACCGGAAATCGGTGGAAATGCTCGACGTGAACACACCGCCGCGTGAAATCGTGGAGACGGTGCTCGAATCAAAATTCACGCGCATCCCTCTTTATGATGATGATCAAGACAATATCGTCGGTGTGCTGCACGCCAAAGATATGCTCCGCGCGCTTTGGAAGGTTGGCAACGATCCTGATCAGGTGGATTTCCGCGCCATTGCCATGGAGCCCTATTTCATCCCCGAGACGACGACGCTGAAAGAACAGCTCGACGCCTTCAAAAAAACCCAAATGCACTTTGCGCTGGTGATTGATGAGTATGGCTCGCACCAGGGCCTCGTGACCCTTGAAGACATTCTCGAAGAGATCGTCGGCGAGATTGAGGATGAACACGACGTGGCCGTCGTCGGTGTCGAGCGCCAACCCGATGGCTCTGTCATCGTGCAGGGCGATGTCACGATCCGCGATCTCAACCGGATGATGGACTGGCGGCTGCCCGACGAAGAAGCCGTCACCATTGCTGGCCTGGTCATCCACGAAGGACGATGCATCCCCGATGTCGGCCAGATGTTCAGCTTCCACGACTGCCGCTTCGAAATCCTCGGCAAGCGGAGAAATCAGGTGACGTCCTTGCGCATCGTACCGCTCAAGGAGGCAGCATAACCCGCGCCTAGGACCGGCGGAGGAAGCGCCGCCCAGCGACGATGGTGATCAGCAGGATCACACCTGACCCCACCACGATCGGAACGATGGAGCTGGCGATCGCTGCATCGCTCGAGAGAAAGTCAGGTGTGCCCGTCTGCCAAAGGACCCAGTCCGCGCCGATATCCGAGGCCAGGGTCGCATGGCCATTGGCGAGGAGGATAAAGGCATCACGGGTTTCTGGGTTGATCCGCACCGACGCATTGATCGCGGGCTCGTTCCCGCCATCATGCCCAAAGACATAATCCGTGCCCGACCGGGTCGGAGCATAGAGCATCACCCCAAGCCCCCAAATTGGGGCGCCGAGCACAGAAGCGTGGGGCGCGCGCATCGCCTGCTGATCAATACCAAGCGGCGCGTCCTCGGACAGGATGCCTTGCACAAGTAGCGTCAGATCAGCGGCGGAGCTGACAAAGCCCGTCGCGCCGGCTGCGGCATACTTGTAGGGCTCGACCCTGCTGCCCCCAGCATCAAAAGACGCCGTCGCTTCCGGGATATCGCCAAGGTAATCGAACGACGAGCTCTTCATCCCAAGCGGCGCAAGAACCTCGTTAGTGATATAGTCCCTATACGACTGACCAGAGACCTCCTCGATGAGAAGTTCGAGAATGAGGTAGCTACCGCCTGAATAGGCGAACTCCGTACCCGGCTCTGTTCCGACTGCGACGACACTGTCACGACCCACAGAGGCTCGCGGGTTGTTCAAGGACTCGACAAGCGTTGGGATCTTCTCATCCGCTTCGTAGTCACCAAAACCCAAACCATCGGTGAGGCCTGCCATATGGCTGAGAAGGCGCCGAACGGTCACCTCGTCATTATACGGCCCTTCTGGAAGGCCCCATCGGGTCAGATGGCTGGACACCGCATCGTCGAGATCAATGAGGCCATCACGCTCTAGCGTCATGATGCCCAGCGCAGTGATCCATTTGCTGAACGAGGCAGTTGGAAACACGGTGTCCGCGCTGACATCGTTGCTCGCCAGCGCGTAGTGCTCGGCCGTCACCTCACCATCGGTCAAAAGAACAAAGGCGCTGTTGCCCAAACTTTCTTCCTCGATCCGCGCCTGCGCGGCTGCCGCAAAAGCCTGATGGTCGCCCTCATCAACGACGGGGTCCATCCACCATCCCAAAAGCCCGCCATACAAAGCCGTCGCCGACCAGGCCGCCACCGCAATCAGTGCGGCAACAATCACGCCAAAGAGCTTCAACACGTTCACAGATTCCCCTCCGTATACACGCCGATAGGAGCATCCACGTGGGCTCTAACTCGTTGGCCCGCTGCGGCAGCGCTCTATCCGCTCAGCACCCACGCCCTCGTGACCAGTGCCGTTTCGCTTGCGGGTGAGATGGATGCTGTCCGTCGTCCGATCAAGATGTCGTGAGACAACAATTCTAAGGGAAGAACCCGGTAGCCATTGGCGAGATGACCCTGCCGCAACTGCATATGGACCATTCGCAGACATCGGCACATGTGCTTGAGTGAACGGGGACATTCGAGGGAGTCCTCCCATCGCTCAGCCGCTCAAACCGCCATGCCAACAGGATTTGATTGAAGCGCAGCCTTGCCCGCAGGAAGCGGGTTTGACCTACAGCGTTGGGACGCGGCGGCTTGTGCTCGCTGCGTCGATCATCGCGTCATCGATGGGTTTCATCGATGGCTCAGGCCTCACCGTGGCGTTGCCAGCCATGCGGCAGGATCTCGGCGCCGACCTCTCATCATTGCAGTGGGTGCTGAACATTTATGTCCTCGCGCTGGCAGCCTTGTCGCTCGTTGGCGGCGCCATTGCTGATGCCAAAGGCCGTGTCCGGGTGCTGATCGCTGGCGTCATGGTCTTTGGCGCAGCTTCCGCCTGGTGTGCACTGTCATCATCGATCGGCTCTCTGATCATTGCGCGCGGCGTCCAGGGCGTGGGCGCCGCGTTCATGACGCCCGCCAGCCTGGCGCTGATCGGTTCGGTCTACCCCAAAGACCAACGGGGCGGCGCGATCGGCGTTTGGGCCGCCGCCTCCGCTCTCATGACATCCGCTGGCCCGCCCCTCGGCGGTTGGCTGACGGAGAGTTTCGGTTGGCCGGCCGTGTTCTGGATCAACCCGCCTCTCGCGCTGCTGGCGATCGCTATCCTTCTCTATGCCGGGCCGAGAACACCGCGGAAAGACGATGCGCCGTTCGACACCGTGGGCGCGATCTTTCTTGCCATCTTCTTGGCGGCCTTAGCGGCAGGGCTCAGCGCTCTTGGTGGCGAAGAAGGCCCGCTTCCGATTTCACCAGCCCTCGCTTTCCTGGTGGCCGCGCTGGGGTTTGGTTTGTTCTTTGTGCGCCAGACACGAGCATCCGCGCCGATGATGCCCCCTTCGATCTTCAGGAACCGGACGTTCGCCGGGCTCAACCTCGCAACGCTCTTCCTCTATGCCGCTCTATCAATTGTCTTCTTCCAGCTCCCCTTCACCCTGATCGAGCGCTTGGGCCTGTCGGCATCCATGGCGGGGATGGCTTTCCTGCCCTTCACGCTGGGGGTCGGATTCCTATCGAACATCGCCGGCGGCTTGATGGATAAGACCGGCCCGCGCCTGCCGCTTGTGTCCGGCGCAGGGCTCGCGGCCGTCGCCTTTGCGTGGATGGCTATGGCAGCTGAGAGCACATTGTTGTTGGGCGCTCTCTTGCCCATGGGTGTCCTTGGCCTCGCATTCGCTCTTTTGATTGCTCCGCTCACGGCGGGGGTGATGGCGAGCTTAGGTGATGAGGACCAGGGCCTGGCATCGGGGGTCAACAACACCGTCAGCCGCATCGCCCAGCTGATCGGGGTCGCAGCAGCCGCCGCGCTCGGCTCCACCCTTGTGAGCTTTCAGACCGGGACCGCGATGGCAGCGGGCCTCGCTGTCCTCGCCGCCATCGCAGCGGCCTTTGGAACCAAGACGGCCCCAGCGCCAAGCGCTGCAGATTGACAGCGTGCTGACACATCCCTAGCTGTTCCCCCAGGTGAGAGACGCCTGCCGTTCGCCGGGATTTCCCGTTGGTGAAGATCTCCCTGGGGCTTCCCTTGATCTCTTGGACTGACTGGACCCCCATGACGGTTCGGTGGCAACGCGGACACCGCCCTTCAAGACCGTCGAAAATGGGAGTGCATCAGCATGCCGCCATCCATCGCCACACGTGACCAGGCAAAGGCCTATGCGCGTCTTCTTCGGGCCCAATGCGCCGCCGAAGGACAACACATCAGCCATTCCGCAGCGCTCGAACGCGTCGCCCAGGAGCTCGGGCACGCAGACTGGAACACATTGTCTGCGCGCCTGTCGAACAAACCCGAGCGCCCGCTTCGGGTGGGTGATTGGGTTGAGGGCCAGTACCTCAAACGGCCGATCACGGGCTGTGTGAAAGCCGTGCGAGAGATCGCAATGGGCCGCGCCTTCGACGTTACGCTCGACCTTGATGAGCCTGTCGATGTCGTGGACTCAGAGTGGTTCTCGAACCTCCGCAGGCAGATCACACTCCGGATCTCAGCCGACGGGTTGTCGTTTGACAAAACGAGTGACGGCGTCCCGCACCTCTTTGTGTCTGCGTCGATCCCCGCGAACGAGTGCGTTTGACGGGGTCAGGTCGCTCGCTCTGCAGTGGCCGATGTTGACGGATAGGCCCCGTGTGTGAACGATCGCGGCATGACAGGCCCGATCAACATCGTTGTCCTCACCGGCGCTGGGATCTCAGCAGATTCTGGCGTCGATACGTTCCGTGATCAGAGCGGTGTTTGGCAGAAGAATGACCCGATGAAGGTGGCCACACCGGAGGGTTTTGCCGAGGATCCGGCGCGGGTCCACGCCTTTTATAACGCTCGCCGAGCGCAATTGCCGAGTGTCCAGCCGAATGCGGCCCATGTGGCGCTGGCTGAGCTTGAGGCCGAGCTTGTGAAACGCGGCGGATCCCTGACGCTGGTCACGCAGAATGTGGACGACCTGCATCAGCGTGCAGGGAGCAAGAACATCTTGCCGATCCACGGGCTTCTTCAGAAGGCGGAGTGTTACGCTTGCGGGAATGTTGCGGAATGGCTCGAAGATCTCTCGACGGAGACGCCCTGCCCCGCCTGCGGAACCCGCGCGATGCGCCCCTACATCGTTTGGTTCGGCGAGATCCCGCGCCATTTCGATGAGGTGGAAGAACGTATGATGCAGGCAGATCTTTTTGTTGCCATCGGCACCTCGGGTGCGGTCTATCCGGCTGCAGGCCTTGTCGGCCTCGCCGCGCGACGCGGGATCCCGCGGATCGAGCTCAACCTCGATCCATCGGACAACGCCGATCTCTTCACGGACAGACGCTACGGCAAGGCGAGCGACGTGGTCCCGGCCTGGACAGCCGACCTGTTGAACAGATGATCGTCTCATCTGTGTAGCGATCGTGTTAGGGCGGCTGAGGCTGCGTCAGTCTCCGATGCAGCGAGCGGCGGGTTGCTGCTCCTGTCATTTCTGCGGCATCCCCAAATGGGCCAGCGCCGCCACCCCGGACCACCACGGGGCGGGCTTGGGCTTTGGTTTGTCCGCAGGCTTCGGTTTCGCGTTGGGTGCTACTTTCCGCATGGGTCTCTCCTCTCGACAATGGAAGGAGCCTGAGCTATAAAACCTCAACCCAAGTTGAGGTCAAGCTTTGAAATCGAATATTCTTCCAAAGGCTCTCACCCCCGGACAGGCAGCAGCCCGGGCCGGCCTCTCTGTGTCGGCGCTTCATTTCTATGAACGTGAGGGCCTCATCCACTCATGGCGGACGCCGGGGAACCAAAGGCGCTACGATCGCGCGGTCTTGCGCCGCTTGGGCGTGATCAAGACCGCCCAGAACCTTGGTATTCCGCTGGCGGAGATCCGCGAGAAGCTGAGCGCTCTGCATCCGGAGGACCCGCCGAACAAAGAACAATGGGCGGACGTGGCCAGCGACTGGCGCGAAGACCTCAGCGAACGGATCGCTAAGCTGACACGTTTGCGTGATGCGTTGGACGGCTGCATCGGTTGCGGCTGTCTCTCGGTGAGCAAGTGCCCCCTCTACAACCCCGACGACAAAGCGGCACAGCACGGCACCGGCGCGTGCTATGTCGAGAGCGGCGGCGAGCCGCGCGATCCTGGGTCAGCTTGACCCGCCCCTGCCGCATCGCCACGGAAGTCCCATGACCGACACGAACACCCCAGCGCCGCGTTTTGCGCTTCTTTTCATGTTCATCACCATCCTGATCTCGATGGTGGGTTTCGGGATCATCATGCCCGTGATGCCCGATCTTTTGACCGAGGTGACGGGAAAGTCCGTGTCAGAGGCCGCATCGCGCGGGGGATGGCTCTATTTCGGCTATGCCATGGCGCAGTTCATCATGTCGCCGATCCTGGGCGGCCTGTCAGACCGGTTTGGTCGCCGTCCGGTGATCCTTCTCTCGCTTCTCACCTACGCGATCGATTTCCTTCTCCTCGCGATGGCGCCCACCTACGCATGGCTCGTTCTGGCGCGGATCATTTCCGGTGCGACGGCTGCGACCTATTCCACCGCGAACGCCGTGATTGCCGATGTCTCACCTCCAGAGAAACGGGCCGCCAATTTCGGGCTCATGGGTGCGGCTTTCGGCCTAGGGTTCATCATAGGCCCGGTGATCGGTGGCCTTTTTGGCGAGATGGGTACGAGGGCGCCGTTCTACGCAGCGGCAGCGCTTGGGTTCGCCAATGTCGCGTTTGGCTTCTTTGCCTTGCCCGAAACCCTCAAAGAGAAACGGCCCTTTGATATCAGGCGCGCCAACCCGCTTGGCAGCCTGGTATCGGTGAGCCGCTACAACATGGTGTTTGTGGTGCTCGGCGCTTACTTCCTGATGCAGTTCGCCCACCACGCCTTGCCCGCCGTGTTCTCTTACTTCGCGGTCTTCAAGTATGGCTGGACGCCAGCGGACATCGGCTATGCGCTGACGTTCGTGGGCGTGACCTCCGCCACCGTGCAAGGCGGGCTCACCCGGCGAATCATCCCGGCGATCGGTGAGCCACGGGCTGTTCTGATTGGGGCGACAGCCATGACGATCAGCTTCATCGGCTACGCGTTCTTCGCCCCCACCGGCATCTATGTGTATCTCTGGATCTTCGTTGGCGCCCTTGGCGGCCTGATGATGCCAGCGATGCAGGGGATCATGTCAGCCGCGGTGCCCGCCGACGGACAGGGCGAGCTGCAAGGCGCCGTCGCCTCGGTGATGTCCCTCACGATGATGACAAGCCCAGTCGTGATGACCTCGATCTTCACGTACTACACGTCGGGTGACGCAGGTTTCATCTTCGCAGGCGCACCGTTGCTGGTGAGCTGCTTCTGCATTGTCGGCAGCATGGTGCCATTTGCGCTCATCGTGGCGCGGTCGTCAGGGCCGGAGGCTCAGGCTTCTCCGGGTGCCAACGCCTGAACTGACAAGGCGTGAACGGGGCCGGCAAGCTCGTCTTTGAGGGCCGCGTTCACCGCGCGCTGACGCGCGACCCGGTTTTGGCCATCAAAGGATGCACTGACGATTCGGACGCGGAAATGGCTCTCCCCGCCCTCGGGTGCGCCCGCATGCCCCTTGTGCAGGTGGCTTTGGTCCACAATATCGAGCGCCTCCGGGGCAAAGGCTGCCGTCAGTTTTTGCTCAATTGTTTCCGCCACAACGCCCATCACGTTCACCCTTGAAAAATGCCGCAGTCGGCACACGATCCCGCCTCAAGTCAAGGCTGGTTCGAAGCCGCAGTGAGGACCATAATCAAGCCATGGCCGACGACCAGTATAGCTACCGCCCACGTCACGGGTTCGATATCCGGATTAAGCCCACCAAGGGCTCGAAGAACGCCAAGAAAAGTTGGGCGAAAACCGAGACGCGGACATGCGACGTCGAGGGGTGCAACAATCCGGCTGAGACTCGGGCACCGAAATCGCCTGATCAGATGGATGAGTATCTTTGGCTGTGCACCGGCTGCGCCCGGGAGCACAACAAGAACTGGAACTTCTTTGAAGGCAAAACCGACGCCCAGGCCGCAGCGATGCGCGACCAGGCCCGCTACGGCGACCGGCCGACCTGGCAGTTTTCCAAAAACGGTCGTGCGTCGGCGGCAGCGCGCGCTGGTCTTGATGGGCTCCACGAAATCGACAACGCCGTGGGCGGCCGCACGCGGATCGAAAATTCCGACGCCAAGGGCGATGTCTACCGCGAGGGCCGCCGCCTAACTCGGCTGCAGCTGCAGGCCTTCCGCACCATGAATTTGAAGCCGAATGCCTCCTCAAGCGAGCTGCGTCGGCGCTACGCCGAGCTCGTCAAACGTTTCCACCCGGACAGCAATGAAGGCGACCGCTCCGCCGAAGAGCAGCTCCAAGAGGTGATCAAGGCGCACCAGATCCTCAAGAAAGCTGGGTTCTGCTAAGAACTTAGCCGACCAGGAACAGCGCCGAGAGTCCTAAGAACGCGAAGAAGCCGACAACGTCCGTCACTGTGGTGACGAATACGGCTGAACTGACGGCGGGGTCCTGCCCTACCCTCTCAAGCCCCACCGGCACCAAGATCCCGGCGAGCCCCGCGCAGATCATATTGATCACCATGGCGCCCGCGAGAACCAGACCGAGCGCAACAGCGTCCGTTCGCGGCGCCCCCACAAGAACATCGTACCAGGCCGCTGCCGCAAGCCCCATCAGCACAGCGAAGGCAAAGCCATTGAGAGTCGAAACCGCCGTCTCTCGCCACACCGCCCGCAACATGTTGGTCGCTGTTAGGCTGCGGTTTGAAAGGTTCCGTACAGCGACAGTCATCGTCTGTGTGCCAGCATTGCCGCCCATCGATGCCACGATCGGCATCAGAACAGCAAGCGCCACCATTTGTTCAATGGTGGCATCAAACAGCCCAATCACCACACTGGCCAAAATCGCCGTACCAAGATTAACGAGAAGCCACGCAAAACGGGATCGCGCGACCTTACGCACGGACACATTGATCGAATTGTCGTCGGACGCGACACCCGCCAGTGCCAGCATGTCTTCGTCCGCCTCCTCGTGCACAATCTCAACGACGTCATCCACCGTGATCATACCGACGAGACGCTGGGAGTCGTCGACCACCGGCGCTGAAATCAGGTTATATTTTTCAAAGAGATAGGCGACCTCCTCCTGGTCCATCTTGGCGTCAAGCACGATGGGATCAGGAACGATGAGGTCCGTGACAAGGGTGCTGCGCTTGGCTTTGATGAACCGGCTGAGCGGAACTAGGCCGAGGACTTTATAACCGGGATCAACGACGTAGACATCGTAAAACGTCTCCGGCAGCCGCTCCACTGACCGCAAGCGATCAAGGATCTGGCCTACGTTCCAATAGCCGGGCGCAGCGAAGACCTCGCGCTGCATCAAACGACCGGCGCTGTCCTCGTCATACTCAAGGGCAGCCTGGAGTGCGAGGCGATCAGCGATCGGCATCTCGGCGAGAAGCTCTTCTCGCTCCGCGTCGTCCATATCCTCGACAACGAAGGCCGCCTCGTCGGAATCAAGTTCGGCAACGGCCTCCGCCAATTGCTCTGTAGGGAGAGCTTCAATGACGAGGTCGCGAGCGGCTTCCTCAAGCTCAGCCAGCGTTTCCGCTGGCAACGCGTCACCGATGATCGTGAGGAAGCTGCGACTTTCGTCGTCGCTGACCTGCTCAATGAGGTCCGCGATGTCGGCGGGGCGCAGCTCCGCTGCCAGGCGGCGAACGTCGTCAAACGCCTCCTCTTCGATCAGATCGCGAATGTTCCGGACAAAGTCAGAGCTGAGCGAGCCCCGCTCATCCAGCGGCTGTTCGGTGTCGACCGGTGGTTTGGAGGATGGCCCCGGCGCCGACGTCGGCTGGGGCGTCATGGACTCAGACACGCTTGGTCAACCTCCCTTGTCGACGCGCGCACCATAACCGCAACGCCCGTCCAGGCAACTGAGAGGCTGCGCTTATCCTCGCGCTGGGTCGAAAACGCCGCTTGCGATCACCAGGGCTACGATGGCCCACACAGGAACGGCAATCAGGGTCGTGGTTTTCACCTTCCACCAGATCGCCGGATCAACGGGCGCCCCGCGATCGGCACCTTTGGCGTGGCGTTCAGGCTCCTCGGCCACGCCTTTATGACGCATAGGGAGCACCGTGAAGAGACACAGCCACCAAATGAGAATGAAACTGATCACCGCGCCGGGAATGCTCATGCTCAGACCCTCAGTATCAAGACAGCGATATCGGACCGCTTGCCCCAACGCGGGCCAAGCTCTGATCGGATCGCTCGGCGGATATGGTTCTCAAGCTCTTTGTCGTCCATGCGGCGGGGCCGCGGCAAAGCGTCGAGCGCCTCGTCGACGGCGTCTTCAATCAAGCTCGGAAGATCATCGCCCTCTTCATCCGTCCGCGGCACGCCTTTGACAACAACGGGGTGGCGATCCTTGATCTTGCCCTTGTTATCAATGGCGACCGCGACGACCACCATGCCGTCTTCGCTCAACCGGCGCCGCTCGCGCAGAGCTTGGTCACCATCCGCGACCAAGATCCGGCCATCGAGATAGAGCCGGCCAGCGGGCACTTCGTCGATCCGCTCAGCTCGGCCCGGCGCCAAACGAATGAGGTCGCCGTTTTTGGGGACGATCGAACGCTGTGCGCCGATCGTCGTGGCAAAAGCACCGTGCTCGGCCAGATGCCGCGCCTCGCCATGCACAGGAATCGCGATTTGCGGGCGCACCATGCCATACATGTCTTTCAACTCGTCGCGACACGGGTGCCCGGAGACATGGATGAACGCATCACTTTCCGTGATGACCGTGACGCCCGCCTCAGCCAGCTGGTTCATCAATCCATAGATGGGTTTTTCGTTTCCGGGGATGATCTTTGAACTGAAAATCACCGTATCGCCGTCGCCCAAGACCAGTTCTGGATGGTCGTCGCGAGCGATCCTGGCGAGGGCCGCCCTCTCCTCGCCCTGACTTCCAGTGCAGAGGTAAAGGACTTTGTCATTGGGCAGGTAGCCTGCCTCGCTAGGCTCCACAAAGGAAACACCCGGCGGCAGCAGATCCACCTGCTTTGCGACATCGATCATGCGCAGCATAGACCGGCCAAGGAGGCATACGGATCGGTCCGCTTTGACCGCTGCGCGGCAGACCGAGACGAGCCGAGAGACATTGGATGCGAAGGTCGTGACAGCAACGCGGCCCTTCTGCTCAGCTATGATCTGGGTCAGCGTCTCGGCGACATCGCTTTCTGAGCCCGAGACGCCTTCAGAAAAGACATTGGTGCTGTCGCATACCATCGCGAGGACGCCGTCCCGGCCGATGCTCTCAAGTGCCTTCCGATCCGTATGCGGCCCAAGAACAGGCGCCGGATCGATCTTGAAATCGCCCGTGTGCAGAACGGTACCTAACGGAGTTCGAAGCGCGATCGCGTTGGGCTCCGGGATCGAATGGGTGAGCGTCACATACTCGATGGCAAAAGGACCGAGCTCAAACGAAGCGCCGAGATCGACGACGTGGATCGGAACGTCGATCATCCCCAGATCAGCAAACTTCCGCCGAACGAGTTCTGCCGTAAAGGGCGTGGCGTAGATCGGCCCTTCAAACCCTGGCCAAAGATGGGCGACAGCACCGATGTGATCCTCGTGCCCATGGGTCAAGATGAGCCCCAGAAACTCGCCGCCGTTATCAAGATCATCGAGAAGATAATCAGGGTCCGGCGTAATGAGATCGATCCCGGGCAGGTCATCGCCAGCAAAGGTGACGCCGCAGTCGATCATCAGCCACTGGCGACGATCTGCTGGCCCAAAGGCGTAGAGATTGAGGTTCATCCCAATCTCACCAGACCCGCCGAGGGGCAAGAAGACGAGTTCGTCTGTCATACGTGTTCCTATGATCCGCTCGTCAATCTTTTGGCAATTTCGTTCAGGCCCCGGATGGTCAGATCAGTATCGAAATGGTCAATGGCGCTGGTCACGCCTTCGAACAGCGACGAAATCCCGCCCGTCGCCACAACGGTCATCGGTGATCCGTATTCCGACTTAATGCGCGCGATCATTCCTTCGATAAGACCGATATAGCCATAGAAAATGCCAGACTGGAGCGCCGTGATGGTCGAGGTTCCAATTGCGCGCTCGGGCTTCGCGATCGCTATCCGCGGGAGTTGGGCGGCAGCCTCATGCAGCGCCTTCTGACTGAGATTGATCCCTGGTGAGATCACCCCGCCTTCAAACCCGCCGTCTGTGCCAACGATGTCAAAGGTCGTCGCGGTCCCGCTATCAACGATGATCAGTGGACCACCATAGGTGATGAACCCACCAACAGCACCCACAAGCCGGTCCGCTCCGGCCTCACTGGGCTTGTCGATCCGCACAGCGACGCCTGGTATGTCGGGGCCCACCACCATCGGCTCCACATTGAAGTAGCGGCGCGCGAGGTTGCGGAGATGGAAAAGTGACTGGGGCACCACGGTGGAGATGATGCAGCGATCGATGAGGCTAAGATCGCCGTGCCCACTCAAGTTGAGGAGCTGCAGCAGCCAAACGGCGTACTCGTCCGCCGTGCGCTCTGGAGTCGTGGCCGCGCGCCAGCTCTCCAGAGTCTTGTCCTCATGGAGCAGCGCAAAAACCGTATTGGTGTTCCCGACATCAATCGCCAACAGCATCGGACCTCTCTGCCCGAAACCGCAGCGCCCGTCACCTGGGCGCGGCGTCGCCTGCGGCAATGGTTTCAAGCGAGCCGTCGTCGAGGCGCAAAAGAAGGCGTCCCTCCTGGTCGATATCCTCAAAACGCCCGCTGAGGCCCTCGCCCTCATCCCGCCGCATGGTGATGTCCTCACCAAGCCGCCAGGCATGGGTTCGCCAGGCCTCGAGGATCACCCAAGCGCCCTTTTCCTCAAGCTGGGCAAGCAGTCCGAGGAGCCGCCTTCCCAACTGATCGCCGAACAACTTGGGGTCTGGCGCATGCTCCCGCGCAAAAACAGCACGGGCCGGAAAGACCGTCTCTCCGGGCGGTGACGCCAGATTGACACCAATCCCGATGATCATCGCGACATCGGTGCCTTGCTGAATGAAGCTGCTCAAAAGGCCAGCGACCTTCTCGCCCGAGACAAGAACATCGTTCGGCCATTTGAGCTGCAAGGCGCCAGGATCAGCGCCTTCAGCAATCAGCGCATCGCGAACCGCAAGACCGGCAAGCAGGGAAACCGCACCGGGCACACGCCGAGCCTGCTCCCCCGTATCAACAAGGAACGACCCCGCAAAATTGTCAGGGTCATGGCTCCATGCGCGTCCATGACGCCCCTTGCCCGCCGTTTGCAGCCCGGCACTGATCAGCAACGGACGAGACGCGCCCGCCTCAAACGCCGCGCGTGCATCATCATTGGTAGAGCCGGTTTCTGCGAGCCTGCGGTGCTCTAACACTTAGAGCGCGGGGAACAGAGCGCGCGCCGCCACGGCAGCAAGACCGGCAAGCGGTCCCACCAGGAAGACGATGCCGCCAACCACAGCGAGTGCCGATCCCGATGCGGTCAACCGCACAGCGGGGCTTTGTTCTTTGACAAACTCCGACGTCGGATCAGCCATCCAGATCGTTCTGATGACGGAGAGATAGTAGAAGGTGGAGATGACGCTGGTCACCACACCCACAACAGCGAGAATGAAGAGTCCTTCGTCCACCGCGGCCATAAAAACGTAGAACTTCGCGAAAAAGCCAACCAGCGGAGGGATGCCCGCGAGCGACAGAAACAGCACCGTGAACATCATCGCGAGGCCAGGCCGGGTCTGCGACAGACCGGAAAGATCGGAAATGTTCTCCGCCATTCCCTCGGGACGACGCATGGTGAGAATGCAGGCAAAGACGCCCAGCGTCATGACAACATAGATCGTCATATAACTGATCATACCGGACACGCCCGCCTCACTGCCCGCGGTCAAACCAATGAGGGCGTAGCCCATGTGGCCGATGGACGAGTAAGCCATCAGGCGCTTGATATTGGTTTGAACGATGGCCGAGAGCGCCCCAATCACCATCGACGATGCAGCGATAAGCCAAAGAACCGGCTGCCAGTCATCAATCAGTCCAGGGAAGGCCTGCACCAAGACACGGCCGAAAAGGAACATACCGGCGAGCTTTGGCGCGGCGGCCAGAAACGCGGTTACGGGTGTTGGCGAGCCCTCATAAACGTCCGGCGTCCACATATGGAAAGGCGCTGCTGAAACCTTGAATGCGAGGGCAGATATGAAGAACACAAGGCCAAAGGTGAGGCCAACCGGGCTGCTCTCTGAGGCGCCAATCGCAGCGATCTCAGAAAACTGCGTCGATCCGGTAAAGCCGTAGATCAAGGACGCACCGTAAAGCAGGAAGCCAGAACTCAATGCGCCGAGGACGAAGTATTTGAGCCCCGCTTCCGTCGACCGCCGGGAGTCGCGGTTGAGCGTCGCCATGATGTAGACGCAGAGCGACTGGAGCTCGACGCCCAGATAGACCGAAATGAGGTCGGTGGACGTCACCATCAATGCCATGCCGATCGACGACAACAGCACCAACACAACATATTCCGGGCGCAGCAGTTTCTCGAGCTGGAAAAACGCTTGGGACACCAAGAGCGCCACGGCCGCCGTCAAAAAGACCGCAATCCGCCCAAACTGAGAGAAGCTGTCGGCGCTGAACGCACCGCTGAAAGCCGTGACGGCGCCTTCGGACGGCCCGGGAACGAGAAGGCAAGCGAGCACGAGGCAAGCAGCGCCCGCCCAAGTGAGCTCCTTCGTGCCGTCCGTCTTCAAAAACACGCCAGCAAGCAGCGCCGTCATGGCCGCGATCGCCAGGAAAAGCTCAGGCGCGAGGACCTGAACGTCAGACAATGGTTGGGTCAATGATCCGCCTCCCCTTGCGCCACGTGGGTCTCATCTGTGGTCTTCCGGTGATCAGCCGCTTGCGTGAACTTTTCGCTGATCGGTGTCGTCGGCACAGCAAAGACGCCCAACGTCGGCGACGGGTTCACGCCGAGATACAAAGTCATCACCGCGAGTGCCGTGATCAGCCCAAGCTCACGACGATTGAGATCCATCATCGGTTCAGCATTTTCATCCCGGGGCGGATCATACATCACTTCGCGGTAGAGCCGGAGGCCGTAGGCCGCGGACAGGATCATGCCGAGGGCCGCGAGCGCTGCAACCCAGGTGTTGACTTGGAAGGCGCCAATCATCGTCAAGATCTCGCCGATAAAGCCAGAAAGCCCAGGTAGCCCGACATTCGCCATACTGAAGAAAAGGAAGAAGAAGGCGAACACCTTCATCTGCTTCACGAGCCCCCCATAGGCCGCGATATCACGCGTGTGACGACGCTCATAAAGGATCCCGACACAGAGAAACAGCGCGCCCGAGATGAAGCCGTGGCTCAACATCTGGAAGAGCGCGCCGTCGATGCCCTGCTGCGTGCCGGTGAAGATCCCCATGGTCACAAACCCCATATGGGCGACCGAGGAATACGCGATCAGCTTCTTCATGTCTTCCTGAGCGAAGGCCACGAGCGAGGTGTAGACGATAGCGATCACCGATAGCGCAAAGACCAGCGGTGCGAACGCGACGCTCGCATCGGGGAACATCGGCAGGCTGAACCGGATAAGGCCGTAGCCGCCCATTTTCAGAAGGATGGCCGCAAGCACGATGGAGCCGCCGGTTGGCGCCTGCACGTGGGCGTCGGGCAGCCATGTGTGCACCGGCCACATCGGCATTTTGACGGCAAAGCTGGCAAAAAACGCGAGCCACAACCAACGCTGCATGCCTGGGCCAAACTCGTGCGTCAGCAATGTCGGAATGTCAGTCGTGCCGACCTCAAGATACATCGCCAAAATAGCGATCAGCATCAGGAGCGATCCGAGCAAGGTGTAGAGGAAGAATTTGAACGCCGCATAAACACGGTTGGAGACCGTCCGCCCAAAGATCTCGCGGGTACCGGGGCTGCCCCAGATGCCGATGATCAAGAACATCGGAATGAGAGACGCCTCGAAATAGACATAGAAGAGAACGAGATCGAGGGCCGTGAAGACGCCCATGATTGCCGTCTCAAGCACCAAAAACGCGACCATGAAATCAGCGACGCGCGACTTGATCGATGTCCAGCTTGCCAAGATGCAGATCGGCATAATGAAGGCGGTGAGGAAAACGAAGAGCACCGAAATGCCGTCGACACCGAGTTTATAACCGATCCCAAGGCCTAACCAGCCGCTGGTCTCCACCAACTGGAAGCCCAACACGGACGTATCAAACAGCGAGAAATAGACAAACGCTGTGATCACCAGGACGAAGGCAGAGGTGAGAAGGGCAACCTGCCTCGCTGACGTCGCCACCGCCTCGTCTTCTTCGCCGCCTGCGATTGCGCGCCGAAGGATGATCATCAGCGCCCCGACCAAGGGCAGGAATGTGATGAGGCTGAGCCATGGAACGGAAGCTTGCATCTCGACCATGACGTCAGACCCGCAGAACGAAGAGGAGCACGATGACGCCGAGCAGCATCACAAAGGCATAGTGGAACACAAAACCGGTCTGGATACCGACAGTCCGCTGCGCACTGACATTCATCAGACCAGCAACACCGTTGGGGCCCGCGCCATCAATTGTGCCTTCATCGCCGCGTTTCCAAAGGAACCGGCCAAGCAGTCGCGCAGGTTCTTGGAAAAGCAGCCTGTATAGATCGTCAATATACCAACGGTTTTTCAGAAACTCGTAAATGATCCCGCCTTCGCGGATGAGGCCGGGCCGAAGAGGGTCTGAACCGGTGTACTGATAGATCGCTCCAAAGAGGCCGAGCGTCCCAGCGATCAACGGTGCGATGAGCACCCAATTGGGCACATGGTGACCGCCGCCGTGATCATCCTTGGCGTGGGCATCATCAGCATGCCCCTCATCCGCATGGCCATCATCATGGGACGCGCCAGCGTGGCTGTCACCGTGATGAGCGTCCGCACCGTGATCGTCGCCGTGCGCCTCAGAAGCAACATGAATAGCGCCGTTCCAGAACGCTGGCGCGCCGTCGGCGCTGACGAAGGGTTTGTAGAGCGCCATGCCAGCGACCACAGCACCGAGCGCCAAAGGCGCGAGGGGAACGAGCATGGTGGTTGGAACCGAGTGCGGATGACGCCGCACCTCAGCTGGCGCACGCCATTCACCGGTAAAGGTGAGGAAAATGAGGCGCCAGGAGTAAAAGCCGGTCATCACCGCCGCAAGGAGACCACCCCAGAACGCAGCAGAGGCAAAGGCTTTACCAGCTTCGATACCAAGGAAGGCCTGCTCGAGCATCACGTCCTTCGACACGAAGCCAGCAAAACCAACAGGAATGCCGCCGGGGTGAAGGAGCGGGATACCGACACCCGTGATTGCCAGTGTACCGAGCAACATAGCGAGGAATGTGACGGGCATCTGGGTGCGAAGGCCGCCCATGCCGCGCATGTCCTGCTCGTGGTGGCTGAAATGGATCACCGCACCAGCGCCGAGGAACAAGAGCGCTTTGAACGCTGCGTGGGTCGTCAGGTGGAACATCGCCGCGCCATACGCGCCAACGCCCGCTGCGAAGAACATGTAACCGAGCTGCGAAGCCGTGGAGTAGGCGATCACCCGCTTGATGTCCGTCTGCACCAGGCCGACGGTGGCCGCGAAGATTGCTGTGATCAGACCAATGATCGTGATCATCGCCGACGCGCCTGGCGCGACAGCATAGAGATCCGACATGCGGCACACCAACACAACACCCGCCGTCACCATGGTTGCGGCGTGGATAAGCGCGGACACGGGCGTTGGGCCTTCCATCGCGTCCGGCAGCCAGGTGTGCAGGAAGAACTGGGCCGACTTACCCATCGCACCGATGAAAAGCAGAATACCGATGATTTCGAGCGCGGCGACATTACGGCCGAGGAAGTTGATAGAAAGCTCTGAGATGTGAACCGCGGCCATGGACCCGATAGGTTGAACGAAACCGTCGTTGCGGATCGTCTCCAGGATCACGTCATACTCGACCGATTTGAAGACAAAGAAACAGGCCATGATGCCGAGCGCCAAGCCGACATCGCCGACGCGGTTGACGACGAAGGCTTTGATCGCAGCATCGTTGGCGGACTTTTTGTGGTGCCAAAAGCCGATGAGCAGATAACTGGCAACGCCCACACCTTCCCAACCAAAGAAAAGCTGAAGAAGGTTATCTGACGTCACCAGCGCGAGCATCGCGAAGGTGAAAAGCGAGAGATAAGCGAAAAAGCGAGGGCGCGAAGGATCCTCGTGCATGTACCCGATCGAATAGAGGTGCACGAGCGACGAAACGGTCGTCACGACGATCATCATGGTCGCCGACAACGCATCGACACGAACAGCCCAGGCCGCTTTCAGATCACCGGAATTGATCCAGTCAAAAAGCTTGATGGTTTTCTCGCCGTCACCAAAGCCAACCGAGAAAAAGGTGATCCAGGAGAGAACAGCCGCGATCGAGACCAGCGACGTCGTGGTGATTTCCGCCGCACGCGGACCGCCTGCTCTGCCGAGCGGCATAGCCAACATGGCACCGAAAAGCGGGAGAAGAACAATGAGAGCCTGCACGGTCTAGTTCCTCATCGAGTTGGCTGACGTGACGGCGATATCGCCGCGGTTTCGGAAGAAGGTCACAAGGATCGCAAGGCCGATAGCAGCTTCAGCGGCGGCAACCGTCAGCACCATGAAGGCGAAGACTTGGCCCACGAGGTCACCAAGGAACATCGAAAACGCCACGAAGTTGATGTTCACGGCGAGGAGCATCAGCTCGATCGACATCAGGATGATGATGACGTTTTTCCGGTTGAGAAAAATGCCGGCGACACCGATGGCAAAGAGGATGCCCGCGACGGTGAGATAACTCGACAAACCCATCAGTTGACCCCCCGTCCGGTCGGCACGGAGACCACTTCCACAGCCTCCTCGCGGGTGCGGCCTACCTGCTTGCCCACATCTTGGGTTTTGACACCGCGCCGTTCGCGGAAGGTCAGCAGAATAGCGCCGATCATCGCCACAAGAAGAATAAGACCTGCGATCTGGAAGAAGTGAACATATTCCGTATAAAGAACCATGCCGAGCTGTTCAGCGTTGTTGGCCGGTTCGCCGCTGGCGCGCTGCATCGCGCTGGTCGGTTGAGCGCGCGCTTCAAGCGCCGCGTCGGGGATCTGCCATGCAGCCACCATGAAGCCGATTTGCACAACGAGGGCGACAGCCACGACCAGCCCCAGCGGCGCGTATTTGGCGTAGTCCGCGCGAAGTTCCGCAAAATCGACGTCGAGCATCATGACCACGAACAGGAACAAGACCGCGACGGCGCCGACGTAAACAACGACCAGGAGGAAGGCGAGATATTCCGCCCCCATCAGAACAAAAAGACCTGCGGTCGCGATGAATGCCAGGATCAGGCAGAGCACGGAGTGGACCGGGTTTCGGGCGAGAATAACGCCGAGACCGCTAGCGATAGCCGTCGCAGCGAAGGTGAAGAAAGCGAGATCGGCAAAGCCCATAAACAGCACGTGACCTTGGGGTATGGGAGAGGACCTCCCACGCATCGAAGCGGCGCTAGCGCAATCGCCTAGGCAGGAAAACCCCTGCCCGCGCCTATCTCTGCAAGCTGCGCTGCTATGGCACTTTAAGCGGAGGCGGAGTCGTCCTCGGCGTCAGGGCCGACCAGCATATCCTCACCGATCAGACCGGCACTCGCGCGAATTTGATTCTCGATCTCCGTGGCGACCTCAGGGTGATCCCGCAAGAATTGCTTCGCGTTCTCCCGGCCCTGACCGATTCGCTCGGAATTGTAGCTGTACCAGCTGCCGGACTTTTCGATCACGTTGCCCAAAACACCGAGATCAATGAGTTCCCCGGCCTTGGAGATGCCTTCCCCGTAAAGAATATCGAACTCGACCTGTTTGAAGGGCGGCGCGACCTTGTTCTTCACAACTTTGACCCGGGTCTGGTTGCCGATGACCTCATCACGCTGCTTGATCGCACCAATGCGGCGGATATCGAGGCGCACACTCGAATAGAATTTGAGGGCGTTGCCGCCGGTGGTCGTCTCTGGCGAGCCAAACATCACCCCGATCTTCATCCGGATCTGGTTGATGAAAATCACCAGCGTGTTGGAGCGAGAGATCGATCCGGTGAGCTTGCGCAGCGCTTGGCTCATCAAGCGCGCCTGGAGACCAGGCAAGCTATCACCCATATCGCCCTCAAGCTCAGCTCGCGGCGTCAGCGCCGCCACCGAATCAATGACCAAGACATCGACCGCGCCAGAGCGCACCAGGGTATCGGCAATCTCCAATGACTGTTCACCTGTGTCAGGCTGCGAGATCAGAAGTTCGTCGAGATCAACGCCCAGCTTTTTGGCGTAAGAGGGATCAAGCGCGTGCTCAGCGTCGATGAAGGCCGCGGTACCGCCCTGCTTTTGCGTCTCCGACACGACATGCAGCGCCAGCGTCGTTTTGCCCGAGCTTTCAGGGCCATAGATCTCAATGATCCGACCTTTGGGAAGACCCCCAATGCCTAATGCGATGTCGAGGCCGAGGGACCCCGTCGAGATTGATTCGATCTGCACGACCGAATCTTTCCCCCCCAATCGCATCACCGAGCCCTTGCCGAAGGCCTTGTCGATCTGAGAAAGCGCTGCCTCGAGGGCCTTTGCCTTGTCCATTCCGCCGTCCACTACTTTAAAGTCTCTCGCCATGGTGGGCACATCCTCTTCATCGGCCAAGGCCTGTCGTTGATGATTGTTGTGTACTGGTTTTGTTCTATAGCGCAAGAGGCGTTCTGACATCAGTTGCACACGCCCGCCGCGGCACGCCGAAGGAGAATCGCCCCTATGGGTCTCAACACCAACAATGACATTGCCGCTGACCTGCAAGTCGGTGCCACCGATTCGGGCATGGTCCGGATATATATTCATGGTTCTGAGGTGGATCTTCCTCTCGACTTTGAGCCAGATGATGCTGAAGCGATTGCAGATGAACTGCGGGCGGCTGCGGCCGCCGCTCGGGAGATGAACCGATGAGTTGGATCCTTCGTATTATTGGCGGCCTTGTCGTCCTGCTGATTGTGGCGGCCATCGCGCTTCCGATGGTGCTGAAGACCGAAGACCTGGTGGAGCAAGCCGAGGTCGCCGCGACCGATACGCTGGGCCGAGATGTCTCGATTGGCGAAGTGACCGGCCTATCGATCTTGCCGCCGCGAATCACCATCAGCGATTTTGAAGTGGCCAACGCCGAGGGTTTCTCAGCGCCCTATCTCGTACGCGTGGATGAGGCGCGCTTTGCCGTGGCGCTGATGCCGCTCCTCCGCGGCCAGGTGCAGATCGACGCGTTCGTGCTGGAGAGCCCTTCGATCAACCTCGAAGAAAAGGCGGACGGCAGCACCAATTACGAATTCGAAGTCGAGACCGCCGAGACGACCTCGGATGAGGCTGGCGATGATGTGCCTGCGGGAGACGCAGCCGACATCTCGCGCCTGTCGGGCACGATCCGGATCAACAACGGCACACTCGACTATGTGACCCCTGACGTTTCCTACAGCGCCGTGGACACCAACATCACGGTGGGCCTGCCGGGCGCCAATGGCGCGCTCTCGATCGACGGGGCGATGACGCTTGAGGACATCCCGTTCTCGCTCAATGTGCGGATCGATGATCCGGGCGTCTTGTCAAAAGGCGGCACGTCACCTGCCAGCATCGGTCTTCAGTTTGCGGAGAACACCATCGACAGCAATCTATCGCTGACTGGTGAGCCCGTGAACCTTCAGGGCACGATCGAAGGCAACTTGCCTGATGTTGCTGGGCTTGAGCCGCTTTTGGGCGCCGAGGGTGTCGAGGCGCTGGCGCCGATGGGGGCCATCACGTTCGATGCGACCATGTCCGGCACCACTGACAGGCTTGATATCAAGGACGCGAAGATTGGATCATCGGTTCTTCGAGGGACAGCTGATTTCGGCCTCTTGCTGGCTGGCGAGCGCCCCAAAGCGACGGGTACGGCTAATCTCAGCTTGGTCGATCTGACGCCGTTTATGCCGGAAGAAGAAGCGGCCGCTGGCAGCGCAGGCCCCGCCGAAGCAGAACCCTTCCCCGAATGGTCTGACGAAGAGATCGACCTGTCGGCTCTCACCACTATCGATGCCGACTTGGACGTGAACGCTGACCGTATTGTTCTGCCCACATACGAATTGACCAACGTGGCAGCCAAAGTGTTGCTTGATGACGGCAAGCTGACAGCCACCCTCTCGCGCGCGCAGGCGTTCTCCGGCACGGCTGGCGGCGTCGTCATAGTCGAGGCCAACCGCAGCACCCCGGTCGTCGATGTCGACTTCAACATGGAGGGCGTATCGTTCGGCGAAGCCGCCCCTGCTCTTCTGGGCACGGATCGGTTGACGGGGACAGGCGATATCAATCTCGATCTCCGCATGACCGGCACAAGCCAGAAGGATTGGGTTGAGAGCCTGACCGGATCGATGGGCGCCGATATCAATCAAGGCGCGATCGCGGGCATCAATCTCGGCGAGATCGCCAACACAGGCATCGACCTTGTCAATCAGGTGCAGGCCGGCACCGCCGTGCCGCAAGCTCTCTTGGGCGCCGCGGCCAATCTCGGTACCAATGCTGTTCGTCCAGCGGCGACGACCGATTTCGATCTTGCTGACTTCGGGGTCGATATCACCAATGGCGAAGCACGGATCGGGAATGCACAGCTCCTCTCCAATGTCTTCCGTGCACGGGTGGGCGGACGAGTGTCCTTGGCGCCGCAATCGTTCAACATGGATATCAGTCTTGCTGGCAAAGACCCTCAGGTGACGGACTTCACCGAGATGCCGCTTCCCGTGAACGTGGCGGGGACGTTCAATGATCCGAAGATCAGTGTCGATACCAAGCCGCTCGTCGATCGCGCGGTGCGGAACGTGGCCTCGGACCTCCTCGGCGATGTGGGCGTTGAGCTCAATGACAATGAGACGGTGGAAGATGCGCTCCGGAACAGGGCGCGGTCAGAAGCGGGTCGTTTGATTGGCGGCTTCTTTGGCGCAAATCGTGATGATGACGAGGACGACCCTCAGTAACTCGCCAGCACACAGACATAAAAAAGGGGCGCCTCGCGGGCGCCCCTTTTCCGTTCAAGGCTTACGCCGCGGTGGGCAACGTGTAGTCGGCAAAATGCTCACGCAGCTTGGTCTTCAGGACCTTGCCGGTCGCGCCGAGCGGGATCTCGCCCACCACCTGCACATCGTCAACGCAGCTGATCTTCGGCAATTGTCCGTTGACGAACTCTTGGATGGCCTTGGTGTCAGCAGAAGCCCCCTCATTGAGCTGCACCACCAGGAGCGGCCGCTCGTCCCATTTGGGGTGCGGCATGCCGAGCGCAGCGGCTTGAGCGACATCGGGATGGCTGAGCGCAACATTCTCGATATCGATCGAGCTGATCCATTCACCACCTGACTTGATCACGTCTTTGGCGCGATCGGTGATTTGCATCGTGCCATCAGGATGGATCACAGCAACGTCGCCAGTGTCGAACCAATTGTCCGCACCCACCGCAGGCTTGTCCGCTTTGAAGTAGCTTTCGATAATCCACGGTCCGCGCACCTGCAGGATCCCATCGGACTCGCCATCATGCGGCAGAGCGTTCCCGTCAGGTCCCACAACACGCATGTCGACAAACGGCATCGCCTGCCCCTGACGAAGCTGCAGCGCCACGCGCTCATCTTCTGGCAGATCGTAAAAGCCCGGTGTCTCCATGTTCACCGTGCCGAGCGGCGACATCTCCGTCATGCCCCAGCCCTGCCGGGTCCGAACGCCATACTTGTCGTAGCCCTTGATGATCTTGGAGCTGAGCGCCGAGCCGCCAACCAGGCTGTAGCGCAGGGTACCGAGATCGAGATTGTTCGACTCGATATAGGCGAGGAGATTGAGCCAAACCGTCGGCACACCGAGGGCATAGGTCACTTTCTCTTGGATGATGAGCTCATGCAGGCTAGCGCCATCAAGGCCAGGGCCCGGCATGACAAGCTTCATGCCGATCAAAAGCGCCGTATAAGGAACGCCCCACGCGTTGACGTGGAACATCGGCACAACAGGCAGGACCGTGTCCGCCTGGCTGCAGCCAAGGCCCGTCGGCAAGCAGGAGACAATGGCCTCCAGTACGAGCGACCGGTGCGAATAGAGCACGCCCTTTGGCTTACCCGTCGTCCCGGACGTATAGCACATCGAACAGGCGGTGTTCTCGTCAAAGCTCGGCCACTCAAAGGCTTCGGGGTGGTCGGCGATCAGCGTCTCATAGCTCTCCGCACCCAAACCATTTTCCGTCACCGCGCCTTCGGGGCACAGCTCCACATAGCGCTCCACACAGCTGAGGCTCGGTGCGATTGCGGCAACCAAAGGAGCGAACGTCGCGTCGTAGAAGACGATCTTATCTTCGGCGTGGCCAACAACGTACCCGGCATTTTCAGGGCCAAGGCGCGGATTGATCGTATGGCAGATCGCTCCGATGCCGGAGATTGCATAGTAGAGCTCAAGCTGCCGGTGCGTGTTCCAACCCACCACACCGATCCGGTCGCCCTTTTGGACACCCATTTTTGTCAGCGCATGGGCCAGCTTGCCGATGCGCTTTGAAGCATCCGCAAACGTGTAACGATGGATGCCCCCTTCAACGAGGCGGGTAACAATCTCTTGGTTCGGAAAGTTCCGCACCGCCTGACTCAAAATATCAGTCAGCAGCAGCGGCGTGGTTTGCATTTGTCCAAGCACTCAAAATCCTCCGGTCGGCCAGCTCTGTGAATTTTTTTGCTGATCGTGAGGGTTGAAGCGCCAGGATGCAAGCACGCGGGGCCCTGGGGGCAGTGTGCGCCCCGCGTGCGTTCGCCTATCCGCGGCCGCGCATCGACTCTTGGAAATGGGCCCTCTCCTCCTCGGAAAGGCTTTGTTCGTTGACGAAGCCGCGAGTTTCCGCACCGCGGAATCGGCTCATTCCTCCCGAAGCGCAAACGGCGCGCACTTTGTCGCTGCCCCCCTCCACGCGTTCGGTGAGGACCTTCGGCTCCTCGCTGACGGTCCGGTGGCGAGCACAACGCTCGGCCAAGGCCTCAACGGCATCGCCGGTCGCCTCCATGCGCGCACCAAAGTCTTCCATCCGCGCGCTCCAGGCCTCCATGCGGACCTCGAACTCTTTCATCTCCTCTTCAAACCCTGAGAGGTCCGGCTCATCGGGAACGAAGATCCAGCGGCCGCCCTCAACCCGGCGCTCTTCCACCTGCGGGGTCGGCGGCTGGGGGGGCTCGGGCATATCCGCTGCGAGTTCAGGTGGCGGCGCGATCTTCGCAAACGGATCGGACAAGAGCACCATCGTCGTTTCATCATGGCTCCACGAGACGATGCGGGTTCGGTCGCGCGGCGTGTCCTGAGGATCATCGACGCTCGGCCGCTCAGTATGAACCGTATAGAGATGATCATCACGCGAACTGGTGCCGTAGCGCTTCCAGTAGGAGGCATCATCGCCCGCGCCGCTGGTGCGCTGTCCCTCAGGACCGGCCGCGGGCTCTCGCTCGACATCGCGTGCCTCGCGTTGGGCCACCTCGACGTCAGTGTGGGATGCGGTCGCCGCCGCCAGACCCAAGGCGCCCACAGCAGCTGTCGTCGCCAACAGGCTCCGGACAACGGGAGAACTGATGGGCGAAGTCATCAGCATGATCCGCTCTTTCAGGCTGTGGTCCAGGGTCAGGGCGGGAACCGCCCGGCCGTGACGAGCCGCCTTCACCAGAAGTGCCGCGTAGCGCTGGCGACAAACACCAAGGCCCCGGACAGCTTCATCGCACGCAGCCTCTTGATCATCGCGAACGGCTTTGCGGACCCGCTGGGCCAGCGGATTGAACCACTGCAGAGCCAACGCCACTTCGGTCATCAGCATAATGACGAGGTCGCCGCGTTTCAGATGCACAAGCTCGTGCACCAGCGCCATCTCTTGCTCATCAGCGTTGAAGCGATCGAGGAAATCGGCTGGGAGCGCGACAAGCGGCTTTCTCAAACCCAGAATTTGCGGCATCTCCGCTGCGCCGCTCACCACCGCCTGGAACGGAAGCTGCACCCCTGCCCGCGCCGCGGCCTGGTTGATCACGGCCTGGAGCGCAGTCGGCGTCGGCTTGGCCTCTGCCAGCACCGTTGCGCGCCAAGAGCGCACGCGCAGCCAACAGAGCGCGCCGCAAAGCATCATCCCCGCACCCCAGAGGCTCAAGGCCAGGATCGCAAAAAACTCCGCAGGCGGCATCATGAGGAGTGGCGAAAGATCAATTGCGGCGGCGGACAGATCCGGCTCCGCAGGCATTGGCGTCGCCGCAGGCTCGCGGGAATGAAACGTCCCGATCGCAGCAGCCTCCGGGGCCTCCACCGCAACCTCGGGAGAGAAGTCGAGAGGCTCGTCGGACGAAGCGGCGGCCATGGGCGCGGCTGCTTGTTTGGGCTCGGGGGGTAGAACAGGCTCAACGACAACGGCGCGGGGAAGCGTCGGCATCAGCAGCCTGGCCAAAGGGATCATCCACAGAAGCATCGCCACCCGGGCGCCGAAGCGCTCGGTCACAGGTTTGCGCAACGCCAACACACCAATGGTCAGAACACTGACCCAAAACGTGGTGACCAGGCCGTGCCACAGAAGATCAGCTGCGGTCATCTTTCAGTCTCCGGACAAGATCTTCAAGTTCATGGATATCGTCGTCAGTCAGATCACGCGCGTCGGCGAGATGCGCGACCAGGGGCGCGGCGCGTCCACCGAACAGTTTATCCGCCAGTCGGCCAACGGCGCTCTTTTGATGCTCGGCCCGCGCAATCATCGGGGTGTAGAGATAACGCCGTCCTTCTGGATCAGCGCGCAAAGCGCCCTTCTCCACCAGGCGCGCGAGCAGCGTTTTGACTGTCTTGGCCGACCAAGACTTGCCCTCGATCCGGGCGGCCACCTCCGCAGCGCCGAGCCCCGGCTCCGCCCAAAGAACATCCATCACGGACAGTTCGGCATCAGTGATGCGCATGCATCTCACCCCATAGTGACGTCACCAGACCGTAATTTTGACTACACTCGTGGTCAATATGAAATCCACTGCCTTGCTGCAACGTCATGCTGCGGCCGGGAAACCGAAGTCCTATGGCTTTCAGCCCAGAACACGCCTCCCGCGATCCCGGGCAAATCCCAACCCATCAGCTGGGTCTCGCAATGCTTGTTCTTCCGTGCTTCCCTCCGCTGCCGTGAGCGCCTAGGGCGCTCCGCTCTATGCTGCACATCAATGACCTCACCTACCGGATCGAAGGACGCCCGCTGTTCGAGCAAGCAACGGCCATGATCTCTGACGGCTGGACGGTGGGGTTCACCGGGCGCAACGGGACGGGGAAATCCACCCTCTTCCGCCTCATCCGTGACGAGATCAGCCCTGATGACGGATCGGTTTCGATCAGGCCCGGGGCACGGATCGGCGGGGTGGCGCAGGAAGCGCCCGCTACCCAAGACAGCCTCCTCGACACGGTCTTGCGCGCCGATGAGGAGCGAACATCGCTCATGGTACGGATGGAAACCGAGGCTGATCCCATGGCGATCGCCGAGATCCAGACGCGCCTTGCCGACATAGAAGCGCATTCGGCAGAAGCGCGCGCGGCATCGGTGCTTTCTGGCCTTGGGTTCTCAACGGCAGAGCAGGCCCGCGCCTGCGCTGAGTTCTCAGGCGGATGGCGGATGCGGGTGGCATTGGCGGGCGTGCTTTTCGCTAAACCGGACCTTCTGCTTCTCGATGAGCCGACCAACTATCTCGACCTTGAGGGTGCCGCCTGGCTTGAGACCTATCTCGCCAAATATCCGTACTCAGCGATTATCATCAGCCACGATCGCGGGCTTCTTAATCGCTCGGTCAGCCATATCTTGGCGCTGGACCACAAGAAACTCTCCGTCCACGTGGGCAGTTACGACACCTATGCCCGGCGGCGCGCGGAACAGGCGCGCCTCGCCAGCGCACGGGCGGAGAAGATCGAGGCGCAACGCGCCCATATGCAGGCCTTTGTCGACCGGTTTAAGGCCAAGGCCTCGAAAGCGAAGCAAGCGCAAAGCCGTGTGAAGGCGATCGAGAAACTGGCCACGGTGGACCTGCCTATCGCGGAACGGACGACGCCGTTCCACTTCCCCTCCCCCAAGCCGCCCATGGCGCCGCCGATTGTCCGGCTGGAGCAGGCCCATATCGGTTATGAAGAAGGCAACCCGGTTCTTCGGGACATCACCCTACGGATTGATAGTGACGACCGCGTGGCAATCCTCGGTGCGAACGGTCAAGGCAAGTCCACGCTGGTGAAAGCCATCGCGGGGCGACTCACACCGCTTGAGGGCAACCTCTACAAACACAAGAAACTGAAAGTCGCCTACTTCGCCCAGCACCAGGTCGATGAACTCAAGCCCAAACAATCCGCTTACGACCATGTTCGGGTGCTGATGCCCGAGGGCACAGAAGCCGAAGTTCGGGCCCGGACAGCGCAAATCGGCTTTGGGCCGCAGAAGGCCGACACGAAGGTGGAGAAACTCTCCGGTGGTGAGAAGGCACGCCTCCTCTTTGGGCTGATCACTTTTGATCATCCCCACATGATGATCCTCGATGAGCCGACCAACCACCTCGACATCGACAGCCGCGATGCGCTGATCGAAGCGCTCAACACCTATGAAGGCGCCGTGCTGCTGATCACCCACGACGCGCACCTCGCCGAGGCGGTGGCAGACGCCCTATGGGAAGTGCGCGGCGGCGGCGTGCATCATCTCGATGACAGTCTCGATGACTATCGCCAGCGGATTCTCTCGCTCGAACGGCGGAGCAGCGCGAGAGACAAACCTCAGGCCGAAACCGGTGCCGATCGTCGGCGTGAGGCCGCGGAGAAGCGCAAAGCGCTGCAGCCGCTGAAGAAAAAGGTGCAAGCCGCCGAGAAAGAGATGGATCGCCTCTCCTCCGCGATCGCCAAACTCGACGACGCCCTCGCTGACCCTGCGCTTTACGAGAAAGATCCAGGCCGCGCCGCCAGCCTCAACAAAGAGCGCGCCGACCACGTCAAAGCGCTCGAAACCGCTGAAGAACAATGGCTTGAAGTCAGCGACGCTTATGAAGAAGCGTCCGCTGCAGCGGCTGGTTAACGCCAATTGCTAACCAAACCTCAACGCGAGCTTGCGTGTTGGTCAGTTTATCTTAAAACGCGGTTAGGGAAATCTGACCTTGGGGAACCACCATGAACAAACTTGCTCTGCTCGCTGGCGCGGCATCGCTTCTTGCTATCGCAGCTTGCGACCAAGCCACTGAAATGAAAGACAAAGTGATGGAGGCCATGGAGGCCGAAGTCGAAGAAGCTGCTGAAGAAGCGCCAGCTGAAGAGGCGGTCGAAGCTGAAGCTGCTGCGGAAGCCGAAGGCATGGTCGAAGCCATGGAAGAGGCTGCTGCTGACGTTGAGGAAGCCGCTGCTGACATGGCCGCTGACGTCGAAGCTGCTGGCGAAGAGATGGCTGCAGAAGCTGAAGCCGCTGTCGAAGGCGCAGCTGAAGAAGCTGAAGCTATGGTCGACGGCGCGATGGGCGCCATGGAAGGCCTCGCCGCTGACGTTGAAGCCGCTGTCGAAGAGGCTTCTGACGAGGTCGAAGCGGCCACTGACGGCACCGAGCAGTAAGCTCAAACGCTAACTGAACACGAAGAAGCCCCGCCTTGGCGGGGCTTTTTTGTGGACGGCGCCCGGCTGCACTGGTTTCATCAAGCCAAGAGCGGGGCCAATTGGGAGGGCACACCATGCTGCGATTTCTAGCCAGCGCGATCGTCTCCATCGCAGGGATCGTGATGATCATCGTCGGGATCTTGGCGCCGCTGACCCCGAGCGAAGGCATGCCGTCACTCGAGACGGTCTTCATTTACGCGATCTTGCCGCTCGCCATGATCGCAGTGAGCATCAGCTACACCACATCGACCGTGTTCCGGTTGTTTTTGACTGTGGTCCTGATCGGCGCGATCTTCGTCCTTGGCTATGTCTTCCTCGGAATGATGGCCTAATAGTACGAGTACGGCCCAAATCCGAGGCCGAATTCAGAACGCACACGGTCAAGATCAAACTCAGCACGGGTCAAGGCGCGTTCCCTGTCTGCGATCTCAAAGAACAGGCGCGCCTCGTCGATCTCATACTGAGAGATCAAGCGCAGTTCTCTCCGTAAGCGGCGTTCGAGGTTCTCAATCTCCTCCGGATCCTCCTCATCGCGCAGCCGCCGGCGGAGGTTGAACACATCCTCGCGCGCGTTGTTGCGGTAGCGGATGGATTGCTCAAGAGCGTTCCGTGCCCGTGATAACTCTCTCGTGGCGCGGGTGTAGTTGAGGGCGGTTTGGTGGATGAGGGTTAGGTTGGGATCGCCCGCGGCACACTGGGCGGTGCTCCCGCGCCCGGCCAACCCAGCGATGTAAACACCATCGGGCGTGCAAAAGCGGACAAGGCCCTGCTGCCGTCCGCGTTCAAAGGCATCGTAGTCCGGCGCAATTGCATAGCGGCTGCACTGTGAAGCCAGCCGCGAATAGCTCGTCGGCCCGCCGCCAAACTCCCCTGCCTCTCGGCCCTCCGCCTCCCAGTTGAGGATCTGGCACTCTTCTTCAGTGAGGGTCGCACAGCCGCTGAGCAGCCCACAGAACACCGCAACACAGACAACAAAACGCATACTCATCGGGCCGGCCCTCCACGGCAATGAATGATCCTAGCCCGATTGACGAGCGAGGTTAACCGATCAGCTGGTGGTCTTTGATGCGGAGGATTCGCGGCAGACGGGCAGCGAGGCCTTCGTCATGGGTCGCAACGATCATGGCCATGCCGTTTTCGCGCTGCGTTTCGACCAGAAGGTCAAAGACCCTGGCCGAGGTCTCTTGATCGAGATTGCCCGTCGGCTCGTCAGCGAGAATGAGCCGCGGCTCGTTGGCCAGCGCCCTTGCGATCGCCACCCGTTGTTTCTCGCCGCCGGAGAGCTGCGCGGGTTGATGGCTGAGCCGTTCGCTGAGCCCCAAGCGAGCGAGGAGATCTTTGGCCTTGGTCTTGGCCGCCGCCTCGCGCTCACCCTTGATCAGCATCGGGATCATGACATTGGTGAGAGCATTGAACTCAGGAAGCAGATGGTGGAACTGGTAGACAAAACCCACCGTCTGCCGACGAATGGCGGTGCGTTGACGATCAGAAAGACTGCGCGTGCTCGTGCCCGCAATCGTGACTTCGCCTTTGCTCGGCTTTTCAAGCAGACCAGCAATGTGCAACAGCGATGACTTGCCCGAGCCGGACGGCCCAAGAAGAGCGGCTGAACTGCCCTCCTCGATCACAAGATCGAGGTCCTCGAAAATCGTCAGTGCACCATAGGAACGCGTGACGCCGTTCAGTCTCAACGCCTCACTCATAGCGAAGCGCCTCCACCGGATCGAGCCGCGAGGCTCGCCATGCCGGATAGGCGGCCGAGAGCAGCGCCATCACCAGCGCGAACACCAAGACGTTCCGCACCTCGGAAAACTCAAAGATCGAGGGGATCTCGTCGAGGTAGTAGATCGCTGGGTTGAACAGCCTGAAGCCGATGACCGAGGACAAGAACCGCTCCACCGCCCCCAGATTGGCGGCCAAAGCGCTGCCTAGCACCACGCCAAAGATGGCGCCGGTCACACCAATCAGGCCACCAACCATCAAAAAGATCCGCAAAATCGATCCCTCGGTGGCGCCCACCGTACGCAACACAGCGATATCGCTCGTCTTGTCCTTCACCAACATGACAAGCCCGGAGATAATGTTGAGGGTCGCAATACCGACGATCATCAACAGGATCAGCCGCTGCAAGCCACGCTCCACTTCAAGCGCGTTGTTGAGGGAACGGAAACGGTCACGCCAATCGAGCACAAAAGCTTGGCGACCCACCACGTCTTCAATCATCGGCAGAAAGGGATCGATCACGAGGGGGTCATCAACGCGGATCTCAATCTCTGTGATTTGCCCGCGCTTCCGTCCAAAGAGCTGTGCTTGCTCCAGCGGCATATAGAGCAAAATGCCGTCATACTCCGAGTTGCCCACCGCGAAGATCGCCTCGATCGTGTAGTTCTTCTCCGTGGTCGGCGTGTTGCCGAAGGGTGTTTCCGCTCCGCCGCCGGTGATTAAGGTCACCTGATCCCCAACACCGACGCGAAGTTTGGAGGCAACACCAATGCCTAAGGCGACACCATTTCCCCCGCGCTCGCCAAGGCCGAAGCCCTCAAAGCCGCCGCTGCGCCTAGCACCGAGGCCTGTGACCTGTTCAATCGCCAGGAGATCATCGCGCTCAACGCCCTGGATATAGACTGGGGTCTGACCATCGGCGCTCACCGCATAAGCCTCGACCTTCAGCACCGGGACGGCCCGCTCAACGCCCTCGATATCTTCAAGTGTTTGGAGAAGGTCACCGTCCGCAGGCAACGTGTTCCCCGGCGGCTGGACAAACACGTGGCCATTCACGCCCAGCAGTTGATCAAGCAACGTAACGCGAAAGCCCTGCATCACGGACATCACAACGATCAGTGTCGCGACGGACAACATGATGCCCAAAAAGGCAATAATGGAGATGAGGCTGACCCCCGCCCCCTTCCGGGTCGCCCGGAGGTAGCGCAGCGCCAACATGCGTTCGAAAAGCCCGAAGGGCGTGGGCGCTGCCCGGTGACTCATGACGGGTACCTTTAACTCAAGTCGTCGTTTGGCAAGTTCGCCCGGTCCCGTAAAGCGAACGTCTTGCAAGCTTTGGAAGGCGCCATGTCCGTTCGTATCCCCGTGACCGATCGCAAACCTGGTGAGGTGGCCCTTGAGGGGCGCCATGTCCGCTTGGCGCCGATCGCATGGCCAGAGCCGGGCGAAGCCTTGTGCCAAATGATGGCGGCCCAGCCCGCTGCGCTTTGGGACTACATGCTTTGGGGGCCGTTCGAAGGACCGAAGGATGTCGAGGCGGTCCTCCGCGCGCGCCAGGGCGACGGCAAGATCATGGTGCTCTTTGGCCCCCAAGACGAAGTGATGGGCACCGCCTCATTCCTGCGGATCCGGCCGGAGCACGGGAGCGCCGAGCTTGGCTCGATCGCCTATGGGGCCGCGATGCAGCGCTCACCGGCCGGGACCGAGGCGATGCTCTTGATGATGAGGCACGTCTTCGACGACCTCAGCTATCGGCGGTGCGAATGGAAATGCCACGCCGAGAACCAGCGGTCGATAAAAGCGGCCGAGCGCCTGGGCTTCACGTTTGAGGGCATCCATCGCCAAGATTTGATCGCGAAAGGCAAGAACCGGGACACCGCCTGGTTCTCGATCCTTGATTCCGAATGGCCAGAGCGCCGCGCGGCCCTGGAAGCCTGGCTGGACCAGGCCAACTTCGACGCTGCGGGACAGCAGCGACAGCCCCTGGGCGCCTTTATCGGCGGGCCCTACCGCATCTCTTCTCTGTAGCACTGCCCAAACACCTTGATCGGACAGCGTATAGGCTATATAGTTCGTTCGCTAACGAACGAGGTGAGCCATGAATCGGAGAGGGTTTTTGCGCGTCGGAGGGGCTTCAGCCCTGGTTGTCGGAGCCGTGGGCGCTGGCGGGTTCCTCTATTTGCGAGGTCCAGGCACCGGCCCCGCGACAGCGCCGTGGCGGCACGCCGGCGAAAGCTTTGGCGATCCGCGTCTGGACGCCCTCGCCTATGCGATCCTGGCGCCCAATCCGCACAACAAACAGCCCTGGCGCTTCACGCTCGAGGGGGAGGATAGCGTCATCGTCCATTGTGATTTGGACAAGCGGCTGCCCGCGACAGACCCCTATGACCGGCAGATCACCATCGGGCTTGGCGCGATGATCGCCCTCTTCCGCATGGCGGCGGAGGCCAAAGGGTACGGTGTCGATATCGATCCGTTTCCGGAGGGATCGGACATGGAGACGCTGGATCAAAGGCCCATCGCCGGGCTAACGTTGCACCAAGGTGGCGGAAGCGAAGACCCCCTCTTTAAGAACGTCCTCAGTCGCCACACCAACAGGTCCCCCTTCGAAGAGAGGGCACTCAACAGCGATCACGTTGCCGACATTGTCCGGGCGGGTCAGGTCACCCACGAAGCGCGCTCCGAACCTGGTTCCATTCTTGGTACAGATGACGTCGCCGCAGTCATGGCCATCGCCGATGAAGGATGGCGGGTTGAACACGCCACTCCTGCGACGCTGCAGGAATCCGCTGATGTCACGCGGATCGGCAACCGCGCGGTGACGGAAAATCCAGATGGCATCGCTTTGCAAGGCGCGTTCTTCGAACTGCTCGGCCGGGCCGGGGTGCTGACGCAAGAAGCCATGGTCACAGAAGGCACAACAGCGTGGACAACCGCGCGGGACGGCTATCTGCAACTGATCAACACCGCGCGGGGGTTCCTGACACTGACCGCGCAGGAGAACACGCGCGTTGGACAGCTGGTCACGGGAGAACAATGGCTCCGTATGCACATGAAAGCATCAGAGCACAGCATTGCCTTTCAACCTTTGAGCCAGGTCCTCCAAGAGTTTGAGACCATGGCTGGTCCTTACGCGGAAATCCACGAGCGCTTGAGGCCAAGCGGGGTCGTGCATATGCTAGCGCGCATCGGCTATGCCCCAGCCGCCAGCGCATCGCCGCGTTGGCCGCTGACCGCCAAACTCGAAGGAGCCTGATGGCAGACGATCTCAGCGACCATGAGGTGGTGCGAACCGCGCTGACGGAGATTGGGATCATCCAGCAATTGGTGGATACCGAGCTGCGCCTCGCCTTAGCGCCGCATCTCTCGGTGTCGGAGTTTGGTGTCCTGACCCATTTTGTCCGTAGGGGACAGAAGGAAGAACCAGCGCGTCTGGCTCGCGCCTTCCAACAGGCGAAGTCTTCGATGAGCGCAACGCTGAGCAAGCTCGAGCGGAAGGGCTATATCACGCTCACCGCATCGCCGGAGGATGGCCGGAAGAAACTGGCGATGATCACCGAAGCCGGGCGGAAAGCTTGGGGGGACGGCATCGCTGCCACCCTGCCCCTCGGCAATCCGCTGGTTGAAGAGTTCGGAGCGGAGCGCCTGCGTGAGGCTCTCCCGACACTCCAGGCCCTCAGGATGTTCCTCGACGAGGCCCGCAATGAACGCGACGGGTTTTGAGCAAGCGCCCGAAAGGCTTAGTCCCTTAAGAACTGAGCGATCGCATTGGCGACCTCCAACGGCTTTTCATCTTGAATGAAATGGCCACCGGGCAAATCGACTTTGGTGACGTCGTCAAAACAGGTCTGATAATCCGTATAGAACTCAGGTGTGAGAAACGGGTCCTGATCGCCGTAAAGAAGAAGAGACGGCTGCGTGAAACGGGTTCCGCCTAGGCCAGCCCAGCGCCCAGCATCGAGCATCATAGACCGGTAGTAGCTCGCACCACATCGCGGCGTATCAGGACGAGCGTAGTCTTCGATGTAGCTCGCCAAGATATCCTCCGCAAACACCGCATCAGGTCCTGCGCCCTTTTCAAAGAAGTACCGGATCCATTGGTCTTCAGAACCCGGAATCATGGACTCAGCGAGCCCAGGTGCCGACTGAAACGCCATGTACCATCTCGGATTTTCAGGTGACAGCATCTGCGCCTTCAGACCTCGCATGTTCCCCGAAGGGTTGTTGATGAGGTTGATGTTCATGACGATCAACTGCTTCGTTCGCTGAGGTAGCATGAGCGCGATCTCTTGAGCGGCACTCCCGCCCCAGTCCTGACCAGCAACCACAAAACCCTCAACGTTCAGCACATTGAGCAATGAGATAATGTCCTTGGCAAGTTCTTGCTTAGCGAAGCGGTCGACGGGCCCTCGACGCTCGCTTTGGCCCAGCCCGCGGAGGTCTGGGCACAAGACGCGGCGATCGGTTGGGAGCGCATCAACAACCGGCTCCCACCCGCGGGACGAAGCTGGCCATCCATGCAGGAGCACAAGCGGCGGCTTGCTCTTATCGGTTCCTTCCCTGCTGCGCACGAAAAGGCGGATCTCCCGTTCGGGCACATCAACGAAACTCTGGGTCATCACCATTGCAAGCATCTCCCAAGACTATAAGTTCGATAATAAGACTTATCATATAAGTTTTATCATGCAACTCAAATGAGGGGTGCGAATGCGGAAGAAGAGTCTTCAAGCGGTGCCATGCGGCATAGCCCGGGCGGTCGACCTGTTGGGTGACCCGTGGACCGTTGTGATCATCCGGGAGGCCCTTTTCGGCATCACCGCCTTTGATGATTTCGTGAAAGTGTTGACCATTCCACGAAACACCCTGGCGGCGAGACTGGATGCGTTGGTCAGTGCGGGACTGATGCGGAAGTCACGCGACACCCAAGACGGTCGCCGATCCGTCTACGAACTGGAACCGGCGGGCCAAGAGCTTTGGGTCGTGCTCCTGGCCCTGCAGCAATGGGGCAACAAATGGTGTTTTGACGACGAAGGCGCTCCGTCATTCATGGCCGACCATGGGTCAAAACGCCCCGTCGGGGAACTTCAAGTGAGAAGCAGCGACGGAGATGTTTTGACCCTCGATCAGATCACGATGATCGCGGGCCCATCGGCAACGCCGGAACTCGAAGCGAGGTTCCGGACACTGAAAAAAGTTTAGCCGACAAGGAGTTCTGGTTCGACAGACGCCACAGAGCCAGCGCCGACCCGAACGGCAGGCGCAAAGCCGGCAGCCCGCGGAAGAAGGTTATCGGCGTAGAAGCAAGCGATATGGATTTTGCTGTCCAGGTACTCCGTATGCGCGCCTTCGTCATCTTTCAGGCCAATGGCAGCAATGGCGCCTTTCAGAAGATAATGCGCACCCGTCACATAGCCGAACTGCTCAAGATACGGCGTGCCGCCAGCGAGGCCGTCCTCTGGGTTCGACTGCATGGCGGCAACCATCCATTCGGTGTTCGCACGGAGACGTGCCGCCTCTTCCTTGATAGCATGACCAGCCCGAGCGAGACCTTCGTGACCTGTGGCGATGGCTTTGTCAGCATTCTCGACGACCTCATCGAGGAACTCATACGCCAGCTTGCCGCTGCCCATTCCCAGTTTCCGGCCGATCAGGTCGATACCTTGGATGCCGTTGGTGCCCTCATAGATGGCGCATATACGGGCATCACGGAAGAACTGGGTCGCGCCCGTCTCCTCGACAAAGCCCATGCCGCCATGGATCTGTACACCGATATTGGTGATCTCCATCGCGCGTTCTGATGGGAAGGCTTTTGAGATCGGCGTCAGAAGCTCTTCGCGCTCTTTCGCTTTGGCTTTGACCTCAGGATCATTGGATTTCTTCGCGAGGTCATAGGCGACCATCGTGGCGTAGCAAATCGCCCGTCCGGCATCGACAAGCGCCTTCATGGTGTAGAGGTTACGGCGAACGTCTGCGTGCTGCCAAATCGGGATGGCAGGACCGGATTTGACGCCAAAGGCACGGCCTTGCTCACGATCCTGGGCATAGGCCAGTGCCTTTTGGAAAGCAGCCTCGGACGCGGACACAGCCTGCATGCCAACATCGATACGAGCGGCGTTCATCATCACGAACATGTTTTTGAGGCCCTCATTGGCCCCGCCGATCAGCGTCCCGATGCACTCATCATTATCGCCATAGGAAAGAACGCAGGTCGGCGAGCCGTGCTGGCCGAGCTTCTCTTCGATACCGACGCATTTGACATCGTTCGATTGACCCAGCGATCCATCAGCGTTGATACGGAATTTCGGCACCAGGAACATCGAGATGCCGCGCGTGCCTTCTGGCGCATCAGGAAGGCGTGCAAGCACGAGATGGCAGATGTTCTCGGTCAGGTCATGCTCACCGTAAGAGATCCAAATCTTGGTCCCTTTGATCTTGTAAGTGCCATCGCCCAGCGGCTCAGCCTTGGTCCTGATGTTGGCGAGGTCCGAACCGGCTTGCGGCTCAGAGAGGTTCATGGTGCCAGCCCATTCACCAGAGACGAGCTTGGGCAGAATGATGTCCTTCTGCTCATCGCTGCCATAGGCGAGCAGCGCCTTCACGGCGCCGGTCGTGAGGCTGGTGCCCATGGTGAACGACAGGCAGGCGCCGCAAAGCGCATCGAAAACCGCGAGCGCCATGGTCGCTGGCAGATTCTGTCCGCCAAACTCTTCAGGGAACGCGACCGAGTTCCAACCCGCCTCGACATATTGGCTGTAGGCCTCTTTGAAGCCGGGGCTCGTGAACACTTTGCCGTTCTCAAGGCGCGCACCTTGCTGATCCGAGGTCCAGTTGAGCGGGGCCACCACCTCGTCGGCGAACTTGGCCGCCTCACCGAGGATCGCCTCCAGGAACTCATCGGACAGATCCTCAAAAGCACCGGTGTCGCGCAGAGCTTCAAACCCGGCAGCATGGTTGAGGACGAATTGCATATCGCGGATCGGGCTGTGATAGGTCACGAGGGTTTCTCCCGTTTGGAATTCTAGACGTTGGCCACCTCTTTGGCCTGCGCGGGTGGTGAAAGCAAAGTGACGAACCGCAGCAGACAGCTCTCAATTGCAGAAGCCGCAGATATCCTGCGCTCTGGCGACCTTTGCGCGGTGCCGACGGAGACCGTTTATGGGCTCGCTGCACTGGCTTCGAACGGCGAGGCGGTGGCGAAGATTTACGGGACCAAGGGCCGGCCGAGCTTTAACCCCTTGATCGTCCACTGCCTTTCGCTTGATGAAGCCGAGCGGGTCATCAAGCTTGACCATTGCGCCTACGGCCTCGCTGCATCGTTCTGGCCTGGGGCACTCACCATCGTGCTCGACAAGCAAGAGGACGCGCCAGTCGCCGACCTCGCCGCAGCGGGGCTGCCGACGCTGGCGGTCCGCGTTCCGGCGCACCCGGTGATGCGCGAGCTCCTCGAAGCTGTCGGCGCGCCTCTCGTCGCGCCATCGGCCAACCGCTCGGGCAAACTGAGCCCGACCCGCGCCGAACACGTCATCGCCGATTTTGATGGCCTCGTCCCTGTGCTCGACGGCGGGCCATGCGAGGCGGGTATCGAGAGCACGATCATCAGCCTCACAAACAGCAAACCCACCCTCCTCCGGCCGGGCGCAATCCCCGCCCAAAAGATCGAGGCGCGCCTTGGCCACCCTCTCGCCGAAGCGAGCCGCGGCATCGAGGCGCCGGGGATGATGACCAGCCACTATGCGCCGAACGCGAGCCTGCGATTGAATACAGACGATGCGAGCCCGGACGAAGTGCTCCTCGGCTTCGGCGGTACAGGCGGCGCGGCGCTCGACCTTTCACCCCGGGGTGATCTGCGCGAGGCGGCAGCCAACCTCTTCGGCTTCTTACGGGAGCTCGATACACAAGGCCGGCCAATCGCCGTCGCGCCCATCCCCGAGGACGGGCTTGGCCAAGCCATCAACGACCGCTTGCGCCGCGCTGCGGCCCCGCGCGATGCGTAAGGACCAACGCGCCATGATCACCTGCTACATCCGCTATGAGATCGATCCGTCGAAACGCGCTGAGTTTGAGCACTACGCCAAGCTCTGGCTCGAACTGGTGCCTCGGTTTGGCGGCACCCATCACGGCTATTTCCTGCCCCACGAAAGCGCGAATGATCTCGCTGTCGCCTTGTTCTCGTTTGACTCGCTGGCCGCTTACGAACGTTACCGCAGCGACAGCCTTCAGGACCCGGATTGCCAAAAGGCCTATGCCTATGCAGAGGAGACTGCCTGCATCAGGCGGTATGATCGGCAATTCCTCTCGCCGCTTGGCGTCTAAGGCGATATTGCTCTGTCTGTCCGCGCCGCGGTCACGACCCAGTCAAGTGAAGGAGCCACGCGATGGCGAAAACCTGGAACATCTATCTCTCCGGTGAGATCCACACCGCGTGGCGGGATGAGATCGCAGAAGGCATCAAGGCTCGGGATCTACCCGTCAGCCTGAGTGCACCGGTGACTGACCACCCGGCCTCTGACGATTGCGGGGTCGCGATTCTCGGCGCCGAAGAGAACAAGTTCTGGCACGACCGCAAGGGTGCGCAGGTCAATGCCATCCGCACACAAACTCTGATCAAGGACGCCGACATCGTGGTCGTGCGCTTTGGCGAGAAGTACAAACAGTGGAACGCCGCATTCGATGCTGGCTACGCCGCAGCGCTCGGCAAGCCGATCATCGTCAATCACGGCCCGGACATTGTTCATCCCCTCAAAGAGGTCGATGCTGCCGCCATGGCCGTGGCCGAGACACCCGCGCAGATCGTCGAGATCCTCGACTATGTGATCAACGGAAACCTCAAAGGCTACACAAGCTGACGCGCGCACCCAAGAGGCTGCTATGACCATTCGCAAACTGACGGCTTCCGACGCGGACACGATGCAATCGGTGATCCATGTCTTCGGCGAGGCGTTTGAAGACCCGGACAACTATCATAAGAATCCACCGAGTGCGGATTACCTCGCCCGTTTTTTGGCGAAGGACCACGTGATCGTGCTCGCAGCGATGGACGAAGATACAGTGACGGGCGCGCTGGTCGCCTATGAGCTTGAAAAGTTCGAGCAGGCGCGGAGCGAGATCTACATCTACGACCTGGCCGTCGCCCAAGCCCATCGCCGCCGGGGGATCGCGACGGCAATGATTGGTGAGCTCCAGCGGGTGGCCGCGGAACGCGGCGCCTGGGTCATTTTCGTCCAAACCGATGACCGGGACCCCCCTGCGATCGCGCTTTATGACAAGCTCGGCGTGCGCGAAGAGGTGCTGCATTTTGAGATCCCGCCCAAGGGCTAGCTGACGCGGGGCTTGCGCCTCCTGTGTTAGCGGCGCATTTGCACCCTATGCCGATCAAAGCCGACGACCTCGCCCACCTGAAAAGCATCGCCTCGCCCCAATCCGTGGTGCCAGACGATGCGAAACAGCCGCATTTGGAAGAATGGCGAGGCCGCTGGCCTGGCGAGAGCCCGCTTATCCTCGCGCCGGGCTCGACCGAAGAGCTGAGCGCTATCATGGCGGCCTGCTATGAGCGCGGCATCGCCGTCGTGCCCCAGGGCGGGAACACAGGCCTGGTCGGTGCCCAGGTGCCGAACGGCGAAGTTCTGATCTCCACCAAACGCCTTCGCGGCGTCCGTGATGTCTCGCCGGAAGGTTTCACCATGACGCTCGAAGCCGGCGTGACTTTGGCAGAGGCGCAAAACCATGCCGCAGCGAAGGACCGTCTCTTCCCCCTATCCATCGGTGCAGAAGGCACCGCCAATATTGGCGGTGTGCTGAGCACCAATGCGGGCGGCGTGCATGTCTTGCGCTATGGCAACGCACGCGACCTTGTCCTTGGTCTTGAAGTGGTCTTGCCAGACGGGCGGATTTGGAACGGCCTCAATGCCCTTCGAAAAAACAACACCGGCTATGATCTCAAGCACCTCTTTATGGGCGGGGAAGGCACGCTGGGGATCATCACAGCCGCAGTCTTGAAACTCTATCCAAGCCCCAAAGAGCACGTTACGGCGCTGCTGAGTGTTCCGTCAGCGGATCATGCGGTCCAACTTCTGTCGATGGCGCAGGACCTCTCTGGCGGCCAAGTGGGCTCGTTTGAGCTGATGGGCGGACCGATGCTCGACCTTGTGCTGGAGCAGTTCCCAGAGCTCTCCCGTCCGCTTGATGCGCGCGAGCCCTACTATGTGCTCACGGAGTTTTCTGCGGGGCGCGAAGGCGCGCTGCGGGAGACGGTCGACGATGTCTTGGCGCTGGCAATGGAGAAGGGCCTGGTCACCGACGGCACGATCGCGGCCGACGGGAAACAGTCTGAAGCGCTCTGGACCCTGCGCCACAACGCGACCGAGGCGATGAAGAAAGACGCACGCCCTTGCGTGAAATGCGACGTGTCCGTCCCGATCGCGAAGATCCCCGGCTTTTTGACCGAGGCCGATGCAGCCGTTGTGGAGATGGACCCGGAGGCGCGGATCATCGCCTTCGGGCACATGGGCGACGGCAACATCCACTATGATGTTCTGCTCCCGGATCAAGGCTCAGCGGCGGGCAACCGCGAACGGCTCGACGCCTTTGAGCGGCGTGTGCACGACGTGACCGTTCGTCACGATGGCTCGATCTCCGCTGAGCATGGGATTGGCCAACTGAAGCGCGACGAACTCGCCGAACGGATGGATCCTGTGCAGATGAATCTGATGCAGACGATCAAGGCGTCCCTTGATCCCAAGGGCCTGATGAACCCCGGCAAACTTCTTGTGCGAGGACACAACGGACCATGATTGTTGTTGAAGGAACGTTCCGTATCAAAGACCTTGAGGCCACACGCCCCGCAATGGAGCGTATGATCGAGGCGAGTCGCGCCGAAGACGGCTGTGTCGACTACGCCTATGCCCAGGATCTTCTCGACCCTCACCTGATGCGGGTGACCGAGCTTTGGCGTGATCGCGCGACCTTCAAAGCACATCTTGAAACGCCGCATCTTGCCGCCTGGCGGGCAGAGTGGGACGCGCTCGGGATCTCAGACCGCGACCTTCGGATCTATGATGCTGAGCCCAAGCCGCTCTAACCGGTGTTATTCCGATGGCGGAACAACATAGGTGACGACGGCGTGGCTCGATAGTTTGTCTGAAGACGAACCACGAAGCTCGACATCAACGACGACGCCAGCTCGCCCGAACTTCAAAAGCTTTCCGCGCGCCTCCAGCGTTTCCCCCTGGCAGGGACGCAGGAAATTGATGCTGAGGTTCGAGGTCAGCGCCATGGGCGTGATCCCTGCGCGCGTGAAAACAACAGCGTAGGCCACCGAGTCGGCGAGACCCATCTGCGTTGGCCCTGAGATGAAACCGCCAGGGCGTAGATTTCTTGGACCACAGTCAAAACGCATGACCACCTCGCCGTCGGAAGCGGAGACAACGTGCTGCCGCATGGTGCCGCCGCCGGTGAAGACGGCCTCAAAAAAGGTTTGCAGTTCCTCGGCGGTGACCTTGGATGTCGCGGGTGTGTCCTGTGCCATTCCCGCCGCGTACAGGGAGCGCGGCCGCGAGGACAACCCTCCACCGAGCCACTTGCCCCCGGCCAAGGCTCGGACCAAGCTTGGCAAAAACAGGAGGGAACCCATGCGATCACTGATTTTGGCAGGCGCTGCCCTACTCGCTGCCTGCAGCACGGTCAGCGAAGACGCGAAGAATGACACACCGCCTGAAGCGCCGCCGCGGGAGATGGTGACCCTAGGCAATGGCGACGTGAACAGCATCAACCCCGAGGGTGTGACGCGCGACGGCGCGACCTTCACCTTTGCCGCAGCGACGGTAGCAGACGACAGTTGGCTCGTCATTCATCCGTTCAAAGACGGCAGACCCAATGGCGACATCTATGTCGGCCACACGTTCCTCTCAGCGGGCTCGCATGAAGATATACCTGTCACCGTCGAAGGCGACGCAGAGACAGGGCAGATGTTCCTGGTGATGCTCCACAAAGATGCCGATCAGGACGGCGAGTTCGACTTCGTCTTTGTCGATGAGAACACGGTTGAAGACTATGCTGTGTTTGAAGGCACGACGATGATCGCCCACATTTTCGCGGCACCCTGACGATCGTTCTTCCGCCGCGAGGCCTATCGACTCGCGGCGGAGCGACCTAAATCAGCTCCATGCTCATCGTTCTGTCCCCCGCCAAGAACCTCAACTTCGACCCCGCCGATGGCCGTCTTGCGTCCACTGAGCCGCAGTTTCCAGGCGAGACCGCGAAGCTGATCGAGGTTTTGCGGAAGAAAACGCCGTCCAACATAGCCGCGCTGATGAAGCTTTCGGACAAGCTCTCCACGCTCAACGTCGAGCGCTACAAAGCGTTCGGCAGCCAGACGAAGAAGCAGGCGATCCTGGCGTTTAACGGCGATGTCTACCGCGGTTTTGATGCGGCGAGCCTCAACGCCGCCGGCCTCAAAGCAGCACAGAAGCGGGTGCGGATCCTGTCGGGGCTCTATGGCCTCCTCCGCCCCCTCGACCTGATGGAGCCCTACCGGCTGGAGATGGGCACCGGCCTCAAGACACGGCGCGGCGAGAACCTCTATGACTTTTGGGGGAGCCAGATCGCCGATGCGCTTGATGAGGAGCTGGGTGGTTCGCCGCTGATCAACTGCGCCTCCAACGAGTACTTCAAGGCGGTCAAAGGCCTGAAAGCGCCGGTGATCACCTGCCAGTTCAAGGAGGAAAAAGACGGCCAAGTGAAGACCCTGGCTTTCTTTGCTAAGGCGGCGCGGGGGATGATGGCCCGGTTCGCTGTTGATGAGCGGGTCGACAAACCCGAGGGCCTTAAAGACTTCCAGACCGCTGGCTACCGCTTCCAACCCGCATTGTCGTCAGACGACTCTTGGGTGTTCTCCCGTCCCCAACCACCGAAAGCGGCTTGAATTCCGTCCTTGCCGCCTGGCCACCTGCTCTTTAACCTCTTGTTAGCTATCTGATGGGGTTCCCATGCTTCGCACCATTTTTGTTGCCCTCGCCCTTTTCGCCACGGCCTCAGCGCAGTCCGACGTGATGACCCGCACGCCGCGCAAAGTGATGGGCGATGTGAACCTCCAGACGGTCTCCAAAGTCGTGCGCAATGCCGGTTTTGTTGTGGAGCAGGCCACCATCTCGGGCTCTGATTCGCTCGTTGTCCGCGACGGCGTGACCGCCGTGATCATGCGCCCACGGGTCTGCGATCCGAACTGCTCAGGCCTTCTGATGTACGCCGTGATCGACGGCATCGCGCCGCCGATGGCGATCAACGGGTTCAACGAGCAGACGCCCGCGACCTCTGCCTTCACGTCTGAAGGCTACACGATCCTCTCGCGCTACCTGATCGCTGACTACGGCATCACCGAGGGCTCGTTCCTGACCAACGTCGCGGTGTTCCAGTCGACGGTCGAGAAATGGCTCGGCCAAGGCACCGACGCACCAAGCGCGCTTTCGGTCTCCCTCAACGCGCCCGTCCCGCTTGCGGACGAGGACTTTGAGCTGCGCGAGTATCTCGACGCGGTGAAAGCGCGGCCGGAGCTTCTCTCGCGGAACCTCGGCGAGCCTCGCTGACCGACAACGATTCGATTTAGATGAAGAGATCAAGGAGGTAGCCGAGTGGGCCGCCTCCCCCAGCTGCTGTGATCGGCACTTCGGTCTGGATCAAGACATCACCGACACCGCGGATCTTGACGTTCTCCGCCTCGCCGCTGCGTAGGTACTGCCCGCGCGTGAAGACCCTTCCGTCTGCGGAGAAATCACCGCGTACTGCCGCGACATAGTTCGTGTCCACCACAACTGGTGTCTCCGCATCGAGCGGCTTTCGGAAACTGCGGCCCGGCGCCTTGATCCAAACGGTGCCCTCGCCCGTTACCCGCGTCAGGGTCCAGAACTCTCGGCGCGCGACGCGCTTAACGGTGAAGTCGAGCTCACCCCGGTGCCCAAGGTAGAGCGCCGGTTGCAACCAGACAGCCTCCCCTTCCGTCACCTCCATCCCCAAGACCGTGCCGTGATAATCCCGGCCAGCCACCAAAGTCGTGGGCGAATTTGCTTCAAACCGATTGGCCCAAAGGTTCTGGCCGGAGAAAATGCCGAGGATCGGCACCGCTTTGGACGCGATCCGCCGGGTGCGCATGTCAAAATCGCCGCCCGCATAGATCAAGGACGAGCGGCGCACGAAGCCAACCTCATCCTCTGCAAGCTCCATGGTCAGGACGTGATCATCCAAGATCCGCTCCTGGCGCAGCGCTTCGGAGCTCCCCTGCTCCTCAAAGGGCACCAAGGGGTAGGAGCGGGACGTCGGCCGGGCCCATCCGCGATTCATCTTTTGCAGTGGCGGCAGCTTCTTCACACGCAACTCCCCCGAAGGAACCCGACCTTAGCCAAGATAGGGATGCCAATCGCCGCCGTCACCCAAAACGGGGCTTTCCCTTCAGCCAGACATCGGCTTGAGAGCGGAGCTATGTTTCTCCTCGTTGGTCTTGGCAATCCCGGAACGAAGTACGCGGGCAACCGGCACAATGCCGGGTTCATGGTGATCGACGCGATCGCCGATGAGCACAGCTTTCCCGCGTTCAAATCAAAGTTTCAGGGCCTCGTCTCAGAGGGACGGATCGGCAGTGAGCGTGTCATCCTGCTGAAGCCGCAGACCTTCTACAACGACAGCGGCCGAGCGGTGCAGGAGGCGGCCCGGTTTCACAAGATCGAGGCGAAGAACGTGATCGTCTTCCACGATGAGATCGACCTCGCTCCCGGAAAGCTGCGGGTGAAGGAAGGCGGCGGGCTAGCCGGAAACAATGGGCTCAAGTCCATCTCCGCTCACCTTTCGTCGGACGTCTGGCGCGTGCGGATTGGGATCGGTCATCCTGGGCACAAGGATGCGGTGATCACCCATGTGCTCAAGGACTTCGCCAAAGAAGAGCGCGAGGGCTGGCTTGGCACCATGCTTCCGCGACTTGCAGCGGCCGTGGTGAAGCTTCTTCCGCCAACGGAAGATAACGCCAACCGCTTTGTCAGCGCGACCTTGCAGCTGGGCAGCGGAAAGCCGTCCAACCGCGAGAAGGCGCCGCCAAAGCCGTCCAAACCGCAGGACGCCCAACCCGCGCAGCCTCCTGCGCAATCGGCCCTTGGCGAAGAGCTCAGCCGCCTCTTTCCGAAGAAGGACTGACCGCACGGCGTTGCCACGATGGCGACGCCGCCGCGCCCTGGCCCCAAAGGTGGCCTGTTGTGGTGTGTCGCGGAGGGTCCTACGGGGCGGGGTTCGTGCGGCGCCACGTGATCTTGTTGCGGTGCACAATACCGGTTCCTCAACGCCTTAAAACAGAGTAGACTAAAAGAAATGGCTGGAATTTATGGGCTTTAAGTGCGGCATCGTCGGGCTCCCCAATGTGGGAAAATCGACCCTCTTCAACGCCCTCACCAAGACAGCGGCGGCGCAGGCCGCCAATTACCCGTTCTGCACGATCGAGCCGAATGTGGGCGATGTGGCGGTGCCTGAGCCGCGTCTCGATAAGCTCGCGGCCATTGCGGGTTCTGCGGAGATCATCCCGTCGCGCCTTCAGTTCGTCGACATTGCAGGCCTCGTGCGCGGCGCGTCCAAAGGCGAGGGCCTGGGCAACCAGTTTCTGGCGAACATCCGCGAGGTGGACGCGGTGGCCTATGTCCTGCGCTGCTTTGACGACGACGACATCACCCATGTCGAAGGCCGGATCGATCCCGTTGCGGACTATGAGACCGTCGAGACCGAACTGATGCTCGCCGACCTTGAGAGCCTGGAGAAGCGCCGGGTCAATCTCGAGAAAAAGGCGAAGGGCCAGGACAAGGAAGCCAAAGAGATCCTCGCCCTTGTCGATAAGGCTCTGGTCCCCTTGCGCGAAGGCAAGCCTGCGCGGGTGGCTGAGATCGAGCCTGACGAGATGAAAGCGTGGAAGGGCCTCCAGCTCCTCACCACGAAACCTGTGCTGTTTGTGGCCAATGTTGATGAAGAGAGCGCTGGCGAAGGCAACGCTTACTCTGATAAAGTGCATGAAGAGGCAGACGCACAAGGCGCAGTTGCGGTGGTTATCTCAGCCCGGATTGAATCCGAACTCGCCACCCTCGACGATGATGAGGCGGCTGAGTTCCTCAGCGAGATCGGCCTTAACGAGCCGGGGCTCAATCGCCTGATCCGCGCTGGCTACGATCTGTTAGGGCTACAGACCTACTTTACCGCTGGCCCTAAAGAAGCGCGCGCCTGGACCGTGCGGCGCGGCGCCCTCGCCCCGGAAGCGGCGGGCGTCATCCACACAGACTTTGAAACGAGTTTTATTCGAGCTGAAACGATTTCGTTCGACGATTATGTTCAACTGGGCGGAGAAGTCGGCGCAAAAGAAGCAGGAAAGCAACGGATCGAGGGTAAAGATTACGTCGTGCAAGACGGCGACGTGATGCATTTTCGGACCGGGAAATAAGACGTTATGGCAAAAGACCACGGATTGGCTGATCTTTTCACGGGCGGGAAAACCGCCCGGAAAGACGACAATGCTGTGGTCGAGGCCGACGATTTTGCGCCCGCAGGCGATGAGCCGCCTGTCCTCGAAGACGCAGACGCCTCCCCTATCGAGCGTCTGCGCCACGCAACGAGCGTTTTCGACGCATCGCCAGTTGACGTCTATGAGGATCGCGATCCTTTCGATCCCTATGCTGACGAGGCGGTGAAGGAAGAAGAGACGCCCCAGGACACCCGCGAGCCCGTGAGTGCGTCTGGCGGCATTCTTTGCTTCTTGCTGGACGATCCAATCGGCGGTCGCCGTATGCGGACGATTGCTGCACTCAACGTGGCGGCTGGTATGGGATCAGTCCGGCTCAGGACGTTGCCTGCCGATGCCGACGAGATGGACGAAACCATCTTCGACGCTCTTCAAAGCACCGATTGCGAGCTTGTGGCCTTCTTAAGCCCAGGCACGGAACCGGCAGACGACTGGGCCATTGAATGTCAGCTGGCCTTCACCGAGTCCCCCCGCGTGAGCGCGATCGCGGTGAAGCCAGGCAACGCTGACCCGCTCAATCCTTGGGCACGGACGGCTTTCTTGCTCGATATGGCGGAACGCCAGATGGGCAAAATGCGCAGCGCTGACACCATGGTGTTCAAACGCGAGGCCCTCGAAGATCTGGGTCCGGAGCTTGGCGACGCCTTCCGCAGCCGTCGGCTCGTCCGCGCACTGGAGGATCGGGGCCATCAGGTCGGTTCAGCCGTGGAAGCACGGGTGGTGCTGGCCGAGCCCGAGGACAAAAAGGACGTTCTCGACCTGGTCCGCGAGAATGGCCGCGCCGCCACACAATTGAGCGCTGCACGGAAGAATATCCTCGTGCGGATGGTCTATGCGGTCTTTATCTTGCTCGGTTATCCCTTCCGCGTGATGGCCGTGAGCAAAGCGGCCAAGAAAGCGATCGGCCGGGATCTCTTCAAAGACCTTCTGCCCAAAGCCATGGCCGCGATTTGGACCGACCGGAAGGTGCGCGCCGCGACCATGCTGCGGCCCGGCGTTAAGAAACGCAGAGCCAAAAAGAAGAAGTCCTAAGGCGCGGCGCCGCGAATGAGAGCGGTACCAACACCCGACATTGCTGGACGTGGAGGGCGAGCCTCGCCAGAGTGATGGGCTTGAGGAAACCACCAACACCAGCGGGGCAAGAGTGACCGATAAGGTTCGCCGCAACTTTCTAAAAAAGGCCGCGCTCGCCGCGCCGCTCGCGCTCGCCGCCTGCGACTGCGCCGAACGCTGCGCAGCCGTCGCGCCAGAGATCACAAGCTCTGGGATCACGCCGCGTCAGCTCAAAATGGTCACCACCTGGCCGAAGGATTTTCCGGGCCTCGCAGAAGCGGCCACCAGATGGACTGACTTCATCCGCGACCTCTCCGGCGGCGCTATCGAAATCGAGATCTTCGCAGCAGGCGAAATCGTTCGCGGGTTTGATGTCTTCGACGCTGTCGTGAGCGGCGCCGCCGATCTCTATCACGGCGCGGACTATTACTGGACCTCCAAATCCCCCGCCTATCCCTTCTTCACCGCTGTCCCGTTCGGGATGACCGCAATTGAGCAGATCGGCTGGCTGGAGGCAGGCGGCGGACAAGCGCTTTGGGACCAACTTGCCGCCAAGTTCGGCATCAAGCCTTTCGGTGTTGGCAATTCAGGGCACCAGCTCGGCGGCTGGTTCAAAAAACCTCTCAACAGCGTCGATGACCTGATCGGCCTCGTCATCCGCATGCCCGGCATGGGCGGCGAGGTGATGCGGCGGGCGGGCGCCAGCCCTCTCGTGCTTGAGGGATCGGATCTTTATCAGTCCCTGCAGTCGGGCGCGATCGACGCCACCGAATGGGTTGGTCCGTGGAACGACCTCGCCATGGGGTTCTACCGGGAAGCCAACTACTATGTCTGGCCAGGCTTCCATGAGCCCAACGCCCAGCTTTCGGCGGGAATGAATCTCGACCTCTGGAACAGCCTCAACCATCAAGAGCAATCGATCTTCATCGCAGCGGCGCGTGCGGCCAACCACGAGTCCATTGGGACGTACACGATCCGTAACGCCGAAGCCCTCCGCGTTCTGACCGAGGAGCACAACGTCACCATGAACCGCATGCCTGACGATGTGATCAGCCTCCTCGCAGAGAAGACCAAAGAGGTGCTCGACGAGATCGCAGAAAGCTCCGAGCTCGGCCGCGCGATCCACGACAGCTATGTCGGGACCTTACGGGACACGATGCGCTGGACGACCATCAGCGACGCGGCGTTCATCGACGCGCGACGGAGGCTCATCGACTGATCCGATGAGTGAGTTCCTGCTTCCTATTCTTGCTCTTTGCGTCCTTTTGGCCCCTCTCGGCGTTGCAGCACTGGGCCACCGGCACGTTGTCGAACGCTGGCTAGGCCGCATCGTTCAAGGCGCCTTTGCTTTTTCGTCCGCCTGCGTCTTAGCGCTGATGCTGGTCCAGGCGACGATTGTTGTCTTGCGCAGCGTGTTCTCCGTGAACTTCATCTGGCTGCAGGAAAGCACCCTCTACCTCTTTGGCGCGATGTTCCTTCTCTCGTCGGGCGCGCTTCTTCTTTCCGAAGGCCACGTCCGGGTCGATATCTTCTACGGCAAGCTGTCCGAAAAGCGGCAACAGCTGATCGACCTGGCCGGCATGGTTCTATTCGTCCTGCCGGTGAGTGCACTGATCATTCTCGTCTCTTGGGACTATGTGATGATCAGCTGGGCGCAGCTTGAGCGCAGCCAAGAAACATCCGGGATCCACGCTGTCTTCCTGATGAAATCGATGATCCCCGCGTTCGCAGCTCTGCTGATCCTGTCAGCAGAGCTGCGGATCATGGACCTCGCGCACAGGCTTCGGTCCGCGCCATGATGGATCAGGTCATCCTTTGCCTGTGCGCTTGCGCCACCTGGCTCGACATCGCCATGGTGATCGCCCTCTGCGCGATGATCCTGGCGGGCTTCCCCGTGGCCTTCACACTTGCGGGCACCGCGCTTCTTTTTGCGCTTATCGGCCTTAGCATGGGGGTGCTCGATGTTACGTTCATCACCGAACCCTATCCCATACGGATCTTTGGGATCATCAAGAACCAGGTGCTGCTGGCCGTTCCGCTCTTTGTGCTGATGGGTGTGATCCTGGAGCGCGCAAAGCTCGCAGAAGAGCTTCTGGAAACCACAGCCCGCCTTTTTGGGCCCATGCCAGGGGGCTTGGGTCTTGGGGTGATGCTTGTCGGCGCCCTTCTGGCTGCATCGACGGGCATTGTCGGCGCTACCGTGGTGACGATGGGCCTTCTCAGCCTACCGACTATGCTGAAACGCGGATACTCGCCCGCGCTCTCTTCCGGCGCGATCGCCGCTGCCGGCACCCTGGGCCAGGTGATCCCGCCGTCGATCGTTCTGATCCTTCTCGGCGATGTCATGTCCAACGCCTATCAAGAGGCGCAGATCAGCCAGGGGATTTTCTCGCCGGAGCCCATATCGGTTGGTGACCTCTTTGCCGGGGCGTTGATCCCTGGGTTCTTGCTGGTGGGGATCTATCTCGCCTATCTCGGGGCCATCGCAGTGGTCCGGCCACAGATGAGCCCCGCCGTGCCTTCAGAGGACCGTTTCAGCCTCCAAGAGGGACTGACGGCCGCGATCAAAACGCTTCCCGCGCCCCTTCTTCTGATCATGGCGGTTCTCGGCTCAATCCTGACAGGCGCCGCAACAGCGACCGAGGCGAGCGCAATTGGCGCCGTGGGCGCAGTTTTGATCGCTGGGAGCAAAACCGCGATCGCGTCGGGCCGAGCCCGTCAGCTGGCCATCGCCGGGATCGGCGCTGCGGTCGTCCTCATCCTCCTGGTCAGCCAATTCGATCTAAGGCTCGGGCGCGAAGCTGCCCTTCCCGACCGGATCGCGATCATCGCCGCGTTTCTCGCGACCGCCGTTTTGGCGGCAGGCACCCTGGCTTCGATCTGGTCGCTCTGGAAGGACTGCCTTTGGGACGTTCTTCAGCGCACCACAGAAGTCACCAGCATGGTGTTCACGATCCTCATTGGCGCGGCACTTTTCAGCCTCGTTTTCCGGGGCCTCGGCGGTGACGACACGGTGGCAAGCGCCCTCGGCGCCGCGCCAGGGGGCGTTGTTGGCGCTCTTCTCGCTGTGATGGTGGTGATGTTTGTCCTCGGGTTCTTCCTCGATTTTATCGAGATCACCCTGGTGGTCGTCCCGCTGGTCGCGCCGCCGCTTCTGATGGCGGGGGTGGATCCTGTTTGGCTGGGCGTTCTCATGGCGGTGAACCTGCAGACAAGCTTCCTGACGCCGCCCTTCGGCTTCGCGCTCTTCTACCTCCGCGGCGTCGCACCGCCCGAGGTGCCCACCGGCGCGATCTACCGCGGCGCCATGCCCTTTGTGGGCATCCAAATCGCGATGCTCATCATCCTTGCGTTCTGGCCAGAGCTTGCCACCTGGCTGCCAGACCGCATTTATGGGTAGAAGACCCGCACCAAAACCGCTGGAGCGCCCCATGTTTCAAAGCTTTGATCCTGTTTCTGACCGCACCTATGGCGCCAAGCATGTGCCGCTCCTGCGCGCGCGCCTTCAGGCGCTCGGCCTCGATGGATTTCTTGTTCCGCATGATGACGAATATCTGAACGAGTACCTGCCCTTCTGTAACGAACGCCTCTTGTGGATCAGCGGATTTTCCGGCTCGGCAGGGTTTGGGATCGTCCTGACAGACAAAGCCGCGGTCTTCTCCGACGGGCGTTACGCCGTGCAGCTGCCTGACCAGGTCGACGGCGATGTCTTTGAGCGGCTCATGATCCACGACATCACGCCACAAGCGTGGTTGCGCGAGCATGCGGCTGCCGGATCGAAAATCGGCTTTGATCCGATGCTGTTCTCTGAAGGATCGCTGAAGCCGTTTGAAACGGCGGCCAAGAAAGCAGGCTTCTCCCTCGTCGCCGTCGACACCAACCCGATTGATGAGGCGTGGACAGATCGTCCCGAGGCGCCCACAGCGCCCGCTCATCCGCACCCGCTGGAATTCGCAGGCGAAGACGCCGCCGCCAAGCGGGCGAGGATTGGTCATGATGTGGCCGATACAGGCGCGGATGTTGCGCTTCTGACCTCGCCCTCGTCGCTAGCGTGGCTTTTCAACATCCGCGGCGGCGATGTGCACGCCGCCCCCTTGCCATTAGGTCGAGCACTGATCTTCGCTGACGGGTCCGCTGAGCTGTTCCTCGATCCGCGGAAGGTCACCGATGAGCTTCCAGCGCACCTTGGCAACAGCGTCGGCCTTCAACCTGAGACGGCTATTGACGCCCGGCTTGAGGCGCTCGGCACCGAGAAACGGCGAGTGCTGATCGACCCAAGCCTCACACCCGTACGCTACGTCCGGGTGCTTGAGGAAGAAGGCGCAGGCCTCGTCCGCAGCAACGATCCTTGCGCCCTGCCGCGGGCGATCAAAAACGACGCCGAGCGCGAAGGCACGCGCCAGGCCCATATCCGCGACGGCGCAGCGGTCACGCGCTTTCTTCATTGGCTGAGCCAAGAAGGCCCGTCAGGCACCGTCACCGAAATCGCAGCCGCGGAGAAGCTCGAAGAATGCCGCCGCGACACAGGCGCCCTGCAAGACATCAGCTTTGACTCGATCACGGGTTCTGGCCCGCATGGCGCGATGGCCCATTACCGCGTGACCACAGAGACCAACCGCGCGATGCAGCCCGGTGAGCTGTTCCTGATTGACTCCGGTGGTCAGTATAAAGACGGGACGACCGATATCACGCGAGTCATCGCAATCGGTACGCCATCTGAAGAGATGCGGGAGCGCTACACATTCGTCCTCAAGGGACATATCGGCCTTGGCATGGCCCGGTTCCCGAAAGGCACATCGGGCCACCAGCTTGATGCTTTGGCGCGGTTGCCGCTTTGGGAGCGCGGCCTGGACTATGACCACGGGACCGGTCACGGCGTCGGCAGCTATCTCTCCGTCCACGAAGGGCCGCAGAAGATCTCCAAGCACCCGATCTCCCAGGCGCTTGAGCCGGGCATGATCTGCTCGAACGAGCCCGGTTACTACAAAGAGGGTGCCTACGGTATCCGGATTGAAAACCTGGTCCTCGTCACCGAAGCCGAGCCAATTGACGGCGGCGAACGGCCAATGATGGCGTTTGAGAACCTCACCATGGCGCCGCTGGAACGCGAGCTGATCGTCACGGAGCTCCTGACACCGGCAGAGCGCCATTGGATTGACGCGTATCACGCGGAGGTTGCGGCCAAAGTCTCACCTCTCCTCTCCGATGAGGACGCCAACTGGCTGAAAGAGCGGTGCGCCGCTCTGACATAACCGCTTCTCCATGCAATCGTGATAGCAGCGCGCTTGGAAGATACCGCGGGGTATGGGAGGTCACGCGTGGCGACAACAGAGCCGCCGAAGGACGTCAACATGGACGACAGCACGCTTGAACGGCTGAAGGCGAAAGCGTTTGAACGCTTCCCCATAGCCTTCGTGCTGACCAACCCGAACATTGACGACAACCCTATTGTTTATGTGAACCGGGCGTTTGAACGCCTGACAGGGTACGCAGCGGCAGCCACGATCGGCCGCAACTGCCGGTTCCTGCAGGGCGCTGAATCAGACCCTGAGGAGGTGCGTGCGATCCGCGAGGCCATCGCTGAACGGAAATCGCACCGGGGCATCATCACCAATTATCGTGCCGACGGGACGACGTTCAAAAACGAGCTCTTTATCGAGCCGATCTTTGACGACAACGGCGACCTCTCCGCCTTTCTTGGTCTCCAACGCGACGCGGAGGCGCACAGCCTCGACCGCGAACGGGTCGAACGACAGCTGAAGGAAATTCAGCACAGGGTGAAAAACCACCTGCAGATGGTCGTCTCGATGATCCGTCTTCAGTCGCAAAAGGCCGATGAGGGCATCCCGACCGTCGACTATGCGGCCCTCGCCTACCGGGTGGAAACTCTCCAGCTCCTCTACCAGGAGATGAACAAGAGCGAGGATGAGGCGGCGGTGCCAATGGGCGCCTATGTCTCGCGGATCGCCACGACCATCGGGCACCTTGAGGGCCGAGAAAACATCCGCCTCAATATCAACACGGAAAGCTTCTTTGTCTCCGTGGAGACGGCTGCGCGGATTGGATTGCTCAGCTCAGAGATTATCACCAATGCGTTCCAACACGCCTTTGTCGGCCGCGCGGCGGGCTTGGTGCAGGTCAGCCTCAAGCAGCTCTCTGGCGGAGTGATGCGCCTCGAGGTGATGGATGACGGCATTGGCCTGCCTGAAGAGATCAACTGGCCGCAAGGCAACACGATGGGCGCGTCGATCGTCAGGTCTCTCCTCCAGGGCGTGGAGGGGACCATGAACGTGGCGCGAGGGCGCGCGGGCACCACCATCAGCATTGACGTTCCCCTCCACGATGGATCCGCTCAGCATGCTAACTAGTCTTCTGGTGAGCCTTGTCGCCATGGCTCAGACCGTGACGACGCCTGAGGTTTATGACGTTGAGGTACTGAACACCTTCCCGCATGAAACCGACGCCTTCACCCAAGGCCTTCTCTTTGCCAACGGTGTCTTGATCGAGAGCACCGGCCTTGAAGGTCAGTCGCGACTTCGCAAACTCAGTATAAGGACGGGCAAACCGACCCAAGAGATCAAGCTGCCTGACGACGTCTTCGGCGAAGGAACTGCCCTCGTCGGGGATAAGCTCGTGACCCTCACCTACCAGGCGGGGGAAGGTTACGTCTTTGATCTCGAAACGCTCGAGCAGACGGCAGCGTTTGCCTATACCGGCGAAGGCTGGGGTCTCACTTATGACGGTGAACGGCTGATCATGAGCGATGGCTCGTCATTCCTGCGCTTCCTTGATCCTGAGACGTTCGAAGAAACCGGGCGGCTTCAGGTGACCCTCAGTGGACAGCCTTTGCGGCGGATCAATGAGCTTGAGTACATTGACGGTCAGGTCTGGGCCAATGTTTTCGTGCAGGACTGGCTTGTTCGCATTGATCCTGAAACCGGTGTCGTCACAGCCGTTGCTGATCTCAGCCAACTCTTTCCGCGGTCGGAGCGCCGGGAGCCTTTGCGCGATGTCCTCAACGGTATTGCGTATGAAGAGGATTCAGGTCGGCTTTTCGTTACAGGCAAAAACTGGCCCACGCTTTTCGAAATCAAACTGACACCGCGAGGATAAGACGCCCTATGCCCGGCCTTTGGTATCAAGAGTTTGAAGACGGTCAGGTCTTCAACCACGAGTGGACACGGACGATCACAGAAGCCGACAACACGTGGTTCTCTCTCATGACGATGAACCCGCAGCCGCTCCATATCGATCACCACAAGGCGGCCGAGACGGAGTTCGGACAGCCTCTGGTCAACAGCCTCTTCGCGCTTGGGCTCCTCGTTGGGATGACGGTGAACGACACGACACTGAACACCACGGTCGCCAATCTCGGTTTTGAGAAGGTGCGCTTTCCCGCGCCGCTTTTCCATGGCGACACCGTCAAGGCCAAGACGACGGTGATCGGCCTACGGCCTTCCAAATCCCGTCCTGGCCAGGGTGTTGTGACGTTCCATCATGAGCTCTTCAAGCAAGACGGAACTCTCGTCGCGTCCTGTGAGCGCGCTGCCCTGATGATGGCCAAACCGGCTGACGGCTAACGCGCGGGGCCGCCCTGCCACGCTTCGAGAATGGACGTGAGGAGATCCTCCCGTGACGGAGGGACTGATCCAACGGCAGAGCGAGCAGGATGCGGACAAGCGCCTGGCTTCAGCCTGCTGATCGTCACCTGATCCACAAACGGACGCTGCAAAACCGCGATATCCGCCGGAGCAATCGCGCCATCGTTCTGACTTAAACTGTGATCGATCAGCACATCAGTCTGCGCAAGAAGCCGTTCAGGCAAGACATCTTGGCTACCCGCATCGATGCACAGCCCAAGCCCAGGCAGCGTGGGTCCATTCAAAACATCCGCCAGCGGACCAGTATCGTGCTCAAGAAGGTGATCAGCAGCATCGACACCGACCATCAGCGGGATCTGCTGCCCAGCCATGGCGCTCAGCTGTCGTGCGAGATCAATGATGACCGCGGCCACGATCGGACGCACCTCATCGTGGAGCCGATCAAGCTGCAGAACGCTCATCGGCGGCCTGCCGTCGGGCAGGCGGAAGACGTTTTGGAGAACATCAGCAGCCGAGAGCGAGGATGCCGCCTCACTGAAGAATGGCCGGAGGCGCGCGTCGTGGGCAGCGGCGCTCAACTTCGCGCCCAGACTTCGGGCAGGCTCACCCAACTCGCTGCTGGCTGCGCGGTGGTGGCAAGCGTCGATCACCGAAGCGAGGCTCGGCGTCACCCCGCCCGCTGGACGGAACGTTGCCGACCCCGCATCAGGGCGCCGCATCAATCCGCGCAAGACGGCGTATTCGGCTTGGGTCAGGGGCTCTGCTGCGACGCCAATGGCCGCTGCCACTTGATCAGGAGCCATCATTCCAAAGGGAATGAGAACATCGTCAGCATCCACAATATCAGCGCCGCCGCCAAAGCTATGGGCAAAGCCGCTGGCGGTATCGATCAACAGCAGTCGGCCTGAAAACCGTGTACGGAGCAGGCTTCGGAAGATCACAGCCAGTGTGCAGCTCTTGCCCGAGCCGGCTGGTCCAGTGAGCACCAGGTTCGAGCCAAGAAGAGACTGCGCATCAAGGACAAACGGAACAGGCCCCGCCCCCCAGTCCGCCTCACCGATCGGCAAAGGCGCTGCCACACCGTCAGTCTGCAACGCATGCCGCTCCGCCGGGGTCACTGGCCTCAAAGGCGCGCCAATGGGGAGCGCCGTCAGATCCGCGGTCGGCGACGGATCAATCTCGGTGATGACGATATCGTCTGGGTGCGGCGCTGTCGCTGGCACGAGCGTGTCGAGCGCTGCGATCGTTCCAAAAACCTCGCCTCGCTCTCCCAGCGACACCGGCGTTCCTGGCAAAAGTCCTTGCCGATCAGCGAGTTCCCGCGGGATCGCCGCGGTCACGCTGTCGCGCAGGATGGCGATCACGGTGCCGATAGGGTCAGCAGGCTCGGGCGCTTCATCGGGGAAAATCTCTGAAGCAATGCGGGCAAAGGCACTCATGTTCAGCTGTCCTCGTGGAGTATCGGAATGTTGAGCCGCAGCATCATGCGGCCGTCGGGGGGCCTGAAGGTCTCAATCGCAATCAGGCTGGTGCCCTCACCCAGATGCAGCTGCTTCAGCTCATCATGGGTGGGCTGATCAGCACCGCGGGGCAACAAGAGCTCGAGCACAATCAGCGTCTCACCCGCCGGTGCGGACGATTTCAGCCGTACACCGATGGATTGCGCAGCGCGACCCTTTCGGGCGATCAGTGAGAACAGCGAGTGAAGATAGCCGCTGATCTCCTCATCGGTCAGACGGCTCATCGGCAGGCTCGTGTCGATGATCACTTCGGTGACAAAAAGCCGGCCGTGGAAGTCTTGGATCAGGCCCTTGATCACCGTCGCAACGTCACCGCCCAAAGGGGCTGGGGGCAATTCTTCGTCCTCGATCACCTCTTCGGAGGGCTCCTCGGGCGTCTCGTCCGCGAGGTTCTTGTTGGCCGCAGCCAGGATCGCGTCGATCTGCTCAAGAAGGAGCCGCGCAGAATCGAGGATGTGTTGGAGGTACTCGTCGCGCTTACCAGCAGGAAGATCGGCGTCGGCCGCCTCCTTCAAGAGGCCAGCAAACCCGGTGATGGCATTCAGCGGTGTACGGAGCTCATGATTAAGACCGGAAAGAAGCGCTTTTTGCGCCCCGCGGGCGTCGTCCGCTCGTTCCTGGGCCAAGGCGAGCTCTTCTTCGGCGCGGCGCAACCGAAGCGCGAGGTCATAGGCGCGCCGCCGCGCGCTGCCCTCCAGCCCCTCAGTTCTTGCCGCCGAAGCCGCCATTCTGCCTCATCGCCCAGGTGTGGCTGCACCCGTTAGGGTTACGGCAGGCAAGCTTAACTGATGGTTAAGCCTGTCCGGCGGGCGTGGCCTTCTCGGCGCGCTGTTTCTCGATCCGCGCTTCCAGGACGGATGGCGGGACATAACAAAGGACCCGGTCACCGAGCCTTGGTTCAAGCGGCGCAGACGATGAGTCAAAAAGAAGCTGTCCCTCGCGCTCGATCAGAATGATGAAGCCTTCCTCGTCCATCGCTTCAGCAAAGCGCTCGAGCGGGTACTCCTCTGAGATCCGGGTCATCTGAAATCCCCACCCGCCATAGTGACGGCGCATCAGGTCCTCGAGAGCCATCGGTTTGGCAAAGAGCGGGCGACCTTTCAGCGCGTAAGAGACGCTGCGGCGGTGCTCTTCAACGCCGTGGGCGGAGAGCTGATACGTTCGTGCACGATCAAATTCGAAAGCAAGGTCGGTGCACACAAGCGCGTTGTGGCTGTCACTGCCGGTCACCGCGAGGAGCGATCCGTAGTGGTTGAGTTCGATATGGTGCTCCGCCACCTCCGACAGGATTTCGCCGTAAAAGGTGGGGAGGCCCTCATTGCGGGCGGTCCGCAGCGCCCGGTAACTCGGGTCGGTGATCAGCACAGGGATGTTGAGCTCGCGCAGCCTCACGCCCAAGGCGGCAGCCCACGGGGATGCCCCGACGATCAACACGCCGGGCTTGCCTTTCTGGGCAAGACCTAAGACCCGGCCGAGGGGAGCGATCGAGAACCCGTGCGCAACCACCGTGGCGAACACCATGGCGAATGCGAGGGGCACCATCTTGGCTCCATCCTCAAAACCGAGATCCACCATCTTCTCAGCGAAAAGGCCTGAGATCGCGACAGCAACGATCCCGCGCGGTGCGATCCACCCGATAAGGGCGCGTTCAGGCCACTTCACCTCTGTGCCCAAGAACGAGAGGGCAATCGTCAGGGGCCTGACAAGAACCAGCATGACGATGACAAAAGCCGCGTCGCGCCATCCGATATCGAACAAGACGCCGGGCGCGAGGCTGGCTGTCAACAGGATGAACACACCGGAGACGAACAAAACGGCGATGTTCTCTTTGAAATGGAGAAGCTGATTGATGCTCGGCAGTTTGGCGTTGGCGAGGGTGATGCCCATGACGGTGACGGCCAACAGGCCCGCCTCTTCCTGCAGCTGATTGGCCGCGGCGAAACAGAGGATGACGATGACCAAGAGCACCGGGGTCTTGAGAAACTCCGGGACCCAGCCGCCGGCAAAGGCGCGCGCGACAAAACGGCCAAGGCCATAGCCCCAAGCGATCGAGAAAATCGCGCCGAGGGCCAAGTTCCCGCCGATTTCGTACATCGCCAGGGCTTCGGGCCCGGGCTGGCTCAGATGATACGCCTCATAGACGACGACCGCGAGGAGTGCGCCAATCGGATCGTTGACGATCCCCTCCCACCGCAAAAGTGTCGCTGGGCGGCTGGTGAGCTTGGCCTGGCGCAGCAGTGGGCCGATCACCGTGGGACCGGTCACCACCATGATGCCGCCAAAGAGGAGCGCGGTGGGCAGGCTGAGCCCCGCAACGTAGTGCGCGGCGGCGGTCCCCAGGGCCCAGGCAATCAGCGCCCCTGGAACAACCAATCGTCGAACGCCTTTGCCGACCTCCTGAAGCTCATCGAACTTCAGTTGCAGCCCGCCCTCAAAGAGGATGATGCCGACCGCGAGCGAGATCAGCGGATCATAGATCTCGCCGAAGGTTTCCCGCGGAGACAAAACGCCAAAGATGGGTCCCAAAAGGATCCCAGCGATCGACATGAGAACAATGGCCGGGGCGTTGATCCGCCAAGCGAGCCACTGCGCACCCACACCGGCAATACCCACCAGCGTGACCGTAAAAACAATATCAGGGCTCACCAGCGCGCAGCTGCCCGCAGCCTAGCTGTCTTTGAAGTTCGGATCGCGCTTCTCGATGAAGGCATGCATGCCCTCTTTCTGGTCTGCTGTGGCAAACACTGAATGGAACACACGCCGCTCAAAGAGGACACCCTCGGAAAGCGTGGTCTCAAACGCGCGGTTCACGCTTTCCTTGACCATCATGGTCGCTGGACGGGAGTAGCCCGCGATCTTCTTGGCGGCCTCAAGCGCTGTATCCATCAGCTCGGCCGCAGGGACGATACGGCTAACCAGTCCGCAGCGCTCGGCTTCTTCAGCTCCCATCATCCGGCCAGTGAGGCACATATCCATCGCCTTCGACTTGCCGACAAACCGGGCCAGGCGCTGGGTACCGCCGGAGCCAGGGATCGCGCCAATGGTGATCTCGGGCTGGCCAAACTTGGCGTTGTCCGCGGCAATGATGAAATCGCACATCATCGCAAGCTCACACCCGCCACCCAGTGCATAGCCAGCAACGGCCGCAATCAGAGGCTTCCGGGTGCGCGAGGCCTGTTCCCAGTTCGCGGTGATGAAGTCTTCGAGATAGGCCTCGATAAACGTCTTATCGGCCATCTCCTTGATGTCCGCACCGGCGGCGAAAGCCTTCTCAGAGCCGGTGACAATGATGCAGGAGATCTGCTGATCAGCATCGGCAGCGAGGAGAGCGTCGGTCAGCTCATCCATCAGCTCTTTGTTGAGCGCGTTGAGCGCTTCTGGCCGCGCCAGCCGGATAATCCGGACGCGATCATCGGTATCGGTCTCTAAACAATTGTAAGCCATAAGATTCTTCGTCGCCTCCCCAGGGGGTTCCGCAGTTGAGAATGCGGCGGCGCTTAGACTTCTCACTCGCGGTAGACAACCACCCCGCCTGCCCCGCCGCGAAACGTCTCAGCGGGGGTGACGGACGCAACAAGCGTCGCTATCTGCGAGCGCTGGAACGCTTGAACCTAGGGATACGTCATGGAATTCTTCACATCGCCGAGCCTGATCGCGATCTTTTTGTTCATCGGCGCCTTTGCTGTGCTGAATGCAGTGGAAAAAGGACGCTGGGACTGACCCGCCGGTAGCTCTCGGCGTTATGCTCGCTCCTAGCCTTCTTCTTCTCGTCGGCCTCGTCATTCTCCTCTTCGCAGGGGACAGGCTTGTGCGCGGTGCGGCCAATCTTGCGAAGATTGCGAACATCCCCCCACTGATCGTTGGTCTCACCGTGGTGGCGTTTGGAACGTCAGCACCCGAACTGGTCGTGACCATCGGCGCCGTGTTGGGTGATGCAGCGGGCATCGCCATGGGCAACATCGTCGGTTCGAACATCGCCAACATTCTGATGGTGCTCGGCCTGCCGGCGATCATTTTTCCGATCGCGACGACAGTTCCCCGTCTTCATTTGCACGGAGGCGCTCTCCTCCTCGCCACACTTTTGTTCTGCGGCATGGTTTATCGCAGCGGCTCGATTGGCACGATGGAAGCTGTCATCTTCACGATCGGCATGCTGATCTACTTTGGTCTCATGGTCGTCGAGAGCCGCGGGGGGAGCGGTGCTGCCAGCGAAGTGGACGACGTGACAGCGCCGGACCCTCACCTTCTTCCCACTCTTGGGTTGCTGGCGATGGGCCTCATCGGTTTGCCCATTGGCGCCACCCTTCTTGTCGACAACGGTGAGCACCTCGCGAAAATGCTCGGTGTTCGAGAAGAGGTGATCGGTCTCACTGTCGTGGCCTTCGGGACGTCTCTTCCCGAACTCGCCACGGTTCTGGCCGCTGCGCTCAAGAAGCAAGAGAGCGTCGCCGTGGGCAGCATCGTCGGCTCCAATGTCTTCAACATGCTGTTTGTCGGGGCAGCCGCCGGTTACGCCGGGACAGCGCCTTTCTCCGCTGCAGCTCTTAAGGTCGATATCCCCGTGATGATCGCGGCGACCGTCTTTGTCAGCCTGCTCATCTTCACCAAGACGACCTATGGCCGGACGCTCGGCATGCTGAGCGTTGCGGCCTATCTGGCTTACATCATCATTCTCGGGACGGCAGCAAGCTGATGGCGCGGCGGGTCCTGATCACTGGCGGCGCGAAACGCCTTGGCAAGATCATCGCCGAGACCTGCGCCGAGGCGGGCTGGCAGCCGGTCATCCACTACAACACGTCCGGCGCTGAAGCAGCAGACGTGGCGAAAGCCCTTGGCGGCGTTGCAGTGGGTCAAGCTCTTGAAGAACCAGGCGCTGGTGAAGCGTTGATCGACAAAGCGGTCGCGGCCGCTGGCGGGCCCCTCCACGCCCTCGTCAACTCCGCCTCGATCTTCGAGTACGACACGGCACAGGAGATGACCGAAGAGTCGCTCCTCAAGAACTTTCGCATCAACGCGATGGCGCCGCTTTTGCTGGCCAAGCGCTTCGCGGCCCAAGCCGAAGACGGCGCCGTGATCGTCAACATGCTGGACCAAAAGATCGCCAATCCGAACCCAGATCACTTCAGCTACACAGTCAGCAAAGAGGCGCTCCACGGCGTGACCCGCAACCTCGCGCAGGCTTTTGCGCCCAAGGTTCGCGTGGTCGGCGTGGCACCTGGCTACAACCTGCCCTCGCCAGGGCAGTCCGAAGAGAAGTTCGAGCGCCTAGCCCCCACCGTGAACATCCTTGAGAAGCGGCTTGACCCCAAGGACGTCGCGGGTGCAGTGCTCTTCGCCATGACCAACAAGGCGATCACAGGACAGGTTCTGCTGGCCAGCAACGGCGAGCATTTGAAACCGGCAGCCGGTGACATTCAGCTTGCGGACTAGGCCCCGTGCACATCCCCCAACTCTCTCCCGGCCACTACGCCGTCTTTCTTGAGGACCTGCGCCTCGATGTACGCCTTGGCATTTTGCCAAGCGAGAAGACCGCGCAGCCGGTATCCTTCCACATCGCGGCCATTGTCCGCCGTATTGGGTCCGGTGACGGCATCGAAGACGTCGTTGACTACAATCATTTGCGCGACACCGTGCTCGAGATTGTCGAAGAAGGCCCTGTGGGCCTTCAAGAGACGCTTTGCGAAGCGATCATTGAAAGCCTGATCCGGCGCCCAGGGATCCACGGGGTGATTGTCGAAACGCGCAAGCTTTCGGTTTATGATGATGCCCAATGCGCCGGCTGTAGAATGAGCCGGGTCGCACCGGAGGCCCTGGCCCGTGTTTGAGCAGCGCGTCGTCTTCCGCTTTGAAGCGGCCCATGAGCTTGGCAGCAATGTCGGCGATCCGTCCCATGACTATGCGCATATCCACGGGCACAGTTTCGAGGCGACGCTCATCCTGCGCGGCGAACCTGACCCCGAAAAGGGTTGGTTGATCGATTTTGCGGAGGTCCGCGCCGAGGCAGAGACCATCAGAGGCCTGCTCGACCACCGGCTTTTGAACGCTGTCGAGGGCCTCGGCAAACCGACGCTCGAAAACCTCTCGAAGTTCATCTTTGAGCGAACGAAAAAGGCTTTGCCGCCTCTCGCGGCGGTCGAAGTCGCACGGCCATCGCTGGGCGAGACCGTGCGGTATGAGCATTCAGCCTAGCGCGCCGTTACTTACGGAACTTCAGCGTCATCCGATCGGACTCGCCGATTGCCATCATCGCTGAACGCTGTTCTTCGTTGTCGTCAGCACCGAGCAGCGTGGGCGGCAGACGCCACACGAAATCCTCCTCAGTTGGCTGATCATTCGGGTTCGCGTTGACCTCACTCGCTTCTTCAAAAGCGAAGCCAGCTGCCTCGACCAATCGGATGACCTCTGACTGTTTGACATAGCCGTTGGAGCCGTTGGCCCAATCGTCTGAAGCCTCTTCTGGCGCACGGTGTTGAACAATGCCGAAAACACCGCCTGGTTTCAGGAGCGCATAGATCTCTTCCAGAACACCGGCGATCAACACGTTGCTTTGATCTGCACCCTTCATGTTGTGGAACTCACGGATCATCAGAACAATGTCTGCGGTTCCATGAAGCTCTTCCGGCGCCGACCCGTAGACAATGGCATCGAAAGCTGGCGCATCGTCGCTATAGGCGGCGGTCTTTTCGGCACGCCACTCAGCGGGCCAGTTGGGCCGCTCAGCGAGGAACTCGGGCGGGGCAAATTGCGGCCCGAACGATTCCCATACGGCAAGTGGCCGGTCAGCGCCGATGACTTTGCCGTCTGGCCCGAGATAGGCCGCCAAAATGCCCGTGTACCACACATCACCAGGGGTCGTATCGACCACGGTCATACCCGGCTCGACACCAAAGAACGCAAGCGTTTCCTTTGGGTGGCGATAAGGAATGCGCGCCTGATCACCTTCGGGCAAACCGCTCAAGATCTCATCGAGACTGGGCAACGCCGGGGCTGCGGCCTCAACGGGAGCAGGCTCTGGCGCTGGGGCGGGTTCGGATGGTTCCTGAGCCGATTGACCACACGCCGCGATCGCGAGGCAGGTGGAAAGAAGGCATAGTTTTCTGATCATTGGTCACTCCCGACGGGCTTGTCCCTAGCCCTATTGCCTTGCGCGTTTATCGCATCCCGCGGCCCCGGTTTCTAACAATGTCGCCATCATTGACCGCGCGGCCAGCCGTTACCGGTTACGCGAAGATCGCCACGAGCTGTCGTCCGGCCGCAACCGGGCGGCCGTCGCTGGTCCACATCGCCATGTCCTGCGCCGACCAACCGCCGCCAGCCGACTGCGCCCGGGTTGAAAGCAGGTACCAGCCGTCCTCGGTGGAGAGATCCTCTGTCAGCAGATCAAAGTGCCAATTGACAGATGAGACCGGGGCCAATGTCTTCATCATCGGCAGGGTTCCAGGCGGTGTGAGATCACCGAGGGTCAGCACCCGCAGCTCTGTTTCGTCAGCCACCCGCTCTTTATGCCGCCCCCACCACAGGATCGTTGTCTCGTCTGTGGCCGAGAAAGGCAGCATGCCCCCTGCGGTTCGCACATCAAAATTGGCCAAGAACCCTGGCTTCATGGGGTTCGGCTCGTCATCCTTGAGGTCCTCTGGCTTCGGAACATCAGGAAAAGGATGATCCACGAAGGTGAGCTCGCTCTCGCGAGCTTTGCCAAAGACGAAGAGGGTCCGGGTGGCAAGACCGCCCTCGTTGAGAAGGTCCACGGAGACAAAGGTCGCTGACTTGCCCTGCCGCACCACCTGGGGCACCGCACGCACAGCGCCGCCGGACGGCCCCAAAAACGCAACCTGGACCGAACGCAGAGGCGGCAAATCGGGCACCAGCCGAGCGGCAGCTTCAGCGCAAATCGCTGACGCGAGACCTCCGTAAGCGGTCCGGCCTTGGAGCCAGGTGTCTGGCACCTCGACGCTATAGGCCTCGCCGTCCCAGCTGCCGCTGCCCATCAATTGTGAGAAATCCATTACGCATCCCTTTCCCGGCCATGCCGGAGGCGCTTAAGCCGCCATGATGCCTGAACCTAGTGCCAAGATTTTCTCCGGCGAAGCGACCTTTATGAAGGGCGTGGTCGCGATGGATGGCTTGCCGCCCCCCGACCTTGGCGAGTTTGCCTTTGCGGGACGGTCGAATGTGGGGAAAAGCTCGCTCCTCAATGCGCTCATGAACCGCAAGGGTCTCGCGCGGACGTCCAACACACCAGGGCGTACGCAGGAGGTGAACCTCTTCGATATCGGCGGTGAGTTCCGGCTCGTGGACCTACCTGGCTACGGCTACGCCCGCGCCTCACGAACGAAGGTCGAGATGTGGACCAACCTCATCTTCGACTACCTGCGCGGTCGCCCGAACCTGTTGCGGGTGTTCGTGCTCATCGACAGCCGTCACGGCATCAAACCGGTAGACGCGGAATGCATGGACAGCCTCGATGAAGCCGCCGTGAGCTATCAGGTCGTCCTCACCAAGGCCGATAAGATCAAACCGACCGGCGTGGCCTATCAAAAAGAAGCTCTGTCGGAGGCGCTCGCGAAGCGTCCGGCCGCCCACCCCACGGTGCTCGCCACCTCTTCGGAGAAGAAAGAGGGGATCAAGGAGATGCGCACGGAGATGTTAGAGGCGCTCAAGGGCTGGCGCAGCTAGGCCTCATCGTCAGGAAATCGGCGATAAGGTGTAACTTCCGGGGCCCGGGAGCATAATCACCCACTGACGAGCAAGGACAACGCCATGACAAGCGCTCCCCATCTTCAGGTGATTGAAGGCTCCGCGCCCAAAAAAGCGCGGCCAGCCACCGATCTCAGTCGCCTGGGCCCTTTGATGGCCGCCGCGCAAAACGGCGACAAAAAGGCCTATAACGAGGTTCTGAAAGCCTGCGACGCCTGGCTTCGGATCTTCCTGGCCCGCCGGGTCGCCCCCGAAAGCATCGAAGACATTGCTCAAGAGGCGCTGATGGCGCTTCACAAAAAACGTCACACCTATGATCCGGAGAAGCCGTTCGCGCCATGGTTTGTCGCCATCGCGCGATACAAGTGGCTCGACCGCTTGCGGCAACACTACCGGGTCGATGAGGTCGAGCTCGAAGACCAAGCGCAGGTGCGGAGCCACGAGAGCCCCGTGATGTCGCAAATCCTATTGGAACGCTTGCTCGCCCATATTCCTGAAAACCAGGCCCAGGCTATTCGTCTGGCGAAGATCGAGGGCTATCCTCTCGACGAAATCGCTGAGATCACCGGCCAAAGCCTCAGTTCCGTGAAAGTCCGTATTCACCGGGGAATGAAACGGATGATGAAAAAGTTGGAAGAAGCCAATGCGTGAGTCAGATACCATGACCGCCAGCACCGCGCTGATTGATGGCCTCACCGAGAGCATGCAGCCGGTGATGCGCCGCCGTCCTGGGCGGGAAGTGATGATCCTTGCAGGGATCGGTTTGCTGCAGCTTGCCGGTACGATGGCCCTCCTCGGCGACAATGCCATGGCGGTGTTCTCGAACGATATGAGAGGCATCACCTTGAAAGCGGTGATGCTTGCCGCCTCGACTGTGATGTTCGTGCTCCTCGCTTTCCGCAGCTTGCTGCCCACCACACCGAAGCAAGGTAAGCTGATGGCGATGGCAGGAGCCCTGGTGACAGCCTTTGGGCTTATCACCCTGAGCTGGGATTTTGGCGGGAGCGCCCAGGCGGCGTTGATGCCGCCCAAAGGCATTGTCTGCCTTCTCTCGTCGATCAGCTTTGCCTTGCCGATGTTCATCACCCTGACGCTCTTTATGCGGGGTGGAGCACCGACCCAGCCAAGGATGACCGCCCTTCTGATCGGTCTGGCATCAGGCAGCTGGGGCGTCTTTGTCTACGGCCTGCAATGTCCGTTCACGAACGTCGCTTATGTCGCCCTATGGTATGGCGGCGCGGTCTCCCTCGTCACCCTCGCCGCGGCAGTCATCCTGCCGCGGTTTTCGCGCTGGTAGACTGGTAAAGAGCCGCGATCGCCTGATCGAATTTGACGGTTATCCCTGCCCCTCCTAACGTCGCAAAAAAGACATCTTAGGGGGATCGTGATGACGTTGAGACAACTCTTTGTAGGCGCAGCTTTTGCGGCTCTATCGGCCTGCACAACTTATGAGGTCTACGAAGACAAAAGTTATCCTGAGGCGGAATTACGCGCCGAAGTCGATAACCTCTATGGTGGGTCTGCCACGGACTATCTCAACGCCAATCTCGACAAGAGCTACTTCATCAACACGCCCGGCGGCTCATTCATCTACCAAAATCGCCTGGACCTTGTGAAAGTCCTCTTCGAAAAGGGCCTTTCTCCCGACAGTGAAACCGCCGCTCGTATGATGCAGCAAGCTTACTCAAGCCAACAAGACCGTGTGCACATTGTTCGCTATCTGCGCGAACAGGGCGTCAGCGTGAAGGACGCGCAGGACTACTGTGCCGGTAAAGATGAATGCTTGACGCCTCTTTTCTCGGCTGTGTTCCGGAACCGAGGTGAGCTGGTTGAGCTGGCGATTGAGGATGGCGCCACAGGTTTTGGACGGTTCAACAAACGCTACCCCATGCTCGGCATCGAAGAGGCCATCGAGGCCTCTTACCGGTGGACAGGCAACAAGTCGGATGCACGCGAAGGATTTGTCCGCGCAGGGTACGGAGAACTCGTTGCTGATGTCCGGGATGGAAGACGTGGCGGTGGCGGTGGAAACGCCATGACAGGCGCTCTTGGTCTGATCGCTGGTCAGGCCTTGGGCGGGACGACAGGCGCTATTGCTGGCGCGCTTGCTGGCGAGGCGCTGAGCGGTGGTGACGGAGGCTCATCGTCGAGCCCAGCGGTCAGTTACACCTACAACGAAACCTACCGCCCCGTGTGCCCCAATGGTGAAGCCGCCAATCAATCGGTCTTGATCCAGACGAATTCACAAGCCTGCTATGGCGCCAAGCGCGAATACGCGCGGATCACCTTTTGCTATGTCCCTGCGGACATGGACGCTTTAGAAGCTGCGTATGAGACTGCCTGCGGTGTCGCCCCGTAAGATAGAGCGGCTCCGTACATCTGGGTACGGAGCCTTCTTTCTTAGGCGTCGAACGTTGCGACCGTGATGTCACGAAGCTGATCGAGGGTCACCTCTGGCGCCATCTCCAGGAGCTTCAGCCGCTTGGCGGTCTTATCGATGTCGAAAACAGCGTGGCTTGAGACCACCTTATCGACGCACGCGACGCCAGTGAGCGGCAGCGAGCATTCCTTCAAGAGCTTGGGGTCACCCTCTTTCGAGATGTGATCCATCAAGACCACGACGCGTTTCACCCCGGCGACAAGGTCCATGGCGCCGCCCATGCCTTTGACCATCTTGCCAGGGATCATCCAATTGGCGAGGTCCCCGCTCTCACTCACTTCCATCGCGCCGAGGATCGAGAGGTCAATATGCCCCCCGCGGATCATCGCGAAACTGTCAGCGGACGAGAAAAAGCTCGTCTTATCAAGCTCCGTGATCGTCTGCTTACCAGCATTGATAAGGTCAGCGTCGACTTCGTCCTCATGAGGAAACGGCCCCATGCCGAGCATGCCGTTCTCGGATTGAAGCGTCACCTCCATCCCCTCTGGGATGTGGTTCGCGACCAGGGTCGGGATACCGATCCCGAGGTTCACATAGAAACCGTCTTGCAGTTCACTCGCGGCCTTCTCGGCCATTTGATCACGCGTCCAAGGCATATCAAATCTCCTTATGCGGCCGGTTGAACAGTACGCTGTTCAATCCGCTTTTCTTGTTTGGCTTCGATGATCCGGTCGACGAAAATGCCGGGGGTGTGGATGTGATCGGCATCGATCGATCCGACCTCGACCAATTCTTCGACCTCGGCGACGCACACTTTGCCAGCGGTCGCCATCATAGGGTTAAAGTTCCTCGCCGTCTTCCGGTAGATCAGGTTGCCTTCGCGGTCACCCTTCCATGCACGGACAATCGAGAGATCGGCCACGAGGCCTGTCTCCATGATGTACCGCTCACCGCCGAATTCTCGCTCTTCTTTGCCTTCAGCGATTTTGGTTCCAACACCTGTTTTGGTATAGAAAGCCGGAATGCCCGCCCCGCCCGCGCGGATACGCTCGGCCAAGGTGCCTTGGGGGTTAAATTCGAGGTCCAATTCTCCGGACAGGTACTGTTTTTCGAAAGTGGCGTTCTCGCCAACGTATGAGCTGACCATCTTGCTGATCTGCCGGGTCTGGAGAAGCAGGCCCAGGCCCCAGTCATCGACCCCAGCGTTGTTGGAAATCGCCGTGATGTCCTTCGCGCCTGAATCGCGCAGTGCAATGATCAATGTCTCGGGAATCCCGCAAAGGCCAAAACCGCCGGCCATCACCGTCATGCCATCGAAGGTGAGCCCTTCCAGCGCCGCCGTTGCACCCTGATAAACCTTGTCCGCCATGCCATCTCCGCGTGCAGTTGCGAAGAGTGTGTCGCCGACCAAGGCCTCTCGCGCAAGACCTTACCAGGCCGGAGGAACGGCCATGAACTCAAAGGTCTCGCCGTCGCCCTGTTGCTCGTCACGGGGCGCGGCAGAGGGGAAGAACGGCGCGGCGGGGCTTGCGCAACCAAGCGCGAAACCGATGCCCTTCAGATAGGAACGGCGCAGCCGGCCGTTGCGGTAGGCCTTGCGGATGGCCCTATCGTGAGCATTCGCCCCCGTTGCCCGGCGCACCATGCTCCGAAACGGAATAAAGTCAGTGGTGAAGCCGGCGATGTAGGAATAGGCCTGGTCGTCCGCATAATCAGTGATCTGCTCGCGAATGTTGAGGCCATTCTCGGCCACCCGGACCTCATCGAGGTCCGAGCCGACATAGAGCTCAAGCTCTGCGATCTCCGCCGCAATGCCGCCACAGCTCGACGGAACAGGCTTCTCGTAGACCTGCAGACCTTGAAGAATTTCAGGGATGGCCTCGCGGCGGAAATTCACATCCTCAAGCGGCGCAAGCACGCCCTCGGTGATGCCGCCAGCGAGCCCTTCCTCCGCGTCAGGCGCACGGGTCATGCAACCTGCGAGACCGCAGGCCAACGCCCCCAATATGCACCACTTCCTGCCCATTGTTTTGACCTTATCACGCTATTGCTGCGTGTCACCGGAAGTTTCACCCAAGATCCGCTAAAGAAACATTGGAACCGGGACAGCAAAACGCTGGCGTTTTTGTTTCTTTGGGAGACGCAACCCTCGTGCCGCGGCAAGGAGTGCTTAACCCTGTTGGGGCGACCCGAAGCGGTAAAGTCGAGCAATGCATTGAAGACGTTCAGAGTCTTGGAATGGCCTGATGACACGTCGGCGCGTCAGCAAGGGCAAGAGGAGGCCAGCCGAGACACCTCTGCTCGACAAGCACTCGCCAAAAAAGTGCCGGCTGTCCCGCGAATGAGCGCGAAAAAAACTTCTGGCGATCAGCTGAACCCGCGATCTTTGGTTTGACGGTTCGCCAAAAAATGCCCCGCGCTCGCAGGAACGCGGGGCCAAAACATCAAAAGAGGGGTGGCGCGTCTCAGCCTTGGGCCAAGGTAAACGCAGCCCGAAGGCGATTAGAGATCGAGCAGGAGACGCTGCGGATCCTCGAGGTTCTCTTTGACCCGTACAAGGAACGTCACTGCGCCCTTACCGTCGACGATGCGGTGATCGTAGCTGAGCGCGAGATACATCATCGGACGGACCTTGACCTCATCACCCATGACGATCGGGCGCTTCTCAATACGGTGCATACCGAGAATACCAGACTGCGGCATGTTGAGGATCGGCGTCGACATCAAGGAGCCGTAGACACCGCCATTGGTGATGGTGAAGGTGCCGCCTTGCATCTCTTCCAGCTTCAGATCGCCATCGCGAGCGCGGCGACCAAAGTCTGCGATCTCTTTCTCGATCTGGGCGATCGATTTGACATCAGCATCGCGCAAGACCGGGACCACAAGGCCTTTATCCGTACCCACCGCAATACCGACATCGTAGTGATTCTTGTAGATGATGTCCGTGCCATCAATCTCAGCGTTGACCTCAGGCACTTCGCGCAGGGCCTGGATACAGGCCTTCACAAAGAACGACATGAAGCCGAGCTTGACGCCGTGCTTTTTCTCGAAAAGCTCTTTGTACTGTTTGCGTGCGTCCATGACGCCGGTCATGTCGACATCGTTGAAGGTCGTCAGCTGCGCCGCGATCTCTTGGCTTTCTTTCAGCCGCCGGGCGATCGTCTGGCGCAGGCGGGACATCTTCACGCGCTCTTCGCGCTCACCGAGCTCTTTCGGCGCGGATGGACGGGCCTGGGCAGGTTTCGCAGCCGCCGTGCCGACTTGGCTCAGGGCCTCAAGCGCATCACCTTTGGTGATCCGGCCACCTTTGCCAGTCCCGGCAATGGCGCTTGAGTCGAGGTTGTTCTGCTCAATGATCCGGCGCGGCGCTGGCGACAGAGGAGCGTCCGTTGACGGAGCGGGTGCCGGTGCCGCAGAAGCAGCTGGAGCAGGCTTCGGCGCCGCCGCGGCTGCGCCCTCGCCCTCCGCCATCACACCGATGACGTCGCCAACAGAGACGGTGTCGCCTTCATTGGCTTTCAGCTCAACGACTGTGCCGCTGACAGGAGCAGGCAAATCAACAGCCGCCTTATCGGTTTCGAGGGTGACGAGCGGATCGTCGACTTTCACGACGTCACCCACCTTCACGAGCCACTCACCAATATCGGCTTCGGTCACGCTCTCACCTGAGGATGGGACCACGATGTCGACTTGTTGTCCGCCTGCGGAGGATGCAGCAGCGGGCGCTGGTGCAGGAGCGGAAGCACCGTTTGATGGTGCAGGCGCCGCGCCATTGGCCTCGCCGATCTCACCGAGCAGCGCGTCGAGATCGGCCGTGTCGCCCTCCTTCGCGGCAATTTTCGAGAGAACCCCAGCGGCAGGTGCAGGCACCTCCACAGAGACTTTGTCGGTCTCGAGTTCCACCACAGGCTCATCAGCGGAGACGCTGTCGCCTTCTTTTTTCAGCCACTGACCGATCGTGGCTTCGGTGACGCTTTCGCCAAGGGCGGGGACGCGGATTTCTACCATGATGATTTGCCTGTCTTATCCGAGCGCTTCTTCGAGGAAGGTTTCGAGCTCTTGTCTGTGTTGTTGCATGTGCCCCGTGGCGGTGGAGGCCGACGCCTGTCGGCCGGCATAGCGCGCACGCGGATATTTCGCATCGATTTGGCCGAGGACCCATTCGAGGTTCGGTTCGATGAAGGACCACCCGCCCATATTCTTCGGCTCTTCCTGGCACCACACCATCTCGGCGGTGGGGAAGCGCTTCAGCTCTTTGATCAGTGAACCCGCAGGAAGCGGATAGAACTGCTCAAGACGGAGGAGATAGATATCGTCTCGGCCACGCTTCTCACGCTCTTCGAGGAGGTCGTAATAGACCTTACCCGAACAAAGAACGACGCGGTTGATGTCGTGGTCCGGCTTGAGCGTCAGCGTCGAGCCAGGCTTGAACTCCGCATCGTCCCATAGAACGCGGTGGAACGAGCTGCCTGGGCCCATCTCCTCCAACGTCGAAACGGCCTTCTTGTGGCGCAGAAGCGACTTTGGCGTCATCAGGATCAGCGGCTTGCGGAACTCGCGCTTCATCTGACGGCGGAGAATATGGAAGTAGTTCGCAGGCGTTGTGCAGTTGGCCACCTGGAGGTTGTCCTGGGCACAGGCCTGGAGATAACGCTCAAGCCTTGCCGATGAGTGCTCTGGACCCTGACCTTCGTAGCCGTGCGGCAGAAGGAGGACGAGACCCGACATCCGCAGCCATTTGCGCTCCGCTGACGAAATGAACTGGTCAAAGATCGTCTGGGCACCATTGGCGAAGTCACCGAACTGCGCCTCCCAAAGGGTCAGCGTGGTGGGGTCAGCCAATGAGTAGCCATACTCAAAACCCATCACCGCAAATTCGGAGAGGTTGGAGTCGATGACCTCAAACTCAGCCTGATCATCCGACAAGTTCTGAAGCGGCGTGTAGCGCTTCTCCGTCTGCTGATCGACAAAGCTTGCGTGACGTTGCGAGAATGTACCGCGTACGGAGTCTTGACCGGAAAGACGGACCCGGTAACCCTCCGTCAGGAGCGAGCCAAAGGCCAAAGCCTCAGCCGTGGCCCAATCGATGTTCTCACCAGCCTCAAGGTTCTTACGCTTGGCATCAATGATCCGCTTGAGCGTCTTGTGGACCGTATGCCCCTCAGGGACATGGACAAGCTTCTGCCCAATGTCGTTCAGCTTCGCTGTATCGACAGCGGTGTCACCGCGGCGATCGTCATCTTGCGGAGGTTTGAAGCCTTTCCAACGGGCATCGAGCCAATCGGCCTTCATCGGGCTGTACTCACGTCCCTTGTCGAACTCATTTTCGAGGAACGTGCGGAAGTCCGACATCTCTTTTTCGACTTCGGCTTCCGAGACGAGGCCCTCTTGCACGAGGCGATCCGCATAGAGCTCACGGGTTGAACGCCGTGAACGGATTTTCTCGTACATGACCGGCTGTGTGAAGCTCGGTTCATCGCCTTCGTTGTGGCCAAAGCGGCGGTAGCACCACATATCGAGGACCACGTCGTGGCCGAACTCCATGCGGAACTCTGTTGCCACTTTCGCGGCGAAAACGACGGCTTCGGGGTCGTCGCCATTGACGTGGAAAATCGGTGCTTCGACCATCTTCGCCACATCCGACGGATACGGAGAACTGCGCGAGAAGCGCGGACTTGTCGTAAAGCCGATCTGGTTGTTGACGATGAAGTGGATCGTCCCGCCCGTGCGATAGCCGCGCAGCGCGGTGAAGCCGAAGCACTCCGCCACCACGCCCTGGCCAGCAAACGCCGCATCGCCGTGGAGCAGCAGCGGCATCACATGGGTGCGGCCAACCTTGTTGCGCGGGTCAGGCTCCATCATGTCTTGCTTGGCGCGGCACTTGCCAAGAACCACGGGGTCGACAGCCTCGAGGTGGCTGGGGTTCGCGGCCAGGCTGAGGTGCACTTCATTGCCGTCAAAGGCGCGGTCAGACGACGCGCCAAGGTGGTACTTCACGTCACCAGACCCTCCGACATCGGAAGGAATAGCAGCGCCGCCTTGGAACTCGTGGAAGATCTGGTGGTAGGGTTTGCCCATCACCGCGGCGAGGACGTTGAGACGCCCGCGGTGCGGCATGCCGAGATTGATCTCTTTCACACCCAGCGCGCCGCCGCGCTTGATGATCTGCTCCATGGCCGGAACCATGGACTCGCCGCCATCGATACCAAAGCGCTTTGTACCCTGATATTTGACGTGGAGGTAGTTCTCGAAGCCCTCGGCTTCGATCAGCTTGCTGAGGATCGCCTTCTTGCCCTCGGGCGTGAACTTGATCTCTTTGTCCATGCCCTCAATCCGGCTTTGAAGCCACTGCTTCTGATCCGGGTCGGTGATGTGGGTGAACTCGATCGCGAAGGTGCCGCAATAGGTGCGGCGAAGGATCTCAAGGATCGTCCGCAGGGTCGCGCGCTCAAGACCCAGGACCATGTCGAGGAAGATCTCGCGGTCATAGTCCTCATCGGTGAAGCCATAGCTCGCTGGATCAAGCTCCGGGTGCACCTCGATCTCGCGCAAAGAGAGCGGATCGAGATTGGCAATCATGTGACCGCGCACACGGTAGGCGCGGATGAGCATCAGCGCACGAACAGCATCGTTGACGGCCGCGCGAACGTCTTCTTCGGACGCGCCGGTGCCAGCTTTCTGCTTCTCGATCTTCTTCTGAAGCGCGTCGCCAATACCGGCCCAATTGCCGCCAAGGGCTGCGGTCAGCTCATCCCCTGCCCGTGCGGGCCAATCGTCGCGGCGCCAGCTGGGGCCTGCGGCGTTGCGCTTTGCTGTCTCTGCGCCGTCACCAAACGCATCGAAATAGGCGCGCAGCGCCGGATCGACGGAATTCGGATTCTCCGCATACTTGGCAAACTGCTGTTCGAGATAAACAGCGTTTCCGCCAGACAGGAACGAGATGTCCGCTAGAGATTGACCGGAAGAAAAATCGGAGCCGCGGCTGCCGTCATGGGCCATGGAGGCTAAACCTTAAGGTCGCCTGCGGCGGTGCCGGCCACCGCAGTGGTGGAGAAAACAAGGCCCGGAAGCCTTACCGTCCCTATGTAACGGCCATGAGGGACGGCGCAATACCGATAGACGCTATGCCCCTGCGTTATCGTTAAGAAGCGAGACGAGAGTCGTACCCAAGCTCGCTGGCGTCGGGGCAACGCGGATACCTGCTTCATTCATTGCAGCAATTTTGGCTTCCGCCGTGTCAGCGCCGCCGGACACAATCGCGCCAGCATGGCCCATACGGCGACCAGGAGGCGCCGTGACACCTGCAATGAAGCCCACTGTTGGCTTTTTGACCGGGTGTTCAGCCAAGAACTTGGCCGCATCGGCTTCGGCGCTGCCGCCGATCTCACCGATCATGATGATGCTCTCGGTCTCATCGTCGTCGAGGAAGAGCTTGAGAACGTCAATGAAGTCGGTGCCTTTCACCGGATCACCGCCAATGCCGACGCAGGTCGACTGGCCAAGGCCAGCAGCCGTGGTCTGGTGCACGGCCTCATAGGTCAGGGTGCCTGAGCGGCTGACAATGCCGACAGAGCCGCGGCGGTGGATGTGGCCCGGCATGATGCCGATTTTGCACTCGTCTGGGGTGATCACGCCAGGGCAGTTCGGGCCGATGAGGCGCGTCTTGGAGCCTTGGAGCGCGTCAGCGACTTTCACCATATCGAGCACCGGAATGCCCTCGGTGATCGTGATGACCAGCGGCATCTCCGCTTCGATGGCTTCGATGATCGAGGCAGCCGCGAATTTCGGCGGCACATAAACGACCGAGGCATTGGCGCCGGTCTCGTTCATCGCCTCTTTCATGTCGCCAAAGACAGGGAGCGTGGCGCCTTCCGCTGCGCCGCCGCCGGTCCACGTCTGACCACCTTTGCCCGGCACCACACCGCCGACCATCTTGGTCCCGTAAGCAATCGCTTGCTCGGTGTGGAAAGTGCCAGTTTTGCCGGTGAGGCCCTGGCAGAGAACTTTGGTGTTCTTGTCGACGAGAACAGACATGCGCGCGCTCCTAAAAATCGATCGCTCGATAGAAGGCGCCGCGGCAGAGCACAACCGGCAATGGGCCCTGAAGGCATGCAGGTCGCAGCAAAAAGCGCCTTAGGGCCAAAATGTCCGCTTTTTCCTCGTGCACCTACACCTGTCCCTTGGCAGGGTCATCGATTGACGGATAGGCTGACGGGGTCCCCAAGGAGGCTCATCTCATGATCCTGGACCTCTCGATCCTGCTCGCCGTTTTCACCGTGGCCTTCGTTGTTCAGTTTGCGGATCGCCGGTGGTTTGTTGTGCCGCTGGGGCGCCTCTTTGTGGTTGGCATGCTCATCGGCGCCAGCTGGGAAGTGCCGCTCTACCTCGCGGGGCCTCGGTTCCTCGAGGACCCGATGTGGACGATGGGTGCGCCCTATCCGATGCATCCGCTGGTGCTGCCGGTAACCCATTCGATCTTGGACGGCGGCCTCTTTCTCATCGGACTTGTGATGTTGAAACTCGCTTCGCCGAGCAAGATGTTTGAAACGTTCTCGCGCCGCGATCTTGGTCTGCTCGTCGCCTACGGATTGGTCCAAGCGGCGCTCATCGAGTGGATCGCCCTCTCCGCCGATGCCGGTTGGCAATACACCATGACTGCGTGGAATCCTGCCCTCTTCTGGGTCGACGGGAAGCCGTTCACGGCGCTTCCACTGATGATCTGGTTTGCAGCCCCGATTGCCTACTACTTGATCGCCCTACGGATGAGCCAGTGTCCTAAGATGATGGAGCAAATTCGTCGCGAGCGCTGCCCTAACGTCGCCGAAGCGTAGGGCTGCTCACGCACCAGCGCTTGGCGGGCCTTCAAAGCTGTAGCCGAGCGCTTCGATCTCTTTGGCGTACCAGCCGCCGATCAGGTCGCGGCTCGCTGGTGTATAGAAAGTCGAATAATGCGGACGCGGCTCTTTGTTGTACTCGCGCTCACGCCCAAGCTCCGGCGCTTCGATCCCGAGATCGCTCCATAGGGCTTCAAGATCGGTATCAAAGCTCTCATAGCGGAGCATGCGATCGGCCACGACTTGGCCGTCGATTGCGTAGACGTTGAAATTGTTGAGCCGGACATGCTCCGTCGACCGATAAATGATCGATTGAATATCGCGGTCAAAATTCGGTGTACGTCCGGTCTTCCAGCAGCGGTGCATATAAAGCGAAAGCTGCCGATCCCAAGGGTTCCGCTCGACCGCAAACTTGAAATAGCTGTCGAAGACCTCAGGCCCCAAAACCCGCCGCGCCTGCGCCGCGGTGGCATGAACGTGAAGGCCGAAAAGATCGGGGATTTTCCGCTTTAACGCGCCATGATGGATGGGTGAGAACTTCGCCCAAGGCGGCCGCGACATATCCGCCACGAGGTCCTGGTCCGTCGCCATCTCACGCAGCGCTTTCATCAGAGAGCTGCCGGCGGTCTTCTCGGTGCGCAGGAAAATGAACTTATGGGCGTGACTGACAATCATCCGGGCCGTTTGGCGACAAAGGACGCGCGGCTCAAGGGCTCGGCGCGAGCCGCTTGAGGTCCGCGACGGTCAGATCGCTCTCCGCATCGCCCGTGTTGAGCGTCGTTGCGGGTTCGAACATCACAACGATCGGCTCTTCCGTGAGAGAGCGCGGCCGGTGCTCCACCGTCTTGGGCACGACGAGGAAGTCCCCCTCGCCCAGCTCGACGGCTCCGTCACGGAAATCGATGGCGATGCGCCCGCGCAAGACGAAGAACGCCTCGTCCTCGTTCTCGTGTTGGTGCCAATCGAACGCGGGGCCGAACTTGGCGACCTTCACCTGGGCGTTGTTCACGTCACCGACGATGTGAGGATCAAAGGTCGTGGTGATCTGCGCCGCAGCAGCATCAGCGATGTTGATTTTGGATGGCGGCATCAGACCCTCCCGGCCAGCATGTGGATCGGAGCCTCCACTTTATAAGCTCGCGGCTCAAGACGCTCACGCACGGTCGCCATCAGGTGATCAACCTGCGCCGACGAGTCGGGATCTTCGCGGAGCCGCATGGTCGCCGACCAGCTTTCAGCGAAGGTCAGTACACGCTCCAATGGCCATTCTTCTGCAATGACGAAGCGCGGGGCCTCGAGCCGACCAAACGGAAACCGCACATCGGCATCCTTGTAACCCTCCGATGCGATCCGATTGCCCTCGCTCCAAAAGGGATCGATCATCGGCCGCAAGGTCGTCATCAACGCCTCTTCGATTGCATCATCGAAGATGAAGTGATCATAGGACCATGCCGCAAAAAAGCCTCCTGGGCGCAGGACGCGGCGAACTTCGTCCCAGTACCGATCAAAATCGAACCAATGAAGGGCCGTCGCCACGGTGATGGCGTCAACGGAGCTGTCGGCGAGCCCGGAGGCCTCGGCCGGGGCGACGCTGTAGGCAACGTTCGCTCGCTGAACCGCAGCGCCAATTTGCTCAGCGCTGATGTCAGTGGCGAAGACCTGGCTGAACCGCTCGCTGAGCGAGGCGGCCGCCTGCCCCGAACCAGTGGCGCAGTCCCACACGGCATCGCGCGCAGGCGCTTCCTCAGCAATCCAATCAAAAAGCGCGCCCGGATACCCAGGACGCGCTTCTTGATAGGCTTTCGCCTGAGACCCAAAAATGGTCGCGTTGGCCAAACCTTAGCCCTTAACCGCTTTCACGATCTTCTGGGCAGCGTCCTCAAGGTCGTCGGCTGAGATCACAGCGAGGTCAGAACCGTCGATGATCGCTTTGCCTTTCTCGACATTTGTGCCTTCGAGACGAACGACGAGCGGAACCTTGAGGCCGACCTCTTGGACTGCGGCGAGCACGCCTTCCGCGATGACATCGCATTTCATGATGCCGCCGAAGATGTTGACGAGGATGCCTTCAACGCCCGGGTCCGAGGTGATGATCTTGAAGGCCTCGGTCACCTTCTCTTTGGTCGCGCCGCCGCCGACGTCGAGGAAGTTCGCAGGCTCCGCGCCGTAATGCTTGATGATGTCCATCGTCGCCATGGCAAGACCCGCGCCATTGACCATGCAGCCAATGGTGCCGTCGAGCTTGACGTAAGAAAGATCGTACTCGGAGGCTTTGATCTCGAAAGGGTCTTCTTCGGTGAGGTCGCGAAGCTCCATGATGTCTGGGTGACGGAACGACGCGTTCGGATCAAAACCGACCTTGGCGTCGAGGACCCGGAGGTGGCCGTCAGGCATGACGATCAGCGGGTTGATCTCCAGCATGGCCATGTCTTTCTCAGTGAAGGCTTTATAGAGCGTCTTCATCAGCGCGATGCCGTCTTCTGCGCCGACGCCTTCCAGCTTCAGGCCGCTGACGATTTTCTTGGCGACCTCGTCGGTCACGCCTTCCGATGGCTCGACCGTGACGGTGACGATTTTCTCGGGAGTCTCTTCAGCGACCGCTTCGATGTCCATGCCGCCTTCGGTGGACGCGATGAACGCCACTTTGCCGGTCGCACGATCAACGAGGACCGAAAGATAGAGTTCCGATTCGATATCCGCACCGTCTTCGAAATAGATGCGGTTCACTTGTTTGCCGGCTTCGCCCGTCTGGATGGTCACCAGCGTGTTGCCGAACATCGCTTTGGCGTGCTCAGCGGCCTCTTCAGCCGACTTGGCGAGACGGACACCGCCTTTTTCGCCCGCGGCTGCCTCTTTAAAGTGGCCCTTGCCGCGACCGCCAGCGTGGATCTGCGCCTTCACCACCCACAAAGGGCCAGGAAGTTCCTTGGCTTTCGCCTCGGCCTCATCGGCGGAGAGGACAACCGCGCCACCCGCAACGGGGGCGCCATAGGACTTCAAAAGCTCTTTGGCCTGGTACTCGTGGATGTTCATCGCGGCGGTCCTTCAATCGTTGTGCGGGCCGCTTATGGCAGCGGCAACCCAAGGCTTCAACAGGCAGGGTTGCTGCATGACACCGCGTGAATCCTTCACAGTTGCAGATGGCCGCAACTCAAGGTTCCATAAGGGTCCGAAGGCGGTGATTCGATGCCCAAAAAGGATTACGACGCGTACAGTCTTTTTTGCAAATCGCTGGATACGATGGGCTCGGCCCTCGAATTCGGAAGCAGTCTTGCCCGCGCCGCGGCGAAAGCGAACGAACAGCTCACCCAGGCCTGGGAGTTTCCTGACGCCGAAGAGCAAGTTGACTGCTCAGACGAACGTGAACCTCCAACCGAACGACCGGATGGCCCCAGCGCCATTGAACTCGCCCGCGAGGCGGTATCGCGCCGGATCGAGGAACTGACTGGTGCGCCTGCCGAGCGCGCGATCGAGTCCGAAGAGTTGGTCGCTGCTCCTCCGCCAACATCGGAGCCAGAGCCCGCGGCCACGACACGGCAAGCCGATAAGCTTGACGAAAGGGCACAGCGCCTCCTCGCCCGGTTCGTCGATCCGGGTCCTGACTTTTTCAAGAAGTCACCATTTGAAGACTGGGATACATTCTCGGTGCCGAAGAACCGGCGCCACGATTCCTAGAAGCAGGATATGAGTGGTAGACTGGCGCCTGCTGCTACGCCGCAGCGACGTCCCGCGCGGCTTCTGTCGCTGTGATCCAGCCGCCGCCGAGGACGCGGGAACCTTCAGACGCGTAGAAGACGCAAGCCTGGCCCGGGGCGACACCGGCCTCGGGGTCGGCGAGGTCGATGTAAGGACCACGATCGTCCGTTCCCGTTGTTGCGGGAGCTGGCGGACGCGTGGAGCGGAGTTTGACGCGCAATGCCTCGCCAGGCGGCAAGGCTTCGCCGTCGCCGATCCAATTGAGCTCTTTAAGACGCACACGGCGTGTCAGGAGCGACTCTTGCCGCCCGACAACCACCCGGCGGTTTTCCGCATCAAGGCGCACGACATAGAGAGGCTCTTCTAGGCCGCCAACACCAAGGCCGCGGCGTTGACCCACCGTATAGTGAATAACACCCGCATGGCGACCGAGGATATGGCCCTCCTCATCCACGATCTCGCCAGGTTCCGACGCGCCGGGGCGAAGTCGCTCGACAACGGAAGTATACTTTCCTTCGGGCACGAAGCAAATGTCTTGGCTATCGGGCTTATCAGCAACTTCCAAGCCCATCTCGGCTGCGAAGGCGCGCGTTGTCGACTTCGGCAGGGTGCCAAGCGGGAAGCGCAGGAAATCGAGTTGCTCACGTGTCGTCGCGAACAGGAAATAGCTTTGATCTTTGCCCGGATCTTCGGCTCGGTGAAGCTCAGCGCCGTGGGCGCCTTCTTCCCGCCGGATGTAGTGTCCCGTGACCATAGCCTCCGCGCCAAGGTCCCGCGCCGTGGTCAGCAGATCCTTGAACTTCACTGTCTGATTGCACCGGACGCAAGGGATGGGCGTGGCACCTCCAAGATAGGTGTCCGCGAAGTCCTCCATCACGCTTTCGGAAAAGCGGTCTTCGTAATCGAGGACATAGTGCGGGATGCCGATGGCGTCGGCGACTTGCCGCGCGTCGTGGATATCCTGACCAGCGCAGCAGGCGCCCTTTTTCTGGATGGCGACCCCGTGGTCATAGAGCTGCAGCGTGATGCCCACAGCATCATAGCCCGCCGCCTTCACCAAGGCCGCGGCCACCGAGCTGTCGACACCGCCGGACATCGCGACAACCACCCGGGCACCTTTCGGCACGCCGAGTTCAAGCGATGCTGCATACTCTTGAAGCGTCAAATCCATCCCCGGCACCTAAGGAGTGCGGAGGCCAATGAAAAGACCGGACTTTAGCGTCTGCGACGCTGGCTCGCAGCGGGCGGACCACCATTCTGGCCGCCCTGCTGACGGCTAACCTCCGCTGGGTTCACCACGCGAGCAATCTCGCTCCGCGCCAGCTCGCCATCCCCGTTTTGGTCCAGCATGTTGAAGCGGAGGCGCAGGAAGCCGAGGAACTCGTCTTCGGTCACCTTACCATCAGGGACGCGGTCGAAACTGCCCATGCCGTAGGGCGCATCGCGGGTGCCAATCGCCTCTTCGACCCAAGCCGACAGCTCGATCGGGCGCAGGTGATTGTCGCCATTGGTGTCAGCGCGGACAAACTGGATCGGCGCGCGGTCCTGGAACTCTGCCCTTGTCACGATCAGGTCGTCATCCATGTCCATACCAACATAAAAAAGCGCCAGCGGATCGACGATGACCCGAGGCGTGGCGGCCTGGCGGCCACCCGGCGCTCCTCCAGAAGAGCTGCAGGCAGCAAGACCCGCAGCGAACAAGGCTACGGCCATCATGTCACGGGCCAAAGCCCAGCCCTTGCGATCGATCATCCTGTGGTCCCTCGACGCTATCAACGACGCCCAACCCGCGCCCCCTTGTTCCAGCACGCCTGTCGCGCGACGTCACCGCCTTCACGATGATTTGTAAGAAAGTGTCGTGCCTGCCTTAGGAAACCCCGTGTTGCTGCATGCGCCGGCGTGGTTATTGTGCGCAGATGAGCCATCATTCTTCTGTTCTCTCCGCGATCGGGAACACGCCCCTCATCAAACTGAAACGCGCCTCCGAAGAAACCGGGTGCACCATTCTCGGCAAGGCGGAGTTTTTGAACCCTGGCCAATCGGTGAAGGACCGGGCGGCCCTCGGCATCGTCGAAGCCGCTGAGCGTGACGGGACGCTGCAGCCAGGCGGCACGATCGTCGAAGGCACAGCAGGCAACACCGGCATCGGGCTTTGCATGGTGGGCAAGGCGAAGGGCTATAACGTCAAAATCGTGATGCCGCGGACCCAAAGCCAGGAGAAGAAGGACGCGGTGCGTCTTCTTGGCGGGGAGCTGATCGAGGTCGACGCCGTCCCCTATGCCGACCAGAACAACTACATTCACTATTCGCGGCGTCTGGCGGAACAGACTGACAATGCGGTGTGGGCGAACCAGTTTGATAACACCGCCAACCGCGAAGCGCATATCCGCACGACCGGCCCAGAAATTTGGCGGGACACGGAGGGAAAAGTCGACGGCTTCACCTGCGCCATCGGCTCCGGGGGCACCCTGGCGGGGGTGTCGCTGTCGCTCAAAGAGTATAGCAAAGACGTCAAGATCGCGATCTCTGACCCCTATGGCGCCAAGATCTTTGACTGGTTCCACAAGGGTGAGCTGACCACCGAGGGCTCTTCGGTCATGGAGGGTATCGGTCAGGGGCGGATCACCGCCAACATTGATGGCGCCGAGTTTGACCAAGCGTTTCGCATCCATGACGCGGAGGCTTTGGAAATCATCTTTGCCCTGACGGCTGAAGAAGGACTGTGCCTCGGCGGTTCAGCCGGGATCAATGTCGCGGGCGCCATCAAGCTCGCGAAAGAAATGGGACCCGGGCATACAATCGTCACGGTGCTGTGCGATTACGGCAACCGCTATCAGTCGAAACTCTTCAACCCGGCATTCCTCAAGGAAAAAGACCTGCCGGTGCCCAGCTGGCTGGTCTGATGCAGCATGCTCATCGTCTTCTGCTGCTCCTTTTTTTGGGAGCCTGCGCCTCACCCGTCGTGACCAGTGATATCTATCGGTATGGGCGCGTCGACGATGAATCCTGGATCCCCGTCGACGTGTTCGATGAAGAGCAACATCTCAACTACAGCTATGTCGAATGCAGCCCCGTCGCGACGGCGGTGTTGTTCTACTGGCCTTCGGAGGACGGCGATTGGTGGGTGATCGACACCTACGCGCCGTCCAGCCCAGAGTTCTCTCGCACCATCCATTTCGATCAGTGGGACGTCACACTGACGTCCACCGACCTCGAGGACCGGGGCGAGGGCGGGGTCACTGTCGATGGCACCGAGGCCACCGAGTTCGGCGCGCTTGTGCTGGATGAGTACGCTCACCTCATGGACCTCTTCCATGTCTGGTCCGAGTTCCCCTATCCCCTGCCAACATGCGCCCGCGAGGCCTTCGACAGCTGATGACCAAGGACGATACCCTCACAGGGCAAACAACCTTCGACACCTTCATGGAGGTGGATGTCCGTGTGGGGATGGTCGTTGAGGCCGCGCCCTTCCCCGAGGCGCGGAAACCCGCGATCAAGATGAAGATCGATTTCGGCGAGAACGTCGGGATCAAGAAGTCTTCGGCGCAAATCACAGTTCATTATGCGCCGGAGACCCTGGTCGGCCGGCAAGTGATGGCCGTGGTCAATTTCCCGCCGCGCCAGATCGGCCCGTTCATGTCCGAAGTCTTGGTGCTTGGCTTTGCCGACGCTGATGGTGCTATTGTCTTGGCCGGGCCGGATCAGCCGGTGCCCAACGGGATGCGGATGGCATGAGCGCGACGATCAAAGCCCCAGAGCCCCTCGAACGCCACGAGGTGACGATCCAGTATCTCGAGCAAGACGCCCCAAAGGTGCTGATGCCAATCGCAACGCCAGGCAAGAAGCTCGCCGTGATGCGAGCGGAGAAGCCGCCCGTGGGTTACTACCGCTTCCTCTTCAACGGGGTGGGCGAGAAGCATCGCTGGGTCTCGCGGCGCTACCTGCCGGATACGGAGCTTCAGGCGCTGATCCATCACGACGATATCCACATCTATCCCCTGCTAATGAATGGCTCTCCTATGGGCTACAGCGAGATTGATGCGAAAGATAAAGAGAACATCGTGATCCGGTTCTTTGGCCTTCTGCCAGAAGCCCAGGGCCTCGGCCTTGGACGCTGGTTTTTCCGTGAGACGACCCGGCTCGCCTGGTCCTTCACGCCGCGCCGTGTGCGGATTGAAACCTGTAGCCTCGACAGCCCCCGCGCTTTGCAGCTCTACCAGCGCGAAGGCTTCAGCATTTACGATAGAGCCACCGGCGTGATTGAGTGGTACGGATGAAAGACGAAACCAAACTGTGTCACGGTGCCCGCCCCCATGATGGCGTCCGGATGGTCAACCCATCCGTGGAAAGAGGGTCAACCGTCCTCTTCCCCGACTTTGAAAGCTTCGTGGCGCGCCCTCGCCCTCGCTATTACGGCCGGCATGGCACCGATACCCATGATGCGCTGAAAGAAGCTGTCGCCGGTCTTGAAGGCGCAGAAGACGTGATCCTCACAAGCTCTGGCCTCTCAGCGGTGAACCTGACACTTCTGAGCTTCGCAAGACCTGGTGACGACATCCTGGTGACCGATACCGCTTACGACCCGGTACGGAGCTTTTGCGATCATTTCTTGATGAAACGCGGCGTCAGCGTCCGCTACTATGATCCTTTGATCGGCGAAGGCATTGGCGATTTGATCCGTCCCGAGACGACCCTGATCCACACCGAAAGCCCAGGGTCGCTGACGTTTGAGATCCAGGACCTGCCCGCGATAGTCAAAGCAGCGGGAGACATTCCGGTGTCGATCGACAACACCTGGGGCGCAGGATACTTCCTCAAACCCCTCGCCCTCGGGGTGTCGATCAGCGTGCAGTCATCGACCAAGTATATGGGCGGGCACTCGGATGCTTTCCTCGGCACCATCGCGACCAGCAAGGCGCTTGGGAAAAAGATCAAGGCAGAAGCGACGCTGCTGGGAAACCAGACCTCACCGGACGATGTCTATGCGATCCTCAAGGGGATCAGGACGCTCCCCACCCGGCTCAAGGCCCATGAGACGCAAGGCCTGGCCCTCGCGCGGTGGCTTGAGGACCGGCCCGAGGTGAAACGCGTCCTTCATCCCGGGCTTGAAAGCCATCCGCAGCACGCTCTCTTCAAGCGAGACTTCACCGGCGCCAGCGGTCTTTTTTCTGTGGTTTTGGAGCGGGGCGACAAAGCCCACACAGCGGCGTTCATTAACGCGCTCAACCTTTTTGGCCTCGGCTACAGCTGGGGCGGCTATGAGAGCCTGTGCCTGCCTGCCTGGCCCAACACCTGCCGTAGCGCAGTGCCCTGGGAAGACGACGGCCAGCTCTTGCGTTTCCACGCGGGGCTTGAAGACATGGGCGACTTAACCACAGATTTAGCGAAAGCGTTCCATACTGCAGCTCGGGAGTGAGAAGCGTGAAGAAGGGCTTGATGGTGATCGCGGTGAGCCTTGCGGCTTGCGAGACAGGTGTTCCTGAAGGAGTGGGTTGGGCACGCGGCAGCATTGATGCGCCGGCTGGGCCCATTATCTCCTCGACACCGACCGATGCCAGTTTGGCTCACCCGCGCGGCGTGTGCCGCACGCCGTGCCGCGTGGACTATGCCATGGCGGTCGAGGTGACCGTGGGCAAAGAGGGCTACAAGCCTATTCAGCTGCTGATCCCGGTTGGTGCTGGAAACCATGAGGTGGAGCTCGAAGCTGTCGGGCGCTCTACCCCTGTGGAAGAAGTTGGGCTGCCTGATCTATGACTTTTAAACCGACGATCCTCGCGCGAGACATCATCTCTGTGCAGGGACCTGACGCTGCCGCGCTGCTCGATACTGTCTTGGCAGCGACGGTCGCTGGCGCGCAGCCCGGCGAGATCCGCTTCAATTGCATTCTGACCCCGCAGGGCAAGGTGGTGGACACCATGTTCCTGCATAAGCTGACCAATGGTTTTGTCATTGATTGCTTTGCGGGACGTGGGCAGCACCTGGTGAAATCGCTCAACTCTTACCGGATGCGAGCGAGGGTCTCATTTGAGAAAGTGCCTGGCGGTGTCTTTGTCGGCCCGCCGGAAGAAGCGCCGGACAATGCCAGCGACGATCCTCGGCTTGAGGGCCTCGGCAAGCGCTGGTTCGAGCTTGGGCCGATGGTCAGTGGACCGAAGAGCCCGAGTTATTTCATGATGCTCCGTAAGCGGGGCATTCCCGAGTTCGGCCTTGACTATATGTCAGGCGATGTCTTCCCAACCGACGTCAACATCGATCTTCAGGGCGGCATCGACTACAAAAAGGGCTGCTTTGTCGGACAAGAGGTCGCGTCTCGTATGAAGCGCAAAGGTGAGATCCGTAAGCGGACGCTTCAGGTCTATCTCGATAAAGATCTGCCGCGCGGCACCTCCTTGCGCCAAAAGTCGGGCGTGGTCGGAACGGTGTCTTCTATGATCGCAGGCGAAGGTCTCGCCATCATGCGGATGGACCGGCTCGACGGCGATGAGGCCATGGCGCTCATTGATGGGTACGACCTGCGGGTGAAGATCCGTACACCCGATTACGTCCAGTGACCCGCTGTCCCTGGGCCACCCCTGGAGATGCGGTCTACGAGGCCTATCACGACGAGGAATGGGGCGTGCCCGAGTTTGACAACCGGGCGCTCTTTGAGAAGCTGATCCTGGACGGTTTTCAGGCAGGCCTCAGCTGGCGCACCATTCTCTACAAGCGGGACAATTTCCGCGAGGCGTTTGACGGTTTCGAGCCCGACGTCATCGCTGGCTATGGCGAGGATAAGGTCGAAGAGCTGCTCGGCAATGCCGGCATCGTCCGCTCACGCAGCAAAATCCAGGGCACGATCAAAAACGCCCATGCCTACCTCAAGATCATGGAGACCGAGAGTTTTTCCGAGTGGCTTTGGTCCTATGTTGGTGGCGCGCCCCACGTGAATCACTTCGAGACCATGGCCGAGGTGCCTGCGAAGACGCCGATGAGCGAGAAGCTCTCAAAAGACCTCAAAAAGCGCGGTTTTGTCTTTTGTGGCCCGGTGATCGTCTACGCATTTTGCCAAGCTGTCGGGATGGTCAACGACCATCTCGTCAGTTGTCCGCGCCACCAAGAGATCGCGACTGCCTACGGTGCTTAGCGCTCGCTCTTTGCCCTGCTAAAGCAGCGAAACGAGGGAGAATTGCATGCGTATCAAAGAAGCAGTGATTGCCACGTTTCTTGCGGCGATCGGAATCGCTAGCGCACAAGAGACCTGTACAGACGAACAAATCGAGACGAACAAAGAGATTGCGCGCGGTTTCTATCAGGACCTATGGCTCTCTAACAACACAGATCGCTACACTGAGTATGTGGCTGAGACCTATAAGGTCTGGGATATCGGCGAGCGCAAAGGCGTGACCGAGGAAGCGATCGAGCAGAAGGCCATTGCCGACCTTTTCCACAGTAACGCCCTCCTGTCTGGCGAAATCCAATTCATGGTTGCGGACTGCGAGCGGGTGGCAACACGTTGGACACTCACCACCCAGCCCACCAACCTCGTGGGCCATGTCATGGTGGGCAACTCAACACTGCCCATCATCAATGTGTTGACAATCGAGGACCGTAAGGTTGTCGAATTCTGGAACCACCGGCACGACATTGATGCCAATCTTGTGATCCTCAAAACCGCGCCAGCTTTCCTCAAGGGATTTGTTCTCGGTCTCATTCCGTTCGGGTTTCTCTACTGGAGAGCCAATCGCAAGTCGTGAAGACGGTTGAAACCGGCGAGAACGGGGAGCAAGACCTATAGAAAATCACTGCGAGGCCCTATGAAACCCGCGATCGCTCGGATCCTCTCCACTGGACTCTACACGCCGCCGAACAGCATTTCGAACGAAGAACTCGTCGAAGCGTACAATACGTTCGTCGAGCGTTGGAACGCCAAAAACCCGGACAACCCGTTCGAGCCTTCCTCCGCGGAGTTCATTGAGAAGGCCTCGGGCATCAAGTCGCGCTTCGTGATCGACAAAGAAGGCTCCCTCGACCCCGAGCGGATGCGCCCCAGTATTCCCGCCCGCAGCAATGACGAGCTATCGGTGATGGCTGAGATCGGTGTCGCCGCGGCGCGCGAAGCTATGGCCGCCGCGAGCCTCACCGCTGCTGACATCGACGCGGTGATCTGCGCCGCCTCGAACATGCAGCGCCAATACCCGGCGATGGCGGTCGAGATCCAAGACGGCCTCGGCATTGAAGGCTACGCCTTTGACATGAACGTGGCCTGCGCCAGCGCGTCGTTCGGTATCCAGACAGCGGTGGGTCTCCTCAGCACAGGTGCGCGCCGTGTGCTGATGGTCAATCCGGAGATCTGCACCGGCCATATCAATTTCAAAGATCGCGACGGGCATTTCATCTTTGGCGACGTCGCCACCGCGATGATCATCAGCCAGCCTGAGGGCGATGCACCGGAAGGCTCGTTCGACATCCTCTCCACACGCCTCAAAACTGAGTTCTCGAACAACATCCGCAACAATTTTGGCTTCCTGAACCACACCGAAGACGGCTCAATTGATACGGATGATCCCCGTACGGATAAACTCTTTAAACAACAAGGACGCGCTGTTTTCAAAGAGGTCGTCCCCATGGTCGCCGCCATGATCGGTGAGCACTTGGAGGCCGAAGGGCTTGATAAGGCCGAGGTGCAACGCTTCTGGCTGCACCAGGCCAACCTCAACATGAACCTGTTGATCGCCAAGAAACTCCTCGGCCGCGACCCTTCCCGCGAAGAGGCGCCCGTTGTGCTCGATGAGTACGCCAACACCTCGTCGGCAGGTTCGATCATCGCCTTCCATAAGCATAAAGATGACATGGAGGCCGGTGCGCTCGGGGTGATCTCAGGCTTTGGCGCCGGATACTCCGCAGGCTCCATTATCGTGAGGGCCTGCTAGGCCGTGGGCGACGCATACGGATGGCTCATTGAGACGCTGTCCGTTCTTATCTTCGCCTGCGCTCTCGTTTTCACAATTCCGTACCTTCCATCGATTTGTGGGGAAGGTATCCCTGAACCTGCCCTATTCGACCGGACATCGCGTGTGGCCGGTGTCATCGCGCTCGTCACCTGGCTGTCACTCGTTCGCTCGGATAGCAAGCTGATCCGGACGGCCAGCTACGTTGTACGGAGCATTATTTTACTGGTGTGGGCCGGTGCGATAACCTTCGTTCTCACAACCAGATACGAGACCGGCTGCTAACAACAAACTGGCCGGCGAAATGGGAGAAAGACGATGCCAGAACTCAAGCATTTTAGGCCAACCGATCCGATTGAGGAGATGCTCGCGGCGCTTGAGGAGGACGCGGGACTGATCATTGATGGCGTTCTCTCAGATGGGCAGCTTGAGGCGATCAAAGGCGACATCGATCCTTATGTCACCCAAGGCCGTCAAGGTGCGGACGAGTTTGCTGGGTTCAAGACGACGCGCATTGGCGCCCTGATGGCGCGCTCCCCGGCTTGTCGGGAACTGGCGGTTGATCCGCTGGTCAACGGAGTTTGCGCTAAGTTTTTGCACCCCTTCTGCGACGGCTATCAGATGCACTTCACCCAAGCGGTCAGCATTGGCCCAGGTGAAGGCGGCCAAGATCTCCACCGTGATCGGAGCGTTTGGGGCAAATATGTGCCGCGTTCGATCGAAACGCAGCTGAGCACGATTTGGGCGATCACGGACTTTACAGAAGAGAACGGCGCGACCCGGATCGTACCCGGCTCTCACACGTGGGAGAAAGGTCGCCAGCCGCAACCCGATGAAGTGATCGCGGCCGAGATGAAAGCGGGCTCGGTCCTCGTCTACACCGGCACCGTGGTGCATGGCGGCGGCGCGAACCAGACGGACACCCCGCGCCTCGGCGTCCTTCTCCACTACACCCTCAACTGGCTGCGTCAGGAGGAAAACCAATACCTCTCCTGCCCGCCGGAGCTGGCGAAGGAACTCTCGCCAGAGCTCCGTGCCCTGATGGGCTACACCAAAGGCGGTTACGTCCTCGGCTTTTACTCCGAACCCACCCCGCCCGGCAAAGGCCTTGAGATCGCCCCGCCGGAGAAGATCTTCGGCGACAAAGCAGGCGAACACGCGTTTTTGACGGTGGAGTGATTGGCCGCTGACGCCGCTTATCCATCGGCATGGAGGATGGCGAAATAGCCGGGAAAAACATGGGCAAGCTTCTTCCGGCCCTGCTGCGTCAGCTCGAAGACCTTCGTGCGGCCGTCCTGCTCCCGGCGGCTCACACGCAGTAAGCCTTCGTCCGTCAGACTGTTCAGCGTCCGGGTGACCACCGGCTTCGAGACGTCCAACCGCTCCGTGATCTCGCCGTGCGACAGCTCATCTCGCTCAATCTCGCGATCAATAACCACAAGCGCGAGGAAGCGGAGTTGCGAAAACCCGTGCTCGCTGAAATACGTGTCGAGGCGCCTTTGCAGCAAACTCGCCTCGCGCAAGAATGTCAGTTTGCTGAGAACCTGTTGAGCGCCATGCGCCGGAAAATGCTCGCCGTAACCTTCGATCATTTGAAGCGTCGGAAGCTCTTTGAGAAAAAACATCAGGCTGCGCTCTCTCAGGACAAAGCCCGAAGCCTCTTGATCTCCACTGGCTTCGCCAACCACTCTTTGTACTTTTCAAAAACGGTCCGCGTGTAAGCTTGGGCATAATGCTCGGCAAGCGCACTTTCGTCGGTCCACTCCTCATAGAGATAGAGGCACCCATCGCCCTCGCCGCACAAGAGATCAAAGCGATAGCACCCTGCCTCCTTCCGCGTCGGTGAGACAATCGATGCAATAGCATCCCGTGCATCATCAAAATGCTCAGGCTTCGGCTCAATGCAAGCCCACACGAAGAGACGCTGATCCATAACCAGTTCCTTTGGTTATCATGATAACTAAAGGAACTTTGGTTGTGAGTCAACTTCCCAACCGCGACGGGCGTAGCGAAAGCAGCAGTGCTCAGCTAACGCACCCCGATGACCACCAACGCCCCTCGAGCTTGGCAGCGGATGCTGTCGGGCCGCCGTCTTGATATCTTGGATCCCTCGCCGCTTGATGTGGAGGTGGAGGATATTGCCCATGGCCTCGCGCGCGTGGCGCGGTGGAATGGTCAGACCACGGGGCATGTTCCCTTCAACGTCGCCCAACACTCGGTGATCGTCACGGATATGTGCATCCAGATGAAGCCGGACTGGAAGCGTGAGTGGCGTCTCGCCGCCCTCCTCCACGACGCACCGGAATATGTCATCGGCGACATGATCTCACCGTTTAAGGCCGTACTCGGAGGGAATTACAAGAAGGTCGAGGCAGGCCTTCAACGCGCGATCCATATCCGGTTTGGCTTGCCTGCTGAGCTTCCTGAGCACGTCGAGAAGACGATCAAGAAGGCCGATCGGGCTTGCGCCTATTTCGAGGCCACACAGATTGCAGGCTTCTCCGTGGACGAAGCGAAGAAACTCTTTCCCCTGCCCAAAGCCATCGAGCCGCTGTCAATCGACATCCTGTCCACCGAGGAGAGCCAGGCGCTGTATCTTAGTCGTTTCGAAGAGCTTGCCCGTTAGGGCTTGCGGTGGTGTCATCTGCCATCCAATCGGAGGGGCATGGAGAGACGGCTCGTCATTGGGCTCAATGTGGTGCTTGCCGCGGTAAGAGACGGTGAGCCCCTGGTGCTGTGCGTCAAACGCCCGGGCGGTTGGGGCCTGCCCTTTGGCCGTTTTGATCCCGAGGACCACCGCACATTTGAGCTGGCGCTGAGGGATTTCGTGGAGCGGCAAACCGCCTTGCCGCTCGGTTATGTCGAGCAGCTCTACACCTTTGGCGACAAAGGCCGCGAGGCGCCGCGCGCCAGCCTCGTGTCGGGTGATGAGGCCGACCGGATCGTCTCCGTGGGTTATCTCGCGCTCTCCCCAGAAGCGTTAGCCCCGAGCCTCGAAAGCGCCGCGTGGCGCCGCTGGTCGACCTTCTTCCCTTGGGAGGACCGGCGCGAGGGCAAGATCAGGAGCTGCGCCGACATTGCCGGTGAGTTGAGACGCTGGGCCGACGGCGACGAGGTCTTGGAACGCCGGATCGATACCGCCTTCGGCACGGAAGAGAGCGGTTGGGAGGAAGAGCGCGCCCTCGACCGCTATGAGCTGATGTATGAGGCGCGGCTTGTGGCCGAGGCGCACCGGGACCGCGACGGCGTCGAGGGGCCCGTCCTTCACGGCAAAGCCATGATCTCCGACCACCGCCGCATCCTCGCGACCGCCATTGGCAGGCTTCGCGGAAAGCTGCGCTACCGCCCTGTCATCTTCAAACTGATGGGTGAGGAATTCACCTTGCGCGAGTTGCAAGAAGGCGTGGAAGCGCTTCTCGGGTTCGACATTCACAAGCAGAATTTCCGCCGCTCCGTCGAAACGGCGGGACTTGTGGAAAAGACCAACACGAGCGTGCAAGCCACCGGCGGGCGCCCTGCCGCACTTTATCGGGCCACGCCGCTCTCCAACGTGCCGACGGCGGCAGGCCTGGCCCTGCCTCGCTTCCGCGGGGCGGCCGTCTGAACGCCTTGCCGCATGGTGGATAAAGCTGAGAAAAACTCTTGCCGAGCATAAGTCCGCGCCTCATATACTCCCCCTGAGCAAAAGTCGGAGCAGGACAATGGCTGCCTTCGGGAACGAATTTGCTGAAACATCTCAAGCGGATATCCGCGAGCGGACGGAGCATCTTTATGCCCGCGTGTCCGCGCGCATTCCGCGCTTTGAGTGGGAAAAGATGGCGCCGCTGGTCGCGCGCATCAACGATCTCAAGGCCGAGAAAAACGCGGTGATCCTGGCGCATAACTACATGACGCCAGAGATCTTCGCCTGTGTCGGCGATATTCGCGGCGACAGTCTACAGCTCGCGAAGGAGGCTGCCGCAACCGATGCTGACATCATCGTCCAGGCAGGCGTGCACTTCATGGCCGAGACCTCGAAGATCCTTGCGCCAGAGAAAACCGTGCTGATCCCGTCGATGGAGGCCGGATGCTCCCTCGCCTCTTCGATCACCGGCGCCGATGTGCGGCTCTTGAAAGAGCGCTATCCCGGCGTGCCCGTGGTCACCTATGTGAACACCACAGCCGACGTGAAGGCCGAGACCGACATCTGCTGCACCTCGTCGAACGCGGTCCAGGTGGTCGAGCATATCTGCGAAGAGTTCGGCACCGACCAGGTTATTCTGATCCCTGACCAATATCTGGCTAAGAACGTGGCGCGCATGACCGACAAAAAGGTCATCACCTGGGCCGGGTCTTGCGAAGTGCACGAACGGTTCACAGCCGAGGACATTCGCGAGATGCGCGCCGGCAACCCCGGCGTCGTCGTGCTCGCCCACCCAGAATGCCCACCCGATGTTCTTTCGGAAGCCGACTATGCTGGCTCAACGGCTGCCATGTCGGGTTATGTGAAAGAGAAGCAGCCTCGCCAAGTCGTGCTCATCACCGAATGTTCGATGTCGGACAATGTGGCGCTCGAGAACCCCGGCGTTGACTTTGTGCGGCCCTGCAACCTTTGCCCGCATATGAAGCAGATCACGCTTGAGGGCATCCTCGAGGCGCTGGAGACCATGACCCATGAGGTTGAGGTCGATCCTGTGATCGCTGCCCGAGCGCGCGAGGCTGTCGAGCGGATGGTGGCGCTTCCCAGCCCATCAACCCCCGCTGCTTTCGACACCGGCCATGGCGGTGACGTGATCTCGGTCGAGCACCGCTAACGCCAATGGACCTGGACCGTGCCCAAGGGGGCGTGGTGGTGGTCGGCGCGGGGCTAGCGGGTCTTTGGACAGCGCTGAAGCTGGCGCCCCACCCCGTCACGGTGATCACCGCCGGACATCTCGGTGATGGCAGCTCATCCTGGGCGCAAGGCGGGCTTGCGGCAGCTATCGGCCCCAATGATCACCCTCGTCTTCATGCGGAGGATACGGTCGCGGCGGGCGCAGGACTGTGTGACCCTCTCGCCGTCGACGTTCTTTGCGAAAGCGGCCCCGCGGCTGTGGATGATCTCGCCGCACTCGGTGTTCCCTTTGACCGCGATGAGGCGGGAGCGTTTCGCCTCGGCCGTGAAGCAGCCCATGGCCGGGATAGGATTGTCCATGTGGGCGGCGACGAAGCGGGCGCTGCGATCATTCGCTCTCTGATCGCCGCGGCGCGAGCGGCTGACCATATTGAGATCCGTGAGCGGACCGTGGCGGAGCAGGTCCTCGCCGCCGAAAAAGGCGTATGCGGTCTTCTGATCTGGGATGTCGCAAGCCAACGCAACGTCGTGCTCTCAGCGGACACCGTGATCCTGGCCGCGGGCGGTCTCGGCGGCCTCTACGCGGTCACCACCAACCCGCTCTACGGGCAAGGCCACGCGCTCGCTTTGGCAGCGGAGGCCGGCGCCACCTTGCGGGACCTTGAGTTCGTTCAGTTCCACCCCACCGGCCTTGATGTCGGCCGAGACCCTGCGCCCTTGGCCACTGAAGCCATCAGAGGCGAAGGCGGCCAGTTGGTTGATCAAGACGGCCATCGCTTCATGGCAGCGCTCCACACCGACGCGGAGCTGGCGCCGCGCGATGTGGTGGCACGCGGCGTTGCGCAAGCGATTGCAGACACCGGCGGCGCGTTCCTTGACGTGCGCGGAGCCCTCGGCGCGCGTTTCCCGGAACGCTTTTTGACCGTGGACGCCGCATGCCGCGATGCGGGAATTGATCCCGAAACGGATTTGATCCCCATCGCCCCCGCCGCCCACTACCACATGGGCGGCATCAAGACAGGGCTGGACGGCGAGACCGACGTTCCTGGCCTTTACGCCGTCGGTGAGTGCGCGAGCACAGGCGTGCACGGAGCGAACCGGCTTGCCTCCAACTCGCTCCTCGAAGCGCTCGTGTTTGGCGAGCGAGCGGCAGAGCGGGTGAAGACTGACGCCGGCCCAGGAGGAGACGCACCGTTGGACATCTCCCCCCCGACCCTGTCCCACAAACCGGCGCGAGACCTTAAAGATCTCAGGCGCCGGATGGCCGGAGAAGCCGGGCTGCTGCGGTCTCAACAGGGCCTTGAAGACCTGCTCATATTCATCGACGCGCAGGAACCCAGGACCGTCAGTGAGCGGTTGGCTCTGGTTGCTGCCGGAGGCGTCGTCCACTCGGCCCTCGCGCGCGCAGAAAGCCGCGGCGCGCATCAGCGGATCGATCATCCTAACACTGATAGGCCGTGCCACAGTGAGGCCCGCCTAACGAACACCGGGTGGCATATCGCATTCAAAGAGAGGCCATCGTGACCCTTCCCGTTCCCGCCGACCTCCTCAAACCCCTGATCCTCCGTGCGCTTGAAGAGGATGTGAGCCAGGGCGGCGACCTCACAACGCTCGCCACCGTTCCAGCTGACCGCTTGGCGACGGCACAGCTCAACACACGCCAGCACGGTACCCTCGCCGGGATAGACGTCGCCGCGCTCGTCTTCACAACCGTCAGTGATCAGATTTCTGTTCAGACCCAGGCCGCCGACGGAGAGGCTATCGCGCCCGGCGGCACGTTGCTGACGGCAACAGGACCGGCGCAGGCCCTCCTCACCGCCGAGCGCACAGCGCTCAATATCTTAAGCCATATGACAGGGATCGCCTCGGCGACAGCGGCGCTTGTTCAATTGATCGACGGGACAGGCGCTCATCTCGCAGCAACCCGAAAGACGCTTCCTGGTCTTCGGCTCCTCCAAAAGCACGCCGTGCGCTGCGGCGGGGGCATGACCCACCGCATGAGCCTATCGGATGCCGTGATGATCAAGGACAATCACATCATCGCCGCTGGCGGGATCACCGAGGCTATGACGAAGGCTCGCCACTATGCGGGGCACACAGTGAAAATCGAGGTGGAGGTCGACACCATCTCGCAGCTCGAAGACATCCTCCCCTTACGTCCTGATATCGTGCTGCTCGATAACATGACGACGGATGACCTCAGCCGGGCAGTCGCTCTCGCCAAAGGTCAAACGGTGCTGGAAGCATCAGGCGGCGTCACGGCGTCCACCATTCGCGCCATCGCAGAAACGGGCGTGGACATCATATCCGTGGGCGCCCTGACCCACTCCGTGACAGCCATCGATATCGGGATGGAGCTCAGCCTTTAGAGGCTTGATGCAGCCGGCGCGGCTTCGATCTCTTGCGCCGCGATGCGCAGTGCGTCCTGGTAGCGGTAGAAGATGTGATCGCCGATGACGGTGGTCTCAACGAACGCCTTCGCCCAACCCGGCGAGACATACTCAGCATGGTAGAACGTGGCATAGCGCGTTAGCGGCGGCCGGAACCCGCGCATAATGAGATCAGCCAGCGCCTCTGACTTCGCCCAGGCGTCTTTCTCGTGCGCCGTCTCCGGCACCCCATCGCAGGCAAAGCTGAACTGGCAGCGGTGACGACGCTCTTCACCTTGGAACACCACGCCGCAAACTGTGTCCGGGAAGCGGCCGTGATCGACCCGGTTGAGGATCACGTCAGCAACGGCGATCTGACCCAGAACCGACTGGTTCCGCGCCTCGAAATAGATCGCTTGGCTGAGACATGCGTGCTCGTCAGCTTCGAACTCGTCGAAAGGCTGATCGAAGACTGCGGCCGGAATGGCGAAGGCGTGAGCCGGAATACCAGCAAGGATCAGGTCTCGAGCGACAGCGTTGCCGTCAAAACCACCGGCCATGAGCACTTCAACCGCGCTCACCACCCGCACTTCCACACTCGGCGCAGGTTCTTCGGGCTCAACCTCAACAACCTCAGCGGCCAGCTCAGGTTCGGCCGCAGCCGTCTCAATCATTTGGGAGGTCCGCACCATCGTGATGAACAGCGCACCCACCGCGAGCAAAAACGCGGTGAGGATCAGTCCGTTCCGGACCTCGTCAGCTGTTCTTCCTGTCAGTGTTCTCACTGGCCTACCTTGGTGGAGGAGCCGCGTTCTACGACAACTTGGTTACGATGAGATGTTGTGCGGAGTCGGGCTCCGCACAAGTGCTGCAGTGCAGCAAAAAGCAGCCGTTAGGCCTCTTGGTTCTTCACCGCAAGGGACGCCTGTGCGGCAGCCAGTCGCGCAATCGGCACGCGGTAAGGCGAGCAGCTGACATAGTCGAGGCCAATACCTTCGCAGAAGCTGATCGAGGCAGGGTCACCGCCGTGCTCACCGCAGATGCCGAGCTTGATCAGCGAGCGGGTCTTCCGGCCCTTTTCGGCAGCGATCGCCACGAGCTGGCCCACACCTTCTTGGTCGAGACTGACAAATGGGTCCTGCTCAAAGATGTTCTGACGCAGGTAGCTCGGCATGAAGCCGCCAGCGTCGTCCCGACTGATGCCGAAGGTCGTCTGGGTCAGGTCGTTGGTGCCGAAGGAGAAGAACTCCGCCTCGTGGGCGATCTTGTCGGCGGTCAAAGCCGCGCGCGGCAGCTCGATCATTGTGCCAACGGTATAAACGAGCTTGTCGCCGGACTCTTTGAAAACGTCGGTCGCGATCTTGTCGATCTTCGCCTTCAGGATCTCGAGTTCCTTCTGCGTCGACACCAGCGGAACCATGATCTCCGGCTGCACCGGATCGCCGCCTTTGGCCTTCGAGACCGAGAGAGCTGCTTCGAAAATGGCACGCGCCTGCATCTCAGCAATTTCTGGATAGGAGAGCGCCAGACGGCAGCCGCGGTGGCCGAGCATCGGGTTGAGCTCGTGAAGCTCCTGGAGGCGCGAGGTCACTGCAGCAGGGTCACGACCAACAGCCGCGGCAACCTCAGCGATCTCTTTCTCCCCATGCGGAAGGAATTCGTGAAGCGGCGGGTCCAGAAGACGGATCGTGACCGGAAGGCCTGCCATCTCCGTGAAGAGCTGCTCGAAATCACCCCGCTGGAAAGGCAGCAGCTTATCGAGCGCCGCGCGGCGCCCCTGCTCGCTTTCCGCCAAGATCATGTCACGGACGACGTTGATCCGTTCAGCGTCAAAGAACATGTGTTCCGTCCGGCAGAGGCCGATACCCTCAGCGCCAAAGTCGCGGGCGGTTTTCGCGTCGAGCGGCGTCTCCGCATTGGCGCGGACTTTCATGCGCCGGTGGGTGTCAGCCCAGGTCATGATCTTACCGAAATCACCGGAGAGTTCTGGCTCAATCGTTGGCACCGCGCCGAAGAAGATCTCACCGGTGGAGCCATCGATGGTGATTTGCTCGCCCTTCTTCACGGTCCGTCCGTGAACGGTGAAACCAGAGCCGTCTTTCTCAATACGCAACTCACCTGCGCCGCAGACACAGGCCCGGCCCATGCCTCGCGCCACCACAGCGGCGTGCGATGTCATGCCGCCCCGCGCCGTGACGATACCAGCCGCTGCGTGCATGCCGTGGATATCTTCAGGGCTCGTCTCAACACGGACGAGCATCACCTTCCGGCCGTCAGCCGCGAGCTGTTCAGCCTCATCGGCGGTGAAGACCACCTCGCCTGACGCCGCACCAGGGCTGGCCGGCAAGCCTTTGGCAATGATGTCACGCGGTGCGCTCGGGTCGAGTGATGGGTGGAGCAGCTGATCCAGCGCGTTGGGGTCAACGCGCATGACGGCTTCGTCCTCAGAGATTTTACCCTCTGCACAAAGATCAACGGCAATCTTGAGAGCCGCCTTTGCTGTCCGCTTCCCGTTCCGGGTCTGCAGCATGTAAAGCTTGCCCTGCTCGATCGTGAACTCGATGTCCTGCATGTCGCGGTAGTGGTCTTCGAGCTTTTGGAAGACCGCTGCGAGCTCGCCATAGGTCTCGGGCATCGCTTCTTCGAGGGACGCTTCGTCCGAGCCCTGCTCTTCGCGGCTGGCTTTGGTAAGGTTTTGCGGTGTGCGAATACCCGCAACCACGTCCTCGCCTTGCGCGTTGATGAGGAATTCTCCGTAGACGCGGTTTTCGCCGGTCGATGGGTTCCGGGTGAAGGCCACACCAGTCGCAGAGGTCTGCCCCATATTGCCAAAGACCATCGCCTGGATGTTCACCGCCGTGCCCCAGCTTTCGGGGATCGCGTTGAGACGACGATAAGTCTTCGACCTGTCGTTCATCCAAGACGAGAAGACCGCATCGATCGCGCCCCAAAGCTGCTCTTCGGGGTCTTGCGGGAACGGCCTGTTGATTGTCTGTTCGACAACCTCTTTGTACTGCGCGATGACAGCTTGCCAGTCCTCAGCCGTCAGCGCTGTGTCGAGGACATAGTCACGCTCGTCTTTGTACGTATCGAGGAGCTCTTCGAAATTGTGGTGATCCACGCCAAGAACCACGTCGCCATACATTTGGATGAAGCGGCGGTAGCTGTCATAAGCAAAGCGTGCATCGCCCGAAAGGCTCGCCAGACCCTTCACCGTCTCATCGTTGAGGCCGAGATTGAGGACCGTGTCCATCATGCCCGGCATCGATGCCCGCGCGCCTGAACGCACCGAGACAAGGAGCGGATTTTTCACGTCACCGAAGTTCTTGCCGGTGATGCTTTCGATCTCTTTGACGCCGGCCTCAACAGCTGCCTTCAAGCCGTCAGGATACTGCCGGTTGTTGGCATAGAAGGCTGTGCAAACCTCCGTGGTGATCGTAAAGCCTGGGGGCACGGGAAGTCCAAGCGAAGCCATCTCCGCCAGGTTCGCACCCTTACCGCCGAGGAGGTTGCGCATGCCCGAGCGGCCTTCGGCTTTGCCGCCGCCAAATGCGTAAACCAGTTTCTCCGGGGTCTGTCCATCCATTAATTGAGTTCCCGTCTTATCCCTCTAGCCGATCGAAATCGGCAACCAATTTCACCACGTCCACAAACCGCAAGAGCAGCGCCAACCGGTTGGCGCGCAGGTCTGGGTTTGCGTCGTTTACCGTCACAGCCTCGAAAAACCGGTCGATCACCGGCCGAACGGCTGACAACTCTTGCATAGCACTTGCAAAATCTTCGTCACCGAGGCGCTGATGCGCACCCTGTTCGGCGTCGAGAAGTGCAGAATGCAGGGCCTTTTCTTCGTTTTCTGCAAGAAAATCAGGGTTTACGCCGCCTGTCGGCAGCTCCCCTTTCTTCGCCTCAGCCTTCAGAATGTTGGCTGCGCGCTTGTAGGCAGCAGTCAGATTTTGCCCGTCGTCGGTGCCGAGGAAGCCGTCGAGCGCCTTCAGCTTCTTCTCGATCAGCACAAAATCGTCGGCGCCTTGGGTGAGCGCGGCCGACACGCGGTCATGCCGGAAGCCCTGGTCGCGGAAGTACACCGTCAAGCGATCATGGAAGAAGGCCAAGAGGTCAACGACCTTTGGCTGCGCCGCCTCAAGCGAGGCCTGGGTGACCACCGGCAGCTCTTCTTTCAGCCTGCTGTCGATGACCTTTTTGATCTGGTCTTCGCCGATGATCGCGGCCACGGCCTGGAGCTGGGGCGGGCCTTTCTCGATATCGATGGGCTGGTGTTGTTTGAGCGCAGCCGCGGCAAAAACCGCGTGCTGAAGATGTGGCTCAAGCGGCACACGGAGCTGTTTGTCGAGAACGACTTTGATCACCGACAGGGCGGCCCGGCGAAGGGCAAACGGATCGCGTGAGCCGGTGGGTTTTTGATCAATGCTCCAAAAGGCAGCAAGCGTATCAATTTTGTCGGCAAGGCTCACGGTGAGGCCAAGGGGCCCAGCAGGGAGCGCATCATCGACACCCGCGGGCAGGTAGTGATCACGCACCGCGTCGGCGATGCCAGGATCGACGCCTTCGTGAAGGGCATAATAGCGGCCCATTATGCCCTGCAGCTCAGGAAACTCGTAGACCATGTCCGTGGTCAGATCAGCCTTGCAGATCTCTGCTGCGATCTGCGCCTGCCGTGTGTCGGCACCGCAAGCGCCGGCAAGGGCGACAGCGAGGGTGGAAACGCGCTCGACCTTGTCCGCGATCGTGCCCAGGCCTTCGAAGAAGGTCACGCCCTTCAACTTCTCGCCATGCTGCTCGAGCGGTTTTTTGAGATCGGTCTGATAGAGGAACAACGCGTCCGACAACCGGGCCGTCAGCACACGTTCGTAACCAGTGAGCATCCCCTCACCGCCCGGAATATCCGCGACCGCAACAAAACGGGGCGCCAGGCGGCCAGTTTCGGGATCGCGCACTGAGAAATACTTCTGATGCCCGCGCATCGCCGCGGTGATGACTTCATCCGGCAGCTGCAGGAACTTCTCATCAAACGAGCCGAGGATCGCTTCAGGCCACTCGGCGAGACCTGTCACCTCACGGAGGAGGCCCTCGTCTTCGACCAGCTCTAGGCCCGCGTCAGCGCAAATGGCCTTGGCACCGTCAAGAATGCGGGACGCGCGCTCTTCACCGAGAAGGACAACGGACCCAGCTTTCAAGCCCTCTTCATAGCTTGCAAGGCTCGATGCTTCGATCGTCCCCTCGCTGAGGATACGGTGGCCTTCGGTGAGAAGTCCTGCCTCGATCACCTGGGAGCCGTTTTCCAATCGGAAGGGCACGGGCTCGCCGCCAAAACTGATCAGGACACGGCGCAGCGGGCGCACCCATTTGAGATCGCCATCGCCCCAACGTTGGGACTTAGGCCAAGGAAAATCGTCGATCGTGGCCTTGAGCGCATCGGCGATCACTTCGCCAGCAGCGCGGCCCGAGGTTTCGATCCGAGCGACGTAGAATTGACCCTTCTTGTCGTCGCGGATTTCGGCTTCTGAGATGTCGCTGAGGCCAGCGGCGCGCAAGAAGCCTTCGAGCGCCTTCTCCGGCGCACCGACGCGGGGGCCTTTGCGCTCCTCGCTCACATCGGGGGAGCGCTCGGGCAGACGCGTCATCGACAACGCCAACCGGCGCGGTCCGTAGAAGCTTTCCGACCCTTCGCCTTCGAGACCCGCCTCTTTCAACTTCGCGGTCATCAGACGCGCAAAATCGCCCGCGGCCTTGGCCTGAAGGCGCGCAGGGATTTCCTCGGAGAAAAGCTCGATCAAAAGGTCCGGCATAGTCGACGCGCCATAGAACGCGCGTTGCCGCGCCGCAACCAGAGCTGCAGCGCGGAACCGGAGAAGTTTAGCGCTCGAGGCTGGCGCGCAGCATCCAAGCCATCTTCTCATGCGCCGCAATCAGCGGCGAGAGCAGGTCTTCCGTGGCGATATCGTCAGCATCATCAGCCACGTCCATCGCTGCGCGTGCCGTCACAAGAAATGCTTCGTGACCAGCCACCAGGTTCTGGATCATGGCGTTGGCGCTTGGGACATCGTTGTCACCCGAATCGATGCTAGCGAGCTCAGAGAGCTGCGTGCCGCCAGCTGGGGCGTAAGCACCGAGCGCGCGGATGCGTTCGGCGATATCGTCCATGCTTTCCCACAGGGCCTGGTAGTTCTCTTCAAAAAGAGCGTGAAGCGAGCGGAAGTTGGGCCCCTCCACATTCCAGTGGTAGCCATGCGTCTTGAGATAAAGAGCATAGGTGTCACCAAGAACGCGTTTCAGGGCATCAACGGTTTTGTTGTTGTCGGACATTGGAAAATCTCCCTTCCAGAAATCATCGTCGAGAACGCATGTAGGGTGGCTGAGGCATTTGGAAAAACGAATGCTTCAGATATTTTCCATCGAAAAAGCCGATGCGCAGCTAGCGCTCGACCTTGCTGGCAAAACGGCTGATCCGGCGACCCGCCTCCTCAATCGTCGCCATGTCCACCGCATAGGAGAGCCGAAGGAACGGACCCATTCCGAAGGCCGTGCCAGGAACAAGCGCCACAAGCTCTTCCTCAAGCAGCGCCTCCGCGACGTCGAGGTCCGTCTCCAGCACCTTGCCGCCGATCGTCCCGCCAATGAGCTCAGCGCATCCCGGATAGAGGTAGAACGCGCCCTCCGGCTTTGCGCAGGTCAGGCCCGGCGTCGCGGCGAAGACATCAAGCAGATGATCACGCCGGGCACGGAAGGCCTCGTTCCGCTCAGCTAGGAAACCGTGATCGCCGTTGAGCGCGGCAACGACTGCCCACTGACTGATGGATGAAGGATTGGTGGTGGATTGACCAAGAAGCTTGCGGATCGCTGTCATCAATTCTGCCGGGCCTCCCCCGAAACCGATCCGCCAGCCCGTCATGGAGTAGACCTTCGACGCACCATTCATTGTCAGGGTTCGGTCTTTAAGCTCCGGCACCGCTGCGGCCATCGTTTGGAACTTTGCTCCGTAAACCACGTGCTCATAGATATCGTCAGAGAACACCCAGACATGCGGATGCCGCTTTAGCACCTCACCGAGCGCTTTGAGGTCCTCTTCCTCCAACACTGCTCCCGTCGGGTTGCCAGGGGAGTTCAGGATCAGCCAGCGTGTCTTGGGCGTGATGGCCGCTTCCAGGGCCTCCGGCGTCAACTTGAAACCGTCAGCCTCCGTCGTCTTGGCGACCACCGGCGTGCCGCCGAACAGCTTCACGATGCCAGGGTAGCTCACCCAGTATGGTGCCGGGACCACGACTTCATCGCCAGGATTGAGGGTCGCCATGAGGGCCGCGTAGACAAGGAACTTCCCGCCAGACGTCACCGTCACTTCCGTGGAGGGATCGTAGGTCAGCCCGTTGTCCCGCTCAAACTTGGCCGCCACCGCTTCTTTCAGCTCGGGTATACCGTCGACCGCCGTGTAGCCCGTCTCGCCCCGCCGGATCGCCTCGATCGCGGCATCGCAGACATGCTCCGGTGTCGGAAAATCAGGCTCACCTGCCGCAAGAGCCAAGACGTCTTTGCCTTGCGCCTTGAGGTCTCGCGCCTTCTGGCTGATCGCAATTGTTGGCGACGGCGCGATGCTGGCGAGCGCGTTGGAAATGGTCAGGCTGGCCACGGCGTATCTCCCTCAGGCGGCGTTGTTCCTTTGCCGCTCACGCCGGTGATGTGAAGGGCCAAGAACCGCTAACAGGACCTACAATTCGTCTTCTGTCCTAAATTCTTGACGGCCCTGGAAAACTGCAACAGGCAAAATCGATTAAATGGCAAGGGGAAGACTATGCAGGAGCCTACACTACCCACCGACATCGCCGATGCCCAGGCGCGTGTCGAACAATTGATACAACCCGAGACGCTGTCGCGTTTGACGGAAACAGCCGTGGGCTGGGGCGTGCAAGCCGTCAGTGCGCTGCTCGTTCTGGTCATCGGCATGTGGATTGCCGGTCGGCTCAAAAAACTGACGGTCAACACCGTTCAGAAAGCGCCCAATCTCGACCTGATGCTCGCCCGGTTCTTCGGCAGCATCGTCTACTACATCATTGTTGCGTTTGTCGTTATCGCCGTTCTGTCGATGTTCGGTATTCAGACGACAGGCCTTGCAGCGCTTATCGGTGCGGCTGGCTTGGCTGTTGGTCTCGCGTTGCAGGGAACGCTGGGCCATGTGGCTTCCGGCGTGCTGCTCTTGGCCTTCCGTCCGTTCAAGATCGGTGACTTTATCAATGCCGGTGGTCAGTCCGGTACAGTGGAGGAGGTCAACCTCTTCACCACCATCATGAACACGCCGGACAATGTGCGGATCATCGTTCCTAACGGCGATATCTATAGCGGTGCCATCACCAACTTCTCGGCGAACTCAACACGCCGCGTCGATTTCGTGATGGGCATTTCCTATGAGGACGACATCAACAAAGCGATGGATTCGCTGAAAGCTGTGATCGCAGCAGATGCGCGCGCCCATTCTGATCCGGAACCACAAATCGTTGTGGGCAATCTCGGCGATAGCTCCGTGGACATCATTGTTCGTGTTTGGTGCGCGAGCGGTGACTATTGGGGCCTCAAATTCGACCTCACCAAAGCGTTCAAAGAGCGGTTTGACAGCGACGGCGTGTCGATCCCTTACCCAACCCAGACCCTGTACCAAAAGGCTGGCTAAGCGCGAGATCGCGGGAGGCGAGCCGCGCGGCCTCGCCTCCTGCCGTCCCCAACAACCTGAAATCCAGCCACTTTTGAAATCTTGACATTTCCATTATACAGCTTATTGTACAATTGATTGTATATTGTGGATCTCAGCGTGAAAAGTCATCTGGATGACCATCCTTTGCAGGGCGCGTTTCTCGCCAACCGCCTCGATCGGTTGGCAGAACTCATCGTGGGGCAAGGCGAGACTTTGCTCGCCGATGTTGGGGTGGAGATCCCCCCGCGCGCGGTCTCAGCGATCCTCATCATCGGTGAGGAAGGCGCCGTCTCCACCGCCGATATCGCTGAGATGCTGGGGCAACAGCACCAAGTGACGACCCAGCGGATCGAGCTTCTCATCGCCGATGAGATCATCACCCGTACGCCTGACCCCGGCGACAGGCGCCGCAAGCTCCTGACCCTGACCAAAAAGGGGCGAGAACAGTACGCGGCACTTCGTCAGCGGCTGGAGACAGCGACCCAAGTGTTTGACGAGCTTTGCCAAGAGATCGGCTGTGATCTGCCCCCAATCCTCGACAAGATGGCGGACGCCCTAAAATCGAGACCTCTGGTCGAACGGGCACGCGAGATTGAGGCGCGCAAGCCTTTGAACACCAGTAGCGAGGCACCGTCATGAGTGACAAACAGGTTGTCCATCGACGTAGCGCCCTTTTTGACCTTCTGCTGATCATCACCGTGCTCATCGGGATCAAATCCGTGCTGCTGCGCTTTGACAGCGTGTGGACCTATGCCGGCCCGATCTCATTACTCTCGGGGCTCGCGTTGGCCTTCGTCCTTCTTTGGCGACGACAGGAGAGCCTCAGCGCGGTTGGCATCCGCCGCCCCAAGAGCATCCGTTGGCTGACTTTATGGACCGTCATCGCGCTCGTCGTGACGATTGTGGCTGGCGGTGTCGCGGAAAGCGCGGCCGTCGCCTATTTCGGTGGTCCGAGCGAAGAGATGCTGGCGATCGATGCGCGCTACCAGGGCCGCTTCGACAATGTGCCAGGCAGTCTTCCAGCCTACCTCTTCTGGATCGCGACGGCGTGGATTGTCGGAGGCTTCACCGAAGAGTTGCTGTTCCGCGGGGTGCTCATTCTACGGATGGAGCAGCTCCTACGGGGCGTTCCATTAGCTCCGGTTTTTGCCATCGCGTTCCAAGCCTTCATTTTCGGCCAGCAACATGCCTACTACCAAGGCGTCGCGGGTTGGGTGGCGACATCGGCGATCGCGGCGGTGTCCGGGCTCTTCTATCTCGGGCTCAAGCGTAACCTCTGGCCGCTCATCCTGTCCCACGGCCTGAGCAACACGATCGGCCTGACACTGATTTACCTGGGACTGATGAGCTAAGCCTGGAGCGCGAATGCCGCGGCGCCTCTGAGTGCAGCCGTGCCGTCGGTGATGATGTGGATCGGCACATCTTTGAGCTGCCCTTGCATCTGGCAGGGCCTTGCGAACACGGTGCTGAAAGCGTCCCGGTCCAGAAGGCTCGCCAGTCGCGGCACCACCCCGCCGCCGATCAGAACGCCGCCCCACGCGCCTGTCATCAAGCACGCATCCGCGGCAGCCGTCGCGAGAATCTCAAAGAACCAACGCACGGCCTCACGCTCATCACCTGGCCCCGCGAGCGCAGCCGCTGTGAGTTCGGGTGGCGTGATCGCCAGGGGCTGTCCCCGCAGCGCGCCGAGGAGGTGCACAAGCCCCCTGCCCGACAGCGCCTCCTCCAGGATCGGGGTGCGGCCAAGTTCTGCCTCCAACCAGCGATAGAGCACCTGGTCCCGTTCTGTCCGCACAGGAAGCAAACGAAATCCGCCTTCCGTGGCAATGACTTGGGCCGGCGTGCCAGGAAGGATCACAGCCTGGCCAAAACCGGTGCCTGGGCCAAGGCAAAGCCGAGGCGCGTTCAGCTTGCGAGCGCCCGCTTGCACCTCGATCAAGCCGTCTGCGGGCAATGACGCTGCACCCAGTGCAAGCGCCTCGAAATCATTGACCAGGCTTGATTTTTCAAGGCCAAACCGTTTCGTGAGTGCCGCCTCACCAAGGACCCAGTGGGCATTGGTCAGCGTGATCTCATCGCCGCGTCTTTTCCCGGCTGACGCAATGCAAAGCCTGGTCGGCCGCACACTGACCGCTGAGATGTACTGCTCTAGCGCATCTTCAGCGCGCTTGAAGTCTTGCACTTCAAAGGTCTGGGCCTCGGAAAGCGTGCCGCCAGCGTCTGCGAGGGCAAACCGCGCATGGGTGCCGCCGACATCCCCGACCAGGATTTTGGGATCAGCCATGGCCTACCCTTTCAAAGATCCCCACACGGATGCCGTCGAACACATACTGGGTGGCTAGCGCCATCAGCAGCATCCCCAGGAGCCGGGAGATCATGTTCATACCCGTGCGGCCGAGCGCCCGCGCGATCTGTGCCGAAGACAGCATCACCGGGATACCGATACCAAGCACCAGCAAGAGGGCAGCGATCACCCCAAGCTGCGCCGCGATAGGCGCATCAGGGAATTTCACCGTCCCTTCGTTCATCAGCAGCATGACCGTCGCGATCGCGCCGGGCCCCGCAAGCATAGGCAGCGAGAGCGGGAAGAACGCCACATTGTCCCGGGCCGAGGCCTTAGGACCCGGACGCTTGGCTTCGACCTCTTCATCCGGGTCGAAGAACATCCGAAAGCCGATCAAAAAGAGAAGAAGGCCGCCCGCGGCGCGGAACGAGCTCAGCTCTATCCCCAGATGCTCAAGCATCACCGGACCGAAGAACGCGAAAAACGTCAGAATACCCGCAGAAATCAGTGCTGCCTGAACCGCCGTCGCTCGCTTCTCTTTGCCCGAGTTGTCATGCGTCAGCGCCGCAAACAGCGGGGCCACCAGGATCGGGTCAATAATGATGAAGAGCGTCACAAAAGCTGTGAAAAACGACGCGACGAACGCCTGGTCCATAGGGTCTCCCTTGTTGCGGTGATGTGAAGAAGGGCTCGCGCTATCACCCCTTTTCACCGAACACCACACATGCGGTGAAAGAAAGGGGTGACGCCGGCGAACGAAGCCGTTACCGGGCGCGCGACATCCAGCGGGGGGAGCCACTTTCATGTCACGAATTCTTCGTTTTTCGGCACTTGTCTTGGGCGCTTGCGGAACCTTTGGACCGCGGGTGGAGAAGGCCGAGATCCGCCCCAGTGGCGAGACTGTGCCCGTGAGTTCAGAGGATGACGCCGCCGACGACCCGGCGATTTGGGTGAACACGGACGCGCCGGACAAGAGCCTCATCTTCGGTACTGACAAGCAGCTTGGTCTTTATGCCTACAATCTCGCTGGCGAAGAGGTGCAGTTCTTGCCCCTACCCCGGCCCAACAATGTCGATATCGAACAAGGGATGACGATCGGCTCATTGACCGGCGACTTCGGTGTGACCTCAAACAGGGGTGATCAGACGTTCAGTATCTTGCAGATTGGTCCAAATGGCGCCGAAGAGATCGGCCGTCTCGCGGCTGCGACCCCTGAGCCCTATGGCATCTGTCTGGGTACAGATCCGTCGCCGGTGGTGGCGATCACGCACAAAACCGGTGAGGTCGATGTCTATGCGGTGCGCTATGACGGCGCTTTCAGCGCTGAGCGGATCGGCACCGGCCATGCGCCGGGGGTGCAGATGGAGGGCTGCGTCTTTGATGAAGCCCATCATGCCCTTTATGTCGGGCTCGAACCCTTTGGCATTGTCAGATTCGATACGCGCAACCTAGCGAGCACGGATGAACCTGTTGTCGTTGATCGGATCGGCGGCGCATCGGGCCTGAAAGCGGACATTGAAGGCCTCGCGCTTTACAAAACTGGTCGCCTTTCGGGTTACCTCCTCGCTTCGGTGCAGGGGGACAACAGCTTTGCCGCCTATGACCGCGAGACGGGTGCGCTCGCGGGCCGGTTCAAGATTGTGGATGGTCCGGTAGCGGACGGTGTCCGCGAAACCGACGGCATTGACGCGACAAGCGCTGATCTTGGCCCGGATTATCCGAAGGGCATCTTTGTAGCCCAGGACGGGTTCAACGACGATGGGCTTCAGAACTTCAAGATCGTCGACTGGCGGTCGATTGAGCGAGTTCTAACGCCGACCGAATAGACGCTCGACGTCTTTCAGCTTGAGCTCGACATAGGTCGGGCGACCATGGTTGCACTGCCCTGAATGGGGCGTGGCTTCCATCTGACGGAGGAGAGCATTCATCTCCTCCGTGTTGAGACGACGCCCGGCGCGCACCGAGTTGCGGCAGGCGTGATTGCCCAAGGTCTCAGCGATCCGGTCCTTGAGGGAAACGTCCTGACCCAGTCCCGCAAGATCGCAGGCGAGATCCTTCACCATGCCTTTGACGTCGAAATCCCCCAGCACCGCGGGCACCTCCCTGACCAGGATCGTGCCGGGGCCAAAGTCTTCGACGACAAGGCCATAGTCGATGAGTTCATCCCTCCGCTCAAGGACGACCGAGGCTTCATCTTCGGCCAGTTCCACGACTTCAGGCACCAAGAGAGCCTGACGCGCTGGGGCCTGCCCATCGGCCGCGGCCTTCATCCGCTCATAGACTAAGCGCTCATGCGCGGCATGCTGATCAACGATGATCAAACCATCATCCGTCTGCGAGACGATGTAGGTGTCGTGAAGCTGCGCCATGGCGGCGCCAAGGGGAAAGTCCTCCGGCTCGGGCGTGGGTTGAGGCGCAGCGGCGGCTTGGGTTGGCACCGGCGCTGGACGCGCTGTCGGTCGAAGACCGAAGGAGGTTTGGCGCTCAGCGAAGCCGTGCTGGGCCGGGATGACCGCGTCGGGGGGCGTCGGCTCCGACGTGCCAGAGAAGGGATTGCCAGCAACAGCCGCGCGCATCGCTTGCCCAGCCACGGTGGTGGATGCGCGATGTCCGGCTTCTCCGATCGCGGCGCGCAGCCCACTGACAATCATGCCGCGAACCTCCGCCGCATCACGGAACCTGACCTCGGTTTTGGCGGGGTGCACGTTCACGTCAACGAGCTGCGGCGGCATGTCGAGGAACAGGCAAAGAAGCGGATGCCGATCACGCGCGAGAAAATCCGCATACGCCCCGCGTACGGCGCCTACGATCAGCTTGTCACGGACAGGTCGCCCCCGGACAAAAAGGTATTGGCGATCCGGCAGGCCGCGGTTGAAGGTCGGCACACCGGCAAAGCCAGACAGAGCCACCTCGCCGCGCTCAAGACTGACCGGCACAGCGTTCTCGCCGAAGTCACGCCCCATGATCGCGGCAAGGCGTGAGAGATGCCCCTCCGCCCCTGGCGGCTCTTGCCGATAAGAGAAGCGCTGACGTCCATCGGCGATCAGCTTGAACGCAACATCCGGCCGCGCCATCGCCAACCGCTTCACCGTATCAACGCAGGCTGAGCTTTCCGCGCGTTCGCCTTTCAAGAACTTGAGCCGCGCTGGAGTAGCATAGAAGAGGTCATCGACCTCCACTTTCGTCCCTGTACCGGCGAACGGCGCAGGGTTCAGCTCACCGATGACACCGCCTGCCACCTTGAGCTGCCAGCCTTCGCCGCCCATTTCGCGGGTGGTGATCGTCAACCGCGCCACGGCACCGATCGAGGGCAGCGCTTCGCCGCGAAAACCCATCGTGTCGATCGCAAGAAGATCGACGTCGCCATCGGGCTCCGCCGAGAGCTTCGAGGTGGCATGCCGCTCCAGTGCGAGGGGCAGATCGTCCGGACCCATACCGCAACCGTCATCGGTCACCGCGATTCGTTTGCGGCCCCCGCCATCGATTTCGACGGTGATTCGCGTGGCGCCAGCGTCGAGCGCGTTCTCCACCAGCTCTTTCAGAGCCGCTGCGGGCCGCTCCACCACCTCGCCAGCCGCAATGCGGTTGACCGCGCCAGCTGGTAAGCGCTGGATTCGGCGCTGCGGGAGAGAAACGGGTTCGACAAGAGACATTCAGACCTCATTAACCGAGTCGACTGCTGCCCAAAGCGTGGCAGCAAAGCCACAATCGCCTACCGCACTGCAAAAAAGATCGCTCGCAAGGTAAACGCCAACTGTACATTTTGCACTTAATGCGGTACTTTATCTCATCTTTAGGTGGTGAGGGGTGTCCCATGAAACAACTGCTCGTTGCAGGCGCAGCGTTGGCTGCATTTGGTTTGACCGGCGCAAACGCTGCTCAAACCGTTGTCGATTTTTCTGGCCTCGGCCCAGCTGGTACGCAGATTAATGCGCTTCCTGGCGGCGTAACCGTGTCTGTTGTTTCGCCGGGCAATCCAGATCAGGCGATCCTGTTTGATACAAACAACCCGACTGGTGGTGACACGGATCTCGCGTCAGATTTCGCTCCAGTGGGTTCGACTAGCGAAGCTGACGAAACCGAAGATCTCGGCTTTGTCCTGATCATTGCGGAAGATCTTGTCCTTCAAGACGGAACAGACATCGTCGCGGATCCTGATGACAAAGCTGCGGGCGGCACGTTCGTCTTTGACTTTAGTCTTCCGACGACGTTCGAAGCGATCACGCTGGCCGACACGAAACCGGGCGTCCTGTTCGAAGGTTTCGAAGTTGGTAATAACACGGGCATCGCTGATTTCTCGTTCACCTATATGGGTGATCTCGACAATGACGGCAGCCTGAACTTCTTTGATGATCTGACATTTGCTGGCTGGACAAACCTGGCGAGCCTAGAGATCACGCTTCCTGATTCTGGTGCAATCGACAACTTCACCTACACCGCAGTGCCAGTCCCTGGCGCGCTGCCTCTGATGATGGGCGGCGCTGCGCTTTTGACTGCTGCTGGCCGCCGCCGTCGTCAGCGCTAAGTTCGGACACATATCAAAAAGAAAAGGCGGCCTGTTGGCCGCCTTTTTTATGCGAGGCGTTCAGTCACAGCCCTCACAAAGGCGTCTTCTGCGACCGTCTCTTGGCCTGGTCGTTCCTCTGTCCACTGATCCCGGCTCTCAATCGAGGCTGAGGCCTCTTTCCCGGCGCGCAGGTCCTTGATGGTCACCTGCCCGGCTGTCCGCTCATCTTCGCCGCAGATCACGACAATCGGTGCGCCGCGTTTATCCGCGTACCGCATCTGCGCCTTCATCCCGGCACCGCCGAGATAGACCTCAGCAGCAACGCCTTCTGAACGAAGCGCCTTGGCCATGCGGTGATAACGCGGCATCTCCGCCTCTTCGAGCGCGAGCACAACCACGGGCGCCAAAGGCTCAGGCAACGCCGATCTCGATTTCAGCGCTGTCAGCAGGCGGCTGACGCCCACGGAGCATCCGACCGATGGCACTTCCTGTCCTTTGAACCGTGCAATGAGACCATCATATCGTCCACCAGAGCCGACCGAGCCGAACTGCACGGTCTGCCCTTTTTCATTTTCCACGTCGAAGGTCAGGGCAGCCTCGAACACCGGCCCGGTGTAGTAATCGAGGCCGCGGATCACAGACGGATCGAGTTTCACTCGGCCACCATAGCCCATCTCCGTCAGGGTCGAGACGATAGCGTGAAGCTCCGCCGTACCTTCCTCCCCCGCCTTGTTGCCAGCCAGCGAGGCGGACATATCCCCGCCCTCCATGAACTTCAAAACGGCGTCGATCTGGCCAGGCTCGAGCATGGCCCCCTCGGTGAAGTCGCCGCTCTCGTCCTTCCGCCCATCTCCCAAAAGGAGCGCGACGCCATCCGCGCCAAGGCGATCAAATTTATCCATCGCACGCAGAACAGTGCCCGACTTACCCTGATCCTCCGGGGGCAGACCGATCACCTCGAGCAGTCCCGTCATCACCTTGCGTGAGGAGAGCCGGATCTCGACATCGCTCTCGTCGATCCCAGCCGCCGAGAGGGCATCAGCGAACATCATGATGATCTCAGCATCGGCATGGGGCGGCGGCGCGAAACAGGCGTCCGCGTCGATCTGGGTGAACTCCCGGAAGCGCCCCGGCCCCGGCTTTTCATTCCGCCAGACAGAACCCACCGCATAACGCCGGTATGGCCGCGGCAGCGCATCCATGTTCTCAGCGACAAAACGGGCGAGCGGCGCCGTCAGATCATAACGCAGGCTCAACCACTGCTCGTCATCGTCCTGCAGCGAAAAGACCCCGCTGTTTGGCCGGTCCACGTCAGGCAGAAACTTCCCCAGCGCGTCGGTGTACTCAAAGGCCGGGGTGGAGAGCGGCGCGAAACCGTAGCTCTCATAGACGCCGCCGATGCGCTCAAGCATCAACCGTTCGGCGATCAGCTCCGCACCGGTCCGATCAGGAAACCCGCGGGCCTTGCGCGCCTTGGGCCGAAACACTTTGTTCTTCTTTGCCATCAGGCGCGGTTAGCGGCGCGCACCACCCTTTGCCAAGCCATCGCGGCGTGGTTCTTAGAGCTGCAAAAAGCGCGACATTCGTCCGGTGTTGGCCATTTCTGTCATAGGCCAGCCGAGCCGCGGTCGCCTACCACGATGTTGCAAGCCGCCGTGATCCCTGTGGCGTTTGCTGCGGCGGTCGTCCGGCCCTCCCTGACGATCGTCGCGCCCCGTCCCCTGCGGGCAAGGTCATGGCCGGGCACCCCTGGTCCGGTCATGACCAGCGCCCTATTGCAGGACGATTTCTGCGTGAAGCGCGCCAGCGGCTTTCAAGGCCTCGAAAATCTCAACCATGTCGCGCGGCGGCACATCGAGCGCATTGAGGCCTTCCACAAGATCGCGGAGGGATGCCCCTGACTGGAGCGGCGCGACACCGCCAGGTTGGAAGACATCGATATCGGTTCGCGGCAGGACGACTGGCGAGCCTTCTGAGAACGGCGCGGCGGGGACCGCCACCGGTGTTTCTGTCACTCGGATCGTCAGTGCACCCTGGGCGACGGCGACTGGGGCGATGCGAACATCTGAACCCAGAACGATCGTGCCCGAACGCTGATCAATCACCACGCGCGCGCGCCGATCGGGCTCGAGCATCATGCCTTCGATATTGGCGATCAGATGGGCGGGCGCAAGGCCGGTCATGCTTGCGTCCACAACGACCGTACCCGCGTCAGTCATCTGCGCCGGGGCGCCAGAGAAGGCGACATTGAGGAGACCCTCAATGCGGCCGGCGGTGGTAAAGTCGGGATCGCGCAGGGCGAGGCGGATCTCTTGCATGTCTTCGAAACTGAAGGGGACTTCGCGCTCGATCCGTGCACCGCCAGCGATGGTACCAATCGTCTGGGTGCTTTGTTGCGCAGCGCCTGCCTGCCCCTCAGCGGCGAACCCACCGACCACGAGAGGGCCCTGCGCCACGGCGTAAACTTCATTGTCCGCACCCAGAAGGGGTGTCATGACGAGAAGCCCGCCCTGAAGGCTGCGGGCATCGCCGATGGAACTGACCGCGACATCCACTGTGCTGCCTCGCCGTGCGAAAGGTGGAAGCGTCGCGGTGACGATGACCGCTGCGATATTGTCCGGACGGAAACGCTCGTCTTGAACGTTGACGCCGAGACGCTCCAGAAGGCTCGAAAGCGCCTCCTCCGTATAGGGCGAGTTCCTCAGCGTATCGCCGGTACCGCCAAGGCCAACGACGATGCCGTAGCCAATGAGATCGTTCCCCCTCACCCCTTCAATATCGACAAGATCCTTGAGCCTCACGGATTGGGCCGCGGCAGGCATCAAGCCAAGAACGAAGACGATGAAGCAGAAGAGGAATGATCGCATCAGAGGAAGTTCGTCAATCTTAGGGCTGCTGTTCGTCCGGTCACGGTGTAAAGAGCCTGAAGGCGCGCTTCGAGCGACTGGGTCTCTGACACCGATTCAAAGGGGTCGACACCGATGAGGCTATCGATGGTCGTTTGTGCATCGAACAGGATCTGGTCCTGACGGTCGATAGCGCGCTCGATCGCGCTTTGTGAGATACCAAGCGATGCTTCGACGGCGGTGAGGTCATCCCGCGCTGTCTGGATCACCGACGCGCCATCACTCAGCCATTGCTCACGCTCGTCAGGAGCCACAGTGTCGTTGATCGCGACCATAGCCAGACCCTTCAGCAGCTCTCGGATCGCGTCATTGTCCGCTGTCGGAAGAGCATCGACCGCGCCGCCGCCGGGAAGATCAAGATCCGCGAGTTGCGTACCGCCGGAATAGACCACGGTGTCGGACTGACCACCTGCTGCAAACTCCGTGTCGAGAATAGCGCGCTGGGCGGCTGCGTCCCCTGCACCGGCGATGAGGCCATCCGCCCATGCAATGAAGCTATCGACATCGGTGACAGCTGCGCCGATGCCCGCGTCACCGGCGAACAAGGACCGGCCACCGAACTGGGTGTTCAGGGTCGAGAGAACTGACGAAAGAACCGAGCGGGCCTCGCTGGCCGCCACGTCTTGGCCGATATCGCCTGCAGTTTCTTGTGCGGCTTGGGCGGAACGAGCGGCCTCACCGCTCAACTCATTGATCGAGCGAAGAGCGCTGGAGGAGGCCTGGTACCGGCCCTCGATCACGGTCAGGCGGGTGAGCTCCGGCTGCGACGCGTCAACAATCGCCTGGGCACGGAGGAGAACCTCATTGTTGCCGCGCAGCGCCTCGGTCCGGTTCTGCACATAGCCTGTACCAAGCTCCACCGTCGCCTCATCGAGGCGGGTCCGAAGATCTGTCGTCAGACGAAACAGGGTGGAGGATGTCAGCGCATCAGGGGATACGAGAAACATGACCTAGATCTCCAGGAGTTGGCGGAGCATCTCGTCCGCGGCTTGAATGACCCGCGCATTGGCGGCGAAGGCTTGCTCGACAAGGAGAAGGTCCTGAAGCTCTCGGTCCGTATCGACACCGGTCTGACGGATCACCTCCTCTTCGACGCTCCTCCGTGCCCCGATCGCTGCATCGTAGAGTCCGGTGGCGCGAACAGCGTTGGTGCCAAGCTGGGTCGACAGCGCACCGAGCATATCGACATAGCTGAGCGCGCTTGACGAACCGGTGGCTGCGGGCAGCGAGCGGGCTTCCTCAAGACCTGTTTTGAGGAGACCCAGGACACCGTCGCCAGCGGCCGGGCCCTCCGTGGTCGCACCGACGCCGTCGCGAATGCGGTAAAGCTCACCGCCCTGATCGGGATCGATCGCTGCATTGATACCAATGCGTTGGGCCGCGCTTCCCGTCCCCGCCTCAAGCGCGAAGAGACCGCCAGCAGCGGTGGTGTCCGCGGCCTCGACCCGGTCGACAAGCTCTTGCGCCGCAGCGTTGAGACGATCAGTATAATCTGTACCAAGAGCATCGCGGATGGCGAAGTTGGCGGCGAGCTCGCCGCTTCCAATCCCTTGCACCGTGCCCGGCGTGATGTCGACGCCTTCGACCGTGATACCAGAGAGCGCACCGCTCGCCAGGGTCGTTGTGTAGTTGACCGATCCGGCACGGTTGAACTCGAGTGTCTTGGCCTCATCGCCGAGGAGGAGAAGTCCGCCGCTGGTGCGGATCGTCAGCTCCTCTCCATACTCGCCGGTGACCTCGATATCGAGCTGCTCGGCAATCTCGGCCACAAGGACGCGCTGGCGTTCAGAAATGGTGTCGAGGCCAACGCTGCGTGGGCGGACGGCATCGGCGTTGAGAAGCTCAAGCTCCGCCAGGGCGTTGTTCACCGTGTTCACGCCGGCGTCGATCGCTGTATCGGCAGCGAGGCGCATATCTTGCGCCTGCTGATCAAGCGTTGCGAACGTGTCGGCGACATCCTGGGCTGCCTGCAGGAGTGCAAGCTGGGCCGAGGCGTTCTCTGGCGTCAGGCGCAGATCATCAAGCGCCTGCTCAAAGCGTCCATAGACAGCATAAAGACCGTCAGCGTCACCGGGCTGGCCAAAATCATCGTTGATGAGATTGAGCGCCGACGAGCGAAGCTCCGCCTCCCCTTCCCGGCTGAACTCATCGAGCAGCCGATACTCTGAAAGACCTGCGTTCGCTGCAGTGATCGTGGTGGGCCGCACACCGCCTGGTACAGCGGACTCAAGGGTCACGGACCTGCGGGTGTAGCCTGGCGTCTCGGCATTGGCGATGTTGTAGGACAGGATCTCTGCCCGGAGCGTCGATGCGTTGAGCCCCGATACCGCGTTCGTCAGGGTGGCTGTGAAGGACATCGGGGAAGCCTCTTAGTTGGCGTTAACGTTAACGGATGAGGTTGGTTGTCTCTTCGAGCAGTTCGTCGACTGTCCGAATGATGTTGGCGTTGGATGAGTAAGCGCGCTGGGTCTCAATGAGATCCGTGAGCTCTGTACCAAGATCGGTTGTCGATTCAGCGAGAGCGAAGCCGATCATCCCGCCGACAGGCCCGTCGCCTGCGTCCCAGAGGAAAAGATCACCGCTTTCCTGACTGATCCGGAAACTCGCATTGTCAGCTGCGTCAAGGCCATCCGGGTTCGGTACATCGGCCACAGGGATTTGGTAGATGAAGCGGCGGAAACCAGTTTCATAAACAGCTTCCATACGGCCCGTCTCATCGACCTCCACCCGGCTGAAAGCGCCAGCTGGCGCGCCGTTGCGGACGACAGACACCGGCGAGAAGTCGGTCGAGAACTGGGTCAGACCACCGGCCTGGTTGGCGGTGCCGATATTGATGTTGAGGGCGTTGCCCGCCGTCAGCCAGGTCACAGACACATCACCTGTCGCAGGATCATAGGTGGCCGGAGCATTGGCCGTGACCGATGCGATGGTGCCGCCATTGGGATTCGTATCGTTGAAGGTGATATCCAAGGTGCCGAGCGATGCCGAAGGCGTTTGGCTGTCGTCAAAGATCTCCATCGACCATGCGTTGGAGAAGCCGCTGGCTGGGATCACCGGGGTGAACACCGCGCGAACCGTCTGGTTGCGGCCGAGATTGTCAAACGCGTCGATCGGCAGCTCATAGCTCGTGGGCGTCAGGCCCGCTTCGGTGGCTGAGGCGGGAAGGTTCACACCAAGGTTCACTTGCGTCGTCGGCTCAGCGGCGAGTTCAGCTGTGTTGATGTTCACAGGCTCAAGATCATCCGCAGAACGACGGGTCACGTTGCCGACCGTGCCGTCAGGCTCCGCTGGCCAACCAAGAAGAGCAAGGCCGCCAGGGGTGACGAGATAACCCGCCTCATTGGGGCGGAAGGAGCCGGTGGAGGTCAGAAGCAGTGGCCGCTCACCCACCTGAGCATCAATATCGATGTCTTGGGTCACAGGCAAAAAGCCTGCGCCCGCGAGGGCGATGTCTGTTGAACTCCCGGTGGAGAACAAAGCGCCTTGCTCCGACACAAGACGGCCTGCCTCCACGCGAACGCCGCCGGCTGTGAACGCCTGCGGATTGTCCGAGATCACCATACTCAGAAAATCTGCTGTCGCTCGTTTGTATCCGACGGTGCCAGAGTTGGCGACGTTGTCGGAAATGGCAGCCAGTTTGGTGGCGTTGACACTAAGGCCCATCACGCCAGCATTGAGGGAGGAAGACATTGTCATGGTTGAGGCGCTCTCGCTACTATACCTAAGGTTGTAGCGAAACGCGGTTAACGGGCACCTAACGGGATCGACTGTTCGTTGAGCAAAATGATCGAGATCCGGCGGTTCTGCGGCGCGCTGCCATCAGCACTGACCGGAAGACGGTCCGCCTGCCCCGACACTTCAAAGAACGCCCGCTCCGGCACACCGAGCTCAACAGCCAACCGGCGCGCCGCGTTGGCACGGTCAGCGGAAAGCTCCCAGTTCGTATAGTCCGTACCGCGATATTTGAGGTCATCGGTGTGACCTTTGATCTTCAGCATCCGGTCACTGGTCGCGAGCACCGGGGCCACGGCGGTGACGATTTCCGTGAGCCGCTCCGTCTTCAGCGCCTTGCCGAGATCGAACACTGGCACCTCATAGGTGTCCATGAGATCGACGACGATCCCTTCCGGTGACAGCGTCAAACGCACTTGTTCACTGGCGATGTGCTCTTTGAGCGACATCGTAAGCTGCTCCAGAATCTCACCCTCGAGATCCATGTTCTCTCCCAGGCCGCCATGACCGTCCGAAGCGAGACTGTCGGTGGAGAAAATCGAATCACCGTTCAAAAGATCTGTACCGCCTCCAGAAACGGGGCTCACGGGAATGGTCGGATCGAAGAAATCGGCAAGGCCTTTTCGCTGCTCCTCCGTGGTCGCATTGAGGAGCCACATCAGCAGGAAGAAGGCCATCATCGCGGTCACAAAATCCGCGTAAGCTACTTTCCATGCGCCGCCGTGATGACCATCACCGGCAAAGACCTTCTTGCGCTTAATGATGAGCGGTTGCTCAGCCATATCAACGTCTCCTCAGGAACCACCAACCCGAGGTTGAAGCTAACTTTTGCGTGTAAAGTCTCGCTTAACACTTATGGCTTGTAAGTCGTAAACATGGGACAACGAATTGCGATCCGGTCGCTCATCGAACAGCGCAAAGCCAAAGCGGGAGACGACGGCACCGACAGCTCCGGCCTACCGCCGTCGATCGCCCATAGCCTGCCCCTTTGGGACATTGTGGCGGAGCGTGCGGCCGAGGTGTTGGAGCCTCTGGTCCAGTGCCCATTGCAAGCTTCGGTGGAGCTCTCGATTCTCACCCATGGCGAGCTGCGCTCGACCGAAGCCAAGCCCGGCGTCACCATGGCGATGGACCCGCCAGAGCGCGGCGGCCTCATCCGGTTTCCCGGACAAAGCGCATCGATCCTCACCTCGCTTCTCCTTCGCGCTGCCGACGTCCATGCGCCGGAGGATGCTGAGCCGGAGGAGCTCGACGGCTTGGTCGTCACCTCGATCTTTGAAGCGATCGGCGGGCTGATCTACGCCGCTTTTGGGATTGCGCTGCGCCTGCCGCCAAATGTCGAGCCGAAGATGATTTGGCCCCTGACGCCGCCGCCGCCGGAGCCGCGGCTTTTCGTGCGGTTCACGCTGAAGATCACTGATCACCCCGATGTGCATCTTGAGCTCCTCTTCCGCGACACCTGCGAGAGCATCTTCAGTGAACTGATGCAGCGCGGTGAGGAGCCGATGGACCTCGCTGGTCTTTCGATCGAGGTGCGCGGGATCCTCAGCCGCTGGTCAGCGACAACGAAAGAGATCGTGGCCCTGGAGCCGGGTGATCGGGTGATCATCCCTGGCGGCGACCTGGCCGATGTTGCTCTGGAGGCAGAGACAGCGATCGGAACCCGCCCCCTCGCCCGGGCTGAGCTCGGCACCATCCGCGGCCGCCACGGCCTGCGTGTCTTGGCACTGGCGGGCGCTTAACCAAGGCCCCTTCGCTTCATCCGCATGCGATCAGCAAAGCGAATGGCCGCGGCCACAGCGGCGAAGTGCTCAGGCTTAATCGGCGCTCCAAGGTCCACCGTTGCGTAGAGTGACCGCGCGCAAGGGGGGTCCTCTTTGATCGGTACACCCGAATCCCGTGCAACTTCGCGCAGGCGGAACGCAACGTCATCGGCCCCCTTGGCCACGCAAATCGGCAAGTGATCGCCCGCGCGCTCCCATTTGAGCGCCACGGCATAGTGAGTGGGGTTGGTGATCAGGACGTCGGCCGTTTTGGTCGCGTCCATCATGCGGCTCATCGCGATCTTCTCCGCTCGCATGCGCCGCTTTTGCTTGATCTCCTGGTCGCCCTCGTTCTCTTTTGCCTCGTCTTTCGCCTCCTGGGCTGACATTTTGAGGCGCCCTTCCCTCTGAGCACGGATGAGAGGGATATCGATGATGGCAAAGACCGCTTGGATCAGCACCGCGACACCGAACATCACCACGACCTGACGGAGGAGCAGGCTGGCGAGAGACACAGCGGGCGCGCCGGCCGACTGCATCATGCCCGTGGCCTCGCGCCACAGGATCACCCCTCCGATGACGGAGTAGAGAACCATCTTGCCCGCGCTCTTGGCGAACTCAGTGAGGCCTTGGGGTCCGAACTTCTTGCCAGCGCCCGCAATCGGCGAGATCTTTTTGATGTCCGGCGCGATGCGGCTGGGCGCCACCACGATGCCTTGCTGGGCAAAAAGCGAAGCGATAACCGCAACGGCAGGGATCGCGACCAGCGGCAGCACGAAGAACGTCGCCTGCTGCAAAGTTTCACCGGCAAGGTCACCCTCGATCAGCGCTAGTCCGGCCGCCTCTGGCCGCAAGAGATACCCCCGTAGGCTGAGGACCAAGGACGTAACGAAAGGTGCGACGATCATCATCGCCACCAAAAAACCCATATAGGCCGCCGCCGTGTTCGCCTCAGTGGAGACCGGGACGTCACCCTTACCCCGCGCTTTCCTCCGCTTCTCGGGGGAGGCCTCGACAACCTTTTCTGCCGCCTCGCTCACAGGGCCATCGACCCCGCAATCCGGCTCAGCCACAGGGCCAGTAGGCCGGAAATGGCGAGGGTGAAGAGGATCAAGCCACTGAGCGTGATAGCCGGTATACCGACAAAGGTGACCATCAGCTGCGGCATCGCTCGGTTCAAAAATCCGAGCACGAGGTAATAGGCGAAGTTCATCACCATGAACGGCACCGCGAGGGTGATGCCAAACGCCAAAGCGTCCGCCGCCGCCCTGGTCGTCTGCTCAGCCACAGCGCCAGAGACCAAAAGCGGTGCGCCGCCAAGCGGCATGACCTCAAGGTTCTGAACGAAGAGGCCAATCATCGCGACCTCAAGATCTGCCGTCAGGAACAAGGTCGCCGCCGCGCTCGTGAGGATCGTCGCGACGAGGCTGGAGCTGTCGCCCTCGAGCGTCACACCGAAAATCTGGCTGAGTGACATCGCCTGGGCGATGATGGTCCCCGTGATGTTCAGGGCAAAAACAAACACGCGAACGCTGAAGCCCAGGACGAAGCCGATCAGCGCCTCCCCCGCGATCAGCAGGGTGTAGTCCGCGGTGGTCTCGGCCTCCACTCGGTTCGCCAGCGGCAGGATGACGAAGACGAGGGTCAAGGCCAGAATAAGCCTGATCCGCGTTGGCAATGCAGTACCCCCCAGCCCCGGGATCATCAGAATAAGGAGCGACATCCGCGACAGGAGCGCGACCGCCGACGGGATCCAATCATTCGCCAAACCAACGAGCGGCCCGAGCGCCTCGAGGATCTCGATCATGCGGTGCCAAGAAGCTTTGGCTTCGCGTTGCCCTGGATCTCGTCAAGGGCGATCACCGGGTTGCGAACCCCCTGGGACGCAAGCGCGCGCCGCACCGTTCGGCGCACAGATGTGGCGACCGCAATGACGGGGAACGCGCCGCCTTGAGCCGCCCGTTCAAGCGCCGAGGCGACAGCGGCGCCGAGCTCCGTCAGTGTGCTCGCCTGCGGCTCAGCGCCCTCTTCACGGAGCTTGGTCGTCCACGTCTCGCTTAGCTCAATGGCGGGAAGATAGCCTTGGTCGTCGGTCAGTTTGGAGACGAATTGGAACGCGATGCGGCGGCGGACATGTTCCACCACCACCGGCGGACCGCCTTCCATGGTGCTCGCTTCCGCGGTGGCCTCCAGAATGATCGGCAGCTGGCGGATCGAAATCCGCTCCGCCAGGAGATCACGAAGCACCTGCTGCAAGAGATCATAGCTCACTCGGTCGGGCACCAACTCATCAAGGAACTTCCGGTTGGCCTTGGCCCGTGCGGGGTCAGAAGGTTCGGCGAACGCATCAAGGATCGACCTGAGCGCGCGCCGGGTCATCAGCCGCGGGAACTGCGCCTGGACGGTTTCCATGAGATGCGTGGCCATCACCTCGGCTGGTTCGACCACGGTGTAGCCGCCGACCACCATTTGCTCCTTACCCGCAAAATCGACCCACCTGGCCTGCGCCCCATAGACTGGTTCTTGGGTTGGTTCGCCGGGGACATCCGGACGCTGATCGTTGGAGATGAGCGCCAGCCATTGCCCTGATCGCAAAGTGCCGGATGCTGCCTTCACGCCTTGAACTTTGATCTCATAGGTCTGCGGCGCCAGGGACGAGCGATCGGTGACGCGCACAGGGGGCATAATGAAGCCGAACTCCTGGATCACGAAGCGCCGAATCTTATCGACCCGCGCGTCAAAACCGCTTTCCTTTTTGATCACGGTGCCGATGAGATCTGGGCTCAGCTCGACGTGAACTTCGTCAATGTCGAGAAGATCACCAAAGCTCGGCTCCGTGGGCCCTTCGGGTAGGGCGGGTTTTTCATCGTCGGGCGCTGGCGGCGCCAACTGGGTCGCGCGGTACGCTAGGTATCCCAAGAGCCCCGCGCCCGCCGCAAAGGGAATGAGCGGCAGGCCAGGGAACAGTCCGAAGGCGGCCAAAACAACTGCCACGGTCGCCAGTGCCTCAGGCCGTCCGCCGAGTTCACGCATCAATGCGAGGTCGACCGCCTCCTCCCCTCGTCCCTTGGACAGAAGAAGCGCGGCAGCCACGGAGATGATGACGGCGGGGATCTGACTGACGAGCCCATCACCAACGGTGAGGACGGAGTAATTGCTGATCGCATCGGTGAACGAGATGTTGTGGGCGATCATCCCCACCGCGATGCCTGCAACGAGGTTGAGCAGCGTGATGAGCAGCCCAGCGATTGCATCGCCTTTCACAAACTTGGACACACCGTCGAGGGAGCCAAGGAACGCCGTCTCTTGCTGCTCCCGTGTGCGGAGGGCTTTCGCCTCCTCATGGGTGATTGCGCCGGAAGCGACATCGGCATCGATGGCGAGTTGCTTGCCGGGCATGGCGTCCAAGGCAAAGCGCGCGCCGACCTCTGCCATCCGGCCAGCGCCCTTGGTGATCACCAGGAAGTTGACGATGATCAGCACAGCAAAAATGATCAGACCAAGGCCGATGTTCCCGCCCATAATGAACATCGCAAAGCCTTCGATCACCCCGCCAGCCGCGCCGGTGCCGGTGTGACCCTGACCGATGATCAGCTTGGTCGACGAGATGTTGAGAGCGAGCCGAAGGAGCAGCGACACGAGCAATATCGCAGGGAAGGATGAGAAATCGAGCGGACGCTCCACGAAAAGCGTCACGGTAAAGATCAAAATCGCAAACCCAAAAGAGCAGGTCAGCCCAAGGTCAAGAACAATGGGCGGGACCGGCAGGACCATCATCACAAGGATGGCCATCAATCCGATCGCAAGCCCAACAGTGGGGCTCAGATTGACCTTGGTCAGAGCATCAAAGTTCAAGGCGGCTCTCCCTCAGCCCCTCGCCCCTGTGGCCGCTCGCTACATCAAGAAGAGCGGCAACACCCGGCGATCAAAAAAACCCACCAAACTGACGGCCATAAACCCAGCCGTCAGCCAAAAGACGATGACGATGACGAACAGCTTCGGCACGAATGTGAGCGTTAGCTCTTGAATGGACGTCAGTGCCTGCAGCAGTCCGATGGCCAAACCAGCCGCGAGGGCGGACAGAAGAATCGGCATCGCCATCCCCGTTCCGACGCGCAAAGAGGCCCGAAGGAGACTGAGAACATCAGCCTCCGTCATATCGGCATCCGGAGCACTTCCTGGTAAGCCGCGACGACGCGGTCGCGTACGGTGATGGCGGTTTGCAGCGCCAGTTCCGCCTGGCTCAGCGCCTCGACGACCGTTTGCGCGTCGACATTCTTGGTCGCAAAACCCTGGGCTGCACTATCAGCGCGCTCGAAAACGGCCGCAAAGCGCTCACCGAGCCCCGCGAGACCGCCGAGGCCCTGGGGTTTCAGCTGATTGAGCCCAGCATAGCCTGCTGCTGCCGCAACGTCGTTGATGTTCATATCACCTCTCCCCTATCGATCGAGCAAATCCAGAAGCCCACGATAAAAATCTTGGGCCTGACGAAAAACTTGGACATTGGCGTCAAAACTGCGGCGCGCCTCGCGAGCGTCGGCCAGCTCCACCATCAAGTCGACATTTGAGCTCTCCACCATCCCGCTCGCATCAGCCAGCGGATGGAAGGGATCGTAGATTTCCGTGCCGGCTCTCTTGCTCAGCCGGAGACGCTCGACCTCCACCCCGCCCCCGCCTTTCAGTTCAGAGAGGAACAGAAGTTTGCGTTGGTACCCTGGGGTGTCCGCGTTCGAAAGGTTCTCCGACGTCAGACGCATACGGAAACTCTGGGTTTCCATGCCGCTGGACGCAGCGCTCAACGCGCCAAGGATAGGATCAAGCATCATTGCGGCCCAGTAATCGCGAGGCGGAGCATGTTGAGCGTGCTTTTCCACACTGCCGTGGCAGCGCCGTGCTGGCCGGAGGCTTCAGCCATGGACAGCATTTCTCTCTCAATACTGATGGCCTGACCGGTGTCCTCGTCCTGAGGGGTCTTGCCTTGTTCGAGCGCTCGCAGACTCTGCCTAAAGCTCGCCGCTTTCCTCGCGGTGGCCTCTGGCACGTCGGCGCGCGCGATGTTCGATGCCGTGGCCGCGTGCACATGGCCAGCGTGGCGGGCCATGGCGCTTGCGAGTTTGAGAATGGAAAGTCCGTGGTCCAACGCTCACTCCCGAAAAAAGGGACACGTCGGAGCTACACAACTTTTGGTTAACTAAACCTAAACAGAGCCTTGATCATTGCTACTTTGGGCTGTGCTCGAGCGCCTGGACATCCCGCGTGAGAAGCATGGCCTCATCGGGGAGAAGAGGCTTCAAGATTTTGAGAACTTTATAATATTGCCCCTCAGCGGCGAGCGCGGCAGCTTCGCGCAGCCCATCACTTTGGTCGCCAAACGCGGCGCGGATCTCGTCCAAGAGTTGCAGCAGAAGGTCACGATCTCTACCCTCCTCTGCCTGGCCGAGCACCAGCATCTGCGCGGCGTAGTAGGCGCGGGTCAGCGGCGTCTTCACCCCGTCCGGATGGAGAGCATCTGAAAGGCGCAACACCCCTGCCCGCTCGTCACGCACACGGATCTGCGCCCGCCGTCCGCCGTTCTGCAGAACAAGGTCACCGACCAAGAAAGTCTCCCATGGCCGCAGGTTGAGGATCAAACCAGCCATCGGTCAGCCCTCATCCGCGGGAGCGGCCGTGCCACTGAGCCCTTCGATGATGCTGCCATTGATGCTCACCAGGGTATCGAGCAAGTCTTTGTCCGACGCTGCGGCGGCTGTGTTCTTCTCGATGAACCCAGCAAGGCTGATCATCGACGCTTTGAGCTCATCAGGGTAGGGATTGTTGGGCGCGGCAAGGTCGACAGCAAATGTCATCCAAATGTTCCGATTGAGGCGCAAAGCGTCGTGGAGCTTTGCAAGGCCCTTGGTGCTCGTCGTGTCTGCCGCCCTCATGCGCGAGGTCACACGTTCGAGAATTTCGCGTTCAAGGGCTCGGCCGGAAACTGTTTGGCGCTGCACCACCTTATACGCATTGGGAACCATCACCACACCGACCAATCATACTAGGGTAGAAGAAACGCTAGGCCCGAAGGCCTAGCGCTGGAGTGAAGCCGCGAGGGCTTACTGGAACAAAGCCAGGAGGGCCTGAGGCGCCGCGTTGGCGATCGACAGAGCCTGGATGTTGAGCTGCTGCTGCACCTGCAGAGCCTGGAGACGAGCCGATGCTTCTTCGAGGTTGGCATCGGTCAGACCCGACACACCAGCCTCGAGCGAACCGACCAGGCGGTCGATAAACGTGCTCTGAATATCGATGCGGTTCTGCGCCGAACCGAACGAAGACGCAGCGTCGATGGCAGACTCGATCATGATCTCGATGTCGAGAAGAGCCGAACGTGCAGCGTCCGTCGTCAGAACCGACAGGTTACGGAGATCTTCGAGCGAACCACCGCCCGTGCCGCCGTTCACCTGAGCTTCCACATTGACAACGTTGGCCGTGCTGTTGGTGAAGGTGATGATGTTGTCAACGACGCTGAGCTCAAAGTCTTCAGGAGCGATAGCCGTTGCGCGATCACGAAGCTTTTCTGCAACGCTGTTCGCGTCATCACCAGCGATGGTGCGATACTCAATGGTCGAACCATCAATGGACAGACGATAGAGGGTACCCTCATCGATCGTGCCGGTCTGCAGCGTCAGGGTTTGCGTGCCTGGCGTGCTGAGTGCTGGGATAGCGGCACGGAGGTTCTCCACATCAGCGTCAGCCGTGCTGGCCAATGCGCCAGTGTCGGAGGTGGCAACAGCGATGTTGCCAGCCGAGCCGTTGGTGATCGCAGCCGTGGTGCTCGCCGAATCGTCGGTGAACGTATCGGTGACAGTGACGCTCATTGGCGTCTGCGAGTTGTTGCTGACAGTCAGGACGTCACCGGTCCGCGAAACGGTCACACCGTCAGGCAGAACGCCTGCAGCCGTCAGGCCAGCTTGCAGAGCATCAGCGATTTCCGTGGTCGTCGCAGCGCCGTCAGCGGCGACGTCGCCGTCAGCAGCGGTCAGAGAGATCGTCACGACGACAGGAGCTGCCGTACCGATGTCGATGCTGTACTCAAGGCTGTCGCTCACAGCACCGCCGGTGAAGGCTGTCGCCGTGAGGGTCACGGTGCCTGGCGAAGGCGTGGAAGGCGTTGCCGCTGCCACGTCACCATCATCAACACCTGAGAACGAGCCAGCGTCGATATCAACAGCACCCGCATCAGTCGCACCGAGCGCAGCGCCAGTTGTGCCAGCCGTATCGCTGAGGTCAGCACGACCCACGGCGATGTTCCGCGGCGTGACAACACCTGCGTCGGAACGGTCAAGCGACGAAAGGATTTGGATGTCCTCGCCACCTTTGAGCAGGTTCAGGCCGTTGAACTGTGCCGCGTCAACGATCGAATCGATTTGATCACGGAGGGCATCAACGTCCCGCTGAATGCTGGTGCGATCAACGTTCGATTCTTGTGCAGCAACGATTTTGGCTTTGATTTCCTGAAGAAGGCTTGTGACCTCTTCTGTTGCAGCGCGAGCAACTTCGACAGTCGAGCTGCCGAGGTTGAGGCTGTCGTTGATTTGTTTGAAGCCCATCACATCGGACTCCATCACGGTGCTGATCGCCCAGACTGCAGCGTTGTCTTTAGCTGAAGCGATTTTCTTGCCGGTTGAGATTTGGTCTTGAACCTCAAAAAGGTTCTTGTTGACCATGTTGAGGGTCATGAGCGCGACCTGAGCGCTCTGGTTGAAGTTGATCGATCCCATTGATCTGCATCCTGTTTATTTTGCTGGCGCGTGAACCCGCTGTCCTCGGGACCACCAGCATCCGCAACTTCCGATTGCGTCACAAGCTTTACGGTTGTAAGGCTTAATTCTGCGTGAAGCTTTCACATCAGCTTCTCACAACCGGTGCTGATGCGGATCATTTGATAGGATGCACTAGTCTGACGGGCCGGATTTTTGGCCCTTGAGTTGGCTGTAGAAATGATCAGCCAACGATGGATCTTTGGCAGCAATCTCCTTGGCTACACTTTCAACGAGGAGAGATGTAAATGAATCCAGTGTGTTGGAACCTGTCGAAAATGCATCCGCAAAACCGCCATGTATCAGCATGTCGGTGAAGAAAGCGACCTGCAACTGCTCTGCCGCCTGACGTTGAGGATCGACGGCTTGATTGGTTCTGATGGTGTTTTGGGACGGTTCAACCGTAGGCGCGAGAATTTCTAAAGCCATAACAAAAACCCTTATGAGCTGTGCTCATGGTTTCTCACCCGTAAAGGTTTAGGCAAGGTTTCTACGTTTAAAGCGACACCATGCACGCACTCAATCTTCCCGCCTCGCTCCTGCCCCAGTCGCCCGACGGTGCCGCGCAGACAACTGCAACGGCTGCGGATGATCCAGAACTTCTCGCCATGTTCGAACAGGCCCTTGGGCTTCATGTGCAGACGGGCGAACAGGCTCCAGCCCAAGCGCTTCCTGCAAACGCCGCATCAAATGCCGCTGCACCGGCTGCCACCGGCCTCACAGCGACATCGCGATTGCCGATCACGGCAAGCCTGCCGCAAACAACTGCACAAGGCGCGAGCGTCGTCACTCTACCCGCCACGAACCTGCCGAGTGACGCGAACATTCCTTATGCGCCTCCCTCCTCCATTGTCTCCACCGTGAACGTTGACGCAGCCTCTCAATCCGGCACGGCCGTCACAGTCCCTGCTCCACTGGCCGGCAACTCGACGACCAAGCCAATAGACCAGATGGCGACCGCCACCGCGGCGGTACCAGCGACGCTTGAAGCAGAAGGCCCAGCCAACCTAGAGGCCCCAGCTGATGGACCACTTCGGGTGAAAAGCGACGGGCTCTTGAACGACAAAGCCTTCTATTCGAACACTTTGGGCGCCGATGCGGTCCCGGCCCAGAAAGCACCTGTACCGATCAAACTTGAAGCTGCGACTGTGCAGCCGTCGGCCACCACGGTGGCTGCGGATGTTTCAACGCCGGTCCTTGGCGCTCCGGCGGAGTCCCCGGTGACAAGCCAAGGCGCCGAAACGGCGCGCCCGATCACCGCTGCCAACCCTGCGACCGAAGCACCAGCAATCGCCCAGGTGCGCGACACCATCCGCGCTGGAACGAGGTCGGGTACGATTGAGGTGCAACTCGATCCGCCTGAGCTTGGCCGGGTGCTGATCGAACTGGAGGTCGGTCGTCAGGGCCAAGTGAAAGCGGTCATCAGCGCGTCAGAAAGCGACACGCTCGACCTCATGCGCCGCAACGGCGACACCCTGGCTGGTGACCTTAAAGATAGCGGGTTCGATGATGTCGAACTTGATTGGCAGCAAGCCGATCAATCCTCAGATGACGCTGATGGACCACAGCCTCTGTGGCTTGTGAACGACACCTCCACCCCAACACAATCGATGATCGTCAGCAGTCGCCATGATGGCGCGCTGGATATTCAACTCTAGGAGCGCATGATGGAAGTCTCAAACGTTACCAGCAGCAGCACGACAGGCGCCGCCACCGAAAACGTCGGCACGCAAACAGAGCAATCCGATGAGATGAGCGATTTCCTGTTGCTTCTCACGGCGCAGATCGAAAACCAGGACCCGTTGGAACCACTCGACGCCAATCAGTTCGTTGAACAGCTGGCGACGATCAATGCTCTTGAGCAACAGATCGAGACCAACAGCAACCTCGAAGAGATCATCAATATCCTGCGGACAGACCCAGAGGCGGTTTAAGTCACGCGCCGGCTGACGAGATCCTGAATCAAGATCTGCTCAACACCGTCCGGGTAGAGCTTATCGAGAACGATCTGGATCTTCTCCTTGATCATGGTCGCAACAGCGGGGTCGGCGATCCCCTCATCAAATGCGCCTTCGTAGGAGAGGCCCATCAGCGCCATGAGAATCCGGTCACGGATGATCTCTTCCCGTTCAAGTGCTTCATTGGCGATTTTGCTATCAAATTCAATGTTGAACGACACAACGACCATGCCTTGCGTCCGCAAGTCATTACCCACAGGCACGACAAAAGGCCGCTTGAATTGGAGGACCGTCGTCTTGGCCTCTTGCTTAGATTTGCCGCCAGCCAGCGCCGCTTCCGGCGCGAAGGCCATGCTTAAGCAAAGCGCGCCAAGCACGCTTTTCCATGTCTGAACTTTCACCACCCATACCTCCAGTTAAGCCCGTTCCCTCCTAGAACGGAAGAACGACGTCGAGGAACCTATTCCCAAATCCTCTTCGCCCGGTTGAACTGATCGGACCGCCGGTGACATAGCGAATGTCAGCCTCCGCGATCCGGTCATGCATCACCATATTCTGTCTTGAGATGTCCTCAGGACGAACGATCCCTGAGACATGCAGCCGTCGCTTGTCCGCCCCGACGAGTACGGACTGGTTGCCTTCGATAACGAGATCACCCGATGGCAGCTCGTCGATAATCCGCGCAGCAAGGCGCAGCGTGATCTCGTCCGCACGCCGAAGGTTCCCCTGCCCCCTGATCCTCTCCTCGCTTGTCAGGTCGAGACCAGGGTTGAGCGTGGCGTCAAACGGCAGCGAGTTGGAGGCCCATTGCGGCAAACCGAACCCGGCGGGCATATCGAAAGTACGCTCCGATATCCGGTTGAGCTGGCTGTCATTGATGATATCAGCCCTGTCGTCGATCTGCACCACAACGGTAAGGAGGTCACCCACCTCTCGCGCACGGCGGTTGCCGAAAAGGGATTGAGGATCACGGTTCCAGAGCGAGGCCGACATCGACGCCGGAACAAATTCCTCTGCTTGCTGACGGGGCGCGACGACGATGTCCTCGGCCTCAATCGTTGATGAGGCACAAGCTGTCATAAGGCCCAGAGCGCTCGTCATGGTCAGACGTTTGATCATGCGCCAACCTCCACCTGGCCTGGGCCTGTCACCACCGCACCTATAGGGTTCCGGCGACCCGGAAGGGAGATATCGATCCGCTCACCGACGGACCCCTCGCTCAACGCGCGACCTGTCATCTCAAGGCTCAACGCGCCGCGCCGAAAGTGCACAACGACAGTGTCTTGGCGGCTCACCGCCACTGGCAACGTCACGTCGTAAGGACGAATGGCACGGCCCTCAAAGATAGGACGGCGCACGGCCATACCGACAAACGTCCGCAGCTCTTCCGGGGACGTCGCATCGAGGTCGATCTCCGTCAGAACATGCCCTCGAGCAAGCGGCCGGGTCGCCAGCACTTCAGCTGACGCGGCGCCCGGCATGCCGAGCACGAGAAGGATGAGCCAGACCCTCATCACCGGATCCGTGTTGTGGCGGACAGCATTTCATCCGCAGCCGTCATGACACGCGAGTTGAGCTCATAACCGCGTTGGGCTTCGATCAAGTCTGCGATCTCAGCAACCACGTCCACGGTGGATTCTTCCAAGTACCCCTGGCGAAGAAAGCCCGCGCCATCGATACCAGCAAAACCGCCAAGCGGCACGCCAGACGCCTCGGTCTCGCGGAACAGGTTACCGCCCAAGGCCTCGAGGCCCTGTTCGTTCGTGAACGTCGTGACCTGAAAAATGCCGATCTGCTGCGGAGGAGTCCCGTCGTCGAAAATGGCAAAGGCTTGCCCATCGTTCGAGATGCGCACCGAGCGCGCGATTGGCGGCACGGTGATACCGCCTGAAACCGGGAACCCTTCGGCCGTCACGATGACACCGTTGGGGTCGAGGGAGAACCGGCCGTCCCGCGTATAGGCGATCTCGCCAGAGGGAAGCTCAACATCAAAAAAGCCGCGGCCTTCGATCGCGATATCAAGATCGCCCTGGGTGTTGGTCAAAGCGCCCTGCACCGGGTTCGCAGTTACTGCAGCCGTCCGTACACCGATACCAAGCTGGATCCCGCCAGGAACGATAGTCCCTGTCCTTGATGACAAGACACCGGGCGTCACCTCTTGGCGGTACATCAAATCGGCGAAGGAGGCACGCCGCGCCGAATAGGCCGTGGTCGACATATTCGCGATGTTGTTGGCGATGGTGGCAACCCGCGTCTGCTGCGCCTCCATCCCGGTGGCGGCAATTCTCAACGCTGTCATCAGTTCTCTCCGTTATCTGCGTGCACCCAGCGCCTCGATCAGCGACAGGATGCGGTCATGTTCGTTCTCACCGAGATTGGCCCCGGCCTCGTACATCCGCTGGACTTCGATCAGCCGCGCCATCTCTTCCACCGGACTCACATTCGAGCCTTCAAGAAAGCCTTGGCGAATGCGGGCTGTGTCCGCGAAGGTGATGGGACCGTTGTTGCGCCAGAGGTTGTCGCTGACCCGCGACAGGCCTTCCGGTTCAGCCATCAGCACACCGATTTGCGCGACACCAAGCCCATCGGCCGTGATCGTCCCGTCCGACCCAACAGCGATGTTGATGGCGTTCGGCGGCAACTGCACGGCCGAGCCCGCCTCGTCGAGGACCGGGTCACCATCGGGCGTCACAAGCTGAGCATCGGCATCGAGCTGAAACCGTCCAGCACGCGTCAGGAGCACCTCACCCCCGCGGTTGACGGCAAACCAGCCCTCACCGTCAATCGCGAGGTCAAAGAGCGCGCCCGTCTCAATGAGAGCGCCTTGATCAAGAACGGGAAAATGCGCCCGGAGAGCGCCCATGGAAACGGATGGCTCATCCGCACGTGTGCTGACGAACTCTGAGAACAGCGCGGCTTCTGCCCGGTAGCCTTCGGTGTTAGCGTTCGCCATATTGTTGGCGATGACGGAGAGCTCGCGCAGCAATCCTGTTTGCCGGCTGAGGCTGACGGTGATTGCGTCACTCATACGCTACGCTGCTTTCTTCATGCTACGGATCGCCTCGTCCATCTCAAGGAAGCTCGGCCGCACTTTACCTGGCGCGTTGCGCCGGCCGACCTCAATGCACATGACGGCTGGATGGGCGTGCAGCCAGTGGACGAGAACCTCGCGGATGAGACCGTAGAAGGCTTGTTCCTCTTCACGAACTTGCCGCACGCGCTCCGCAAAGGGGCCAACGATACCGTAGGCGAGAAAAACGCCCAGGAACGTTCCGACGAGCGCAGAACCAATCATCTGTCCAAGGATCTCTGGTGGCTTGTCGATCGATGCCATCGTCTTGATCACGCCAAGCACGGCCGCAACGATACCGAGCGCCGGAAGTGCGTCCGCCACCTTGCCCAACGCATGGGCTCCGTGAAGACTGTCTTCCTTCATCTGCATCAACTGCTTTTCCAGCATCTCTTCGACCTGGAACGCATTGTCGAAGTTCATGATCATCGAACGCAGCGTGTCGCAGATGATTTCCACCGTGTACTTATCACCAAGCAGTTTTGGGTAAGCCTGAAAAATCTGCGATTCCTGCGGCGCCTCGATGGCGCGCTCAAGCTCGGTGGGATCTTTCGCACCAAGATCGAGCAGTGTGTGGAGGAGGCAGAGAAGGTCTTGGTAGTCCGACTTGTTGAACTTCGGCCCCTTGATCATCGCACCAAGGTCGGCGCCGGTGTGTTTGATCACAGCCATGTCGTTGCCGGAGATGAAGGCGCCCATCGCTGCGCCGCCGATCATCATCATCTCAAACGGCAGCGCATGCATGATGATTTCAATCTTACCCCCGGCGAGCGTGTAGCCGCCGAAGACCATGATCATCGTCAGAAGGACACCGAGAAGCGCAACCATGCTCGCGTTCTATGCTCGCATAGGTTGCCGAACCGTTAAGTAAACCTTGCCGAATGCAGCCCTCCCGCGAGTTCTCTGTGCGCTGCAGCAAAGCGTCGAATAAGCCGCCAAGCCCATGCAACATTTCGCCGAGTACTGATGGGTGGAGTCAACTCTTGTTGACCAGCGATCAGACAAAACTCCTTAGGAATGCAGCTCTGCCCTGACCAACCATTGGCACCTGACATGCAAAACATGATGTGTGCGGTGCAATATCACTATTGCACCGCACAATGATGATGTTGCTCTGGCGACACAGGAATTCGCTAAATGTCTCAAAGCCGTGGTCTTGACAGGGTTTGACCCTTTGCAGGGTCGCCAAGCTGGCCGAGAGGGTTAGCTCAAAATAATAATTATCGAGAGGAAACGTTTGATGCCGACAAAGAGTCTGACCCGACTTCTTATTGGGGCCTCGCTGCCCGCCCTTGCCGCGATGACCACCGCTGCTGCGCAGGATGAAGCGCGCCGCGGATCCATCGATGCCCTCACCGACGTGATCACAGTGACGGCTACCAAAAGCCAAGACCCGGAGGACGTGCAAGACGTCCCGCTTTCGGTCTCGGCCTACAACGAAGCATCGCTCGATGCGCTGAACGTCCGGACGCTCGAGGACTTGAGCTTTGCGGCACCGAACGTGTCGCTCGACGACATCGGCACGGCGCGCGGTCAGGCGAACTTCTCGATCCGCGGCTTGGGCGTGAACTCGTCCATCGGCTCAGTTGATCCAGCTGTTGGTGTGTTCGTCGATGGCGTTTATCTCGGCATCAATTCTGGCGTGGTGTTTGACACGTTCGACGTTGATAGCGTGGAACTGCTGCGCGGTCCGCAGGGCATTCTCTTTGGGCGGAACACAACGGGCGGCGCGGTCCTTTTGAACACCGGCAACCCAACCGACGAGTTCGAAGCCAAGGTGCGTGTGGCCACGGAAACACCCGTTGGCGATGATCGCGGCGGACTGAACACCTTTGTCATGGGTACCGTTTCAGGCCCGATCGTGCCCGGGAAGCTCAACGGCAAGCTGGGCGCCTATTATAACGTCGACAACGGTTATTTTGAGAACCAGTTCAATGGTGAGAACCACGGCGAAGCGCAGACCTACATCCTTCGCGGCGCACTGGAATATATGCCTACGGACAACCTAACGTTCTTGCTGAAAGGCGAGTATTTCGACAACTCTGGTGACGGACCAAGTGCCCAGAACCGGGGTACCTTTGAACGGGATAGTTTCGACCTCGCTATCGACGAGGAAGGTGACCTGCAGGTCGAGGCTACGACGATCTCGTTCCGGACCGACTGGGACCTCAATTTTGGTACGATTACCAACATCTTCGGCTATCGAGACTTTGAGCAAGACACGCTTGGCGACATCGACGCGCTGCCCATCTTCCTGTTCCACTCCGACTCGCAGAGTGAGCAGGACCAGATTTCCAATGAGATCCGCTACGCTGGCACTTTTGGTCGTGCGGATGTCAAAGGTGGGTTCTTCTACTTTGAATCAGATCTTGCGGTGAACGAGAACCGCAACATTCCTGGTTCTACATCGATTACGCTCACGGGTGGCGGCATTCAGGAACAAACTGTCTACGGATTGTTCGGTCAGCTGGACTACTCTCTCACGGACACACTTATCCTTACTGGCGGCTTGCGCTGGGGCCGGGAAGAAAAGGAAGCCTCAGTGGCCTATGTTGAGGTGCGCCCTGAGTGTAACGTTGTGGAAGGCAGTTGCCCGTTCACTGGCACCAACCCCTTTACCGGGAACGACAATGGCTTCGTCGACGATGACGAGTGGGAAAACCTGAGCCCGAAAGTCGGTCTGCAATGGGTGCCGAATGACCGTCGTACTTATTATGCCAGCTGGACACGGGGTTATCGCTCCGGTGGCTACAATTTCCGCATCACTGACGTCACCGCCTTTGAGAACCAACTTGCAAGCCAAGGCGGCGATATCGCGACAGACGAAGAACAAGTCGACTCCTTCGAGATCGGCACAAAACTTCAGAGCAGTGATGGTCGCGCGCAATTCAACGGTGCGGTGTTCTACACCAATATCGAAGACATGCAGCGTGAGGTGAATCTCGCGGACCCTGATGCAGCTGTTTCTCAGCTCATTGCGAACACGGCGGACGCCACCATTTTTGGCCTAGAATTTGAAGCCCGCTATCGTCTCACGGACTCGACCCTGCTGCTTGCCAACTATGGCTACATTGATGCCGAGTACGACGAAGTTCGGTTCGACATCTCGGGAGACGCGGTCGTCGACGGCGCAGACGAAGCACTTGCGATTCCGCGGGTACCGGAAAACACCTACGGCTTCTCGATCATCCAAGAGGCAGACCTAGGCAACGCTGGCTTCCTCACCGGACGGCTCTCGTTCCAACATCGTGACGAAATTGCGTATACGGATACCAATTTCGGCTTCATCCAAGCCGCCGACATGCTCGACTTTGACGTCAGTTGGCAGACACCGGTCGAGGGGCTCACCGTTTCGCTTTACGGTGAAAACATGCTCGATGAAGTGCAGGCAGGTGGAGATACGCCTCTGCCATTTGGGGGCACGACACCAGCGGCGTCAGACGATGGCGATGGCGGTCTTGCCGGACCACTTTCTGATCTCAATGACGCGCCGTTCACCAGTCCTGAGTTCGGCACCTTCTCACCGCTCAAACGCGGTCGGCGCATCGGCATCGAAGCCACATTCGTCTTCTAGGGAGGAAAGGATCGCATAAGATCCGGGAAAAGGCGGCTTCGGCCGCCTTTTTTACGTCGCGAATGACCGCTTGAACGCCGCGTCTTCTTTGTTTAAGGGCCGCGCTCTGCTGGACGGCGCCCCGGCAACCTTTTCTTTTTCGGCGCACGGAGACATCGATGTCGATTAGCCCAGAGCGCAAGTCCGCGCTGATGACCGAGTACGCAACGAAAAGCGGCGACACAGGTAGCCCAGAAGTCCAGGTCGCGATCCTCACCGAGCGGATCAACAACCTGACCGACCACTTCAAAGAGCACAAAAAAGACAACCACTCGCGCCGCGGCCTTCTGAAAATGGTGTCGCAGCGCCGGAACCTGCTCGACTACGTCAAGCGCAAGGATGAAGAGCGCTATCAAAGCCTCATCAGCCGCCTCGGCCTGCGCCGCTAAGCCAAGCCGAAACGACAAGTCAGCCCGCGCCAACCCCCGTTGGCACGGGCTTTTTTCGTTGCGCGGAACCCCACGGTTGCGCCCGAAGAGCAAGCCCTCCAAGAGCGGCAACATCGCGAAAAGAGCGAGACAAGAAAGACGCCCCAATGGCAATCCGGCCCGGGGCCATGAGAAACTGAAAACTCCCTATGTTCACCATTACAAAGAAAACCATGACGTGGGCGGGCCGCGAGCTCACCCTCGAAAGCGGCCGCATCGCGCGCCAGGCCGACGGCGCAGTTCTGGCCACCTATGGCGAGACCACCGTGCTTGCGACCGTCGTTGGCCAGCGTGAAGCGAAGCCTGGGCAGGACTTCTTCCCGTTGACCGTTAACTACCAAGAAAAAGCCTACGCAGCGGGCCGCATCCCTGGCGGCTTCTTCAAGCGCGAAGGTCGCCCGACGGAAAAAGAGACGCTGACGAGCCGCCTCATCGACCGTCCGATCCGCCCCCTCTTCGCCCCTGGCTTCAAGAACGAAGTGCAGGTCGTCATCACTGTGATGAGCCACGACCTCGAGAACGATCCTGACGTCCTCGGCATGGTGGCAGCCTCCGCCGCTCTCACCATCTCGGGCATCCCGTTCATGGGCCCGATCGGCGCAGCGCGCGTCGCGTACAAAGACGGCGATTATGTCATCAACCCGACCATTCCGGATCTCGAGGGCACATCCCTCGACCTCGTCATGGCTGGCACCCAAAACGCCGTGATGATGGTGGAATCAGAAGCCGACGAGCTGTCTGAAGACATCATGCTCGGCGCCGTGATGGCTGGCCACAAAGCGAGCCAAGAGGCGATCGACCTCATCATCAGCTTTGCTGAAGAATGCGCGAAAGAGCCTTGGGACTATACGCCTCCGGATCATTCGGACGTTATGCCCCGCGTGCGCGAGCTCGCTGAAGCCGGTCTTCGCGACGCTTACAAGCTGACCGATAAGCAAGAGCGCTACGGCAAAGTCGGTGACGTGAAAGCGGCGACGAAAGAGGCCCTCACCGGTGAAGACGCTGCTGATCCCGTCGACGGGGTCGTGCTCGGCGGTCTTCTGAAAGACCTTGAATCGGAGATCGTGCGTGGCCAGATCATCGAGACCGGCGGCCGGATCGATGGTCGGACGACCACGGACATTCGCCCGATCCTCTCAGAGGTTGGTGTTCTACCGCGTACCCACGGCTCGGCTCTCTTCACCCGCGGTGAGACCCAGTCGATTGTCGTCGCCACCCTCGGCACGTCGGACGATGAGCAGTTCATCGACGCGCTGGAAGGCACGTACAAAGCCAATTTCATGCTGCACTACAACTTCCCGCCCTACTCTGTGGGTGAGACGGGCCGCATGGGTTCGCCGGGTCGCCGCGAAATCGGCCACGGTAAGCTCGCCTGGCGCGCTGTCCAGGCGGTGCTGCCGAAAGAGGACGAGTTCCCTTACGTGATCCGCCTTGTGTCAGAGATCACGGAATCGAACGGTTCGTCCTCGATGGCCACCGTGTGCGGATCATCGCTCGCGATGATGGACGCCGGCGTGCCAATCAAACGCGCCGTTGCAGGTATCGCGATGGGTTTGATCCTTGAAGGCGACAAGCACGCGGTCCTTTCGGACATCCTTGGTGATGAGGATCACCTCGGCGACATGGACTTTAAAGTGGCCGGTACCACCGAAGGCGTCACCAGCCTTCAGATGGACATCAAGGTTGCCGGTATCACCGAGGACATCATGAAAACCGCCCTCGCCCAGGCGAAGGACGGTCGTCTCCACATCCTCGGCGAAATGGGCAAGGCGCTCGGTGAAAGCCGTGATGACCTCGGCGATTACGCGCCGCGCATCGAGACCATGACCATCCCGAAAGAAAAGATCCGTGAAGTGATCGGTTCGGGCGGTAAGGTGATCCGTGAGATCGTCGAAACAACCGGTGCAAAGGTCAACATCGACGATGAAGGTGTGATCAAGATTGCGTCTTCCGTGAAGTCGGAGATCGAAGCAGCGATCAAATGGATCAAGTCGATTACGGACGAACCCGAAGTCGGTGAGATCTATCGCGGCAAGGTCGTGAAGACGATGGACTTCGGCGCCTTTGTCAACTTCTTCGGCGCCCGCGATGGCCTGGTTCACATCAGCCAGCTGGCACCAGGTCGCCCTGAGAAGACCACCGACGTTGTCAAAGAAGGCGACGAAGTTTGGGTCAAACTCCTCGGCTTTGACGATCGCGGTAAGGTCAAACTGTCAATGAAGATCATCGACCAAGAGACCGGCAAAGAGATCGAGAAAAAAGAAGACTAAGGAGCAAGCGACACGCTTGTCCGAGATCTTAAAAGGCGGGGGCGATGCCCCCGCCTTTTTCGTATCGGCAGGGCTGTGAGGGAGTATGATGCAGGGACTACGCTTGGGTTTGACTGCCGTCACCGGGTTGGGGGCTGTGATCACACTTCTCAGTTTGCTCGGCCCACGGACACAAGGAACCGAATTGCTCCTCAGCCTATGGGGTGTGATGACAATGCCTGCACTGGTACTGACAACGGTCGCGTTCGTCGTGCGCGCGAGATGGGCCAGCATCTTCGGGCTTGTCTCTAGCGGCCTTATGCTGGTTGGTACGCTGCCTCATTTGACGACAACAGCAGCGATCCCCGAACCGGCCCATACGCTCGTCTGGTCCAACGTGTTGGGAAAGCCGGACGCCATCTACAACACCATAGCGTATGCTGAAGATATGGGGGCCGATCTTGTTCTGGTTGGTGAATGGCCAAAAGGAGCCCCTGTCGAGCTTCCGGAAGGCTGGCGGCTTGTCTCAGCATCCTGCCGCGGTCAGCCTGTGACCGCACTCTCACGTGCGAGCCATATGCTCTGTGAGCGGCCGAGCACCGATCGTCGGGGCAGCGTGGTCCTGACGCTCGGTGATACAACAGTGGTGGCGACCCATGCCTCTGCCCCCTTCGTGCCCAACGGCGTGCCAAACCGGGCACTGCATCTTGAGGAGGCGGCGACCCTCGCTGCCGCCCGAACGCCCGCTGTGATCGTCGGCGACTTCAACACCGTCCCCTGGTCTCCGGCGTTCCAACCCTTGCAGAAAGCTGGCTTTGAGCGAGCGCCGATAGGCGCAAAGGCCACGTGGCTTGGCAAACATCACACAACGGGGCTGGCGATTGATCACGCCTTTGGCCGCGACGTCGACCTCGAGATGCGCGTCGGCCCCCATACGGGTTCAGATCACTACCCGATCCTTGTCCGGATCAATCCGGCTTAAGCGAAAACGAACACCGCACTCCTGGTGGTCCGAAAGGTCATCATTGGTCGCCGCGGTGAGCTTTGAGGTGTTGGAGACTGACCACTTCGAGCGCCTTCTCGTTGCAAGCGCTCAGCACCACCGGCGGGGCTTTGCCCACCTCTCGCGCTTCTTCCCAGCGGCCCGCACACAGGCACCATCTGTCGCCGGGTTTGAGGCCGGGAAAGCGAAACTCCGGCCGCGGCGTAGAGAGATCGTTGCCCCTGTCCTGGGTGTAGCTCAGAAACTCTTCGGTCATCACCGCACAGACAGTGTGGCTGCCGGCATCTTGGGGGCCGGTTTCACAAGACCCGTTGCGTGTCCAACCCGTCATCGGATCACAGCCGCACACCTCAAGCTCGTCGCCCAGCACATTCTTTGCCATGGTCAGCTCAACCCTTCTAGAAAACGCGCAGCCGATGCGCGCAACGCAGCCTTCTCCTCAGCGTCCTTTTTATCAAGGTTCTTGAACACAAGGCCCATGCGCGGGTTTCCACGGAGCGCGCCTTCGTTCCGCATCAGAAAGTCCCAGTAGAGATAATTGAACGGGCACGCATCGTCGCCCGTCTTGGTCGTCACTTTGTAGCGGCACGATCGGCAGTAGTCGGACATCCGATTGATATAGGCGCCTGACGCAGCATAGGGCTTGGATCCCAAGATGCCGCCATCGGCCCAAATGGCCATACCATGCGTGTTGGGAAGCTCCACCCATTCATAGGCATCAGCATAGACCGCAAGATACCACTCGTTGATCTCATCAGGCCGTATGCCGAGCAAAAGTGCAAGATTGCCAGTGACCATCAGGCGTTGGATATGATGCGCATAAGCATGGTCACGGGTGTTGCGGACAGCCTCAGCAACACAGTGCATGTCGGTATCAGCGGTCCAATAAAACTCTGGCAGCGGAATATCAGCATCGAGCGCGTTGGTGTCTTTGTACTCCGGCATCAAGTGCCAATAGATACCGCGAACGAACTCCCTCCATCCGATCACCTGGCGGATGAAACCTTCGGCAGCGTTCAGCGGCGCATGGCCATCCCTATACGCCTCTTCAGCGGCTTCGCAGACCTCTAACGGCGCCAACAGCCCGGCGTTGAGATAGGCCGAGATGAGACCATGATTGAGGAAGTCCTGCCCCGTGGCCATGGCGTCTTGATAGTCGCCGAAGTTGGGCAAACTATGCTCGATGAACTGATCAAGCCGTCGCAGGGCGTCATCGCGCGTGATGCCATAGCGATAGTCAGTGAGCGTGCCGAAGTGATCTGGGAAGCGCTCCTCGATCATTGCCATCACCTCAGCCACGATAGGATGATCAACGCGGGCCGGAGGCTGTGGCGGTTCGTAGCCCTTCGGCAGTTTCTTGCGGTTCTCTTGGTCAAAGTTCCACTGACCGCCTTCGGGCTCATCTCCATTCATGAGGAGGCCCGTCTTCTTCCGCATCTCACGGTAGAAGAACTCCATACGGAGCGCTTTTCGCCCCTCTGCCCAATTTGAGAACTCTTCGGGTGTACAGAGGAAACGATCATCGTCAAGGATGGCCACGGGCCGGTTGAGCCGACGCGCCCATGTCGTCATCTCGTCCGCCAGGCGATACTCACCGCAGGATGTCACCACGAGCTCGTCGAGGCCCTCCTCAGCAAAGGCGCGCTGCACTTCGCCGAACAGCGATCCTGTGTTCTGGGCGTCGTCCAGCGCGGTGTAGTGCACCGTGAAGCCTTCTTGCCGTAGCGTTTCGGCGAAGGCGCGCATGGCGGAAAAGAGGAAGACGAGCTTTTGCTTGTGATGACGGACATAGGTCGCCTCCTCCATCACCTCCGCCATCAGAATGACGTCTTGCGCGGGGTCGGCGTCTTTGAGGGCGGCAACCTCTCGGGTCAGTTGATCGCCGAGCACCAAACGCAACCGTCCCATGATCATGTCCTCCACACGTGATCGAGACATCGCGCTGGAGCGCAGATGGGCCAAGCGACAAAGACGCGCGGGGATGCTAACCAAGTCTCCGCAAGGTGGGAGACAAGCATGGAGTCACAATTCGCCCTGACGCTCGGCGCTGCCGCGGTGGTCATTCTGGGGACGTTCTTCGTCAAGACAGCGCTCGGCACGGTCATCCGTCTCGGCGGCCTGGCCGGTGTCGCCTACATGGCTCGGCGGCCAGACGATACGGAGGCGTTGTTTTCGTGGCTGACGAGCAGCGATCTGCAAGCGATCGGTGTCAGCGCCGTGTTCGGCCTGCTCGTTGCGATGATCATGAACGCATTTGTGTGGCGTGAAGACGGCTTCGGCCGGCACTTTTTCACGCCGATGCTGGCGGTCGCCGCGAGCTTTCTCGCCTCGTGGGCCTACGTTCTTTAGCGATCGATCTCGCCAAAGACGATATCCAGGGTACCGATGATCGCTGAGACATCAGCGAGCATGTGGCCCCGGCACATCCAATCCATCGCCTGAATATGGGCATAGCCTGGCGCGCGGATCTTGCAGCGGTAAGGCCGGTTCGAACCATCGGAAACGAGGTACACGCCGAACTCGCCCTTGGGCGCCTCGACCGCGGTGTAGACCTCACCGGCAGGCACTTTGGAACCTTCCGTGTAGAGCTTGAAGTGGTGGATCAGCGCTTCCATCGATGACTTCATGTCGGCGCGGCGCGGTGGCCCCACCTTGCCGTCCGTGGTCATCACCGGGCCAGGCTCGAGCAATTCGATACATTGGCGCATAATCTTGATCGACTGGAACATCTCTTCAATGCGCACGACGTAACGGTCGTAGCAGTCACCGTTTTTGCCGATCACCACATCGAAATCGAGCTCGTCATAGATCTCGTAAGGCTGCGCTTTGCGCAGGTCCCAAGGAACACCGGAACCGCGAAGCATCACGCCGGTGAAGCCCCATTCGAGCGCTTGCTCCCTCGACACCACACCGATATCGACATTGCGCTGTTTGAAGATCCGGTTGTCCGTGATCAGACCTTCAATCTCATCCGATACCTTCTGCCAGGTCTCGGTCCAGGCGTAGATATCGTCGATCAGGTCTTGCGGCAGATCCTTATGGACCCCGCCGACGCGGAAATAGTTCGCGTGCAAACGAGCGCCGCAAGCACGCTCATAGAACGTCATCAGCTTTTCACGCTCTTCAAAACCCCAAAGCGGCGGGGTGAGCGCGCCGACGTCCATCGCTTGCGTCGTGACGTTAAGGATGTGCGAGAGCATCCGGCCCATTTCAGAGAACAGCACCCGGATGATCTTGCCGCGGCGCGGCACCTCAACCCCGAGAAGCTTCTCCGCCGCAAGGACGAACGCGTGCTCCTGGTTCATCGGTGCCACGTAATCGAGGCGGTCAAAATATGGGATCGCCTGCAGATAGGTCTTATGTTCGATCAGCTTTTCCGTGCCGCGATGGAGGAGGCCAATATGCGGATCCACGCGGTCGACGACCTCGCCATCAAGCTCGAGGATCAGGCGAAGCACGCCGTGGGCCGCGGGGTGCTGGGGACCGAAATTGATTGTGAACGGACGGTCTTCCTCAGCACTTGGGGCGCCGTCGATGGTGATGGTGCGGGTGTTGCCGTCAGCCATGATCAGTTTGCCTTCTCGTCCGCTTTCTCGTCACCAGGAAGGACGTAGTCGGAACCTTCCCACGGTGAGAGATAGTCGAAATCGCGGTACTCTTGGGTGAGCTTAACAGGCTCATGCACCACACGCTGTTGCTCATCATCCCAACGCACTTCGGTGTAACCCGTCAGCGGGAAATCCTTGCGCAAGGGGTGACCTTCGAAGCCATAATCCGTCAGCAAACGACGCATATCGGGGTGGCCTTCAAAGACGATGCCGTACATGTCGAAAGCTTCGCGCTCGTACCAGTCAGCATTCGGATAGACCTCCGTCGCCGACGGCACAGCGTCCGTGTCGTTCGCCTGGATCTTGACCCGAATGCGCGCGTTGTTGGTGATGCTGAGCAAGTGATAGGCCACATCGAAACGCTTGCGCCGCTCGGGGTAGTCGACCCCAGCGAGCTCAATCAGCTGCGAGAACTGACACATGTTGTCGTCCCGCAAGAATGTCAGCACATCGATGATCCGGCTGCATGGCACGGTCACCGTCAGCTCCTGATAGGCAATCTGGCTCGAGACGATATCGTCACCGAACTGACCAGCGATGTGGTCCTGCAGCTCGCTCAGATCGTCGAGGTAAGACGTGGCAGCGTCACTCATCGCTGGATGGTCCCTTCCCGGCGAATTTTCTTCTGCAGCTGAAGAAGACCGTAGACGAGCGCTTCAGCGCAAGGCGGACAGCCAGGCACGTAGACATCCACGGGCACGATGCGATCACACCCTCTGACCACGGAATAGCTATAATGGTAATAGCCGCCGCCATTGGCGCAGCTGCCCATCGATACGACATAGCGCGGCTCTGGCATCTGGTCGTAAACCTTGCGCAGCGCAGGCGCCATTTTGTTGGTGAGCGTGCCCGCGACGATCATCAGGTCCGACTGGCGAGGTGAGCCGCGCGGAGCCATGCCAAACCGCTCAAGGTCATAACGCGGCATCGACGCCTGCATCATCTCAACAGCGCAGCAAGCCAGGCCAAAGGTCATCCACATGAGCGAGCCCGTGCGCGCCCAGTTGATCACGGCGTCCGCTGGCGCGGTGAAAAAGCCTTTGTCGGCCAGCTCGTTGTTCACGTGGCGGAAGAACGGGTCCTCTGCCTTCGGATCATAGCCCACAACGTCCGAACGGCCCGCGGTTCCGTAGGGCAGATCAGCCGCGGTGATCGGCTTGGGTGTTGGGATGTTCGCAAGCGGCTTGCTGGTCGGCGTTTCGAGGCCCTCAAGGGACGTCGATGCCTGGCCGTCTTTGAGCTTCACGTCGCTATCACTGGCCATAACTTGTTCCTTTGATGGTCTCGCGAACTACCGGCGCTTGAGGCGCGAAGCAACGCGTGACACTGGCGCAGGGCGGCTTAGCGCCACTCAAGCGCGCCCTTTTTCCACTCATACGCAAAGCCGATGAAGAACACGGCCAAAAAGACGAACATCGACCAGAAGGAATAGATCTGGAAATTCCGGTCGAGGCCCAATTCGGGGTTGAACAGCGTCACTGCCCAAGGAAACAGGAAGGCCACGTCGAGATCGACGATGATGAAGAGAATGGCGACGATGTAGAACTGCACATCGAACTTCATCCGCGCGTCTTCGAACGGCTCAAATCCGCATTCGTAGGTCGAGTTCTTCTCAGGGTCGGGATTGGTCGGCGCCAAAACCGCTGGGAGCGCGAGGAACACGCCGCCAAGCACAAGAGCGAGGCCGAGAAAGATCAGGATCGGCAGGTAATCGAGCAGGAAAGACGTTTCAGCCATAAGGTGCTCTTAGCCCCGCCCGCGCGAGGCGCAACCGGAAGATACCTGCGGCCTCTTCGCCGTGGTATGGTGAGGCAAGGAGCACCGCCAATGACCGCACAAGTCTCGCCCAAGTCACTGTTTTCCGATGAAGAATGGAAGCGGCTGACCGCGCCTGTCACATGGCAGGGCCCCGCGCTCGTCCTTCACGCCTGGGCCGTGATCGCGATCGCGATGGGGGTGATCGTCTGGAGCGGGTACCATCCGCTTGTTGTGATTCCGGCGACGATGGTGATTGGCGCGCGGCAGCTGGGGCTTGCGATCTTGATGCACGAGGCGGCGCACGGGCTCCTCTCACGGAACAAGGCGGTGAACGATTTCCTGGGCCAATGGCCAACCGCAGCGCCTGTGGGCGCAGATTTGACCGGCTATCGGCCCTACCATTTGAGCCACCACCGCTTTGTCCAGTCCGAGAAGGACCCTGACCTCGGCCTCGCGGCGCCCTTCCCCGTGACAAAAGCCAGCCTGGCGCGGAAAGTGTTTCGCGACCTGACAGGTCAGACTTTCCTCAAGCAACGGCTGTTCGCGATGACCGCCCTTTTGCCGAAAAACCGGATCGACGAGGTGGACGGCGCGTCGATCGTGGCGAGCCGCAGCGGCATCGGCCGGTTCTTCCTGACCAACGCGATCATCTTCGCTATGCTGGCCGCAATTGGGCAGCCATGGCTTTACCTCGTCGGTTGGCTGTTGCCGCTGGCGACGTGGTTCCCGCTCGCCACCCGTATTCGCAACATCGGTGAGCACGCGTGTGTTGATACGGATCTTGATGATCCACTGACTCACGCGCGAACGACGCACACCAACTTTATCGAACGGCAGATCCTGGCGCCCTATTGGGTCGCCTTTCACGCGGAGCATCACCTGGTGATGTACATCCCCTGCTTCCGCCTGCCGCTTGCGCACCGGCTGCTCCAGGCCAAGAAAAAGCTCGGCCGGACGGACATCCAACCGAGCTATCTCAGTGTTCTGAAAAAGGTGACCGTGGCGGCGGCTTAGTTGCCGCCCGCGGTGTCGTTGAAATAGCGGAAGAACTCCGAGTCCGGCGAGAGGATAATCGTCGTCTCACCGTCTTGCAGCGCCTTCTCGTAAGCCGTCAGTGAACGGTAGAAGGCGAAGAACTCAGGGTCCTGGCTGTAGGCCTCCGCAAACGTCCCGTTCCGCTCGGCATCGGCCGTACCGCGGATCCGCTGCGCCTCTTCGTTGGCGGTTGCGAGGATCTCAGCTGCGTCTTTATCAGCTTGCGCCGTGATCTCACGCGCCCGGCGCTCACCGTCAGCGCGGATACGCTGGGCCTGCTGATTGTAGTCTGACGACATCCGCCGATAGACATTCTCTGCGTTCTCCGCCGGGAAGTCAGCCTGGCGGATGCGCACGTCGATGATGGTGACGCCCAGCTTCAGAGCCTCTGTCGCCACGTTTTCCTGAATGTCGCTCATCAGCGCGTTGCGCTGTTCGGTGATGATCGCGCGAATGGTCACTTCACCGAGCACTTCCCGCATCGCTTCACCGAGCACAGCATCAAGGCGGTCATTGAACCGGCGACGCATATTGATCGGGTCAGTCGAGCCGCGACTCAAGGTCTGGAAATAGACCAGCGGGTCAGAGATCCGATAACGGACGAACGCGTCAACCAACAGACGCTCTTCGTTGGCAACGATGACTTCGACAGGATCAGCGTCAAAATTGAGGTTCCGCGCATCAAAGAAGACGACGTTCTGCAGGAACGGCACCTTGATATGAAGCCCCGCATCCGCCGACGAGTAGGTCTCAACAGGATCACCAAACTGAAGAACCAGCGCCTGCTGATCTTCACGCACCCTCAAAAACGTTCCGGACGCAACGGTGACAACAACGAAAACGATCAGACCAAGAACAATACCAATGGAACGGTTCATTACTGTGCTCCTCCACTGGCTGCGCGGCGTTGAGCGGACTGTTGGGACTGGCGTGCGAGCTCGTTGACATTGAGATACGGCAACGTTCCGCCTGCATCATCGTCGATCAGCACCTTGTTCATATCGCCGAGCACCATTTCCATGGTCTCAAGATACATGCGCTGCCGGGTCACCTCCGGTGCCTTGGCGTACTCTTCGTAGATCGCGTTGAAGCGGGCAGCATCACCGCGAGCCTGCGCCACCACGCGAGCGGCGTAAGCCTCCGCATCAAGAACAATTTGCCGCGCTTCACCGGTGGCCCGAGGAACCTTTTGGTTGGCGTAGCCTGTGGCAACGTTCACTTCGCGCTCCGCTTCACTGGTCGCGTCGATCACGTCGCGCTGCGCTGGGATCACCTGTTGTGGCGGATCCGCCTGGCCGAAGTTCACACGGATGACTTCGATGCCGCCATTGTAGCTGTCGAGGGTCGCCTGGAGGATCCGGGCGGTTTCTTCATTCACGATCCGCCGGCCACTGGAAATGATCGGCTCAAACTCGTTCGCACCCACCACTTCTCGGAGCGCCGCTTCGGCTGAGATCTTCACCGCGTCATCGGGCTCTTCGATGTTGAAGATGAACTTGCCTGCATTAGGCAGATCGCCTGAGGCCGGATCCCAGGTCGCGTCGCTTTTGATGCGGTAGTTCACCTGCAGCCCCACATCGACGATGTTGAGGTCTGAGGTCAGCATCGAAATCCGGTTTGAGGTGCCGCCAATTTGCACGCGGCGGTCTTCCTCAACGGCGACAACGTCGACCGCCTGAAACGGCGCTGGCATGTGCCAGTTGAGGCCGGGGTCAGTCAGGCCCGTGAAATTGCCAAAGGTGGTCACAACACCGCGGGAGCCAGGTGCCACCTGATAGAGGCCCGAAAACGCGTAGAGCGCGAGGCCAACAAACAGAAGAAGACCGATCACACGGCCACTGGGCTGCGGCACCTGCGCGCCAGCACCACCGCCTCCGCCGCGGCCACCGCGACCAAACCGCTCACGGCCAGAGCGCAGGAGCTCTTCGAGGTCAGGGGCGCTGCTTCCTCGGCCCCCGCGAGGGCCTCCGCCAGCACCATTGCTTCCTTCGGGACGGCCCCAAGGGCCAGAGTTTTGAGAGCCTGAGGGCTTATCAGTCCAGGGCATTGATCCGCCTAGTTGCGCGAGACCGGAAGAGGCCTCGCAGGAAAAGTCTTTGTCTTTGAGGTACGGGGTATATGTGGCGTTCAAAGGACAACGCAATGGAAAGGCTCGATCTGACGCTATGATCCACCGCATGCGAGAAGCCGCAAGAAAGGGCCGGGCCGAAGCGGCCATCCGCCGGGTGCTGGTCGCCGAGGACGCGAGCGGTGATGTTGCGGTGAGAAGCCGGGACGGCGCCCTCACCGCAACGGTCCTGCTCTCGGCCCCGGTGAACGATGCGGCCGGCCTCGAAGCCAAGCTCCTGAAAGAGACCGGCCTTGAGCGGATCACGCTCGTCGAAAGCTCCCACGGCAAAGCAGAAACGCCAGCGCCTCAGCCGCCGCGCTCGCCTGCACCAAAGGGCGGTCACGCAGATCCCCTCCATCTCGGCGCGAAGGCCCCGCCGAAGCCTGGCTTCCGGCCAGAAGCCAAGAGGCCCGAGGGCGTGGCGCGGGTCGTCGCGGTCGCTTCGGGCAAAGGCGGCGTGGGCAAGAGCACGGTGGCAGCTGGCCTGGCGCTCAGCCTGGTGGAGCGCGGCGCCCGGGTTGGCCTCTTGGATCTCGACATCCACGGCCCCTCCCTCCCCGTGCTGTTTCCGGTGGATCAGAAACTGAAAGCCGAAGACGGCAAAATCATCCCGACTGAAACGGCAGGCATGAAGCTCGTCTCGGTTGGTTACATGGTCGACGAGCGACAGGCGGTGGCATGGCGTGGCCCGATGGTGATGAACGCGGCCCGGCAGCTGATCGAGGACACCCATTGGGGAGACCTCGACGTCCTGATCGTCGACACGCCGCCAGGAACTGGCGATGCTCACCTTTCATTGATCCAGCGCCTCAAGCTCGACGGCGCGATGATTGTCGCGACACCAAGCCCGCTCGCAACCGCCGACGTCCGGCGCGGAGCGGCGCTTTTTGAGAAGGTCGGCGCCCCGCTTTTGGGCCTTATCCTTAACATGACCGGCGGCCCGCTCGGCGATGACCTCGACCCCGAGCTGATCGCGGAAATCGGCACAGACATTGCGCTGAAGCTGCCTCTCACCGCTCATCTCGCGGTGACGCCCGCCACGTATCGGCCAGAATTTGACCCTGCTGCGGAAAGGATTGCGGAGCTGCTACGTGACACCAGCGCCGCGAAGCACTAGGGCCTCAACCGATGTCCGACAGTACCGAACTTGATTACGCCTGGCTCACGCAAAATGCGATGCGAGGCGTTGTACGCGATGTTCTCAAGATCACTCGTGATCTGGGGAGCCTTCCTGGCGAGCACCATTTCTACATTGAGTTCGATACCCTCGCCTCCGGCGTCGACATCGCAGATCGACTGAGAACACAGTACCCGGACCGGATGACGATCGTCCTGCAGCATCAGTTCGACGACCTGGTGGTGGATGACGACCATTTCACGGTAACCTTGAAGTTCAAGGGCATCCCGGAACGTCTGGTCGTGCCGTTCGACGCGATCACACAATTCGCCGACCCCTCGTCGAACTTTGCGCTTCAGTTCCAATCCATCGCCGATATGCAGGAGCATATTGCCGAAGAAGCCGACGAGCCTGCGGACGATCCTGACACGCCGCCGGATGATGAGCCCCCCTCGGGCGGCGCCGATGTCGTGAGCCTCGACCGGTTCCGGAAAAAGTAGGCGTTTCGCCCGCTGATCCCCGCCAAAATCGTCGGTGTGCAGCCTTGCACGAATGCGCGACGCAACCTCTATTGGGTTGATGGAAGATGACCAGGTGATTCGAAAAATCACCGCGTTAATCTTTATGAAAGTAAATATTGGTTAGCTTTAACACATTCGAGTGCCGCCCAGAGGCGGTGTGAGGCCTACACGGACGAGGAGGACGGGTTCCATGCGGGTTCTGCTGATCGAGGATGATGGCGCCACGGCCCAGAGCATCGAACTGATGCTCAAGTCGGACGGCTTCAATGTGTACACGACGGACCTTGGTGAAGAGGGCGTCGACCTCGGCAAATTGTACGACTACGATATCATTCTGCTTGATTTGAACCTGCCGGACATGACCGGTTTTGACGTTCTCAAGCAGCTCCGTGTGGCGAAAGTCGCAACACCAATCTTGATCCTGACGGGCCTGGGTGACACGGAAAACAAGGTCCGCGGCCTTGGCTTTGGCGCTGACGACTACATGACCAAGCCGTTCCACAAGGACGAGCTGGTTGCGCGGATCCACGCGATCGTCCGCCGCTCTAAAGGTCACAGCCAATCGGTTATCAACACAGGCAGTTTGTCCGTGAACCTCGACGCCAAGACCGTCGAAGTCGCTGGTCAACGCGTCCACCTCACCGGCAAAGAGTACCAGATGCTGGAACTCCTCAGCCTTCGGAAGGGCACAACCCTGACGAAAGAGATGTTCCTCAATCATCTCTATGGCGGCATGGACGAGCCTGAGCTCAAGATCATTGACGTCTTCATCTGTAAGTTGCGGAAGAAACTTTCGTCAGCGACCGAAGGTGAACATTATATCGAAACTGTCTGGGGCCGTGGTTACGTTCTGCGTGACCCAGCCGAGGAAAAAGCGGCGTAAGCAGCTTCCCCATCGTGTTTCAAAAACGGGCTTACGGGCCCGTTTTTTATTGCCTTCTGCCGGCCCATTCCCGTCGCGACCGTCACTTGCCATCGGCAAAATTGCTGCCTTAACTGCATCTCGGTTGGTGTGTGGAACGTAGATATGCCCCAGTGGCGGCAGTTTGTGGGAATGCTCGTGGGGCTCGGTGTCCTCGCGCTTGGCGGCTGCGATAGCGGCGGAACCAGCTCAAGCGGCGGCGGGTCGTCCGGCGGTTCATCGTCAAGCTCAGATCCCACCTGGATCCCCGGCGTCTATGAGCCCGCCTCGACCTACATCGCCCAGTGCGAAAACCCGCGGAGCGGTTTCGATATCGAAGGCAACGCGTTCCCCGACGAGCCAGGTTCGACGACGATCGAAAACTTCTGGCTGCGCTCTTGGACCGAAGAGACCTATCTTTGGAATGATGAGGTGCCCGATCTCGACCCGGCGACGTTCAGCAACCGCGTCGACTATTTCAACAGGCTCAAGACCTCAGCGATCGAGCCTTCCGGCGAAGACCGGGATGACTTCCATTTCAGCCAACCGACAGAAGAGTTCCTAGAACAACGAAACTCGGCCCCGACCGCGAGCTATGGCGTCAGCTACCAGGCCAGCTCAACGACTGTCCCTCGGGACTTTCGCGTGCGCTACACTGATCCGGGAACGCCGGCAGCTGAAGAAGTTGGCGGGCTCGCCAAGTTCGTCCGCGGCGCCGTGATCCTGACGGTCGACGGCGTTGATCTGGTCAATGCCACCAGCGACGCGGACATTGATACACTCAATGCCGGCTTGTTCCCCCAGACTGCTGGCGAAACCCACGTGTTTGAAGTGCTGGACCCGGGCGCGGCAACGTCCCGTTTTGTCACCCTCGTTTCAGAAGACTTGGCCTCTGACCCTGTGAACACGGTCGAGGTGATCAGCACGCCAACCGGCAATGTCGGTTACATCCTCTTCAACACATTCAGCCCGTTCTCTTCGGAGGCAGAGATCGTCAACGCGATGCAGCAGCTGCAGGCGGCGAACGTCACCGACCTGGTCCTCGACCTTCGCTACAATGGCGGCGGGTTGCTCGCGATCGCATCCCAGCTCTCTTACATGATTGCCGGACCAAGCTTTACCGCGGGCCGGACGTTTGAGGACCTTCAGTTCAATGACGATGCGGGCGGGGTCAATCCTGTGACGTTTGAAACCGATAACTCGATCCCGTTCTACAACACGACCTTGGGCTTCTCCGTTGATGCTGGGATATCCCTGCCCGTTTTGAACATCAACCGAGTGTTCGTTCTGTCAACGGATGACACGTGCTCCGCTTCTGAGTCGGTGATCAACGGCCTACGCGGTGTAGACTTTCAGGTCATCCTTATCGGCAACACCACGTGCGGAAAGCCCTATGGTTTCTACCCGACTGACAATTGCGGCGAGACCTACTACACCATCCAGTTCCAGGGCGTGAACGACAAAGGTTTTGGCGGGTATGCGGACGGCTTTGCCCCGAGTGATCAGGGCAACCCCGCTTTTGGTGTTGTCGTGCCCGGATGCATCGTAGCTGATGATCTCGGCGACCCGCTCGGCGATGAAAATGAGGCATTGCTTGGGACCGCGCTGGCCTACCGCACCACTGGATCATGCCCATTCACGACCACATCGAGTTCATCGACCCTTGCTACGACCAAGGCCTCCAGCGGAGATGGGCCCTCGCTCAATCTACCGGTCAATATTCCGTCCACGAATAGGGATATGCGGCTTCCGGAGGGCTCACTGTGAAGATGGTCTATCTCTTCTGGCTTGCCGCGCTCTCCGCCTGCGCGAGTGCTTGCGGTGGCGATGAAAAAGCTGCTGTCCTGGCGCTCGGCCCAGGTGATGACCTCGGCGTGATCACATCGGCCCTATCCGCAACCGAAGGGCGCGCGACGTTGGAGCTCGGCCCGCCGGACCCGCGTCAGCAGCCTGTTGTGACTGTGTTGCCGCCGAAACCCACGCGGTACGAGACGCGAAGCCCAGCGCTTCCTGCCGTCTACGACATTGTCCTGGCTGACGGTGCGTGCCTCCTCCGGCGACGGACGGACGGTATCGATATCGTGCTGCCGCAGGATGTTCCTTGCACGCCTTACAAGCCTTAGAAGAACCGCGTCACGCGCAGGGTGATGACGCTGTCATCGCGAAAGGCGTTCAACAGGTCCTCGTCATCGACGTTGTAGAAGAACCGAGCCTCAAACTCGCCGGTCCAGTTCTGCCCGAACCGGCGTTCCGCTTCGACGAGCCCTGAGGAGCTACCATTCTCTAAGTCTGTGATCGCGCCAATGAGAATCGACGTGTCCTGAAAATCATTGAGCGCATAGCGCGCGCCGTAGAAGAGATCATTGTCGGAAGCCGTCGGCGGAGCGATAAACTCCTCCCGGCCATCGTAAAGATGCTCCACCAGCACCCCAAGATCCGCGCCGCTCTCCGTCACACCAAAAAAGGTGTACTCAAACCCTGCAACCGTTGCCGCGAATGTATCGCCCTGGCCTTCACGGACAATGCCTTCGAACTTCCAAAGCCAAGCTTCGTTCGTGTACTGGACATCGACGCCAACCTGGTTGATCTGGTCGTAGAAGGGCACCAACAGGCCGTTCTCATCCAGACCGTCGGGTGAGAACGAGAAGCTGGGCTCCCGCGATGTGCCCGTGAAGCCGCTGATGCCCACGTCGAAGCTACCGAAGAAATGGCTGTACCGGATCGCAAAGTCCGTGTTCCATTCCTCGTCCGCATCTTCATAGATGGGATCATCATCGTTGATCACAGGGTCAAAGCGCAAGCGCCCGCGGCTCCCCGGAAACGTCCGAGGACGGAAGTAAGGAAGGGCAAAGACGTCGATCGTGCCCCAGTCCTTCAGGAAAGAGACCTTGACCATCGGCTGGCCCAGCTTGTCCTCTTCGTCAATGTCTTCCACCGCATCGGTTTGGTTGACGATGTCGACCAGATGCCGGCTTTCCGCGACACCCCAGAAAACCTTCGCTGCACCAACGAGAATGTCCACGTTGTTGCCGGCGTAGCGGTAATAGCCTTCGCGTAAGTCCGCATGCGTCCGTTCATCGTCCTCACCGTCGAGGCGATAGAACGGCACAGCGACGAACTGGTGCTTGCCATTATCCGATGTCCAACGAACATCGCCGAGCACAACAGTTGAGGGCTGAAAGTCGCTAAGCTGCTCATCGAACGTTGGTTCTTTGACAAATGTGCGGAGCTCGCCCGCGATCTCGGCGCCAAACTCCCACTCCCCCGCCGAAGCGAGCGCAGGAGTAAGTGCCGCCATGGCGGCCAGTGTACGGACTGCCCTCATATCGTCCCCTCAGACCCTTTAGCGGATACGCGTCAAGACGCCCTTATCGAAATCGCCGGAACCAAGTTCCTGCGAGAAGTCGTAGTCTTCATAGACCAAATCGGTTTCTTTGCCGTTCTGATGATTGACCATCGAGAAGTCGTGCGATCGCCAGATCCCATCATACTCGCGATAGTCCGTCAGCGTCAGGGTTTTGAGAAGCGTATCCTTGCGGTCGTAGAAATCGACCTTCCGTAATTGGAAGATTTCTTGATCGATATAGCTCACCTGGCGTGTGTAGCCCGACCGCTCATAGCGCGGGAACCGCTCGACGACATCGGTCATCACACCGTCGACTTCTTCTTCGCCGACGTAACGGTAGGTGTACTTATTAAGTTCGGTGGACGTGAAATCCTCAAACGCGAACTCAGAACCCACAAACGGCCCTGATTTGTTAGCCGAGCTGATCCGCTTCACCCGCTTAAGCGCAGGCAGGTAAAGCCACTGATCATCAGGCTCCAGAATTTGAGCGTGGCTGAGAAGCGCCGTGCCTTCGACATCCCGAGGGCTTTCGAAGATAACCAGCGACTTGTCGCCGACATCATCATTGTCCCGCTCCAGCGTTTTGAACGACAAATCACGGGCCGTCTCTTGGCCAGCTGCGTTGCGCAGGATCATCTGCGCCTGGACCGAGGAGCTGCCAAATCCGTTGTCGGACTGGTCCGAACGGGCGGCGATTTCGTAGCCCTTTCGCTCCTCTTCGCTCATCGCGGCGACGTCCTGGGACTGAGCCATAGCCACGCTCGGAAGCGAAGCGGTGAGCGCCGTTGCGGCGAGAAGACTAAGCAGCAGAGAGGTTGGGCGCGGCATCGGTGGCCTCCAGATTGGTTTGGGTGGAGCGATCGCCATCGGTCCAAATGAGGAGCGCTGGCAAAAGCAAGAAGTCGAGAACTAGGGCGAAGACAATCGACAGGCTTGTCAAAAGACCCATGTCTACAGTCACTTTGAAGGTCGAGAACATCAAAACACTGAACCCGATCGAAAGGATGATCGTGTTGACGATAATCGCCAGCCCCACTGTGTTGAAAGAGTAGCGGATCGCATCCTCCGCGGACAGCCCCTGTTCCCGGCGTGCCCTGACATATTTCGTGATCAGGTGCACCGTGTCGTCGACCACAATGCCGAGACTGATCGCTGCGACGACAGAGACGGAGAAGCCGATCTCACCGACGAGCAAGGCCCACGCACCAAAAGCTGTCGCAATCGGCAACGTGTTGGGGACCAGGCTCAAGATGCCCAGTTTCACGCTCCGGAAGGTGAAGATCATGATCGCTGAGATGGCCAGGATCGCGATCACTGTGCCTTCGATCATCTGCTGCACGTTCCGGTCGGTGATGAAGGTGAACATCACCTGGGTCGACGTGGGGATTGGCCGGAGATCCTCTGGGAAGTTCTCCTCAAGATAAGCAGTCGCTGCGATCAGCAGATCCTTGGTTTCCTGGGTCGGACCATCTTCCATCGTGACCGTCAGACGGGTCGCGGACTTATCGATGTTGATCCTGTCATTGAGGTCGAGGCCGTAAGGCAGCGAAAGCTCATAGAGCAGCAGATACTGCGCGGCCAACTCCCGATCCTCCGGCAACCGATAAAACTCTGGATCATCAGCGTTCAGGTTTTTGTTCAGCCGCTTCATGATGTCGGACATCGAGTAGACGTGGGCGACATTGGGCTGGGTCTCGAGCCATTCTGCAAAAGCATCGAGGCGTTGCAGATATTCGGGCTCATAGATCCCGCTCGGCTCACCGGCCTCGACAGAGAAGTCGACCGTGAAAAGGCCAAAATGCTGGCTGATCACATCGGTATCGCGACGGAATTCGATCCGTTCACCGAAATATTTGGTCCACTGGTCGTTGAGATCCATCCGCGGGATCATCGCCACCAGCGCCACCACTCCGGCCAAGGACAGAAGGGCAAAAACGTTCCGGCGCGGCAGAACGAAATCAGCGAACCGGTCCATCACCGTGTGGCGATCGACATAATCCTCTCGCAGGGCCGCTTTTGCCGGCAGGAGGCTGAGCATCGCTGGGAAGAACGTGACCGAGAGCGCCCATGCTGCAAAAATACCGACGGCGGACATGTTGCCCAAATGCCAGAACGGCGGCGAGTCAGAAAAGTTGAGCGCCATGAAGCCGACAATGGTGGTCAGCGACGTGATCCCCACCGCCAGGAAGTTGACGCGGATAGCATCGATCAAAGCTTCGCGCTTCGGCATGCCCTTCTGCATGTTTTGGCGGAACGTCAAAAGGATATGGATGCCGTCAGCCACAGCCAGGGTCAGCACAACGATCAATGAGCTGAGCGAAATCGGCGTCAGCGGCACGCGCATCACACCCGCCGCACCGACAGTCGTCAGCACCGAGAGAACGATGACCAAGAAGAGCGCGATCGTTGCGCTAAACGAACGCACGGTGACGAAGGTCAAGAGGACCACCACCAGGAACATGAGCGGCACCAGCGTCGTGTTGTCCGCCAAGCCGCTTTCCATAAACGCCATGTTGAGAAGGCCGCCGCCGGAAATGGCAAAGGTTAGATCGGGGTACTTCTCTTCCATCCGCTCGCGGATATCCCGGGCCGCGAAGGCCACGTTCGGCACTTCATCATTGCTCAGCTGAGGGAACTGGAGTGTCACATTCACCGCGGTGGCCCCGCCGTCGGAGGTCACCAGCTGGCGCTCCAAAATCGGTTCCGCGAGCGCGATCTCGCGCTTTTCGGCATACTCTTCTGCAGACAGGGACGCTGGATCGTAGATCAAGTCCTCGACGATCAGGTCATCTTCTTCGGCATAGGTGTACTGAAAGTTCGTGACGCTATCGACGCGAATGGAGTGCGGGATTTGCCACGACTCTTCGGTGATGTCGGCGATGGCCGACATTGTCTGGGGCTCAAAGACGTCGCGCCCATCCTTAGGCCGCACATAGAAAAAGACGTTGTCGGTCTGAGTGTAGGTCGCCTGGAGGTTTTCGAAGGCCTGAAGTTCGGGGTTCTCGTCGCTGAAGAAGACCCGATAATTGTTCTCAAACGACAGATGCTTGGCTTGGGTTGCGAGCGCGAAAACCGCGATCACCGTCGCCAATATCACCAAAATCCGTTGGGACAACACAAACTCTGTGAAGCCGACCGCAAAACGATCAACGACCGTACGGCTTTTGACAGGCATACCGATTTTCCCCTCAAGGTTTCGGAGCCCATATCAGAACGATAATTCTAAAATCAATGACCGTCAGGATAATTTCAAGCTGTCGATCGTCGTGCGGAGCGCGTCAGCGAGCGACTCCCGGCTTCGGCCCATCCGCGCTTGAACGCCAAGGGAGAAGTAGAGCGAGGTCGCAAGCTCCCCAAAAGCAACGGGATTTTGCTCTGGCGGCGCCTTGGCTCTGGCCTGAGCTTCAGCAAATTTTGACGAGAAAAGCTCCGTCATGCTGCTGACCGTGGTGTTGAGTATTTCTGCAACTTCTGGATCTTTTGCCGCGACATCCACCGAGGTCGTGCACATCAAACAACCCGCCGGGAACATCTCAGGATCGAGCATCTTGCCGTAAAGCGAGTGATGCAGCGCCTCGTAAGGGTTGTGATCGACGGTCGAAAACGCCTCTTCAACGTCCTCAACGGACTGCTCGATATAGTCGCGTAGGACCGCGATGAAGATCTCCCTCTTCCCGCCAAAAGCCTGGTAAAGCGCGTACCGGTTAAGACCCGTGGCCTCGACGAGGTCGCCGATCGACACGCCGTCATATCCCTGGCGCCAAAAAAGCTCCGTGGCCTTCTCGGTAACCAAGGTTCGTTTGTCGCGGGCCTTATCTGCAGACATCGGCATATTCATGATCTGGCCGTTACTGAGCAGCACCTCAAGTGTCCTGCACTTCAGATTGCGCGATGACGCCCAGCGGCCGCACTGGCCTGGCTCCATTCGGTGACCAGGCCAGCCATGGCTACAGGTGTTTCCAGAAGACGACTTTGTCACCTCCGGGTTCGTAGAACTCTCGTATACGCGCCTCTTCAGTATAGCCGCGTGCCCCATAGAAGCGCCGCTGACTCACGAATTCGGGCGTTCCCATGGTCTCCACAAGGAGGATCCGTTGGCCTTTTCCGGTCAACTGGTCCTCGATATAGCGCATCATCAGTGTTCCGATGCCCTGGCCCTGAAAGGCGGGATCAACACCAATGGCGAGGAGGTTCCAGGTCCCCTCGGTAGCGCGCTCCGGCTCACAAAAGCCAAATGAGAGAACACGCCCGGCGCACTCAGCGACAAACCAGATGTCTTGGCTGGTACCGTCGCGGTAGCCCACGATCATCTCGCCAAGGGCGCTTGCGGGGAAGAGTTCTGCCGCCTCTGCGATGCGACCGATTGCTCCGTGGTCGTCGTTGCTCGCTGGACGAATGGTTGGTTGTTCAGACAATGCTTTCACTCCTGCATTGCGCATGCGCGCGCAGGACATGCGCCGCATGACGTTCAAAAAAGATGCATGACATCTGTGGGCGCGAGCCTACGCTCAGCACCCGGCAGAATGGTCCTCAGTTCAAAGGACAGGAGTTAGGCAATCGCTTGCATGCCGTGACAATGCCACCGCGGCCAGCGCGCTGCAATCTGAATCAACAGACGATTTGGGTGAGCCGCGGCCGATCAGGACTCTTTATCGACCTGATTGTACTCAAGCTCGACGGGCGTTGCGCGACCAAAGATCGAGACGGACACTTTGAGGCGCGCGTTCTCTTGGTCGACATCCTCGACCACGCCGGAGAAAGACGCAAACGGACCATCGATGACTTTGACCATCTCACCCACCTCGTAGATGATCGCTGGCATGGCTGGCGCCTGCTCGCCCTCCTCCATGGTGCCAAGGATGCGGTCGACTTCCTTCTGGGTGATCGGCAGCGGCTTTTTCCCCTGCCCCAAGAAGCCAGTCACTTTGTTGGTCTCGTTGACCACGTGATAGGTCTGGTCATTGAGAACCATCTTCACCAGGACATACCCTGGGAAGTAGCGGCGTTCCGTGTTGACTTTCCGGCCCCGGCGCACCTCAACGACCTCTTCGGTCGGCACAAGGACGTCCTCAAACAGATGATCGAGGCCCTTTTCCTCCGCAGACGCCTTAATCGCTTCGGCGACCTTCTTCTCGAAGTTGGAGTAAGCGTGGACGATGTACCATTTCGCATCGGACATGGGGCGGACCTTAAGAGAGATTGAGGGACAGGATCAGCGGCACGATGAAGCGCAGGAACTGATCGACCGTGAAAAAGAAGAGCGACATGATGGTGACCATGATCAGCACCATGATGGTCGAAACCGTGGTCTCACCGCGCGTGGTCCAGGTGACCTTCTGCATTTCGGAGCGGACCTGGCGGAAGAACTGAACCGGGCTGACCGACTTCTTCTTCGGCGCTGCAGGTGCCTCCGCGCGCTCTGACTTTGTGCTGGTGGTTTCAGCCTCGACGATCTGCGTGTCCGCGCTGATCTCGGCCTGAGGCCGACTGGACTTAGGCTTCCGGCGGTTCTTCGACTTGGGCATGACCTTCCAGGCTCGCTCAGTTTGGGGACAGCCGCCGTCGCCCTCCAAGTGAGGGTTGGCCAACAGCGGGATGTCAGGAGAACGCTTGAGCTACGCCTTCACCGCGCGAAGTCAAGGGGTGTGGTCAACCGGAGATCCTGCCCGCGCGGTAACCTTCCTGAGTATCCCGGGCGATGCGGCGACCACGGATGATGATGAAGGCCGCGATCAGGACCAGCGCGATGCCAAGGCCGATCAACAGCCAATTGATATCTGATCCTGTCTCCGCCGCCGGGGTCTGAGGCGACCCCGAGGGTTGGACAACCTCCGGCACAGTTTCCGGCACAGGATCAGGCTCCGGATCGGTGATCGCCTCGGGAGTGGGCTGTTCGGGCGCGGCTTCGCTCTCTTCATCTCCGTCGCCCAAGACTTCTGAGGCGACGACGCCAGCGCCAGCAGTGCCCGCAGCGGCCCCTGCCCCGGTCACACTGGCGCCATCCTGGGCCTGGCGCACCCCGCGATCGGCCATATCGCTCGGTGACGCACCGCGGCGTTCGGGGCTGCCGATCTCAGCTGGGTCCGCAAGCGCCTCGTCGACGGCCGCCATTGTGTCAGGGCCGACAACACCATCGGCGGTCAGGCCATGGTCCTCTTGAAAGGCGATCACCGCCCGCTCCGTGCCCCGACCAAAGGCGCCGTCAGCGAAGCCGACATTGTACTCCAACCGCTCGAGATCGTTGAGCTTCTGCTGAAGCTCCCGGACGTCAGGCCCGCGGTCACCACGTTGCAACGTGTCGGTTTCCGGGCGTTGTTCGTCATCGTTCGCGAACAGCGCCGCGGGGTTGGCGATCAAGACCTGCAGGCGTTCGGTCAGCGCTACCCGGTCACGCTCGTGATACGCCGCTTTGTGGTGTTCAGGATTGCCCCGATTGACCGCGCGCGAGACCTGATCCGCCCGATCCGCATCGGCATAGGGCAAGAGATTGTTCATCTCGAAAAACGCGGCCGCCGCCAAAACGCCCGTCGCCGGGTCATTCCGCAGCCGATCAGGATTGCTCTCAATATTGACGCCGATCCGCTCACCAATGCGGCGGTAATTGTCGCGGAAGGTGAGCTGGATCAGGCCCGACCCGCGATAACGCCAACCGTCACCTGACTCCGGCGGGCCGTTTCCATTGCGTCCCGAGTAAACGAAATTGGCCAGTTTTTTCGGCTGTTTGACGTAGGGGATGGCAGCTTCGACGCTGGAGAACTTGTAGTGGTAGATCTTCGCGATCCGCTCCGGTGTCCGGTAGTAGAGCCCTTCCTCGAGGGAACCGAAAAAGCCCGACTCGATCAGCCCTTGGGCCAAGAAATGCGCAAGGCGGCGCGGATTGTTGATGCCAAAATCATCGCGCAAGCGCGGCAGGAGTTTGATGATCGCCCGCGCATAGCGCACCTGGATCGCGCCGGACCGGTAACGGATGTTTCCGGGAAGAAGAGAGATGAGCGTCGGGACGCTCAGCTTTTCAAGCTTGTCACGCTGAAAGAACCAAAATGCCATGCCCGTCGCCCCCTGACGGAGCAAAGGTTAAGCGACGGGCACCGGCTCAGCAATATCGAGGATGCAAACGCACCGCCCGATTACATGTTGGGATAGTTCGGGCCCCCGCCGCCTTCCGGCGTCGTCCAGGTGATGTTCTGCTCGGGATCTTTGATATCACAGGTTTTGCAGTGGACGCAGTTCTGGGCATTGATCTGGAAGGTCGGCTGACCGCCCTCTTCCACATATTCGTAGACGCCAGCCGGGCAGTAACGCTGGGACGGTCCGGCATAAACCGGCAACTCCACCTTGTTCGGCAACGAAGCGTCCGTCAGGCGAAGGTGCGCAGGCTGATCTTCTTCGTGGTTGGTGAAAGAGAAGCTGACATTGGTCAGACGGTCGAAGGTCAGCACACCATCGGGTTTCGGATACTCGATCGGCTTATGCTTCGACGCAGGCTCGGTCGACGCCGCATCGGTCTTTTTGTGGCCGAGCGTGCCAAACACTGAGAAGCCGCGCGTGATGACGTTCGTCCAGATGTCAAAGCCCGTGAGCGCGATCGCGCCGAGAATGGTGCCGAACTGTGACCAGAGCGGCTTGGCGTTTCTCACCATATGCAGCTCTTCGCGGACCCACGACCTATCATAGGCCTGCTGATAGCCGACAAGCTCATCACCCTCGCGGCCCTGAGCGATGGCCTCAAAGGCTGCTTCCGCCGCCATCATGCCGGTCTTCATCGCGTTGTGGTTGCCCTTGATCCGGGGAACGTTGACGAAGCCAGCCGAGCAACCAATCAGTGCGCCGCCGGGGAAGGTCAGTTTAGGGACAGACTGGAAACCGCCCTCAGAGATCGCCCGCGCGCCATAGGCCACGCGCTCGCCCCCTTCGAGGAAGTGGCGAACCTCGGGGTGGGTCTTGAAACGCTGAAACTCCTGATACGGAGCAAGATAGGGGTTTTTGTAGTTGAGGTGCACCACAAAACCGACGGAGACATAGTTGTCGCCGAAATGGTACATCCACGAGCCGCCGCCGGTGGAGTTATCGAGCGGCCAACCGAACGTGTGCTGAACGTAGCCCTTCTTGAAGTTCTCGTCCGGCACTTTCCAAAGCTCTTTGATGCCAATGCCGTATTTCTGCGGCTCTTTGCCTTCATCAAGGTTGAACTCTTCGATGACCTTTTTGCTGATCGATCCGCGGACACCCTCGGCCAGAAGCACGTATTTGCCGCGCAGCTCCATGCCGGGTTCGTAGGTGTCTTTTTTCTCCCCATCTTTGCCGATGCCGACCTCGCCGACGATCACGCCAGCAACCGAACCATCCTCCCGGCGCACCGTCTGGTTGGCCGCCATCATCGGATAGATCTCGATTTCCATCGCCTCGGCTTTTTCCGCGAGCCAGCGGCAGACCATCGACATCGACGTCGCGTAGCAGCCGTGGTTCTTGAGCATCGAGGGGAGTGCGAAGTTCGGCAGCGGCATTGAGCCGGCTGGTCCCAGATACAGGAACTTCTCGTCCGTCACTTCGGTATCGATGGGGCAGCTGTCGTCCTCACGCCAGTCGGGCAGCAACTCATCCAAAGCCCGCGGATCGAGCACAGCGCCTGAGAGGATGTGGGCACCAACCTCCGAGCCCTTTTCCACAACGACGACAGAAATGTCGTTGCCCTTTTCAGCCTCGAGCTGCTTCAGCCTGATCGCAGCAGCGAGGCCCGCGGGGCCCGCGCCGACGATCACGACATCAAATTCCATGCTTTCGCGTTCTATCTCGGTGTCGTCGTACATTGATTTACAAGCCTTATTCTTTGGGCGAACACTGCCCTGAGTTCGCCTCGGATTCCATGCGCCGCAGCATCGCATCGTCTCTTGTGATGCCGCGCAAGCCGCGGCACGCTGCCCCCGATGAGCACGGCGATCACCGGCGAGCAAGCGCACGCCATCCTCCGATTCTATGATGAAGCAGGCGTGACCACCGTGGAGGCGGACGCGCCAGGTGGTCTTGCGGCCTGGCAAGAGACGCCGGAGAGGGCCGCACCGACGGCCCCCGCGCCGCAAGCTCCACCCAAAAAACGAACGGCGAAAAAGGGTGCAGCGATCCCCGCTGACGAGGCCATCAGCGAAGCCGAAAGGATCGCCGCTGGCTGCCAAGACCTCGGCGCGCTGATCGAAGCGATCGCCAGTTTCGAGGGCTGTCCCCTGCGAGAAGGCGCGAAAGGCCCCGTCATCTATGACGGCGTTCTCAACGCTCCCGTGCTTGTGATGGGCGAAGCGCCGGGGAAAGAAGAGGACCGGCTCGGCAAGCCCTTTGTCGGAAGGTCAGGCCACCTGCTCGACCGCATGCTCGCCGCCATCGATTTTTCCCGCGCACCCAGCGAGGGACAGACACCGGTTTGTATTTCCAACGCGATCTATTGGCGGCCGCCGGGCAACAGAAATCCTTCTAAAGCTGAGGTCGCGACCTGCCTGCCCTTCATGCGCCGGTTCATTGAGCTTTCGCAGCCGAAGGTCGTGATTTTGACCGGCAATGTGCCGACCCAATCTCTTTTTCCAGACGCCCCGGGCATCACCCGCTCCCGTGGCACATTTCGGGACATCATCGCGGAGGGCCGCAAGATCCCTGCGCTTCCGATGTTCCACCCGGCGTTTCTGTTGCGCCAACCTCAACAAAAACGGCTCGCGTGGCGTGATCTTTTGGCCGTGAAATCAAAGCTTAACGAAGTCCTGTCCAAATCCTGACTTGAGCATGAGTGAGCCCCCAATTGGAGGGCTGTCGAAGGAGCATCACGTTGGCCCTACGCCATTTGATCACGGCGCTTGTCGCCTGGGGCGCCGGAGCAGCTGCCATCGCAGCGCCCGATATTCTGTCCCCGGAAGATGAAGCGCGCTATCGCGAGATTTTTGACCTGCAAGAGGCAGGCAAAATGAGCGCGGCCGACCCCTTGATCGAAGAGGTCGAGAACCCGGTTCTTCTCGGCTACGTCTTTGAGCAGCGCTACATGCATCCCACCGCCTATCGTAGCTCTTACAAGGAGCTTGCGCGCTGGCTGTCGTCCTACGCCGATCATCCGGATGCGACGCAGATCTATCGCCTGGCGATGAAACGGCGCCCATCGAGCAGTCGGCCGCAACGGCCTGTCGCCCGCAAATGGCGCCAGTCGGTGGACGTGGATCTCAACCCCGCGCTTGAGGCTGATTACGACAAGCTGAGCGAAGGTCGTCGGCGCCAGGTGGCGCGGATCGAGTCCCGCATTCGGTACCTCTTGGCCAAGGATCGGCCGACCCAGTCACTGAATTATCTCAACGACCCGCGACAGTTTAATGTGCTGACCTCGCGCCAAACCGACCGCATCCGCGGCTGGATCGCCGAGAGTTATTACGTGAACGGACGGCTTGATCAGGCAGGCTCTCTTGCCCGGAAAGCCGCCGATCGTTCCGGCGGCAGCGCCGTTCTCGCGCAATGGACAGCGGGGCTCGTCGCCTGGCGCCAAGGCGATATGGAAGCGGCCTATAAGTATCACAGCGCCATGGCGGCTGAGCCTCACCAGCAGAGCTCGCTTCGCGCCGCGGCCGCCTATTGGGCGTCTCGCTCCGCGCTGGCGCTCGGCCAAGCTGACGATGCTATGCACCATCTGGACCTTGCGAGCGGTTACCCTTTGACACTCTACGGACAATTGGCGCTTGGACAACTCGGCCGCGGATCGGGCATCGATTGGTCGCCGATCGACGCGGATGATTTCCGGATTGCGGCGCTGATGGAAGACAACCCGCGCCTCGAACGGGCCGCCGCTCTCGCTGAGATCGGTATGGATGACGAGGCTTCGCTCGAAGTGCGCTATGCCCATGGCGAACTGTCACCGTCGCAGGATGCTGACCTTCTCGCCTTTGCGGGTGCGCTCGAGCTGGCCTCAGCCGAGGTGCACCTCTCCGAAGGTCTTGCCATTCGCGAAACCGATGACCGGGCCCTGTGGCCCGCCCTTTATCCGGTGCCGGACGATCTTGAGCCGACAGGCGGTTACTCGATCGACCAGGCCGTGCTCTATGGCCTCATTCGCCAGGAGTCGAAGTTCATGACCCACGCGAAGTCGCGCGTCGGTGCTGCTGGCCTGATGCAGCTGATGCCGCGGACGGCGTCCTACATCACCGGTGATCGCGCCCTGATGCGTCGCGGCACGGCAGCCTCCAAACGGCTTTATGACCCCAGCTACAACATGCAGCTCGGCCAGTCCTATGTCGAAACGCTCCTGACACGGTACAATGACGGGCGCGGCGACATGTTTGAAATGGCGCTCAGCTACAATTGGGGCCCTGGCAATTTCAGCCGCTGGCACGCGCGTACCCGGATCGATGACCAACTCTTGATGCTCGAAAGCGTGCCGAACAAAGAGGCCCGCCACTTTGTTGATCTCGTGATGACCAACATCTGGGTCTATCGCGACCGGATGGGCGAGGCGGCGCCAAGCCGCGATGCAGCCGCCGCCGGTGAACGTCCGTTGTACAAGTCCGTGCGGTGACAATCATCGTTGTTGAGCAGCGCCACCTGATCCCAGCGAAGGTCATGTGGCGCAGCATCTTAAGCTATACCGACCTTAAAGCGGTCCTGGGCACCCAGCCGGGGCTCGACGGCCTTCCTGACCGTGACGCGATCGTGGGCGACCACTTCGTCCTGCCACTCAAGGTCATGGGGATCCCGTTGGGCCAATGGTCCATCGAGATGATCACGGTCGATCCTGATACAAGGGTCGTCGCCAGCCGCGAACACGGCGGCCCGGTGAAGCGCTGGAACCACACACTGACAATCACGCCGGATGGTGATCACGCCTGTGTCTATCGGGACGAACTGGACCTCGATGCGGGCCTGCTCACGCCCATCTTCACCGGCTACGCCAAGAACCTCTACACCGCACGGCAAGAGGCGCGCGGCCGCCTGCTGATGAAGCGTTCATAACAAGCAAAAAGTCGATTGCGTCTCGCGCCAGAGGGTTCTATGGGCCCTCCTCCGGTCGGGGCGTGGCGCAGCCTGGTAGCGCACCTGTTTTGGGTACAGGGGGTCGCGTGTTCGAATCACGCCGCCCCGACCAGATTTCCTTCAAGAGCACAGCACAGACCCGCGATGAGGCGCGAACCTCGCGCGAGAGTTGGTCTCACAAGCCATCAGCAAAAAGCTCACTTTAAACCTTGACCTCAACTTAGGTTGAGGAATTAGCGTGCCCCCATCGAGAGAAGGAGAACGCAATGAGCAGCAGCAAAGCCGTCCTGGAACACGTGAACTTCACGGTCAGTGATCCCAGAAAAACCGCAGACATGCTGGTCGATCTTTTTGGTTGGCGCATTCGTTGGGAAGGCGCCTCTGCGCTGGGCGGCTACTCGGTCCATGTGGGCAACGACGACGACTACATCGCCGTCTATGCGCCCCCCAAAGGACCCAAAGACAAAGACACTGTCCGCAATCGGAAAGCCCATCTCAATCATGTTGGCATCGTCGTACAGGACCTTGATGCTGCGGAGGAGCGTGTGAAAAAGCTCGGCTTTGAGCCCTTCGGCCACGGCAACTACGAGCCTGGGCGCCGGTTCTATTTCCTCGACGATGACGGCGTGGAGTATGAACTCGTGAGCTACGCGAACTGACGAAACGGGGCCCCAGCCCCTCACCGCGTGAGGCGTCAGTTCGACGTCTTGCGCTGCGCCTCGGCCTGCCCCATCAAGCGGGAATGTTTGCACGCATCTATCGCCCCGCCCGCACCGCGATGCAGTCCGGTAAGGGCAAGTCGCAGGAATGGATCCTTGAGTTCGAGCCGCGCTTTGCCAAGCGGGTGGACCCGCTGATGGGCTGGACCAGCGCTGAGGACACCCAAGCTGGCCAGGTGCACCTTCACTTCGAAACGAAAGAGCAAGCCGTCGCCTACGCCAAGGACCACGGCATCCCGCATCAGGTGTTCGAGCCGGCGGACCAGACCCCGGTCCTCAAGGCCTATGCTGACAATTTTGCCTCAGCCCGCAGAAAGCCCTGGACCCACTAGTCCTAGCGGTCGGCCCAACCCGTGCTATGGGCCCCTTCTCGATGGCCCCTTAGCTCAACTGGATAGAGCACCGGACTTCTAATCCGACGGTTGCAGGTTCGAGTCCTGCAGGGGTCGCCATCAAGGCAATTCGAGAGTCCACGGCTCCCACTTCGCATCATGCTTCCCGGAAAGGCGCCGGTAGAAGTCTTTGGCGCGGTCGTTGTCCGCCAGGACCGTCCAGTTGATCCGGGACGCGCCTCGCGTCTTGGCCTCCTCAATCACCGCGGACATGAGCTCCGCCCCGACGCCGTAGCCGCGGCCCTCGGGCACGACGAACAGCTCCTTCAGGACCACCGTGGGTCGAAGATCGTAGGTCCACGGTTGTTGATAGGTGATCGCCATGCCGAGAAGGCCGACCGATGTGCTCCCTTCTGCCACGAAGGCTTCAAAGGGCCGCGGGTCTTCACACCAGGCCTTCTCCAGCGCCTCTTCGGTGACCCGGAACTGCTCCGCATAACCCTCGAATTCGGCGAGTGCCTTCATCAAGAGAAGCAGATTTGGCACATCCTCAAGCCGCCAAGGACGCACGCGGATTGGCTCAAGCCCGCCCACGCGGCGCCGGTCTCCAACGCGAAGCCTTCATCCAGCCACCCCGTGACACCGCCCGCCATCAGCTTTGTTGGCCGGCCGAGCTCAGCCAGGCGCAAGGCCCCCCGGGCGGCGCCATTGCAGTGGGGTCCGGCGCAATAGGTGACGAACAGGGTATCCTCCGGCCATTCCCGCATTTTGCTCGCAATAATCTTCCCATGCGGAAGATTGATCGCGCCCGGCACATGCCCCGTCTCAAAAAGAGCTGGGCTGCACACATCGAGCAAGACAAAGCCCGGCTCTGCCTGGCTCATCGCATCGTGCACGTCCCAACAGTCTGTCTCATAGGCAAATTGCGCCGAAAAATGGGCCGCTGCGTCTGCCGCCGAAGCTGCTGGCCGCTGGGTCACTGCGTTGGTCATGGCGTCCTCCTTGGTGTCCATCCTCCACTCATCTTGCACCAAGCCGGGTCTCGCGGTATTGGCATGTTTGTCAATATAGAGGCTATTCTTGCCAAACTCTCGCCCTGATCCCCTGCTCGTCGCGGCGCTTCTGCCCAGCGGTTTTTACGGGTTCGAATATCAGCTGGTGGCTGAGGTCTACGGCCTCGAGCGGCCTGAGCTGGGTAGCGATTGGTTTCGCTTGATCACCTGCGCAGAGACCAAAAGCGTTCGGTCACGTGATGGACGGCTTCGTCTGACAGCGGATCATGGCATCGATGCCCTTGAGCAGGTGGGCACCATTGTTGTTCCGGGGTGGCCGCCGGATCAGACGCCCAGCCCTGCCTTGCGCGATGCCCTTCTCGCCGCCTTTGAAGGCGGCTCGCGGCTGGTCAGCATCTGCTCCGGCGCCTTTCTCCTGGCCCGTCTCGGCGTTCTGGACGGTCGGCGCGCGACCACACACTGGCTGTATAGGGAGCAGTTTGAGGAGGCATTCCCGACGGTCACCTTTATGCGTGATGTTCTTTATGTGGACGAAGGAGACGTCCTCACGTCGGCAGGCTCGGCCGCGGGCCTTGACCTTCTTTTGCATCTTGTACGGAAGGATAAAGGCGTCACGGCGGCGAACAATGTGGCGCGGCGACTGGTGATCCCGCCCCATCGCCAGGGAGGGCAACTCCAGTTCGTCGAGGCCCCCGTGCCGGCGCCGCGCGAAGGCGCCCTGCCGCAACTGATCGACGAGATCCTCGCCAACCCCAGCGCCGATTGGTCGATCGAGACGATGGCAGAGTTCTGCAAGATGAGCAGCCGAACCTTCAGCCGCCGTTTCGTTGCGACGACGGGACAAAGCCCTGGACACTGGCTAACGCAACAGAGGATAGGGTTTGCAAAAACACTGCTCGAGACGACAGCAACAACACTGGACGATATCGCTTTGGTCAGTGGCCTGGGTTCGGCGGACAATCTTAAACGTCGGTTCCGAACCCATGTGGGCGTCTCGCCGAGCGCCTATCGCCGGTCATTCAGCGGCATGCACACCGCGGGCGATGGCCCTTGCCATCACATCACCGGCGATGGAGCCGAGGATCCCTGACGCCATGAAGAGGGGGATACTGATCTCTTTCTCAGCGGTCGTGACAGCAAACACAACATCTCCGTCGACAGGCGCGTGAGCCGGACGGATCGCTCGCGCGAGGCCGTCTTGCGCCATGACGGCCAGGCGCTCGAGCTCTGTGACCGGAAGATCGGCATCTGTCGCGATGATGGCGATCGTGGTGTTGCTCCTGGTCGCCGTGCCCATTTTGGTGTCAGGCGGCAGGCCCGCAGCGCCCGCCTCTTGGGGGAAACCGCGACCGCCAAACTCTCCGTCCACCTCAAAAGGTGCAGCCCAGAACTGTTTGGTCCCGGGCACGTAAGGTGAACCAAACGGGTTAGCCGCGACGAGCGCCGCCACGGTGAAGCCGTCCTCCGTCACCCAGGACGCCGTGCCCAGCCCGCCTGGATAGGCGCCAGCGGTGGCGCCAAGGCCCGCGCCAAAAGAGCCAAGCGGCACATCTTCAGAAACGGCGTGATAGGCTTCCTCCCCCAGCGCAGCATAGGGAGGTTCCGTACCCCAATCTTTATCGCCTTCATTGGCCAGGTCATAAAGGATGGCCGCAGGCACGATCGGTGACTGCGGTACGCCTTCCCGCTGCACCATGCCGTAGCCCCGGCCAGCAGCGCCCAACAGGCGGCAAACGGAATCGGCTGCGGCCAGGCCGTAGACCGAGCCGCCGCTCAAAACGATGCCGTGCACCTCATCGGCGAGCGCTCCTGGCCTCAGTGTATCGGTCTCTCGCGTCCCAGGCGCTCCGCCCCGCACATCAGCCGCCGCGCGCAACCGTGCCTCTGGCAAGAGCAACGTGACGCCTGTTTTGGCCGCGGCGTCCTCCGCGCAGCCAACCTTTAAGCCTTTGATATCTGTGATGCTGTTCCTGGGTCCTACGGGCATGGCTTGCCTCTCTCGCGCACTCAGCCAAAGTTGTGCGCTGGACGCTATCTAAGGAGCAAGCATGGACCGCAGACTGGCCCTCGCCGCAGCCACCGCCGCCCTTCTCGCCGCATGTGGTGAACCCGCGAGCGAAACCACTGCGCCGCCTGCAGCAGAAGCGCCCGCCGCCTCCGCAGAGGAAGTGCTGCCGTGGATCGTCTCAGCTGCTCACCCATTGGCCGTTGAGGCCGGCGCGGAAGTCCTCGCTCGCGGAGGGACGGCTGCGGACGCAGCCGTCGCTGTGCAGACGGTTTTGGGTCTCGTTGAGCCGCAGTCCTCCGGCCTTGCTGGCGGCGCGTTCATGCTTTTCTACGATGCGGAGACCGAGGTCCTCCACGCCTATGATGGCCGGGAGATCGCGCCCGCGTCCGCCGCGCCGGATATCTTTTTGACCGAGGACGGATCAGCCATGCCGTTCTTCACCGCCGTGCGTTCGGGGTTCAGCACCGGGGTGCCGGGAGCCGTTGAGCTTCTGGAGTTTGCTCACGAGAAGCATGGCGCGCTTGAGTGGAGCTCCCTCTTTGACGCGCCGATCCGTCTGGCATCGGAAGGTTTCGCCATGCCCCAGCGGCTGAGCTATTGGGCGGGCCGACTGCCGCATCTCCGGCTCGAGCCAGGCGGTGAGATCTATTACGGAGAAGATGAACAGCCCCTGCCGGAGGGGGAGACTGTTACCAATCAGGCCTATGCGGACAGTGTTTCCCTGATCGCGGAAGGCGGTGCAGCGGCCTTTTACAGCGGGCCGATTGCTGAAGCCATTGTCGAGCGCGTCAACGCGCAAACCGGCGAAGAGACGATCACCATTGACGACTTTGCGGCCTATGATGTGATTGAACGCACGCCCATCTGTGTACCTATCAAAGGGTACAAGATTTGCTCCATGCCGCCGCCAAGCTCCGGCGGGATCACTTTGCTGCAGATCATGCAGATCTACGCCCACACCGGCGCGGATGGAACGCCAGAGGAAAACCTTCTCAACTATGTCGAGGCCACACGCCTCGCCTATGCTGATCGTAACCGATATCTTGGCGACCCCATCGCTATGGGTACGGAGGATCTATCGGCCGACGCGCTTGTCGCGGCGCTTGTCGATAACGCCTATCTCAAAGATCGCGCAGACCTGATTGGCCCCTCACCGCTCGAGGGCGTGGAAGCAGGCGAACCGGCTGGTCCAGAGGTCAAGGAGGGCTTCCTCGACAGCGATTCTTACGAAGTTCCGGCCACCTCGCATTTCTCGATCCGCGATGCTGCGGGCAACATCATATCGATGACCACAACGGTCGAGATGCCGTTTGGCAGCCAGATGTTTGCCGCGGGCATGGTGCTCAACAATCAGCTGACTGACTTCTCGCGCGACCCGGGCCGAGACGGCAAACCGATCGCCAACGCGCCTGGTCCGCGCAAACGGCCGATGAGCTCGATGACACCGGTTGTGGTGTTTGACGGCGAGGGTGAGCCCTATGCCGCCATCGGCAGTCCGGGTGGGCCGGCGATCATTGGCTATGTCGCCAAACCACTCATCTCCCATATGTTCGGCGGGACGCAGCTCAGCGAGGCGGTAACCCGCCCCCATGTCGTTGTCCCCCGCGGCAAAGTCTTGGTCGAAGAAGGAAACGATGAGCTGGCAGGCGAGCTTGAAGCCGCTGGATATGAGGTGACGATGCAAACGCTCACCTCGGGCCTCCACGGTTTCGTCTTTGGCGCGGACGGCCTCGATGTTTTTGCCGATCCGCGCCGCGAAGGCATTGTGATCACCGCTGACGATTGGGAATAGTCAGAGGGCGGCAAGCCGCGCCTTCGCCGCCTCAAGCTGTTTGAGCTCTTCACCAAACTTGGTGACCCGTGCTCGCTCCTCTTCGACGACCTCTGGCGGCGCCTTCGACACGAAGCGCTCATTGCTCAGTTTGCCCTCAGCCTTTTTGAGTTGGCCTTGGGCAGCGGCGATGTCCTTTTCAAGACGCGCCATCTCCGCACCAAGATCAATCACGTCGACCACAGGCAAGGCGTAGGTCACGCCGTTGCTGACGAACTGGATCGCCCCCTTCGGCGGCTCAGCGGCGTGGGTGATCTCTTCGATCCGGGCCATCCGGCTGATGGCCTTCTCCTGGGCCGCGAGCTGTCCTTTGACGCTCTCCCCTGCCCCGATCGCCGTCAGGGTCAGCTTGGCAGCGACGGGCACATTCACTTCCGTCCGTGTGCTCCGGATGTCAGAGATCAGCGCAATCGCCATCTCCATTTCAGCCGCCGCGCCAGGGTCGGCAAAGTCACTGGCGGGCCAGGAAAGATCTTCGAAAGCCGCTTTGCCCTCGTTCATCGCGCTGTAGATCTCTCGAGATACAAACGGCATCATCGGCTCAAGCGCCACCAGGATGGACTCGAGTGTTTCTCCGAGTACAGCCTTTGTCTCGGCGATCTCCTCGGGCGTTCCGTCATCAAGGACGGGCTTCGCAAGCTCAATGCACCAGTCGCAATAGGTGCGCCACGTGAACTGATAAACCGCTGACGCTGCATCATCGAAGCGAAACGCCTCAACCCCATCGGCCACCGCCCTCGCCATCGCCGCTGCCTCATGCGCCATCCACCGGTTCAGCGGCAGCTTGAGCGTCGCGGGATCGGTCTTATTGCCAGTGATCGGGATCTCACGGATCTGGAGGAACCGCGCAGCGTTCCAAAGCTTGGTTCGGAAATTCCGGTAGCCTTCGACCCGAGACTTCGAAAGACTAAGATCCCGGCCCTGCGTGGCCTGCGCCGCGAGGGCAAAGCGCAGAGGATCCGCGCCGAACTCGTCGACGAACTCCATCGGGTCAATCACGTTGCCCTTGGACTTTGACATCTTTTGTCCGTGCTCATCACGAACAAGGGCATGGATGTACACCGTCTCGAACGGCACGTCCTTTTTGAAGTGAAGCGCCATCATCATCATCCGTGCCACCCAGAAGAAGATGATATCGAAAGCCGTCGAAAGCACTGCCGTCGGATAAAAGTCCTTCTGCTCTTGCGTGTCCTCGGGCCAGCCCAGCGTCGAGAATGGCCAGAGCGCCGAGGAAAACCACGTATCCAGAACATCGCTGTCTTGGATCAGCGCAACCGAGTCGCCTTCATAGTGCTCCGTCGCCATGCGCAGGGCGTCCGACTCGTTCTCAGCGCAGAACGGCGTCCCATCGGGCCCATACCACACAGGAATCCGGTGCCCCCACCACAATTGCCGCGAGATGCACCACGGCTCGATATTGTCCATCCACTGAAAGTAAGTCTTGGACCAATTGGCCGGCACGAATTGCGTCTTGCCTGACTTCACCGCCTCGATCGCCGGAACAGCCAAGGTCTTCGCATCGACATACCATTGATCGGTCAGCATGGGCTCGATCACGACACCCGACCGATCCCCAAAGGGCTGCATAATGACTTTCTCGTCGACGCCGCGGCTGAGCCCCTGCTCTTCGATCTCTGCGATGACCATCTTGCGCGCTTCGAACCAGTCCACACCGTGGTAGCGTTTCGGCACGTTGTTCTCAGGCGTGGAGATCATCCGCGCTTCTTCATCCATCAAGACGATCATCGGGATGTTGTTACGCTTGGCGACCTCAAAGTCGTTGAAGTCGTGGGCGCCAGTGATTTTCACTGCACCCGAACCGAACTCCGGGTCAGGATACTCATCAGCGATGATCGGGATCAGGCGATCGGCGATCGGCAAACGGACCATCTTGCCAACAAGATCCTTATACCGCTCATCATCGGGATGCACTGCCACCGCCCCATCACCCAACATGGTTTCTGGACGCGTCGTGGCGATCACGATTTCTTTAACGTCGCCCACAGGCCCGTCAGCCAACGGATAAGCAAAGCGCCACATATGGCCGTTCACTTCGCTGTTCTCGACTTCAAGATCAGAAATCGCTGTTTGGAACTTGGGGTCCCAGTTCACCAGCCGCTTGTCGCGGTAGATCAGCCCTTCGTTATAGAGTTCGACGAAGACCTTCCTGACGGCGGCGGACAGGCCCTCATCCATGGTGAAACGGCCACGGGACCAATCAAGGCTCGCACCGAGGCGGCGGAGTTGGTTCTCGATCGTGCCGCCCGACTCCGCTTTCCATTGCCAGACCTTCTCAACAAAAGCGTCGCGGCCGATGTCCCGGCGATGCGGCTCTCGGCGCTCCGCCATCTGACGTTCGACCACCATTTGGGTCGCGATGCCTGCGTGGTCGGTGCCGAACTGCCAAAGCACCCGGCGCCCTTGCCGCCGCCTGAAGCGGCATAAGATGTCTTGGAGCGTGGTGTTGAGCGCATGGCCGACATGCAAACTGCCCGTCACGTTGGGCGGCGGGATGACGATCGCATAGGGATCACCCTCGCCCTGGGGCGCAAAGAGCCCTGATTTTTCTTGGGCTTCGTAAAGGCGCGGCTCGGCCTCGGCGTGTTCAAAGGTCTTGGGAAGGTCTTGCATTGGCGCGCTTTAGCCAATGGCCCCCGACGCTGCCAGCAAAAGAAAAGGGCGGCCGAAGCCGCCCTTCCCGTCGAGGTTTGGAACCTCAGCAGTCTTAGAAGACGTAACGAACGCCGACGCGGATTTGGTAGCGCGATGCGTCGCCAACACGCGATTCTGCACGCTGCGTTCCGTTGATCATGCCCATATCGTCGCGGGTGATTTCAACCGTCGGTGGGAAGTCAGGCTCGCGAAGGATGCCCCACTCGTCGTTCAAAAGGTTGGTGAAGTTGTCGATCACGATGAACGCAGCCGCTTTGTGACCGTCTTGGATACCTGGGAACTCCTGTTCGAAGCGAAGGTCCACTTTACCCCACCAAGACCCGAACTCTTCGTTCCGGCTCCCCGGTGTAAGGAGGAGATCAGGGCTGGTGAAACGGACTGCCGAGACCTCCGCATCCGGATCAACGATCGAGTAAGCGAGACCCGACCGCAGGAGGCCGACAGCTGAAACGCGCGTCGCATAGTCACGGATGAAGTTACGCTCGTAGTTCGCAATAGCCGTGAAGCGGTGCTTGATGTTGAAGTCCGAGGTCGAACGAACCTGCTCTTGAGGGTCGAACGCCGCACGGTTGGTGTAGTTCGAGAACGCCACCGAGCTTGTCATCGGGTTCACGTCTTGGCTGTCCGTGTAGGCATAACCGAGAACGTAGTTGAAGCCGTTGTCATACTCTTTCTGGATACCGCCCGAGATCGAGATCGTGCGGTTCTGCTCATCGTCAGAGTTGGTCAGCACGAAGCTTTCCCGGCGAACGCTTTCGTAGATCGGACGACCGTCAGCATCGACTTCGCCGGTATCTTCGAGGTCACCGCGGAGGATGACCGCGCTGTTCTCGCCCTGGCTGTAGAGGAAGTCAGCGGTGAAGGTGTAGTCGCCGCCGAGGAAGCTCGGGAGGTCGAGCGTTGGCTGGTAAACAGCGCCCAGCGAGAACTTCCACTCCGAAGGAAGCTCGAAGTTGGGATCCAGATAGTTGATCTGGAAGCCGGTGCTGCCGATGCCTTGGCGGACTGCAAGAGATTGCTGTTCAGGAATAGCGTAGCCGGCCGATGCAGGGACACCGTCTTCAGCGTCGATGTAAACAACGCTTGGATCGAGAAGCGAAACGTCACCGCTCGCATCAAGAGCTGCCTGGGCGGCAGCCGCAGGATCCGTACCCGGATCGATGAAGAAACGGTCCGAGAAATCGAGACCCGAGTCGCTCGCGCCGAGATTGGTCACGTCGTTGTTCGAGTAGTTGTTCGAAATCCAAACGTTCGGATCACCACCTGAGTAGCGACCCACACCTGCGCTAACAGTCAGATTGTCTTTAGCTTCCCAGGTCACAGCGATACGCGGCTGGAGAAGGTCAAGACCATCAATGTTTTGCGAGTTCGAGAAGCCGTAATCCTCAACGAATTGAGCACTCTCTGGTGGCGAGTCATCCGATGTGTAGAAATCGTAGCGCAGACCCGCCACGACGTTGACCGTCGGCGTCAGCTCGAACGCGTCTTGGAAGTAGACCGTGTTCAGAGCGTAGCCCCAGTCAGCAGCCGCGTCATCCGAGTTCGAAGGCGTGTTGATGTCGCCCGAAGGAGCGTTGTTGTAGAACACCGAGTCAGCAAGGCCGAGCTCGAAGGCATCGATAGCTGAGATCTCGAGATCGGGCAGCTCATCGCAAGTGCTGGCGCTTGGATCGTTAGGATCTTCGCAAGTGTTGATATCGAAGAACTCAATGTTCTCGAAATCGATCTCTGTTTCAGCGTGCTGAACGAACAGGTTGAAGATATCAAACTGCTCACGCTCGTAGCCGAGAGTGAACTCGTGACGGCCCACCGTGTAGAAAGCCTTGGCCGCGAAGTTCCAGATATCATACTCAAGGTCATTGCGCTGACGACTATCGTCGCCACCGAGATACACGTCGACATCGTCTGTTTCGATCGTGATCTCACCGAAGTCGGTGCCGCCGATCGAGTTTTGGCTGTTGTCCAGGCTCACGTGACCAATCCGAAGCTCGGTCGAGAAGTTCTCTGTCCAGTCAGAGAAGACCTGGCCAACGTGCTGGTTCAGCTCCGAACCGCGGACATAGAGGTGATTCTGGAACTCGAACTCGTCGAGGTCGCCGTCAGACTGAACATTGTTGAAGCCGTCATTGTAGTTATACGTGTACGACGCACGATGCCTCTCATTAATGTTCCAGTCGAGCTTGATGAGGATTTTCTCATCGTCGTTCGGGAGGCTTGTTGGGATCTGACCAGGGTCGTAATCGTAGACTTCATTGGCGATCTGAACGATGCGGTCGAGTTCATCCTGCGTGATGTCAACTTCGTTAACGGCACCAGAACCAAGCGCGCCGCGGTCAAAGTTGTTGCTGCCTTCGTTGCGCTCATAAGCGGCAAAGAAGAAGAGCTTGTCTTTGATGATTGGGCCACCAACAGTTGCACCATAGCGCTGCTCTTTGAAGTCGGCGCCGATAACGTCTTCGCCTTCAAGGGAGTCACCGCGGAGATCGTTGTCGGTGTAGTCGTAGAACATCGTTCCGTGGAACTCGTTCGTACCCGACTTGGTCACAGCGTTGATGTTACACGCCGAGAAGCCACCATACTGAACGTCAAATGGCGCGAGTTCGACCGAGACCTGCTCAATTGCGTCGAACGAGAATGGCTGGCGTTCCGTTGGGAAGCCGTTGGCGTTGAGGCCAAAACCGTCGTTGAGGCGAACACCGTCGAGTGTGAATGAGTTGAAGCGTGGGTTCTTGCCGGCACACTGCACAGGGTTCAGGTCACCCCGGCTCTCGTCGATGTAGACGCGTGGATCGAGGCGGAGGACATCAGCGATGCTTCGGTTGATCGTTGGAAGCGACTGCAGCTCGGCGGCCGTGAAAGTGGTGTTCGGACCAACAGCAACATCAGCAGCAACTGTGCGGGTCGCCACAACTACAATCTCGTCACCTGTGCCAGAGCTCAGGTCAAAGTCCAGGTCAGTGATGTTACCGAGGCTCAGTGCGATGTCTTCAGCGCGCTCACCGGCAAAACCAGGGGCTGTGACCGACACGGCGTAAAGACCATTCACCGGCAGGTTGCGGACGTTGAAGTCACCATTGCTGTTGGTGCGAACTGTACGAGCAAGGCCCGTTTCGGTGTTCACGACGACGACCGTTGCACCCGAAATCGAGGCGCCGGTTTCAGTCTCGACGCTACCGCGGATGCCGCCGGTGGTGTCCTGTGCAAGAGCTGCAGGCGTCATCGCCGCAGTAAGTGCGAGGGCAGCGACGCCGCTCGCCCAACGATTGTTGGTCATCTGATTAATTCCCCGAGTGTCTAAGCGCAGGTTGCGCGCCCGGGGGCCGGGTAGTCCCGGGATGTGACACTTTACGAGAAGTTATATGTCAGAAATGTTGCATACTGCACATCTCTGAGCATTGGTGCGAATAAGCCACACCCCAGACACCAAATGTTCACATTTGTTCGGGTGCGGAAATCCCAAGCAGGCCCAAACCGTGATCAAGCTGAGATAGCGTCAGCGAAACAAGGGCTAAGCGACTATCACGAAGATCCGTAGACGGCTCATCAGCAATCCGGCAATGGGCGTAGAACTTTGAAAAACCCTGGGCCACTGCGAAGAGATGCTCACACAAGATGTGAGGCATCCGTTTTTGGTGCGCCCCGCGATGCGCATCGCTATATCCGAGGAGCTGCGTGATAAGATCGCGTTCTGACGAATTTGTGACAGCGATCGTCTTGCCAGCGGCTTCTGCTTGATCGACCCCCGCCTTGCGCAACACCGACCGCATGCGCACCGCGGCGTAAAGCAGATACGGCCCCGTCTTGCCTTCAAAGGCGATGAAGCGATCGAGATCAAAAATGTAGTCGGTCGTCCGGGGGTTGGAGAGGTCGGCAAATTTGAGGGCAGCCAAACCAATCTGGCGGGCCACCACTTGCCGCTCGTGATCGCTTTGATCCTGGGCGACATCGCCAGCAGCGACCCGTTCTTCCGCCTTGCTCACGACCATGTGAAGGAGATCGGAAAGGCGCAACACACCGCCCTCTCGGGTCTTGAACGGTCGACCGTCCTTGCCGTTCATGGTGCCAAAGCCTGCGTGCTCGAGCTTGTCCTCTGGCATGAGCCCGAGGAGAGCCGCAGCCCGGAACACCTGTACAAAATGCTCCGACTGCCGCTTATCGACCACGTAGATGCAGCGATCAAAACCCTCAGCCGCGCGCTCGTCGATCGTCGCCAGATCGGTCGAGGCGTAGCCCACCGATCCGTTGGACTTGATCATCAACAGCGGCGGGATCTCTTTTTTGTCTCCGTCCCGCGCGACGTGGACGACCTCTGCACCGTCGGAGGGCTGCAAGAGGCCTTTGGTGCGAAGCGCCTCGGTCACCGGTTCGATCCGGTCGTGTACGCTCGCCTCACCCCGCCACAGCTCGTACGAGACGTCGAGCGCGCCATAGTCCCGCTCGAGAGCATCTTGGCTCACATCGACAAAATGCTGCCAAAGGGCGCGATAGCCGGGCCGACCGTCTTGCAACTCAGCGGTCGCGGCCTGCGCCGCCGCCATCCGCTCAGGATCCTCTTTGCAAGCTGATGAGGCGGCGGGATAGATCTCAGCCAACTCATCGACCGTGACGGGGCTTTCTTTGGGGTAACCGTCTGTGATCTGAGGGTCGAAATAGGGAAGCTCCGGCGAACGTTGTGCCATCTCGGTGATCAGCTGGCCCATTTGCAGGCCCCAATCGCCGAGGTGGATGTCGCCAACGGCATCGTCGCCTGCGGCTCGAAGAATCCGTTTCAAGCTCTCGCCGATGATGGCGCTTCTGAGGTGCCCCACGTGGAGGGGCTTGGCGACATTCGGCCCGCCATAGTCGAGCAGCACTTTTTCCGGGCTGGGGTTGCGCCAAACGCCGCAATCATCTGCGGCCTGAAGCTCGGCCGCCATGGCTTCGAGAACCGTCGCGGTTGGCGTCAGGTTCAAAAACCCTGGGCCGGCGAGGCTCACATCCTCGAGAAGTGGATCGTTCTCCAAGTGCTTGGCCAGCGCCTCGGCGAGCTGCCGCGGATTGCGCTTCGCGGCCTTGGCCGCAGCCAACGCTCCATTGCACTGAAAGGGCGCCAGATCGGGACGATCAGAAACACGCACAGCACCCAGCTTTGGGTCGAGCCCTTCTGCCGCGAAGGCGGCGCCAACCGCTTCGCTCAAACGTTCAGCAAGAGAGAGCATTACGCCTCCGGAAACTTGAGGCTGACACCAGCACGGTTGAAGATCACTTGTCGCTGCGTGAGGGCAAAGCCGACAGCGACCTCAAAGTTGCCACCAGAGATATCGGGGTCGAACCGCGGGATGATCACCCGGTTGATGTCTTCTTTGAAGGACACGACCCGCTCGTTGCGCCGAAAGCGCACAGGAACGGTGAACTCTTCCTTCGCGATCAAATCGCGATCCGTCCGGGTCACAGCGACAAAGTATGTGAGATCATAGACCATCTCTTCCGCCGCAGGACCGCGGCCGATTTCGAAGTCGATCTCCACCTGACTTCGAATCGGAATGTCCGCGTAATACCTGCACGAAAGCCGCACATCCGTGATTTCCCCAGAAAACGCCACCGTCTCGAGGGTCCGCTCGTCGCCGTTGAATTCAACAAAGCGAACAGCCTCTTCGAGGACGAAGACCTTAGGACACGGGCCCGAATTGGGCTCATCAGATAGGCTTGTCCCCACGCAGCCAGCCAAAAACACGGCAATCAACAAAAGAGCGGCGGCAGGACGCATGGGCGAAACTCCGAAAGGGATGGAAGAAGGCGGTAGCCCGCCGAGTCCGTTTCCTATAGTTGATGTCCGGGCAATCGCGAACCCTGGCGAAGCCAATGAGCACTGAAAACACTGTCACCATCCGAATGGCCGCCCCGCGCGGCTTCTGCGCAGGCGTGGAACGCGCCATTGAGATGGTCGAGAAGGCGATCGATCGCTTCGGCGCACCGGTCTATGTCCGCCACGAGATCGTGCACAACGAGACCGTTGTGGCGCGCCTGAGAAACCTCGGCGCCGTTTTTGTCGACGAATTGGAAGAGGTGCCGGACGACCGGCCCGTTCTTTTCTCGGCCCACGGTGTGCCGAAGTCGGTTCCTGCTGAGGCCGAACAGCGCAAGCTTTTCTATCTCGACGCGACCTGCCCTCTTGTCTCCAAAGTTCATATCGAGACTGAGCGTCATGCCAGCCGCGGTGCCCATGTTTTGCTCATCGGCCATGCAGGCCATCCAGAGGTGGAAGGCACAATGGGTCAGTTGCCCGACGATGCCATGACGCTGATCGAGACGGCCCAGGACGCTGAAACCTTCACGCCGCCCACTGGCCAACAACTCGCCTACGTCACCCAGACGACCCTCTCCGTCGATGACACTGTCGAGATCGTTGAGGTTCTGCGCCGCCGGTTCCCCGACATCTGGGTGCCGCACAAGGACGACATCTGTTACGCGACCACCAACCGCCAGGAAGCAGTGAAGGCCATTGCTCCTGACGCTGACCTTCTGTTGGTGGTTGGCTCGCCAACATCGTCCAACTCGCTGCGCTTGGTGGAAGTCGGCTCACGCGCAGGCTGCCCGGTGGGCCGGTTGATCGAGAACGTTGATGCCATCGACTGGGACATGGTCGAAAAGCTTCAGCCGCGCGTTGTCGCTCTCACCGCGGGAGCGTCTGCGCCAGAGAGCGCCGTCCAAGGCGTGATCGACGGCTTCCGTCAGCGCTATCCCCTTCGGATCGAAGAGGTGGAGACGACCCGCGAGGATGTGGAGTTCAAACTTCCGCGCGAGCTGGTCTAAGACCCCACCATGGCGGTGTTCACGGAAGTTTCAGAAGACGATGTCGCGCGCTTTTTGCGCGGGTACGGACTTCCCGTCCCTGATGCTGTGACAGGCATCGCCGAAGGGATCGAGAACACCAATTACAAAATCATGGCGGGCGGGACCCGCTACATCCTGACGATCTATGAGGCGCGGGTGAACCGCGATGACCTGCCCTACTTTTTGGGCCTGATGGATCACGCAGCGGGTGCAGGCGTTCCCACCGCGAAGCCGATTAAGACCACCGCAGGCGCCCACCTTTCTGAGATCAACGGAAAAGCCGCCGCTCTGATTGAGTTTATGCCGGGCAGGCCGAACATGACGCCTGACCCCGACGCGGCCAAGCGCGCCGGCATCTGCCTTGCTGGCTTTCATCAGGCAACCGAGGATTTTGCGCTCACCCGGCCGAACTCCATGGGCATGCCGACCTGGCGCGACCTCGCGCGCAAAGCGGGTGAGCGTTTCGATGAGCTGGGCGACGGCGTGGCGACGGAGATTGCTGCGGTGATCGCCGATCTCGCGCAGCATTGGCCAAGCAACTGTCCAAAGGCCACGATCCACGCCGACCTCTTCCCCGACAACCTTCTCCTCGACCACGGGGAGCCCTCCGGGCTGATCGACTTCTATTTTGCGTGTACAGATTTTCTCGCCTACGACCTCGCGATGAGCATGAATGCTTACACGCTCGAGGATCACGCGCTCGACTTTGCCAACGCGGATGCTGTGCGCGCTGGATATGAGACCATTCGTCCTCTAACGGATGAAGAGAAAGCGGCGCTCCCTGCGCTCCTCTGCGGCAGCGCGCTGCGGATCTTCCTGACCCGCGCTGTCGACAAGCTCTTTCCGCCCGAAAGCGCTGTTTATGTGGGAAAAGACCCGCTTCCCTGGCTCCGGCTCGTCAGGCATCACCACCGGGTGATGATGGAGCGGCCATGATTGAGGCGTATACAGACGGTGCATGTTCTGGAAATCCCGGCCCTGGCGGCTGGGGCGTCTTGATGATCAACGGCGACCAGCGCCAGGAGTTCTGCGGCGGTGAGGCCGAAACGACCAACAATCGCATGGAGCTGATGGGCGCTATCCGGGCCTTAGAAGAAGCGCCAAAAGATGAGGCCCTTCGGGTCACGACCGACAGCCAGTATGTGAAAAATGGTGTGGAAACTTGGATCCATGGCTGGAAGCGCAACGGTTGGAAAACCGCTTCGAAAAAGCCGGTGAAGAACCAAGACCTGTGGCAAAGACTTGATAGTCTTGCAGAAAATCGATCCGTCACCTGGGCCTGGGTGAAAGGTCACGCAGGGCATGAAGGCAACGAAGCGGCCGATGCCCTCGCCCGCCAAGGCATGGCAACTTTCCTCCACACATAGGCGAATTGAATTCCAGGGACGAGCGTTTACCGTCCATTCTACCGTGCTGGCGCTTTGGCCAGCGCAGTGGAGGGATGAAAGTGATGAACACAAAAGTCTTTGGCCTTGTTGCATTCGCCGCAGTCAGTGCCTGCACAACCTACCAGCCCGTGGTCGACGGACCGCGCGACGGCCGGTACCAAGCGGACCTGCAAGACTGCCAGGCGCTCGCCGCACAAGCTGGCAGACAACAGCGCCAGATCCTGAGCGGCGCGGCCGTTGGCGCAGCGATCGGCGGCATCATCGGTTCCGTGGATGGCAATCTTGGCGACGGCGCTGCTGCCGGTGCTGGCGTCGGCGCTGTCCAGGGCGCGGTGAGCAAGAACCGCGACTCCAATTCCATCGTCCGCAACTGCATGCGCAACCGCGGGCACAACGTGGTGGGCTAGACAACCCGCCCCTTATTCACCGTAAACGGAGGAATGCCTATGTATCGTCTTGTTACCGTTTTTGCCCTCTCCATGTTGGCGGCTTGCGCCACCGATGGTGGGCCTCGTCTCGAGCGTTTCAACACGATTGAGATCGGCGGCCTGAGTGACTTTACCGCGTATGACAAGGTGCATCTGGTGCCCTCCGTTGCCAGCGAAAATGTCATGGCACAGACCGAAATTCGCTTCGTGAACTCGCTCCGCGGTGCGAACCAAGATGATCAGCCGTTGGACGAGGCTGATATCAGACGGAAGCTGGCTGACTATGACGATGCCCTCAAAGGCGTGCTGGGCGACAAGGTCACCCTGGTCGACCAACCAGGCCCTGGTGTCCTCACGATCCGCCCGACAGTGACAGCGCTTGAAGCCAACCGCCCTGATCTCACCCGCGCTGGCCGCGCTTATCCTGGCTTCACCCGTGTTCTTGCCGTCGGCGAGGCGGCATCCAGTTTTGCATTCTCCGTTGACGGAGAAGAGATCGGAACGCTCGCAGACGCCAGCAACGACCGTGTCCTGAATGACAGAGGCTTCCTCCCACTCGGCGTCTGGGAAACCGCGGACCGCTACTTCAATCAGTCGGCCTCAAACCTCGGCTCATTGTTCTAAGGCCGCGGGGTCAAGGAATGCCGATCAGCTTGTGCGTCTGGAGCGACAGACGCCAAGCTGGGTTCTTGCGGCAATAATCAGCTGTTGCTGCAATATTCTCCGCCTGCCGATCACTGTCCATCGGTTGCAAAAAGAAGTGCGTGAAATCGAGCGCCGAAAAGCGCAAAGGATCAACATTTTCCTGCGGATAGACGAGTTTTAGCTCATCCCCGTTGGTGATGACAATGTCGGTATCGGCCTTGGGGCTGACACAGATCCAGTCAATGCCGGTGGGTAGCGGCAAGGTCCCGTTGGTCTCAATACCGATCTCAAATCCCTCCTTGTGGAGAGCATCCACAAGCGGCGCATCAAGCTGTAGAGCCGGTTCGCCACCGGTGCAGATGACGTAAGGCTTGCCCGAGCCTGGCCAGAAAGAGGCAACGTGCTTGGCGAGGGCCTCGGCCGTGGCAAACCGGCCACCATCCTCTCCGTCCGTGCCCACAAAATCCGTATCGCAGAACGTGCAGATGGCTGATGCGCGGTCCTGCTCCCGACCTGACCAAAGGTTGCAGCCGGCGAAGCGTAGGAACACAGCCGCCCTGCCCGTCTGGGCACCCTCACCTTGCAAGGTGAGATAGGCCTCTTTGACAGAGTACGTCATTGAGCAGCGCGCCAAGCCTGGTGGCCAGCCGCCCGCAGCTCGCAAGCCGGACACTTACCGCAGCCATACCCCCAAGGGTGGCGATGCTCCCGGTCACCCAGATAGCACGTATGCGTCTCTTCTTCGATGATGCCGACCAGCGTCTCCCCGCCAAGCTCATCGGCAAGCTTCCACGTCGCAGCCTTGCTGAGATGCATGAGCGGGGTTTCGACCTCGACGGAGAGATCCATGCCAAGACGAAGGGCCTGGGCCTGCGCCTGGATGGCTGCATCGCGGCAGTCGGGGTAGCCGGAGTAATCCGTTTCGCACATGCCGCCGACAAGTGCCTGGCACCCACGGCGATAGGCGAGCGCGCCCGCGGCCACCAGAAAGGCTAAATTCCGCCCAGGGACGAACGTATTGGGAAGACCGTTCTCTTCCATCTTGATCGCGACGTCCGCGGTCATACCGGTCTCGCCAAGCGCACTTAAGAAGCCGAGATCAACCACTGTGTCGGGCCCAAGCTTTTTGCCCCACTGTGGAAAACTCGCGGCGACCGCGGCGCGGACCTTCTGCCGCGCCTCCATCTCCACATTGTGGCGCTGGCCATAGGTGAAGCCGATCGTCTCCACCAACGCGTAGCGATCAAGCGCCCAAGCCAGGCAGGTGGCCGAATCCTGGCCACCGGAGAACAGCACCAACGCCGTGTCATTTGTCATCATCGCGATGCTCTAATCCCTAAGTTATACACGTGAAAGGTGGTAGGGGTTTACGCCATCTTTAGGATTTGCAACCTATGGTCGAGTTGTTCGGGGTTGATCCTTCCCTCACCTAGCGGCCGCCTCCATGCTCTCTCCCAAGGGCGGCTTGGATGTCCCGAACCACAAGACTGGCGGGCGTCCCACTTCCCCGGGTTGCCCTGCCCTCACAAGGGGCGCCCGTCAGCACTTCCTAATGATGGTGGTCGTGATCGTGCCCATGGTCGTCATGCGAACCATGGTCGTGGTGATCGTCGTTTTCGTCGGCATAATCGTGAGGCGCGGGAGGCTCAGGCGCTGGCTCCACCTCGTCCGCCGCGTGATCATGCTCGTGATCAGCTTCAGCTCCGCCATGATCATGGGCGTCATGCTCATCGTGATCATGACTGTGGGCACCACTGGCTGGCCCGTGGTGATGCTCTTCACCGACGTGGCTATGGTCGTGCGCCGACCAGAGAAGGACCACAGCGCCGACGGCACCGACAGCGTAAGTGAGAATCGCTGACCGGAAGGAAAGCTCGCCAAACTCCTCGGGCAACTGGCTGGCGCCCACGAACAAAAGCGCGCCAGCGGCATAGGCCAAGAGGAGCGAGAATGTCCCCGCGCCGACATCCGGCAGGAACGCGACCGTCAAAACAGCTCCAACCGGCGTCGTGACAGCCGCGCCGAGCAACGCCAGGGGAACAGCGAGAAACTTGCTGAAGCCGCCTGCCCTCAAGATCAGAAACAGCACCACGCCCTCGGCAAACTCGTGGATGATCAACCCTGCCGAGCCGAGCAGCCCCGCCACCTCACTGGCCGCGAAGAGCAATGTGTACTCAAACCCATCGAGCGTGCTGTGGAGCGAAATGGCCAAGAAGGCAGCCAATGCCCGCCCCTCAGGGCGCCGGGCAAATCGGCCAAGCACGAACAGCGTGAAATAGCCGCCAAGCGTCGCGATCGAGGCGAACTCGTGCCCGCCAAACGCCTCTGGCAACAAGAAAATCGCCGTACTGAGCATAACGCCGGAAGCAAGCGCGGCAAAATAAGGACGGTTACGCTCGGCCCAGTCGCGCGTCAGGCTCACTGTCAGGATGCCGACGGACGCCATCAACGCCGCGAGCACGCTTGCAGCTATAGCTGGCGATCCACCAAACAGGCTCGCCAAGGCGTCCACAACTTGCAATCTGGCCTCCCCGACCGGGGCCCACCGGGCCGTCCATTTCGTCGCACAGCAAGGGTGCGGTGACAAGCATTCTGCGAAACACTGTAACGGATGATCACCTGGACCTTAGCCTGCTGATTCGCCACAATGTCTGCACGTATCCCGGGAGAGATGGGGGATGAGCACACTTCGAAGGGGCTGTACTTTTTTTGCAGTTCTCGTGGTCGCAGCCTGCACCAGAGCAGAGGACGGCGTTGAGGCTGTCGACGTTTCGGGTGATCCCCTGGTTGGCGATCAGGTCGAACGAATCTGTTTCCGCAACACGATCAACGGATTTTCTGATTGGCAATGCGGCAGGGGCTGCGCAACGTCACCAGGTATTGGTCGTTGGCACCGCGGAGCAGAATGATTCCCTCG
>JBCBMW010000003.1:0-265447 GCA_039822105.1 Pseudomonadota bacterium | reverse complement strand
CAATCAAGCATTCTCGAAGAGCGGCCGGAAGGGCAACTCGTGCGCCGCAACGGGTTGGTACGAAAACCAATGGCATGTGTCATGCCAGCACTGGATCACGATCGATTTTACTATAAAAAGAGAGGCCTGAACTGAAAGTATGGGGAGCCGTCTTATGAATCTAATCGCAGTTTTCAGCGGCCTCTTCGCCTTTGTGGGGGCGTGGGCGGCGGCTGAGCCAATCACAGTTTTTGATCAAGACTTGAACGTGGCTATCGATGACCGCGCGTTCTCCTTGCCGACGCAGATTAGCGTCGATCAGGGATCCAGCGAGGGGCAAGTTCATCTTACAGTCAGGACGGTCTTGACGCAGGCACTGCCGAAGCTCGCCCAGTTCATCGCCGACGAGATCGACGGAGAGAGCCTCAGCGGTGCTGATCTTTCGGCTTGGAACGGACAGGCGCGTCTTGATGGTTCCCTTTTGGCCATGTCGGTCACCGTACGGGCACAGACGAAAATTTTAGGTTTTAACGCTCGTGAAACAGGAACCGTCCGCGTTGGATTGGAGCCCTACTTAGTAGGCAATCGGGTTCAGCTTCGAATGTCCCGTTTTTCCGTCGATGACCTCTCAGAGATCACGGGTGCACTCGGAGGTGAAGCGGCGCTGCGCTCACTGTTCCAGAGGGAACTGGACACGTTCAATAACGACCCAAGCAATACCGAACTTCCTGAGGCACTCACATCGCGCGGGTTCATCGCTGAGAGCTTGACCCTTGCAACCGTCGACACCGTTCCTGTCCTGACGGTCGGACTCAGGGGACCCAACAACCTCCTCAGCTTCCTTGAAGCGCTAAAAGAACTCGGCGCTGTCTAGTCATATGCGGGGACTACAATGACCGTAACCCCGCTTTGGCGCGCTGCTTTGCTTGCGCTTCTGGTCTATCTCTTGGGCGACAAGATCGTCGTGGTCGTGGATCTCATCACGTTTGCCTGGAACGAAGCTCTGGGTAATGAGCATAAGCCGCGATATCAGACAGCTATGTCACTGGCGGCTCTAGGCGTTGGTGTTGCGGTGATTAGCATTGCAGCTGTGTGGCAAGAGAGCGATGATCTGGATCTGCGCAAAGCGGTTCTTGTTGGTCTGGTCCTTGGCCTCACAGGAGGTGTCTTAGAAACTCTCAAAGCCGCTTTGATCGACAGGAAAGGGGACGAAGAAGACGTTCTCAAATGGTTCTTGTTCTTCGGTCTCTATTTGATGGCCATTCTTGGACCCCTATTGGCTGTCCTCACCACGGGCCAGCGAAGGCTGTTTGTGGATGCTGTGTTGAGGTTCTCTTGGACAACTGTTCTGGCCGCCTTTGTCGGTTTGTTGGTTTACGGAGCGGTTGGGGGCATCGTTCTCGCATTGCCGCTGTTCAGTGACGCATCGGACATCGCTTCGGCCAATCAGCAGCTCGTTTTTCGTGCTTCCACCTTAGTGATCATCGGGTCGCTGTGGGCCACGGCCATGGTCGCGCCGATCCCGGAATGGCATGTTCAACTTGGCCCAGTGTTCCGACTGATGTGGCGATCCTTCTATTGTGTTGCTGCCTTCGTTGTCTCTGTCCTCTATGCCCGAGAAACCGTAGGAGCATGCAATCCCTATCGTGTTGCTGCGGTGCTGCCTGTCGAGCTCTCTTATGGGCTGGTCGGTTTAGCACCTCTCCTTGCTGTCGCGCTTCTCGGCGGAAAAGCTCTCTCGTCGGTTCGAGGTGTTCTGAAGATCAGCGGGCTCGCCTCGGGGCTCACCAGCTTCGCCATGCTTTTAGGCCTCGGACATTTGGAATCGGGGAGCTGGAGTGAAGTGTTGGTTGTCGTTACCCTTCAAGGCTTCGCTGCAGCGTTGATCGCGCCAGTTGCTGGCTTGGCCGTAAAGTTGTCAGACCAGCTGCGCCAAGAGCGAGAAGGCCAAAAGACGTGATGATGACTGACGGCGCCACCCAACAACCGCGACCTGGCGTGAGCCAAGACGAGCTGGAAGACCGGATTGCCGAGATCCACCTCCAAAGCCGTGCTGATCTTCTCGAACAAGAACACCGCCTCATCGCCGCGGCCATCAATCTATGTAGGATTTTTTTCGGACCCAAGGGGGACGCGCGAGATCGGCTTCTTCCTTCGAGCCTTAAAGCACTTGTATGGTGCCTCGTCCCGTCACCGGCTGCTGCAACCGTCGGAGGGCTTGCGCTCCTCACCCTCTTCGTCACCATGCATCAATCGAGTCTCCTTGCCGCGCAAAACCGAAAGATCGAAGTTCAGAACATGCTTGCTGAGGCAGACCGCCGATCCGCGCTCATGTTTGAGACCGTCGCGATTTTTGATCGCATCGACGCCGAGAAAGTGCAAGCAGTCGGTGATGTGTGTACTGAAGATCTGGCCGGCGGTCCATGCTGGACCGCTCCTCCCATCGCAGCTGAGCGTAAGCTCTTCCGTCCCACCGACGGTACCGTCGGTCGTCTCGCTGCCCTAACGCAGGCCCTACGGCCTTACCGCTATCTCACCGTTGAAGATGATCCTTCGACACGCTGTCCCCAGGATACAGCCAGCCCCGCTCTCGATGCGACCTATGAGCGGCTTCTTCTCACAACGATCCAAGGGCCAGGCACCTCGAGAACGGCGTTGACGGTCGAGCAGGCTGTCCGGATCACCAAAGAGATCTACCGCGAGACGCCCCTCCAAACCGAAACCCGCTCCCGGCAAAGCCAGATCAGCAGGCTGGTGGCCTTCGTGTCGGGGGCGGATACAAGCGCGTCGGATGTGTCTTTGAACTGCGAAGCCTCATCACCAGAACGCGGACAGCTGCTCGTCGCGCTTCACGCAGCGGGGATCGACATTTCTTCCATTGTCCGAGGTGGTGGTAATTTTTCGTATGCGGATATTCCAGGGGCCAATCTCAGCGGGATCGTTCTGAACGGCGTTTCGCTCAATGGAGCACGCCTGCCTGGGGCATCATTCCAAGATGCGATCCTCGATGAAGTGCATTTTCGATCTGCAGATCTTGACGGAGCGCGTTTTGTCGGCGCCGAGATCCGCAATGCCGATTTTGAAGCAGCGCGCATTCAGACCTTTGAGCGTGCTGGTGATGCGCCTCTCTACTTCATGCCTCACCGGGCCGACAACGTCCTTGTTTCTGGTATCCGCCTTTACGAACAGTCCCCGGATCCCGATCTCTTCGGACGGTTTTGCTTCACCCTCCAGCTTCCGTCAGCATTCACTCTGCCTCAAGCACGAGACGGCATCGCCGCGTCAACAGAAGAGCTTATGCGCTACACAGATTTAAGTGAGTATGGCTTCTTGGTTGAACATGTCGAGGCGCCAGGGGAAGCCTATAGCGAAGAGCGGAGTGTGCTGATTTTCGACTTGGGACTTCCTACAAGTGTGCTTCTTCGGCGAACGATCGGAGGCAGGATGGTAACCGTAAGCTATTTGCGGGTGGGTGAGTGTGGATCGTGAGACTACGTCCAAGGCGTTTCTTGCGGCAGAGCTTGTTGCCGAAAACATAAGCGCCTAGACGTGGCGGCAGCGGGTTAGGGTAGGGGCGGCACTGTGTTCAAGCGGCTTAAAGTCCAGCTATCCCGCATTGGGAACGAGCTGAAGAGCCGGTTGAAGCAGTCAACCCGGCTCCTCAGCGTCAGCGCCGTTGGCGGCATACTTGCCTTCGTCATTGTTGAGATGGCCTCCGGATTTTTCAGCGCTTTGGGCGAAAGGCTGCTGATGTGGGCACCAACGGACCACGAGAGTCAGACAGCTCTAAGTCACTCTGAGAGACCGCTCGGGCCTTCTGAGAGCGAAAAGCCGGATGAAGTGCCGGCGCTCAAAGCGATTTGTCAGCTTCGCTTGAGCGATGCTGGCCTCTCGATGGCGTTCGAGACGCTGCCGCAGGGATGCTCAGTGCCCCCCAGCGCCGACGTTATTCTAATGAGCGAAAACGGGCATCCAGGCTCAGGCCAGTATCTTCAAGTTGATGGAACATCGCGGGCGACGGGCCTCCACATCGAGTTCGCGGAACGCATTCCGGCATCTCAAGTAAGCTTCGATGTCTATCCCTTTTATGGCGGTCTCGACGATGCAGTTTTGCAGCTGTCGACCGAAAGCTGTATTGAAGACCAACCCAACGTGGAGATTTATCACTCGAAGTACGGGAATTTCCGTATCAAGAACAATAACACTGCCATTGCCCAAGGTGCCGCTCGAGCCTGGCACCGGATGGAGCTCTCAGACATCGACTGGCAGACCGGCCGTTTTTCATGGATTGTGAACGGAGCGGTCATAAATGCTGCTGTTCGAATGCAGAAGCCTTGGAACGCCCAGGGCATCAAGTGCATCAGCCTCTTCAACGATGGTCCCTCACTTAGCCGCTGGGATAATCTTATGGCGGAGTAAATCGGCGACGCCAAGTTGCGCTAGGCGCGGTGAAAGTGGTATCCTTCGCCTAAGACATAGAAAGCGAACACGTCACAGATTTGGCGGTTGGGTGCCTCCATATTGGCGTGCACCAATTGCTGAAGTGCCCGTCCTTTGCTGGAACACCCACCAAGGCCATCTGTAGTGAAGAGGGAACGGTCGATCATGTTGGTATGCCTTGCGGAGAAAGCGTGCATGATCCTTGCGGCTGAGGCCGACGGCTCATAGCGATCAATGGCGGCCTGGATGTCGATCCCTGACTTCAGTGTTTGGTGGAGCAACATCGCCATCGCAGCATCGAATTGCTCAAGCGCGTACTTTTGCCGAAAGCTCTGGACAAGGATCTGTTCTTTGCGACCCGCTAAGCTAACCAGCAGTTGATTGGTGTACTCCGCGCGTTTGGTTTCATCAGCACCCTGCCTCGCCATCTCGTTCCACGCGCCGCACGCTACCCGGAAGACTTCCAAAGACGATGCTATTCGTCCTGAAAGCGTCAGCATGTATTCGGTCACGTACCGGATCAGAACCCAATCGCCTGAGCCAAGATTTGACTGCTCGACCAAGAATTTCGCCGTATTCTGAACAGAAAAATTGTCGCACAACAGCTCCTCTTTATCTTGTCGTGCTAAGAGGCGTGCTTCAAGAATTCTTCCAAACTCTTCTGCTGACGTCTTTCGGTTCAGAACCAGATCAAACTCCTCATGACCCAGAAGGTTTTGAGCCAGAGTCAGGTTTTCCTGGTCGTGATAATCCTGGAGTTCTGGCTTTGTCAGGTGGAGCTTGATGAACGCTGATAGGTTATCCTCGAGCGCCGTACGTTGATCTGTGTAGTGACGACAAACATGATGACCATATTCGTGGAAGATCTGAAGCCCGACAACGGTTTGGATCACGCGTGAGACTTGCATGTCGCTGAGAAAGCTCGCCTCCTGAAGTCTTGACAGCAATGCATCGTGTTCGGACGTTACGTCGCGATAAAGCGCGGGTTGAGCGTCACTCGTCAGTCCAAGTGCGAGATGCGCAATCTCCTTTTCGTCTGAGGCCGCAATGCGGGTCGCGAGCGCCAGTTTCTCAAGAGCAGTCGATAGTTCTGCTGACGGATCATAGCGACCTAAGGGAGAAGCATAGATATGACAAAGACACTCGAAGACATATCGCAGGTCGATAAGTGCGACGAGATAATTCGTTCCATCTTGGGAGGTTGCAGACATCAGTTGGGGCGCGGACCCATCACCATAAACAGGCACGCAACCGAAATGAATCTCTTTGCTCGATCGACCGTTGAGGTCCTCTCCGATAAATCTACTGATGAGCGTCGTCGTACGGAGCATCTCATCGATCAGTGGCATTCCCGCCAACTCGTCATCAGAGATCGCATTGACTGAGATCTGCGACCCGTAGCGCTCGGTCATGGTCCGCATCATGGCGTCCGCGTGAGACGGGTCCTCTGTGATGATAAACGGCATCGAAGTCACCCAAGTCCCGAGGCTTAGCCGTCGGTCTCTTCAGCCGAAGGCGCCTCATCTTCATCTGCAACTTCGATCGGCTTCCCGTTTCGTCTCTCCATTTCGGCCCAGATCACGAAGGAGCTGGCCGCGACGGTGGACAGTGAGGCGACAATGGACAAGCCTTCCACAACCCCTACAAGCTTGGGGGTATTGCCCATCTCGATTTGGGCATTCTGGTCCAACTCCAGAAGCTTCGCCTCCACCGCATCTGCTGTTGATCGCGAGCAACGAATCTTCAGTTGTTTGGCCATGATTTTCCCCGGTTAATGTCCTCAACACAGCAAGAGATAGGGCCGAACTTCGTCGGCGGGAAGATCCATGCCTGCTGCTCTTCCCGTAAATGAAGCCGCGTGTGGATGTTCATTTGAGCGCTCTTAGGGCCAAGAGCGGTCCTGCCAGTTGGCCGAGACATCCGTCTGATCGCGCAGAAACTCTATCAAGGTCTTCGAGTTCTATGAAGTGTCTGAGATCTAGAAAGGTGGTCTACTAAACAGTTTCATCTAAGGTCCGGACCCATAAGGCTGGCTTGATCGAGGCTCAAGTCGAAAGGCAGCTTTTCGCATAGCTTTAGCAGAGTGCCACTATTACGTCGGCAAACGCGCCTTTGCGTCGGTAAGCTGACGACCGCCGATTTGAGATGAGTTTAAGGTGCTCGTGAAATGCGGCTATTGACCGGGATTGACCCAATACCGCCATCAGAATGCGCCATCGCTATGTCCGCTCAGGCGCCGCCGCGAAACGCCCAATGCGCTCAAGGCTCCTGGGATCCATGAGACAAAGGAGACAGTTTTGTGCTTTTGGAATGGATGAGTTGGCGAATGTCTTATGGGTACATGGGGCTAAGCCTGGGCAGCAGTCAAGGGCCTGGACTTAGTTGTCTCGTCGGCACCGTATGCAGCTAGACTGGCTCTCTCATGGTATGTTCCATGTCAAAATGTTCGCGTACTTAGAATGATCAGAAAATGCAAAACAGTCGTCCGAGCACAATCATCATGGTGCATACCATTCACTAGATGACCTTGCCCAGGAGTTGACGAATGAAACGACTGAAGTCCGGCTGCACTTGCTCCCTACATTGCGTGCGGCACGATCGCACCCGATCTGGCAATCAATGATGCACCGTGCATAGAGACGTCATTCGAGTGAGTGCACGGTTTAATGTGCGCTCGCCAATCGGAGCGTTGAGTCGGTTTCAATCGGTGGCCTATGGTCTTTCGACCCGATGTCGCCATAGGATAGTATTGTCGGCGTCGATATCATCCGTCCAGATTAGTTTCGCGCGAGCATCCCACTCAACGTTGTGATAACCGAACCGAGCGCCAATTTGTTCTTGCGTATACTCCGTAGCGGTAACCCACTCTGAGTCGTCGAAGTCCGCCAATGGCCAATCATCGGGCTCCGGAAGAATCAGCCATTCGCAATCCTGGAGGGGTTGTTGGGACTTTTCGCACTCGGGATTGAGCGGTGCTTTGTGGATGGAGTATCCGCGCCATTTGTCGGATGTTGCGGCGATAAGACTTTGGCTCTCGGTTTCTTTGATCTGCGCAATGAAGCCGCCATCACCGATTTGTTGGGTCAGCGTGAACCAGTCGGCGATCTGCAGAAGGCCAAAGAGCGACCCGATATATTCCAAGCCGCTGTCGTTCTCGATGAAGTCTTTTGTGACGATAGCCACCGTCAGTGGGTAGGCCGCCTTAAACGTTATCGTGTCGGAATTGAACGAGCGCATCTTTGTGATGGGTTCGGAGTCTTCACCGACCAGTTGGCCGTTCACATAAAGTGCGAACCAGTTATCGGCCCATATGTCAGCCGTAAACTCCAACTCGTCCTCGACAACTTCAGCTTTGGTGACGGGTTCATCAGACTGTGCCGCTTTGGCGCCTAGTGCGGACAAACTGGATGATACGAGTAATGAAATACCCATGATAGTTTTTAAACGGAGCATCATAGCGTGATCCAATACATCAGTTGCTTGCTTGAGGCTTGGCTGGTGATCTGACGGTTTGGGGATGCCTCACGTGGAACGGCCCACCTTCATCCTCGCCAGAAAAACCCGGGGCCGGGTAGATCTCGTCCATCATCGATCCCGATCTCTGTCTCGATGAGGGCATTCAGCTTCGAGTTGAGCGATTGGAGAACGTCAGGTGACGCTTCGCCCGTCGCTGCGAGGTTTCGTGTTTCGCCGGGATCTTCGCCCAGATCAAACAGTTCGAGATCATTCCTTGATGTGAGTTCCGCCATAGTTTCTGGTCGATTGTGTTCACGCGGGGAGAAGTACCGCGCAAATTTGTGATTGTCGGTCACGATGCCGCGCATGAAACCTCTGGCGGATAGATCAGGAAGCCTTTTCCGTCGTGTACTGTTGGCTTGTGGCTGTGTTGCCCATTGCTGGAAGGTCCCTTTCGCAAACTCGGGATCAAGATGGTGGCTCACACTGTATGTGACGAGAGCGCCTTTGCTTTCTCGTGACCGATCTGTACTAGGACTGATAACATCGTCAGAAATGTCCGTTCCTCGCAACCGGGTATACCGATCGCGAACTGCCCCATCCTCTAATCCAACCAGACCAAGCATCGTCGGCGTGAAGTCCAGTGCCGAGACAATACCGTCGTTCTCGCGACAGCTGCGCGCATCAGGATGGGAAACGACAAAAGGTACAGCAAGGTTCTCCCGATACATCCAGGGGCCTTTTTGGCGTAGCCCATGAACGCCGCCCATTTCTCCATGATCTGATACGAGCACAACGATTGTTCTGTCTGCTTCGCCGGTCGCTTCCAGTGCGTCCAGAACCGTACCGAGATGACGATCTACGTCACGAATACAGTTGTAGTAATACTGGCTGAATAGGGTCCAGGCGTTCGCATTCTCACGTGGCATTCGCCCATAGAAATAATCCATGTACTGATCGTATTCCGCATGAGCAGGGATATGGTGTTGGAAAGATGACGTCGGAAAATTTCTGGGCAATTCAGCATCAGGATTAAAGCGATAGATAGGGTCATCGGGTGACGGTAATACCGGACCAGGGACCTGGTTTTGTATACGTGTTGACGCCTGGTCGCCGGTCGCATCGAAGAACATGACATCGTGCGGGTTGACGAAACTCACCGTCAACGCCCAGGGGCTATCCAGCGTAGGTGCTTTCGACGTTAGCCAGTCTACGGCGTCATCGGCGATTCGCCCGTCGTATTTCCAGCCATGCTGACTGTCGATCCGTTCCGGGCCCCAGCCATAGTCTGAGTAGCCGTAAGCTTCGAGGGCGCGACTTCGTTCTGGTGCGGTCATCCAGTCGTCTTCTTTAGGTAACTCATGGAGGTGCCACTTGCCTTTATAGGCCGTGTAGAAACCGGCTTCGCGCAGCATATGGCCCAAGGTGGGAATCGCGGGGTTCAATGATCTCCCGATCAGCGGGACATTTGTGTTGTCTTGAACGCCTGTGTGCTGAACGTGTTGGCCCGTCCAAAACACCGACCGTGATGGTGTACAGAGCGGTGATGTGACGTGCATGTTTGTGTACGATGTGCCTCGATCGGCTATGCGATGGTGGTTTGGCAGGTCTAGGTCGCCAGGTAGTGTATCCCACACGCGTTCCTGATCGACCATGAGGATCAACAGGTTCAGGTCGCGCCGACCCTCGGGGACAGGGGCGTCTTTGTCGACTCCGCGGCTGCCGTTTTCTTCAGCACGCAAAAGGCTAAACCCAACCCCAGCCGCGCCAAGTGCCGTGGCGCCTGCGATAACGCCGCGTCTCGAAACCGTTGTCATGCCGCCGTCTTTCCATCAATGCTCCCCATCCACTCGTGGAACAGACGACTGGGGTCGTGCTTCGCGCGAATAGCGTCGAGCCGAATAAGGTTCTCATCGGCCATGAATTTCGCAGGACGATTGCCGAGATTTTCGTCCGCTAACTGAATACCTATGGCATGCACTTGCATCTTTTTCATGCAATCAGTAGCCCAACCACTATATCGCTCATCGTCTTCCTGCCGATGCCATTCGCCGTAAACGGCGAGGTACCTCTTTGCTTCAAGCGAGAACGCCATATCTGGACGATTGGCAGGCGGTTGCCAGTTGAGCCAAAGGCTATGACTTGGTGCCGGCGGCATTGTATCCATGATGTTGTTGAGACCAGGAAGGAGGTCATCGATTGGCGCATCCGCCCACATATTATCGGCACACCAACGTACATTTGGCGGAAAGTGGGTTACGTTCGCACCAATTGACATAAGACTCGTGCTGATTGGCACAAGTGGCGTGGTAAACGCTGCCCTTTTCCGAATGGGGCTTTCGTCGATGAAGCGGACGGCATTTCGGCCCTCGCTATAGCTACCCGCCAGGACGGGGGCGATGACTTCGATACCCGGCCGAAAAATGCCCATCGCCTTCGGCGTGGTCAGCATTTGGAGTTCGACCGAGCGCGATACGCTTTCGCCAATTTCATCCGCCCAGCGAAAAACGTCGTTGAGGTGTTCCCGGGCGAAGACTTGCACCTTCAGACCAGAAAACTTGTGTCGTGAATGGAGCTTGAGGTGGTATCTGACGACCACGGCAAAAAACCCAGGGCCGGCTCCGCGGGCGGCCCAGTAGAGGTCGGTGTTTTCGGTTTCGCTTGCCTGGACGAGAGAGCCGTCCGCCAGAATTAGATCCAGGCCAACGACACTTTCGGTGGCGAGCCCGAGTTCACGACTACCCCAGCCAAATCCTCCTTGAAGAAGAAATCCACCAAGTGCGACGTCGGGAGCGTGCGCAACAGGGAAGAAGAGGTCGTATTTCTTGAGCGCGCGATCGAGATCCAGTCCCCAGCAGCCCGGTCCGACCTTTGCGATCCGTGCCTCAGGGTCAATGTCGATCTGGTTGACCCTCGCCATACTGAGCAAAAGCCCACCCTCGCGTAGGTGGTTTTGCGCCCAGGAGTGTCCACCAGAGCAAATGGTGACTTTCAATCCTTCATGCCTCGCCCGGCGCAACGCCGACTGGACGTCAAACACATCTGCCGCTTCGACCAGAACGCTGGGGCGGTGGCCAGGGTCACGCCCGTTGAAGCTGGTTGCTAAAACTGCAGCATCAAAACCTGCATCTCCGCGCTCCCATGTGCGTCCTTTTCCTTTGGGTCTTTTCATGACGCATCCTGTTCCGCATCTGGGCCAAACTCGGCATACAAGCGCGGCAAAAACGCGGCGAGGTGAGCCATCTCTTGGGCATTGTGCGCCAGCAATTCATCGCCTTTGGGGAGCATGGTTCCCGCGGCGGGCCTCAGCAACAGGCGAAGTGTAGTACTGAATGGGCCGGGCCTTTTTCCGAATGCGATGTTTCTTCCGCCCATCCACATGCGTGACCGCATCTCACAGCCACCCGCTACAGGGCGAACGTGATGTAGAAGCCATCCTGCCTTTAACGGCGTACCCGGAATTCCTATCCGAGCACAAATGGCAACTTCACCTCGGGCGGTGAGCTTCGATTCATTGAGCCCCATGGTCGCTGGTCTGACGAAACTGATGGCGCCTCTTTTCTTTTCGGAACCAAGATACTCAGTAATCAGCGAAGTGCGTCCGATATAGCATTCATCGTCACGGCCATCCGCCCACTTGGCATTTACGTGCGCTTTGGGATGCCAGAGTTTGTATCGCCTTGCTTCGCTTCCGTGCCAACCGAACCACCAGTCCCACATGTGCGGCGAGACGCCCGGCATTTCAGTCAGGCAAGAGACCCGAAGGCTACCATCCGGACCACGAGCAATGCCCGTCTCCACAGGACCATAGCCAGGGTCCGTCATCTGCGCCGCAGACGAAACCGGTGGAAGCAGTTCGTGTGCTTGCCCACCAATTCGCAACGCCTCAGCAACATGCGCTTGGACCGGTTTGATGTCGGGGTCGTAATAGGCCGCAAAAGGTCCATTGGCGCGTTCGGCATCTGAGTATCCCAAACAGTCCTTGCTCAATCGACTCCCCCTTTCAGTGTGCGAACCCAGTGTATTGCTTTATGGGCCAGCTGTACCGAATAATGGTACTTGAATCAAGCAAGGGGCAGCCAATCACCATGACATCCGGGAGCGGCATCCAAGTGATCAACCGAGCAGCCGAGATCCTACGACAACTCAAGAAGGACAATTCAGGTTTAAGTCTCGGTGCGATTGCCAGCCACACAGGTTTGCCGCGTTCGACCGTACAACGCATTGTCAATGCGCTCATCGCCGAAGGATTCATCGCGACCGCTGGACGAGACGGGGACTTGCGGCTGGGCCCAGAGATTCAGGCGCTGGCAGTTGCGGGCCGTGTTGATGTTGTGAGCATTATGCGGCCAGCGCTCGATGCCCTCTCTGCAAGAACGGGAGAAACCGTCGATCTTGCAATTTTTGCCGAAGACCGAATGATCTTTGTAGATCAGGTTCCCGGACGGCATCGTCTTTCTGCGGTTTCGGTTCCCGGCGAACAATTTCCTCTCACAACAACGGCGAACGGTAAGGCGGTGATGGCGCTCCTCCCAGAGCAAGACGTTGCCGATCTGTTCATTCGGGAAGACGCCAAAGGCGATCTTTCGAGCTTTTTATCAGCACTCCAAAAGGTGCGTGAAACAGGCATCGCGTATGACCTCGACGAACACACAACAGGAATATCTGCTGCAGGCGTGGCATTCCAAACCGCATCTGACGAGATCTTTGCAGTTTCGATTCCTGCCCCAACAACCAGGTTTAAGGGCAGCAAAGACGAAATCGCGGCTGCTTTGTCCACTCTTGTTGAGACCGTCATTGATACGAACTCGTATTTTTCAAGATCGACGCTGACGCTGGCAACTGCGCCCATGGTTGCATAGAGGAGGCGCGGCATGCAACTTGAACCTAACCGCATCAAGACTAAAGAAGTCCTTCAGTGGAAGGGTGTTCACCTGCTCAATTTCTCGTTTTCCTCTTGTTCACAGAAAGTCCGTATACTGCTGGAGGAAAAGGGGGTTGATTATCGATCACGCGAAATCGACCTCAAGAGCGGAGCCAACGCCACTGAATGGTATCTCGGCATCAACTCGCGCGGTGTTGTTCCTGTACTCGTCCACGATGGTGATGTGCATATCGAAAGCAATGACATCCTTCGATACATCGATGAAAAACTGGGCAATGCCAATCACAACTGGGTGCCGGACAATTCAACCTCGCGAATGATCGTCGATAAACTTCTTCAGCTTGAGGATGATCTGCACGATAGCCTTCGTGCCATCACAATGGGTTTTTTGTTACCCCATGCCGTTGCCAAAAAGAGCGACGCTGAGTTGCAAGCCTACGCCCAAAATGGTCCCGACGATCCATACCGCACAAAGCAAATTGAATGGTGGGAGCTTTTCGCGAAACAGGGGGTCAGTGCACAAGAAGCTAAAGACGCTGTCGCCGCGTTTTACGAGGCTTTCTCAGAACTAGACGAGATCGTTCTCGACCAGGACTGGCTTTTGGGTGATCGTCCTACCGTGCTCGACATTGCATGGTTCATCACCATCCATAGGGTCACTCAAGCCGGATATCCGTTATCCGTACACCCCAACCTCGAACGGTTATTCACGCGCATGCGAGCGCGCTCGAACTTTCGCAGAGAGCTTGGTAGGGGCCCATTGATCGTGCACGTCGCTGGACTGATTTACCGCACGCTTCGACGTATCCAGAACACAAACCTTAAGTCAGTCTTTCGATCCATTGAGCCCGAGCTCGGCACGAATGCGCGGCGTGTGTCGGCATGATCCGAGGAGAGTTCCCGCCGCAATTCTTACTTTGTATCACGGCGCTCGAGTTCTTCGGGCCTCCACTTAGAGATTCAGGTCACTCGCATTTGCGCCTTTTACTATGGCCTATCACGCGACGATCAGCTCAATTCTCATTCGTCTTCAGACTAAGCGCGAGCACAGATAAATGTTCAGAGTAGTAATGAAATCTATTGGACTTATTGTCGTCGTTATTGTGAGCCTCACGTTCTTGGCGTGGACCATTTCACAAGACCCAAAATTTAATGAAGCGAGCTTCGAAGACGCTCCATTTGAGCAGAGGCTAGCAGAATTTGATGAGGCCCTCACGCTGGCCCAATACAAGGATGATGACAACCGGACCGTCACGCTCTTGGTCATGAGCGCGACTTCAGAGACGGTGCAGGGTATCAAACTGACCGATCTTGGTGCTCCGTTGTCTGATGATCCTTTCACTGCCTTGGCGAGCGTGGGTGAAGCCGCGCTGGCCGAAGCCTATGCCTCAAACCAAGATTTGGCCACAATTGTCATCGACCGGCTTTTGCCAAGTGCCCCTATGGGAACGAGGCACTTAGCTATTGGAACGAATTTTCCTGAACATGCTGAAGAAGCGTCCAGTAGCTCTGTGTTTGTTTTTCCAAAGTTTGGTCTTGCGACTCCAGCAAGAACAAGCGTTGCCGCGAAAGAGAATGGACTTCTCGATTATGAGGTTGAACTTTGCATGCGGTTTGACCGACCAATATCTTCGCTTGAAGACTTCGATGCGGCCGTGAAGGGCATATTTCTATGTGCCGATTTCACAGATCGGATTGAGCTATTGAAACTGGCAGATCCGGACAATCTGGATTCCGGCTACGGCTTCAGTGATGCAAAAAGCGGTCTCGGGTTTTTTCCGACCGGGCCGTTTCTGGTGGTTCCAAGAGACTGGTCTTCGTTCGTTTCAGAAACGCGGATGATGACCCACTTAAACGGTCAGCCTCGGCAGGACGCTCGCGGCGAAGAGATGATTCACGATTTTCGAGCGCTCACGGAGAAAGTTCTCGCGGACATGGAGCGACCACGTTTCTATTATGACGGCGAGTTCTACAAACTCGCCCCAGCTGGCCGAATTGAACAAGATATGACCCTGATGTCAGGGACGTCCGAAGGGGTTATTTTTACCCCGCCAGCCCGGCACGATTACATCGAAATGGCTCTTGCATACGTTTTGCGCGGTGGCCCTCTAAGCGATCAATCACTGATGGATATAGCGGTGCCTGTTTTCATAGAGAACGAGATTTCGTCTGGGCACTTCTTAAAACCCGGCGACACTGTGACTTACCGGGCAACTCGCCTTGGCGACATAGTCGTCTCAATCACTGCGCAACCGCCTCAAGAAACCTTTAGCTTGGAAGCAACGCCTGCCGGACGTTAGCAGATACGCCGAGCGCGTGTGAGACTCGATGCGGATGAGTTCGTCATTGGCTACGGTTCGACGGTGACTATGGTCAGTGGTCGACTTGGGCGAGACGTTGCAATAAGCCAGGCGACAGCTTTGGGCCGTTGTAAGACGTTCATTTCAATCTGCTGAATGTCGCCAAAGGGCCAAATCCAGTCTCTCAGGAGTCTCCGCCTTTACGTCTCAACGTACCCGCTGAACGACCAAAACCCAGTTCTCATTTTCGTCCCCTTCTGGCCACCACATTGGAACGTTTTCCTCTCGTTTGGAGGGCCAACACCAACCCAACCGTTCATGGAGTGCGTGATCGCTGCGGTATCTCAGAATGTCGGTGAACAGCGCCTGCCGAAAGAGGTACTCTGTTGCGATAAGCCCCTTATCGGGGTGCACAGATCAACCGGATCGGCACGAGGTGGGGCGTTTTCGCACCGTTCATTACTCATGATGCGGATGGAAAGTGTCGGAGGCACGAAGACCACTGGAACTCTGTGGTAGGGGCGAACTGTTGAGACGTGTTGCCTTGGGGCGGTACTTGATAAACCCTGTGTCCTGTTAGGGTAGGGGGTGCTCTATGCATCAAGGGGCAACTGGATCTCAACACCGTTTACGGATCGTTGTCCGCGGGGTGCTGTGCGTGATGGTGGTCCTCGGGGCTCCCGCTCGTGCGGCAGCGGATGTCGGGCAATTGACGCAGCAAATCAACGGACAAATCGAGTTCGTTGACTGCACGCCAGAGCGGCAGGTGAAACTCCAGGCCGCCATGGAGTACCTCGTGCCTTTGCTCGACAATGGCGGGGCACTGGAGACCTGTTTGGCCAATCGCACCCTTACGTGGGACCGCGGCGCAAGCCCGGAGCATATCGTCAGTCGATTGAGAGAGCCCCTGCCCACACGGATCCAGTGTTTTGATCGCCCGATTGATCCTGAAGAGGAAGACGCGATCACGTGCGGGGGGACGGCCTGTGCCCATATTGGGATCCCTTACGAAGCGATGGTGTTCCGCAACACACCCATCGATACAAGGAGTACAGAATATCTCGCGTCAGTGATTGCGCATGAGGTCAGTCACAACAAAGGCTGGAGCCATCCCTTTTCCGCATCAACGACGCAACCGAACGAGCGACGTTTCTCCGTGCCCTTTCAAATCAGCAGTTGCACCTGGGGCGGCGACGATTCTCGCTTAAAGCGGGACGAAATGAGCGACGAGGTCATTCTGGCGAAAACCGGCATGGGTTTGGGTGAGCCCTTTGAGGTAGGCTGCAATCCTGGCTCGCATATCCAAGGCATGAGCATCAAGCGAACGCGACGCGGAATCGGGCAGGTGGCCATCTCTTGCGATGCTGGCGTCACCAATTCGGTGGCCGGCGTGGACTCCGGGCGCTCATCCTCCAGTGCGTGCGGTGAGGGTGGTCGGGCAATCGGTCTCTATGGCACGCATCAAGCGGGTGAGCCTGGCACGCTCACAGGCCTCGGGCTTCGCTGTCAGGAAATGGAGACAACCTTCCCGTCTATCAAAGCGCCATCGGTGGTCTTCACCCCATCAATGGTCCGGCCACGACCCATGATTGGCGACCTCTCGACGCGCGCCTTGGCCCAACAGATCCGTTTGAGGAGCGCTGCAGTGCAGGTGAATTGATGGTGGGGATCGAAGCGCGCGAATTTGGTGGCCTTTTTGAAGTGAAAGGCCTGTGTGCAGATATTGCCGCTTGGATCGACACATCACAGACGGTTGCGATCAACACCTTGGGCCCAAGGGGGGAGCCAACCGGCAACCGGTCCTCAAGCACCTGCCGCCGCGGCTACTTCCTTGCAGGTATGCAAACTTGGCGAAGCAATGATCCCGATGCGCCGCGCCCGCTCCGAGGGGTGCAAGGTTTTTGTCGGCGCCTTCAAAAGGTCGGCTAACCCCATCTCCGCCCCAAGATCGCGGCGTTCTTCAGCCACCTCATCAAACATGCGCTGCCGACTCTGTTCGTCGGTCGCGTCGATCGTTGACACCGCAACAACACGCGCCGGCAAGTCCGAGTCCGAAGAGTGGTCTTGCTCATCGCCAAAAAACCTTCGCACCGTTCTCGTCAAACCTGACCTCAGACCAATGATTGGAGTCGGTGGTGTTTCTCGCACTCCGTCTTAAGCCTGGATAGCGGCATGCAGCAGGCCCGAAAAAACGCGGCACTGACTGAACATGTAGCGAATTTCGGCATGGCCGCTGAACGATCGGTTGTCTGGCTTCCTGGATATGGAGAACACCATGATCGTCATTATGCCAACCACCATCAACGAAGAATGTCTTTCATCCTGGATCGGAACAGATTCAGTTTTCCCCTTACGGAAGAGCGGGTCGCATACGCAGGGGGAAACCTCGGAATGCTGTTGCGCTGCAGCAATGCGTAAGGCTGAACCGACCTCTGCGGAACTCTTTGCAGCGGTGACGAGGGGAGAAATGTCCCTCCCAAACTGGCAAGAAAGACCCTCGCTCTCTTCCATGCATACCGACAGTCTGCGGCGCATGAAAGATCGATGCCTCCGGGTTGAGGTGATCACTGCGGCGCCGAGGTGCATATCGGCGGCAACAACGCAGAGCGTGTCCCAGGTACGTCTTCGTTTGTGAATCGGGTCCAACAAGGCACTGAGAGGTTCGCCTATCGCTCTGGAGCATCCGCCTCCTGGTGGCGAGCAACGATTGCAAGGTCGATCGCTCAGGCCGCACCAACCTGAATGCTCCGCGTTCCAAGCCGCAAGTGCTGTGCCTAAGGCGCTAGGCTCGCGTCGACGGCATCAAGGTCGATTGGATTGGTCAGTGTGAATGCGCTCTCGGTGATTGGTGGAGGAAGGACGTATACCGCGCCAAAAGCGTCTGCTGTGGTTTCCGTGCCCGAGGCATCATTTTGATCGATCGGTACGCCAATCGCGAAGGCGGTCGCGTTGCCGCCATCGAACGGTACGGCAAATGAATCAGCTCCCAGCGGGTACGCAGTGGCAGCGGCGCCAGTGCCCTGATCGCGCACGATCTCAAAGTATCTGTTGTTTGAGAAGTCGCCGATGCTCACCGAACCGCTCTGCGCGGCAATAGCGGGTCCTTCTACGACGTAGGCGCGGCCAGGGGTGCCGATCACCAACTCGCCGCTGGGGTCATTCGTCAGGCTCCAAATGATGTCGACACTGACTGGTCCGCTAAAGTCGCCAAGAAGTATCTCCACAACGCCGAGGTCATCGAACGATCCTGTGGGGTTGCCTGGAGGGCTTAGAGCGTCCAGCTGAAAGCTGGTGCCAAAGAGTACGAATGCTGATCGTTCGCGGGTCGGGTCGCCGGGATAGTCAAGCACGAAGGCGATGTCTTGCGTGCTCTCGGCGGTGAGATCGCCTGCTGACAACGAGACCGGCACGCTTCCTGTGAAGTCGGGGCTGATCACCTCGCGAACCGCACTGCTCGGCAGATCGCTGACAGTGATCTCGGCGGCCGCCTCGGCAAAAATCGCATCGACATCAATAATTTGCAGTGGACCGCCTTCATTGAGGAGAACAACATCGGCTGTGCTGTTGCCCAAGACACTGAAAATGGTGATCAGCTGACTCTCGCCGCTCACGCGTAGAAGTTTGCTCCGCGAGGGGTCGTCCGCCTGGTCGAGAAAGCCTGTGGCGGTGTCCGACAACGCAAGGCGACCGTCAAAAAATCGGTACCCGTCGGGCGTCTTCACCACGACATCTTCCACACCGAGATCATCGACCAAGTTGGCGCCGAGCAAAGCAGCACTTGGGTCCGCGTTATCTGAGTCTTTGGTGCTGAGATAAGTGACGTTGTCGCGAGGCCGATTGAAATCGGCGAGCCCAGTTTGAACCGGGAAGGCATTGGCATCAATTGCTGCATTCACCGCACCCGACGCGGAGTCGGGATCTGAGTAGGTGAAGGCGATCAGATCATCGACAAGGCCATCGTTGGGAAGATCCTCTTCAGGCCGTGTAAGGAGCACCAGGCCTGAACGCGCGGAAAACGAACGGACCAGTGGCGCCGAAGCCGAGCTGTCGATGAACGTGATGCCGTCATTGCGAGAGAGGTTGTTCAGGTCGACGCGCCGGTTGGTATCATCCGCAAACAGCCGATCTGTCCGGACCAGGGCGCCCGCTGTCACGGTCTGTTTGCTGCCCACAGTGTCGAGCCCGAGGCCAAGATATTCCTTATCGTCAGTGGTGATCCCCTCAAACCATTGAACAGAAGTACCCCACAGATCGCCGGGCACGGTACCCTCAAGTTTGGTGATACCGTCCCCGGTTTCATCACGAATGGTGATGGTGACATCTTGGCTGGTGCTCAGCCCTGTCCCGGCCTCTGTGACCGTGATGGTGATTTCGTAGACATTGTCGCCATCGGCGTCGGCAGGAGCCTCGAAGTCGAAGTTCTGGTTCGCGGTGAGAAGGCCATTGGCAACGCTGAAAAGCGCAGCATCAGGGCCGCTCAGCGACACGGTCAGCTCGCCGCCGTCGCTCGCGCTGGTGTTCACGCCTGTTGAAAGGCCCTGCGACTCCTGGAGCGTGATGGTTGAAAAGACAGAGAGCCCGGGAGGCGTCGGTGCGGTACTTTCTGGTGAACCGCCGCTGCTGCCGCCGCCACCGCTACACGCGGACAGCGCAAGGACTGGTAGCGCCATCAAAAAAGACAACCGTTGCAGCAACATGATTTCACCCCCGGTGTTGGACGACACCAATACCTTGGTCGAGGCAAGCAGCTCGCCAGCGAGGCTTCAAGTCATATTTTGCGTGCGGCCATTTGATAACATTCGACGAATTGGAATGCGTTTCGGTGGCTTATGCAAAACGCGGCCAGGGCGGTGACCCGTGTTTCGACGAACGGCTGATTGACCGTCCAGGTGCCGCGTTTCTTCTGGCTACCCTGTTCAGTTCTGGTCTTCTGTCCTGATGCAGATCGATGCAATGGGCACGGCAAGCTCTCGAGGGCGTGGGTTCTACCGACCGGCAGGTCAACACAATAATGTTCTTACACAGAGCATACCACAAACTGCTTCGCTCGTTGGATCGCTCCCCGGTTCTCATGCTAGCCTACCCATTGGCTTTACCAGATAAATCCTCCATTCGGAGCACATAAACGGGAGATTGAGCCGACCATGAGCGAGAACATCGATAACAAAGTCATCGTTATCACCGGCGCCAGCAGTGGGCTTGGTGAAGCCATGGCGCGCCATCTGGCCCAGCTGGGTGCCAAGGTCGTTTTGGGGGCCCGCCGTGAGGACAACCTCAAAAGCATTGTTGCTGACATTCGGGCTCAAGGCGGCGAAGCGGACCATGTCGTTTGTGACGTCACGGTGCGTGAGGACGTCGAAGCGCTCGTTCAGAAGGCGATCAGCAGCTTTGGGCGCATCGACGTGATGGTGAACAATGCCGGTCTTATGGCGATTGCGCCCATGAGTGCACTTCGTACGGATGAGTGGGACCGCATGATCGATATTAACGTGAAGGGTGTTCTTTACGGGGTCGCCGCATCTTTGCCCATCTTCCGGGAACAGAAGAGTGGTCATATCATCAACATTTCTTCGACCGCGGGCTTGAAAGTGTTTCGAGGCGGTGCGGTCTATTGCGGAACAAAGTTTGCCGTTCGCGCCATTGGTGAGGGCGTTCGCATGGAGGCGGGGAAAGATATCCGTGTGACGACGATCGAACCCGGTATGGTCGATACTGAGCTTGTTCAGGGGACGAAGCACCCCAAGAGCGCGTCGGCCATGGGTGACATGTATGGCGCTGTCGCTATCGGTGCCGATTCAATAGCGCGGGCGGTGGCCTATGCGATCGAGCAACCGAGCGACGTCGATGTCAATGAAATGGTGATCAGGCCGACAGCTCAGGAAATGTAGCCGTCTGCTGATCATCGAGAGAGCAATAAGACGCCACCAGAGCCGCAGGGCTCTGGTGGTGACATAGTCAGGTGCTATACGGCTCGGAAAACAAAGAACATCCAGCCGCCGGGAGGACATGATGCACACCACGGGCCAACCCTATCGCAAGCACAAAGGGATCGAGGGCGATTTTGACGCCATCATCGTAGGCTCGGGGATGGGCGGTATGACAGCTGCGGTCATGCTCGCCAAACAAGGGATGCGTGTTCTGGTCCTTGAACAGAACAGCGTCGTGGGCGGATTAACGCAAAGCTATTCGCGGGGCGGGTATCGGTGGAACACCGGTCTTCACTATATCGGCGATGTTGCTGATCCTAAGCGTGTGACGCACCGGCTGTTCAAGTACCTGACCGACGGCGGCATTCAATGGGCGCCCTTGCCTGAGATCTACAACAAAATGGTGATTGCGGATCGTGTCTACGAGGTTCCGGCCGGGCGCGTCGCTTTTGCCGAGGCGCTGAAGACGTGGTTCCCGGACGACGCCGACGCGATCGATACGTATATGGATCTTGTTGTCCATGTGAACCGCACGTCCAACGCCTTTTTTGCCCAGAAGGCGCTGCCCGAGAAGGTGGCGTCACAGTTCCCCAAGGACGCGTTCGCACCTTTCTTCGAGCATGCGAACGAGCGCACGATTGATGCGCTGCAGGCGCTAACAAGCAACCAAGAGCTGATCGCTGTTCTCTGCGCCAACTGGGGCGATTACAGCTCGCCTCCGCACCGTAGCTCGTTTGCTATGCACTGTATGCTGAACAAGCACTATATGGACGGCGGCAGTTATCCGGTGGGCGGTGCGGCGGTTCTCGCCGACAACATGATGCCCATCGTTGAGAGTGCCGGCGGCGCCGTTTACCACAGTGCAGAAGTTGCAGCGATCATCACCGAGGATGGCAGGGCCGCAGGGGTTCAGCTGACGTCTGGTGAGACCGTTCGGGCCAAGACGATCGTCAGCAATGCAGGCGTACAGAACACCTTTGGTCGTTTGCTATCAGCAGAAGACCGGCAGGCTTTCGAACTTGAGGCCAAGCTTGATGAGGTTGACGACACCTACGCCGTTGTCGGCATCAATTTGGGCCTGAGCGCAAGCGCCCAGTCTCTCGGGATAGACGGCGCGAACGTTTGGGCCCACCCTTCGAACGACTTTGAGGCCAACCTTGCTCGGCACAAAGAGGAGTTCGACGCGCCGTTCCCTTGGACGTTCACGACCTTTCCGTCCGCGAAAGATCCCAGTTGGGATGAAACCCATCCTAATAAGGCAACGATTGAGATGTACGCCTACACCAATTTCGAGCACTTCAAGTGTTGGGCGGGCACACCGTGGATGAAGCGCGGCGCGGACTACGAGCAGTTGAAGGATACGATCAAGGCTCGTCTGCTCACGGAGCTCGAGCGGTTTGTACCTGGTGTTACGCAAGCCATTGATATCGCGGAGGTGTCGACGCCTCTGACCTATGAAACCTTCACCAAACGCCAGTTTGGCGGGTTTATGGGGGTCGAGAGCACGCCCGAAAAGTTCTCCAAGACCTGGCTGCGCGCGCCGTCACCGATTAAGGGTCTCTATTTGAGTGGTCAGGACGTGACGGCCGATGGGATCATCGGTGCCCTCATGGGCGGGTTGATTTGCGCTTCCTCAGTAACTGGCAAAGACCTGCTGTCTGAAGTTATTGCTGCCACCGAGTGATCGCGGTCAGTTCACCAACGACGCCTATCAGCTGTGCTAAAGAGGACTTCGGCAGTGCAGGCACCTGTCTGGCTCCAGGGATAGGCTTCAAGGCGACCAACCGGGCATTCTGGCTTGGGCGAAAACAGCATCGACATCGATGGTCGTCTCGACTTCGTCCGTAAGGTGATCAAGGGCGTGCTGAACTTCTCGTTCGTAGGACAATGCAGCGGAGCCCTGGCCTTGAGCGCGAGTGAGCCAAGTCCGGCGGAATGCGTCGCTTGTGAACACGCCGTGCAGATAGCTGCCTTCGATCAGCCCATTGATGCTGCGCGCACCCTCGGGCCCGTCGCTGGTTTTGGCAAATGGACGATCGGTATCAGGACCATCGGTGATGCCCATATGAATCTCGTAACCTGAGATGTGTTCTGATGTCTGGCAACATCTGGCTTGGACAGGTGCGATCCTTTTCACCGGAAGCATGGTCGTTTGGACATCGAGGAGGCCCAACCCGTCAACGTCGCCTGGTGATCCGTCCACCCCGTCAGGGTCTGAGATGGTCATGCCGAGCATCTGGTAGCCGCCGCAAAGGCCGAGCACACGGCGTCCCGACCTCGCATGGGCCAGGATATCGTGGTCCCAACCTTGCTGCCGAAGAAAGCGGAGATCGCCAATGGTCGACTTCGTTCCAAAAAGGATGATCACGTCGGTATCGCGCGGGATCGGCCGCCCTGGCGGAACCCATTGAAAAGCCACGTGAGGTTCCATCTTCAGCGGGTCGGCATCGTCGAAATTGGCCATCCGGGAGAGCATCGGTGCTGCGATCTTCAGGCCACCAGCTGGGGCCTCTGTTGGCTGATCCAGAACCACTGCATCCTCTGCAGGCAGACGGCTTGCGGACCTTAACCACGGAATGACCCCGAGGCAGGGCCATCCGGTTCGATCTTCGATCGCTGTCACCCCGTCGTCGAACAGCTTGAGATCTCCTCGAAACTTGTTGACGAGAAAGCTTGTGACCATCGCGGCGTCATCGGGGGCCATGACCGTCTTTGTGCCCACCAAACTGGCGATCACACCGCCGTGGTCGATATCGCCGATCAGGCACACGGGGACGCCGGCGCGCCGTGCAAAACCCATATTCGCGATATCGCGCTGCCGCAGGTTGACCTCCGCTGGGCTACCGGCGCCTTCGACCAGGACGAGGTCAAAGCGAGACGTGAGCCTCTCGAAGCTCTCCATCACCGGCGTCATCAACATGTCTCTTGAGGCCATGTAGTCGGCCGCGTCCATCGCTTCGAGGGCTTGTCCTTGGACAACGACCTGCGCGGCCCGGTCCGTTTGCGGCTTGAGAAGAACTGGGTTCATGTCCGTATGGGGATCAAGCCCTGCAGCCAGGGCTTGCAACGCCTGGGCGCGACCGATTTCACCGCCGGACCCGCAAGCCGCGGCGTTGTTGGACATGTTCTGAGGCTTGAACGGTGCGACAGAGAGGCCTCGGCGGACTGCCAAACGGCAAAAGATGGCGGTGAGGAGCGATTTGCCGACGTCCGAGCCTGTGCCCTGGAACATGAGGACCCTTGCCGTCACAGCGCGCCTTCCATCTCGATACGGAGGCCGTTGACCTTGGCCTTGACACCGTAGGTCTCCTCAAGACGCTCCGCAGTCAGGGTTTCGGCAGAGGGACCATCGGCCGTGATACGGCCATCTTTCATCCAGACAAGGCGTGAAGCATATTGAGCCGCAAGCTGAACATCATGAAGGATGACAAGTGCTCCGCCGCCCTTGGCCACGAACCGGCTGATAAGATCCATGACGCGAAACTGGTGACGCGGATCGAGGGCCGTCGTTGGTTCATCAGCCACGAGGAGTGGCGCCTCGGCCGCAAACGCTCGCGCGCAATGCATCCCGGCGCGTTCGCCGCCTGATAGAGTGTCGACGGAGCGTTTCGCTAGGTGACCGAGATCGCACGCGACCATGGCGCGCTCAACGGCGTCCGCGTCAGGTTGCGAGAGTTTGCCAAGGGTCACGCCGTGGCTGAACCTGCCAAGGGCCACGACGTCGCGAACCTGCGCCGGCCAAGCGAGTGGGCGCTCTTGCGGTAGGTAGGAGACCTTCCGGGCACGCTCTTTAGGAGGAACCTCGTCACTTGCCTGGTCGTCGAGACGGGCGTTGCCGCCTGCTGCGCGCTCAAGCCCGAGGGACGCTCGGATCAGGCTCGTTTTGCCGGCGCCGTTGGGTCCCAAGAGGGCGACCAACTCACCCGTGCGAAGGCTGATGCTCGCCCGATCGACCAGCAGCTCGTCTTTGGCTTTGACGGTGAGGTCTTTGACAACAAGCTCAGTCACGGCCGCCGCGCCTTTGCATCGCGATCCAGATGAATGCGGGTGCACCGATGATGGCCGCGACCACGCCGAGCTTGAGTTCATTGTCTGTGGGCAGAATGCGAACACCGATATCAGCAATGACCAGAAACAGACCAGCCAGCAGCGCTGATGGGACAAGCGAACGGGCTGGGTCGTGACTGACCAGTGGGCGGACGACATGGGGAGCGACAATGCCCACAAATCCGATCGCCCCCGCGAGCGCGACTGACGCTCCCGTGGCAAGGCCTGCGCCGATCACGGTGCAAAGCCGTTGGCGGCGGAGGTTAAGGCCAACACCGCTCGCGGCTTCCTCTCCAAGCGTGAGGGCCGACAGGCCGCGTCGTTGCCAGAGAAGAAGGCCCGCGCCAGCGGCCATAAAGGGTGCGGCCAGGCCAATCTCGTTGAAGCTCCTGTTGGCGACGGTCCCGAGCGTCCAGTTGATCATATCGGCGAGCGAAAACGGATTGGGCGCTAGGTTCATCAGGAGGCTCATCATTGCGCCGGCAAAGCTCGAGAGCCCGACACCTATCAAGATCAGGGTTACAACGGACACTGTACGTATGGCTGCAAACGTAAGGACACCCGTTGCGATCAGTGCACCGATGATGGCCGCGACCGGCAACGTCCATGGTGCGGCCGCGACGAGACCATAGTAGAGCGAGACGGTCGCGAACAAGGAGGCGGTCGCTGAGACGCCGAGCACGCCAGGCTCTGCAAGGGGGTTGCGGAGAAGTCCCTGGAGCGCGGCACCGCTAAGGCCCAGGGCCGCGCCAACGAGATACGCAGCGAGGGCGCGGGGTAGCCGGATGGCCCATACGACGAGCTGATCCCCCTCGCTTGCACCTCCAAAGAGCGCCGCGACGACACGGCTCACCGGAAGCGGGGTGGAGCCAATGAGGCACGCAGCAAAGATCGCCAACGCTCCCGCGACGCCGAGGGCAGGGATGAGCCAGCGTTCTTGGATCATTCGTACCCCGCTTTTGCCAGCGCTTCGACCGCATCCATGAGGAACCAGCCTCCGCATGCCGTCCACGCGCCTTCCAGCGGTACGACATTCGCGCCGTTTAACTGCGCCTGTGCGACGGGGTGTTGCGAAGCACTCCACTGACTGGGGGAGCTCCGGAGCGTCTCGACAAACGCTGCCGCGACGAGGTCGGGCTCTTCATAGGCAAGACGTTCAAGCGGCAGAGAGCGCCATCCGTCCTCATCCTGAAAGTTCGAAAGCCCCGCTGCGATGAGGATCTCGTGGACCAACGATCCTGGGCCGGTGGTGACACCGCCGGGGGTCACGTAGAGCGTCTCGACGGACCGTTCCGTGTTCGCCATTGCTAGCAGCCTTGTGCGCATATCGCTCGCGACGGCCTGACCCTCCTCGGCGGCACCGAGGGCGGCCGACAAGCGCTCAACATTAGCGATGACGTCCTCAATCGTGTCGGTCCAGCCGACATTGAGCACCTCGATGCCTGCGCGCTCAAAGAACATCGTCGCGCTGGGGCCACCACCGTAGGAGCGAACGACCAGGTCTGGTTCCAGGATCAGCACGTTCTCTGCGATCGGGCGGACCGTCGGTAGACCGATGGCTGCGTCCCGCATATAGGAGAAGTCTTCGGTTGCGTCAGGCGACAGCGCCAGGATGTTCTCCCGGTCTGCAAACTTCAAGACGAACTGATCAGCGCAATAGTCGAGGCTTACGATCCGTAGGGGCCGTTCTTGATCCCGTGCTGGAGCCACTGAAGGGCTGCATCCGGCGAGACAGAACGAGAGGAGCGTGGCAGCGCAAAGCACTGCCACGCGGGGAAGGGAGGGGAGCCTCGGCCCCACTAAAAGCGGGTCCTGACGCCGCCAAAGGCGGACACCGGCGCGGTGCCGTAGCCAAAGTTGTCTTGATAGTCAGCGTCGGTTGCATTTTCGACGCGCGCGAACAGCTCAATGGCATCATTGAGCGCATACTGACCACGCAGACTGAGCAGAGTGAAGGCGTCGAGCGTGTTCACGCCATCCAGCTCGGAGCTGTTGTGGTTGATGCCCACCGACAGCGTCAGGCGATCGGTGGCCTGCGCGGCGATCTCAACGTTGACCCGGTGGTCCGGTTGGTTGAGCGCCGCGTTGGTCGTGGTCACGTTGGTTGCGTCCACATAGGTATACGCGCTGCGGAATGTCAGCCAACCGTAAAGATCGGCATCAAGAGCAATCTCAACCCCCTTGCTTTCGAACTCCTGGATATTCACGAAAGTGAAATCGGCCAAATCGAAGGCGATGAGATCATCGATTTTTTGATCGAAATACGTTGCGCTGAAACGAGCTCGGCCATTCGCGACCGGCTGCTCCAGACCAATGTCCCAGCCGTCGCTGAACTCGGCGAAAAGGTCTGGGTTGAACCCAAGCTCCCCCGCGGTCGGCGCGCGAAAACCTTCGGAGTAACTGCCGCGAAGGATCGTCCCCGTTTGAGGAACAGTCACTGCGGCTGATGCGTTGAAGGTGGTTTCAGCATCAAAAGTGTCGCTCGTATCATGGCGTACCCCGACATTCAGGGTCACCGTCTCCGTGGGTGACAACTGAACCAAGCCAAAGCCGCTTGTCGTTTCAATCTCTTGGTTCCCGCCAAAGCCGACGGCGACTTCGGACTCTTGCTCGTCATACTCAGCGCCCGCAACGATGCTGATCTTGTCGGTTGGCCTGATCGTGCCCTGATACTCGTAAGAGATCCGGGTGCCGAGGGCGTCAAAGGATGTCACGCCTTCCGTGACGTTGAGACGGTCATTACGCAGATAAGTGATACCAACGCGGTTTTCGATCACCCCGTCCAGCGCGGTGTGGGTCGCAAACCCAGCCACTGTGAGGGACTCAGTTTCACCCACTTCATCAGCATCCACCGGTCCGCCGCTGCCGAAACCATCAAACTCGTTCTCGCCATTCTGGTAGCGGGTCACAAGATCAAAGCGGAGGGCGTCTGTTGGTTCATAGCGGCCTTTGGCGGAGACCGTCAGGTTGTCGAAGCCGTCATCTTCTGTGTTTCCCGACGCTTCGTCAGCGGATGAAAAGCCATTGGTGGTGAAGCCAGCGACCGAAATCCGGCCAGACGCTGTATCATTGCCGCCATAGATGTTGGCGCCAGCCCGGACGGTATCGAAGGAGCCGACTTCGACCAATGCATCGCCGCCAAACCCGTCGCGACCGTCCTTGGTCACAATGTTGATGACACCGCCGATAGCGTCTGATCCGTAAAGGGTCGACTGGGCGCCCCGGATGACTTCAACCCGTTCGACATCAGACGTATCGAACGTGGAAAAATCAAATCCATTTCCGAACGAAGACGGATCATTGACCACGACCCCGTCCTGGACGACCAAGGTTTGGTCGCTATCAAGTCCGCGGATCGAAACCGTGGCGGCGCTACCGAAACTACCGGTACGGAGGAGCTGAACACCGGGAACGGCGGCCAAGGCGTCATATAGGAATTGCTGCTGCCGCAGTTGGATCTCGTCTCCCGTCAAGACGGAGACAGAGCGGCCCACTTGATCAAGCGGCGTCGGCAAACGCGTGCCAGTCACGACGATGACGTCGTCCTTAGGCGTCTCGTTCTCATCGATCTGGGCGAGCGCAGAGGTGACGAGGAGGGGGGGTAAGATGATCGCCAGTGCGGCGGTCGAAGGCTTTTTGTGCGTGTAGCGCATAACTCATTCCTTGCGCCCGCCGCCCGAATGCGAAGCGCGTGTTGCAACGACAATGAAGGTCGCACGAAGCCATTCGCACGGGCCGACCCTATGGATGTCGCTGCACAGGAGAGGCGTTTGCCTTCCCGCCCGCTGAGACTCTTCCCGGCCTCCGGACGAACGACGCGATGGCAGGTCTCCTGACTCGCCGATCATCGCTCGCGGCCGCCTTCCCAGTGCTTTGCCTTGCGGCTTGGCTCCAGTGGCTTGATTGGCCTTGGGCTCCTGGCTTACAGTTGCGGGTACAGTCCCGGATTTGCACCGGGTTCCCTCTTAGCCCTTGTTAGGGGGCACCATCTGCGCTGGTCATGGTGCAGATACGTCAGGTTGTCAAACGCTTGGCCCAGAACCGAGCCAGCCTACCACCGTCAAAAATCAATGCCGCGCTGGGCTTTGATCCCGCTTTTGAAGGGGTGTTTGACCTCGCGCATCTCACTGATGAGATCGGCATAGGTGCACAGCTCGTCCTTGGCATCGCGACCTGTAAGGACGACGCTTGTGCGGTCTGACCGTGCCTTCAGGCCGTCCAGCACGGCTTCGGTCTCCAGGTAGTCGTAGCGCATCGCGATGTTGATCTCATCGAGCACGATAAGATCGTAGTCGCCGCTTTCCATCATGCGGCGGGCCTCGGTGAAGGCGGCCTCCGCTGCCTCGCGATCTTTGTCCTTGTCCTGCGTATCCCAGGTGAAGCCTTGGCCCATCGTGTACCAATCAACTTGGTCCTCGAGCTTTTGGAAGAACTGCCGCTCGCCGGTGATCCATGTGCCTTTGATGAACTGGATGACCCCGACCTTGTGGCCCCAGCCCAGGGCACGGATGATCACGCCGAAGGCCGAACTCGATTTGCCTTTGCCGTCCCCCGTATGGACGAGGACAAGGCCACGCCCGGGATCTCTCGCCTCTGAGACCTTGCGCGTTTGCTCCGCCTGCAGCTTTTGCATGTTCTCTTTATGGCTGCCCGCGTCGCTCATCCTTCAAGTCCTTCGTTCATAGGGAGTTCGACAAAGCCGCCGAAGCCGACATTGGTGGAGAAGTCTTGCGCGCCGTCACCGGTGCTGAGCAGGGCCTTGATGACGCCCGAATGGGTGACGACCAGCGTGGTCTCCTCCAACGCTTCAAGATCCCGAAGGGCCGCTTTGGTCCTGTGGCGGAGCATAGCGACGCTCTCCCCGCCATGGGGACAGGCATGAAGGAAGTCACCGGCCCATTGGTCGAGCTCTGGACGAGGAATGTCACTCCAAAGGAGGCCCTCCCACGTGCCAAAATCCATCTCAGCAAGCCGCGGATCGGGGGTGAGGGGTGCACCGGAGACACCACTCAGATAGTCTGCGAGCTTACGGCATCGCTGAAGAGGGCTCGTCACGATGCGGACGAAAGACGGCAGGGCGCCAGCAACGGCGGCGGCCTCACTGTCAAAGCTCGATGCCACGTCGAGATCCGTTCGTCCGTAGCATGTGCCTTCTGGCACTTGCGGCGTTGTGTGTCTGACAAGGACTAGAGCCATGCGGCCACCCCCAGGTAAAAACCGATCTCGCTCGCCTGTTGGACAGCGCCGAGCGTGTCGCCGGTATAGCCGCCCAGCTTGCGTTCGAAAAACCCGCGCATGGCCACATGGCCGATGACGACACCTGTGAGGCCATAAAGAAGAGGCGTTGCGGGGAGAACGGCGGCCCATCCTGCGACGGCAAGCGCTCCCGTTAACGAGGCCACGAACAAGCTCCCGCGGCTTGCGCCTTCTGCTACCGGCTTGCCCGTTCCGTCATCTCTCACATACGTGCTCGTGGCGATCACCAGGACACTGGAGAGCCGCGACAGGCCGTGCGCCATGACCAACGCCGAAGCCGCTATACCCACAGGCAGACTCAACAGCGCGGAAACTTTCAGAGCTATGACGATCACCAGGGCCAACGTGCCGTAAGTCCCAAGCCGTGAATCCTTCATGATGAGGAGCGCTTTTTCACGGGTCAGGCCGCCACCGATCCCATCAAACGTATCGGCAAGACCGTCTTCGTGAAACCCGCCCGTGACGAGCAGCCCGGCAGCCACCGCCAGCACAATGGCGACGGAGTAGGGGAGTATGAACGCGGCTCCTGCCAACACTGCCGCTGATATCAAGCCGATCAATAGGCCAACGAGAGGATAGTAGCGCAGTGAACGTGCCATCCGTCTCTCGGTATAGATATTATCCGTTGGCGTTGGAATGCGCGTGAGAAACTGGAGCGCGAGAAGAAAACAGGCGGCTTCGTCCTTCATGCCGGGCCGCTGACACTGGCGCTTTCAAAGCTCGCCATCTCACGAAGCATCGCAGCGGCTGCTCTCACAAGCGGTACAGCCAGGAGTGCGCCGGTGCCTTCACCTAGGCGCATGTCGAGGTCCAAGAGCGGCTTAGCGTCAAGCGCATGCAGCACGCTGACATGCCCCGCTTCTGCGGATTTATGCGCAAACACGAAGGATTGCTCGGTACCGGGGACAAGATCCTTCGCATAAAGAGCGGCCACGCTCGCGATGAAGCCGTCAACGATCACGATGCGTCTGGTCCGCGCGGCACCAATCATCGCTCCCGCCATCATGGCGATTTCAAAGCCTCCATACTCCGTAAGCGTCATACGAGGTTCAAGCGAGGTCGGTGTTCGCGATGCTGCTTGCTCCAGAAGCGCCGTTTTCCGCGCCAGCGCGTCATCGTCAACGCCGGTGCCCCGTCCGACCAGGTCGCTGACCGCTCTTCCTAGGCGCTTTGCTGCAAGGAGACTGGCGGACGAGGTGTTGCCGATGCCCATTTCACCAAAGCATGCGATGTCCGAGGGGATCGCTGCCCCGATCTCTTCGCCTGCTGACAATGCGGCGTCGCACTGGGCTGCTGTCATCGCCGGACCGTCGATAGCGTTCGAGGTTCCTGGCCCCATGCGCCGGTCGACCAGGCCTGGCTCATCAAACGGTTCGCCAGCGACACCGGCGTCGACCACCGAGACCTTGGCGCCTATCGACCGTGCAAAGACATTCGCTGCTGCGCCGCCAGCAAGGAAGTTCACAACCATCTGGCGCGTGACGTGCTGCGGGTAGGCGGATACCCCCGCCGACGCGATGCCGTGGTCCGCGGCAAAAATGGTCAGTGTCGCGGTTTCAGCCTTTGGCGTGAGCGAGCCCTGAACACGAGCGATCCGCGCCGCGAGCGTCTCGATCTGACCCAGCGCGCCCACAGGCTTCGTCTTCCCATCGATCGCCTGCCGCAGGGCAGTTTCAAAGTCGGACGTATCGTTGCTCGGGCTTTGCATGCTGTGTCATCGGTTAAGTCGCGCACGTGCATGTAGAGCAAGCGCCGCCTCCCGTCATCCCGCGGCACGAGCGATACCACGCAGCGACCAACATCCCCACCCGGTGATGCACGGGCTCAACACAAGTCGTTGTCTTCTTTCAGGGTGAAGATGTACTGCTGATCAAAGGCGCCCGAGACGTTCTCAATAAATTCGTTCAGTCTTCTGATGTCTTGGCCGACAACGAAATCTGTCGGGCATACCGAGACGGAGTAGACGCCATCGTTCTCTTCAACAGACAGCTCCGTACGACCCTCACCCTCAAATCGGCCGACCTTGAACATGGCTCTCGTTGACTGGTGCGGCGCCTTGTAGCTGCAGCCCACCCAAAGATAGGCCGAACTATCGCTGCCCAAGAAATTCCACGCCTCTCCTCGGACAACCGCGATGCAGTGTTCATCGTCAAACACATCACTTTCAACAGAGAGTGCTGACTTCTCTGCACACGTTGCCAGAAAGGGTAGCAGGACTAGAATGATAATTCGCATGGTTTGTCCAGTTGTTGAGCGTCTCGACACGGGTGCGCCATATTCGGGCGCGTTGCATCGGGCTGGTCATCCAAGGCTTGCTACGGACTCGCCCGTGATTGGGCTCGTTTAAAGTGCGCTGAGCAGTGTCGATGTTCCGTGGACGCACCGATCTACAACTTCCTGCGGGCGGTTAAAACGATTGTGGCGGACAGCTGAGGCGTAAATCCAAAAACTAGAGCAAATGGTGGACGTTTAACAATCGCTGGGTATGCAATTGATCGACATCCAAGTTGGCAAGTAGAAATAGACTTCTTCATTTATTCCACGATGTAAACGCCGACCCCTTTCTCCCAACGGCGATGGCCAATTTTTTTTGCCTGCTCATACCAAGAAAAAAATTCTTCGCTCTGAATCTCTTGCCAAAGCTCTTTACCATCAGAACTCTCTTTGAGTTTCAAGTAGTCGAACTTCCATTCAACGAGGCTGTCACGGCCAGGTATGTCGAGTTGGCTACTATAACTGTCCAAAGAGTTCCAATAGTGCCTGCCATCTCTATCAATTTCAATTAGCTTTATAACTTTGTTTCCAATCACTTCGTAAAATATGTCGGAGGGCACGTCCATTGGCTCATTTTTACATGTAACCCTGAAGTAGTGTGACATTCTCAGTCCCCGCACGTCCGATTTATCCATTTCGGCGTTTCCACAAAAAGTTGAGATTTTGCTATATTCGAGCTTCGGCCCGCCAGAGGTAACTCATTTGCCGGACGACAGAATGGTGTGAATCACCCATCCGATCAGAGATCAAGCCGCGTATTAATCTGCAGAGTAGCCGGCCCAACCCGTGCCAAAATGAGGATGTCTCGCTAATTGGGCGCTTGCGATGAAGAAGCCCACTTATGCCGCTTGTCCCATCGCCTTGAACTTTGTCGTCGCGACCAAGACTACTGCTCTACAACAGAATTCAAAGACATTTTATGTGTATGCGGAGAATATCACCCAAACGATAGGTAGTACTAGTACGAGATATAGCAATATGGCTGGAACGGCGATGAAAAGAGCGCGGAGCATAGACATGATCACATCTGTTGCTGACGATATGTTTGGATCATATCGCTGCCGACGCGGCCAATAAAAATGTAAAGTGAATGAAGCGCCAGCGGAAAAAAAAGAAACTGCTACGAAAATGCTCGCTGCTGCCAACATTTTTTCCGATAAGGCATCCTCAAACTCAAACAGCACTACACTTGTCGCGAGATAGAGGATTGTAAAAAGCAACGAAAACTTCAACACTGTTAAAATCCTTTAGCTACAACCGTGCGGCGGAGGGGGCGATAAAATACCAATCAAGTCGTTTGTGTTACCCGCTGCTCTCAGTGCGCCACCAGCCCGGCTTGTTCTTCCAACAATACGACCAGCAGCTCTTAAACCCGGCCCACCGAACGCCCCAAAAGCGGCGCCGCCAACGCGGCCCAAGCTTACTCCCGGAACGCCGTTCGTAGTTTCTTCTATGAGCACTCCACCTACGGCTACTCCTCCTGCAATGCCACCAACGACCACTGCCCCACCACCCAATACAGCTGCGGCAGGTGCTACAGGGGGGACAACAGCCGATACGGCTACCGACGCGCCTGCCACTATAACCGCACCAGTTTGGACACCCCAGGCTATATAGGCAATTCCTGATCCAATATATTGGCCAACATCGCTGCACTGATCGCCGTCGTTGTCTGAGTCCTCTTCGCCGCCGGGGCTATCCTGACCCGCGTCGCCACCGTCGCTACCGTTAGATCCGCCTGCGTTGCCTGACGCCGACACCACTCCTGGTGTTGATAACGCGCCCAGCGGACCGCCAGGGTTCCAAGGCCCTGCGTTTGAGCGACCAACAGCACCCACGCCGTAGGTTTGTTCCCACTGGTCGATGCTCATCTGAGTGTCGCTCTTGCCGTTGCCGTTTCCTGTGCAAGACGATAGGCCATGGCACTTCGCCCTTTCGGACTTGAGCCCGCTTGGGTCGACCAGGTTGATGGGGTCGCCGTTGACATAAGCGTAGAGGTTGGGCCCAGCGTTATAGCCGATGGGATCCATTTGCATAAAGCGGGCGATCTCTGGGTTGTAGATCCTTGCCCGGGCATAGAGGAGGCCGACCTCGGGCAGGGTCATATGCCCCGTGTAGCCGAAATGGCCCACATTGCCAGGATCTGGCCGTCCGTACTCATCATAGGCGTTGATGCCGCCACCGGGGCCGGTCACCGCCGTGACAGAGCCTCGCTCGTCAAGATGTGACCACAGCTTGGTCGAGAGCGATGATCCTTCGTACCAGACCTCTGGCGCGTTGGCGCGCACTCCGTGAACATAGCGACGGAGCAGTGTTCCTGATGCGTTGTATTCAGCGACCAGCCGGTTGCCGTCATAGAGGTAGCGCGTCTCGCTGCTGCCATGCGTCGTCTTCGAAAGACGCCCGAGGGCGTCGTATTCCAGGTCAAAATTGCTGCCGACGCCGGTGAGGCGGTTGGCGTCATCATAGATGTACCCGCGCGTTCCATCATGCGTCAGGTTGCCATTGAAGTCATAGGTGAAGTTCCGCGTGCTGCCGCCAGCCACTTTGAACGTGTTGATCTGGTTCACGCTGTTGTGGGTGATGTCGCGGGCGAGGGGGGCGAGGGATGACTCCCAGTTGCTGTTGTTGTTGCTCCGCTGGGTGATTTGACCGGCCGGGTTGTAGTCAAGCTCCACACGCTGATCGTTGGCAGTGCCGTGGAGGTCGTGGCGGTATGCGGACAGCCGTTGCTGCTGGTCCCACTCATAATGCGTCGAAGTGGTGTTGCCGCGACCAACCGTTGTGAGCCTGCCTTGCGAGTCGTAGGCATAGGTCACCAGAGAGGTGGCGCCATTTTCCTTGATCGCTGTCATCTGACCGCCGGTATTGTACTCATATCCCACGTGGTTGCCGTCCGGCCACGTCATCCGCGTCCGACGGCCCGCAGTATCGTGTTGATAGCTCAGCGTACCGAAGGGTCCGGCCGCCGATACCTGCCGGTTCAACGCATCGAAGCCAAACGATTCGGTGGCGCCGCCACGGCTCACGGATGTCAGCCGACTAAGCAAGTCATAGCTGCGTGTCTCGTCCAGAGCGGACCCCGGCGCGTCGAGCGCGATCATGCGGCCGAGGCTGTCATAGGTGAAGCTGAAGTTCTGATTGTCGCGGTTGGTGTAGCTCGAGAGCCGCAGATCGACGGTGCTGTAGACGTAAGTCTCATTTCGCCCGTCGGGGTACTGAATTTGAGATTGCAGATCGAAGTCGTTGTAGCTGTAGTTGGTGGTTTGGCCGCGGGCGTCGGTGAACGCTGTGATCTTGCCGTTGCTGTTATACGCGAAGTCGTACCGATGCTCCGTGATGCCGCTGCCATGCGTCGTCCGCATCAGTCGGTCCACATTGTCATAGGTGTAGCGCGTAATCCTGTCTGGACCGAAGACGCCGCTAGTCGATCCCGCGCAGGCATTGCCGGTGACGGTGCCAAGGGTCATGCGGAGGGCTTGGCACGTGACCCGGCCCTCGTTGTCATAAGACGTCTCCAAGATCTGATAGGCCAAGGAATTGGAGCCGAGGCTGCGTACCGCCGTCACGCGGCCCAGGTTATCGCGCGTGTAGGACTGAATCTGAAGAGCCGACATGCCCGCCGCGGAGAGGCTGGTCGTGGTACCGACCTTGGTTTGGGTCACCCAACCTTGGCCAGCATAGGTGTTGTGTTGCGCTGGTCGTGCTTGCGGCCCGCTGCCGTCAGGGTCGGGGCCGACAATGCCTGTCTGTCGGCGGAGGATGTCATATTCAAAATAGGTCGTGTCGGCAGTGCCGGTGAGCGGTCCGTCGACTGTAAGAACGTTCCCGGTCGTATCATAGGTGACATCGGTGCGAGACAGAACCGAGCTGTCGCCAGCACGCGCCACAGTGGCGACGACAAGGGCGTTGTTGGCCGCGCCTGAGCTCTCATAGGTAAACTCTGATACCTGTTCGTTTGCGGAATTTGCGCACGTCGCTGACGTCGCACAGCTTCTTTGCCGGAGCAGTTTGGTGAGCGAGCCGCCAGTTGCCATCTGGCCGGAGCTGTTGAAGTAACGAGCCTGCGTGGTGGTGTAGTCGAAATGAACGGTAGGGCGCCCAAAGGAGGTATTTGGACTTTGGACCGAGGTCACCATGCCCGTGGATGTGTTGTAGCTATAATCCGTCCGTCCGCCCGATGGATCAATCACATAAGTCGGTTTGTTGCAGATCCGCCGATTGTGCGTACAGTTGGTTGGGTAAGTATAGGTCGTGGTGATACGGGGCTGGCCACCGATCTTTGAATGTACCTGGGCTTCGACAATGTTTGCGCGATCGTCGTACTCGTAGCTCTCACCGTTCCCTTCGGGATACCGGACATATCCCAACAGGTTCGAGCCCGTCTTGTATGTGTACATCGTATGATTGTTGTCAGCATCATAGTGATGCCGGAGGCGTCCCTCTGAAAACTGGAAGCGCTCGGTCCCTCCAGAAGGGTCGGTGATTCGCGTTTCTATAAACCCCGTGCTTGAGTAAGCGTAGGTCCAGACGCCTGCGCCTCGAGTGACCGTCGACACCTTCCCATCTGAATTGTACGCGTAGGAAACAACTGGAATGCCGGAACCGGGTAGGCGGACGGATGTGATCCTTCCGTCTGTATCGTAGTCGTACCGGCGCACACCGCCTTTCAGGTCCGTGATCGAGACCGAATTGGCGCTCCAGCTGAAAGCCACATGCGGCTGATCATTCGTGAACGTACAGCTCAGCGCAGTCGGGCTGCAGTGGTGGTAGGCGAGGTTGAAGAGGCCCACTCTGTCGAACTGGAGGTGGGCTTCATTCAGCGTCGCGTAGTTCTGAAGGTCGTTTTCGTAGGCGTACTTGATCATGTAGCCATGGTTGCTGACCACCGAAGACATGCGGTGTACGTCAACTTGATTCGTGCAACCTTGGCCCGTTCCTGTCTCGCACAGTGTTCGCGATGTGTAGTGCCATGACAGCTTGGAGCCATCGGGAGAAGCAACCTCCGTGATCATGGCGTCGGCCTCGATAGCCAAGGTGCCGCTCAGCGCTGTGTCGAATGTCACAACGGTGCCGTTCGGCGTTATCAACTCGAAAATGGTGTCGCTGTTGATCAGCTGAAGGGTTGCGCCGTGCCTTCCCCGCGCATCGAAGCCGTTGGTGCTCCAAAGGAATTCGTAACGCTCTCCCATAACGTCCGCCACAATGGTGCTTCCAAGCCCGTCGTGATTCACCGAGCCCGTGAAATTGTCCGGCCGCCAAGCTTGAGTGTCCGTACGCGGAGCCCATACCAATCCGCCTGCAGATGGATCGCCTATGGAGAGAAGGACATCGGCGATCACTGGCCTGCCGGTGGCAAAATCGAAGCTTCCGACAGTCGTGTGCCCCTCGTCAGGACTTGGCGGCGCCACATAGTGGAAGTCCTCCATGATCCCGGCCGCATGGGCAGTTGGGGTGCCAAGAGAAACGGCGGCGATGAACGCAGTAAGGACAGAAGACAAGCGCATGAGGTTCTCGGCGTTTGAATGATCTAGACTGATGGTTTGCTGGAGCGACGACGGCTGAACCGACCCCGCTCCTTGCTCGTTTTAGAAGATTGGGTTCCCGCCGCCGCCGCCCGGCTCTTCGATTTTGTTGACGGTGAGGGTGGACGTGTCACTGAGATCAAATGATCCGGCTTCGTCGAAAATCGTGATCCTGTAGGTGTGCGTACCAGCATTGGTGGTGTTCAGTCTGACGGAGGTGTTCGACACGACCGTGCATGTGCTGGATGGCCCACTAATTCGCACACAGCTTTGCACACGAAGCGGATCCCCGTCCGGGTCACTGTCATTGGCGATCACGTTGAACGTGCTGGCGTAGACCCGGTCTTGCATGGAGCCTGTATCGTTCGAAGCGGAAGGTCGACGGTTGTTGACCGTCACAGAAACAGCTGCTGTATCTTGCCCACCCTCGCCGTCGCTTATTCTGTACTGAAACGAATGCGTTCCGTAAGATGATGGCGTGATGCGGACCGATGACGAATTGTGAACCGATACACTGGCGTGGGGTGGCTGGCTGACGATTTGCGACACGAAGATCGCATCATTGTTCACGTCGGAGTCATTGTTGGTGACGTTGACCATCTTTGCGACAAGGCCGTTGATCGATGTGCTATCACCGACAGCAACCGGAGGATTGTTTGCGCAACCCGGGCCCAGTTTGATCGTTTCGATGTTTCCCGCGAGGTCGTAACAATACGTTGTCGTATTGCCAGACCGCTGGACGGCCACGAGTCGTCCCATCACGTCATACTCGTAGCTTGTGACATGTTGGGCGTTGCTTGGGGTCGCAAAAACGCAGGCGCTTGACGCGATGAGCGCAAGCGATCGTATAGGACGTGTAGACACTATCACTCCCTCGATACACAAGATACGTTCGAGAAAAGACCGAGATAACAATGACGTCAAGGCGCAACTGTATGTGATATTATAAGCACTATCCTGCTGCGCTGCACCCGGACCAGTGTAATCCTTGCTTTCGGAATTGAGGCCGGTTTTGTGAAATTTTTATCACACAGATATCCAGCCAAGAGGTTTCGTCGGTCACCATCGAGACTTATTATACAGTATACCGAGTAAAAATGAAGTGAGTGATAAGACAAACGCACCAGGAACAATCGGGTCTCTGAGCGTCGAGCAGCAGTGATTTCTTGCTGCGATGCCGACGTTAAGCAACGGGCGTCAGATCGCTCATTGTTGTCGTCACGACGCTTCTTAAGGAAGGTGGTTTCGGGCGAATCGACGGCTGACCGTCGCAGGTTGGTCGTGGCAAGCCGCGGCGCCACCAAGTCCCGTTCAAAGAGGTGAGGCGCTGTTGATCCAGAAGCCGAGCGCCGAGAGGCAGATGAGGAGCGTCGCCCAGACGGCGAGGTTGATGCGCAAGGACCGTGCTGCGTTTCGTTGTTGCAGCCATCGGCGCGGTCTGACCCCCTTCCAGGCAAAAATGATTTGGGTTGAGATCAAAACGCAGAGGACGTTGAGTGCCACGACGATGGCGGCAGCAGCGGCATGCCTATAGTCGCTCGAACCCAGATACATCGCCGCTGCGGCTGAGGGCGGGAGGAGGGCGACGGCCACCATAACGCCCACCAGGGACGATGACAGCCCTCCGGTAACGGACAAAGCGGCTGCTGCACCCGATGCGAGCGCCAGGGCGATGATCTCAGGACTGATGTTGGTTCGGGCAAGCAGCTCTTGGCTCTCTAAGTTCACCGGCAGAAGAGTGGCCAAGAAAAAGACCGTACCAAAACCAACAATCAAGCCGACGAATGCCGTCTTTGCTGCCTCCGCCATCATGGACACTGAGCCGAGCGCGGCAGCAAGACTGAAGCCCAGAATGGGGCCGAGCAAGGGGGCGATCACCATCGCGCCGATCACGACCGCCACACTGTCCTCGTTAAGACCGATGGCGGCCACAATGGCGGACAGGGCGGTGAGCACCATGAAGTCGACGGTGAGGCGGCTGTTTCCCATGACCTCGGACACAAGCGCTTCGCGTACGGCTTGTTTTGGAGACTTCTCTTTTGGTTTGTCCGAGTCGGCATCATCATCAGTGGGCGGCTTAATTCGCGGGAGGGTGGCCTCGACGTCCGACAATGTCAGGCGCCACTGCTCTTCACTGGCCAAAACGACCTGAATCGCATCCATCAGAGACTGGCCATAACCGTCCTCGACCAGGACCTGAAGGGTCTCACGGGTACCGTCAGGCTCTGCTTGCCGCGACCAATCGAGCGGTTGGGCGCGTTCAATCGCCTGTTCGATTTGGCTGCTATAGACCGCAGGGTAGTTGAGTTGGATCGATTTGATAGCCCGCATCCCCGTCAGCTGACGCCCGGAGATCTAGCAAGTATCCGTATCCGGCGGCAAGGAAGGGCGGAACTGGGAAATGGGGCGGGCTTCAGTTACAACGCCTACGCTGTATCAATGCACGCGCCGCGTGGGCCCGGGACGACGCAACAAGCGATCGTCAAAGCCGACCGGGAGCCCGAGGCCGCTTTGAAGATCGTTCTGCGCGCGAGTCAGTGAGCCTTAGCTGGCATCACCGGCAACAGCCTCGCCGATCTCGAACGTCCCTGCATTGCTTTGACCATCCAAGGCCTTCAGCACCGTTGAGCGAAGAAGTTTGACATTCACCGGTTTGGTCAGGAGGCCATCCATTGCGGCAGTTTTGACGGCTTTGGTTTCCTCTTCGCTGATGCCCGCGGTGAGCGCAAAGATCGGGGTTTCTCTGTTCGGACCCTCAGTACTCCGGATACGGCTGGTTGCGTCGATACCGCCGAGGACTGGCATATAGACATCCATGAGAATGGCGCCGAACTCCTGAACGCTGGCAAACTCGACGGCTTCAAGACCGTTATTCGCCGAAACCGTCTTGATACCGATCTTCTCGAGAACACACTCAAGTAGCTTTCGGTTTGCAAGAACGTCGTCCACAATCAGCACAGGCTTGTCAGACTTTGTGGCGGCAAGGGAGACAACATTGCTGCCGGCCTCTTGAGCCGCTGGGGCGTCACCGCTCTGGCCCGCGGCCCGTGGGTCGGTGATGATGGACGTCAGCGCCTTCTCAAGGGACGTGATCGTCATCGGCTGGTCAATGGTCAGCACAACGCCTGATTGGTCAGCAGACGAAGCGCCACCAAAGATGGCTGACTTGCCTTCGTCCAGCAGGTTGTTGCGTTCGAGTGCCCGGATGAAATCGGGCGCATCGATCTCTGCGCTGGTGCCGTTGACGACCATCGCGTCAATCAACTCGCCGCGCTCCGCCATCAGTTTCAGACCGTCAAAGGCAGCAGCTTTGCTGTTAAAAGCGATGGCCTGAGCGCCAATGCTCTCGAGCATATCAGCAACCACGCGGCGCTGGATGGCTTCGTCGTCGACCAGCACGACCCGCGGGCTATTGGTGAGGACCGCGCTCTTTGGCGTGATCGCCACCGCGTCGCCTTCCGGCAGAGGGATTGAGAAGCGGAAAGTGCTCCCTGTACCAAGCTCTGACGTGCAGCCGATCTCACCGTCCATCGCGGTAACGAGCTCTTTACAGATGGCAAGGCCGAGGCCCGAACCTTGGTACTGACGGGTGGCGCCTTCGTCGACCTGTGAGAAGCGTTCGAACAGAAGCTGCGTCTTCTCCTCAGCGATGCCGATGCCGGAATCTTCAACCGAGAACTCGATCTCACCGGTCGTCGCCGAAGGCTGAACACGGACGGCTACACCGCCGCGTTCGGTGAATTTCACCGCGTTGCCGATCAGGTTGATCAGGATCTGACGCACACGGTCTTCATCACCGTGAACGTGGGTCGGCAGGCTGGGGTCCACGTGGACCATAAGGTTGAGGCTCTTCTCCTGAGCCTTCGCGCGGAGGAGTTTCACCGCATGCTCTGCCGTCACCCGAAGGTTGAACATCGAGTTGCGGAGCTTGAACTTACCAGCTTCGAGCTGTGACAGATCAAGGATATCGTTGATCAGGGTCAGGAGCGCGCCAGCGGACTGATCAATGATTTCAATCTGCTCGCGCTGCTCTTGGCTGAGGTCGCCAGCAAGAAGAACGTCGGTGAAGCCAAGGATACCATTCATCGGGGTACGAAGCTCATGGCTCATGGTCGCGAGGAAGTTCGATTTCATGCGATCCGCGTCTTCGGCCTGTTCTTTCGCTTTGATCAGATCAGCTTCCACGAGTTCGCGGCGTTCAATCTCCTCACCCAGGCGTTTGACGTTGGATGCGAGATCTTTGTTGATCTTCGCCACGCGGCGATTGTGTCCGAGGATGCCAAAGGCCGCGAGGAAGGCGAAAAGAACAACCACGCCGCCCGCGGCGATGACCATTTTCTGGACCTGGTCGCGGCGTTCAGCTTCCATGAGAGCGCGTTCGCTCTCAAGTCGTTCGTTCCGTAGGCGCTCGATATTGAGCTGTTGCTCAGCATACTGGAAGCGAGCGCCGAGGAGGGCGAGGTTCGACGATGCGGCCACCGATTTGGCCTCGTCCGATAGCCGCTTATGGTTGCGCTTGTGCTGGTAAGCCTTTTCCCAGTCGCCAAGGGCGTTGTAGACGTCGGCCGCGGTGGCGTGCAAATCCTCGTAGGACATTGATGTTTCATCGATGTTCAGGCCGTCGAATGCCTGCTCGATGGCATCCTTGGCGCCATCGAGGTCATCTTTACGAAGAGCAACACTGGCATCGACGCCGCTTACCAGGCGGAGCCATGACGCAGCGCCGTCATCGGACAATTGGTCCCGGGCCGCGTTGGCAAACAGTGTCGCTGCGCTGAGGTCACCCGCTTCGACTTCGAGCTCCGCACGGTTCGTCAGGATCCGCCCTTGTAGCGTGGCGCTACCCATAGATTGAGCAATATCGAGTGCTTCGTTGAAGCGCTCCCGGCCTCCTGGATAGTCTCCTGTTTCGCGCAGGATGTTACCAACATTGTTGTTGATCGACAGCACAACAATGTCGTCGCCTTGGTAGATATCAGCAGCGCGCTGATAATAGTCGAGTGCCTTGTCGAACGACTCAGCATCCCGGTAGATCGAACCCAGAGCTTGAAGCGTGATCGACTCTTTCCGGGTGTTGCCGACCTCAACGAAGAGTGCGTGCGCTGCATAGAATGAGTTCACTGCAAGTTCGACATCAGCAAGGCGACTAGCAATCCGTCCGCGGATGAGAAGAATATTCGCGCGAAGTGTGTCTTCGCCCTCGACCGTATCCATGATCGCGGTGGCAGCTGAAGCGGCGCTTGCGCCTTCCTCAGGCTTACCGCTCCGCAGAGCGGCCTCGGCCTTTAGCCAAAGCGCTTTGGCCTGGGCGACGGTACGAAGATCCGCCGGCATCGCGCTGGCGAGTTCCTCAGCACTCAGAGCTGCGGCGTAGGCGTCGGCAGGGGCCTTCATCATTTGCGCCTGAGAGGTCGCAATGAGTTGCTCGAATGCGCTCGCGACGGAGTTCTCCGTAACCGGATCGGTGGCTCGAAGGTCCTTGGCGTCAGTGCTTGGCGCAAAGCCGAGAAGCGCGACACTCGAAACCGCTGCAAAGAGCATCGACGAGAAGCCAACAGGCTTGCGGCGAGCGAAACTGATGCAGATCTTTGTCATGATCATCTCTCCCGTTCGCCCGCTTAGTATTTCACCGCAAAACGTGTACCGATCGAGTACGCACTGTATGTGCCCTCGATGTCGACATCGTTTTGGTCATACCGTGTGAACGCGCCCACGCTCATCCGTCCCTCGTTGAAGGACATCGCATATTCCGCCTCATAGGCTAGGTGGCGACCACCGCTGACGAGGCTCCACTCTTCCGTGACCTCACCAAGCTCACCGGTCTCGCGATCAACCACTTGAACCGACGTGTACGACAGTGAACCGGCTTCGATATGAAGCGGCTGGGCCACAGACAGAGTCAGGCGGTCAGTTTTGTTGAAGAGCTGACGGTAGTTGGCGTTCACTTGGAACGCGGAGGCTTGCACACCATCGTCGCCAACGGTCAGAGGGCTGTTGGCGAGGGCGGTACCGCGGGTGGTCGAACCCGTCATTGAGCCAGCAAGCGAGAGACGTTCCGTCAACCGATAGTTGGCGCTCATGGTGACCGAGTCGGTGCGGCTGCCGCCGTCCATGGTCAGGACGCCAGCGCCTTGCGAGCCGAGGATACCATCCTCTTCGCGAAGGTGCGTGTACCCGACACCGATGCTCAAACGCTCGGTGGTGTTAAACGCAAGCTCGGCAAAGGTGGCTGACGCGTCGCGGCTTCCAAAGACGGAGTCTTCCACCAGGAACTCGCCGGTGAAGACGTCTTGGATGCGCTGGTCGTTCGATGTCGTCGTCCGGCCGAGGCTCAGGCGCATCGACTTTGGCATCGCGAAGGAGACGCGGTTGAAGGCACCGCCGGTTGCGAGACCAAGCATGGGGTTGGCACCGCTGAATTTCGGGTTGTAGTCGTCCAGTTGGTCGAACCCGTCCATCGCGGTGAAGTGCTGAACACCGCCGCCTTGGCCGCTGACCACCGAGAGCGAGCCGTTGTTCGCCTCGAAATGCAGTGCGCCCCAGTCGTTGATGTTGTCACCTGGTGTGAAGGACAGGGTCCAGGTGGCGCCGCCGTTGACTGGAACAAAACCGTTGTTGAGGCCCGTCAGCCCGTTCGTCGCCGGAGCAATGCTCTGCTGTTGTGCATTCGCCCAATCAAGAAGGCGCTGCTCCGTATGCCGCTGGAACCGCTCCGTGTTGTTGTTGACGGTCATGGTCTGGCCATCAAGCAGCGAGCTCAGCGGTACGTAGAAGTCGCGGTGCGTATCACCGATCGTTTCAAAGGCGTAGATGTTGGCGCCTTGCGCTTCCCACAGGTTGAGCGTGCCCTGATCAACAGCGGCCGTGGCCAGCTGAACCGATGTCATCGACGTCGAATTGCCGCCGACATTGAGCCAAACCTCAAGATTGTTCCAATCAAGCGGTGACTGTGATGCCTCGACATCCAGAAGACCGTGTCCGTAGACCTCGTCGACACCTGGTTCACCAAGGTCTTGCGCCGTCTCCAAAATAATCTCGGTGGTGACATCGGCGTGCTCTTGCAGCCATGGCCAACGGTCGTGGAGGAGAGAAATCGCGCCAGTGACGATCGGAGCCGCAAACGACGTGCCTGATGCCCGCGTGGTGCCACCATTGTTGTCCGACACGAGGATCAGCTCACCTGGTGCGACCAGGAAACGGTCCATCAGGCGGTTGCCATCCTCGCAGATGCCTTGGCTTGTAAAACACGCCACGCCCGGACGGTTTGAGAAGTGTGAGATACCGCCCACAGGGTTCACCGAGCCAACGATCAGGAGGCTCGACAGCTGGATACCATCGTCGTTCCACTGAACATCTTCGGTTTGCGTGGCTCCTTCATTGCCAGCCGCTGCGACAATGACCGTGTCGTTGCTATGGATGCTCAGGCTTTGGTCAGACAGAATGTCTGCGATGCCCTGATCAAACGTATGACCTGGAACGCCGAGCGACATGTTGATGACGTTAGCATTGTAGGCCGCGAGCTGATGGATGCCAGCGCTGATGTCGTCGTGACCCGCCGTGCCCGTCTCGTCGAACGGGTTGTAGTGATAGACGGTGGCGCGGGGCGCGAGACCCATGGTACCCTGACCATCGTGACGGGCTGCGATGATGCTCGCCACAGCGGCGCCGTGGTGGCTGCCGACCGTGTCATAGCCGCCGACATCCACGAGGTATTCGATGCTATGCTCCGTGTCCGCGATGCGTGCATCCAGGAGGCCGACCCGGGCGTCGTGACCTTCGCCCTGGTCTTGTGTGATGGCCGGTGTCCAATTGACCTGCGGCATCCAGTGATCGACCTGGTCCGTGCCTGCATAAGCCATGAGACCGTCATACCAGGCCAAGAAGAGGGCCGAGCGTTCCACGGCAGACACGTTGTCCAGCGAGCCGCTATCCGTGAGATCGACACCAAAGTCAGACAGCAGAGGATTGGAGAAGCCCTGACGGAACCACAAACCCGTTTGATCACGGACCGTGTCGCGCCACGCGTTGGCGCTCAAGCCAACAAAATCGTCGATCTGGTCGGCGAGGGCGTCAAGAGCCGCAGTGTTGTCGCCTGGCATGTTGATGGCCGCGTCCCACGCGTCGTTGATGTCACCCCAAATCGGGCCAGCGATCGCCCAGTACGTACCAAGACCACCGAGGACTTGATCGCCATCCGGACCAAATGGCGCGATGTCACCCCAAAACGCTGAGATGTCCCCGCCAAAGGCCGCAATGTCGCCGTTGAACGCCGCAATGTCTCCGCCATAGGGATTGATATCACCCCAGAAGGCAGAGATGTCGCCCCAGAACGGGCTGATATCACCATAGAACGGGCTGACATCGCCCCGGAACGGATTGATCTCTCCGTGGAAAGCCGAAATGTCGCCTGAGAACGCGGCAATGTCGCCGTGGAAGGCAGCAATATCCCCGCCAAACGCTGCGATATCGCCGCTGAATGCTGAAATGTCGCCCGCGAAAGCACTGATGTCCCCGCCGAAGGCCGCGATATCCCCTCCGAATGCGGAGATATCGCCGCCAAAGGCAGCAATGTCGCCGCCACGCGGTGTGATCGTACCCTGATCATGTTGATCGGACTGTGCCGCAGCGTGCGTACAGATGGCGACGTTCGCCGCCGATAGAAGAAGTGCCTTGCGCCACATGATCTCGTCCCTCGAAACACTCCGAAATCGAGGACGATTAGCCGGTATTTTATCTAAAAAGCTGTGAAAAGACTTTGTTAATGGCCGTTAGGCATAAATAAAATGATAGATAAAAATGGTCTATACTTCAGTAGCATCGAATTATATTCCCAGATTGGGACATTTGACCAGAATCTTTTTTGCCTGGTTAGGTTGCTTTTGCGGCTCAAGCCCCCCCGGCGGCGTTCAACGAACAATCGTCTGCATCTGTCCGCGTAGCGTGATCGCGTTACACGGACGTACGCGACATGAATTGCAGCGTCTTTGGCGATAGTGCCGCCGTCTTTGGCTGTGTTGGCCAATTCCCAAACAACTGAACCACTTAAGGGCAGCGGTCCGGGACCGTCATTGATCATGGATGCATTCATTTACACCGTCGATGACTCGGTCGCGACGGTTCAGTACGAAGAAAGAGCCGACAGTTTCGCCGAGCAGTTTGCAGCGATCCTGGAGGAGGTGGCCGCCGCGGGGGTTCGTGAAGTTCTCCTCGACAACGGAGACATGCCGCCCACCCGGTACAAAGATGCGCTAGCGGACGGAAAGTTGATCGCGCGGCGCTTGGTCAGTCGCGGGGTGCGCCTCGCAGTTCTGATGCGCGATGACGACCACAGCACCAAGATCATTATGGCCGCAGCCGCATTGGAAGGCGCGACGATCATGATCGGGCGAGACAGGCAAGAGGCCTATGATTGGCTGCGCGGCCACATCAAATAGCGTCGTCAGATTGCGCCGATCGCCAACGCCCGGAGCGCAGCGGTCACCCGATCAACAACCCGCAGTTTTGAGTAGATGCGGCGCATATAGGTATCGACCGTGTTGGCCGAGATCCCGGTGAGCTGGGCGATCACGGAGTTGCTCTTGCCCCTGGCCACCCAGCCGAGGATCTCTTGCTCCCGCGGTGACAGGGTCACCTTGTCGTGGTTCACCTCGCACAAAAGCTGGCAGTATCGCTCGTGGCCGACTTGGCAGGCCCATTGGATATGGCGGATCTCCACCGATGAGAGCTCCGGATGCTCCTTTCCAAAGCCCAGCGATGCGTAGCCGTCGCGGCCATTGGGGCCATAGACCGGCAAGGCCAGACCGTCCCCAAACTCCTGCTCCGCCAAAATCTGAAGGTATCGCCGCTCTTCCGCGCCGAGGTCGGAAAAGGAAGCGGCCTCTGACCACCAAAACGGCTTGGCCGATTGGAGCGCGTGCCGCGGAATAGGGTCGATCAGATAGAGATGCTCGCGGCGGTATCGTTCGACCCATGCGTCTGGAAAGCCGTGGGCGACAACGGTCAGCTCGGCGCCGTGGTCCATCGCGCCGAAGGGCGGCAGGTGGTGGTAGCTCACCATCTTCCCGCCAATTGATGTGAAGAATGACGTGCAGGCGTCGCGAAGCATCAAGAAGGAAGTCGATGCTTCAACGTCCCGGATAAAGGCGTCGATGTTGTCGTCCACGGCATGCCCTACCTCGCGCAACGGCACACGAAACCGTGAACATGGTCAAGTCGCGTCTCCTTGCTCCCCGTTCAACTTCGCAAGTGCTCGCGTTTGGCTCTCGATAACACTCGTCAAGCCAACTATGGCATGAGCCGACCGGCCATTTTTGATTCGGATGAACGAGACCCCGTGACACCTACCAAGCCTGAGCTCACTCGCCGCGAACGAAAAAAGCGCGAAACCCGCCGCCGCATCCGCGACGCCGCCTTCGCGCTGATGAAAGAGCACGGCTATGAGAACGTGAAGAAACAGATCGCGCGCCACGCCGATGTCGCCAACGCGACGTTCTTTCTGCATTTTCCGACGAAAGCGGCGCTGGTGACGGCCTTTAATGAGGACGTCTCGGACAAGGTCAGCGCCCGGCTGGCCGAATTTGACTTCCCGCCGCTTGAGCAGCTCGAGCTCCTCCGCGCCATCGTGATGGACGAGTGGCGTGAGCACGCCGACCTCTTGCGCCACATCGTTTCCGATGCCCTGGCCCAGGGCGGTGATGACATTGACGGGTCAGAGGCCAGCATCACGGAGATCGCAGAAGACATTATGCGGAAAGGGCAGGCCGATGGCTCGTTCTCGGCCGAGTTCGATCCCGATATCGTCGCCCATTGCCTGGTCGCGTGTTGGCGTTCCGCGATGCTCCAATGGGCGGTGACAGGCGATGCCAATCGGGTTCGCCGCGCCAATCGGCAGGCGCTCGACCTGATCTTGAGCGGATTGCTGCCTCGCCAGGCTTAACTCAATCAGCTGATTTTATGAGGTTTTTAGCTTTTGCGCGGGCGACAGCTGCAATTGCTTTGTTGCGCTGCAAAAAATAACTAGACTCAACTCCAGTTTTAGATATAACGCTAGCCATAACGACGGCTCGAATCCGTCGGCTCATTGTGGAGGAGGAGAAGATGGCTAGAAAGCTGAGAGACGTCATAAGGGACTGGTCGCCGGAACAACTGACCGGTCTGGACGCAATGTTCTTGAACGCGGAATCGCCGCGCACGCCGATGCATATTGGTGGTTGCGCGATCTACGATCCGTCGACCTCGCCTGACGGTTTTGTCCGTTTCAAAGATATCCTTCGTTTCATTGAGGGCCGGAAGGATCGCGCCAAGACCTTCACCCAGAAGCTCAAGCACCTGCCGCTCGACATCGATTATCCGTACTGGGTCGAAGATCCGAGCTTCGACATCGAGTTCCACGTTCGTCACATCGCGCTGCCGCAGCCAGGTGACTGGCGCCAGCTTTGCATCCAGGTGGCCCGCCTTCACGCGCGGCAGCTGGACATGGCCAAGCCGCTTTGGGAGTTCACTGTTGTTGAGGGGCTCGACAACATTCCGAACATTCCAAAAGGATCGTATGCGATCGTTTCGAAGGTGCATCACTGCGCTATCGACGGCGCGTCTGGTGTCGACATTTCTGAGGCCATCCACACGCTGACCCCTGATGTGGATAGTGATGGCCGTGAGGCGAAGCAGCGCGTGCGCCGCCGGGACATCGGTCTGCCAGAGATGCTGGCACGGACGAATTTCAACTACTCGACACGCCCGTTCTACGCGATGAATGTCTCGCGCCGTTTGGCGCCAGGCGCTCTCAAATACGCCTCGGGCATCACGCGCGGTGAGTTCAACATGCTCGGCGCGAAAGTTCCGCGGACCCGCTTCAACGGCAAGGTCTCGCCGCACCGTGTGTTTGAAGGTGTGAGCTTCGATCTCAAGGACATCAAAAAGATCCGTGCCCTGGTTCCGGGTTCGACGGTCAATGATGCTGTTCTGGCCATCGTTGGTGGCGGCATGCGCCGGTACCTCAAGACCAAAGACGAGCTGCCTCATGACAGCCTGATCGCCATGGCTCCTGTCTCTGTTCGTTCGAAGGACGAGAAGAACTCGATGGGCAACCAGGTGTCGGCCCTCGCGATCCCGGTTGGCACGCACATCGCAGACCCAGTCGCGCGTCTTCAGTTCACGAATGAAGAGGCGGGTAAGTCTAAGGCGATGTCAAACGCCGTTGGCGCACGTGACCTTTCAGAAGCCGCGAAACTCTCGCCAGCGATGATCTCTGGTATCTCGACGCGCCTCTACTCCCGCCTTGGCCTCGCCAACCGTCTGCGTCCGATGTTCAACATGGTCGTGACCAACGTTCCGGGTCCGCAGGTTCCGCTCTATATGGCGGGTGCACGGATGGTGACATCCTACGGCATTGGCCCGGTGATGGACTCGATGGGTCTCTTCCAAGCGGTCACGAGCTATTGCGGGGAAGTCTGCATCGCCATCACCGCTTGCCGGGACATGATGCCAGATCCATCCTTCTACGCCCAATGCCTGCGCGAGTCGTTTGAGGAGCTGCTTGAGGCCGCAACGCCTGCGCAGCCAAACGGTGAAGACGCCACCGAAGCTCCACTGGTGAACGATGACGCCGCGGCGTCGACGTCCGCTCCCGAAACCTCATCGTCGGTTCACTGACGGGAGATCACAACCATGCCGCAGCTGACAGCAAACAACATTGCCATCGAAGTCGAAGAGCACGGCGATCCGTCAAACCCGGCGGTTCTCCTGGTCATGGGCCTCGCTGCGCAGCTGACACTGTGGCCGCCAGCGCTGATCGAACACCTGGTGGCGCAAGGCTACCGGGTGATCGCGTTCGACAATCGCGATGTTGGGCTTTCGCAAAAGCTGCACACGAAGCGTGCGCCGAAGCCTCAATATATGGCCATCGCCAGCCTTCTGGGCTTCAACCGGCTTGCTCCTTACACGTTGCGTGAGATGGCGGGTGACGCTGTCGGCGTGCTTGACGCGCTGGATGTTGAGCAAGCCCACGTGGTGGGTGTTTCGATGGGCGGCATGATCTCGCAGATCGTGGCGGCGGAGAACCCAGGCCGGGTGAAGAGCCTGACAGCGTGGATGAGCTCCACCAACAATTCCAAATTGCCTAAGGCAGATCCCTCGATCACCAAGGCAGTCCTTAACGCGCGGACAAGCGCTCGCAACCAAAGTGAGCTGGTCGATCAGACAGCGGAGCTTTGGAAGCTCATTGGCACCAAAGACAGCGGCACGCCGCCTGAGGTTCTGCGCGAGCGGGTGGCAGCGTCACTTGAGCGGTGCAACTACCCAGCAGGCATTCGCCGCCAGATCGCAGCCATTATGGCAACCGGCGATCTGCGGTCATGGACTCAAAAGATCTCGGCACCGACATTGGTGATCCACGGATCGGCCGATCCGCTGGTGCCGTATCAAGCGGGGCAGGACATTGCTGCGACCATTGATGGCGCGCGGTTCGAGCTTCTTGAAGGCATGGGGCACGATGTCCCGCCGTCTCACTTGCCACGTATCAACGATCTCATCGCGGAGCATCTCCGCGCTGTTGAAGAGAAAGCCGCATCTCAACAAGCGGCCTAAGTACACGGAAAACTCTGAAAGGAAGAAGTGCAATGACTGACGTGAAAGAAACCATCGAAGACGTGAACGAAGCTGTTGAAGCTGCCGTGGCTGCTGGAGCCGATGCTGCAGAAGAAGCAGTTGAAGAGGTTGTGGAAGCTGTAGAAGAAGCTGCTGCCGAAGCTGAAGAGGCCGTTGAGTCGATCTTCGCACGCATCCGGACTGGCTTCAAAGAAGCTGGTGCTGCTCTTGCCGACTCCGGCACGATCATGGGCGACAAGCGCCGTGAAGTTCTGCTCACGATGCTCGAGAATGCACAAACCAACGCTGACGCCACGTTTGACGCTCTGCGCGAGGTGATGGAAGCCGAGTCGTTTGGTGACTCGCTCCGTATCCAGCGTGACGCTCTGCGCGAAGGCATCGACCGCAACGTCGCTCAAGTTCGTAAAGTGACCTCGCTCACTGCTGAAGGCAGCAAAGAGACGATCGCTCCTGTGACGGAATATCTTGGCCAGCTGCGCGACAAAGTCCGCGGCGGCTCTTCCGCTAACGCCTAACTGCTCCACTCCTCCCGGAACAGTCTGGTGACTGCCGGCGTCGGATCATCCGACGCCGGCCTTTTTTATGGAGAGAGGGAGGGGGTGTGCCTGGGGAATGGTTTAGTGGTAGACGTGACCGCTCGATGGGAAGGCGGCACGGCGCCAAATCGAGGCTTGCCGATCAAAAGGCGACCACTCGTTTTCAGGCAGTGCCAACCGGTCGGCGATTGCAAAATAGACGATCGGGTTCACGCCCAGGCCGCAATGGCTGGCATAGACCTCGATATTGTCCGTCATTTTTGACTTTGGCTCGATACAGCCGCGCCAGTGAACAATGCCATCGGTTTTGGTGAAGATGGATGTTGACGGAACATCGGTAGGCGGATGAGCGATGTTTTCCATCATCTCTTGCATGTAAAGCGGCATCGGCTGTTGGCCGGCGACCTGATTGTAGAGCCAAGAGATCGTTGATGCTTCGACTTTGCCCGAAATGGGGCTGCCGAGCGTCACCACTTGCCGAATCTGTTCAGGAAACTGTTTCGCCAGTTCGCGCGCCATGACGCCGCCCAAGCTCCAGCCCACCAGCGACACTTTCCGGCCCGATGCCTGATAGGCATCGTGAATTTTGTCAGCCAAAAGTTCAAAACTTCCGCCAGTTGTGCCGGGACCGAGATTGCGTCCGAGCTCCCAACCAAATGTTTCATAGCCTTTGCTGGCAATGAAACGGCGCAGGAATCCCGTGGATCTGTCGCTTGTAAGGAAGCCAGGGCACACAATCACGGAGTGTCCGTCACCTGACGGCGCGGCGCGCAATGGCACTTGCGCTGCCGGAAGCAGCGACATTTCACTGAGCGCGCGACCTGCTTCCATCAATGCAAAGGAAAAAGGCGGGCGGCCAAACTCGACGACGGTTTCGGACATGAAATTCCCAACAGTTGCGTGGTCGGTAGCTGTGAACCGAAGTCGACTATATGGGAGTCAGAAGGGTTGATACAAACAAAAAGTACGCTGCACTGCAACAAGATTAACGCAATGTTGCAGTGCACATGAAACTGTTAATGTTCAACCTAAGCGTTCATTCATCCGCTCTAGGCTTATGCTAGCCCATCGCGTCGAGGCCGTAGGCTGCAAGCTGCGCGTGCACCTGCTCGATATCGCAGGACAGGATCACAATGTCGTGGGTCTCCCCATCGCGGTCCATGACCTGATCCTTGAGAAGGGCTTCGCCGCGGAAACCGAGCTCCTCAAAGATCGTCACTGCACCTTGCTGGTCCACCGTCATCTGCGCCGAGAGCTTCTTCAAATCCTTGGCAAGGGCGACCACGAAGCATTCCTGAATCAAAATGCGGCCTAGGCCTTTGGCGCGCATCTTCTTGCCCACCAGGACGCGCATTTCGGCATAATGTGGTGACCAGGAATAAGGGTCCTGGAAGAGGGCGGCACACCCGACGATCTCATCACCATCCGTGGCAAGAATAGTCGTGATATGACCCTTCTCGTTGGTCCGCATCCACGCCGAAATCACCTTGGCGTTGGTGATGTCGCGCGGCATGTAGAGAAGGTCGTGGGGCGGCAGCTCTTGCGCAAACGTCAACAGGTTTGTCTCGTCCTCCGGCGTCATCAGCCGTAGGGTCACGATATGCTCTTCACATGTGACCGAGGTCGGGTAACGGTTGTTCTCATTCGTCATTATACAGACCTCACGGAAAGCCATTCATCGAGTTTTGGCCACAAACGACGCACAGCGTTAGGCCCGGCCACGAGACTAATGTGACCGCCTTTCATGACAAGCTCTTCTTTGTCTTCTGAGCCGACCAGTTCGACGAGCGGCGCACTCGCCTCCCGCTGGATGATGTGATCGTGCTCGGCAACAGCGTGGAGTAGGGGCACCTTGATGTTGGAAAGATTGGCGTTTTTCCCGCCAACCATGAGCTCACCCTTATAGAGCTTGTTGCCCCGCATCAGGTCCTTGGTGACCTGTTTGAAGTATTCACCCGGCAGCGGCAGCGCTTCGTTCGCCCAACGATCAAACTTGCGGTACGACTCGACATATTGATCGTTCCACAGATTATCCCACAGATCGATCCTGCCGGTGATCTTGCTGGTGGGGCGCAGCATGTCGAACGATGACATGATGAGATCGGCCGGAACGTTGCCGACCATGTCGACGAGCCGGTCAACATCAAGAACGTTCTTGTCCGACCACGCATTGAACAGGCCCATCTCATGCCAGTTGATAGGCGTTGTGAAACAAACGAGGTTCTTGAGTGGTCCATCCGGGTGCGTCGCGGCGTAAATCGTCGAAAGGACACCGCCCATGCAATAGCCGATCACGGTGACATCCTCGACACCGGTCACACCGCGGATTTGATCAATACACGCTGGGATAAAGTCTTGGGTGTAGTCGTCCAGCCCTAAAACTTTTTCTTCAGGCCGCGGAGCGTCCCAGTCGAGCATGAAGACATCATAGCCATTCTTGACCAAAAACTCGACGAGGCTGCCGCCGGGTGTGATGTCCATGACATAGCCGCGGTTGGTCGTCGCCATCACCAGCAAAATCGGTACACGGTAAAGCTCATCGGCTTGCGTGTGGTAGTGATAGAGATTCAGTGTGCCGCGCTTATAGATCGTTTCTTTCGGTGTGAGGCCAACCGGCGGGGCGGTGGAGGCGAAATACTCAACGCCCTTGATGTTCCGCTGAATGGTCCGATTGACCAATTTGCTGAGGCGTTTGGAGAGTGCTTCTTTTGTTTCGCCGTCTTTAGCCATGGCCCCCGCCGTTCCGTTGGGATGGTGATGATGTCGTCATTGGTCCTAGCCTCTATCGGCCGGGGGCTTTTTGGTCCGAGGCGGTTGGCCGGAGCGCGGCGCCGCAGCATCTGGTACCATGCGCTGCAGCATAGCTTCGATGCGCACCAGCCGTTCGTCCATGGTCATGACCCGCTCAGCCAGCGCGGTCATATCTTCTCTACTCGGCATATTAAACAGCGCCAGCTGTCTCGCCATATGCGTGTTCATGCCTTTGCGCATGCGCATCTGGACCGATGACGCAGCATTCGCCGTCTTGGAGAACTCCTCCGTCTCCATCAGCGCCGTGCTAATAGACTCAACTCTAGCTTCGAGCTTGGCGATCGCATCGCGAATACCGTTGCCCGTTTCGTCTCCTCCTCGACCGGTGATGGTCAGCCTCCCAATTTTTGTGTTGATGCATTCTCTTCGCGCAAACCAAGCTTGGCAAGAGATTGCATATTATTGGTTCACGCTTCCCATTTCGGCTCTTCGCTGTGTAGAGTCCTTGCAAAAACGACGTTGGGGAGGCGTTCTATGGCCACAGCACTGGATTCGTGTGCTGGCGGTGTTGGAGGCGAAGGCAGATCATTGTCCGATCATAACGGCAAAGCCATCGCCGCCGTGAAGAGAGCAGAGCCATGCGACATCAAGTTTCATGGTGGTGTTCGCCATAATCCAGAGCATGGTGATTGTGGCTGCGAACCCGCTCGTCTTCGCTGTTCCAATCGATACCGCTGCGCTGACCGTCTGACACAAAAGAACACAACAAAAGAATTTGGGCTTGTGGCCTAAACGACACTGGGGAGATCAACATGGCGACCAAAACACTTGACCATCCCATCCCGCAGCCAACCGGCAAGCCCGTGGTTGGCAATGCGTTCACCCTCGATACGGACGCGCCGCTGCAGAGTATGATGGCGCTCACTCGTCAGCATGGCCCCATTTTCCAGCTCGATATCTTGGGAAAGCCGCTGATCGTGGTGTCGGGAGCTGATCTGGCGCGCGAGCTGTTTGACGAGAAACGCTTTGATAAAGCTGTACGCGGTGCGCTGCGGAAAGTCCGCGTGATCGGCGGCGATGCGCTCTTCACCGGATACACCCAGGAGCCGAACTGGTCGAAGGCGCACAACATTCTTCTGCCGACTTTCGGCCAGCAGGCCATGGTCAACTACCTGCCGATGATGGTCGATGTCGCCGATCAGCTGGTGAAGAAGTGGGAGCGGCTGAACGCGGACGATGAGATCGATGTCGTCCATGACATGACCGCCGTGGCGCTCGACACTGTGGGGATCTGCGGCTTCGACTATCGCTTTAACTCGTTCTACCGGCAAGATTTCCACCCGTATATTGATGCGCTGGGCCGGACGCTTGAGACCTGCATGGTGCAGCGCGGCTTGCCTTTTGAGCATGTGATGCTCCGCAAACGGCTTGAGCAGTTGGCGTCTGACGCTGACTACATGAACGCTCTCGTCGATAACATCATCAGTGAACGGCGTCGCGGCGGGGGGAACCAGTCCCAGAAGGACCTCCTCAACTACATGCTCGCCGGCGTGGACAAAGCGACCGGCGAGAGCCTCTCTGATGAGAATATCCGCTATCAGATCAACACGTTCTTGATCGCGGGACACGAAACGACATCGGGCCTTATGGCCTTCACCCTCTACTTTCTTATGAACCACCCCGAGGTGCTCGAGAAAGCCTATGAGGAGGTGGACCGGGTGCTGGGCAGGGACGTGGCGGTGGCGCCCACGATCCAGCAGGTCAACAAGCTCGAATACATCCGCCAAATCCTTTTTGAGTCGCTGCGTCTCTGGCCGACTGCCCCCGCAATTGGTCTTTATCCTTACGAGGATGAAGTGATTGGCGGGAAGTATCCGCTGAAGAAAAAGCAATTTGTCACGATGCTCACGCTGATGCTGCACCGGGACAAATCCGTGTGGGGCGAGAACGCAGAGATGTTCGACCCCGACAACTTCAGCAAAGAAGCCGAGCGTGAGCGTCCGGCCTGGGCCTACAAGCCCTTTGGCAACGGCCAACGCGCCTGCATCGGCAGACAGTTCGCCATCCAAGAAGCGATCCTGGTCATGGGTATGATCTTGCAGCGGTTCCAGTTGGTGGATCACACCAACTATGAGCTGAAGATCAAAGAGACGATGTCCATCAAGCCCGATGGCTTCAAGATGAAAGTCCGCCCACGCCCTGACTTGACGCGCAGCGCTCTCGTGCCCGTTGGTGCGGCCCAGGAAACGGCGAAAGACGTTCCTGAGAACTCTCAGCGCGCGAAACATGGCACCAAGCTCTATATCCTTTTTGGCTCCAATCTCGGGGCCACTGAGGCGCTTGCACGAGATATCTCGCAGTCGGGCGAGCTCAACGGGTTTGATACCGTCCTTGCACCGCTTGATGACTATGTTGGCAAGTTGCCCACGGACGGGACGGTGATCATCGCCACCGCCTCTTACAATGGCGCGCCGCCGGACAACGCCATTCGTTTTGTTGAGTGGCTCGAGAACGCCAATCCTGGTGATCTTGATAACGTTCAGTACACAGTCTTTGGTTGCGGCAACCGCGACTGGGCAGCGACCTATCAGGACGTGCCGCGACTGATCGACGAGCGTATGGAGGAGTTGGGGGCGAAGCGTCTGGTGATGCGCGGAGAAGCCGACGCCCGTGAAGACCTCGATGGTCAGTTCCATGAGTGGTTCGATCCGCTTTGGTCGTCGCTCGGCAAGGCGCTCAATCTCGACATCGACTTCGACGAGAAGATCCAGGCCCAACCTCTCTACGAGATCGAAATCGCCGAGAGCATGACGGTGAACCCGATCGCCAATCAGGCCGGCGCTATGCCCATGAAAGTCTTGGCCAATCGGGAGCTTCAGAACCATGACGGCGCCAACGGCAAGGTACGGTCGACTCGTCATATCGAAATCGAGCTGCCAGAGGGCGTGAGCTACGAACCCGGTGATCACCTCTGCGTCGTGCCGGTGAACCCAGCGGAGTCCGTGAACTGGATGCTCGAACGCTTCGGCTTCGACGAGAACTCCTACATCCGTGTCCATGTCACGGGAGGGCGGCGTAGCCCGTTCCCGAACGACAGCACGTTCAGTGTGAAGAGGCTTGCTGATCTCTATGGCGAATTCCAAGCCGTGGCGAGCCGCAAGGATGTGAGCGTGCTGGCTGCGCATACCCGTTGTCCGGACTCCAAACGAAAGCTTGGGGCCTTGGCCGCCCCTGCAAGTGGCGACACCGATCTCTACCGCGCAGAGGTTTTCCTCAAGCGTAAGTCCATCGCTGACTTGCTGAAGGAGTTCCCGGCCTGTGAACTTCCGTTTGCGGTGTTCTTAGAGATCACCCAATGGATGTCTCCGCGCTATTACTCGATTTCGTCGTCGCCGAGTGCGAATTCACGGGTCTGCTCGATCACCGTGGGTGTTGTCGAGGGACCAGCGCGCTCCGGTAACGGAACATATCATGGTGTGTGTTCGAACTATCTTGCCAATGCACGACCAGGCGATGTCATCCAGGCCGTGGTCAAGCAACCAGCTGCCAAGTTCCGCATGCCCGAGGACTCCGCAAAGCCAATCATCATGGTGGGTCCAGGGACCGGTCTTGCGCCATTCCGCGGCTTTATCCAGGAGCGTCAAGCGCTGAAGGAGAGGGGCGCGACGTTGGGCGATGCGATGCTCTTTTTCGGGTGCCGCCGGTCGGATGAAGACTTCATCTATGGTGATGAGCTCAAGGCCGCCCATGACAGCGGCCTGATCGATCTGCACACCGCTTTCTCTCGCGAGGGTTCGGAGCGGATCTATGTGCAGGACGTGATCCGCCGCCAAGGCGATGCCGTCTGGAAGCTGATCGAAGCGGGCGCCAACATCTATGTCTGCGGCGACGGCGCGGCGATGGAGCCAGAGGTGAAGCGCGCCCTGGCGCTCATCTACGCGCAGAACAAGGACGTTGAGTTCGAGGTCGCCAGCGAATGGATGGAGACGATGACCAAAGAGGGCCGTTACGTCCTCGACGTCTGGGCGGGCAACTAGGCCCGAAACGAAAGCGAGCGCTAGCCGAACACGGCTGGCAGCTTGCCCTTGAGCCATGTCATCACAGCGGCGTTAAGTTCGTCAGGTGTCTCCTGGGCGACCCAGTGCCCCGCCTCAATCGTTTCTTCGGTGAGATCGGCACAGTGCTCGCGCATCGGTGCGACCAGTGCCGGGTTCGCTGTCGCGCAAATCGGATCATATGTTGCGTGCACGAACAAGACGGGCATCTGCAACATCCACCACGCCTTGGCTTGCTCGGCATAGGCCGCATTCGCCGCGAGGTTCACGTACCAGCTGTCTGGCGCGGTGAAGCCGTTCCGGCCGAGAGCATCGGCATAGGCTTGCGCTTCCTCTTCGGACAGGACGCGCGTATCGAGCGGAAAGCGCGGAGCGCCGGCACCATTGGGTCCGAACAATCCGCCCCGCGCCATGGTCGAGGCGGTGAACGACGGCATCGTCATCACGGGCGCTTCGCCAGCACGGAAAAGCGCGTGTACGGTGCTTTGTGTGTCGGCATCAAACGCCTTGGTCGCGTCGTTGAAATGGCTTTGATAGAACGCGATGTAGTCCCACTGGCCGTTTGGGAATTGATCTTCGGGATAGAGCTCGCGATCGACGGTGCTCACCAGGTTCTCCAGCGTCAGACCCGCTGGCAGGTAAGGGACGCAGACCCCAACCATCCCGTGACATCGCTCAGGGAAGTGCTGGGCGATCGACCACATCACCGGCGCGCCGAGGTCATGACCGACCCAAACAGCTTTGTCTGCACCGAGATGGTCGAGAAGCTCAATCATATCGCGAGCGATCTCTTCGATCCGGTAGTCTTCTTTGTTGGGATGAACTGTCGATCGGCCATAGCCGCGCATATCGGGGGCGATCGCCCGTACTCCGCTCGCGCCCAATGCTTGAAGCTGCTTGCTCCAGGTGATCGAAAGCTCGGGCCAGCCATGGCAGAAGATCACCAAAGGCCCGTCCTCGGGCCCGCAGGCGAGGTAGAACGTCTCGTGCCTGTCCGTTGTGAGAACGTGCTCGGAAATCTCGGCTGTCATCAACGTCTCCTCCTAGTTCTCCATGGTGTAGTGCGGAGTAGCGGGGGAGAGAAAGTCTCAGCACTGTGTTTCCTGATCGGGGTCAGTGGCCAAGAACCGCAAAACGAACCAAGTTAGGCCTTCGAAGTGGTATAACGGAGCAGGGCATTGGCAAAGACGGAACGCATGCGCCCCGGCTTGACGGGCGTGCCGGAGACCATGCTTTGGCCGTTGTGGAATCGCGCGGCCGAGACACGTCGGCTCGACGGCATCCTGGACGACCCCCTCTCAGCGGATCTTGTGCGGCGCATCAATTATCCGTTTTTCTCGAAGTTCGGTGTGCCCACGCCGTTTCTCGCGATCCGCGCCCGGTTCTCCGATGAGCTCATCAAGGACTATGTCGCTGAGCATCCCAGCAATCCTGTGGTTGTGGCGCTGGGTGAGGGGCTTGAGACTCAGTTCTGGCGGATCAGCGATGACCGTGTGCGCTGGATCAGCGTGGACTTACCCGAGGCGATCGCTGTCAGGGAGAAGCTCCTTCCCGAGAGCGAGAGACAAACGCTTGTGTCCTGCTCGGCACTTGATGAGGCCTGGCTCGACGCCGTGCCGGCGGATGCCACGCCATTCATCAGTGCCGCGGGGCTTCTCATGTATCTGCAAGAGAAGCAGGTGCGGGACCTTCTTGCGATGATTGTCAAAAGGTTTCCGCAGGCGGAGCTGTTCTTTGATGCGATCCCCAGCACGTTCTCGCGGTTTTCTCGGAACGGCGTCTATGTCACGCGCAACTATCGCGCGCCGCGTATGCCGTGGGGCGTTTCCATTCGTGACATGCCGCGCTTTGTGAGGTCTATTCCTGGCTGGCGGCTGGCACTGTCGCGGACCTATGGTGAAGCGTTTCCGATCCGTACGCCGATTTCTTCATCGATTTCGAGACTGCCCAACACCAGGGCGAGGATGTCGCCAAGCCTTAATCTTCTCAAAGGGATAGGGCGCACGACTTAGTCCTTTTCGCCTTTGTACCGCTCTTCATGTTTCGCGATGATCGGGGCGTAGAACGATTTGATCTCTTCAAGGTCCTGGTCGTAGTCACCCGTCGTCCGAAAGATGCCGCCGATACCGCCGACTTTCCTTTTGTAGTCGAGAAAACCAAAAGCAATCGGTACACCCGCGCCGTGGGCGATGTTGTAAAACCCTGTCTTCCATATCCGGACCTTTGCCCGCGTTCCCTCAGGCGGGATTGCGACCACGAGATCATCGGCAGCGCTGTAGATATCGACCATCTGGGTGACGACGTTGTTGTTCTTCGAACGGTCAACAGGGATCCCGCCAAGTGCTTTCATCAGCCAACCAAAGGGCGGTTTGAACAGTGTGTCCTTGCCCATCCAGTGAAGGCGCACCCGGAATTTGTAGGCCACCCCGAGCATGAAGGGGAGGTCCCAGTTGGAAGTGTGCGGAGCAGCAATGACGACGAACTTGTCCTCGGGCGGCGCGGCACCCTCGACCTTCCAACCGGTCAGTCCGAACAACCAGAGCGCGATTGCGCGACGCGCCTCATAAAGTGGGCCCTTGGGCGGGCGCGTACCGGGAAGTTCAGACATCAGCACTGGTAGGCCGGGTTGCGCGGCATGGAAAGGAGGCGGTGGCGCAAAAGCGCAGAGAGCGCCGACTTTCTCGTCTGCAGCAGCGCTCTTGACGGCGCGCCGCGGCCTTCGACTAAGGTCTTCTACCTGCAGAACCGCCCCTCCTTTACGTTCGGTAGTGGACCCATCCGTCCTTTGCCACTCGGGAGGAACAACCATGAGCATAACCATGACAACACCACCAAAGGCAGATGAGACTGCCGCAGATCCTCCGAAGAGGACCTATTGGGGGGAGAACATCCGGCTTCTCGCAGGCCTACTGACGATATGGTTCGTGGTCAGCTTTGGCTTCGGCATTCTCCTCCGCGACACGCTTGACCAGGTCTCGATCTTCGGGGTGCCGGCGGGCTTTTGGTTTGCCCAGCAGGGCGCGATCTATGTCTTCATTGGACTGATCTTCTACTACGCCCGGGCGATCCATAAGATCGAACAAGCCCATGACGTTGATGACGACGATGACAGTGAGGTGACGTCATGAGTGCGCAACTCCTCACCTATATCTTCGTTGGGCTGAGCTTTGCTCTTTACATCGGCATCGCCGTATGGAGCCGGGCTGGTTCAACCAAAGAGTTCTACGTCGCTGGCGGCGGCGTTCATCCGGTTGCCAATGGTATGGCCACCGCAGCCGACTGGATGTCGGCAGCCTCGTTCATTTCGATGGCGGGGATCATCGCTTTTGCGGGCTATGATGGCTCGGTCTACCTGATGGGTTGGACCGGCGGCTATGTGCTTCTTGCGCTGTTGCTTGCGCCTTACCTGCGGAAGTTCGGACAGTTCACGGTCCCCGATTTCATCGGTGAGCGGTACTATTCGAAAACCGCACGCGTCGTGGCCGTGATCTGTTTGATCGTGATCAGCTTCACCTACGTTGCTGGCCAGATGCGCGGTGTGGGGGTCGTTTTCTCGCGCTTCCTTGATGTCGACATCAACACCGGCGTGGTCATCGGTATGGCTGTCGTCTTCTTCTATGCTGTCCTTGGCGGTATGAAGGGCATCACCTACACCCAGGTCGCTCAGTACTGCGTCTTGATCTTCGCCTACCTCGTTCCGGCCATCTTCATCTCGATGCTGGTGACCGGTAACCCTGTGCCGCAGCTTGGTCTTGGTGCTGAGATCGGTGATACGGGCCAGACAGTTCTACAAAGGCTCGATACAGCCCTCGTGGATCTCGGGTTTGGGACGTATACCGGCGGATCGAAGTCGACGATCGACGTCTTCGCGATCACCATGGCGCTGATGGTCGGCACTGCGGGTCTGCCGCACGTGATTGTCCGCTTCTTCACCGTGCCGAAGGTCTCGGACGCTCGGAAATCGGCAGGCTATGCGCTTGTCTTCATCGCCTTGCTCTACACCACAGCTCCTGCCGTGGGTGCCTTTGCTCGCCTCAACTTCCTGGGGACGACCAATGATACGGCCTACGCGACGGAAACGCCGGACTACTTCAAAAGCTACGAGGACATTGGCCTCTACGCTTGGGATGACAAGAACGGCGACGGTGTCATTCAGTACTCTGCAGGTGCTGCCTTTGTCGGCAAGCCGGTCTTCACCGGTGAGCGGGCAGCGGACGGCCACCGGCTGACCTCGAATGGCAATCCGGAGACGGCCAATGAGGTCTATGTCGACCGCGATACCTTCGTCCTGGTGAACCCAGAGATGGCGAACCTTCCTGGATGGGTCATTGCACTCATGGCGGCAGGCGGTATCGCTGCGGCACTGTCCACGGCAGCTGGCCTTCTCTTGGTGATCTCGGCAGCGGTCAGCCATGACCTTCTGAAGAAAACCATCAAGCCTGACATCACCGATGCGCAGGAGCTCTGGGCCGCTCGCGGTGCAGCTGTGGTGGCGATCACGGTGGCGGGTTACTTCGGCATCAACCCTCCAGGCTTCGTTGCCCAAGTGGTGGCGCTGGCCTTCGGCCTCGCCGCATGCTCGCTCTTCCCAGCGATCATGATGGGGATCTTTACCAAGCAGATGAACAAAGAGGGTGCGATTGCCGGTATGGCAGCAGGCCTTCTGTTCACGGTGACCTATATCGGTGCCTTCAAGTTCGGTTGGTTCGGTGACATTCCGAACACCGCTGACAACTGGCTCTTCGGCATCTCGCCTGAGGGTATCGGTACCATCGGTATGGTGATCAACTTCGCGGTGGCGTTCACCGTGATGGCCTTCACCGCCAAAACACCGGAAAGCGTTCGGGATATGGTGGAGCGGATCCGCGTGCCTCACGGTGCTGGTGAAGCCCACGCCCACTAAACGGCCAAACGAGCGGCAAAAAGAAGAGGGCGGCGTCTTGGACGTCGCCCTTTTTGCATGCTGTCATGATCCTCACGCTTGCGTGATCGGCAGACGCATGAGACGCTGACCCCATAAAAAGCCTATGGAATACAAGGGAGCAGAAGCGTGATCTCGGCGTCCGTGCTTGTCGCATCGCTCGGCTGTTATGCAGCCGTGCTGTTTGCGGTGGGGTGGTGGACGCAGCGGCGTGCGCCAAAGGATGGTTGGATCGCGAGCTTGTTCGTGGCGCTCTCCATCGGCGTTTACTGCACGTCCTGGACCTTTTACGGCGCGGTGGGCACCGCGGCGCGGTCGGGATGGGATTACCTGCCGATCTATCTGGGCCCCATTTTGGCGTTTACCCTGGGGCTTGGCCTCATCCGTCGGACCGTGGCGCTGGGGAAGGCGCATGGCGCGACGTCCCTGCCGGACCTGCTCTCCCGCCGTTTTGGCCGTTCAGCTCGCCTCGCAGCTTTGGTCACGTTCACCGCGCTGATCGTCAGCATTCCTTATATTGCACTGCAACTGATCGCGGTCGCGAGCACGTTTGCTGAGCTCACTGGATCTGGCGCCGCAGGTTCGCCACTGGTGGTGGTCGGTGTTGGTATCGTCCTCATGGGCTTTGGGCTCGTCTTCGGGACACGGAACAGGGACATCACAAAGGCCAACAAGGGTCTCGTTGGCGCCATTGCGTTTGAGAGCCTGTTTAAGCTCGCGGCCTTTGTCTTTGTGGCAGTGATCGCGTGGAGCGCGCTTTCGAACAACGACATGGCCGTCGCTCTGCCTGCGCCGGAGCAGGCGGCTGGTCTTGACCGTTTCGTGGTCCTCACCTTGCTGTCCGCATTCGCCGTTTTGTGTCTGCCGCGGCAGTTCCACATGACGGTGGTTGAGGCGCGTTCCGAGCGTCAGGTGGCCCAGGCCGCGCCGCTGGTTGCCATTTATCTCGCTCTGTTCGCTGTCCTTGTTTTGCCTGTGGTGGCAGCGGGGAGCGTTGTCGCTCCTGGTTCACCCCCTGATCTTTTTGTCCTCCGTATACCCGAAGCGCTCGGGCTCAACGCAGTCGCACTGATTGCTTTCGCCGGCGGGTTTGCGGCTGCGTCCGGTATGATCATCGTTGCTGGTGTCGCGCTTAGCACGATGGTGGCCACAGACCTTGTGCTTCCCGTCCTCTCGCGGCGCGGGGGCGGGCATGTCTTTGCCAACGCGCTGCTCATCCGGCGCGTTACTCTATGCCTGGTGATCGCGGCGGCGGCCGTCTTTGCACTGATGGCACCGCGGGATGCCGGGCTTGCCTCGTTCGGTGTCGTTTCGTTCTCAGGTGCTGCGCAGTTCGCGCCGCTCCTGCTGGCCGCATTGTTCGTGCCGCGCGCGACCGAGCAAGCCGCCCTTGCCGGGTTGACGGCAGGTGTCCTGGCGTGGGTCATGTTCGTCCTTGGTCCGACTTTTTTCGAAGGATCGATGGTTGATGGCAGCCCTTGGCTCGCCAATGTCTTACCCTTTTTCTCAGACGATTTCACCCGGGGAACCGTGGCTGCCTTTGTTCTCAACGGCAGCACGCTTGCCGCTGTGAGCCAGGCTTCACCGCCGCGGCTGAAAGATCGGCAGGACGCGGCACGTTTTGCGGCCATGAGCCCGACTCTGCTCACTGATGGTCGTGTGTCGATCGGTGATCTCCAGGAACTCCTGGTCCAGATCATTGGAGAGGGCGAGACCAGGGCGTTTCTCAGCCACCAGTCGCGCCTCGCCGCCGATGATCCGGCTCCCGCAACGTTGATTGCCGAAGCAGAGACGAAGCTGAGCCGGGTGCTCGGCAACACCTCCGCACACATTCTGGTTGGCCGCTTGTTGGCGAAGGGTAGGATTGAAGCGGGTGTCGTGATGGTCCTCATGGGCGAAGCGTCGCGAGAGCTTCGGTTCGGGCAAGAGCTCCTGGCCACCACGCTGGAAAACCTTGCAGAAGGCGTGTCGGTGATCGATTCCGAGGGCCGTCTCGCTGCGTGGAACAAGACCTACACAGAGCTTTTCGATTACCCTGAGAGCCTGTTGCGAGTGGGTTTGCCGATCGAAGAGCTGTTCCGCCACAATCTACCGCATGCGACGGAATCGGAGGTTCAGCGCCGGGTGTCGTTTCTCCTTGAGGGTAAGACCCATAACCAAGAGACCAGGCTGCGCGATGGCCGTATCCTCCGGCTTCAAGGACGGCCGGTTCCAGGGGGCGGTTATGTGACGTCGTTTTCCGACGTCACCGAGTACCGTCAAACCCAGAACGCCTTGGCCGAAAGTGAACAGGCCACACGGTTCTATACGGAGAATATTCCGTTCCCGATCGGTTTCAGCGATCGCTCGCTCGTCTTACGCTTTCACAACAAAGCGTTCGCGACGATGGCGGAAGCCGAAGGCGCTGACTTGACGGGACGCCGTCTTGAGGAGCTATTTGGCGATCTTTATCAATACCGCGAAACAGCCATCGACGGAGTGCTCAAGGGCGAGACCAAACGTTTTGTGCTGTCTCCGGAGGAAATCGGTGGTACCGTGACCTGGCAAGTGACCTACGTGCCGCAGGTGGCGAGTGACGGATCCGTCGACGGATTTTTCGCCTTCTACCAGGATATCTCCGTGCGCAGAGCGGCGCAGGCTGCGCTTGAGAAGGCCAACAAAAGTCTCGAGACTCGGGTGGCGCAAAGAACTGCCGAGCTTGAGCGAGCGAACGCGAATCTCGACACTGCGCGTCAGGAGGCGGAGGCTGCGAACCGGTCCAAGACCAGGTTCCTAGCGGCGGCTAGCCATGATGTACTCCAGCCCTTGAACGCGGCGCGGTTGTTCGCGTCGAGCCTTGAGGACGACCTGCCGGATGATGGTCACCTCTCCGATGTCGCACATAAAATCGGTACCGCGATCGTGTCTGCGGATACCTTGCTGCGGTCACTCCTGAACCTCTCAAAGCTCGAAGCCGGGGGTGTCGATCCTCAGATCGAGGACCTTGATCTTGGGCCTTACCTGACAGGCATCGCCGACGAGTTCAGGCCGTTGGCAGAAGAGAAGGGGCTGTCGCTCCGTGTGGCGAAGACTACTGAGAGAACCAGGACTGACCCTGGTCTCTTACGTTCGGCGCTTCAGAACCTCATTAGCAACGCGCTGCGGTATACAGATCATGGCGGTGTCGTTCTTGGCGTCCGGCGACGTGGAGGCGAGCTCAGCATTGAGGTGGCCGACAGTGGCCGAGGCATTGCGACAGACGATATTCCTCAGTTATTTGAAGAGTTTAGGCGTCTTAAGCGGGATCGTGATATCGAGGGCGCGGGTCTTGGTCTAGCAACGGTAAGCCGGGTCGCTCAGTTGCTTGGTCATGACATTGATGTGACCTCAGAGCTCGATCGCGGCACGGTGTTCCGTGTGTCGGTGCCCCGAATAGCGCGGCGAGCTGAAGAACCGGCATCGACGGTCATGCCGAAGCGAGGTCTGGAGGACGCGCTTGTGGTCTGTGTCGATAATGACAGGCCAGTGCTCGACGCGCTCCGTATGCGGTTTGAGCGTTGGGGAGCGAGGGTCGAGGTCTATCCATCACTCGGTGACCTGCGGGTCGCGTACCGAAATGGTCGAGAGAAGCCCGATCTCACCGTCCTCGATTATCAGCTCGACGATGGCGAGACTGGGCTCGATGTGTTGACATTCCTCCGTGAGGAGAAAGGCTATGAGGGGCCGGTCGTGTTCGTCACCGCAAGCCCTGCGTCAGTAACGGATGACATCACGAAAATGTACGGCGCGCCGGTTTTGCAAAAGCCGGTGGAGCCAGCGGCTTTGCGCGCCTTGTCTGTCAGTCTTCTGACCGCTCAGACGGACTGATATCCAGGGACTTGGCCACCAGAGCGGCCTGTGTCCTCGTTCTCACACGGAGTTTTTGCATCACGGCTGTCATATGCGCTTTCACCGTGGCCTCCGAAATGCTCATCTCATAGGCGATTTGCTTGTTCAGCAGGCCGTCGCGCACATAGATCAGAACACGGAGCTGAGCGGGCGTGAGGGTTTGAAGCGCTGCGTCCTCTTCGCTGGTCTCGGCTTCCTCGGGCAGCCACGTCTCACCGTCCAGCACGGCTTCGACCGCCCGTCTGATGTCTGGCAAGTCAGATGACTTCGGAACAAAGCCTGCAGCACCAAGGGACGCCGCGCGCGCAGCGATTCCTGGCCCCGTATCACCGGAAACGACAATGACGGGTACGGCCGGATAAAGGCTTCGCACCTGCAGCAGGCCCGCGAGACCTTCGCTGTCGGGCATATGAAGATCGAGCGTGAGAAGGCCCACGGTTTCTCCTTCGAGGACCTTCATCGCTCCGCCGAGCGTTTCTTGCTCAATCACCTCACGTCCCGGCGCAGCGTCCCGAACCGCGCCGATAAGCGCGGCGCGGAACAATGGATGGTCGTCAGCGACGAGGATGGGTGACGGCATGAACTACGCTCCAGCGTGGTACTTTTCCGCCCCTTCGATCAGGCTGTCCACCACTGATGGGTCGGCGAGTGTCGATGTGTCGCCCAGTTGGTCGGGGAAGCCCTCGGCGATCTTCCGCAGGATGCGCCGCATGATCTTGCCGGACCGGGTTTTTGGCAGGCCGGGCGCGAGCTGAATTCGGTCGGGCGTTGCCACCGGACCAATCTCTTCGCGCACGTGTAGGCGCAGGGTTTTCGCCAGCGCGTCGGTCGCCTCAACACCTTGGTTCAGGATGACATAGCAGTGGACGCCCTGACCCTTGATGTCGTGGGGATATCCGACCACGGCGGCTTCGGCCACGTCCTTGTGAGCGACGAGAGCGCTTTCGATTTCGGCAGTCCCCATACGGTGACCACTGACATTCAGAACGTCGTCGACGCGTCCCGTGATCCAATAATCCCCATCGGCGTCGCGGCGAGCACCGTCGCCGGTAAAGTATGTGCCCGGATAGGTCGTGAAGTAGGTTTGAATGAACCTCTCCTGATCACCCCAGACGGTCCGCGCTTGTCCTGGCCAGCTTTCCGTTAGGACAAGATTGCCCTCAGCTTCACCGTCCAGCGGTGCGCCCTCGTTATCCACGAGAGCGGGGCAGATGCCGTAAAGGGGCTTGGTGGCAGCGCCAGGCTTGGTCATCGGATCGGCGGGGAGGGGGCTGATCAGCATGCCGCCGGTTTCCGTCTGCCACCAAGTGTCCACGATGGGGCAACGCCCCTCGCCAACGGTCTCATGATACCAGCGCCAGGCCTCTGGGTTGATCGGTTCACCCACAGAACCGAGAAGGCGGAGCGACGAACGATCATGCGCGGTGACGAAGTCATCACCCTCACGCATCAGGGCGCGGATCGCGGTCGGCGCGGTATAGAGGATCGAGACCTTATGCTTTTCAACGACTTGCCACATGCGTGAGGCGTTAGGATAGCTTGGGACGCCTTCGAATAGCACCTGAGTGGCGCCGTTCGCCATCGGTCCGTAGACGATATAGCTGTGACCGGTGATCCAGCCTACGTCCGCGGTGCACCAGAAGATATCGTCTTCTTGCAGATCGAACACCGTCGCGAACGTGGTGCTGGCATAGACGAGATAGCCGCCTGTTGTGTGCACGACGCCTTTGGGTTTCCCCGTTGAGCCTGACGTGTAGAGAATGAAGAGCGGGTCCTCTGCGTTCATCGGCTCAGGTGCGCAGAACGGCGCGACCTCTTCACGTTCTGTGTCCCAATAGAGGTCACGTCCCGCATGCATGGGAACCTCACCGCCTGTGACTCGTACGGTCAGGACGAGACGGACGGAGCCTTCGGCAACCTCTGTGTGCACATTGCCTGTGTGATCGAGCGCTGCGTCCACGTTGGCTTTGAGGGGAACGGCTTTGCCGCCCCTGCGGCCCTCGTCGGCGGTGATGACGGCCACCGCGCCGCAGTCTTCGATCCGGTTGGCGAGAGCCTCCGGCGAGAATCCGCCGAACACGACCGAATGGATAGCGCCGATCCTTGCGCAGGCGAGCATGGCATAGGTGGCTTCAGGGACCATGGGCATATAGAGAACGACGCGGTCGCCTTTCTGAATACCGCGCGATTTAAGGACGTTGGCCATCCGGCAAACCTCCTCATGGGCTTCGCGGTAGGTCACGGTTTGCGACGTGCCCGGCTCATCGCCTTCCCAGATCAGCGCCGCCTGGTCGCCCTTGGTTTCGAGATGCCGGTCGAGGCACTGGACACTCGCGTTCAGAACACCGTCCTCGAACCATTTGATCCGGAAGTCTTCAACGTTGAAAGACACGTCGGAGGCCACGGTTGGCGGTGTGATCCAATCGAGCCGACCTGCCTGTTCCAGCCAAAACTGGTCGCGATTTTCTGGTTGCACGCGGCCTGAACCGCGCTCACTGATCCGATTGTCGCCGTCGTAAGCCATACCGCGTTGCCTCCATATCTGATGGTGGCTTTTTCGGCTGGGTAGTGCGATCCAGCAATCAGACCATGGTCGGTACGACCAACGGCTAATACCGCTGCGACAAAAGTTCCCCAACACTCGTTCACAAAAAAGCGAGTGGAGGAACTATGCTCACGACAAAGCGCCCATGGCGGCAGGCACTTCTCTTGTGCGGAGTTTCTCCGCTGCTTTTCGGTTACGCCGCGGCCCAGAGCGAAGACCATCTGAAGATCCGTGTAGATACGATCGAGGCGAAGCTCGACAAGATCATTGAGCGGCTCGACGATGAAGAGGAGATGTTGACGCCGGAAGAGACGCAGGATGTCCGCGAAGCGGTCCGTCTCATGAAAACCTCGCTTGCCAATGGCGACATCGGCACCAGCGGCTTTGGCGAGGCTCCACCAGAGGTGATTCTCGCCGAGCGCCCCCAGGGCTTCATGTCGGGCGACACCGAAGTGCTCTTTGGCGGCTTCATCAAGCTTGATGTCTCGCTGACGGAGTTCACCGATGGTGAGCTGCCCACCAACAGTCTGGGTCGAGACTTTTACATTCCTGGCCTGGTGCCCGTTGGCGGCGACGGCGGCGATCCTGTCATTGATTTCAACCCGCGGGAGACACGCTTCTTCTTCGGTTTCAAAAATGAGGCCGGTAAGCACAAGGTCGGCGGCAAGATCGAGTTCGACTTTCAGGTCACGAATGATGGTAACGAGCGGGTGTCCAACAGCTTCTCGCCTCGCATGCGCTTGGCCTTTGTGACCGTCGATAACTGGCTGTTCGGCCAGACCTGGTCGACGTTCCAGGACGTGGTCGCACTGCCTGAGAACCTCGATTTCATCGGCCCCACGGAAGGCACGGTGTTCGAGCGTCAGCCGATGATCCGCTACACCCGTGGACCATTCCAAATCGCGCTTGAGCAGCCGGAGACCGAAATCACGACTGAGACGGGCGGCCGCATCCTCACCGGCGATGATACGCTCCCTGATATTGCGCTGCGCTACAATGCCAAGGGCGACTATGGCCACCTTTCGCTCGCTACACTCTTCCGTCAACTGAAGGCAGGCGATGACGTTACCGGTGTTGATACAGAAACGGCATGGGCCTGGGGCTTCAGCGGTTCCGGGAAGATACGCCTCGGCGCGAAAGACGACTTCCGTTTCATGGGCACCTATGGCGAGGGCATTGGCCGGTACATTGGTGTGAACATCGTCAATGATGCAGCGCTCTTGGACAATGGTGAGCTCGAACTGATCGAGACCGTCTCGGGTTTCGCGTCGATCCGTCACTTCTGGAACGACAGATGGCGCTCGAACCTGTCGGTCGGCTACTTCCGTGCTGGCAACCCCGTCAGGCTCACCAGCGGCGATGTTACCGACGAAGTGTCGTCCATCCACGCTAACTTGATCTACGCGGTCTCGCCTAAGATCGACATTGGCGTTGAATTGATCCGTGCAGATCGCGAGTTAGAGAACGGTCTCGATGGCGCGATGAACAAGCTGCAGTTCTCGGCCAAGTATGGCTTCTAACGGCAGCGCGCGGGTCAGGCGTCGAGCCAGCCCGCTTCCTTTACCTGGGCCATGGAGCGTCGCGAGATCGGCGCTTCGGCGCCGCTCGTCAGTGTGATCGTGCCGCCCTCGGTCCGTTTGGTGATGGAGGCGATCCCGTCCTTGGCCACCCACCAAGACCGATGCACCTGCAGTCCCTCAAGGTCACCGGTTTCGCCAATCGCGTCGGAGAGTCTTAGGAGAACAAGGTCTTCGCCTTGATCCGTATGCAGCCGGATATAGTGATCCTCTGACGACAGCGCCAAAAGCTTCGCGCCGCGCAGTTCAGGTTTCGCTCGGCGTAGCACCGGAGCGGGCAGGGCAGCGGACGGAAGACCCGGTTCAGCTTGCGTATCCTCCTCATGCAAGCTGGCCTCTTGGATCGCGGCGGGCGGTGCCCCTTCACGCCGTCTGCCGCGATCCCGCATTCTGATCCCGGTGATTGCGGCTGTGACGACCCAGACTTTGAAACCAGCGCTGATGAACCCTTCGAGGGGGATCGGGTAGCCAATCAAGGCCTGCGCCACCGTCACAAACCCAAACATCGGCACCGTCATGGCCACGGAGTAAGTGAGCCACTGAAGCATCCAGGGCATTGGCCGAAGCAGCGGCTCAATCTGCACCGAGATCGCGGCGCCGATCCAAACGCCCAGACCAATCAGGCCCGTCCAATAGAGCCAAGCGACGGGTAAGTTGAGCGTGCCGGTACCGAAGAGACCCGAGAGCGCGACCAGCGAACCCGCCACCACGGCAAATCCGAGACCTCTTACAACCTCACTCTTCATCGGCATCGTCACTCGCGCTTCGTGAATGACGAAGTATCGCCGCCCGCGAAACCGGACAACTCCTCGCGAAGAACCGTCTCCTCGTAAGGCCTTTGTCCCGCCAAGCCTCCGTCATTCCCAGATGAAGGAGATATGGTTGATGTTGAGACTGTCGACATGTGTGCGTTGGGCGACGTCGAGCGCCGCGGCCCTCGCGTTCTTGGCCGCGGGCTGCGCCCATCAAGGCGGCGATGAGCTGGCGACGCTTGAGCTTTCAATGATCGTGACGGAGCCGTCCGGCGCGATCATGGTCGCGATCTTTGATAGCGCCGAGAGCTACAACGGCGGGGGCAGCCCGGTCCGGGGGGCGAGGGTGCGTCTGAGCAGCGAGACAGCGACGACGGTCTTCAAAGGGCTGCCGCCAGGCTCCTACGCTGTCCGGGCGTTTCATGACCAGAATGGCGATGGCACGCTCAACACCAATCCACTGGGCGCGTTGCTTGAGCCGTTCGCGTTCTCAAACAACGCGATTGTCCAGTACGGGCCGCCAGCCTTTGAGGATGCGGCTCTCACGCTCAAGCCGGGCGCGAACAGCGACACGTTGAGGTTTTCGCTATGACCACGCGGCGCGAGGTTTTGGCCGGCGCCGCCGCGCTGACTGTCGGCAGTGCGCTGAGCCCGGCTTGGTCGAGCACGTCGTCAGCGCCGCTTGGCTTTCAAAATGGACCCCAGCAAGGCACTCCGTGGACGTCGATGCGCCTGATGGAGGGGCGGATGCCGAGCGGCCTTGCGGGGACGCTTTATCGCAATGGTCCGGGCCATTTTCGCCGAGGAGGGGACGTTGCCGGTCACTGGTTCGATGGTGATGGTCTCGTCCGCGCTGTTCGCTTCGATGGCGAGGGCGTCCGTTTCGCCGCGCGTTTCGTCGATACGAACAAGCGGCGATTGGAGACCGAAGCAGGGCGGCTGATCATGCCTGGCTTTGGTTCGAAAGCAGCGCCAGGCGCGCCGGTGACAAGCGCCGATGACACGAATGCAGCGAACACGGCCCTTTTGTCTGTTGATGATCAGCTGTGGGCCCTTTGGGAAGCCGGCAGCCCTTATGGGGTGAACCCGGAAGATCTCTCGACCGTGGGGCCTCTCGTTCTGCGGGACGATCTTGCTCAGATGCCGTTTTCGGCTCATCCGAAGGTCTCACCTGACGGGACGATTTGGAATTTTGGTTTGGCTTTTGGCCGATCAAAGGTCTTTCTTTGGATGTTGAACGCGGACGGTTCCGTGCAGCGATCAGGCCTCATCGATTTGCCGCGTGCCTCCTATATCCACGACTGGGTGATGAGCCCGACCAAGTTGATCCTACCCCTGCAGCCTTGGGTGCTGGAGGAGGTGCATCCCCCCTATGTCCAAAGCTTGCGGTGGCGACCAGAGATCGGGATGCAGGTCTTGGTGATCGATAAGGATGATTTCAGCAAACGGAGGATTTACGAATTGCCCAGCGGTTCGTTCTTCCATACCGGCGATGCGTATGAGGAGCCGGACGGCACGATACGCTTCGACTGGTGCCTTGCAGAGGAGCCGATGTTGAACGCAGAAGACGGGCGTTCGATCCTTCTTGGTCAGCGATCGGATAAAGCGAACCCGATGATGTGTCGCGCAGCCTTGCGGCCCGACGGGTCCGCGGCGCTTGATCGGACCAGTTTCTCTGCAGAGTTCGCCCAGATCGACCCGCGATACCGTTCACGACGCCGGTCGGTTGTCTATTCCGTGTCCGAAGGGGCGTCACCGCCGCAGAGCAGCTATCACCACAATGCGGTGCAATCGATCAATTGGGAGACGGGTGCGCGCGACCTTTTCGACTTTGGCGCCCGGACGCTGACGGAGGAGGCGCTCTATGTTCCCAGGGAGCCGGCGGGTGAAGGTTGGCTTCTCGTGCCGACGCTGAGCCTCGATGATGAGGCGACCGACCTGCATGTCTTCAACGCTGAAGCCATCTCAGATGGACCGCTGGCAACCTACCGTGCACCGAGCGCTATGCCGCTTGGGTTTCACGGTGTTTGGGTGCCCCGTTGATTCGATTTAGGACGTGTGCGCTATTAAAAAGGCGTCCACGTCCGCGCGGGTCGGCACGGAAGGTTGAGCGCCGAGTTTGGTCACCGACAGAGCCGCTGCGGCGTTGGCAAAGGCGACGGCCTCTGGCCACGTCTTGCCTTCTGACATCGCGACGCACAGCGCGCCGTTGAACGTGTCACCGGCACCTGTCGTATCGACGGCTTCGACGGGGTAGCCTGGCACCATGGTGCATGTTCCGCCTTCGAACAGCAGCGCCCCTTGCGAGCCCATCGTGATGATCAGGGTGCTGACGCCTTTCGCGAGAATGGCTTCACCGGCGCTCTTGGCGGTCTCGACATCGGAGACGGGAAGGCCGGAGATCAGCTCAGCCTCTGTCTCATTCGGTGTCAAAACCGCAACGCTCGCGAAGACTGCATCGTCCAGTGGCAGCGCGGGCGCGGGGTTGAGCACCACGGGTACACCTAGCGCTTGGCACCGGTCGAGCGTCGCGCGGATGGTCTCGAGCGGAGTCTCAAGCTGCGTCAGGACGATCGAGGCGCCGCTCAGCGCATCGTCCGCCTTCTCGATCGCATCGGGCATGAGGAGTGCGTTCGCCCCAGAAGCGACGGTGATCGCGTTCTCACCATCGTCGCTGACGGTGATCAGCGCTACACCTGAAGCGGCATCGGGCAAGCAGATCACATGACTGGTATCGATATTGTCCGTCTTCAGACCGGCGATCGCCTCGTGGCCGAACATGTCGTCACCAAGCCGCGCGACGAAGGTCACCGAGCCTCCGCAGCGGGCCGCAGCGACGGCCTGGTTCGCGCCTTTGCCGCCAGCAACCATGGAGAAGGTTCCGCCAAGGATGGTTTCGCCGGGACTTGGAATGCGCGGCGCTTGCACCACCATGTCCGTGTTGTAGCTGCCGATGACGACGATGCTTTTGCCCATGGCTTCAGGTTCCTATGCGGCGCGCGCGGCGATGATCAGCCCAAGGCCGATGATGAAGCTTGCGAACATGAAGGTGATAAGCCTGTTCGTCCCGTCAGGCGCGTCTTTGAACTCTTTCCAGATGAAGACGCCCCAGAAGGCAGCCACCATGGTTGCGCCCTGACCCAAGCCGTAAGCAATGGCGGGTGAGGCGGCACCAGAGGCGATGATGCTGAAGGCCATGCCGACGCTCCAGATCGCGCCGCCTAGGATGCCGACAGCGTGAAGCCGCGGCGTTCCTTGTTTGAAGTAATCCGCATAGGACACTTTCTCACCCGTGAAGGGGCGGTACATCACGAAGGTGTTCCAGACGAAGTTCGAGAAGAAGAGCCCAAGCGAGAAGACAAAGACCGCGCCATAGGGGGTCAGCTTCCCAGCCTCGGGCACGGCGAAGTCGCTGGCCATACTCTGGACCACAAACGGATAGAAAAAGCCCATGGCGATACCGGCGACGATGGACAGAATGAGGCCCTTGTTGACGTTCACGGAGCCTTCCTTCGGTAGGCGGTTGTAAGCGAGCGCGTTCAGCACAATGGCGATCGCGACGCTCAGCACACCCGCGAACAAGAGCACGGGGTTGCCTTCAGGCGTATCGAGATAGCTCTTGATCACACCGATCACGAGCGCAAGGCCGATGCCAACGGGGAACGCCACCGCCATACCGGCAATATCGATGGCCGCCACCAGCAGGATATTCGCGATGTTGAAGACGATCCCGCCGATCAGCGCCGAGCGAATCGCACTTCCATCTGCCTGCTGCAGATCGGCTAAGAAACCGCGCCCTGCATCACCGACACTTCCCATCGTGAGGCCGAGCAGAAGCGTCAGCAGCACCACACCAATGGAATAGTCCCAATAGAACAGGGGGAAACGCCACTCTTGCGAAGCTAGCTTCTGCGTGTTGGCCCAGGAGCCCCAGCACAGCATGGTGATGAAGCACATAAAGACGGCAAGCGAATAACTCTCGATGATAACCATCGGCAATCCGTGCACTGGACGGCTCGAGAATTCAAGGCGGCGACACAACTGCCTGATTTAGCGTAGGGGATTGACCAAAAGCTGCGTCAGCGAACGATCGTCCTCGCCCTCAACCCCGTACCGTCCGGGTTGGGGTTGCTCACGATAGCTCCCGAATAGGCGATCCCAAAAGCTGAAGATCGTGCCGTAATTGCTGTCCGTGTCCGGGCGGTTGTCCGTGTGGTGCACGCGGTGGTGATCAGGTGTCACGATCAGCCGCCTGAGGAGGCCGTCGAAGGCGCGCGGCAGTTTGAGGTTCGAGTGGTGGAACCCAGCCGACAGGATCACCAGGGCGTCAAACAGAACGATCGCCACAAACGAGATGTCCAAAAGAACAATAAACAGCCCCCGGACGAAGACCGACAAGAGCACTTCCCCCGGATGAAACCGCAAGGCTGAGGTGACGTCGAGGAAGCTGTCGAAATGATGCACACGGTGGAATCGCCAGAGAAATTGGATCTCATGGTTCGCGCGGTGCCAGAGGTAGATGTAGAGATCGAGAAGCAGAACGTCTGACGCTAGACGGAGGAGGGGAGGCCAGCCTTCCCGCCAATCGGGGCCCAGCGTTGTCGCCAGAAGGGAGGCCGGGGTCACAACCGCAAAGGTCAGCCCCATCGCGATGACGCCAAGCGCGACGTTGCTCCAGATTCTATCCGTGCCGCCGAGGCGATCAAACGCCGGCTGCCACCTTTCGGCGACCAGCATCAGGCTCAGTGCGATGACGACAACGATAGTGAGGACCATGGTCATGCGGCGACCATGGCCTTTAGCTCAGCAGAAAGAAATGAGACGAATTACTCTTCGCCGCCTTCTTCAGCGGCCTCTTCGCCCGCTTCCTCGTCGCCGTCCTCGGAGGCTTGCTCAGACTTGAGGCCAGATGGAGCAGCGATGGTCGCGATGGTGAAGTCGCGGTCAGTGATCGTGACTTCCACGCCGTTCGGCAGCGTGACGGCGGAGATCTTCAGCGACGAGTCCATCTCAGCTTCTGCAAGATCCACCTCGAGGGCTTCTGGGATCTCTGTGGCCGGAGCGATCACTTCGACCTCGTGGCGCACAACGTTGAGAACCCCGCCAGCTTTCAGGCCAGGGCAGGTCTCTTCGTTGAGGAAGCGGACAGGAACGTTCACGGTCACGCGGGTCTTCGCGCTCACCCGCATGAAGTCGACATGCATCGGCAGGTCTTTCACCGGGTCCACCTGGATGTCGCGACCGATCACCGACTGCTTTTTGCCTTCAAACTCGAGATAGGACAGCACGTCGATCAGCTTACCCGTCTGGTAGGCTTTGAGGATCTGGTTGTAGCGCAGCTTGATGTTCGCTGGCTCTTCGTCGCCGCCGTAAAGAACAGCTGGGACCCAGCCGTCGCGGCGGACAGCACGGCTACCGCCGGTGCCGGAACGTTTACGCAGATCGCAATCGAAAACTGTGGCGTTGTCAGCCATGGCTCATCATCCTCTCATTCACCCCGCAGACTGGACCTCCAGCCCCCGGAAGAAGAGACGCCGCCGCTGAGCAAGCGGTGGGGCGCCCCGGTTCACCTGAAGACGCGGCCGCTAGAGCAAAGCCTCGCGGATGGCAAGGGATTTAACCGTTCGCTGCAATGCGGCGCCTTTGACGCCACGATGTTGATTGACGGTAGAGCATTTGGCTGCGAACCGAGCGCGCTTCTAACCGATCGGCCAATTCAGAACGCTCGGCCAGAAGCCGCTGTTCGTCGTCGTTCGCCCACTGAAAGGCGTAGTCCTCAGCGGTTTCCGCGAACTCTTGCTGGCCTTTACGCATTCTGTATTGCTTCACGAACACCATAAGATCAATAAAATCAAGAACATAGGTGGGTTTCCACCACTGAAAAAGCATGCTCTCGCTTATGGCGCCGTTGCGTATTCCGATCGCGACTGCCTCGTAGGAATTCAGCAGGCGCATAACAATTTCGTACGGAGTGTCTTTGGTGGCCTTGTCGCCTATCTGATGAGTGCTGACGGCCTCGATGTATTCCCCATGCAACTTGTCGAAGGTGATGACCTTGTTGTCGTCATAATCGCCGAGATTGTCGCCAATTTCCGATATTCGTACTGACCGGAATTTGTCGACGAGTTCGATGACATCTTCGTCGTGCACGTATCTTTGGATAAGCTCAAATGTGGTTCTATCGACGGTTGCACGCTGTACAGCCCTGTAGGCGTCGACAGCGCCAATCGACGTAAAGAGAACAATCAGTAGGGTGACTAGTGCGGCAAGTGAAGCTGTGACTTCCATAAACAACTCGGGCTTATCAAAGCGATAGACCACGAACCAAGAAGACAACAAAAAGGCCACGAAGCAGACGGATATGGCAACAAACATATCGCGCCGCTTAAACTGATGGTTTTGCAAATCACCGCCCCGAATTCTTAAGGTTGTACCTTAGGGTGGTTGGGGCGGATTGCAACTCAAAGATGTCTAGCTGTGTGCTAGCGCCCAGAACCTGAAATTCGTCCTGATCCGGAGTATCGGCCGGAGCCCGACTTAGACGGTAGAGACTTCCGTGTTTCCACTAAGATGCAAGGCGCCGACATCATTCATATCCCTTATATCTATGAGTTGAGCGTGACAAATCATGATTAACAAACGATGAGGGCTCTCGTATGGGTTGTGTGGACGCCTGTCCAGTCTGTCTTGCATCTATTGTTGAGTGTGCACCTAATGCTTGCTGAAAACACGGTAAAATCGAGGAATCCTCACTCCAGCCCAACGAAAGCACGGCGGCATCAGCGGCGAGTTATGGTCGTAGTGAGTCGGGCGGAAGCACGCTCTTCGGCGCGGTTGGTCCATCAACTGTTCAGTGTGGGGTCGAGATGTCTGATGGACCGCCGAAGCCCTCCTCTGCAACGCTACTCAGCAACGCTCTCAACGATCGCGCGGAACATTTCGAAGGTTTCGAGCTCTCGCGAGGTGCTTTCGTCGTCACTGGTGCCATAGGCGCTGTTGGCGGAGAGCTTGACGATGACGACGCCGGCGCTCGGGTTCACGAAGACGAACTGGTTATAGACCCCGATGGCGGAGAACTCGCCTTGTTCCCCTTCGGGGACCCACCATTGATAGGCGTAGCCCACTTCGTAGTCGGTGGCGGGGTTGTCTTTGCCGGGCATCAGGTGCGGCGCGTCGGGCGTGACCGACGCGGTGACCCAGTCGTCACTCAGGATCTGTTGCCCGTTGAGGCGGCCGCCTAGCCGATAGAGCTCACCGATCTTGGCGTAGTCCCTGGCTGTCGCGTTAAGCCCGGCAAAGGCCATCTCCATGCCTTCAGCATCAAGCAGCCAATGCGCGGGCGACTCAGCGCCCATCGGCTGCCAGAGTTTCTCCGTCATATAATCGGTGATCGAACGACCGGTGGTTGCGACCAGCAGCATGCCGAGCACCTGAGTGTCGGTGGAGTTGTAGCGGTTGAAGGTCCCTGGCTCGTTCTCCCGGGTCAGGGTGGCTGCGAACTCATCCATTGATCCGCCTAGGGCGAATATCCGGCCGAACCGGTTTATGTCAGAGTTCGGATCGCTGTAGTCTTCATTCCAGCTGGCGCCCGATGACATCTGAAGGATGTCCTTGATCGCCACCCCGTCATAAGCGGATCCAGCTAGCCCCGGCACGTAGGCCGTCACAGGTTCCATGATCGAGCTGATGTGACCTTCCTCGACCGCGATCCCCACAAGGGCGGAGACGAAGCTCTTGGCCACGGACATCGAGAGCCAGGTGACGTCTCGACCGCCGGTGAGCCAGTAGTCTTCGAACACGACCGCGCCGTCTTTGACAACGAGGAGGGCGCTGGTGTCGGTGTCGGCGAGAAACTCCTCCGTGCTGTTGGTGCTGCCCTCATAGACGTAGGACGCTGGGAGCGTGATCCGCTCACCCTCGCTGAACTGAAACGGTTGGTCGGCTGGGGGCATGGTGGCGTGCGGAAACATCTCATGCATGCGCGGGAAGTTCTCGTACTGCTCAGCCCCAGAGAACAAGGACGCGACCGTCTGTGCTCTGTCGATGCGGTCCTTGGAGGCATACCCAATAACAATGCCTGCCGTGACAATGGCCGCTGCCGCTCCGAGTAGGATCTTTTTCATGTCTCTCCCCTTCGTGTGTTAGTCGCCGAGAACCAGCGATGCTTTGATCATTGAGTCCGCGAGTGTGCGGAGGAATTCGGGTGATGGCGGCTGCATGCCAATGCCGCGGAAGGATGCATCGCCGTAAGACATCGATACGAGCGCGAACGAGATGTCATAGGCCCGCTGCGCACTGATTTTCGGGACGATCATGCGCAGCCCCTCGGCCACAAAATCGCAGGCGCGTCGGTAGAGCGCCGCCAGCCGGGCACGGATGGCCTCGTCTCGTTCGGCCAAGTACCAAAGCTCGCCGATAAGAGCGTTTGATGTCTCGTTGGCGAAAACCCCTGCGAACAAGAGGTCGAGCCGAGCAGCCAGCGGAAGCTCATCAGCCTCCGCGACGGCCTCGAGCTGCGATTCAGCGCGATCAATCATCCCATCGAAGAGCTTCGTGACCATGTCGTCGCGGTTGCCGACGAAATGCCGGACCAGGGGCCGCGGCAGGCCAGCTTCATTGGCGACATCCGTTAGGGATGTGTTTGCCAGACCCTGACGCATCACACAGCGCTCAAAGGCCTCAAGGATCTGGGCGCTGCGTTCGATGTCGAGGCGAGGGCGGGGCAAACCTAGGGTCCAATCAGTAATTTGTCATCATGACAATTTACTGATTGGAGTTGATTGTCAAGGTGACAATCAACTGATTGATGCACTTCGTTGCTGGTCAGCATTGCGTCGCAGGAGGGAAGACTCGTGTGGAGCAGCAGAGCGCTGCGACCACCCCTGGGCTCAGCGAATCGCCAGGGGCGTGTGGCGGCGATGGATCGTGTTGGCTGCTTGGTGGTCTGCGGCCCCACACCGTGAAGGTTATGCGTCAGGCCCGCCACAACCCGTCAAAACTCTAAGAAGAACAAATGCTTGCTTGCCCTTCAGTATCTCCTGAAGAATGGAAGCATATATGTGGGATATACTTACTGGTCTGGTCTTCGGCCTTGTGTTTAGGTTTTGCGGCGACCGGGGGGGCGCGATCGCTATTGGTTGTGCGTACCGGCCGTTGCTTTGTAGGAAAACCAGGAGAATTCCATGAAAAGCCTTCTGACTCTAGCCGCCGTAGCTGTGGGCGCTATGGCCGTAACCTCTGCCCAAGCCCAGGAAATGCGTGATACCATCAACCCTTGGCTCGATTGCGGCATCGGTGCGATGATCTTCCCTGATGACAACCTTGAGGTCGGCGCTGGCATCTCGAACGTGATTTGGGACCTCGGCACCACGGCTGTGACGTCGGCTCAGTCCTCGCCAGACACCTGCAACGGCACCAGCAATGTCAAAATGGCTGTCTTCATTCAGCGTACGTATCCAACGCTGGAAGCTGAGCTTGCCAAGGGCTACGGCGACAACCTGAGCGCCCTCGCTGGCATGGTTGGTACCGAAGACGAAGCGGCTTTCGTCGCGAGCCTCCGCGGTGAGATGGCTGGCGTGATGGCAGCGGACGACGCCGCCAAGCCAGAAGCGCTTTACTACGCAGCGCTCGCTGCGGCTGAGCTCTAAGCGAACGGTTAGCCGTTCGGCATGACCAAAGGCGCGGCTTTGGCCGCGCCTTTTTTGTTACCGCTTGGGGAAGTGGGTTCACTGGGTGAGAATGCAGCGTTTTTTGATTGTGTTGCTTTTGCTGCTGGCGCCCGTTTTGCCAGCACCGGCGTTGGCGTCGTTCGATATCGCAGACGAAGAGGTCGCACGACTGTCGTCTACGGAGCAATGGCGGATCTTAGGGCGTTGGAAGCGGAGCTTTGTCCCCGGTCGGGCGCTCCACAGCGATATCATCACCGATAGCTTCTTTCTGGCTGAGCGCGGCCGGTACGATCCTGAGGCGGAGCTTCGCGCGACACTTGAGGGCTTGGCAGTGCTGCTGGCGGATGATCCCAGCGAGAGCGCTCTCTGCCGTTTTCCGGGTCGCGCTATTTTCCTTCGCCAACAAGGGGTCGATGTTCCGGACCCAATCGCTTCGTGTCCAGACGTCAAAGAGTTCTTCGATGACGGCGATACGAACAGCGTCTCGGTCCTCTTTATCTCTGGCTATCTCAGCAATCCTGGCTCAGCCTTTGGCCATCTTCTCTTGCGCTTTCACGCGGAGGGTGACGACGAACCGGTGGAGGATGTCCTCGATCGCGCCATCAACTACGGCGCGGCATCTTCCGAAGAGGATCCGATCATCCCTTACATCTTGAAGGGGCTCTTTGGCCGGTATCAATCAACGTACACGACGCTTCAGTTCTTCCACCAGGCCGAGCGCTACCGCGAGATGGAGCTGCGCACGATCTGGCAGTACAAGCTTGATCTCACCCCTGATGAAAACGAGTTGCTCGTTGCGCATGTCTATGAGCTGTTGACGTCGGAGAACCGCTATTACTTTCTGCGGCAGAACTGCGCCTGGCGCATTGCCGAGACGCTAGAACTGGTGGTCGACCGCGATCTGATCCCGGATACCAAGCCTTGGGTCACACCGATTGATGTCTTCCACCAGCTGACGGGTGACGAGGTCGATGGCGGTGACGCCGTCCGCGATGTCAAACGTCTAGCCTCGCGAGAGACGCTGTTCCTTGAGGGGTACAGAGCGCTTCGCCGCGATGAAAAGCGTCTCGTCGACGACGTGATTGCCGAGCCCCAGAAGTCTTTGGCTGAACTGACCAGCGAGTCTTCTGTCGTTGATGCACGCAAAGCGCACGATGTCCTGGTCGACTATTATGCGTTCACCGACGATACCGAAGAGTTGGATTTGCGCGGGCAGGAGGTAACGGTTGCGCGCTTTGCTCTTCCGCCGTCCGAGCGGCCAACCGAGCAACGGCGCATTCCTCCGCATACAGGGCAGCGGCCGTCACTTTTCCAGGTCTCAGCGCTTTACAATGACGAGCTCGGTGAGGGGGTCGAGATCCGTCTGCGCCCCGCCTATTTTGATCTTCTCTCGACCACCGTTGGCACCGTGCCTTATAGCGAGGTGGCGATGGGTGACGTCCGCGCCTTGATCCGTGATGGTCGGATTGACCTTCGAAGTCTCGAGGTTGTGCGCGTGACCAGCCTCAGCCCCAAGAGTCCCAACACCCCGTCCTCTGGGGGGCTTTCTTGGCGGGTGCGTGTGGGGGCCGAAGACGAGAGCTTGGCCTGCGATGATTGCCTTTTGGGTTACGCTGAATACGGCGTGGGCAAGGCCTACGAGTTTGCTCGCGGCGCTGCGGTCTATGGCCTTGTCGCGGCTCGGGTTGAGGCGGGGCGCCAGGTGGACAGCATTGTTCATGCCCGCCCGTCCCTCGGTGTCGTGATCAATCGGCGGTACACGGGCCTTTCGATCGAGGGCGGCGTCTTACAAGGCCTTGATGATGACGATGAGAGCCGGCTTTTTGGCAAGGCAGAATGGCGCCTTGGTGCTGGTCAACGCTGGGATGTCAGGTTGCAAGCCACCTATGACGAGGCGCTTGAGAGCTCGATGGCGCTCGGGTTTTATTGGTAAGAGCACGGATCGTTCTCGCCGTGATCAGACTTTCTCGGACACCTTGATCGCTGCCTTACAGCCTGCCGTGATCACCGATTTGAGGATCCGGTAGCCCGGAGCCAGCTCGGCACCCTCGGCGATAGCGGTATCGTGGTGTTCAAGCTCTTCCTCACGAAACTCAGCGAATGTCTCGCGAAGCTCGTCCTCACCCTGACCTTCAAGCTCATCCACCTGGTCTTGGTAATGGCCCTCGATGACGCTCTCGACGGCTGAAGTGCAGGCCATTGCCGCTTTCTCGCCCAAAAGCGCGGTCCCTGCGCCAAGCGCAAAACCGGCAGCGTTCCAAAGCGGCGCGAGCAGGGTGGGGCGAACACCGCGCTCGGTCAGCATGCGATCGAACGTCTCGAGGTGCTTCTCTTCGCCTTCCTCCATCTCACGGAGCAATGCACTGAGCCGCGCTTTGTGCGGAAGTCTTTCAAAGACGGCCCGTTGGCCACGATAGATCTGCACCGCGCCATACTCACCAGCATGATCCACGCGGAGCATTTCAGCTGTCCGCTGCAAGAGATGAGAGGGGCGGGGAGGGATCGCTGGTTTGGTCATGTCAGTGCACCAGGTGCGGCGCGCCAATCTTATCGTTGCGGATAGTTTGGGCCACGCCCGTGCACGCGAAAAGTGCGATCACTGCAAGCCCTGCGGAGATCAAGGTGTTGTATCCGGCCATCGAAATCCCGGCCATCCGCCATGCGGCGTCTGAGCAGGATACGCCGTCCGCTGGCGCCGAGAGCGAGGCCAAGAGATCAGAGCTGCTGGCAAGGTCATCCTTGCCCGCGGCTGTGCAGGTCGCCGGTCCTGGCCAAAAGCCCCATTCGACGCCGGCATGGTAGCCAGCGAGCCCGGCGCTGAAGAGATAAAGAAGCGTCAAAGCGCCCAAGGCGGAGGCGAGGGTTCGTTGACCTGTTCCCATTCGCGCCAACAGGAGGGTCAAGCCGCCCGCGGCGGCCGCGGCCCAATGGGCTTCACGTTGATCTAGGCAAAGCGTGCACGGAGGCAATCCGCCAACGCGTTCAAAGAGATGGGCGCCCGCCAGCAGCAATAGGCTGACAGCGACACACAGACCAATAGTCTGAAGAGGGCGCCTAAAAATCTCGATGTCCATGCTCATTGTTCGAGTATGGCCGATTTGAGCCGGTGCGTGCACCGTCTGCTCCGTCGCAGTGTCAGGTGGTCGCTTCTGCGCCTGACCCGCGGATCATGTCGATGATGATGGAGGCCACTTCGCTGCCAAAGATGACCAGCGCCGCCACCCAGACAAGGCCCAGGCCCAGACCAGCGATGATCAGCAGCCCGTCTCGCTCAAGAAGACCCACAGAGGCGATGGCCACCCCAATACCGGGAACCGTGTTGGTTGATGGGAGCGGGACCAAGATCGAGGCCGTGGGAATCAACATGACCGCGCCGACGATGCGGGCGCCCACGCCGCTCGAGAGAAACTGAAGACGCGGGCTCGCAAGCTTCTCCAAGAAGCCAAGATAGCGCCGGGTGCGTCCAACGACGTCCTGAAGGCCGCCCACTGGCACTTCGCGCTTGGCGAGGGACTGCGGCAACCAGGGCTCATTCCGGCCGGCCGCAAGCTGGGCTGCCAAAGCGAGCATCGGAAGCGCCACCACCTGGGGAATGCCGTAGAGGAAAGGAATGCAGCAGGGCAGAGCAAGGATCAGGATCCCCAGCCCGAAGGCCCGCTCTTCCAGTGCGTGGATGAGCCCGGCGAGGCTGATCGTGTCCTCGCCCGCCTCATCACCTGATCCTTCGAGGCTCACGCGCTCAAGGACGTTCGATAGCAAAACAGTGACGCGTGGAATTTCGGCGTGTTCGGGAGACGTCATGTTCTGTCCTGCTGGCGACCCTCTGCCGTTATACGTCGGCGTGCAGGAAACCAAGCCTTCAAAACCGACTGAAGCGTTTCCGATTGCAGCACGCGCCGCGGGTTCTGCAATCGGTGGACAATCATAGGGCGCTTCGCCTATGGGCGGCAGTCTCGGCGGGTGTGGCGGAATTGGTAGACGCGCCGGATTCAAAATCCGGTTCTGGAGACAGAGTGTCGGTTCGAGCCCGACCACCCGTACCAATCAAGACATTGCGCGGAGCACGTTCACACCAGCCATGGTTCCTCGGATGCTTCGCTGGCCGGGGCGTCAGGTTCCTCTCGGCCGGGCCCAAACTGCTGTTGATAAGTCCGCGGGGTCACGCCGACCAAGCGTTCAAATGCTCTTGTGAAGACGTCTGGCGATTGAAAGCCGACCTCATAGGCGATTTCTGCGATCGATCGCCCGCCTTGGACCAGCCAGTCTTTCGCTATATCGATCCGTAGGCGTTCGACCGTCGCGGCTGGTGTTTGACCATAGGTTTCAAGGAAAACCCGCCTGAAATGGCGCTCGCTTAGGCAGGCACGCGCAGCCAAGGATTCTGTTGAGAGGTTTTCGGTCAGATTGTCAGCGATCCAGGCCATAAGATCCGTAAACCGTGTATCAACAGCGGATTGATTGGCCAAAAAGGACGAGTACTGCTTTTGCCCGCCTGATCGGCGCAGGAAGACGATCAGTTCTTTGGCGACATTGGCTGCGATCTCTGCGCCCATGTCCTCCTCAACAAGGCTGAGGGCCATATCGATCCCTGCTGTCACCCCTGCTGCTGTGATGATCGATCCTTGGCGGATGAAAATGGCGTCGTCCTCAATGATCAGGTCGGGGAAAGCCGCCCGTGCTTCATCGGCGTTGTGCCAGTGGGTCGTGACCCGAAGCCCGCTGAGAAGCCCTGTCCGCGCGAGAATGAAGAGCCCTGTGCAAACGCTGCCAAGGCGACTGGTGGATGATGCTTGCTCTGTGATCCAATCGATCACCTGCTGATCGATGCGGTGCGCGCGGGAGCCAATGCCGCCAGGAATAATCAGTGTGTGGAGCGGTGGGCAATCGTCCAAACTGCACTGGGCTGCGATCTCCACCCCGCTTTGCGTGTGGACGGGCTTGCCGTCGGCGCTGACCAGCAGCGTCTCGTAGTCAAAGGACATCTCCGTGCCGACCAGATTGGCTTCGGCGAAGACCTCTTGCGGGCCGAACAGGTCGAGCGCCTGGATGTCATTGAACAGCAGGAACCCGATGCGCTTTTTGAGTTTGTTTTCCATGGCCTGGGCGTATGCCTCCAGCAGCATGTCCGGAAGGGCAAATAATCGACGATTCCGGACATCCGCTCGGCCTTTGGGAGATCGGCTTGGTATCTTAGGCCTTAAGCGCCACATCTATGCCTGAAGAAACTGGAGGACCGGATGACCGACCAGCCCACGAGTTTGGATGAAGACGCCGTCCGCAAGCTTATCGAGGCCACGATCTCCGCCGCGGGCGAGACGGATCCCAGTGAGCTGCCCCACGCGATCCGCCGGAAACTTGCTGGCCAGGCCACTGGCGCCACAGATCTCGATGCCACCATTGCTGACGTCCTGCGCCGCCTGAAAAAGGACGCGCCAGGCACCTCTTAACTTTCAAGAGGCATAGTCCTTGAGCGTGCGCCGGAGACGCACCAAAAGCGGGCAACAATGCGCAGTTGGTTCCTTGTCATCGCCATGGCTTTCGCGGCTTGGCCAGCCCAGGCTTTCCAGGCCGGCGGGGTAAGTGCGGCTGCCGCTTCTGACTTGGTGGACATTCGTGAGCTCTGGGTTGGGCCTGATACCATGCCCGCTGACAGCTTGTTTGAGGCGCATTTGGCCTATCGCGAGGCGCTCGCGTTCACGGTGGAGCCTGCCTTGCCAGGGGAGTCGCTTCCCGATCTCCTCCGCCGGGTGCGCCTAACCCCAGAAGACGCGGACCTGGTTGCGGCCACGTTTTTCACCGAAGCTGGGATCGACGCGCTTCCCGATCAGACCTCGGTGCGGCTCAAGTTTTCCGATCTCAACGTGACGGTGGAGCAGCTCGCCTCGGGCGGGTACTTCCAGGGTCTAGAGGAGATGGAAATCCTGGTGCCGCCGAACCGGGTCGTGTCGTTGAGGCGCGAGGGTACCGGTTTCGCCGCCTCGACGCGTTTGGTCGATATTGAGCGGCGGTTTGTGGCGGCCGCTGGCGAGATCAATGTCAGCCTTTTCGCTTCGGCGATTGGCGCGGGCGTGCCGCGTGATCTGATGATCCGCTTTGCCGATATCTTCGCTTTCGATGTCGACTTTTCCCGTGACATCCACCGCGGCGACCGCTTTGAGCTCGTCTATGAAATGCGGTTTGACCAGGAGGGGCGCGAGGTGGCGCCGGGCGACATCCTCTTCGCCGCGATGTCTTGGCAGAGCGGTTCGAAGCAGCGCCGCTACTACCTCTTTGCTCCTGAGGGTGAGGATGGCCGCTATTTCGACGATGACGGACGAAATCCGCGAACCCAGCTAATGAAGACGCCCATCAACGGCGCGCGGATCACCTCAGGCTTTGGTCGGCGGACGCATCCGATCCTGGGGTATCGCAAAGATCACCGCGGCGTTGATTTCGCGGCGCCGCGGGGCACCCCGATCATGGCGACGGGGGATGGCGAAGTGGCGCTCTCTGGTCCGCGGGGCAGCCTGGGCAACTACATCCGCCTCCGGCACACAGGCGGCTATGAGACCGCCTACGCCCATCTCGACCGCATCGCGCCGAGCGTGACGCCAGGCAGCCAGGTGAAGCAAGGGCAGGTGATCGGCTATGTTGGCTCGACCGGCCGTTCTACCGGCCCGCACCTTCACTACGAGGTTCTTTTCGAGGGCCAGCAACAAAATCCCCAAACGGTGAAAGTTGCCGTCGGTGAAACCTTGATCGGACCCCAGAAATCACGCTTCATCGTGAGCCGCGATAAGGCCGATCGTTTGCGTGTGGTGCCTTTCGCGGTGACGGAGAGTGTCGTTCCCTAAACGCGCGACGCATGCTTATCCTCCGTGATCAACGCAATTGGAGGTGACGCAGCCCGTGTCCGATAATCAAGACGTGCAGTTCGCGTCGCTTCTCGCATCAAGACTTTGCCACGACCTCGTGAACCCCGCCGGGGCGCTCAGCACAGCACTCGATGTGCTGGAGAACGAGAGCGACCCTGACATGCTCAGCCATGCCAAATCGCTGATGAATGAAAGCTCCGCCCGTCTTTTGGCCGTCATCGAGTTCTCACGGCTCGCCTATGGGGCGTCGGGCGGTGATGGTCATCTGGATACGGAGTCTCTGCGCATTGTCAGCGAGAAGCTCTTCGCTTTCTTAAAGCCCGAGCTCGTCTGGAACCTGCCGCCAAGCACACTTCTCAAGGCAGATGCGCGTGTCCTACTCAACCTCCTATTGAGTTGTGAGCGGGTGGCGCCGCGGGCAGGATCGGTGGTGACGGTCGATCCAGCGGGTGCGCTCTTCATCATCACCGCAACCGGAAAAAGAGCGAGCGTTCCCGATGATATGGCGGCTGTTTTTCAAGCAGAGAGCGAGACACAGGAGCCCAAGCTGATGCCCGCTCAGCTTGCTCAGCGGCTGGCGGCGTCGACGGGAAAGCGCGTTTTGATCGAAAATGGCGAGGAACAGGCGAGGCTCCTCCTGGCCTGATAACGGGCCCTAATCCTTAAAAGATGAATTATCGTTTTAACCTTAGGTAGAGTGAGGCGTTCCTACGACTGGTCCTGGCAGAGTGGTTCAGTGGAGTGAGGAATTGAAACGATGCGTGGTGGTCGAAGAGGCCGGGTTGGTGAGGGACGTCACCTGTGCCGTCTTGGACGAACTGACATTCAAAACGGTCGGAGTTGATAACGCCCAAAAGGCGCTAGAGCTGATTGACCAGGCGGCGATAGACCTGGTGCTCTTGGACTGGGACCTGCCCGACCTTGGCGCCTTGGATGTCCTGACAGGGCTCGCGTCCATGCCAGACGAGACGCGTCCGCGGGTGCTGATCATGGCAACGGCGTGCGATCCGAAGCAGCTGCGCCTCGCGCGCGAAGCGGGGGTGGCGGACTGCTTGTCCAAGCCGCTTGATACAGGCGCGCTGCGGCAAATCGTTGAGGACTTGCCTTTGCCATCCTCCGAACGGGCCGCTTAGCCCCTAAGGCGCTGACGAGAGCGCGATGCCGCGCTGCAGAAGGCGCAGGGCTGTCCTTGCGGCCAGTGTACGGACAAGATCGCGCGAGGTGTCGGGGAAAAGGCGCCGCTCGGTCTTGATACCGAATGGTCCGCCAAGACCGAACCATACGAGCCCCACGGGCTTGTCATCCGTCCCGCCGCCAGGCCCCGCGACGCCGGTGATGGACACCGAGAGGTCAGCGCCGGAGCGGGCGAGGGCGCCTGCAGCCATCGCTTCGGCCACTTGGCGGCTGACAGCGCCGTGCCCAGCGATCAGTTCTGGCGGAACACCCAACAAGTCTTCCTTCGCTTCATTCGCATACGTCACAAAGCCGTAAGTGAACGCTGCCGAAGACCCAGGGATGCTTGTGAGCGCAGCTGAAACCAGGCCGCCTGTGCAGGACTCGGCTGTCACGGCCGTCACGCCCTCTGATGCGGCGCGGGTGATCACGCTTTCGGCGAGGCGTTGGCTGACCGGGTCCATCATGGGGCGGGGGGGAGCCCGATGGTGGCCACAGCTTGAGCGGCGATGCCTTCACCCCTCCCGGTGAAGCCGAGTTTCTCCGTGGTCGTTGCTTTCACAGCAACCCGGCCGATGTCGATCCCGATCAGCTCCGCCAGAACCTGCCGCATGGTCTCGCGGTGCGGCCCCACTTTAGGGGCTTCACAGATGATGGTGACATCGCAGTGAAGGATCTTCCCGCCGCGTTGGCGGACCAAATCTGCCGCGTGGCGCAGGAAAACCTCCGACGCGGCGCCTTTCCATTGTGGGTCGGTCGGAGGGAAATGGGCACCGATATCGCCGTCGGCCAGGGCGCCGTAGATCGCATCGGTCAGCGTGTGCATCCCCACGTCGGCGTCGGAGTGGCCTTTCAGCTTCTCTGTATGCGGAATCTTCACGCCGCACAGGATCACGTGATCCCCCGGCTCAAAGGCGTGGACGTCAAACCCAGACCCCACCCGGGTTTCAAGCGGTGCGTCGATCATGCGTTCTGCCAAGGCGAAGTCCTCCGGCCGGGTGATTTTCATATTGGTGCCAAGGTCTTCCACCAGACTGACCGACAGGCCCGCGGCTTCGAGCAGCGAGGCGTCATCGGTCATGTCTTGGCGATCGGAGAATTGGCGGTGGGCGGATAGAATGGTGGGAAAGCGAAAACCCTGCGGGGTTTGTGCGCGCCAGAGCCCTTGCCGCGATACGGTCTCTTCGATCACCGGCTCGCCTGTGTCTCGTTTCAGCGTGTCACTGACGGGCAGGGCGGCGATCGCGCCTTCTGCGGTCTTGAGGCTCGTGATCACCTTGGTGATCGTCTCGGCAGTGACAAATGGGCGGGCTGCATCATGGATCAGGACCGTGTCCGGCGCGTCAGACGCCAGCGCCTCGAGGCCTTTGTGAACCGACCCCTGACGTTCCGCGTCACCAACAACAGGGGGCAAGACCTTCGAAAACCCGGCTGCAGCATCGGCAAAGCGGTCCTCTTGGCCTTCCGCAATCACCACCTGGATCCGGTCAATCAGTTCGTGATCGTTGAACGCGCGCAAGGTCCGCCTGAGTACGGGCTCACCGGCTAAGAGCTGGTACTGTTTAGGAACATTTCCGCCGGCCCGGACGCCTTTTCCGGCGGCGACGATAATCGCAGCATGAGACATGGGGGCCCTTTGGCAAGCTGCGGGGACGGCTGCAATCGCTTCTTGAGGGGAGCGAGCCGCCGCTATTTCGCTGCGTCGCACCACGATCGACTCGCCAGAATAGTAAATGATCGCTAAAGTTATGAAGGGAACATAGAAACGATAGCATGAATTTGATTGGCAGCATCGTCCGGGGGCTCATCTGGGCCATATTGATCACGGCCGTCGCGGGGCTGGTTGGCGCCGTGGCAGCAGTTTTCGGTTGTGAAGACGGCGGCTGCCAAGCCTTTGTTCCCTTTGCAGAATTGATGATGGAGCCAGCGCCAGGGCTGAGCGGCTCTGTGCCGACCGTGGCCGTTTTGGGCGGCATTTTGTTCTTCGGTCTCTTCATCGTGCTGACGCCGCGCGACCCGGTGTCGATCCTTGCTTTTGTCTTCGCTGTTTTGATTGGCGTGCTCGGCTTTTTGCTTGGATTGCCGCGTTCCGCGCTCGTCGAGCCCGCGCTTGATCCGATTGTTGAGCCTGAGGTGATCCCGGAGGAGGTTCTGCCTGCGGTCGATCCTGTCCCCGATATGCCGCCTGAGCCCGTCTGTGCTGCTGGTGAGTTCTACGACGGCGTCGCTTGCACGCCGTGTGAGAAGACCACGCTGGAGCAAGCCAAGGCATCGCTCTCGTTTGAAGCGATCGAGACGCGCGCTTACTGGACCTACGCGCGGGCGGGCATGGTCAATGTTGATGGCCAGAACGTCAGCACCACGAGCTTCGTCGCTGATCTCGCGATTGATGAAAATCTCTGCGATGCGCCAGCGGTTCTCGTGCTCGGCTCCGCTTCCTCCGATGGCGAGCGGGTCCGGAACGAAAAACGTGCGCGGGACCGCGCCAACAATCTTGCCGATGCTGTTCGTTCGGCCTGCGGCGAAGATGCCAATGTGATGGCTATGAGCCTTGGGCAGTCGGAAGCCGAGGTGGATGCGGCCGTCGATCGTTCGGTCACCATTGTGAAGCTCAACCCCTTGGGCGGCGAGGCGCTGACCCCAGAGCTTCTTTACAGTGAGCTGGGTCATGCGCTGGCCAATGGCGAGCCGTCGAGCCCGCTGATCGAGCGCCGGCCGGTGTTCACCAAGCCTTGGATCGGCGCCAAGGGCGAAGCGCTGTCGATCGAAGTGAAGAACCGGCCCATGGTCCGCAGCACGTCGCTGGTCAGCGGTGCTCCTGCTTCATGCCAGGTCGGTGACCTCACGGAGCTCGAAGTTTCCGAGGGGCTTGACCAATCCTCCACCATTCCCCAATAGGCGGTCTTCGCGCAGGAGACTGCGCCATGTCGAAGACCATAGGCACCCCTTAAGTCCTATGCAGACGGGACAATCGGCCCTCTGGGCGCCGCGCTAGGCTTGATGCCGCGCCGCGCTTTTTCTCCGTCATGGCGCTTTTTTCGGCGTCACGGAATTTTTGACGGAGAGCCTTGATGCCCCTCACTCGGGAACAGAAAAGCGACCAGGTCACCTGGTTCGAAAGCGTCCTCAACGACAATGAAGTCGTTGTGGTGATGAAAAACGCCGGCCTTACGGTGGCCGAAGTGTCTGACCTGCGCGCCCAAATGCGCGAAGCCGGCGGCGGCGTAAAAGTCGTGAAAAACCGCCTCGCGAAGATCGCTATTGGCGATCGTCCGGGTTCGGAGGTCAAAGAGCTTTTCTCTGGCCCAACCGTGGTGGCTTACTCAGAAGATCCTGTGACGGCGCCGAAGGTGATCGTCAAATGGGCCAAGGATAACGAGAATCTCGAGATCCTCGGTGCCCTGATGGGTGAGACTGCCCTCGACCCAGCTGGCGTCGACAATCTCTCGAAAATGCCGTCGCGCGAGGAAATCATTGCCTCGATCGTCGGTCAGATCATGGCCCCTGGTGCCAACATCGCAGCGGCGATCACTGCTCCGGCCACGAACCTTGCCTCTATCACCAAAACCCTGGCCGAGCGCGAAGACGCGTAACGCCCACACCAACTCTTACAAGATCGATCGAAAGGACTTCATCCCATGGCAGACATCAAAGCTCTTGCTGAACAACTCGTTGGCCTCACGCTTCTCGAAGCCAACGAACTCAAAAACCTTCTAAAAGACGAGTACGGCATCGAGCCTGCTGCTGGCGGCGCTGTGATGATGGCTGGCCCAGCTGGCGGCGGCGACGCTGGCGCGGCAGCTGAAGAGAAGACGGAATTCGACGTCATCCTGACCTCGGCTGGCGACAAGAAAATCAACGTCATCAAAGAGGTTCGCGGCATCACCGGTCTTGGCCTCAAAGAAGCCAAAGAGCTCGTCGAAGGCGCACCGAAGCCAGTCAAAGAAGGCGCTTCGAAAGAAGAAGCCGAAGAAATCAAAGGCAAGCTCGAAGCTGCCGGCGCTGGCGTCGAGCTCAAGTAAGCTCTCGCGCAAAACGCGTTTTAAAAGCCCCGCGAGCCGAACGGTTCGCGGGGTTTTTCTTTGGCGCTGGCTGCAATCCATCGCACTCGTCACTTGTCCGCGAGGGCTCGAGCTGGGATCGTGCCTGAAGGAGCAGGGGAAAGTGCTATGAAGAAATGGGTTCTCGCCGCCATCGCATGGGGTCTGGTCTCTTGCGACGGCGATCATCAGGCCGTTGTCGAGATGGAGCCTCGGCAGTCGGTTCCCATCGGCATCGCTTCTCCCGAAAGCTTCGTTGAATCGGACACCATCGCGGTCACCGCCTCGAGGAAGGGCGCTGATCTCGAAGAGATTTCCACTGAAGATACGAGCACGCAGTATCTCGCCTATGCCTATAATGCTGAGTTGCGGTTGCCCGCCGCTGCTGTTGGCGCGACACTGCGCAGGCATGAGCAGGCCTGCTTCGATGCTGGGCCTCAAGTCTGCCGTGTGCTGCGCAGTTCCGTGCGAGAGAAAAGCGCCGACAGTGTGAACGGCCAGCTCGAGTTTTCCGCAGTTCGTGGCTATATGACGCCCTTCCGCGAAGGCCTCGCCGCTGAAGCGGAAAGTGCTGACGGCCGGCTTGTCAGCATGAGCGCGCAGGTGGAGGACTTGAGCCGCGAGATTGTCGACACATCCGCTCGGCTCGAAGCTCAGAAAACACTCCGTGAACGGCTGATCCTGCTTCTTGAAAGAGACACCGACAATGTCGGGGATCTGCTTCAGGTCGAGGAACAGCTCGCATTCGTTCAGGCGGAGATCGAGAGCATCGAAAGCTATCTTCGTGTCCTTGAAGGCCGCGTGAAGATGGATCGTCTGGCCATCCGTTATCAGTCGATCCGCAAGCCCGTGACGCCTTCGACTGGGAGACCACTGCAGGAGGCCTTTGCTGATTTCTTCTACGTGGTGTCAGAAAGCCTCGCGAGCGTTGTCCTCTTCATTGCCGCCGCGATCCCTTGGCTCATTGTGTTGGTGCCTGGGTTGTTCGTCCTCAGCCGATTTGCTCGGTCACTGCGCAGGCCCAAGTGAGTTCAGCTGATCTTGGTCGCCAAAAGCTGAGCACTTGAAGAGCAGGGCTAGCCTGGCGCGGGGGCACGTTGGGGGGGCGAGGAAATTATCGTTATCGATCAGTAGGCTAGGGCGCTAACGCCCTATTAATCCGCGTTTTGAGGAACTGAATACAAGACCGTGTCCGGATGGACTACCTTATGGGCGAGTTGTTCAACGGAGCCGGCCGTCCATGGAAATCAATGCCTATTTTGCGCTGTTCATGCCGGTGTTCTTTGCGCTTGTCCTGTTCGAGTTCCTGGTCGGTAGGGCACGAGGCCTAGCTCTTTACACGAGGCAGCAGAGCTTCGTCTCCTTCGTCATCGGCATGGTGCAAAGACCACTCCGTCTGCTGCCTATTGGGCTGGTGAGCGTGGCCTTTGAGCTCGCTTTTGAGTACCGGTTGTTCGATCTCTCTATTGATCAATGGTGGTACATCCCGGCGCTGTTTCTCTCGGTTGAGTTTGCCTACTACTGGCTCCACCGCGCGAGCCACGAAATCCGGTGGCTCTGGGCGACCCATGCTGTCCATCACTCGATCGAAGAGATGAATATTCTGGGTTCGAATCGTCTGGGATGGACCGCGGCGCTCTCGAATGCAGGACTAACACTCGTGCCGCTTGGTTTGATTGGTTTTGAACCGCTGCATGTCGCTGGAATGATGGCGGTCAACCTCTTCTACCAATCATGGCTTCACACGACGCTGATCGGAAAGCTTGGTCCGCTTGAAGGTATTCTCAACACACCCTCCGCCCACCGCGTCCACCACGCGCGCAACGCGGATTACCTGGATCGCAATCACGGCGGTGTTCTGATGATCTTTGATCGGATTTTCGGAACCTATGTCGAAGAGCGAGACGACGAGCCTGTGGAGTATGGGCTGGTCTCACCGCCAAAGACGACAAACCCTTTGAAGATCGCTTTCTTCGAATGGGGCAACATCATCCGTGATTTGAAGACCTACTCCGTGCGTCATTGGCCAATGATCCTGTTCGGTCCTCCCGGATGGGCACCCGAGGGCCAAGGGCAAACAAGCGCGGATCTCCGTGCGGCATACTTGGCCAAGCCCCCCCGGCCCCATGCCTGCCCCGCGGAGTAGCAGGAAGTGGGGTCTGTCGCCCGCAGGCCCCACTTCCGCTCCATCTTTTAGCTCGTTTGAGCTTGCTGCGCGGCGATGAGTTCCTCATCCCGTGCTCTGGCCTTTTGGCTTGCCGGGCGCGCCGTGAGACGAGCCGTGTACGCCTTAAACGAGTCAAAGTCCGGCAGGGTGCCAAAGCGCATGCCGAACATGATCTGAGAACCGAGGCAGATATCAGCTGCGGTGAATGTCTCTCCGCACACATATTCACGGCTGCTCAGAAGATCGTCCACGACCTTCATCACCAAGTCATAGCTGCCAAAACCGGTCGTCGGCGCCTGTTTCTCGCTGGGCTCAAAGCCAAGGCTCTTGGCGGTCACGGCCTGTTCGAAAGGTCCAGCAGTAAAGAACATCCAGCGGTAATAGTCCGCCCGCGTCTCGGGCGTCGGCGACAGACCTGCTTCTGGGAAAGTCTCTGCCAGGTAGCTGATGATTGCCGGGCACTCTGTCACCACCTGGCCATTGTGGCGAATGGCCGGGACTTTGCCCATCGGGTTGATCGAGGTGTAGGGCTCGCTCTTCATCTCCGGCCCGTAGGAGATGATGTGCTCCTCATAGGGCTGGCCGACTTCTTCGAGCGCCCACCGAACGATCTGGCCGCGAGACATGGGGTTTGTGTAGAATTCAAGCATCAAGCTCTCCGTGTGCGCTGAATGGGTGGGCTTTGGACCGTGAGGGGACGCGGTGACAAAGCCGATGGTGGAGCGGACATAATCCGCAGTCCAAGGGCTTGCCAATGGCTCGGGTGCGCTCAAACAGGTGTCGCGCAGAGCGGAATGAGGGCTCCACGATGTCGATGAACCAGCTTCTCCAAACCCTTCAGAACAGTGGCGGCCTAGACCGCTTGGCTTCGCAGTTCGGGCTTGATGCAGCGGCGGCAGGAAATCTGTCGTCCATGCTGGCCCCGGCGCTCGCGACAGCCGCTCGGAACCGGATGGCGGCAGGCGGGGCAGAGCAGGTTGTTTCGCAATTGAAAGGCGAGGGGCGAGCGCAGTTCTTTGACAATCCCGAAGCAGCCTCGGCGCCGGACGGGATCCAGGCGGGTCAGGACTTTCTCGAGCAGCTCTTCGATTCGAAGGACGCCCCGCAAGCACTCGCTGCAGAGGCTGCGTCGCGCGCCAACATCGACCCTACAATGGTGATGGAGTTTCTTCCCGCCTTGGCGGCGGTCATGCAGGGCGGCCTTCAAAAGCAGGCCCCCGATTCTGCGCTTGAAGGCGCGCTGTCGTCGTTGCTCGGTCAAGCGGGCGGTTCTGGCGGCATGCTAGGTGCGCTTTCGGGCATGCTGGGCGGCAACAAAGCCGGCGGCGCATCGACCGGCGCACTTGGCATGCTCGGCGGTCTTTTGGATGCCGATGGCAATGGATCGCCGCTTGACGACATTGTTGAAAAGTATCGTCCTCAACGTTGAGCTGCTTGCCGCTGCCGCGATGTCCTGTCGTGCAAAACTCGACGACGTTCTGGAAACTCGAGCGTTTCGCTACGCCTATTGAAAGCGCTAAGGGCACACTCTTCGCGATCATCGTTGCGGTGTTGCGACCGGATCCCGCGATCAGGGTAAAAAACGCTTGTCAAGCGATTACCTTTGCCTTAACGCGCGCGTTCCCGGGGCGGCGGCCAACCCGGGGATGGCTGTGCACGTGCGGACTGACTTCGTAAATCAAAACTGAATTTTGGGAGCGCTGGTTCCCCTGCCTGCCGATGAGGCGCGGGGGTTTGGCGCGTTCTTCTGTTCTCTGCCCCGCCGGGCAGGGGTGATAGCGCCGAGGATAAGCGGCGTTGAAAGGGCGTTTTAATGGCTCAGAGCTTTGTCGAAAAGAAACGTATTCGCAAGGGCTTCGGCCGCATCGGTGATGCTGTCACGATGCCTAACCTCATCCAGGTGCAGCGGGAAAGTTACGAAGCTTTCTTGCAGCGTTACATACCGGCAGAGGAGCGGAAGCGCGACGGGCTCGAAGCGGTGTTCAAATCGGTCTTCCCGATCTCGGATTTCACCGAGACCGCTTACCTTCAATACGTCTCCTACGAGTTTGAAGATCCGAAGTTTGACACCGAAGAGTGCATGCAGCGCGACATGACCTATTCGGCGCCGCTGAAGGTCAAGCTCCAGCTCGCCGTTTTTGAGGTCGACGAAGACACGGGCGCCAAGTCGGTCAAGGACATCAAAGAGCAAGAGGTCTACATGGGCGAGCTGCCGCTCATGACCGACAACGGTACCTTCATCATCAACGGCACCGAGCGGGTGATCGTCAGCCAGATGCACCGGAGCCCGGGCGTCTTCTTCGACCACGACAAGGGCAAAACCCACTCGTCGGGCAAGCTTCTCTTTGCCGCGCGGATCATCCCTTACCGCGGCTCGTGGCTCGATTTTGAGTTCGATCCCAAAGACATCGTCAATGTGCGGATCGACCGTCGCCGGAAGCTGCCTGCGACGACGCTTCTTTATGCTCTCGGCATGGATCAAGAGGACATCCTCGAGATCTTCTACGGCCGCGTGCCGCACACCGCCCAAGGTCATGGTTTCACGCTGCCGGTTGATCCTGAGCGCCTGCAGGGCTCCAAGCCCGAGCGCGATCTCGTCGATGCAGAGACCGGCGAAGTCGCCGTTCCGGCTGGCAAGAAGGTCACGGCTCGCACGATCAAGAAGCTCGAAGAAGCAGGCACCAAGGCCTTCTTCCTCACCCGTGAGCAGATGATCGGCCGCTACTTCGCCCGTGATCTCGTCAATGTTGAAACCGGTGAGATCTACGCCGAAGCAGGTGACGAGGTTTCCGAAGAGGTGCTCGAGAACCTCGCCGAGCTCGGCATCAACGAGTTCGAGACCCTCGACATCGATCACGTCAATATCGGCGCTTACATGCGCAACACGCTGGCGGCGGACAAAAACTCTGGCCGCGAGACTGCGCTGATCGACGTCTACCGCGTCATGCGTCCTGGTGAGCCGCCGACGCTCGACACGGCTGAAGCTCTTTTCTCTGGCCTCTTCTTTGACGAAGAGCGCTACGACCTCTCGGCTGTTGGCCGGGTGAAAATGAACATGCGTCTTGGCTTCAACACCGATGAAGTCACTGACGAGATGCGCACCCTGCGCAAAGAGGACATCATCTCGGTCCTCAAGACGCTCAACGATCTGCGCGATGGCCGCGGTGAGATCGACGACATCGACAATCTCGGCAACCGCCGGGTGCGGAGTGTCGGTGAGCTGATGGAAAACCAATACCGTATTGGTCTTCTGCGCATGGAGCGCGCGATCAAAGAGCGGATGTCGTCGGTTGAGATCGACAACATCATGCCGAACGACCTGATCAACGCGAAACCTGCTGCCGCAGCCGTGCGTGAGTTCTTCGGCTCTTCGCAGCTGTCGCAGTTTATGGACCAGACAAACCCGCTGTCAGAGATCACCCACAAACGTCGTATGTCTGCGCTTGGCCCAGGTGGCCTGACCCGTGAGCGTGCAGGCTTTGAGGTCCGTGACGTCCACCCCACCCACTACGGCCGGATTTGCCCGATTGAGACGCCGGAAGGCCCGAACATTGGTCTGATCAACTCGCTCGCCACCCACGCCCAGGTGAACAAGTACGGCTTCATTGAAAGCCCGTATCGCCGGGTCGTCGATGGCAAAGTGACCGGTGAGGTCGTCTACCTCTCAGCGATGGAAGAGCAGCGCTATGCGATCGCTCAGGCCAACGCAGAGCTGACTGCTGATGGCGCGCTGGCGAATGAGTTCGTCAACGCGCGTTTCCGAGGTGAAGCGACGCTGATCCCGCGGGAAGAGATCGCCTTCATCGACGTTTCGCCGAAGCAGCTCGTGTCTGTGGCCGCCGCGCTCATCCCGTTCCTTGAGAACGATGACGCGAACCGCGCGCTCATGGGCTCGAACATGCAGCGCCAGGCCGTGCCGCTTCTCCAGGCTGAAGCGCCCTATGTCGGTACAGGGATGGAATCGATCGTGGCTCGGGACTCCGGTGCTGCGATGGGTGCCCGCCGCCCAGGTTTTGTGGAGCAAGTCGATGCCCAGCGCATCGTGATCCGCGCCACGCAAGAAACTGATCCGACCAAGCCCGGCGTCGACATCTACAACCTGCGCAAGTTCCAGCGTTCAAACCAAGACACCTGCATCAACCAGCGCCCGCTGGTGAAAATCGGTGACGTGGTTGAGGCTGGCGACATCATCGCTGATGGTCCGTCGACGGATCTCGGTGAGCTGGCGCTCGGTAAGAACGTGCTCGTCGCGTTCATGCCTTGGAACGGCTACAACTTCGAAGACTCGATCCTCATCAGTGAGCGGATCGTGCGCGACGACGTCTTCACGTCGATCCACCTTGAAGAGTTTGAAGTCGCGGCGCGTGATACCAAGCTTGGTCCGGAAGAGATCACCCGCGATATCCCGAACGTGTCTGAGGAAGCTCTGCGCAACCTCGACGAGGCGGGCATCGTGGCGATTGGCGCCGAAGTGCATCCGGGCGACATCCTGGTCGGTAAGATCACACCCAAGGGCGAAAGCCCGATGACGCCGGAGGAGAAACTCCTCCGCGCGATCTTTGGTGAGAAAGCGGCTGATGTCCGCGACACCTCGCTTAAACTGCCGCCAGGTGTGGCGGGTACGGTCGTTGAGGTTCGTGTCTTCAACCGCCACGGCGTGGAGAAAGACGAGCGTGCGCAGCAGATCGAACGCGACGAGATCGAACGTCTCGCCATCGACCGCGATGCTGAACAGGCCATCCTTGATCGGAACATCTTCGGCCGCCTTGAAGAGATGCTGGTCGGCCAGGACGCCGTCTCTGGTCCGAAAGGCTTCTCCAAAGGCGAAGTGACCCGTGAGGCCTTGAAAGAGACCCAGCGCGGTCTCTGGTGGAAGGTTGCAATCGCCGATGACGCTAAGATGGGTGAGATCGAAGGCCTGAAGCAGCAATATGAGGAAAGCCGAGAGCGCCTCGAAGACCGCTTCAAGGACAAGGTCGAGAAGCTCCAGCGCGGCGACGAACTGCCTCCTGGTGTGATGAAAATGGTCAAGGTCTTCGTGGCGGTGAAGCGGAAGCTTCAGCCTGGGGACAAAATGGCCGGTCGCCACGGCAACAAGGGTGTGATCTCGAAAATCGCGCCGATGGAAGACATGCCGTTCCTCGAAGACGGCACGCCGGTGGATATTGTCCTCAACCCGCTCGGCGTTCCTTCACGGATGAATGTGGGCCAGATCCTCGAGACGCACCTTGGCTTTGCTTGCCGTGGCCTTGGCCGCGGGATCCAAGAGGGCTGGGAAGCGTGGCAGCGCGGTCAGTCGGGCAAAGACGACTTCATCGCGCAGCTCAAAAACGTCTACGGTCCGGACCAAGATCTTCCAACTGATGAGGAAGAGCTCAAAGAGCTCGGCAAGAACCTCTTCAAGGGTGTGCCGATTGGTACGCCTGTGTTCGACGGCGCCCGCGAAGGCGAGATCGTCGAGATGCTGAAGAAGGCCGGGATCTCAGAAACCGGGCAGGTCACCTTGCATGATGGCCGGACCGGCGACGCCTTCGCGCGTCCGGTGACGGTGGGGTACAAGTACTTGCTCAAGCTGCATCACCTGGTCGACGATAAGATCCACGCGCGGTCGATTGGTCCGTACTCGCTCGTCACCCAGCAGCCGCTGGGCGGTAAAGCGCAGTTCGGTGGCCAGCGCTTCGGTGAGATGGAGGTCTGGGCGCTTGAAGCTTACGGCGCGGCCTACACGCTCCAAGAGATGCTGACGGTGAAGTCGGACGACGTCGCCGGCCGGACCAAAGTCTACGAAGCCATCGTCCGCGGCGACGACAGCTTCGAGGCCGGGATCCCGGAAAGCTTCAACGTCCTCGTCAAAGAGATGCGTTCGCTCGGTCTGAACGTCGAGCTGCAGAACCGATAACAATCCGGCCGGAGGTATGGTCCTCCGGCCTTTGAGTTTGTCGCGGGAGACGTCCCGCACCCGATGGAGAGGAGACCCCATGTCTCAGGAACTCGCAAACGTCTTTAATCCGCTGGCGCAGCCGCAGACGTTCAACCAGATCCGCATCTCGCTGGCGTCGCCGGAGAAGATCCTCAGCTGGTCCTTCGGCGAAATTAAAAAGCCGGAGACGATCAACTATCGGACGTTCAAGCCGGAGCGGGACGGTCTCTTCTGCGCCAGGATCTTTGGTCCGATCAAAGACTATGAGTGCCTCTGCGGTAAGTATAAGCGCATGAAGTATAAAGGCGTCGTCTGCGAGAAATGCGGCGTCGAGGTCACCCTTTCGAAAGTGCGCCGTGAGCGGATGGGCCATATCGAGCTTGCCGCTCCGGTCGCTCACATCTGGTTCCTGAAATCGCTTCCTTCCCGGATTTCGATGTTCCTGGACATGACGCTGAAAGATGTCGAACGGGTCCTGTACTTCGAGAACTATATCGTCATCGAACCCGGCATCACGCCGCTCGAGCCCATGCAGCTCCTCACCGAAGAGGAGTTCATGGAGGCACAAGAGCAGTATGGTGAAGATCAGTTCACGGCTGGTATTGGCGCTGAAGCGATCCGCGAAATCCTTGGCAACATGGATCTCGAAGCGATCTGTGAGCAGCTGCGCGTCGAGATTGCTGAATCGACGTCAGAGCTGAAGCCGAAGAAACTGGCCAAACGTCTCAAGCTTCTTGAGAGCTTCATCCAGTCGGGCAACAAGCCGGAATGGATGATCATGACGGTCATTCCGGTCATTCCGCCAGAGCTGCGCCCGCTCGTGCCGCTTGACGGTGGCCGCTTTGCGACGTCCGACCTCAACGATCTTTATCGCCGGGTCATCAACCGGAACAACCGCCTCAAGCGTCTCATCGAGCTTCGTGCGCCGGACATCATTGTGCGGAACGAAAAGCGGATGCTGCAAGAGTCCGTCGACGCCCTGTTCGATAACGGACGCCGTGGCCGCGTCATCACGGGCACGAACAAACGTCCGCTGAAGTCGCTCTCCGACATGCTGAAGGGTAAGCAGGGCCGGTTCCGTCAGAACCTGCTTGGTAAGCGCGTCGACTATTCTGGTCGTTCCGTGATCGTGGTGGGGCCAGACCTCAAACTTCACGAATGCGGCCTGCCGAAGAAAATGGCGCTCGAACTCTTCAAGCCCTTCATCTATTCGCGCCTCGATGCGATGGGCCTCTCCGCCACGGTGAAACAGGCGAAAAAGCTTGTCGAAAAGGAAAGGCCGGAGGTGTGGGACATCCTCGATGAGGTGATCCGTGAGCATCCTGTCATGCTCAACCGTGCACCGACGCTTCACCGTCTCGGGATCCAGGCGTTTGAGCCCAAGCTGATCGAAGGTAAGGCGATCCAGCTGCACCCGCTCGTCTGTACTGCCTTCAACGCGGACTTCGACGGCGACCAAATGGCTGTGCACGTCCCATTGTCACTTGAGGCTCAACTCGAAGCACGTGTGCTGATGATGTCGACCAACAACATCCTCAGCCCCGCGAACGGTAAGCCGATCATCGTGCCTTCGCAGGACATCGTTCTCGGTCTCTACTACATCACGCTCGAGAAAGAGGGTGAGCCGGGCGAGGGCATGGTGTTCTCGAACGTCGATGAGATTGAGCACGCGCTCAACTCCGGCGCGGTGACGCTGCACGCCAAGGTGAAAGCCGTCTGGCGCTCGGTCGATGCTGATGGCAACGAGACGATGGAACTCGTCGAGACGACCCCAGGCAGGATGAAGGTTGCGGCCGTTCTGCCGAAGGATCACAACGTTCCGTTTGACGTCGTAAACACGCTCCTCCGTAAAAAGACGATCCAAGGTCTGATCGATACAGTTTACCGCCATTGCGGTCAGAAGAAGACGGTGATTTTCGCTGACCACATCATGGAGCTTGGCTTCAAAGAGGCGTGTAAGGCCGGCATCTCGTTCGGTAAGGACGACATGGTGATCCCGGACACGAAAGCGGGCATCGTTGATGAGACTCGCTCGCTCGCGTCCGAGTATGAGCAGCAGTATGCTGATGGTCTCATCACGCGCGGTGAGAAGTACAACAAAGTTGTTGATGCTTGGGCCAAGTGTACCGACCGTGTCGCCGAGGAGATGATGAAAGAGATCTCCACGACGAAGTTCGATCCGGAGACGAAGCGTCAGCTTGAGCCGAACTCGGTCTATATGATGAGCCACTCGGGCGCGCGTGGTTCACCCACCCAGATGCGTCAGCTCGCTGCTATGCGCGGCCTGATGGCGAAACCTTCTGGCGAGATCATCGAGACGCCGATCGTCTCGAACTTCAAAGAAGGTCTCACCGTGCTTGAGTACTTCAACTCGACCCACGGTGCACGGAAAGGTCTGGCCGATACAGCGCTTAAGACCGCAAACTCCGGTTACCTTACGCGTCGTCTTGTCGACGTTGCGCAGGATTGCATCGTCAAGGAGATGGATTGCGGCACCACGCAAGGCATCACCCTCGAGGCTATCGTCGACAGTGGTGAAATCGTCCTTGCCCTGTCCGAACGCCTTCTGGGTCGGACGGTGCTGGGTGACATCGCGGATCCGGATAGCGGTGAAGTGATGGTCGAAGACGGAACCCTCCTTGATGAGGTGACGGCCGAAGCCATCGAAAAAGCTGGCATCCAGAAGGTGAAAGTCCGTTCGCCGCTGACGTGTGAGACGCCGATCGGCGTCTGCGCCAAGTGCTACGGTCGTGACCTGGCGCGCGGTGAGCCTGTGAACGTCGGCGAAGCCGTTGGCGTCATTGCCGCGCAGTCGATTGGTGAGCCTGGCACACAGCTCACGATGCGGACATTCCACGTCGGCGGTACCGCGCAAGTCGGCGACACCTCGCTGATCGAAGCCAGCCACGAGGGCACCATCCAGCTTGAAAACCGGAACGTCGCGAAGGATTCCGCCGGTGATCTGGTGGTCATGGGCCGGAACACACTGATCAAGATCCGCGGCAAGGACGGCCAGGATCTCGCATCGTTCAAAGTCATCTATGGCACCAAGCTGCGCGTTGATGACGGTGACACGGTGGAGCGAGGTCAGCGTCTCGCTGACTGGGATCCATACACCCTGCCGATCATGACCGAAGGTAAGGGTAAGGTCCGCTACGAAGACCTCGTCGAAAGCGTCAGTGTCCAGATGGTCGCTGACGAAGAAACGGGTCTTGCGAGCCGCGTTGTCACCGACTGGCGTTCGAATCCCCGCGGCGGCGACCTGCGCCCTGCGATCCTGATCGTCGACGAGGAAGGCGAACCGATCAAACTCGAGAGCGGTCAGGAAGCACGCACACTGCTCCCTGTGGAAGCCATTCTCTCGGTGGAAGACGGCGCGGAAGTTGGCCCAGGTGACGTGCTCGCACGGATCCCGACTGAGGGCGCGAAGACGAAGGACATCACCGGTGGTCTGCCGCGGGTGGCTGAACTCTTCGAAGCGCGTCGTCCGAAGGACCACGCCATCATCGCTGAGATCGATGGCCGCGTCGAATTCGGTCGCGACTATAAAAACAAGCGTCGCCTTTCGATTGTTCCGACCGATGAAGATCAGGATCCGGTCGAATATCTCGTGCCGAAGGGTAAGCACCTCGCGGTGCAAGAAGGCGACTTCATCGCCAAGGGTGAATACATCCTCGACGGTAACCCAGCGCCGCACGATATTCTCGACGTTCTCGGGATTGAGGCGCTTGCGGACTATCTCATCAACGAGATCCAGGAGGTCTACCGCCTCCAGGGTGTTCCGATTAACGACAAGCATATCGAGGTGATCGTTCGCCAGATGCTGCAGAAGATCGAAGTCAAAGATCCTGGCGACAGCCCGTTCTTGAAAGACGAGCAGGTCGACAAGGTCGAGTTCGACGAGGTCAACGCGCAGCTCGAAGAGAACGGCTCCAAGCCTGCGGTCGGCGATCCGGTTCTTCTCGGTATCACCAAGGCGAGCCTGCAGACCCGCAGCTTCATCTCGGCGGCGTCGTTCCAAGAGACGACCCGCGTCCTCACCGAGGCAGCGGTTCAGGGTAAGGTCGACACCCTCGAAGGTCTCAAAGAGAACGTCATCGTCGGTCGCCTGATCCCGGCCGGAACCGGTGGTCAGATGACCAAGCACCAGATCGAAGCGGACAAACGCGACCAACAGCTCATCGAAGAGCGCGAGGTCCGAGAAGCCGCGGCGCTTCCGGCGCCGGATCAATCATCCGGCGGCGATATCGCAGCAGCCGAATAAGCAAGACGAATGACAAAGAAGGGGCTTCGGCCCCTTCTTTTTTGTCTCGGGGCGAATCCGCCTCAGGTCATCCTCCCTTCACCTTCCTATGGCAGGCCTTAACGTTGGAACTCCCGGGGGTAATTGCGTCGTGACGCCGGACGTCGATCAGGATGACAACCAAGCGACCGCCCGCTTAGCCGTCGTGGCGATCGGCCGAAATGAAGGTGATCGGTTCCGGCTGTGCGCAGAATCGGTGGCGCGTCAGGTCGAGCGCTTCGTCTATGTCGACTCGGGGTCTACGGACCAGTCGATCGAGGTCGCCCGCGACAACGGCGCTGTCGTCGTTAATCTTGATACGTCCATTCCCTTCACAGCTGCGCGTGCCCGGGACCGTGGTTTTAAACGCGCGCTCGAAGAGTGGCCAGACACCCAGATGGTCCACTTCATCGACGGCGATTGCGAAGTTGTGGACGGATGGTTGGCCCAGAGTGCTGCCCATCTGTTGGCGCGTCCAGAGCTTGGCATCGTCACCGGCTGGCGGAGCGAGCGGCATCGCGACGCCACGGTCTACAACATGATGTGCGACGTCGAATGGCACGCGCCTGCTGGGTCCATTGTTGCGTGCGGCGGAGACATGCTGGTCCGCGTCGATGCGTATGAGAAAGCTGGCGGTTTCAATGACGAGGTGATTGCAGCCGAGGACGATGAGTTTTGCCTGCGCGTCGGCGCAGCTGGCTTCGGCCTCGAGCGGTTACCTGAGAGCATGACCCTACACGATGCGGCCATGACCACCCTTGGTCAGTGGTGGCAGCGCGCGGTCAGGGCCGGGCACGGCTACGCACAGGTTGGTTCGCTCCATCCACAGCACTTCGCGGCAGAGCGGCGGAGGACGCTTCTTTGGGGGCTGGGGTTCCCCCTTGCAGCCCTTATCAGCCTCTTTGTCTTTCCACTGCTCTTTGTTCTGATTGCCGCGCTCTATGGTGTACAGTTCGTCCGTACAGCATCTAACCTTTTGAAACAGGGGCTGACCAAGCCAGACGCTGCGGCCATGGCGGGTTTCCTTGCAATGGCTAAGTTCCCCAACCTATGGGGCATGGCAAAGTTTCACTGGCGCCGTTTCCGCCGCAAGTCGTTCCACATTATTGAGTACAAGTGAGGGCTGATCACATGGCTAAAGCGGCGGGCAAGTTGCGCGTTGGGTTGATTGGGGCGGGGTACATCGCCGACTGGCATGCCCTTGCTGTCGCGCGTAGTCCGTATGGTGAGCTTGCGGCTGTCGCTGATCTTTCCAAAAGCGCGGCCGAAGCGGTCGCAGCTGGTCGTCCGGTGTTCACGGATGCCGGGGAGATGTTGGCCAGCGGGGCAGTGGACGCGGTCCATATTCTGACGCCCCCCGCCTCGCACGCACCGATCGCCCGCTTGGCAATCGAGCAAGGTGTTCCTGCACTGATTGAAAAGCCAGTGACACTGACTGCAGCCGATGCGCGGGAGCTTGCTGCTTTGGCAGAAGAGAAACAGGTGCCGGTCGCCGTTGGCCACAACTTCCTCGCGCTTCCCGCTTATGAGCAGATGCGGCGCGCCATTGATGCCGGGCAGATCGGCAGGCTTGAGAGCACTTCAGTCAATTGGAAGTTCCCATTGCCGCCGCTCAGGTCCGGGCCCTTCGGTATTTGGATGCTCCGTGAGCCGAAAAATATCGTTCTTGAGCTGGGCGCACACCTCGTCGCCTTCGTCGAAAACCTCGCGGGACCTCTCGAGGACATTTCGGTCAAGCTCTCCAACCCCATCACGATCCCGGGCGGCGTTGAGCATTGGCAGACCTGGCGGGTGCTCGGGCGGGCCGGCACGGCGGATGTGAACCTCACCCTGTCGCTGGTCGAGGGGCATGACGATCGCTCGGTGACCGTTCGAGGTGTGACCGGCATGGCCAATCTCGACTTCGCGACCAATCGCCTGGACATCCGCCGTCCGAATGCGTCGGATATTGTGGTCAGCGACCTGGCATCCAGTTTCTCGATCGCTGGTCAGTATGCGGCCCAAGGCATGCGGAACGCGGTGCGCCAGATCGTGTCACTGAACAAAGACCAGCCCTATGGCCTGGGGATCAACCGGGCTGCTGCTGCGTTTCACAAGTCGGTGGCCGAGGGTGCCGCTGTCGATGAGCGCTTCAGCCTAGGTTCCGCTGTGCGTGTCATGGAGGGGCTTGAGGGGATCATCAGCGCGGCATCCAGTCAGCTTCAGCCGCCAGCGGCACTGGCTGAGCCAACGCCAAACCCTGAAACATGCGATGCGCTCGTGATCGGCGGCACCGGCTTTATCGGCCGCGCGTTGGTGCGCGCTCTCGCTGAGCAAGGCAAGACGGTTCGCGTCCTCAGCAGGGGGCAGTCTCCAGTTTTTGATCAGTATACCAATGTCTCACTGGTCAAAGGTTCGCTCGCGAGCGTCCAGGACATCGCTGCGGCGATGGCGGGGGCGGACACGGTCTACCACCTCGCCAAGGCTGAAGAGAGCAGTTGGCAGGCTTACCTCCAGAACGATGTCGCTGTGACCGAGCGAATTGCTGAGGCCGCGATCCAGGCTGGAGTGAAGCGCTTCGTCTACACCGGCACGATCGATAGCTACAGCTCAGGTGACCCCGGCCAGGTGATCACGGAAGACACAAGCTTCGCCGCCGACATGAGCACCCGCAACCTCTACGCTCGCTCCAAGGCGCTCTGCGAGGAGAGGCTCCTGGCCCTTCATCACGAGAAAGCCCTGCCGCTCGTCATTGCTCGCCCTGGCATCGTGGTTGGGGAGGGTGGTCCGCTGCAGCATTGGGGGGTGGGACGCTGGAACGGCGCCGGCGCCGTCCGGATCTGGGGTGAGGGGAAAACCAAGCTGCCTTTCGTGCTTGTCGACGACGTGGCCGATGGTCTGGTGCTGTGCGCTGAGACACCCGGTATCGAGGGCGAATCATTCAACCTGATCGCCGCGCCGATGCTGTCCGCAAGGGAATACTTCGCGGCGATCGGCGAGCGGACCGGCGTGTCCGTCGACATCAGCCCCGGTAATCCAACCGGGTTTTTCATCTCTGATGTTGTGAAGACCACACTCAAGGCCCGGCTTGCTGGGATGCCGCAGGAACGAAAGCCGACGCTCACCGACTGGCGCGCTCGGACCCACGCGTCACCCTACGACAACACCAAGGCCAAGGAGCGCTTGGGCTGGAATCCCGTCGAAGACACTGACGCGTTCCTCAAGATCGCCGTGGATGACGCGAACCTGTTTGGCTTTTGATCGGTGTTACCACTTGCCCAGGCGTGACTGGAGATACTTGTCTGGGTCGCCCTTCAGCCACGCGCCCAACACCTCGTGCCACAGGTTAGGGCAACGGATCCGGTCAAACGCCGCGGACGTGGTCTCGCTCAATGCCTGGTAGGCTGACGGATCTGTCAGCAACTGCTCGGCCCGTGAGGCGATGGCCGCCGGATCTTTTTCTGGCACGAAGGCAACGCCTTGGTTGTCGGTGAGGTATGCGAGGAACATGGGGTGATCGGACATGATAATGGGCGTCCTGACGGTCAGCGCCTCATAGATCGTTCCGGGCAGACCCTCCGAATACTCATGCCAGCTGGGTACCAGAACCAAGCTTGCCTCTCGCATCATCTCCAGCACGATGTGGTTGGGTTGTTTGCCGTGGAAGACAATCGAATCAGGCGTCGCGACTGAAGCAGCTGTCCTCTTCAGATCATCCATGCCGTTGCCTGCGCCGACGATATCAAGGCGACAGTTGTCCCTGATCCACTGCGACCCTGCGAAGGCTTCGATAGCGTCTCCGACGCCCTTGGCCTCAATCACGCCGCCAACATAAAGCATGCGAAAGGGCCCGCCCGAGGGTAGGGCCCTTGGTTCATAGTCGCTCGGTGTCTTTTCGCTCGGCCAATCCCATGGGATGATTTTCTGGTGCTGCACCCCGATGCGAACGAGGTCCCGGCATGCAGCGACGTTATGGTTGGCCACCACATCAATCATCGGATCGTTCAGCGCACGCGCCAAACGCCAGGCGTTGAACCTCGCTTTGATGTCGCGAGGCGACCAACCGCTAGCGAGAAAGCTATCAGCAAGAAGAGGGAACACCTTGGCGCCATGGCGCTTGGCGTAGTCAAAGACTTCGAACAACGGCGTGCGGACAACGATGTGCGTGGGGCAAGCTTCCTCAAGGGATGATTGGAGGCGTTCTGGTCCTTGACCGCTGTAATACTTGAACCCTCGAAGCTCTAAGCCTTCCTGGGATGCTTGGTAGTCACTTTCAGCGTCGACCGAGATGACCGTGCAGTTCTCGAGCGTCCGCGCTAGCTCAACAACATAGTCAACCGAGTAGTACTGAGCGCGGTAGGTGGCGGCCAATCCCGACTGTCGCCGCTCGAGGGTGGCCTTCATGTCGCCGAACTGAACAAAACAAAGGCGCATGCTTTTTCCTCGAAGATTTTCGTCCGCGGCGAATAACATGTGAGCTGGCCCTTTTCACTGGCTTGACGCACCAGATTCGCTTCGCTAACGCCGCGCGACGCCAGATGGGGCGCTGTCGGTTTTGCCGAAACAACCCCGGGTACATCGTCAGTGTTGGTTTTGTCGGCCGCGCGGGCTGAGTCTCGGCGCGGCAGTTGGTTATGGCAGACCAGCACGAGCGATTTTTGGAATTTTGATCGAACGAAAAAGGGCTTTATGCCAACGATTCAGCAGCTGATCCGCAAGCCGCGGAACCCGAAGCGGAAGATCAACAAGGTTCCGCATCTGCAGGGCAACCCGCAGAAACGGGGCGTGTGCACCCGCGTTTACACGACCACACCGAAAAAGCCGAACTCGGCGCTTCGGAAAGTCGCCAAGGTGCGCCTGACCAACGGTTTCGAGGTCATCAGTTATATCCCTGGTGAGGGTCACAACCTGCAGGAGCACTCTGTTGTGCTCATCCGCGGCGGGCGTGTGAAAGACCTTCCAGGTGTCCGTTATCACATCCTGCGCGGCGTGCTCGACACGCAAGGCGTCAAGGACCGCAAGCAGCGCCGTTCGAAATACGGCGCCAAGCGTCCGAAGTAAGGGTACCCAGAGATGTCACGCAGAAGACGCGCCGAGAAACGGCCAATCGACCCAGATCCAAAGTTCCACGATCTGCAGATTTCCAAGTTCATGAACTACGTGATGCTCGACGGCAAAAAGTCTGCCGCTGAGAAGATCGTGTACGGCGCGATGGAGCGCATGGAAGAGAAGCTGCGCCGCCCGCCGGTCGACACCTTCCGCGATGCACTTGAGAACGTCTATCCGGCTGTCGAGGTGCGTTCGCGCCGGGTCGGTGGTGCCACCTATCAGGTTCCGGTCGAGGTTCGTCCTGACCGTAAGCAGGCGCTGGCCATGCGCTGGATCATCGGCGCGGCGCGCAAGCGCAACGAGACGACGATGATCGAGCGTCTTTCAGGCGAGCTGATGGACGCCGCACAAAATCGCGGGGCGGCTGTCAAAAAGCGGGAAGATACGCATAAGATGGCTGAGGCCAATCGGGCCTTCTCGCACTATCGCTGGTAAAAGGGAGATCCAGTTCCATGCTTAAGTCCAAATTCCACGCTCTTGCAGTCCTTCCATTCGTGATCGCTGCATGTGCCACCAACGAACCTGCTGTTGTCGAAGAGCTTCCAGAGCCATGGGCCGCTGAATCGGTCATGGTCGGCGGTCTTTCTGTCGTGACGCTTGCTGATGTTGCTACCGCGGCTTCGATCGAAGCTGACGCGCGCGCTTCTGCTGCGGACGGCTTCAAAGGCGATAACAAAGGCAACGCTTGCTACCAGGCTCCAATGTTCACGGGTGTTTCGGGGGAGACGATCCTCGAGACGACGACCCGTCGCGCTGAGTACTGGAACTACACCGTTTGCGGTGAAGCCTATGAAGTTCCTGTCGTCGTCGAGAAAGACGAGATGGGCAACGTGACCTACGTCGTCGGTTCCGGCCGCGAAGCCTAACGAAGGCTGACCCCACCTAGTCAGGATTGAATGATGACACGCGAATACGCCATTGAGGATTACCGGAACTTCGGGATCATGGCCCACATTGATGCGGGCAAGACCACGACGACCGAACGCATCCTCTACTACACCGGCAAGTCCTACAAAATCGGTGAGGTCCATGATGGGGCCGCAACGATGGACTGGATGGAGCAGGAGCAGGAGCGGGGGATCACGATCACCTCTGCTGCGACCACGACCTTCTGGGAAGGCCGTGATGGCAAGAAACGTCGCCTGAACATCATCGATACCCCTGGCCACGTGGACTTCACGATTGAAGTCGAGCGCTCGCTCCGGGTGCTCGACGGTGCTGTGGCTCTCCTCGACGGCAACGCCGGGGTGGAGCCGCAGACCGAAACGGTCTGGCGCCAAGGTGACAAATACGAAGTCCCTCGGATGTTCTTCATCAACAAGATGGATAAGCTGGGCGCGAACTTCTACACGTCCGTGGACTCGATCCACGACCGCCTCGCGGCGAAGACCGTCGTTCTGCAGCTGCCTATCGGTGAAGAGAGCGACTTTAAAGGCGTTGTCGATCTCATCGAGATGGACGCGATTGTCTGGAACGAAGAGACGCTGGGCGCATCGTTCGACCGCGTTGAGATCCCTGACGACCTCAAAGACAAAGCTGCCGAGTATCGCGAGAAGATGATCGAAACGGTCGTCGAGCTCGATGAAGAGGCAATGGAAGCTTACCTCGAAGGTAACGAGCCAAGCAACGACACGATCCGTGCGCTGATCCGTAAGGGTACGATCAATGTCGACTTCCACCCCGTTCTCTGCGGCACTGCGTTCAAGAACAAAGGCGTTCAGCCGCTTCTCGACGCTGTGGTCGACTTCCTGCCTTCGCCAGTGGATGTTCCTGCGATTAAGGGCGTTCTTCCTGACAGCGATGATGAAGTGACCCGTCCGTCGTCGGATGATGAGCCGCTTTCGATGCTCGCGTTTAAGATCATGAACGACCCGTTCGTCGGGACCTTGACGTTCTGCCGGATTTATTCGGGCCATCTTGAGCAAGGTGTGTCGCTCTTGAACTCTGTGAAGGGTAAGAAAGAGCGTGTTGGCCGGATGCTGCTTATGCATTCGAACAGCCAGGAAGAGATCAAAGAAGCGTATGCGGGCGACATTGTCGCGATCGCTGGCCTCAAAGACACCACGACAGGGGACACGCTCTGCGTCACGCAGAGCCCTGTGATCCTTGAGCGGATGGAATTCCCTGAGCCGGTGATCGAGCTCGCTGTTGAGCCGAAAACCAAGGCTGACCAAGAGAAGATGGGTATCGCGCTCAACCGTCTCGCGGCAGAGGACCCTTCATTCCGTGTGCACACGGACGAAGAGAGCGGCCAGACCATCATCAAGGGCATGGGCGAGCTTCACCTCGACATCCTGGTCGACCGTATGAAGCGTGAGTTCAAAGTGGAAGCCAACGTGGGTGCGCCGCAGGTGGCCTATCGTGAGACGATCACCAAGCACGCTGAGATCGACTACACCCACAAGAAACAGTCGGGTGGTTCGGGTCAGTTCGCGCGCATCAAGTTCAAGATCGGTCCAGCCGAGCCAGGTGAAGGCTTCACGTTTGAAAGCTCGATCGTTGGTGGTTCGATTCCGAAGGAATACATCCCAGGCGTTGAGAAGGGTCTGACCCAGGTTCAAGAGTCTGGTCTTTTGGTTGGCTTCCCGATCCTCGACTTCAAAGTCGATCTCTATGACGGTGCCTTCCACGACGTGGACTCCTCGGTGCTGGCCTTCGAAATCGCTGCTCGCGGCGCGATGCGTGAGCACAAATCGGAACTTGGCCTCGCTCTTCTTGAGCCGGTCATGAAAGTGGAAGTGGTGACCCCGGACGAATATACTGGTACGGTCATCGGCGACCTCAACTCCCGCCGTGGTCAAATCCAAGGGCAGGAGGTTCGCGGCAATGCAACTGTGGTCAACGCCATGGTGCCGCTCGCCAACATGTTTGGTTATGTGAACAATCTGCGCTCCGCGACCCAAGGTCGTGCGCAGTACACGATGCAATTCGATCACTACGAACGCGTGCCGAATGCGGTGGCGGACGAAGTCAAGGCGAAACTCGCCGGGTAACAACGGTCAGACGACGGAGATAGTAAAATGGCCAAGGAAAAGTTTGAACGCACAAAGCCGCATGCCAATATCGGCACAATCGGCCACGTGGACCACGGCAAGACGACGCTGACCGCGGCGATCACCAAGTATTTCGGTGATTTCAAGGCGTATGACGAAATCGACGGCGCGCCAGAAGAGCGTGAGCGCGGCATCACGATTTCGACCGCACACGTCGAGTACGAAACCGACGGCCGTCACTACGCGCACGTCGACTGCCCAGGTCACGCTGACTACGTGAAGAACATGATCACCGGTGCTGCTCAGATGGACGGCGCAATCCTGGTGGTGAACGCGGCTGACGGCCCAATGCCTCAGACCCGTGAGCACATTCTGCTCGCGCGTCAGGTCGGCGTTCCTGCGATCGTTGTGTTCCTCAACAAAGTTGACCAGGTCGACGACGAAGAGCTGCTCGAGCTCGTCGAAATGGAAGTTCGTGAGCTTCTCGACTCCTACGAGTTCCCAGGCGACGATATTCCGATCATCGCAGGTTCTGCTCTTGCTGCTCTTGAGGGGCGTGACCCAGAAATCGGCGAGAACAAAATCAAAGAGCTGATGGAGCAGGTCGACAGCTACATCCCGACGCCTGAGCGTCCTGTTGATCAAACGTTCCTTATGCCGATCGAAGACGTCTTCTCGATCTCCGGTCGTGGTACAGTGGTCACCGGCCGTGTTGAGCGCGGTGTTGTGAACGTTGGCGACGAGCTCGAAATCGTCGGCATCCGCGAAACAGCGAAAACGACCTGCACAGGCGTTGAGATGTTCCGTAAACTGCTCGATCGTGGTGAAGCCGGCGACAACGTCGGTGTTCTCCTTCGCGGTATTGACCGTGAAGGTGTGGAGCGCGGCCAGGTTCTTGTGAAGCCAGGTTCGGTGACGCCGCACACGAAGTTCGTGGCTGAGGCTTACATCCTCACCAAAGAAGAGGGTGGCCGTCACACGCCATTCTTCAACAACTACCGTCCGCAGTTCTACTTCCGGACGACCGACGTGACCGGTATCTGCACCCTTCCAGAGGGTACGGAGATGGTCATGCCCGGTGACAACGTGAACCTGAACGTCGAGCTCATCGTGCCGATCGCTATGGAAGAGAAGCTCCGCTTCGCTATCCGTGAGGGTGGCCGTACGGTTGGCGCCGGCATCGTTTCGTCGATCGTCGAGTAACGATCGACCTTAAGACCCGCGGGCTGCGGAATTCTTCGCAGCCCGCTTTTTCGTTTCCGGCTCCTCTGACGAACATATTCGCTCAAGAGCCCAAGTGAAGGACCTGCCATCGTGCAACAGAACATCCGGATCCGGCTGAAAGCCTTCGATCACCGTGTGCTCGACAGCTCTGCTAAAGAGATCGTCAACACGGCGAAGCGCACCGGCGCCCAAGTCCGCGGCCCAATTCCGCTCCCCACCCATATTGATCGGTACACGGTTCTCCGTTCGCCCCACGTGAACAAAAAATCGCGTGAGCAGTTCGAGATGCGCACCCACAAACGCGTGCTCGATATTGTGGAGCCGACCCCTCAGACCATCGACGCGCTGATGAAGCTCGACCTCTCGGCCGGCGTCGACGTTGAGATCAAACTGGGGGCGTAACCAATGTCAGCTACGGAACGGACCATCGATCCGGCTGTCAAAGCGATGCGCAAAGGCCAGCATCGCCCGCAGCCGCGCCCAGCACAGGCGCAGTCACGGACGGGTGTCATTGCTAAAAAGCTTGGGATGACTCGCCTCTACAATGAAGAGGGCACGCACATCCCGGTGACGGTGATGAGCCTTGAGAATTGCCAGGTCGTCAGCCACCGCACGGTGGAGCGTGACGGCTACCTCGCGCTGCAACTGGGCGCAGGCACAGCCAAAGTGAAACGCGTCTCGAAACCGATGCGCGGTCACTTCGCCAAATCCAACGTGGAGCCCAAGCGCAAGCTTGCTGAGTTCCGCATCCCTGAAGACGCTGTGATCGAAGTCGGCTCGACGCTGACCGCCGATCACTACGTGTCCGGACAACGTGTGGACGTGGTCGGCACGTCGATTGGTAAAGGCTTTGCCGGCGGCATGAAACGCCACAACTTTGGTGGTCTTCGTGCATCGCACGGTGTCTCGATCAGCCACCGTTCGCACGGCTCGACCGGTCAGTGCCAAGATCCGGGTAAGGTCTTCAAAGGCAAGAAAATGGCCGGTCACATGGGCGATGTCCGCGTGACCACGCAGAACCTCGAAGTCGTCAAAACCGATGTCGATCGCGGCCTGATCCTGCTCAAGGGCGCTGTTCCTGGTTCGGCTGGCTCATGGGTTCTGATCAAAGACGCCATCAAGAAGCCGCTTCCAGAGGATGCGCCGAAGCCTGGCGCGTTCAAAGAGCCTGGTGCGACCACGGAAGAACCAGTCGCCGAAGAGGCGCCTGCAGAAGAGGTCGCAGCTGAAGCCGTTGAGGCTGCCGCAGAAACGCCCGCCGAAGCAGAAGCTCCGGCCAGTGACGAAGGAGACAAGAGCTGATGGAAATCGATGTCCTCACGCTCGATGCGGGCAAGTCGGGTTCGGCGCCGCTGAAGGACGAGATCTTCGGTCTCGACCCGCGCCGTGACCTTCTGCACCGCTATGTCGTTTGGCAAATGGCCAAGCGCCAACAGGGCACGCACAAAACCAAAGAGCGCGGCGAAGTCGCTGGCTCGACGAAAAAGATCGTTCGCCAAAAAGGCTCCGGCGGCGCGCGGCACGGCAACAAAAAAGCTGTGCAGTTCCGCGGCGGCGGTGTTGCGCACGGTCCTCGCGTCCGTAGCCACGCCATCAGCCTTCCGAAGAAGGTGCGGAAGCTTGCTCTGCGTCACGCTCTGTCGGCGAAATACGGCGCACAGGAACTGATCGTTCTTGATGAGGCCAAGCTCGACGCGCCGAAGACGACCGCTCTTGTTGCCAAGCTCAAAGGCCTCGGCATCAAGAACGCTCTTTTCATGGACAGCGTCATTGACGAGAGCTTCAGCAAAGCCGCGCGCAACATTGAGGGCATCAACGTGCTCCCAGTGGCTGGCGCCAATGTCTACGACATCTTGAAGCATGACAAACTCGTGCTCACCAAAGCCGCGATCGAAGGCCTCGAAGCACGTCTTCTTCCGCAGGCTGAAGCAGAAGGGGCCGCAGCATGACCGAAGCCACGGCCAAGCATTACGACACCATCACCGCGCCGGTGATCACCGAGAAGGCAACCCTCGGTGCTGAGCACAATCAATATGTGTTCAAGGTGCCGCTGAAAGCCACGAAGCCTGAGATCGCTGAAGCGGTTGAGGCTCTCTTCGACGTCAAGGTGAAGGCGGTGAACACGCTCGTCACCAAAGGCAAAAGCAAGCGTTTCCGCGGTCGTCCGTACACCCGTTCGGACGTCAAAAAAGCGATGGTGACCCTCGAAGACGGTCACGCCATCGATGTGACGACGGGGCTCTAAGACCATGGCATTGAAGACATACAATCCGACATCGCCGGGTCGCCGGACGCTTGTCACCATCGACCGGAAGAACCTCTACAAAGGTCGTCCGGAAAAGACGCTGACTGAGGGTAAAACCAAGTCAGGCGGCCGGAACAACAATGGCCGGATCACGGCTCGCCGTATCGGTGGTGGTGCCAAGAACCTCTACCGCGTCATCGACTTCAAGCGGCAGCGTTACGACGCGATCGCGACGGTGCAGCGGATCGAGTATGATCCTAACCGGACAGCGTTCATTGCGCTGATCGAGTATGGCGACGGCGTGAAGTCCTACATCATCGCGCCTCAGCGTCTTGCCGAGGGCGACAAAGTCGTCTCTGGCGACAAAGTGGATGTGAAGCCTGGCAATGCCATGCCTCTCAAAAACATCCCTGTCGGGACGATCATCCACAATGTGGAGCTGAAGCCTTTGAAGGGCGCCCAGCTTGCGCGTTCGGCTGGCGCTTACGTCCAGCTGGTCGGCCGTGACGGCGACTACGCTCAGCTGCGCCTCAAGTCGGGTGAGGTTCGCCTCGTCCACGGTGATTGCCGCGCCACCATTGGCGCGGTCTCGAACCCCGATCACGCGAACACCGTGCTCGGGAAAGCTGGCCGTAAGCGGCATCTGGGCAAGCGCCCAGCCGTCCGCGGTGTGGCCATGAACCCGATCGATCACCCCCATGGCGGCGGCGAAGGTCGCACCTCGGGCGGTCGTCACCCTGTCACCCCGTGGGGCAAACCCACAAAAGGTAAACGCACGCGGAGCAATAAAGAGACGGATCGTCTCATCATTCGCTCGCGCCACGCGAAACGGAAAGGACGCTAACCGATGCCGCGTTCCGTATGGAAAGGACCTTTCGTCGATCGGTACCTCCTCAAGAAGGCGGCTGACGCCGGCGAGGGTAAGCACAAGGGCGGGGTGAAAACCTGGTCCCGTCGCTCGACGATTCTCCCACAATTCGTGGGTCTGACGTTCAACGTCTATAACGGTCAGAAGTTCATCCCAGTGCACGTCACTGAGGACATGGTCGGTCACAAGCTTGGCGAATTTAGCCCCACCCGGACCTATTACGGTCACGGTGCGGACAAAAAAGCGAAGCGGAAGTAAGCCATGGGCCAGCAAAAGAACCCTGTCCGCCGTGAGGATGATCAAGCGATCGCGAAAGGTCGCATGATCAAAACCTCGCCGCAAAAGCTGAACCTCGTTGCTCAGTCGATCCGCGGTATGCAGGTCGAGCGCGCGAAGAACGAGCTTCTCTTCAGCCGCAAGCGCGTCGCACGCGAAGTGCTGACCGTGCTCGAATCGGCCATCTCGAACGCTGAGAACAACCACGATCTCGATATCGACTCGCTGATCGTCGAAGAAGCGTTCGTTGGCAAAAACCTGGTGATGAAACGCTTCCGTCCGCGGGCTCGTGGCCGCGTGGGCCGGATCAAAAAGCCTTTCGCTGAGATCACCATCAAACTCCGTGAGAAGGAGACAGCCTAATGGGTCAGAAAGTTAACCCGATCGGTCTCCGTCTGGGGATCAACCGCACCTGGGACAGCCGTTGGTACGCTGATAAAGGCGCTTATGGAGACCTTCTCCATGAGGACCTCAAAATCCGTGAGTACCTTCTGAAGCGTCTTTCGAACGCTGGTGTCTCCAAGGTCGTGATCGAACGTCCGCACAAGAAGTGCCGCGTCACCATCTATTCCGCTCGCCCTGGTGTGGTGATCGGGAAGAAGGGTGCTGACATTGAGAAACTCCGCCAGGAGCTTTCGAAAATGTCGAGCTCGGAAACGGTCCTCAACATTGTTGAGATCCGTAAGCCTGAGACGGACGCGACCCTCGTTGCTGAGAACATCGCACAGCAGCTTGAGCGCCGGGCATCGTTCCGCCGCGCCATGAAACGTGCGATGCAAACGGCAATGCGCATGGGTGCCCTTGGTATCCGCGTGAACTGCGCTGGCCGTCTTGGCGGTGCTGAGATCGCGCGGACCGAATGGTACCGCGAAGGCCGCGTGCCGCTTCACACGCTCCGTGCAGACATCGATTACGGTGTCGCCACCGCCCGCACCACCTACGGCGCGATCGGCATCAAGGTCTGGATCTTCAAAGGTGAGATCCTGGAGCATGATCCGATGGCCCAAGAGCGTCGCCTGATCGATGCCCAAACCGGTGCCCCGCAAATGAATCGTGAGCGTCGTCCGCGTCGCCGCGAGAACGCATAAGAGGTCAGCATGCTGCAGCCAAAACGGACCAAGTTCCGTAAACAGCACAAAGGCCGGATCAAAGGCCTCGCTAAAGGCGGTACGACCCTGAACTTTGGGTCCTACGGTCTGAAAGCGGTCGAGCCGGAGCGCATCACGTCGCGCCAGATCGAAGCCACCCGTCGTGCCATCACCCGTCACATGAAACGGGCTGGCCGCGTGTGGATCCGGATTTTCCCAGATGTTCCGGTCACGGCGAAGCCGACCGAAGTGCGGATGGGTAAAGGTAAAGGTTCGGTCGACCGTTGGGTCGCCAAGGTGAAGCCTGGCCGGATCATGTTCGAAATCGACGGTGTGCCTGAGCCGCTTGCCCGTGAGGCGCTGGCTCTTGGTGCCGCCAAGCTTCCGATCAAAACCCGCATCGTCAAACGGATCGGGGAGGACGCATAATGGGTCAGTCGAGCGATAAAGCCCGCAACAAGCAGGCCGAGCGTATCCGCGATCTCAGTGACGATCAGCTCACCGACGAGCTGCTCGCGCTGAAGAAAGAACAGTTCAACCTGCGCTTCCAGGGCGCCTCGGGCCAGCTTGAGAAATCAAGCCGCGTCAAAGAGGTGCGCCGCGACATCGCACGGGTGAAGTCGATCCAGGCCCAACGCCGGAAAGACACTGATGCTCCTGCACGGACGACGCCTGAAGAAGTGAAAGAGGAGGCGGCTGATGCCTAAGCGTATTCTCCAAGGCCCGGTCGTCTCGACCAAGGGCGACAAGACAGTTGTGGTGCGGATCGATCGTAGCTACCTGCACCCGCTCCTGAAAAAAGTGGTGCGGCGCTCCAAGCGCTACCACGCGCATGACGAGACCAACTCGAAAAAAGTCGGCGACGTCGTGCAGATCATTGAATGTGCACCGAAGTCGAAACTGAAGCGTTGGGAGCTTTTCTCCGGCGCAGAAGAAGCGGCATCGGCTGAAGGTTAACGAGGAACGGCACCCGGTTTCCCCGGGGCCAAAACGGAGGATCCTATGATCCAGATGCAGACGAACCTCGACGTCGCCGATAACTCCGGCGCCAAGAGGGTGCAGTGCATCAAGGTCCTTGGCGGGGCCAAGCGGAAATACGCATCCGTCGGCGACATCATTGTGGTGTCGGTGAAGGAAGCGATGCCGCGTGGCCGCGTGAAAAAGGGCCAAGTGATGAAAGCTGTCGTGGTGCGGACCGCTAAAGACATTCAACGTCGTGACGGTTCCGTGATCCGCTTTGACGGCAATGCTGCTGTGATTGTGAACAACAACAAAGAGCCTGTGGGCACACGGATCTTTGGCCCAGTGACGCGCGAGCTTCGCCGCGCTGGCCACATGAAGATCGTCAGCCTTGCTCCGGAGGTGCTGTAACCATGGCAGCTCGTATCAAAAGGGGCGACAAGGTCGTGGTCCTTGCTGGCAAGGACAAGGGCGCTGAGGGCGAAGTTCTGAAAGTGATGCCGAAGGACGGTCGCGTTCTCGTGCAGGGCGTTCAGATGGTGACCAAGCACCGCAAACCTTCGCAACAGAGCCAAGGTGGCCTGGAGCGGATGGAAGCGCCAATCCACGTCTCCAACGTGGCGCTCAAAGATCCAAAAGATGGCAAGCCAACCCGCGTTGGTTTCGAAGTTCGTGACGGCAAAAAAGTCCGTGTCGCGAAGCGTTCGGGGGAGGTTCTCGATGTCTGAGACAGCAGTCGAAAACTACGTCCCGCGCCTCAAAGTTAAGTACATCGATTCCATCCGGGATAAGATGAAAGAGACGTTCTCTTATAAGAACGTCATGCAGATCCCGCGGCTTGAAAAGGTCGTCATCAATATGGGCGTCGGCGACGCGGTCAATGACCGGAAGGCCGTCGAGAAAGCTGCTGAGGAACTCGAAGCGATTGCTGGCCAAAAGCCTGTGATCACGAAAGCTTCGAAGTCGATCGCAGGCTTTAAGGTCCGTGAAGAGATGGCGCTCGGCTGTAAGGTCACCTTACGCGGTGAGCGGATGTATGAATTCGTTGATCGACTGACCACGATCGCTCTTCCTCGGGTCCGCGACTTCCGTGGTCTCAACCCAAAGAGCTTTGACGGTCGCGGCAACTTCGCGATGGGCCTCAAAGAACACATCGTCTTCCCGGAGATCGACTACGACAAGGTCGAGACCCAGCGCGGTATGGACATCATTGTCTGCACCACGGCGCCTACGGATGACGAAGCCCGAGCGCTTTTGAAAGAGTTCAATTTCCCCTTCCGCGAACGTTAAGCGAAGGGTTGTTCGGTACTTCCTTAGACTGAGGAAAAGGCCGGAAAGGAGAAAGAAGACATGGCGAAAAAAGCGATGGTCGAACGCGATCTCAAGCGTCGGCGCCTTGCTAAGAAATGGGACGCTCGCCGCGAACGCCTGAAGGCGATCATGCGGTCAGAAGAAGCGAGCCCGGAAGATAAGTTCAAAGCCGCAATGGCTTTGGCTGAAATTCCGCGCAATGCGTCCAAGACCCGTATTCGCAACCGTTGCCAAGTGACCGGCCGTCCGCGTGGTTACTACCGTAAACTGAAGATGTCGCGTATCGCGCTGCGGGAGCTTGGCTCCCTCGGCAAAGTGCCCGGCCTCGTGAAATCCAGCTGGTAAGGGGACAGATAGACGATGACCATTGGTGATCCTCTCGGTGATATGCTGACCCGCATCCGCAACGCGCAAATGCGCGGGATGTCGAAGGCGGTGACCCCGGCTTCGAAACTGCGTCAGCGTGTGCTCGATGTTCTGGAGTCGGAAGGCTTCATCCGCGGCTATGCGCGGGTTGAGCATGAAGGCAACAAAGCTGATCTTGAGATCGAGCTGAAATATTTCGACGGCGACCCTGTTATTTCGAAGATCAAGCGGGTCTCGAAACCGGGCCGTCGGGTGTACTCATCCGTCAAAGATATTGAGCCTGTGCGGAACGGTCTCGGCATCTCCATCCTTTCGACCCCGAAAGGTGTGATGTCCGACGCCGTTGCTCGCGAGCACAATGTCGGCGGCGAAGTTCTTTGTCAGGTGTACTGATCATGTCACGTATCGGCAAAAAACCCGTACCCGTACCGAAGGGCGTCGAAGCCAAGATCGACGGCCAGGTGGTGAAAGCCAAAGGCTCCAAAGGTGAGATGGAGTTCGTTGTGAACGAACTTTGCCTCGTCGAGATGGGCGATGATGGCGTCAAGGTGACCCCGGTCAACAAGACCAAGGAAGCCCGTTCGATGTGGGGCATGAGCCGCACACAGATCGCCAACATCTTCGAAGGCGTTTCCAATGGCTTTGTGAAGCGTCTTGAACTCGTCGGCGTTGGTTACCGTGCCCAGATGAAAGGCAAGAGCCTCAACCTGTCGCTCGGTTTCAGTCACGACATCACTTTCGACGCACCGGAAGGCATTGAGATCAAATGCGCCAAACCAACCGAGATCGAGATCTCGGGCCGCGACAAACAGGTCGTGGGCGAAGTGGCCGCCAAGATCCGCAGCTTCCGTCCGCCAGAGCCTTACAAAGGCAAAGGCGTGAAGTACGAAGGTGAGTACATCTTCCGCAAAGAAGGGAAGAAGAAGTAATCATGCCTTTGACCCGTATTGCAAAACTCAAAAAGCGCGCTGGTCGTACACGGACAACGATCGCCAAGCGTGCCGGTGGTCGTCCTCGCCTCAGCGTTTATCGCTCGGGCAAGAACATCTCGGCCCAAGTGATCGACGACGCCGCTGGCAAAACGCTGGCTTCGGCTTCGTCCCTCGAAAAGGACTTCCGCGAGAAGACCAAAGGCTCGAACGCAGATGCTGCGGCTGAGATCGGCAAACTTGTTGCCGAACGCGCCAAGGAAGCTGGTGTCGAGCACGTGATCTTCGATCGCGGCGGTTATTTGTTCCATGGCCGGGTGAAAGCCCTCGCCGAAGCCGCCCGCGAGGGCGGTCTCAAGTTCTAAGGGGCCTCAAAGATGGCAAGAGAACCGAAACAAGGTGGTGATCGTCGCCGTAAAGGCGGTCCTCGCGAGGAAGAACGGGACGAGTTCCAGGATCGCCTCGTGGCGATCAACCGTGTCGCGAAAACGGTGAAGGGCGGTAAAAACTTTGGTTTTGCCGCGCTCGTCGTGGTTGGCGACCAAAAAGGCCGTGTTGGCTATGGCAAGGGCAAGGCTCGCGAGGTGCCTGAGGCGATCCGCAAGGCAAGCCAGGAAGCCAAGCGGAACATGATCCGTGTGCCGATGCGCGATGGCCGGACGCTTCACCACGATGCCCATGGCCGTCACGGTGCTGGTAAAGTCGTCATCCGCACGGCTCCTCCGGGTACGGGCGTGATCGCCGGTGGTCCAATGCGTGCTGTTTTTGAGATGCTCGGCATCCAGGACGTGGTCGCCAAGTCGATCGGCACGTCGAACCCTTACAACATGGTGCGTGCGACTGTGGACGCCCTGAAAGAGCAATCGAACCCGCGTTCGATCGCGGCCAAGCGTGGTCTGAAGGTTTCCGAGCTGATCGGTCGCCGCGCTGCCGTGCAGGCGGACGCCACCGCAGTGGATGCAGGCTGATGGCTGACGAACTGAAACGCGAACCAGGCCGCGGTCGCCGCGCGCCAAAGAACTACGGTGCGGACAAGGCGAAAGCCGAAGGCCGCGGAGTGATCACCGTGCGCCAATACGGCTCTCCGATCCGCCGTGAGGCGAGCCAAGAGCAGACCCTCAAGGGTCTTGGTCTTGGTAAGGTCGGCCGTGAGCGCGAGCTTGAAGACACCCCAGCGATCCGGGGCATGGTGCGGAAGGTCCGCCACATGGTCGAGATCGTCGGCGAACCGCGCCTGCCGTAACCAAAGGCGCATGAGGCGAGGGGTGTTCTGATCATCAGGGCACCTCGCATAGTCGAAGGACAAAGAGATGAGACTGACAGATCTGGCCGACAACCCCGGCGCACGGAAACCCAAGAAACGCGTTGCACGCGGCATTGGTTCAGGCCGCGGCAAGACCGCTGGTCGCGGTGTGAAGGGTCAAAAATCCCGTTCGGGTGTGGCCATCAATGGCTTTGAGGGCGGTCAGATGCCGCTCCACATGCGGCTGCCAAAGCGTGGCTTCAACAAGCCGAACCGCAAGGACTTCACCGAAATCAGCCTGGCGCATATCCAAGCAGCGGCTGATGCGGGACACACGTCGATCACGGAAGATGGCCTTCTTGAGGCCGGTTTCGTCGACAAGAAACTCGACGGCCTGCGCCTCCTGGGCACTGGTGAGTTGACCAGCAAAGTCGACGTCACGGTGACTTACGCCACAGCTTCGGCTCGCGCAGCGGTCGAGAAAGCTGGCGGCACGGTAACGATGACCCGGCCAGAAAAGCACAAGCGTCTGCGCGGCAAAGAGCGCGAAGAAGCGAAAGCTGCTGCGAAGAAGAAGTAAGCCTTCAGAGGCGAACCAAGAGATGAAAAAGGGCGCCCGCGGAAGCTGGCGCCCTTTTTGTCTTGTGGAGAACTGGGGTGCGTTAGGCGGCCAGTTTCCGGCGTCCTGCCCATGCAGCGAGGGCGGAACCAAACAGCACCACCGCGCCGGGCACCGGAACAAACTCACCGCTGAAGTTGAGATCGCCATGGATCGTCGAGTTCGACATCAGCGTATAACCGAGGTCGTCGGCCGCCGTGCCGGAGAAGGCGATGTTGAACCAGCCAGATCCGCCAAGGAACGCCTCGTTGAAGATGTCGTCCATATCGATGTTGAACGCGTCACCGCCCTGGCCCCACTGGAACGGGTGCTTGTCCGACGAATGGTCCGTCATCACGGCCGTGATGCCAGCAAGATTGCCTGTACCCGTCATCGTCGATGGTCCGTACTCGTAGTAGGTCATCTGATTGATGAAATCGATCCGGCGAGGGTCGGCGGCCGGCAGGTTCAGGATGTCCTTACAAGCGCTTCCCTGACAGTAAGGGAGTGCTGGAGGCGTGGCATCGAGGGTGAGCGCGACGGAGATGTCAAAGCCGAACGTGCTTTCAACACGGTTGATGACGCTGGCTGTGATGGTGGCCGACGAGAAGTCATCGGCGAACACGATCTTCGAGCCATCTTGAAGCGACCAGTTCTTCGCCGCCCCGACAACTTTGCCGTCCGAATCCTTGATGAAGTTGCTCAGCCAAAGCCCGTGATGGGGAAGGGCAGGCGTCGCGTCGGAGATTTCGTAGGTCACAGCTGCGAGCGCTTGTGCACCCATCAGCGAAAGGGCCGCGCCAGCGGCAGCAATCATTTTTTTCATGGAACCCCCCGGTCCTCATTTTTTCCAGATGGCAAAAAAGTTAACAATGTGCGGCGAATTGCACCACCGACGTGGGCGAGCAACGGCCGCATCTGTTCTCTTTTGTGGCGTAGAGCCCGCCGCTCACGGTTTTTTCGCCACTTGAGGGATGTTCGGGTTGCGCTGGGTTGGCTGACTGCCAATGTCCTGCGATCAGGCAGCGGGGCTGAGGCAAGGGCGTTCTAGATGAACGTTGCGGTTGGCTCTGGTGTCTGCACCGCGATTTTCTTCTTGATTCCGAGCCGACAGCATCTAGCAACCCCCGATGACCTCAGCCGCAGAACAAATGGCTTCCAACTTCTCCTTCGGCAATTTTGCCAAGGCAGATGAGCTTCGGAAGCGGATCTTCTTCACCCTCGGTGCGCTTATCGTGTACCGCGTGGGCACGTTCATCCCGATCCCCGGTGTGAACCCTGACGCCTTTGCCGATCTCTTCTCGACGCAAACAGGCGGACTTCTCGGCACGTTCAACCTGTTCTCTGGCGGTGCGACGGAGCGGATGGCGATCCTTGCGCTCAACATCATGCCCTACATTTCGGCGTCGATTATCATGCAGATGATGTCGGCGATCGTTCCGTCGCTTGAGGCGATCAAGAAAGAGGGCGAGGCTGGGCGCCGTCAGATCAACCAATACACGCGCTACCTGACGGTCGTGCTGGCGCTTGTGCAGGGCTACTTTATCGCTGCAACGATTGCTGGGCAGACGAGCCCCAACGGTATTCCGATTGTTCCGAACGCGGGTCCGATGTTCATTCCGACAACGGTGGTGACGCTGGTTGGCGGCGTGATGTTCCTCGTGTGGCTCGGCGAACAGATCACGGCGCGCGGCATCGGCAACGGCATCTCGCTCATCATCTTTGCCGGGATTATCGCTGAGCTTCCCCGGGCTGCCGCTGGCCTTTTGACCTCGGGTCAAACAGGGGCGTTGCCCGCGTTTGTTGTGATCCTGGTGATTGTCCTATCGATCGCGCTCATTGCTTTCGTCGTCTTTATGGAGCGCTCGCAGCGCCGGTTGCTGGTGCAATATCCGCGGCGTCAGCAGGGCAACAAGATGACACAAGGCGAGAAGAGCCACCTCCCGCTCAAGCTCAACACCGCCGGTGTGATCCCGCCCATCTTCGCCAGCTCGCTTTTGTTCCTGCCGGCAACAGCTCAGGGCGCGATCGGTCAGAATGCACCGCTGTGGCTGCAGGACCTTGTCGGTAGCCTGACACCGGGCAACTGGCCTTACATGGCGCTCTACGCGGGCGGCATCATCTTTTTCTGTTTCCTCTACACCTCGATTGTCTTCAATCCGCAGGACACGGCTGACACGCTCAAGCAGTATGGCGGCTATATCCAAGGCTACCGTCCGGGCGCGAAGACGGCGGAGTATATCGACTACGTCCTGACACGGATCACGTGCATTGGTGCGGCGTATTTGACTTTTGTCTGCCTTATGCCGGAGTTCTTGCGCATGCAGTATTCCGGGATCCCGGTTTACCTCGGGGGGACATCGCTGCTGATTGTTGTGACAGTCACACTGGACACAGTGCAGCAGATTCAGGGACACCTTCTTGCGCAGCAATATGAGTCGCTGATCAAGAAGTCGAAGTTAAGAGGAACGCGCGGATGATCGTCATCTTTTTGGGACCGCCAGGGGCCGGCAAAGGCACCCAGGCCAAGATGATTGCGTCAAAGCATGGGATCCCTCAGCTCTCCACCGGCGATATGCTGCGCGCAGCTGTGGCAGCGGGAACCGAGCTGGGCCTGAAGTGCAAGGCGATCATGGACGCGGGCGATCTGGTGTCAGACGAGATCATGGCTGGTGTGATCGCTGACCGTATTGACCAAGACGATTGCAAAGACGGTTTTCTCTTGGACGGCTTCCCCCGCACGCTGCCGCAGGGCGAGGTGCTCGAGGAGATGCTGAAGGCCAAAGGGCGCCCCGTGGATGTCGTTCTTGAGCTGCGTGTGGACGAGGACATCCTGGTGCAGCGCCTCAACAGCCGGATCGCTGAAACCAAAGCGGCCGGCGGTGAAGTGCGGGCGGATGATAACGAAGAGACCTTCCGCAAGCGTCTCGGCGTTTACACCAACCAAACAGCTCCGCTCGTTCCATTTTACGAGGAGCGTGGCCTGCTGAAATCCATTGATGGCATGTTGCCGATCGATGAGGTGACAGCAGCGATTGAAGCTGCTCTGGCATGAACAGCCTGAAGGCGTCTCAATGAGCTTGACAGCGCGATGACAGGGGTTAGACCCCTGCTTTCCGCACGACTGGAAGTCGGCACGCTTGGCCTATGGGCGGGGCGTGCTCCAATTTTTTTCGCCGCAGGTTTTCTGCGCACCCGCAAGAGAGGATAACGATGGCCCGCATCGCCGGTGTGAACATCCCTAACAACAAGCGCGTGCATATCGCGCTGACCTATATCCACGGCATTGGTCTCACCAAAGCCAAGGAAATCGTTGAGAAAACCAATCTCGACTTCACGCGCCGCGTGCAGGACCTGACGGACGCCGAAGTCCTCCGGATTCGCGAAACCATCGACGCCGACTACACGGTGGAAGGTGATCTGCGCCGGGAGAACGCGCAGAACATCAAGCGCCTGATGGACCTCGGCTGCTACCGTGGTCTTCGTCACCGTCGCGGCCTTCCTGTTCGCGGTCAGCGCACCCACACCAATGCTCGGACGCGTAAAGGTCCAGCCAAACCGATCGCCGGGAAGAAGAAGTAATGGCACGCCAACCCACCCGTCAGGCTCCACGCCGTCGCGAGCGCAAAAACATTGTTTCGGGCGTCGTTCACGTGAACGCATCGTTCAACAACACCCACGTCACGATCGCAGACGCCCAGGGCAACACGATCAGCTGGTCGACCTCCGGTCACATGGGCTTCAAAGGCTCGCGGAAATCGACACCGTTTGCTGCGCAGATGGCTGCTGAAGACGCGGCCAAGAAAGCCATGGAGCACGGTCTCCGCTCGGTCGACGTCCTCGTGCGCGGTCCAGGCTCTGGTCGCGAAAGCGCGCTGCGTGCGCTCCAGGCCGCTGGTCTGACGGTCACGACGATCAAAGATGTCACGCCCATCCCTCACAATGGTGTGCGTCCACGCAAGCGTCGCCGCGTCTAAGACTCCCCCTAAAAGGTCAGGGCGCGCCTTCCGCCGAAGCGCCCGTTGGAGAACCCCTCTATGCTCGAAAAGAACTGGCAAGAGTTGATCAAGCCGCAAAAGCTTGAGGTGCAGCCTGGATTTGACCCGCAGCGCAAAGCGACCATCGTCGCTCAGCCGCTTGAGCGCGGTTTCGGTCTGACCCTCGGCAATTCCCTGCGCCGCATTTTGATGTCGTCGCTGCAGGGCGCGGCCGTCACTTCGGTCCAAATCGACGGCGTGGTGCACGAATTCAGCTCCATCCCAGGTGTGCGCGAAGACGTCACCATCATCATCCTGAACATCAAACAGCTCGCGCTGCGCATGCACGCCGATGGTCCGAAGCGCCTGACCCTCCGGAAGCAGGGCCCAGGCATCGTGACGGCTGCGGACATTCAGGAAACCGCCGATATTGAGGTCCTGGATAAAGATCACGTGATCTGCACCCTCGACGAGGGCGCGGATCTCCGCATGGAACTCACCGTGCAGACGGGCAAAGGCTATGTGCCTGCTGACCGGAACCGTCCTGAGGACGCGCCGATTGGTCTGATCCCGGTCGACAGTCTCTACTCGCCGGTTCGCCGGGTCTCCTACAAGGTGGAGAACACCCGCGAAGGTCAGGTTCTCGACTATGATCGCCTGATCCTCGACATCGAGACGAATGGCGCGATCAGCCCAGACGATGCAGCCGCCTATGCTGCGCGGATCCTTCAGGATCAGCTGCAGATCTTCGTCAATTTCGACGAGCCGAAGCAGGACACAGGCGCTCAGCAGGAAGAAGAGCTTCTCTTCAACGCGGCGCTCCTCAAGAAAGTCGACGAGCTCGAGCTGTCTGTTCGCTCGGCCAACTGCTTGAAAAACGACAATATTGTGTACATTGGCGACCTTATCCAAAAAACCGAAGGCGAGATGCTCCGCACCCCGAACTTCGGCCGGAAGTCGCTGAATGAGATCAAAGAGGTTCTGGCCTCGCTTGGCCTGCACCTCGGTATGGACGTGCCGGACTGGCCGCCGGACAACATCGAAGAATTGGCCCGTAAATTTGAGGATCAGTCGTAAGCTGATCCTCCCCGACCAAACCTCCGGCTTGCCGGAGTAGTGGAGATTGAACCATGCGCCACGGCGTTGCGCACCGCAAACTGAACCGCACGGCGAGCCACCGGAAGGCGATGTTCGCCAATATGGCGGCGTCGCTCATCAAGCACGAGCAGATTGTCACCACCCTGCCGAAAGCCAAAGAGCTGAGGCCGATCGCTGATAAGCTGATCACGCTGGCGAAAAAGGGTGACCTGCACGCTCGTCGTCAAGCGATCTCCAAGATCCGCGACGTTGAGATGGTCGGCAAGCTCTTCGAGACACTCGGCCCACGGTACAAAGACCGCAATGGCGGCTACACACGCGTGATGAAAGCGGGCTTCCGTTTTGGCGACAACGCTCCGCGTGCTGTCATTGAGTTTGTTGACCGTGACGAGACGGCCAAGGGTCAAGATTCAGGCCCGTCGATGAAGCTCGTCGAAGCCGACGACGAATAAGATCAGCTCTCAGAGCATGAGATCCAGCCGCCCTTCGGGGCGGCTTTTTCGTTGTTACCGCATTGGCGAAGCGGGTGGACAAGGGACCCTGAGGGTAGTCAGTTTTCTCCATGAAAACAGCTGTCCTCGCCGTCACCGCATCCCTCGCTATCGCCATGACCTCGACTTGCGTCGCTGGGACGTACACCGTGTTGAGGACCGATCGCCTGGTGGCGATCCCTGGTGAAAGCGTACCGACATCAGCCACGGTTCTCATCGAAGCCAACCGCATCGCCGAGATCCGTGAGGGGCAGATCTCGGACGCAGCCCTCGGCGAGGAGGGGCATGAGATCGCGGCGAGTTACGACCTTGCTGGAAAGACGGTCTTTCCGGGCTTCATCGACGGTCACGTGCACATCACGTTCGAGAACAACTCGCAGCAGCGGCTTCAGGCTGTTCAGTTATCGACATCTGACTTCGCGATGCTCGGGGCGCATCACGCACGCAAAACCCTGATGGCCGGGTTCACCACGATCCGTGACGTCGGCGGTGATCAAGAGGCGGTCCAGGCGCTGCGCACAGCGAGCGCCAACAACTATGTCCCTGCGCCGCGCATTGTCACCGCGAGTGTGGTGGGGATCACCGGCGGGCATTCAGACGGCAGCCAGGGCTATATCGAAGAGATTGCCCATATGCTCGATACGGAGCGTATGTGTAACGGCGGTGATGATTGCCGGCGCGCGACTCGCTGGCTGATTGCGCGGGGGGCGGACGGTATCAAGATCACCGCCACCGGCGGTGTTCTGTCCAATACAGCGACCGGCGTCGGGCAGCAGATGATGGACGACGAGCTGACGTCTGTGGTTGAGGCAGCGCGCGCCTATGGGCGCGATGTCACGGCCCATGCCCACGGAACCGCAGGGGTCAACGCAGCCCTTTTAGCAGGGGTACGGACGATTGAGCACGGCACCTACGCCGATGATGCCAGCTTCCGTCTCTTCAAGCGCCGCGATGCGTTCTTGGTGCCGACCATTTTGGCAGGCGAGACAGTCACAGAAATCGCAGCAAGCCCCAATTCCTTCCTGACACCGCCGCAAGCCGCTAAGGCCCTTGAGGTGGGACCACAGATCAAGGCCATGGTGCGCGAGGCGCATGCGGCGGGCGTCAAGATCGCCTTTGGCACCGACTCAGGGGTTTCTCGCCACGGGGAGAACGCTCGGGAATTCGGTTTGATGGTCGAGGCTGGTATGACCCCAGAAGAAGCGATCAGGTCGGCGACCGTCGTGGGGTCAGAGAACCTCCGGATGGAGAACGATATCGGCACGATCGAGGTTGGTAAGTTCGCCGACATCGTTGCGGTCGACGGCGATCCCTATGACGACGTCACCATCCTCGAGGCCGCTGTGTCCTTCGTGATGAAGGACGGAAACGTCTTCAAGTCGCCCCGGTAAGAGCGCTCTCGAACTGGATGTGGAGCTGCTCGGCGAGCTGCTCAATCGTATGGCCCTCTTCAATCCGGCGTCGGCCTTCACGGCCGAGCCTGGTCAGCTGAATAGGCGATGACATCATCACATCACGGATCGCTTTGCGCAGGTCCTCCACAGAGGACGCGGGGATGATCCACCCGCACTCACGATCAAGAAGTTCAGGGATCCCCGCGATATAGGTCGAGATCGCTGGACGCCCTAGCGCCAGTGACTCCATGATCACAATCGGTAGGCCTTCAGCGAAACTCGGCAGCAAAAGAGCGCGCCCCTTTTTGAGCCGCTCCAGCACCTCCTTGTTCGCCATCCATCCTGTAAGCTCGATATTGTTCTCAAGCCCCAGCCGTTTGATCTCGGATTCAATCAGTGGACGGGTTTCACCTTCACCGATGAGGACGACCTTGAGGTCAGGAAACTCACCGACCAGCGGCGCGATGGCTTCGGGGATCAGGGTTTGACCCTTTTGCGGGCACAAGCGCCCAACACAGATCAACTCTTGCGCGTTGGCGGGCACGTCGGTCGGCACAAATTCTGTGAGGTCAAGACCGCAATGGGCGACATGAACCTTGTCCCGATGCTCAATGCCGGCCCAGCGAATGATCTGCATACGCGCATAATGCGTGATGGCGATGGCGAAGGCCGCATGCCGCATTTTGAGGTCAAAGCGGTTCTGCTCGGGCGCCACGAACTCATCCGGACCGTGGGCCGTAAAGCTGTACGAGGGACCACCAAGAACCCGGGTCAACATCGCAACGGCCGGCGCGTTGCTGCCGAAATGGCAGTGCAGGTGACGGATCTCTTGCGCGGCGCAGCGCTGCTTAAGGTGGGCCGCTTCGAGAAGGTAGGCGAGGGGGCGGATCACTTCGCCGGTACCTTTCATCAGTCCCCTGAGGGGTGCGATCGCCCTTCCGATACCAACAGGATTGGTCACGAGCTCTTTGAGGAAGCTGCGGATCACCTGCGGAGCGTTGCCGCTGAGCACATACTCAGTCTTGTCGCGCTCCGCGATATCGCGCGGATCGACGAGGTCTTGTTCCCAACGGCGCACGGAGAAGCGTTTGATCTCCACACCGCGTGCCTCCAGCGCTTCGATCTCCCGCCGGATAAAGGTCGCGCTCGTCACCGGGTAGGTGTTGAGAAGATAGCCAATCTTCAAGATTTCTCTCCGTTGCGCGGTGTGCGCGTCCATTCTGCCGAGCTCTCTCGCCCCGATTTTCCGTAGACCCCAAGTTTTGACAATGCGAACGCGGGGAATGCAGGCGCCTTGGACAAGGGTAAGATCGCGCGTCCTCGTGTGATCCAGAACAGCATCACAGCGCTGATCAGCACGACGAAAGCCATCACTGAGATGACGAAACCTGGCCACGCGCCAAGGATGCCCAAGACCAGGCCGCTGGCGACGGCAAGTGTCGTCGCCGCACCGAGGACCGTCAGCGGCGGGACAGCAACATCAAGTGCCAGGGCCACACGCCAGGGTGCGAAGTTCGTCACCCCGCTCCAAAGAAGTCGTCCAATCCGTTGGCGGATGACCCCGATCGAGCCGTGTTCCCAGCGGGCGCGCTGAACTTTGGCGGCGGCTTCGTCCTGGGGGAAGGTGCTGCTGACCAGGTGTTTGGGTGCATACCAAACCTTCTGACCCTCAGCGGCCAAGGTGACGGTCAGCGCGAGATCCTCGACGATTTCTCCGGAACCCAATGTTAGAGACTGGGCAATGGACCATGGGAACGCCGCGCCAGCGCCCACGAGCCTCGTGGTCCCGGCGATTCGCATCAGGCCGCGCATCCTCACATCATTGATCAGGCGCCATGCAAAGGCGGCCACCAAGCGCGAAGGTGGCGCGTTATCGTCTGCGTCCATCACGTAAAGGGCTTGCACGGGCGCCTGGCGATGCTGAGCCTCGGCGCTGACGCCCGTTACCAATCCCTCGCTGTGCAGACAATCAGCATCAGTGAAGAAGACGGTGGCTGGCGGCGCGTCCCGCAAATGGTCGAGCGCAAACTGAAGCGCGTAACCTTTGCCGCGGCGAGAACGGTCGTCACGGACCAAAACCTCTGCACCCTGAGCACGAGCGATGTCAGCTGTGTTGTCATCGCAATTGTCCGCCACGACGATCAGGCGGTCCACTGGTCTCAGCTGCGCCTGGATGTCTTTGATCGTGGGGATGAGGCCCTTGCCTTCGTTATGGGCAGGGACAACAGCGGCGATGGGGCCGGGCTCATCCCACCCCTTCGTTGCGTTTGATGGTAGGAAAGAGGCCACAACCTCGATGAAAAGCCAGAGGCTCAACACCAAGAGGATCACGGCACCGACGAGATGCAAAGCGGCCAAAACGCCGATGATCATTGCACCCAGTCCTCCCAAAACATGCTCGCACCATGGTCTCTTGGCGGCTAGCGGCCAAAGCCTCTACATACAATTGCGAAGCTAAGGGTTCGTTTCATGTTCGTATCTCGCCTGTTTATCGTTGCCTTACTTGGACTTGGGCTTGGAACACCGGCCTTGGCCCAAACGGTCCAGCCGCGCAGCGATCTGGAGTTGCGGGCCACCTACGCGCCGGTGGTGGAGGCGACAGCCCCGGCAGTGGTGAACATTTACACCCGGCGGACGGTGCAGACGCGCTCTGTTAGCCTCTTCGACGATCCCTTTTTCCGGCAGTTTTTCGGTGACGTAGCGCCAGGGCCGATGCGTGAGCGTGTGGAGTCGTCGCTTGGTTCAGGTGTCATCGTTGATCCGGACGGCGTGATCGTCACCAACAACCACGTCATCGAAGACATGGATGAGATCCGCGTGGTCCTCGCAGACCGGCGGGAGTACGAGGCGGAGGTCCTGTTGACCGACCCTCAGACCGATCTCGCCGTTCTGAGCATCGAAACGGACGAGCCTCTCCCCGCGCTCAGTTTTGCCGACAGTGACGAAGCGCTTGTGGGAGATATCGTGCTGGCGATCGGCAACCCATTTGGTGTGGGTCAGACCGTCACCTCAGGGATTATCTCGGCCCTCAGCCGGACCAATGTATCGGTATCGGATTTTCAGTTCTTCATTCAAACCGATGCGGCGATCAATCCAGGCAACTCGGGCGGTGCTCTGGTGGATGTTGATGGTCAGCTTCTGGGTGTGAACACGGCGATTTATTCCCGTGCCCGGGAGTCCAACGGCATCGGGTTCGCGATCCCGGGCAATCTGGTGAAGCGCGTGGTGTCCTCAGCCATCGGCGGTGACACCATGGTTCGGCGTCCGTGGCTTGGTGTTGTGGGCTCAGATGTTGATGCGCGCCTGGCTTCCGCGATCGGCCTTAACCGTCCAAAAGGCGCCATCATCAGCCAAGTCTACCCCGGCGGCCCGGCGGATCTTGCGGGCCTTAAAGAGAGTGACGTCGTCCTCGCGTTTGATGGCCAAGAGGTTCTGACCGAACAGGCACTGCGCTATCGCCCCGCCACCAAGGAGGAAGGCGACAGGGTGGAGCTGACCTATCTGCGAGAAGGGAACGAGCGAACGGCGCGCGTGCGTTTGGCCTACCCGCCGGAAACACCGGACAAGGACGAAACCTTGCTCCAAGGTCGGCATCAATTGTCCGGCGCGACGGTGGCCAACCTTTCACCGGCTTTAGCAGAAGAGCTCGGCCGCAATCCCTTCGAGGAAGGCGTCATCGTGTTGCGCGTGGAGCAAAACAGCGTAGCCCGTCGCTACCGCCTTCGTCCGGGTGCGATCATTCTGGCCATTGACGATCGTGACGTCGAAAGCGTGTCTGATGTCGAGCGTGCGCTCCGAGGGGGCGCCGTTGAGGCGGTGACGCTCAAGAATGCCCGCGGCGAGGCGGTGCGCTATCGGCTGACGCGATGAGCCTTTTCGATGCAGCGGGGCTCGGTGATGACCTGCCAGTCCCGCTGGCGGAACGCCTGAGACCCGCACAGCTCGATGATGTCGTCGGGCAGGATGCGCTTTTGGGTGAGGGCGGGAAGCTCCGTCTGCTGCTGAAGTCACCGTCGCTGCCATCGATCATCCTCCATGGGCCTCCGGGCACAGGTAAGACGACCATGGCGCGGCTCATCGCGCAGGAGACGGGGCACGACTTTGTTCAGCTTTCCGCGATCTTTTCTGCGGTGGCTGATCTCAAGAAGGCTTTTGCCGAGGCCGAGGGCAAGCGTGCGGCGGGTCGTCGAACGTTGCTCTTTGTCGACGAGCTTCACCGCTTCGACAAACGCCAGCAGGACAGTTTCCTACCGCATATGGAGACAGGGCTGATCACCTTGGTCGGTGCGACGACGGAGAACCCATCCTTCGCCCTCAACCGGGCGCTGTTGTCGCGGGCCGTGGTTCTCAAGCTCGAGGCGCTTGGCAAAGACGCGATGAGCATCTTGCTGACCCGCGCGGAGGCGGAGCTTGGCTCGTCTCTTCCGTTGACGGAAGATGGGCGCTTGGCGCTGATGGCCTTGGCCGATGGTGATGGTCGTGCGCTTCTGTCACTGGCAGAGCAGGTGGCCGCCGCCGCACCGGCTGAACCCCTGGGACCCGACGCGCTGCGTCAGTCCTTCAGTGGGCGCGCAGCCGCCGGTGACCGAGCGGGGGATGTTCACTACGACTTCGCCAGCGTCCTTCAAAAATCGATCCGCGGCTCGGATGACGATGCTGCCCTCTATTGGACAGCACGGATGCTTGAGGCCGGTGAAGATCCGATGTTTATCTTCCGCCGTCTGATCGTTGTCGCAAGTGAGGATATCGGCAATGCCGACCCAAGGGCGCTGCCTTTGGTGATCGCCGCCAGAGATGCCTTCCGCCAGCTTGGCCCGCCGGAGGGGCACATCGCGCTCGGTCAAGCGGTAGCGTTCCTCGCGGCCGCCCCGAAATCGAACGCAGCCCATGTCGCTTTCAAGAAAGCCAAAGCGCTGGCGAGGACCACCGGATCCCTGCCGCCGCCGCCCCACGCCCTCAACGCGCCGACCGCGCTCATGAAGGAAGAGGGCCGCGGCGAGGGCTATATCTATGACCATGACGAACCCGGTGGCCACGCCGGGCTTCGCTATCTGCCCGACGGCGTTGAGACCGAGCCGCTCTACCTGCCGACGGACCGTGGCGCGGAGAAGATCATGGCGGAACGGCTCGCTGCCTTCAGGCAGAAACGGGCGTCGCGCGCCAAATCCCGCAAGTAGCCTTTTTTCGGCCTTCCGCTTCGCGTAAACTCCTGATGGAGGAGAGGCTTCATGCGGTTTGCGATCTTTCTTTTGACCCTCGTTGTTCTCTCCCTGGCGGTTCTCTACGTTTTGGGCGATCGTCGGCAGCCGCAATCGGTTCCGATCACTGAGGAGGTCGAGCTCAACGCTCGATAAGGGGTATGAAGCATCTCGTGATCGGCGCGCTCAGCGTCCTTTCTCTCGGTCTTAGCTTGGCGATGGCGCAGGTGGAGCGCGCGCGGTTCGACGATGGCTCCTTCGCTTTGGGCGTTCTGACAGAAAGCGACGGTGCCTTGCCGCGTACCCTTTGGAACGGTGCAGACGCGCGGGATATCGCCGCGCAGCTCGATGCCGTGCCCACCGTGTTCGATGACCCGGCTAAGCGGTTGATCCTTCGCCGTGTGCTGCTCTCGCCTGGTGAAAGCCCCCGAGATGCTGACGAGGCCGTTGCTGGCCTGAAGCTCCGGCGAGCGGTGGAAGCGGGCTATGTGATGGAAGCCGCCGCGTTGGCCGAGCTCACCCCCGGTCTCGCCATCAAGCCCACTTTGGCCGAAAGCGTGGCGTATAGGGATCTTCTCCTCCTCCAGTATGACCGCGCCTGTGCGCGGGGCGCGAGCTTACAAGAGGGGCGGCAAGCTCCCTTCTTCGTCCGCCTAAGGGCTTTCTGTTATATCCATACTGGAGAACGGGCCGCCGCTGACCTCACAATCAGTCTGGCGAAGGAAGAGGGCGTTTTAAGTGCCGAGGATGAAGCGGCTCTGCGTGCGCTGCAAACCGGTTTCCCGACCGGCGCGCTTCCGCAGAACGCTCTTCAGTATGCCGCCTTCCGGAAGCTTGGCGGTCTTGTGAACGAAGCGGATGTCGCCACTGTTGCGGCGCCCATCGTGACGGCCATCGCCAAGGATCGCGGCTTCAGCAATTCCGTCCGCGAGGCAGCATTACGCCGTGCAGCGCTTGAAGACCTCATGCCGCCGCGCGACCTAGGTCAGGTGGCCGAGTCCGTGCCTGGCACCCGTATCGCGCAAGACGTCGGCTTCATCAGGGCCTTGCCCCAGGGGTCAGGTGCCCGCGCTGGCGCCATCGGCGAAGCGCTGATCGATAACAACGCGGACCCCGCCGCGTTCCTTCTCCGGGCAAAGATTTTCGGTACGGAGATCGCGTCCACCGCGCCCGATCCATCAACCCTTGAGTATGAGGTCGAGTACAGTCTCGCCTGCCTCCTCAATGGCCGGTACGAAGCGGCTGAGAGGTGGATCCGCAGTGTCGCCACTCGCGAGGGTAGGGGCGCGGAAACAGCCTTTTTCAACCTCACCAAGCTCTACAGCTATCTTCAGCCCACCGCGGCGCAGCGCCTCGCTGGCGCGATCGGCGAGGATCTGCCGCCGCCCCCTGATATCGCTGTCGATGCGGCGGACCGTGCTGCGCAAAGCCAGCTGACGGGGAACCTGCCCAACGTCGTCGATAACGCTCTCTCCGCTGCAACCAGCGGCAGCCAAGGCGCCCAGCTTCTGGCGGCGCTGAGCGCGTCCACCGTGGTGGCCGAGGGCGAGCTTGGCCGCATCCGGGACACAGTGGCCGCTAACCTCTACCAAGAGGCTGGCGGTTACGAGGTGGCCCGCGCGGCGGTGTTCCGTAGTGCGGCCTTGAGCTCTGCGCCGCGCCTTCGGGTCGAGACGGTGAACCCCCAATTCTACCGTCCACGGCTGAAACCCGTGCGCACCAGCCGGTGAGCCTCAGCGACCAGGCGGCCACCGAGGCCTTTCTTGAAATGATGATGGTGGAGCGCGGCGCATCGCCCCGCACCATCCGTAACTACGGCCGAGATCTTGGTCGCGTCTCGACATTTTTCTCTGCACGGAAAGTGACGCTGCTCGAAGCGTCGCGTGAGGACCTCGCGGCCTATTTGGGTAAGCTTGAAGAAACCGGTCGCAGCCGCGCGACGGCCGCTTTGTGCCTCTCCGCCCTCAGGCAGTTCTACGCCTTTGCGTATGCGGAGGAATGGCGGAGCGACAACCCTGCCTTGACCCTCGAGACGCCCAAGAAAGAGCGTCGCCTTCCCAAGGTGCTTTCAGTGGACGAGGTTGAGCGGCTCTTGAACCGGGTCGATGACGATGCCGGTGCGGGAGGGCCCAAGGCGCTGCGGCTGCAGGCGCTCCTCCACGTCCTCTATTCCACGGGGCTGCGGGTTTCTGAGCTGGTCACCCTTGAGGCATCGTCCTTTGTCGGTGGCGGCAGCGCACTTTTGCGAGTCATCGGCAAGGGCTCCAAAGAGCGTCTCGTACCGCTCACCGAAGAAGCCGAAGACGTCCTCGCGCGTTATTTGGGCGAGGGACGCCCTGCCTTCGCGCCGGAGGGCGGCAGCCCGTTTCTTTTTCCCTCGAGGAGCAAGACCGGCCATCTCACCTCGGCGCGATTTGCCCAACTTCTCAAAGATCTGGCGACAAAAGTGGGGATTGATCCCGCGCGCATCTCGCCGCATGTGCTCAGACACGCCTTTGCCACCCATCTGTTGGAGGGCGGGGCAGATTTAAGGTCGCTCCAACACCTTTTGGGGCATGCTGACATCACGACGACGCAAGTTTACACCCATGTCCGCCAGGCGCGGTTGAGGGATGCCCTCGAAGAGCATCACCCCCTCGCGGCAGGGAAGAGGAATTGAGCCATGCGCACCTATTTGGACTTCGAAAAGCCCATCGCTGAGCTTGAGGACAAGATCGACGCGCTGCGCGGCCTTGATGGCGACGCAGGGGCAGAGGTCGCGCCGGAGATCAAACGGCTTGAGGAAAAGGCCGATAAGCTTCTTGGGGAGACCTATGTTGGTCTGTCGCGCTGGCAGAAGACGCAGGTCGCCCGTCATGCGGCCCGCCCGCATTTCACCGATTATGCTGAGGTGATCGCCGACAACTTCGTTGAGCTCTGCGGTGACCGGGCCTTTGGCGATGACCGCGCCATTATGGGCGGGACAGCGATGATCGGTGGGCACCGTGTGGTTCTGATCGGCCACGAAAAAGGCCGGGACACCGAAAGCCGCATCGAGCACAACTTCGGCATGGCGCGCCCTGAGGGCTACCGCAAAGCGATCCGCCTCGTGGAGATGGCTGAGCGCTTTGGCCTTCCTGTCGTGACCCTGGTCGACACCGCAGGTGCCTATCCTGGCCGAGGGGCAGAGGAGCGCGGCCAGGCTGAGGCGATCGCTTCCTCAACGGCTGCTTTCCTTGGCGCTGGCGTTCCCATTGTCTCCGTCATTTGCGGCGAGGGCGGATCAGGCGGCGCGGTGGCGCTGGCCGCGGCCAACCGTGTCCTGATGCTCGAGCATTCCGTCTATTCCGTCATCTCGCCTGAGGGCTGCGCCTCGATCCTTTGGAAAGACGCCCAGAAAAAGGGCGAGAACAAAGCGCCTGATGCGGCCGAAGCGATGAAGATCTCTGCCCAGGATCTTGAAGAGCTCGGCGTGATCGATGGCATCATCCCAGAACCGGTCGGCGGCGCTCATCGCCTCCCTGATCTTGCCATGGAAGCTGTTCGGGACGCAGTTGTCGCTGCGTTGGCTGAACTTGAAGGGCTGGGTCCTGACGAAATCAAAGCCCAGCGCCGCGAGAAGTTCTTGAACCTCGGCCGTTTGGGCCTCGGCGCTGCAGCATAAGAAAAGGGCGCCTCAAGGGCGCCCTCATCAAAACTCAAAGTCTGTATCGTTACTTGCTGCGACGACGACGTGCAGCAGCTGCAATCAGGCCTGAACCCATAAGAAGGGCTGCGCCCGGGACTGGAACAGCGTTCACGCCAACAGCGTCAACGTCAAAGCCGTCCGTGCTTGGGCCGTTCGGGAAGTTCGAAACCGAGCTGTCGACCAGCACGAGGTAGCTGAACGGAGCGTTGATCATCACCGAAGCACCGGTCTGAGCGTCGCCGTTGAAGATCTCGTCAGCGTATCCAAAGTCCGCGTTGTTGGCCGCGAGGGTGTCGAAATCCATCGCGTTGGTGATCGAGCTGAAGTCAATGTCGGCTGTGCCGTAGTAGACTTTTGCGCTCTCAGGATAGCTGCACGAACCCGTGGTGCTGTCTGGGCATCCAAAGGTCACTTCGTAGGCTGTTGCGGTGCCTGCTGCGAACTCTTGACCACCATTGAAGCTGAAGACGGCGAAGCCAGGGTTGCTTCCGTCAGCATCCGTCAGGCCGAGCGCGAAGAAATCATCGTCAGGTGCGCCGAGGCCGTTGTCAGGGTTGTCGCGGTCGTTGCTGCTGCCAACAGTTCCGTTGTTCGTCCAGATGATGTTGTCAGCGTAGATGGGTGCAGCCTGAGCCGCGCCCACAAGAGCGGCAGCAGCGGCAGCGGCAGAAATCAGAAGCTTTTTCATGGTTGGTTCCCCATAGAATAGGAAACCTATACACAAAAACACGCCTTTTCGCAACTGCGTTAAGTCGATGTTTTCCCTAATTAACCACGAAAATCAGCAGCTTAGCGCAATCATGGGTTGGTCTAAAGGCTATCCCACCCCAATGGCGAGCACCGTGTTCAATCGCTGCCCTTAAGGCTCGCGAGGACCGCGAAGGGGCTGTCAGGATCGGCTTCTTTGCGGTTCCGCTTTGGCTCAGAGCTGAACGTGCGAGGGCCTTTGTCCTTAGGAGGACGTTTGCCGCCTTTGCCCTTGGGTGGGCCACCGCGTTTCTCGCCTGACGCGTTCTTGCCCTGCGGTTTGCCGCGGCGCTGGCCATCGCGGTTGCCGTCCCGGCGGGGAGACCGTGGCGGCTGATATCGCCAGAGGGTGACCGTTTCCATTTGCGGCTCACCGGTTTCCGCAGCGGCCGGGGCAGGCTCGTCCTCGGCCGTGACCTGGTCAGCAGCAGCGGCTGGTTCTGGCTTGGCGGGGGTCGCGCTTTCAGCGGCGGGCTGTTCGACCTCTGGGGCCCGGTCCTCGGCAGCGCTCTCAGGAGCAGCCTCTGGCGCCACCTCTGCGGCAGCAACGTCCGCGTCCGCCGATGGTTCCGTTGCGACCGGTGTGTCCGCTTGAGGGCTCGATGCATCCGCGGCAGCGTCAGGCGTGGCGGCCTGCGGCTCCTCTTGGGGTTTCGGTTTCACCGGACGCTCGACGGTTTGTTTCTTGTAGCCCAGATTGCCGAGGATCTCTTCGAATACCTCGCCGGAGACGCCCACCAGCGACATCATCCGTTGGTTGGTCTCAAAGCCTTCTTTGCCGCCTTCTTCACGTGCCTTCCTGATTTCTTGGGCGAGGCGTTCGAGCATATCGATACGCACAGCCCGCGAGCCAGTGGGGCGATACCCGACGGCGTACCAAAAAGCGTGGGGCACCTTGTCGTCGTTAGGAACAGACGTCGCGCCAGCCGGCGGGAATTCATGGGTGCTCGGATCGGTTTCGGTCCATAGCGACCAAAGAAGCCCCAAGAACTGCGCTGGAGCCGGTTTCAAGAGCGCAGGCATATGCAGCGTGTACTCACCAAACCGCACACCGAGCTTCCGCATACCCGCACGCTCGTCTTGGGTCAGGGCTTTGATTTCATCTGCAATCGGACGGCGTGACACAGCGCCGAAGTTCTCCACCAGGCGGAAAGCCAAGCCGCGGGCATTGGGGGACAAGCTCTCCGGATCATCAGAAGGCCTGTTGAGAGAGGCCTGGAGCGTCACGAGCGGTCCAGCAAGCCCCTCAACGCGGTCGGCGATGAACCCGCGCAGACGTTCCTCTATCGCAGCGACGGCCGATGCCGGCATGTGCTCCATCGCGACAAAGCGGAAATCGGGACGCAGGGGCTGCGGGCCTTTGGTCAGCTGCGCCACGGCGCCGTGGCGCCACCAAATCGATCCATCATCTTGGAGCGTGAACTCATCCGGTTTGGCCGCTGCGAGGGCCGCGGCGCGCGCCATCAACTCCGGCTGAAGCGCTTTCAACGCGGCAAAGCGCACGGCTTTCTCATGAGGACCCTTGGCTTTCGGGTCGAGAATAAACTGGAAGCCCAAGAGCCGTCCGACGAATTCGCCTTCCACGACGACCTCTCCATTGTTGCGCACGCCCCCGAGGAGAGGTGCCTCGTCTTTCAAACGCTTCAAAAGCACTGACGTTCTGCGGTCAACGAAGCGTTGCGTCAGCCGCTCATGCAGCACATCAGAAAGCCGATCTTCGATCCGACGCGCCTCGTTTTGGAAAAAGAGGGCGTCGTCCAGCCAACCGGCGCGGTGGCTCAGATACGTCCAAGTGCGTACATGGGCAATCCGATTCGAGATCGTATCGACATCACCGTTGATGTTATCGAGTCGCGAGAGCTGCGTTTCGCCCCAGTCGCGGCCGATCCGTCCTTGATCGATCAGTTGGTGGTAGAGCTCACCCAGCATGATCGCGTGCTCATCCGGGGTGACTTTGCGGAAGTCGGGGACTTGGCAGACCTCCCAAAGGAGTTTGAGGGCTGCGCCGCCTTTGGCCATGTCCTTGATATCGTGGCGACGGGCCAGGCGACGAAGAGCCTCCTCGTCATCATCCATCCGGGCCCTGACGAGGTCCTGATCCCCGGGCGAGGTCTCAAGCGCATGGAGGAGAGCAGGGAGGCTATCAAAGCGGAGCTTGGGATTGCGCCATTGCAGCGCCGTGACGGGCTCGAACTGGTGCTCCTCCACCTGCTCGACCAACTCCTCATCAAAGAGGGGGCATTCAGCGGTGGAGCCCCAGGTCCCGTCTTTGATGTGGCGGCCTGCGCGGCCCGCTATCTGGGCGACTTCTGCTGGGTAGAGATGGCGAGCATTCTTGCCGTCAAACTTCCGGCCCTGGGCGAAGGCGACATGGTCGATATCCATGTTGAGGCCCATGCCGATGGCGTCCGTCGCGACGAGATAATCGACCTCGCCTTCGTTATAGAGCGCGGCTTGCGCGTTCCTCGTCCGTGGGCTGAGCGCACCCATCACGACCGCAGCACCGCCCCTCTGCCGACGGATGAGTTCGGCAATGGAGTAAACATTCTCGGCACTGAAGGCGACAATGGCGGACCGACGCGGCAGGCGCGTGACTTTCTTGTGGCCGAGATAAGAGAGGTTCGAGAAACGCTCCCTAGCCATGAACGTGATGTCCGGGATCAAGCGCTTCAGGATCGGCGCCATGGTGTCTGAGCCGAGGAGCAGCGTCTCGTTCCGCCCGCGGGCATGGAGCAGCCGATCGGTGAAGATCCGCCCCCGCTCCGGGTCGCCGGCCAGCTGCACCTCATCAATCGCGAGGAAGCTCACCTCTCGCTCGAGCGGCATCGCCTCCACCGTGCAGACCCAATAGGAGGGTTTGGGCGGGATGATCTTTTCTTCGCCCGTGACCATCGCCACTGCGCGCTCGCCGCGCTTCGCCACCATTTTCTGGTACACTTCCCGCGCGAGCAGCCTCAGCGGCAGGCCAATCATGCCAGTGGCATGGGCCGCCATGCGCTCGAGCGCGTAGTGAGTCTTACCGGTGTTGGTGGGGCCCAGAACAGCCGTGATTCCACTCGGGCCGAGGCCCGCTGGCATGCGGAGCGAGGAGGACATGATCCTCCGGGTTGAGCAGGGTTTTGCGCCGTGGTCAAAGCCGCTGTTCTTCAGGCATGACATGAAGTCTTCAGTTGTTTAGACAACTTCCCGGGGAGCCTGTTCATGGGGGACACCTTTATGGTTTCGCAAGAGATGTTGGCGGACTTCTGGCAGTTCAGTCGTAAGAACTGGCATGTGTTGGTCACGTTGATCTTAGTGTTGATGCTGCCCTTCGGGATGAACCAACTCGAGGCGCGAGAGAATCTGCGAGATCGAATTGCCGAAAGACTTGTGGATGCAAAACAAGCTTCTCCCGAAGTTCCCGCGGTGATTGCTTGTTTACAAAAAGCTGAAGGTATCGTCATCGCACAGATTAATGCAGGGGTGCATGGTGGCGATGTTGACTTGCGCACAGTTCGTCAGAAACTTGATGATGGCTGTGTTGACAGCAGTTTTCGAGCTAGCGAGCGGCTGACATTTAAGCTTCTGATCCCTAACACATGGCCAAGCTCTGTATTGGTTTTTTTCGTAGTCAGCGTGTGTTCGATCATCGGATACGCAGCGACAACGCTGCGAGGCGCCGCTGGAGAAGTGCGAGATCAGTTCGAACCTTCACGGGCAGTGTTGGCGGCCGTGTTGGCCTTTGGTTTTTTGTTGGCGTTGCGTAGCGGCTACACACTTGCTTTCACTCCGACCGACACAAACGAGGGTCTTAACGTCTTCGGACTGGCGTTCATTGGCTTTTTGGTCGGGCTCTTTACTGAGCAGGCGTTCAGCTGGCTTTCTCGGACATTTGAGAGATTTACCGACCCACCGCTTCCCGATCCGCCAGACAAGCCGCAGTAGCTTGGTTTGATACAGACCTCCGGCCCGCCACAGACACGTTTGCTGATAACCGCCTAGGGTTTTGCGCCGTGGTCAAAGCCGCGCTAATGTCGCGGACCGAGGGCAAGAGATGATGGGCCCTGCGCGACGGTGCGCGGCCTTGAGGGGAGTAAGTGATGACCATGCGGATCAACCAGGCGGTGGTTCGGGGCGCGATAGGCCTGATCGCTGCCTTGCAGCTATCCGCTTGCAGTGAAAGCGTTTCTCAAGACGATGCGGCCGCGATGCCTGCTGGGGCGTTGCCTGATGCAGCGTTGGGCACCGAGGCTCCTGAAGAGCTGAAAACCGCGCAATGCGTGTTGTGGCCCGGTGAGTTTCGCGGCGACTGTCAGTTTGAGCCGCGGGGCAAGGGCTCCTTCGCGGTCACCCGAGACGACGGAAAACCCTTCTACGATGACGTGCTGGAAGTCGTGGTGATGATCTACGCCAAGGGCGAGGCGAACGTGCGCAGCCGCTTGGTCGACGGAACGATCGCTGAGTGGGGCGATGCGATGCGGTCGGAGAGCTATCCGGCTTGCTGGATCGGCTCTGACTTTTCGGTGTGCGCCTACTGATTGAGAGCGTTCCTGCCCGCAGTTGTCGGCAAGGCGGCTCGACAAGCGCCGTTTGCCCTGCCGTCTCTATGGAACCCACCGCACCGGATGCCTACCTGACCACCAATAAGCGGATGTACCGGTGTGGGGGGGCAATTGAGGATTGTCGGTTTTGTTCTGAAGTGGACGCTTCTTTTTGGCCTGGTTTTGGCGATTGCCGCGGCGCTGTGGCCGTGGAAGGTCGTGGTCGAGGAGAGGCTAAGCGCTGGCCCGTACACCAGTTACCTCGAACGCCATGTCCAAAGAATTGACCTTGAACAGACTGATCCCGGTTTTTCCTTTCCGGATGCGTTCTATGACAGCCAGCTCTACCTCGTTGGTGAGATCCACGGCGCTCAAGCGGCTCAGGATTTCGACCTTGCACTGATGAAGCACCTCCATGAGCGTGTCGGTGTGAGGTGGCTGATGGCTGAGCTCAGCTACGTGCAGGCGGAACGGTTCAACGCGTATCTCGAGACAGGTGACGAGAGCCACCTCGCGCCAGTTTTCCAAGCATGGCTCGACCGTGCAGCCCAGTGGGGCAACCAGCAACATTTCGACAAAATCAAAGATCTGCATGCTTACAATGTGTCGCTCCCCGAGGAGCGTAGGATCAGGTATTTCGGCGTCGACCGCATTCACGAGGACGATCTCGATGACGCGATGCTCTGGCTCGGCGGCATGATGGCGGATCTGCCTGACGAGGCGCCGGGATCATTGATCTCGCTGCGATCCACTGCGTTGTCCGGTGATGCGTCTGCGTTCTCAAACGTCGCTTCTGAGGCGCTCAGTGAGCTGCAGGCCGCGAGAGATCCGGATGACAGCGTGCTTGGTATTGATCCTGTGGCCGCCTCCCACCTCGTCCGGAACATCCTGATGACGCTTGATGGGGCGGGTCGCTACGACGTCATTCCGGGCAACATCGAAGCGATGGTGCGCGACTTCGGCATCGGTGACGATGAGCCGCTTTACGGGTTTTGGGGCCTGTTCCACGTGATGAAGGCTGTCGTCAACGAAACGGGAGAGCCGCTTGCGCTTCGGCTCTCGAACGGAGATCTTCCGTTTGCTGATGCGATCACATCGATCGTGATGACCTATGCTGACAGCCAACAGAACTTTCCATCAAAGGCGCTTCCAGGGTTTCTGCAGTCTGAAGGACCGTTTACTGAATTTACGATGAGTCAGAACAATCCTTATCTGATGTATCTTGACGGCATCGGGGATTTGCGCGCGGTGGCAGGCGGTTCGCAGACGGCGATCTTTGAGCTTTACACAGAAGGCTCACCCTATGTGGGGGATACGCGGCTGCGCACCCAGACCGGCTTGCTCACCAAGGTCTTCAGGTTCGAGATCACACCACCTGAGCAGCAACCTGCTGAGTATATCGTCCTGATCGACGGGTCGCCGGCCCTGACGGCGTGGGAAGGGACCGCTTCGCCTTAGTCCCGCCTGTCTCAAGGTGTTTGGGTGACTGGGAAGGCGGCAAAACCCCGACAGGGCTCTCACCATCTTTTGAGCATTCTTCTGTCCTGCTGCTCCTTAGACTCGCACAATAAGTATGGACGTTGGTGACGGAGGTTGAACGTGGCGCAGGAGACGGGAACACCCCGGAAAGTTGAGACGGGCGAGGGGCGTTCTTTGGCGGCTGCGCTCTTTGGCGATACGTCGTCTGAGCGTGTTCTTCTGTTCGATTCAGGCTCATTCGGCTCTTGGGTTGATGGTGCTCATCTGTGCCGGGAGCTTGCCGGGCGGGGGTGGCTTGCCGTCACCCATTCGCGGGCGGGGATGTATCCGAGTGAACCTGCGCCTGATGGGGTCGTGCTTGATCCCAGGTTCCATGTTGCTGACATGATGAGCTTGCTTGACGCTTTGGACATCAGCACACCGATTGTCTTGGCAGGTCATTCTATGGCGGGGCTGCGGCTTCACCACGCGGGCAATGTCGCGGCGGAGCGGCTCCGGGCGCTCGCGTTTATCGATGCTGTTTGCCCATCCTTGGCAAAAGACAGGACGTGGGCAGGCTGGACTGTCTTTGCCAAGACGGTTGCCGAAACAGGGGTTCAGGTGATGGGCAGCGCCATGGGGCCGCTCCTTGAGAACTTTCATCCCAACCTGATGGAGCTCGATGGCGACGAGCGCCTGTCCAAGATCAAATCCATCAGTTCACCGGAGCACCTCGCCACAGCCTCTGCGGAGTTTCGCGCGATGGACCGGCAGTCGCGCGAGGTCGAGGTTGACGAAGCGCTGCATATGCCTGCCTTTTTCGCAACCGCTACGGCGGCGAGCCAAGGCACCACTGCCCTGATGAAACGCTACGCCCGGGAAGGGACCTGGGCCGAGCGGGTGAAGTTTAAGTCGGAGGGGCACCTCTCCATCCTCACGCCGCCTGCGATCGAGCGGATCGCCGACGGCATTGATGAGCTGTGGGAGGTGTCGGAGGCGGCTTAGCGCCCGTTGCCGAGCCGCGCGGGGATGTCCATCAAAAGACGGCGCGCGAGATAGTCAGGCTGCGCATTGATCAACCCATCGGCGATGAACGGCGCTTCTGAGAAATGCGCGAGGGCCATACCGGCCTGGTAGCAAGCGCTGATCGCCGCGCCGACCCGGCGCGAGGCGTCAAACTTGGTGATGATGCAGCGGCGCACGCCGATATCGGCGAACGCTGCGACCCAATCGGTATGCTCCGAAACGTCGCCGGAAGCGGGGATCACCAAGATCATCTCCGCACCGAGGGCTTCGCGGAAAGCGCGCACGGCCTGGACGTCGGCGGTGGCGAACGGGCTGACGCCTGGTGTGTCGAGGATGATGCCCTCCGCCGGGCGTTCCTGGCGGATGATCTGCGCGACCTGACGCGGCTCTTCGACAGCCCAGAACCGGGTGTCGAGGGCGTCAGCATAGGTCTGCATCTGCTCAATCGCGCCCGCACGGCCGACATCGGCTGAGATAAAGCCAAGGCGGCCACCTTGCGCGGCGGCACCAGCGGCGAGCTTGGCCGCAGAGGATGTCTTCCCGGCGCCCGTTTGGCCAATCAGCATGATCGGCACATCGCGGGTGATATCGAGGGGGGCAAAGCGCATGACGCGCGAAAGCGCGTGGCTGAGCTGCGTCAGTTCATCGCCGCGACCGCCGAGCTCGTGAGCCTCGTCAACAAGGGCGCGGATGAGGCGCGGCGTCAGGCCATGGCGCGCGAAGCGCTGTTCCCACCGGCGGTAGAGCGGATCGCCTTGAGAAGGGTCGCGGGCAAGGTTGCGCGAGAAATCGCCGCGCAGCGCGCCCATAGGCGCTTCCTCACGGGCGGGCGCTGAACGTTGGGCAGCATGGGGGTCGACCCGCGGCTCCCGAAGACCGCCAAGGCTTGGCGCCGGGGCTTGCGGGGCAGGTTGGGCGCGGCCAAACGCGCCATTCGGCGCGCCGCCTTCGCCTTTGAAAAGAGGTTGCCCGCGGCGAATGGCCCGCAGCTCGACACCGCCATCAGCGCGGCGGCGGGTGGCGATCACGACAGCATCGTCGCCTAGGGCCCTGCGCATGGCCCGTTTCGCCTCATCAACGGAAGAACCCTGAAAGGTCTGATAACTCATGGGATGCGGCGCAGCTCTTTCTCGTGCATCAAGGTAGCACGCCGAGCGTCCTAACGGTTCATAAGCTAAGCTGAAAGGTCCGCGCATGATAACCCTCCCTCAGAAAATATCTCTGAGCCCACTGCTGCTTCAGCGGATGGAGGATGCACACACTATGCCGCCCACATGCATTCTCGGCACATGGGCGGCAAGCGGTTGAATTAGCGGTACTGTTGGACACGCGTGGCGCGGAGGCCCTGCATGCCATGTTTGTCGATGGCGCGTTCCCAGGAAGCGAACTCTTCATCGGTGAGCTTGTAGCGATCACAAGCGGACTCCAAGCTCAGGAGGCCCCCACGGACAGCTGACACCACTTCAGCTTTCCGGCGGATCACCCAGCGCTTGGTGTTGGGAGAAGGAAGATCAGCGAGCGTAAGCGGCGTCCCGTCCGGGCCGATCACATAGGGTTCACGCTGCTGTCTTTGCGTCATCAAACCGTTCATTCACTATCCCCACGTCAGACCACCCCCACGGCGGTATTCCTGCGTCTTGAGAAGTGATAATACGTAACGCCGGCTAAGATTGGCCTAAGCGCTACGGTTGAAAGCGCGTTAAGTGCATGAGGAAAAAAGGCTTTTTCTGGGCATCTCATGTGCCGTCGCGGAACAGATCGGCTCTTCCTGTTCCCGATTGAACCGCTTCTTGAGATCTGTTGCCGAAAAATGAAGCGGAAGCCGCTAACCTTGTAGATTATCGGTAACGTCTTGGAGGGCGTCCTTAAGGGGCGCCAAATCCGGTTCGACGGCCTTCCGACGCGCCGCCACCGACCACAAAATCTCCGGGCTGTGGTGCCGCTTCAGCCAGTCCATTCCGCCGAGGGGCGACGCCATGACCGCGGCATGGATATCGGAGAGGCTCCGGCCCTCCGCTTCACCGACGACCATCTCTGCAAGCGCCATGCAGGCATAGGTGATCGTGTCGTGATAGCCCTCGGTGTCGGTGTTCTGCCCGCCCACAGCTTCGTTATAGGGCGGGATCGTCGCTGCCATGACGGCAAAGGGCTCGTCTTCCGCCGATGCAATGGCAAGCGCTGCCGCCCAATGGGCGGCGTGGGTCCACTCGTCCTTAGGCAGGGTGCAGTCCTGAAGCTGCCGCACGACCTCGCTGATCTCGTCGTCGCTGTAGATCACCTCTGCCATGCCGCCACGCCCACGCTTCAAGAGAGGGGTGTTGAGCGTGGGCGCAGCCACATGGCAATGGCGCTGGCGATCCTTTGGATGAGTTTCGTCCAGAACCAGGGCTCAAGAAGGAATTCGTAGAATTTGAAGGAAATGGGCCACGCGGCGAGCAGAATCTGTTGACCGCCGCCGGCTCTGGGCGCCCGCAACCTTGACCAGGGCGACAGTCGAGGTCATGGCACGGCTTTCTTTTCTAGGACGATCAACATGCATGCTTATCGCTCGCACCATTGCGGCGCGCTCCGGGCCTCCGATGTGGGATCAGAGGTCCGTCTTTCGGGCTGGGTTCACCGGAAACGCGACCATGGCGGCCTTCTTTTCATCGACCTGCGCGACCATTACGGCCTGACGCAGATCCTGTGCGAGCCGGAAGAAGCCTTCTTCGCTGATGTCGAAGCGGTGCGCGCGGAAAGCTGCATCCGCATCAACGGCGTTGTGGTGGCGCGCGCCGATGAGGCGAAGAACCCCAACCTCGCCACTGGCGAGATCGAAGTCCGTATCAAGAGCTTTGAGGTGATGAGCGCAGCCGGTGATCTGCCACTGCCGGTCTTTGGTGAGCCGGACTATCCTGAAGACATCCGTATGCGGCATCGTTACCTCGATCTTCGCCGGGAGACTATGCACAACAACATCGTGATGCGCTCGGGCGTTGTGGCGAAGCTCCGCCGCGGGATGGAAGACGCAGGCTTCACGGAGTACCAAACCCCAATCCTGACGGCATCCTCACCAGAGGGCGCGCGGGACTTCCTCGTCCCTTCACGTCTCCACCCGGGTAAGTTCTTCGCGCTGCCCCAGGCGCCGCAGATCTTCAAACAGCTCATCATGGTCTCGGGCTTTGACCGGTATTTCCAGATCGCGCCGTGCTTCCGCGACGAGGACGCACGGGCGGATCGTTCGGCGGGTGAGTTCTACCAGCTCGATATCGAGATGAGTTTTGTCGAGCAGCAAGAGGTGTTCGACACAACGGGTCCAGTCGTGGAGGCGGCGTTCAAAGCGTTTGCTCGTGATCGGACCGTCGATGACTACAGCACTTGGCGGCATATTCCTTATGCGGAATCGATGCTGAAATATGGCTCCGATAAGCCAGACCTCCGCGTGCCGCTCGAAATGCAGATCGTCACCGACCACTTCAAAGGTTCCGGCTTCAAGATCTTTGCCTCGATGGCGGAGGATCCCGAGAAGCAGATCCGCGCGATCCCTGCGCCTGGCGGCGGCAGCCGTGCCTTCTGTGACCGGATGAACTCTTGGGCTCAGAAGCAAGGCCTTCCGGGCATGGGCTACATCATGTTCGACGATGGCGACGGCAAAGGCCCGCTGGCGAAGAACATCGGCCCAGAACGCACCCACGCGATCCGTGAGCAGTTAGGCCTTGGGGCAGGGGACGCGGCCTTCTTCCTCGCCGGTAAGCCGGAAGAGTTCGAGAAAATCGCTGGCGGCGCGCGGGTCGAGATCGCTCGTGAGCTGCAAGGTATGGGCAAAACCATGCCCGATGGCTCGCCACTGTTTGACGAAAACCGTTTCGCCTTCTGCTGGATCGTCGATTTCCCGATGTATGAGTGGGATGAGGGGCACAAGAAGGTCGAGTTCGGTCACAACCCGTTCTCGATGCCGCAAGGCGGCCTTGAAGCGCTCGAAGCGGCGACGACGGACGAAGAGGTCCTGGCCCTCAAGGCGAACCAGTACGACCTCGTCTGCAACGGCTATGAAATGGCCTCCGGCGCGATCCGGAACCACAAGCCTGAGGTTATGTATGCTGCCTTTGCCAAGGCGGGTTACGGCCCTGAGGTCGTGGAGAACGAATTCGGCGGCATGCTGAATGCATTCAAATATGGCGCCCCGCCCCACGGCGGTGTGGCCTACGGTGTGGACCGCATAGTCATGCTGCTGGCTGATCAAGAGAACATCCGTGAAGTGACGATGTTCCCGCTGACACAAAACGCCGAAGATCTCCTCCTCGGTGCGCCGTCAGAGCCTTCCGACGAACAGCTGAAAGACGTTCACATCCGCGTCGTTCAGCCGATCAAGGAGGCGTAGGCGATCATGATCTCGCTTCCGCTCGTGGCCGCTCTCGCTCTTTCTGCTGCATCGGCGGAGGAAGAGCGTGTCCTCGATTTGCTCGACCGCTTTTTCGTCGCGCTTGAGCGCGCTGATTTGAACGTCATGCGTTCCATCGTCGATGAGAATGCCGACGTGACAACACTCATTCCGGACAACGACGGAACAGTGGTGGTCAACACGGTCACTCGCGATGGATGGCTCGCGGGGCTTGATGGCATGGAAGGCGTCATTGTTGAGCTTTACTGGAGCCCGAAGGTGGAGATCTCTCCCATCGGGCTCAGCCATGCCTGGGTGCCCTATGTCGTGGAGGTCAATGGCAAGCGGAGCCATTGCGGTGTCGACGCCTTCACCATGGTGGAGCGCCCTGAGGGTTGGCGTATCTCAGACATCCACTTCACGCGCGATCCATCAGGCTGCGAACGTTTGGGTCTTGAGGACGCCCGCGGTGAGATGCGGCCGGCCGCACTGCGGGCTAAGCTCAAGTCGTAGCGATAAGGCGATCTGGCGCCCTTACGGCCCGGGTCGCTGCTTCCCAGGATGCAGCAGCTAAGGGGGACCCGGGCCGGCGCGCTGGCGCGAGGGTACGGCGTCCGTGGTGGTGGACGACGCCGTGATGGGGTTCCTGGCCTGTGTTGCAAAAACCAAGACGTGCGATGGGCGGACCAGGCCCAGGGCAGAAGACCGATCGCGGCCCACCGCACGTGTCTCATCAGTCGCTCGGGTTCAGGGGCGACGAGAGAAGATCAGTTAACAGAGTTCTCAGAAGCGGTGTTGAAACCGTCGCAGGCAGTGCCTGAGTAGCCTTCTTTACACAGAAAGCTTTCGCACTTGCTCTTCATTTCATGGTCAGTGGCAAAGGCTTGTCCAACCAGCGTGGTCTCGTCTGTCATCATGAGGCAGAACACTTCAAACTCGTCGCGCATGGCTTTCTCCATGGTGAGGCTCCCTTGATGTCTCAAAGGGGTATTCGGCCTCGGCCGAGAAAAGTTGCGCTTCGAAATCGGGGAAACCGGCTCCGTTGCCTCAACAATCGGTTAGACTGAGCGCTCCGCAGGCGCCTCGCGGGTTTCAGGCATCGAGTTGAGGTAGAAGCGCTGCACCTTCCACGCACCAGCCTGCTTGCGCACAATGATGTCGAGATAGGCCCGCCGCTGCGAGAAGGTCGCTTGGCCATAGCACGCCGCGAGGAAAACCTGACCGTTGTCCGGCGTCACATTGCGTTGCCACCGGGGGCAGGAAAGCTCGTCGATCGACTGAAGCGAGCCGAACTGGGTTTGGAAGAAGACCGTGACTTCAGCCAGGTTCTCCGCCGTTTCCAAAAGCTCCTCACTGCCGTGAGCCTCAAGAACCGCGATCTCCCATTCCTGGCCATACTCTTCGAGAAACTCAGCGGCATAGGCCTCAGCTTCGGCGGTCTGCGGGGCGCTTAGGAAGAAAAGCGAGCCCACGGCCATGCCGATCACAACCACGAAACCGATCGCGATCAGCCCGATTAGCGCCAAGACTTTCTGCATCACTCAACCCCCGCCCAGACGGAGAGTGGAGCAGGTTTGTGAGGTGAGGTGAAGGGTTAGGCCGCTTCCTTCTCGGCGATCAGCTTTTGCATGTTCATCGCGGCTGGCATCATCGCGGCCTGCATGCGCTCAAGGACCGCTTGGCGCTCCGGCAGGGTGTTGTCGCCATCGGCGATCAGCCGCGAGAACGGATCGAGGCGCGTCTGCCGCATGAAGGCCGACGCGATGGGTGAGTCCCGCCAGGCCGCCTGGTTCATAAAGCCGACCAGGGTCGTCTTAAAGAAGTCATGGGGCGTATCGGGCAGCGGCACGGGCGTTGCGAGCTTGTTCCGTTCCTCATCGCTGTCGAGCTTCGCCTCGAAATGGGCGAGCATCGTGGCGCTGAAGCTCACCGATGGGAAACGAAGGAGCTGGCAGCTGATCTCATCACCCTGGAAGATCGGCTCTGGTTCTTTGAGGGAAATCGCCGAAGCGGTGCAGTCCACAGCAAGCGTGCCGACGGGCAATTGAACAGAGCCGCCTTCGAGCACCACCTGGTGGGACTCAAGTTTCGTGACCCGCCCCATACGGACGATATTGTGCAGCTTGCGGAGCATATCGATCTCACGCTCCGTCACCGTGGCTGCGTGGAACATCTGCGGCATCACAGACTTGTCGACCCGCAACCAGTTCCCGCTCTCTTCCTGACGGAGGCCGAAATCCTCCGCTGACGTTGCGGCGGCCGCCGCTTCCAATTGCGCTGCGAAACCGCCAATCGTCTCGGCGAAAAAGCCCTGGCTCGCTTGTGCCGTCTTCCGGTTGATCAGCCAACTGTCGCGGGGAACGATCCAGGTGATGATATCGGGATCAGCGCCAGATTTGAGGAGGAAGAGGCAGGTGTCGATCGCTGTCTTCCCACCGCCGATGATAAGGAAATGCTGATAGAACGGCGCGAGGCGCGGCAGATCATTGGGCGGACAATAGGCTGCGCCTTCACCGATTTCATATTTCGGCGCATGGGTCCTGGGAATAGCGTTCTCGAACCGGCCCGCATTGACGACTTTTTTCCGCACCGTGATCGGTTTGACACCGCCTCCAAGAAGCGATCTTACGGTCCGCTCAGGCGTCACTTCATGGAGCGGGTAATAGTGGACACGGCCCGACGGGATGAGGCGCTCATGCAGGCAGGTTTGAAGGTGATGGGTGACCTCCGCGCCGCTCGCGAGGCGGTGGAAGCCAGCATTTGGTCCATCGGTGTCGATACGGTCGTTGCCCAGCGGTGCTGACGGCACACCATAATAAGACGCAGGCTGATGAAGCTCAACAAAGGGATAGGTATCGACCCAGTGACCGCCCGCATGGCCGCGGCGATCGACGATCGCCATGGTCGCCTCGGTATCGGTAAAGAGCTGATCTGCGAAACAAAGCCCGGTCGTCCCGGCGCCAATGATAAGATAGTCGACTTCCACTGGTGGTCTCCCGCGCGTGATCGTTGAGTGAGGGAGACTAGGGGGCCGCGGCGTTAGGCGCCAAGGTCTTTGTCAGTGATCTCAGCTTCGAGTTGACGCACCAGGGGGCCGACCTCCCGGCGCCATTCGCGCTCGGTCAGAACGCCCACATGGCGGTGGCGAATGACCCCGTTTTTGTCGATGACAAAGGTCTCGGGCGCGCCTGTCACCCCAAACTCCGCCACGGCGCGACCAGTTTGATCGAGGCCCACGGCCTCAAAGGGGCTGCCATACCGATCGAGCCATGCGGCGCCTGCTTCAGGCGTGTCGTTCCAATCGAGCCCGTAGATCAGCACCCCGCGCTCTTTCAGCTCCATCAGGAACGGGTGCTCATAAGTGCAGTAAGTGCACCAGGATCCCCAAACATTCACCAGCGTCACTTCACCTGTGAGCTCGGAGGGGTCGAAAGGTCCGTTGTACCGAGGCAGCGCCTCAAGCTTCACCGCCGGCGCGGGTTTCCCGATCATGGCTGAGGGCATCGAGGTCCCGTCGATCGAGAGACCACGGAAGGCGAAGACTGCGACCATGCCGAAAGCGATGGCTGGAAGGATCAAAAGCTGACGATTCATAACACCGATATGGCGAAGGGGACTTGTAAACGGAAGCCACCGTTCTTTTATCGATTATCATGATGCATGACCGCATCGTAACTTGGGCTGAGGAAGGGAGGCTCTGAATGGATGAAGTGGTCGAGCGAGAACGAAGGGGCGGCCGGGGTTTCGCCAAGTTTCTTCTGTTCTTACTGATCCTTGCTGTCGCTGCTGGAACGTATGCTGTCTATCACTACGGGGCAGACGGACACATCACGATCAACGGTCGCGGCGTTGATGATCTTGCACCTTGGGAAGTTGTCGGCGGGGTGATCATTGGTCTTTTGGGACTGATCATTGGCCTCATTGGCGGCTTGATAGGGGTCATTGTGGCGCTTGCTGCCGCGTCTTTGGCTATCGCGCTTGGTTTGCTTGGTATCTTTGCCGGCATCTTCCTGACTGCGGGCTTTTTGCTCGGGCCGCTTCTTTTGATCATCCTGATCGTGATGGTTATTCGTAGGCGCACCAATCCCGAAGTGATCTGACGCGCGCTGAGGATCACCCTCCGGGAAGCCTTACTGACCGGACCTCTATAGCGCTGACGATGGGTCTGAGGAGCGTTGCCTCGCGGCGCTCTCAGACCCCCAACCCAATCCAACATGACGAAGCTTTCGCTATTCCTGACCGCGAAAGCTTGCCAAACCTAACCCGCATGATGACGGGACGATGGGGAACGATTTGATACTCACACTGCTGGCTTCGGCCTCCGCCGCGATCACACCACTGAACACGGGCGACGACGTCCTCGCCGCATTGAAGGCCCAAGCTGAGGGTTATCAGCCTCGCGCCACCTGCAGCGTCACGGTCAATGTGGCTGTCGATTCCGAGGGCAGCGACGGCGCAACCAACGAAGAGATGATCTTCCGTTTCGACCACACCACGGAAGAATGGACCGTGCTGAAGGGTCCTGAGAACGGCGGTGATGATGACGAGGATGGGGAAGACGAAGGCGAACGGCCAGCGCCAGAAGACTGGTATGCCCGTGCGCTGAAGATTGTCGGCGCGGCCGATAGGATCGAGGCGCAAGGGGCTGACACCTATCTTCTCTACACCGAGGACCTTGCAAAAGGCACCCTGGTCGATGGCGAGCGCGACAACAGCAAACGTTCCCGCGGAGAGACGATGGTCTCAACAGCCAGCGGCAAGCCGCTCATCACCGGCTACACGGTCTCTTTGAAAAAGCCGTTCCGCGTTCCGCTGATCGTTCGGGTGAAGAATTTTCAAGAAGAGGTCGAGTTCGGTGCTGGCGATGATTACGGTCCGCTCGCGACCAGCCGCACCAACACCTGGGATGTCTCGTTCACGGGCGGTTCAGAGCGCGGCACGGCGGCGCTGACGTATTCGGACTATGACTGCCCTGCCTAAAAAATGCCCGCTCAGTTGAGCGGGCATAGAAACCTTAAGCGGCTTTTTTGAGAGCCTTGCGGGCTTTCTTCAGTTTGCTCTCTTGGCGAGCGATCGTCTTACGACGCGCTTTGATCTCTTTTTTGAGAGCTTTGACTTTTTTCGACATGGATTGTCGTCTCCAATTTGCAGGATACGCTATTTCGGAGACCCTCCGCTCCCGTCATGATCCTTGAGAAAGGACTTGATGAAGCGGCGGATCTCCCTGGCAGCGCTGGTATCCAGTTCATCGCATAGCTCCACGAACCGGTCCCGCTCCTCGCGGTGGAGGCGAATGACAAGTTGACTGTCTTTTTTTATTTTTTTTGGGTTCTTGTCGTTCGGCACGGGGGATCCGTTTGGCTATGCGATGCATCCCAAAGTATATACATTAGATAGCGAATGCAAGACATATTTCCGTGCACGAAATTGTGCAGTGCATCAAAACAACGTCCCCGACGTCTGCGAGCATTGTTGCTTCGCAGGAGAGGACTGGGTTCCATGTCATAGGGTCTCTAGGCCTAGAGCTTTGGGGGCCAGGACTCGGTGGCTTTGCCGCAGCACCACGTTAGCTGAGGCGGCGTGTGTTGTATTCGACCAGCACTCGGTACAGGCTAATAAATCGGCCTAAAGACGATTTGCGCGTCATATTCGTTTTGAGACCCGGTCGTTCAAAGTGGCCAAAAACGACTTTAGTCCGTCTTCAGGAAAACAACGTTCCGGTATAGCAAAAGGCGTGAACGAAGCAATTAAAACAACGTAGCCAGATTTTTGAAAGTAGTCTGATACTGCGCTGTACTGAATCTCCGTCCGGACGCCAGCACTTTCAAAAATGATATTGGAGGCGAGCAACTCACGACTGAACTCAAGGTCTATCGTGTCGTGGTTCTCACGAAAACGTCTCCTCATGAAACGCCGGCTGATTAACCTGGATACCAAAAAATACAGCAAACAGCCGAGAATGACTCCGAATGGCAATGTTGTGCCTGGACTGGTATCGAGAAGGAACACGTCAACGGGGATCGTCAGACCTGCCCCCAATGTTATGAGAAGCAAAAGGATAGCCCAATACAACCAAGCGCTACCCCGCTGGCGCGCTGCAATGGCACCGCTCAGCGACGCCGCTTCGGCAACCCTAACGGTGCCTGTGACGCGGACTGGTGTTTGCATGTGATCTACAGCGTTTGGTTGAACGCGCCTACTTCTGGCTCTTCGTCGAGAACGGCTTTCAATTCGCCGAACATCGCGTTGCGGGCTTCTTCGGAGGCTGGGCTTTCGACCACGACCACGAGTTCTGGTTTGTTCGAGGACGCACGGATCAGGCCCCAGGTGCCGTCTTCGACGGTGATGCGGACACCGTTCACTGTGTTCACGTCCACGACTTTCTGGCCGATCATCTCGGTACGCTCTGAAAGCTTAGCGACAATCCGTTCAATGACGTTGTATTTCTCTTCGTCCGAACACTTCGGCGACATGGTCGGTGACTGATAGGTGGTCGGAAGATCGCGGCGGAGGCTGGCAAGGCTGCGGCCTGGGTTGCGCTCCAGCATTTTGAGGATGGCGATGGCGGCCACCAGACCGTCGTCATAGCCGCGGCCGTAAGGTTCGCGGAAGAAGAAGTGGCCGGACTTTTCAAAACCGGCGACAGCGCCAAGGTCGGTGGTCTTCCGTTTGATATAGCTGTGGCCGGTCTTCCAATAATGCGTGGTCGCACCATTGGCCTTCAACACAGGGTCGGTGTTGAAAAGGCCGGTGGACTTCACATCCACGACGAAAACCGCGTTGTCGATTTGCGCCGAGAGGTCCCGGGCCAGCATGACACCGATTTTGTCGGCAAAGATCTCTTCGCCTTCATCATCAACCACGCCGCACCGGTCGCCATCGCCGTCAAACCCGAGCGCCAGGTCAGCGCCATGCTCTTTCACGGCCGCTTGCATCGCGTGCAGCATCTCCATGTCTTCTGGGTTCGGATTGTATTTCGGGAATGTGTGGTCGAGCTCGTCATCCATCGGGATGACCTCAACGCCCAGGCGCTTGAGAGCTTCGGGAGCATAGGCGCCCGCCGTACCGTTGCCGCACGCTGCGATCACTTTCAGCGGTCGCTTGATCGTCACGTTGTCCGTCAGATCAGCGATATACCGCTCACGGAGGTCTGTGTGATAGACATAAGCCCCGCCGTCCCGCGTCTTCGCTTCGCCGTTCAGAACGATCTCTTTAAGGCGGCCCATCTCGTCAGGCCCAAAGGTGAGGGGAGCCTCCACGCCCATTTTGACGCCGGTCCAGCCGTTCTCATTGTGGCTGGCGGTCACCATCGCGACGCAAGGCACGTCGAGGGCGAACTGCGCAAAATAGGCCACCGGCGAGAGCGCCAAGCCGATGTCGTGCACTTTGATGCCCGCCGACATCAGACCCACGGTCAGCGCCTGTTTGATTCCCGCCGAATAGCCCCGGAAATCGTGGCCGACGACGATCTCTGGCCGCTTGCCAAGCTCGTGGATCAGGGTGCCGAGCCCTGCGCCGAGGGCTTGAATGCCCAGAACGTTGATTTCCTCTCCGAAAATCCATCTTGCGTCGTACTCGCGAAATCCGGTCGGCTTCACTTTCGGAAGGACTTCATATTCCAAGGTGTTGGGGGACAGATCGGCCAGAGGCTTGGGCAGCATGGGAAGGCTCCTGTTGGTCGCCGGGACACTAGGCGACCGCGTTATCACCGCAAGCCTTACGCCAAGGAAACTTCTTCGCTCTTGTCTGAGGGAAAGGTCGCTCCCACGACCCTCCTATGCTAACCACCTCCGGGTGGGATTTTCGGACACTTTGACTGGATATCATGGTCAGCACATTTGACAGCGACGAAGACTATCAGCTGGGCGGTGTGGAGCATCCGCTGCGCGGCGGGGAACCAGAGCCTAAGAAGAAGGGGAACGGCGCGTTTCGCGGTCTCTTGTTCTTCGGCCGGACCATCATGTTCTTTGGTGTTGTGGGGTTTGTCGCTGGCCTGGCGGCGCTGATCTACGCCTTTGTCTATGTGCAGACCATCGTGCCGGATCTGCCGGATTACGAATCGCTCGCCGAGTATGAGCCGCCGGTGACGACCCGCGTGCACGCAGGTGACGGCACCATGGTGGCGGAGTTTGCGCGGGAGCGACGGCTCTTTGTCCCGATCGAATCAATCCCTGACACCGTGAAGGACGCCTTTATCGCGGCGGAGGACCAGTCGTTTTATGAGCATGGCGGTCTCGATTTCCGCGGTATTGCGCGCGCATCGATTCGCAACGTCCGGACCAAGCTCGAAGGTGGCAGCCGCCTCGAGGGCGCCTCGACCATCACCCAGCAGGTGGCGAAGAACTTCCTCCTGACCTCCGACCAACGCATGGAGCGGAAGGTGAAAGAGGCGCTCATCGCTCGCCGGATGGAGCGGGTCTTCACCAAGGACCACATTCTCGAGCTTTATCTCAACGAGATCTATCTCGGGAACCGGAGCTACGGCGTGGCGGCGGCGGCGCTCAATTATTTCGGCGTGTCGCTCGACCAGATCCAACCGCATCAGGCGGCTTATCTCGCGACCCTGGCGAAAGCGCCGGCCAACTATCACCCGGTTCGCGGTGCTTCCCGCGCGGTGGAGCGCCGGGACTATATCCTCGGGCGGATGGCAGAGGATGGGTATCTGCCTCAGAACGAGCTCGCTTTTTACCGGAGCCAGCCGCTGGGCGCGACGATTGCGCCGCCGCTCGGCGCGCGGTCTTCGACGCTCGAGTACTTTGCTGAAGCCGTGCGCCGCGACGTCGCCAGCCGGTATGGCACTGACGCGCTCTATGACGGCGGCCTTTCGGTCCGCACCACGATTGAGCCCGTCTTGCAGGCGAAAGCGCAAAAGGCCTTCCGCGAGGGCCTCGTTGAGTATGACCAGCGCCACGGCTGGCGCGGTCCACTGACGACCACGGTGCTGCCTGACGACCTGAACGCTGTGACCGAGGCCGAGAACGAAGGCGATCAGGAGCGGCCGCTCTGGGCGCTGTCTTTGGATGAGGCGCGGGAACGTCTGTTGTCGGAGCGTACGATTGCTCCTGACCTGACACCCTGGCGTTTGGCCGTCGTGCTCGAGACCAGCAGCGCTATCGCCAATATCGGCTTTCTCGACGGCAGCCAGGGCGTCATCACCCTACCCAACCTCGATTGGGCGCGGGAGTATGTCGACACCAACAATGTCGGCCCTGAGATCGAGAGCGTGCGCTCTGTTCTCTCCGTAGGCGATGTGATTCTCGCGGAGCCGACGGACGGTAAAGCGGGTTACGCCCTGCGCCAAATCCCGGCCGTGAATGGTGGCCTGGTGGCGATGGATCCGCATACGGGCCGGGTGCTCGCGATGGTCGGCGGCTTCTCCTTTGGTCTTTCAGAGTTCAACCGCGCGACACAAGCGTGGCGTCAGCCGGGTTCGACCTTCAAGCCCTTCATCTACGCCGCGGCGCTTGATCAGGGGTATACGCCATCGTCGATCTATCTCGATGCCCCATTCGTGGCGCCGGGCCTCGATGGGACGTGGTGGAAGCCGGGCAATTATGTGGCGGATCGTTTCTACGGCGAATCAACTCTGCGCCTTGGCCTAGAGAAGTCGCGGAACACGATGACTGCGCGCCTGGCCCAAGACCTCGGTATCGGTCCGATCATTGAGTATGCGGAGCGTCTTGGCGTTTCGGATCGTCTTCCCCGGAACCTTTCGATCTCACTCGGGGCAGGGGAGACGACTCTCATGCGTCTCACCGCTGCCTACGCGCAGTTCGTGAATGGCGGGAAAAAGATCGAGCCAACGATCATCGACCGGATCCAGGACCGCAACGGCACCACGATCTTCGCATGGGATGAGCGCGCTTGCTTTGGCTGCAACGCGGAAGAGTGGGACGAGCAGCCCGAGCCTGTGCTGCCTGATGATCGCGCCCAGGTGATTGATCCGCGGACGGCGTTCCAGATGGTCTCGATGCTAGAAGGCGTGATCCAGCGCGGCACCGGCACCAGGGTGCGGGAGCTGTGGCTCGATGATCCGCTACCGCCTCTCTCCGGCAAAACGGGCACCACAAACGATTACCGTGATGCGTGGTTCGTTGGTTTCTCGCCTGACCTCACCGTTGGCGTCTTTGTTGGTTTCGATCTGCCGCAAAGCCTCGGTAATGAAGAAGGCGGCGGCAACGTGGCGGCGCCGATCTTTGGCCGCTTCATGAAGTCAGCTCTGGAAGAGGAGCAGGTGGTGCCGTTCCGCGCGCCGTCCGGCATTCGTCTGGTCCGTGTGAACGCCAAGACCGGCAGGCCTGCGGGTCCGAACGAACGCAACGTGATCCTCGAAGCCTTCAAAGCCGAAGACGACATCTATGGCCGCAACCGCTTTGCCCGCGACGGCGAGCAAGGCCGGAGCTTCGGTGACGAGGACGTCGATAGCGATCTCGGTGTGATCTACTAAGGCAACCGTCTTGCAGCAGGGTCTGCTCGGCCTTGCTGCGGCGCACAAAATCCGATAGGGGGCCGTTTGGTTTCCTTTTGGATCATCATGACATCCCCCAGCAATCCGACCCTGTTCGCGGATGGGTTCACCGCCATCCGCACCTATGCCCGCAATACGGCGAATGATATCAACACGTTGACGCCTGAGATCCTGCGGATTGAGGTGTTGGCCGGCCTCACTGTGGCGCTGGCTTTGGTGCCAGAGGCGGTCGCATTTGCCTTTGTCGCTGGTGTCCATCCTCTTGTGGGTCTCTACGCCGCCTTCATCGTTGGCCTCGTCACGGCGCTGATCGGTGGTCGTCCGGGGATGATCTCGGGCGCGACGGGCGCGCTCGCTGTCGTGATGGTCGAACTCGTCTCAAGCCACGGGGTGGAGTATCTCTTCGCCACGGTCGTCCTGATGGGGATCTTGCAGCTGATCGCGGGGGCCCTGCGGTGGGGTAAGTTCATCCGTATGGTGCCTTATCCCGTGATGCTCGGCTTTGTGAACGGCCTCGCGATCGTCATCGGCCTCGCGCAGATCGAACAGTTCCGGATACCGACAGGCGATGGTGGTCACGCCTTCATGCAGGGCACACAGCTTGTCGTTACGTTGGCCCTCGTGGCGCTGACCATGGCGATCATTTGGGGTCTGCCGCGTCTCACGAAAGTCGTCCCAGCTCCCCTCGCAGCGATTGTGGTCGTCGCTGGTCTCGTGATCGGATTTGACATTGATGTCCCGCGGGTCGGCGACCTCGCATCGATTCAAGGGGGCCTGCCGAGTTTCCACCTGCCGCAGATTCCGGTCAGTTTTGAGACGCTTGGCATCATCCTTCCCTACGCGGTCATTCTTGCGGCTATCGGTTTGATCGAGAGCCTCCTCACCTTGAACCTTGTTGGTGAGATCAAGGGCGAGAAGGGCGGCGCCAGCCAGGAATGCGTGGCGCAAGGCGCGGCCAACGTGATCACGGGCTTTTTCGGCGGCATGGGCGGTTGCGCCATGATCGGTCAGTCGATGATCAACGTGAAATCGGGCGGCCGCCGGCGAACCTCCGGTATAGCAGCTGCTCTGTTCCTCCTCGCGTTTATCGTCTTCGCGTCGAAGCCGATCGAAGCCATCCCGCTGGCTGCCCTTGTCGGTGTGATGTTTATGGTGGTGCTCGGAACATTCGCTTGGAAGTCGATCCAGATCCTCGCGCGCGTGCCAAAGTCCGATGCGCTTGTGATCCTGATCGTCACCGTGGTCACGGTGCTAGAAGACCTCGCGGTTGCCGTTCTCGTCGGTGTGATTGTCTCAGCCCTGGTGTTCGCGTGGAAACAAGCTGTCCGTATGCGGATCGCATCGTCAGAGATCAATGCGCAAGGCAGCAAAGTCTACAAAGTCGAAGGGCCGCTCTTCTTCGGCTCAACCGAGAGTTTCGCGAGCCTCTTCGACCCCGCCCATGATCCCGAGGACGTTGTGATCGACTTTGGCGAGGCGCGTGTGGCCGACCACTCGGGTCTTGCCGCGATTGATGCTTTGGCTGCGAAGTACCGTGCCGCGGGCAAGACCCTCCACCTCCGGCACCTGTCGCCAGACTGTCAGCGCCTGTTGCGGATCGCTGGGCAGCTCATCGAACCGAGCGAAGATGACCCAAATTATGGAATCGCTGCGGACTACCAGGTCAGGACCGGCCGAACAGATATGGGCCACTAGCGCACCAAAAACTGTGGCAATGCAGCATCCTATGAGCAGGTTCGGCTGAAAATAGAGCCATCTCTGATTTTTTCTGTTGCTGCATTGCAGAAATATGACGACGTTGCTCCCTCGAGGAGCAGGTCTATGGCAGTCACACGGCGGGATATCACCAAATGGTTGGGCGTGGCGGGGAGCAGCGCAGCAGCCTTTCGCTACGGATACGCAGCAGAACTTGATGAGGCGAAAAAGCCGGCGCGCGATGTGGATGGACGCGGCGCGCATGTCCTGATCATCGGCGGAGGGGTGGCTGGCCTGACGACAGCCTATGAACTTGAACAGGTTGGCTATCGCACCACGATCGTCGAGGCACGGAAGCGGCTGGGGGGCCGCAACTGGACCTGGCGCGACGGTGAGAAGGTGGAGCACCGCGACGGGCAACAGACCGTGCGCCTCGCCGAGGGGGATTACTTCAACGCCGGACCGGCCAGGATCCCCGGTTTCCACCACAACCTTCTGTCCTATTGCCATCAGTTCGGCGTGGCGCTCGAGCCGTTCGTCTACGAGAATCAGAACGCGTATTTTTTGAGTGACGCTTGCCGAGGCGGTGAACGCATCCGGCATCGCCATGCGCGTTATTCCGTCTACACAGCGCTCGAAGAGGTCGCCCTTGAGGGCCTCAAATACGGCGTTTTGACGGAGGGCCTTGACGCTTCGCAAAAGAAAGCCATCGAGACATTCTTGCGCCTACGGACGATGAACGCGGGACCCTTCAATGGCTCTTACCGGGGCGGGATGGATAAGCATTTTGATGCGGGCCTTGAGATGCCCAAAGGCCTTGATCCGATCCCGTTGTCGGAGCTTGCGAAAAGCCCTGGCCTCGCCATCTCGATGTCGACCTATGACATGATCGAGTGGCAGACGTCGTTGATGCAGCCGGTGGGCGGTATGGACGGCGTGATCAGGGGCTTTGACCGCCATGTTCGGGCAGAGCGCCTGATGGGGACAGAACTCGTGGGCCTCTCTCAGACCGACGACGGCGTGACCTGCGAGGTTCGGGAGCGCCGCAACGGCGAAACACGGTCTTTGCAAGCGGACCATTGCGTGGTGACGGCACCGCTGTCCGTCCTTGCTTCCGCAGATCTTCAGCTCTCGGAGCAACATGCGAAGGCCGTGGCTGACGCGTCAGGCAAGTACGAGAAGACATCCAAAGTCGCCTGGGCGGCAAAGCGCCGGTTCTGGGAACAAGACGAGGGGATCTATGGCGGCGCCAGCTCCATTGATGGACCGGCCATGCAGTTCTGGTACCCATCCGCTGGGTTTGGCCGCAAGACCGGTGTCGTCCTCGGCGCCTACACAGCTGGGCCGAACGCCGAGATCTGGAACGACCTCAGCCTCGACGAGCAGCTTAAGAAATCCGCAGGCTATGGCCGCCGTCTGCATCCGACCTTCGACGAGGACGTCATTGCCGGCTATGACATCGACTGGATTGATCAGAAGTATTCCAAGGGCGGTTGGGCCTGGTTGATGGACGACGACAAGGCACCTGAAGGCAGCGCCTATGCGGTTCTGCGTGAGCCGGACGGCCGAATCGCGTTTGCTGGGGACTACCTCTCGCAGCTCTCGGGTTGGCAAGAGGGCGCCATTCTCTCCGCTCACAGAGCAGTGGCCGCCATAACGTCGGCAACGAAACAAACACAACAAGGATAAATCGATGCGTCTTTCTCACCTAGCTCCTGCCGCTGTTGCTCTTGTTCTTTCGGCATGCGGCGGAGGTTCTGACGGCCCCGACGGTGAGATTGCGCGCAACCCTATTCCGGGGTCGGACTTCCCGATCTCTCAGTCGATCGAGGTCACCGCCGGCACGGACCTCCTCTTCGCCAGCGGCGCTGTCCCGCCCGCCATTGTTGAAGGCGGCAGCTACGCAGATATCACCACGTTCGGTGATACCGAGACGCAGACGGTCAATGTCCTGAAAGCAATCTCCGAACGTTTGGATGCCGCCGGCTATTCCCTAGGCGACGTTATCATGATGCGCGCCTATCTCGTCGCTGATCCGATGACCGGCCAGATGGATTTTGAAGGCTTTATGGCCGGCTACACCCAGTTCTTCGGCACCGAGGAACAACCGAACCTGCCGTCCCGCTCAGCCATCGAAATCGCAGGCCTCGCTGCCCCCGGCTGGCTCGTGGAAATTGAGGTGGTGGCGGCAAAGGCGGAGTAGTCGAAGTTCGCCACTGAATCATTCGTTGTCAGATGCTTAGCTGGGGCTCATGATCCCTCGCGAGAGTTTTCGTGAGACTTGACCTTGCGCATCGGTTTGATTGTTTTGCTGCTGATCGGCGGATTGGCGTACGATAGGGATCGTCTACTTCAACGGCATTTCGGCGGAACAAGTCGCGATGTTCTCTATTTCTCGCCGGGGAGAACGCCTGACATATGCGGTGCGAGGTTCGCCAAGAACGTCACGTCGATCGAAGACGATGTCTTCGAGCTCGTACGGATGATGGATGAAGACGAAATCATCGAGGGTTACTTCCCCGACTATCGTTATCCCTGGTTAGAAGGCATGCCTTTCGCCGTTGAAGCGGAGCCAATCACCATTGGTGATGCCGAGTTCAATCTTGTTAAGGACATCCCTTCAGAGGCGCGAAAAGAGCTTTACTCTGATGTTGCTGCGGAAATCCTTGGAAAGAAGGTCCTTTACCGTCCGTGGAAGTTGAAGCGAGAGGCCGATGGAAGCCTTGAAATCTTGTTCGACCCTGTTTGTGGTTGGACACCCGGTACCTGGATCGCTTGGCGTGGCGTACATTCGACCCCGCCAATTGGCCCGCCGGTCGCACACCTGAGCCTCGTTCGTGATAGTGATTCCCACAAACAGCCGTGTCCCGATGAAATTGATATCGAGCCCGGCGGATACACCAAATGCACCTATCGCTACTCTGATGAATGGCTGTTGGTTCAAAAATGGATAAGGTACCCCTATCTCAAGAAACTCGATGAGATTTGAGGTCATTGGAGCGGTTGTTTCCGGTTGCCCGCAAGATAGGGGATGTGTGTTTGAGTCAGACTTGAACCACCAGGGCCAAGGGCTTACACCCTGCCGCCTAGCATTCTGGATCCATCATGAGAGCCGAAATCACCCATGCCGCAGAGCAGGTGCAGCAGTCGCTGGCCCTGCTGAGGAGGTCTCTTTGACTGGGACGTCGCGAACGCCCGGCTCGAAGAGCTGAACCAAAAGGCCGAAGACCCCACCCTTTGGGACGATCCCCAAAACGCGCAGAAATTGATGCAGGAACGCACGCGGCTGGAAAATACCATCAGTGCCCTGACGGAGATTGAGCAAGAGCGCACCGATCTTCTCGAACTCGCCGAGATGGCGGAGGACGAGGATGACGAGGGTTCGATCGACGAGGTGGAAGCCTCGATGAAGGAGCTCTCGAAACGCGCCCAGACCGCCGAGCTTGAGGCGCTCCTGTCCGGTGAAGCGGACAGCAACGACACCTATCTCGAAGTGCACTCCGGGGCAGGAGGGACAGAGTCCAATGACTGGGCGTCCATGCTCCTGCGCATGTATGTCCGCTGGGCCCAGTCCAAGGGGCATAAGGTTGAGGTGCTTGAGGAACAATCCGGCGAAGAGGCGGGCATCAAATCGGCCACGATTCTTGTTAAAGGCACCAACGCCTACGGATGGATGAAAACCGAAAGCGGCGTGCACCGATTGGTGCGGATCAGCCCCTACGATTCAGCGGCGAAGCGGCATACGTCGTTTGCCAGCGTCTGGGTCTATCCCGTGATCGACGATAAGATCGAGATCGAGATCAACGAAAGCGACTGCCGCATCGACACGTTCCGGGCCTCGGGCGCTGGCGGTCAGCACGTCAACACCACCGACTCTGCCGTGCGCATCACCCACGAGCCGACAGGTATCGTGGTCCAGTGCCAGTCTCAGCGCTCACAGCACAAAAACCGAGCAGCGGCGTGGGATATGCTCCGGGCCCGTCTTTATGAGCTTGAGCTGCAAAAGCGCGAGGAAGAGGCGAACGCCCAGGCCGCGAGCAAGACCGAAATCGGTTGGGGTCACCAGATCCGTTCTTATGTCTTGCAGCCCTATCAGATGGTGAAAGACCTCCGGACGAGCGTCGAGAGCCCAAGCCCGGATGCCGTGCTCGACGGTGACCTTGACCAGTTCATGGCGGCCGCTTTGGCGCAACGCGTGGCGGGTGATGAGTGATCAGCGCTCTCCGGTAACGGACGGTGAGCTGACGATCTTTTTGGCGGCGCCGCCTGGGCTTGAGCCCTGGCTTTTGGAAGAAGCGCGGGAGCTTGGTCTGACCAAACCGCGTGCGGTGCCAGGCGGCGTGGAATGCACTGGTCAGTGGGCAGACGTCTGGCGGGCCAATTTGTGGCTCCGCGGCGCCAGCCGCGTGCTCGTCCGCCTGGGGAGTTTTCGGGCCGCTCATCTTTCGACCTTAGACAAACGCTCACGCACATTGCCTTGGGAAAGCGTGCTCACGCCCGGGACGACGATCTCCGTCGAGGCGACATGCCGGGCATCGAAGATCTATCACTCTGGCGCCGCCGCCGAGCGGGTGCGGAAGGCCGCTATCGCGAAAGCAGGCGTGGCCTTCGACAAAGGGGGCGGCGCTAAGATCTTCGTCCGTATCGAGAAGGATATATGCACTGTCAGCCTCGATACGTCCGGCGAGCTCCTTCACAAGAGAGGCTATAAGCAATCGGTGGTGAAGGCGCCGCTGCGCGAGACCATGGCCGCGCTGTTCCTCCATGCTGCTGGGTTTTCGGGCCAAGAACCGTTGATCGATCCGATGTGCGGCTCCGGCACAATCCCGCTTGAGGCCGCCTTATGGTCCCGCGGCCTCGCACCCGGACGGGATCGCCACTTCGCGTTTGAACGCCTGGCCACGTTTGACGCCGACGTATGCGAGGCGATGCGGAGAGAGACGCCAACAACCAACACGGTCAACACCGTCATCGGCGCGGACCGCAACGGCGCCGCCATTGAAGCCAGCCGTCAGAACGCGGAACGCGCAGGGCTCTCGGACGTCGTCCAGTTCCGCCACCAACCACTCAGTCAGCTGGAACGGCCAGAGGGTCCGCCGGGCCTTGTGATGATCAATCCGCCCTATGGCGAGCGCATCGGGGATCGCCGTGAGCTGACCGCGCTTTATGCCAGCATCGGTTCGGTCATGCGGGACCGGTTCACGGGATGGCGGGCGGCGATTGTCACCAGCGACGCCAAGCTCGCCAAAGCCACTGGCCTGCCGTTCAAGCAGCCCGGCCCCCCCGTGCCTCACGGTCCCCTTCGTGTTAGGCTTTACCAAACAGACCCACTTTGAAGGCCCGTCTGCGGCGAGCCGACTTCCGTTTCTGAACGTCCTTTTAACCAAGATGGCGGGAAAGAGGCGGGGTCTCCTGGGGGCAGGATCGGAGGAACCGTCTTGACCAGCACTGTTTTGCGCGCCTTTGCACTTTTCACTCTCTTCGTGATCGCGGCCTGTTCGACGCCTGGCGGGAAGAGGACGGCTGTTCCCAGCCCGCATGTAAAGGTCGGCGAGCCTTATCAGATTGGCGGTCGCTGGTACTATCCGGCGGTGGATCCCAACTACAACCGGGTGGGTATGGCGTCCTGGTATGGCCCCAATTTCCACGGCAAGCTGACGGCGAATGGCGAGATCTTTGACCAAAATCGCCTGACCGCGGCGCATCCAACGCTGCCGCTGCCCTCGATTGTCGAGGTCACCAACCAAAAGACGGGCAAGAAAATCCGCGTGCGGGTGAATGACCGCGGACCCTTTGCCCAGAACCGTATCATCGACCTCTCTATGGAGTCGGCGCGGAAGCTTGGCACGCTCGATGCTGGCGTGGCACCGGTGCGTGTGCGCTATGTCGGTGAGGCTCGCCTGTCCGATGCCATCACCCGCGTCGGCCAGAGAGAGCGTGGCCAGTCGCTGGCCTCAAAACCGCCAAGCCGCCGCTCACCGCAAGTGGCGCAGGCAGCACCCACACAGCCCTCGAACCCGAACCTCGTCTACACCAGTATGAGTGCACCGGCGGCGCCGGCCGCGCCAACCTCGTTCAGCCGAAGCAACGCGCTTTACGTCCAGGTTGGGGCGTTTTCGTCCGCCGGCAACGCGAACACCGCCGCCTCGCGCTTCGGCGTCGGAGCCCCGGTGTCGGTCGAGCAGGGCCGCCGCAACGGCCGCGCGTTAACTTTTGTAAGGCTGGGGCCTTATTCGGATATCATGAGCGCGCAAAATGGGCTTCAGACTGCTATTGAGTCGGGGTTCGTTGACGCGATGATTGTCCAAGAGGTTGTGAATTGACGCTGCGCCTTCTGCGCTTTGCGCTTTGTCTGTGGATCGGTTTTGGAGCCAGTGGGTCAGCTGCGGATCTGATTAAGACCCGCGCGACCCATGCCGCCATTATGGATGTCGCAACGGGGGATCTTCTCTACGGGAAGAAGGCGGACATCGCCGTGCCTCCTGCGTCGATGTCCAAGCTGATGACCGTGGCGGTCGTGCTCGACATGATAGAGCAGGGCCGACTTACGCCGGACACGCCCTTTTATGTCTCGGAGAAAGCTTGGCGCACGGGCGGCTCGAAAATGTTCGTGCTCGTCGATACCGAGATCGAAGTGCTGGATCTGCTCAAAGGCATCGTTGTTCTGTCGGGCAATGATGCGTGCATTGTGGTTGCGGAGAACATTGCGGGTGACGAGGAAGCGTTTGCTGAGCTGATGAATGCTCGGGCGCAAGCCTGGGGTCTCACGGAGTCGAGCTTTGGCAATCCGACCGGTCTTCCGAACCCTGATCAGCGGATGAGCATGCGGGATCTTGCGCGGCTGGCTCGGCACATCTGGAACTCGTACCCCCAGTACCGGTATCTTTTTGGGATCGACGAGTTCACCTGGTCCGGCATCACCCAGTCCAATCGAAACCCACTGATCGCTGCTGAGTTTCCTGGCGCCCGCGGCATGAAAACTGGCCATACGGAAGAGGCAGGTTACGGCGTTGTGGGTCTCGCGGAGCAAGACGGGCTGACCAGGATCGCCGTGGTTGCTGGCTTGGACTCTGAGCGTGATCGCCGCCTGGCCGGTTTTGACCTCATGCGCGAAGCTTTTGAGGCTTTTGACACAAGGCAGTACTTCATGGCGGGCGATATCGTGGGCAGCGCTACGGTGTTTGCCGGTAAATCGGATACGGTCAGCCTTCGGATCGAACAGGATGTGGCATTCACACGGCACAAGACGATCCTGGCGGACGCGCAGGCCGAGCTCGTCTACGAAGGGCCCTTGCGCGCGCCCATTCGCCCGGGCGAACAGGTCGCGGTGCTGCGCCTGACGCTTCCCGGAGAGGAGGCGCGGGAGTACCCTCTCTACACGGCGGAGCGGGTTCGCGGCCTAGGCTTCTTTGAAAAGATCGGCCTTGGCTTCCAGGCCCTGTTGACCCCGCCCGATGGCGAGGCACAGCGGTGACATTCATCACCTTTGAAGGCCCAGAGGGCGCAGGCAAAAGCACGCAAATCCGGCGCCTTGCCGATGCTATCAAGGACGTTGGCCGTTCGGTGACAGTCACCCGAGAGCCGGGCGGAACGAGCGAGGCCGAGGCTCTGCGCGAGTTGTTGCTCGCGCCCCACCATCGCTGGTCGCCGCTGTCCGAAGCGCTGCTCATGAACGCCGCGCGCGACAGCCATGTGGAGGCGGTGATCGAGCCAGCGCTCTTCAGGGGCGATGTGGTTCTGTGCGACCGGTTCTTTGATTCGACCGAAGCCTATCAGGGCGGCGAGGACGGGATTTCGGCAGCGCTGCTCACCGATCTCAGGGCGGGGGCGGCGCGGCGTGATCCGCATCTTACGATCATTCTCGATCTTCCCGCCCGCGAGGGTCTGGCGCGTGCCGAGGCGAGGGGAGCCGCCGACCGTTTTGAGGCGAAGGGCCTCAAGTTTCACGAAAAGGTCCGCGCGCGGTTCCTGTCCATCGCAGAGCGCGAACCAGAACGCTGCGTGGTCATCGATGCCCGCCCCCCGGTGGATGATGTGACGACAGCGATCCAATCAGCGGTTTCGGCTCGGCTCCCAGGTCTGCTAGACCGTGAGGATGGATCACCTACCCCCTCCTGAAGCCGCCAGCGATTTCCTCGCGGCGCCGTCCACCTTGCTCACCGTTGAACAGCTGCTCGCGCGGGACGCGATGGAGGGCGGTTTTGTGTTTGTGGGGCCGGAGGCCCAGGGCAAGGCAACCCTCGCCTTCATGCTGGCTGCGACACTGCTCAGCGGGGGTCGGCGACTGGGTGAAAGCGATGAGAAGGTGCGAAGCCTGATGCTCGCCGGCGCTCATCCGGATCTTCACGTTTTGCGCCGGACAGAGAATGAGAAGACCGGAAAGCTCCGTGATGAGATCGATGTGGCCTCCGCCCGGAAGGTGATCGAAGGTCTTCATAAAACATCGGTGAGCGGAAAGATGGTCGTCATCGTTGACCTCGCCGACGAGTTGCGGCGGGAGGCGGCCAACAGTCTTCTCAAGATCCTCGAAGAGCCGCCCAAGGGCACGGCGCTTTTTCTTTTGAGCCGTTCGACGTCGCGGTTGCTTCCCACCTTAACCAGTCGGTGTCGTCGGTTGGTGCTCTCGCCTGTTGCTGAGGAGCCTCTCGCCGCATGGCTTCAAACCAAGACCGAGATCTCGCCAGGTGATGCCCAGCGTTTTGCGGCGGTAAGCGGCGGGGCGCCTGGCCGGGCCTTGCGGCTCGCGCTTGGCGAGGGGGAGGAAGCGATGGCGGTGGCGGAAAGCTGGCTCCGCGCTGTGCACGGCAAAGACGATCTTCTCACCGTCTCACGAAAATTTGCCGGCAAAGCCGCTGAAGGCACCCGCGAGGAAGCAACCAGCCTGATCCTCAGCCGTCTGAGGAAAGGGATCATGGCTCCAGATATTGGTCGTGATGTGATGGCAAGGCGCTTGGCTGCTTATGAGGCCGCCCAGGACACGTTTGGCGCACAAGGAACAGCGGACCCGGGTCAGACGGCGTACATCGCTGGTCTCGCGGTGCGCGACGCGCTGGCCGGGAGAGCGGCCTGATGTTTGTCGACAGCCACGTGAATCTGCATGGCGAGCGCTATGCGGATGATCTCGATGCGGTGTTGAGGCGGGCCGAGGAGGCCAATGTCGGAGCCATGCTTTTGATTTCTGATCGTCTCGAGAGCATACCAGAGATCACCGAGATTGCCGCGCAGTCAAAGCGTTTTACCCGGTCCGTGGGCGTTCATCCGCACCATGCCAAAGACTTCTCTGACCTCACGGCGCAAGCCTTGATCGATCTCGCTAAGCCAGAGAACGTGGTGGGCATTGGCGAGTGCGGGCTCGACTTTCACTACGGCTACTCGCCGGAGGATGATCAGCGAGCTGTCTTTGCCGCGCATATCGCCGCGTCCCAGGAAACGGGATTGCCGCTCATCGTTCATACCCGCGAGGCCGATGATCTAATGCGGCGCATGCTGACGGAAGCCTATACCAAGAAACCCTTTCCGCTGCTCCTCCACTGTTACACCAGCGGACGTCCATTGATGGAGGCGGGGATCGGCATGGGCGGCTATGTGGCGTTCTCTGGCATCATCACGTTCAAAAAGGCCGACGACGTGCGCGCGCTCGCGAAAGACGTCCCGCTCGACCGTTTGCTGATCGAGACCGACTGCCCCTTCCTCGCGCCCGTGCCGCACCGTGGCCGGCGCAACGAGCCGGCCTATGTTCCGCTGGTGGCGGAGAAATTGGCAGAGATCAGGGGAGAACCGGTGGCGGTGATCGAAGAGGCGACGACGGAGAATTTCTTCCGTTTGTTTGAAAGGGCGCCGCGCCCATGAAGTTGCGCGCCATCATTCTCGGATGCGGTTCGTCGGGCGGGGTTCCGCGCATCGGCGGTCCAGGTGGCCGCGGCGATTGGGGCAAGTGCGACCCAAACGAACCCAAAAACCTCCGAACACGGTGCTCCATCGCTGTACAGCGCGCTGATGAGAACGGTTCATTTGAAGGCAGGCTGACGACCGTCCTGATCGATACGTCACCAGATATGCGCCTCCAGCTGATCAACAACGGCATTGAAAATCTAGACGCCGTGGTGATCACCCATGACCACGCGGACCAGACCCACGGGATTGACGATCTTCGGGTGGTGGCGATCAAGAACATGGCCCGGGTCAAGGTCTATTTGGGCGACGACACTTCGCCCAACCTCATCCCTCGTTTTCGCTATTGCTTTGAGCAGGCGCCGGGCAGTCCGTACCCTGCTGTTCTTGATCGGTATGAGATGCCTGCGCCGGGCGAAACGTTCGAAATCGACGGGCCGACAGGCCCGATCCCTGTGACACCTTTCATCCAAGACCACGGCAGCGTACAGTCCTTGGGCTTTCGATGCGGATCGATCGCTTACTCCGCAGATATCAATGATCTGCCAGCGGAGAGTTGGCCGATTGTGGAGGGTGTCGACACTTGGATCATTGATGCGCTCCAGTATCGCCCCCATGGCAGCCACCTGCACCTTGAGAAGTCGCTGGAATACATCGAGCGCGCAGGCTGCCGGAGAGGTGTGCTGACGAATCTCCACGTGGTGATGGATTACCAAGCGGTGCAGGACGAAACGCCCAGTCATGTCGAGCCTGCCTATGACGGTATGATCGTCGAAGGTGAGGCTTAAAAGCTAGCCTGTCGCACGTGCGGGTGGCCCGCCTCGCAAATTGCCATCTGCCATCGTACCATCGAAGCCTTTGACCGCGAACGCCATGGTCAGGCGTTCAGCGATGGTCGCGCCGTGTTTCCGGTAGCGGGCGGGCAACAAGAACGCCGCGGGGCCGGTACCACGGAAACCGAGCCGTAACGACGGCATCAACACGCCTTCCACCACCGTCATGGGCATGTCCTCATCAATGGCCATCGCCTTTCGCGGCATGATGTAAAGCGGCGCATAGGTGAAGGTCAGCGTACCGTCGTCCTCACGCTTCAGACGGCCCGCTGTCCGTTTGGGAAGCCCCGGGATTGCCTTGCCAGAGAATGCACGGACGAACCGCGTTTTCCCCATACCGCGCCCGCGGTTGAGGGGCAGAAAGTCGAGGGCGTTCACCGCACCAAAAACAAGAAGCCTCAGCGCAAAGGGAAAGATGATAAGTGCCAGGATGAACACCGGTATGGCCACCAGCAAAGAAAGCTCTGGCGCCGCGACCGACGTTCCAGCCATGCCGATCATTGCCCCTCCGCGGACGGAGCGCAGCAGCGTGTCGAGCAGCGGCAAAGGCGCCAGCATCACGAGGCCCGCCACCAAGCTGCCTGCAACAAACAGCACAAAACTCACCACAACACCGATCATCGCGGCGATGAAGTTGCCTAGGAACATCGTGGCGCCAACGTCGCCCGCATCGCCGAGCGTGGGGAAGGGGAGACCAGCCATCATCACCTCACCGCCCGTTTGCATTTGAAAGAACGACGCAACCGCGACGGTTCCTTGGGCAAAAATCACGCCGGTCTCGGCAGTGAACATCGACGAGACGGTGCCCAGCGCCACCGGCGCCACGGCGAGCTGCAGGACCTGCTCCAATCCGTCGAGCGCCGCTTTCGCTGGCGGGAACCAGCTCAACAGCACGTCCTTGAACACGATCATCAGCACAAGGCCCGCTAAGGTGAAGAAGGTCGCATCGGCCATGAACCAGGGCACGCCTTCGGTGCCGCCTTCCCAACCGCATTGGTAGCGTTGGATCGCGTTGAGCCCGACAAACCCAAGAAGCGGCGAAGCCGATAGGCCCATCGACGTTACAAGGCTTTCGCCGACGATCTGGAACCGGCCTTGATTGATGATGCTCGGCGCTTGGTCGCAGCGGATGAGGTCGCGGGACGAGAGCAGCGCGACTGTCGCCATGCTGGCATCGGTTTCGACCATGGACTGCTGCACCATGGCTTCAGCGAGCAGCACGTCGAGGTCGATGGTTCGTGCGCTTTGTTCGGTCGCGGGCGCGGCGGGTAGAACGTCCTCAACGACCTTCATTTGCTTGTTCGTGACGCCGGCCGCCACAAATCCCGAAATCGTCACCAAAGCGGCAACCAAGACCAGAATTCGCAGCACGTTGATGCCGCGAAATCCTCTGAGTTCTCTGATAGATTCGATCTTCACTGAAACAACTCGCCGTTCCCTAGGCGTCAGGATGGCCAGAATGTTGACATGCTGCAAGGACCACGGGAAGTGATAGGGGAGTTTCGAGCGGTAGGGGCAGATGAGTACGACGCAAGCGCCGGTCCAGGCGAGCTACGGGTATGGCGGTTTTTGGTGGCGCTTTCTGGCGGCTATCATTGACGCGGTTGTTGTTGGCATCCTCACACCGGTTTTTGCGATTTTCCTGCCGTTTCTGTTGCCGATCATCCCGCTGCTGATTGATGCGGGCTACTCCATCTTTATGGAAAGCTCTCAGACCCAAGGCACTGTGGGGAAAATGATCTGCCGACTGAAGGTCGCAGACCTGCAAGGGCAGCGGATCTCACCAGGCAAAGCGGCGCTGCGCTATATCGGCAAGTATCTCTCGGCTCTGTTGGCATTTGTCGGCTATCTGCTGGTGTTCTTCACATCGAAGAAACAGGCCTTGCACGACCTGATGGCCGGCACGGTGGTTCTCAAGATCACGGAGCACAACCAAAACGTCGATCCGATCCGCGGTTTCCACGAACAGCAGATGCGAGAGCAAGCCCAGTTCAGCGCAGAACCAACGCCTCAGGCTGTTGAGCATCAGCCGGAGACGGATCAGCAGAAAGACGGCTGAGGGTTCAGTCGGTCGTCTCTGATAACCAATATTTGCGACAACGTTGATTGTGCGGGTAATACCGTCTTTTCGTAGGCGTCGACGTGGTGACGTGTCCTGCCAGGCGCCAATGATCAACTAACCGCTTAGCGATTCACCGTTTGAGACTGCGCAGAGCCCATTTTGCATGGGATTTTGCCCGCCACATCAAGAGCGGCTTGTGGATGGCTCGTTGCCACGATGACCGACCACCCAGCCATTTCAGTGTGGGTAGTTTCTCGGGATGCTCATCATAGCCGAGCTGTTCGAAGTCGCGGGCGTAATAGGCAGATAGCTTTGTACACAGACTGCGACTCATTTCTTCTTTGATCCAGCCGTCGCTCTCCGGTGCAGGCGTTTTCATGTTGTGCCCCATTCCCGTTACCGGCCCCGGTATGCGGAATGTGTGAGAAAGCCAAGCTTCGACCTGATCGAGTCCGTCCTCCAATTTGAAGACTTCAGCTGTCGCGGGAAAGAAATCAGTCTGCGGCCTAAAGTGATTGTCCAAGAAGTATGGATCGTCCCGTTCAAACCTGAGATACCAGTCAAAGAACTCTTCCGGCGGCAACTGGGAAAACACGGACTCATTGGGAGCTGTGGAACGCATGTTGTATGCGCTGGCAAACCGATCAAACGGGTGGCGCACCACGGTGAAAACCTGGCCAATCCACTCCTGTGGGATTGTCGAAACAAAGTCTTGCCAAGGAACGTGCTGTGGACTGCAACGACCCCAAACGTCAGCGTAGTACCGCTGTGGATCCGGCCTGTTGAAATAGCCCAATTGTCCGAACTTTTGCCTCAGGTAATCCTCGACAGATGTCCCGCCACACTTCGGAACATGCGCGAAGACGTGGATTTGACCGTCGTAACGGAAACAAGGCATGCAAACACTCTTACCAAGACCAGCCGTCAAATCACTTGGAAAATCTGGGTGCACTTGTCTAGCATGGCATAGTCTCAGGGAGTTGCTTTTCCGTCGTTTTTTCCCCGGTACTCCTCATGTGCGCTGTGCTGTTGGCTGTGATGGATGTGGCGCTTCAGTTCGATTTTGATACGCCTACAATTTCCTAATGGTCAGTGCTGCATAAGGAAGCCTCCAGTTGCCCGCAGGGAACACGTCATGCCACTGATCAAGCCCGTTATCCTGTGCGGTGGATCTGGGACACGCCTGTGGCCGGTGTCCGTTCCGGCGCGGCCCAAGCAGTTTCAGAGTCTCATCTCGTCGCGTTCCATGCTGGCTGAGACCGCGGGTCGTCTTCAGCACCCGGCTGCAGGGCTTAAGTTTGATGCGCCGCTGGTTGTTGGCTCGGCGCGACATGAGCACCTCATCAAGGAGGCGGTGCCGCAGTCTTTGATGATCCTGGAGCCCTTCGGCCGGGATTCTGCGCCGGCTATTGCCGCGGCCGCGGTCGCGAGTGATCCCGACAGTTTGCTCCTGGTTCTGCCCGCTGATCACCATATCAACGACTTGGGCGCCTTTATGGACGCCATCGTCCGCGGCGTCCCCGTGGCGCAGGCTGGTAGGTTCGTCACCTTCGGCATTCAGCCCACGGAGCCAGCCACGGCTTACGGTTACATCAAAGCGGCGTCTACGGACGATAATGTGAAGCCGGTGGATCGTTTCGTCGAGAAGCCGGACCGGCTCACAGCTGAGAGTTATCTTGCCGAAGGTTCCTACTTTTGGAACGCCGGCATCTTTCTCTTCAAAGCCCAGAGCTTCATCGAAGCCGCGGAACGTCTGTGTCCCGATATTGTGAGATCTGTCAGAGCCGCACTCGGATCATCTGGCTCCCAAGTGGTATCGCTTGATCCAGCAGCCTTTGCTCAGGCACAGGCAATTTCCGTCGACTACGCGATCATGGAGCCCGTGAGTGTCGAGGACGGCGTGGCTGTGGTGCCTGTCGACATGGGGTGGAGCGATGTCGGCGATCACGCCAGCGTCTACCGCGTGACATCGAGCGCAAGCGACGCAGTGTCCACGTCAGGCCCAGCTGTTGCTCAGGATAGTGATCGCATCTCGTTGCGATCAAGCGGGCCACTGGTGGCGGCCATAGGGTTGAAGGACTTGGCGGTGGTGGCCACCAACAGCGCCGTGTTGGTGGCTGATCTGGATCGCACGCAGGATGTGAAGGCGGTCGCGCAAGCCGCGAATGGGTTTTCGCTTGGGTTTCTCTTGCCGGAGGCGACACGGTGGAGGATCCGTCACTGGCTGATGGAAACAGCGCTTCCTCGCTGGGCTGAGCATTCGTGGAATGACGACACCCCGGGCTTCAAAGAGACGCTTGATTTCAAAGACTTTCGTGAGAATGGCTCGTTACGCCGGTCTCGTGTACAAATGCGCCAGATCTACGCGTTCGCCCACGCCCACGTGCTGGGTTGGGAGGGCCCTGCCCGTGAATTGGTAAGTCAGGGCATCGATTATCTCTATGCGTCGTGTTGGCGGGATGATCGCGGATTCGTTCACCACATCGCTCGGGATGGCGATGTTCTGGATGATCGTATGGATGCCTACGATCACGCTTTTGCAATGATTGCATTGGCCTGGAGCTATCGTGCAGGGTTTTTGCCTGATGCAGGATCGCGGATTGAGCAGATTGTCCGCCTGCTTGATCAACGCCTTGGCCTGCCAGGCGGCGGCTTTCAGGATAACGATACTGGCAGAGGCGGTCTTCGCGCCAATCCGCATATGCATCTTCTGGAAGCTTTTCTCGCTCTTTTCGAAGCGTTTGGCGAGGACCGTTGGCTCCGCCGCGCTGGCGAGATCGTCACCTTGTTCGAAGAGCACTTTTTTGATCCGCGTTACGATTGTGTGCTCGAGCATTTCGACAGCAGCTGGCGTCTTGATCCTGACAAAGGTGACCGTATTGAACCGGGTCACGCCTATGAGTGGGCTTCCCTGCTCAGCAAGTATGAAAAGTATTCCGCACACGACACCGCGAGCTGGCGTCGCCGCCTCATCGCAGGTGCTGATAGGGCCGGGCGTGATCCGGCCACAGGCTTTGTCTACAATGTGGTGAGCCGCAGCGGTACACCGATTGACGCTTCACGGCGCTTGTGGCCGCAAACAGAAATGTTCAAGGCCAAGATCGTTGAGCCTGGTGCGTACGGCCTGGACGAGGCCGATCAAATCCTGACACGTATCTTCGAGACCTATCTGTCCGATGCGCCCGAAGGCTTCTTGATGGACAGCTACGATGACAAAGGCGAGCCTAGCGCCAAAGTGATCCCTGGCAGCATGCTGTACCACATGATCACGGCGTTCGCGCCTGTGATCGATGGCGCCAAAGCCTAACTCCCCTCGTCCACTCCGGCGATGTCGGCAGCCACGCCATGGGATCGAGGGACGTGGCTGCCGTTATTCACTGGGCCTGGAGCGGGGGCGCGTCGCCGGCCAGTGAAACCTCGCATCGGGGCCGGCTCGTGGTGGCGCAAACGATTGCTCCGCCCCATGAGTGAAGCGCAGATGTCTGCCGTCGTCCCATCCGTACCCGTCGAATGATAGCCAACACAAAATGCGCCAACCACCACCTAACGACACGCCTAGGTTAGGATTTTTAGCAGAGTCTTTCTGAGTGCGGCGAGATTAAGGCGATGGCGGAAGGGTTGAGCAACCTTACCGGCGCCGGCGTCCTTCAGCTCTCAAAAGCCTAAGAAAACACCCCGTCGGTTAACGGCGAGGTGGGCGGGCGCCGCCGAAATCAATGCCAAAAAGATGTTCCAGGCTCGTCCGCGGCAAGCCCTCTTTGATCGGGTCGTGCGCGGTGACGTTGACCGCTTTCAAGATCACCCGCTCCACGAGCAATTGACCGTTGTCATCGTGGGTGACGTCGAAATCGAGCACGTTGATCCCGCAAAGGTCCTGTTCAAAGTGGCCCAGAGCCCCAAGACCACCGCCGGTCAAATGCGCCAAAAGGATACGGTTGACCCCCTCATGGGCGACGAGAATGCCCCGTTTCCAGGCATGCTCCTCGATCAGGATCCGCAAGGATTCGACAATCCGCTCCTCGGCATCGGCAAAAAGCTCACCGCCCGGGAGGAAACTCGCCCCCTCCTCTGCTGCGGCGTCGAAGCTGAACGCAAGCCGCGCTGCTAGCTCGGTCTGCGTCTTCACGATCACATGACCGCCGCGCAGCTCTTCAAATCCGCCAATGGCCACTGGGTCACTCTCGACCCCGTATTCATTGGCTTTTAGCACCAGCCCGAGGGTCTCACGGGTCCGCGGCAGGCCCGAGTGGAAGGCGGCATCGAAGTCGATGCCCGACAGCGCGGCGCCCGCCGCCCGAGCTTGCCCCTGCCCTTCTTCGGTCAGCGGCACTTGGCTAAAGTCTTCCACCGCCACATCAAAATAGTTCACGTGGCCGTGGCGCATCAGATAAAGGCGCCGCCGACCGGTACGATCCTTGCTCATCATGACCCTAAGGTTGGGCTGGAAGCGGCCCAGCTGGAAGGCGTTGATTCTCCACACGCGGCGATTGCCCCGCGGTAGGGAGTTCTTTACGCTGGAACGAAGTGTGGGGATGCGCAAGGGTGTCAGACGTGTATCGCCCATGCGTTCGGGCGTTCCTTGGGAGATGTCTTACGGTGCGGGGCCGCGATGTTTTAGCCATCTGCTTGCTCGGGCTTGCTGCGGCTTACGCGGGGAGCTTTTACGGGCTGACGCGCTTCGACCCCGAGGCCGCGTGGAGCCGTTTTGAGCACCTGAGTGCCGTTGGCTATGAAAGCCGCGCCGTGGACCACGGCGACCAGGCGATCAGCCTATGGACCCACGAAGGCGCCGACGAGAGCTTCCTGCACCCCCGGCGGCTGCTTCTGGCAGACGCGCACTTTGCTGGCGGTGATCGCAGTCAGGCCGTTTTCCACTACCGCAATTCACTTCAGTCGGCACAAGCTGCATCCTTGAGCGACGCGCGCCGTGTCGAAATCCGTCGCCGGATGGCAACGATCTACCTGGTCGAAGGGCAGGCCCAACCCGCCGCGATCATCGCCGCGTCATTCCTCGAACGTGCGGGGGACGCAGCCGTCATCAGTGCAGGTCACGACCATGACGGTGAACAACTTGCAAGCCATGGCCATGACGAAAGCCCCAACTTCATCCAAATGGTCGATGACATGCGGGCTGGGTTCACTGATGCTCTGCCTGCGGACGGTATGTCCGTCCGGTATGAAGGCGAGGCGCGGCAGCTTCTGACATCTGCCGATGCGATGACCGAGCTTGGGGGTTACTACGCTCAACAAGAGAGCGGTGATTACGCAGCAGCCGGACTTTTGGCGGCCGCCTACTCCATCCGCATGGCGCAGCTTGGTCCCGACCATGAGGACACGGTGCAGGTCGCCCTGCTCCTTGCGCCGGTTTACGAGCGCATTGATCGGATTTCCGACGCTGAGCGGGTGTACGAACAGGTTTTCCGCGCCCAGGAACGTGCACGCGGCGCCAACAATCCAGAGCTGAGCCTCTATATCCGCCTTTTGGCTGGCAACTACGAAAAGCAAAACCGGCTGACTGAGGCGGAGGCGCTGAACCGCCATATGCGTCAGCTCTTCCGTGACGCCTATGGCGCTCGCCGGTATGCCGCCAACCGGTCACGTGACCGGCTGTTCGACGTCAACCGGCCCGTCTCGATGTCTTTCCGCCTCAATGGCGACTATGTTCCGCCGGATCTGGTGCGTGCTGAGGATTACGGCCTGCCGCTTTCCAAACCCGCGGGTGTGGAAGAGATGCAAATGCGCGAAGCACGCATCGACGACACGACGATGCCGGAGGCTTTGGCGGGATTGTTCGAAGCCTGCGCCCAAGATGGCGAGCGGCTTTCTTTGCGTTCGGCCTATCGCAGTCACCATACCCAAACCGTGCTGCATGAGATTAACCGCGCACGCGGCACCGTGGCTCATCCGGGTACGTCGGAGCACCAACTCGGCCTGGCAGCAGATGTGGATGTGAACCGACGCTTTATGCGGGGGACGGACCGGAGCTACGCCTGCTTTGAAAAGAAAGCTTGGCAGTACGGTTTCATCCTCAGCTTTCCGCAAGGGAACAATTACCTGCCGGGCGAAGACACGTTCGAGCCTTGGCACTGGCGATTTGTTGGTCCACGGACGGCTCTTCTCTATCGCGAGATCGGCCCGTGGGGGCGGCCGCAGGAGTTCCTAGCGGCTCTTCCTTGCTACGAGGAACGGGCGCTGAGCGGTCTTTTCGTCGATCGCGAACAGGGTGACGTCTGCCTCCAGGCGCTCGACGACAACAGCGGAACGAGTGACAGCTGATGGGTGAGTTTGGTCATCGCTCGTCCGTGACGATCCGCCTTTTGGGGCCTTCGTCCACGCGCAATCGGTGGCGCAAACCTCTGATTGCGGAGGGTTTTGTCATTCCTGTGGGTGGGCCGACCAAGGTCTGTTTGGTCGACCTTTCTGGCACCCGTCCCATCGATAGTGCGCTCGACCGGGCCCAAGAGCAGGCGGGCGTCACGCCGCTCGTGGCCGTGATCGGTCTTGGCGACCCTCTCCCCTGCCGTCCACATCCGGGCGTCATCCTTGTCCGCCGCGCCGAGGACAGCATTGACCCCGTACCGCGCGCCCTGCGCCAGGCTGTGCATCACCGCCTTCTGGCCGATGCGGCATCCGTTCGCTTTCGCGCTTTGAGTGGCCTCGGGCTTCCGTTCCGCCGCGACGATGAGCTTGACGATTGGGACGCGCCCTGCGCCCTCTTGGCCGAACCCGCCCCCAGCATCCTGCCCGTCCTCAATTCGGTCGAGCCGCGCGCTCTTGCGGCCAGCCTCTCATCGAGCGGCACTTTGCGCCTCCTAGAAGGGGGGCACGCTGGTGCACTGATGATCCATGTGCATGAAGAACGCGAGCATCGTTTGCCTGTCCTCAAACTCATCAGACGACAGACCGATCTCACTGGCTTGCCTGTTGCGGTGGTGCGAGAGAACTGGACCGAGGAGGCCCTCACCCCGTGGCTGTCGGCTGGCGCTGATTTGATCGCCCGCCCCGAAGAGTCGCCCGAGGTGCTTGCGTTCCTCAAGGGCGCCGCGAGCCGGTTCAAGACCGCGCGCAACCTGAAAACGGCGCTCGCTGGTTCAACGGTGAGTGAGCTCGGCGAGCCAGCGCCGTTATTCGGCCCCCAGATCTTCCGCCGGATCTGTGAAGAGCACTACACCCAAGGCCATATCATCGCCTACGGAGCAATCGAGCTCCAGGCCGAAAGCCGCATCAGCGCCGAGGACTTCGCGGAAGCTGGGATCTATCTCGGCATGGCCCTCACACCGCTTGAGGCCTTCACCAAGCTGCGCGAGAACCTCTTCCTCGTGGCGATGCCGGGCGCTGACGCGTTCTATGCGCGCCGTGTGATGCGCGCGATGCAGACTTTGATAGAGGATTTGAAGTTCGGTGACGAACCGGCGCCCCTCATCATGTCGGCGCGTCACGCTAGCTTCGCGGCCGTTAGCGAATCGCCGAGCGAAGCGATCGATCGCTTGACCGACGAATTGCGTAGCCGGACCAGCGCGCCGCTCTTCGCCTAGGCTGCGGCGACTTCTGCCTCTGCGATCTCCACCAAGACATTCAGCACACGTTTGCATCCTTTGAGGCGTACTTTTTCATCCGGCCACGCCTGCTTGAACACAAGTTTCTGGTCTGGACGCAGCTTCATATCGTACGGCGTATCAGAGAGGTAACGCACGAGACCCATCGGATTGGGGAACTGATCGCGGAAGGTGATCACCGCGCCCTTGGGGCCAGCATCGATCTTCGCCACCTGCGCTCGGCGGCAGAGCGCCTTGATGGCGACGATTTGCAAGAGCGCCTCGACCTCCCGCGGCATCGGGCCAAACCGGTCGATCATTTCCGCCGCAAACGCTTCAATCTCTTGGTCATCCCGAGCGTCGGACAGGCGGCGGTAAAGCGACATTCGGACATCGAGATCGGCTACGTAAGTGTCGGGGATCAATACCGCCGTGCCAATGTTGATCGACGGCGACCAAGCCTCACCGGCTGACACCTCGCCGTCCTTCATCTCAGCGACCGCCTCCTCCAGCATGTGCTGATAGAGTTCGACGCCGACTTCCTTGACAGTGCCCGATTGCTCTTCACCCAGAAGGTTACCAGCACCGCGGATGTCGAGGTCGTGGCTAGCGAGGGTAAAGCCAGCGCCCAATGTATCGAGGGACTGGAGCACCTTGAGGCGTCGTTGTGCACCATCGGTCATCTTTTTCCGGGGGCTGGTTGTTAGATACGCATAAGCGCGTTGTTTGGACCGCCCAACCCGGCCACGGATTTGGTAGAGCTGCGCGAGGCCGAACATATCCGCACGGTGAACAATCAACGTGTTGGCTGTCGGCACGTCAATGCCGCTCTCCACGATCGTTGTCGCGAGCAGAACGTCGAACTTGCCCTCGTAAAACGCGGTCATGATGTCTTCAAGCTCACCGGCTGGCATCTGGCCGTGGGCGATCCGGAACTTCACCTCCGGCACCTGGGTGCGAAGGTACTCCGCGACGCCTTCAAGATCCGAGACCCGCGGGCAGACATAAAAACTCTGCCCACCTCTATAGTGCTCACGCAGCAGGGTCTCGCGCGCCACGACACCGTCAAAGGGACCGATCGTCGTGCGGACGGCTAAGCGGTCCACCGGCGGTGTTGCGATCAGCGAGAGGTCCCGGATGCCTGACATCGAGAGCTGAAGCGTCCGCGGAATCGGCGTTGCGGTCAGGGTCAGGACGTGGGTGTCGCCGCGATACTCTTTCAAACGCTCCTTATGCTTCACACCGAAATGCTGCTCTTCATCGATGATGAGCAGCCCCAGATCGCGAAAGCCGACCTGCTTTGAAAGGAGAGCATGGGTGCCGATGACGACATCGACGGAGCCGTCTTTCAAACCCTTGCGTGTCTGTGTGGCTTCCTTGGCACTGACAAACCGTGAGAGCTGATGGACGTTGAGAGGGAAGCCAGCGAAGCGCTCTTTGAACGCTTTGGCGTGCTGCCGCGCCAGGAGCGTGGTCGGACAAATGAGCGCGACCTGCCGCCCGTTCATCGCCGCAACGAAAGCGGCGCGCATCGCCACCTCTGTCTTGCCGAAACCGACGTCACCGCAGATCAGCCGGTCCATCGGCTTGCCCGAAACGAGGTCGCCAACAACATCGTCGATGGCGTTCAGCTGATCCTCTGTCTCCGCATACGGAAAGCGTGTACAGAACTCATCGTAGGCGCCTTCGGGCGGGGACAGAACCTCGGCTTTCTTGGACAGGCGCTTGGCGGCAATGGCAATCAATTGCTCCGCCATCATGCGGATCCGTTCACGCATCTTGGCCTTGCGGGCGCCCCAATTCGCCCCGCCGAGCTTGTCGAGCGGATGGTTGGGATCATCAGAGCCAAAGCGCGAGAGAAGCTCAATGTTCTCGACAGGGAGGAACATCTTCCCGCCGTGATAGACGAGCTTCAGGCAGTCATGGGGGGCGCCTTGGATCTCGATCGTCTCCAGGCCTTCATAACGCCCCACCCCTTGCGCCACGTGGACGATCAGGTCACCGACGGAAAGAGAGCTTGCTTCGGTGAGGAAGTTCTCTGCACGCTTGACCTTTGAGCGGCGGACAAGGCGGTCGCCGAGAATGTCTTGCTCGGCGAGGATGATGAGATCATCCGTCTCAAACCCATGTTCGAGACCGAGCACGACGACGGGGACGATGCTGCTTTCCTCTTTGAAATCGCTCCAAGATTTCAGTGTCAGAAGACCCGTAACGTCGTGGTCCCCCAGCACCGTCTTGAGACGATCCGCTGACCCTTCCGTCCAGCCAGCAACGACCACTCGCTTGTCATTGCGTTTGTCGCTGATGTGGTCCGCCACCGCATTGAAGACGTTCTGATTGCCAGAGCGTTCAGCGGCGAATGTGCGACCTTGCTTGGCACCGAAGTCAAACGCACGCTCGGCCCCTTGGGGCGAAAAGGGCGAGAGCGGACGAAGGGCTACGTCCTGCAGCCGCTCTTTCCATTCTTGCCGTCCGAGATAGACGTCCTCGGGCTTCATCGGGCGGTAGGGCACCGTGTCGAGGCTGGCATTCTCCCCTGCCCGCATGTCCTCCGCACGCGCCTCATAATAGTCTTCGATCTGCCCGAAACGTTCTTCAACGGCCTCAGGGCCGAGATGGTCGAGGAAGACGAGACCGTCTCCGATATAGTCAAACAGGGTACCGAGGGATTCGTAGTAGAGCGGCAGCCAGTGCTCCATCCCCGCCTGGCGGCGGCCTTCGCTCACCGCTGCATAGACAGGATCGTCGCCAGGTGTGCCAAAGCGTTCGAGATAGCCCTGGCGAAACCGTTTGATCGTTTCATCCGTGAGCAGGACTTCGGATGCGGCCGTGAGGTTGATCTCCCGCCGCTGGTGGGTGGTCATCTGACTGACCGGATCAAACGCCCGGATCGATTCCAAACTGTCGCCGAAGAAATCGAGGCGGATGGGCTCATCGGTGCCCGGAGGGAAGAGGTCCAACAGTCCGCCGCGCACCGCGAACTCCCCCGGCTCCCGCACCGTGGAGGACCGCGCATAGCCATTGGCCACGAGATAGGCGGTGAGGTCATCCATCTCGAGAACGGCGCCAGGTTTCGCCTGAAAACTTGCTGAGGTGATGAGGTCTTTTGGCAAGGTGCGCTGGGTTGCGGCGGCAACCGAGGTGACAACCACGAGCGGCGCGCCCTCTTTCCGCGCAGCAAGCGTCGCAAGCGCGTTCAGCCTGGCGGCCACAACATCCGCGCCCGGTGACATCCGGTCATAGGGCAAGCAGTCCCAGGCCGGGAAGCGAACGATTGGGATCTGCGGCGCGAAAAAAGTAAGAGTGCTGACCATCGCAGCGGCGCGGCCAGCGTCGCGCGTGACCACTGTGGTCACGCCGTCTTGGCGCGAGGCAGCCTCCGCCACAGCGAGGGCGTCGGCCCCTTCTGGCGCGCCGTGCACGGTGATGTGCCCCTTGGGCCGCCAGGCCTCGTCCTTACCGATGACAGGTGTGACGGATTGCAGAGCCACGGCGGCATCTCCCACGACAAAGAGCGCGGAAGCCCCTGCTGCCGCGCGCGAACCCGGGAGCTAGCTCGTCATGACGTTGGTATCAACGTACAACCTTTACGATCGAACGAGTGCGCTATCAGCGGAGTTCGAGGTAAGTCCAAACCCCCTGAATCGATAGGATAACCAGCGTGACCAATACCGCGAGCTTCCACGACCATCTCGAGTACTTCTTTATGAGTGCTCGATCTTCGTCAGTTCCAATAACGCCAGACTTGACGGCAAAGTTGCTTACTATCGCTCCCAGCATGCATCCAAATAGACCGGCGATGCCCAAAACTTGAAGTGTACTGCCTATCTCTTTGTTTCCGTGTTGATTGAAGAGGTAAGCTGCGATGAGGGCATAGATGGACAGAGATCCAATCCACATGACCCCTGGTAGCATCATCGAGAGCTGAGCTGCTGGATAGCGAAGTCGGTCTATGTCGCCCAAAAGGATCGCCGCGAACCACAAAGCAGATGACAGATGGCCGAGAGCCCTGACCCATAACTCGTTTGGGTTGGCCCCGCTGAAAAGAACAACGCCCAGACTGATCATGGCTCCAAAACTCAACGACAGGCCGACAATTTGCCGAGAGCGTGGTGCTTCCTGGTCGATTGACACTAAAGTCTCCGGAGTGACCCTTCGCCTAAGTATAGTGGGCTATCAGCCTGAACGACAACACGCATTTCCAGCTCTCGGCCTTTGGAGACGTTGTATCCACTGACAACGGCCAGTTCCCTGAGACGCAGCCCCCTGGTTCCGGCATCAAACTCTTCGGCCTCGCGGCGATCGATGATGACCACGCCGCAGGCCGTGTTCTTTCTTAAGAAAGCCGCGGCCCCTTCCCCGTCCGTGAGGAGCGTCTCGGTGCCAAGGTAGAAAACGTTCGATGGCTCTCGGTAGCCGGCGGTGGCGAACTGGATCTCCGCACACCCCTCAATTTTCGATGCCACCTTGGCGATCGTTTGCGCTGGCCACATGGTGTGGAGCTGCGGCAGGGCACCGCCCAGGACGACAGCGTAGTAGGCGAGCGGCGCGAGCGATGCATAGGAGACCCGCTTGATCGTCGGCTGACGGAAGGCCCAGAGGCCAACCACCAGGCACACGAGACCCAAAAGGGTGGTGGCAATATGCGCTGGGGTCACCATCTCACCGCCCATTTCAGACACGCCTATATAGGGCAGCGCTGCCAGCGCCAGGGTCACGATCGCGAACAGCGCGAGCACCGCCATGTGCCCTCTTCGCACGCCTTTGCTTTCAAGAAGCGAGGCCGCGTCCCGGACGCCGATCGCCGCGAGGATGGCGAGTGCCGGATAGGCCGGCAGCACATAGTGCGGCAGCTTCGTCGCAACGATCTCGAAAATGATCCACGTGGGGACGATCCAAGAGATCAGGAACGCCATCACGGGCTCCCGCCGCCTCTTCCATGCTGCAGCCCCTGCGAGGAACAACAGCGCTGTCCCTGGCCAGAACATGATCGGTAGGGCGACAGTATGATAACCGGGCGGGCCACCATGGGCGTCGTCACCCTCCGCCACTTTGCCAAAGAGCGCATGGCCGACCGACTCACGGATGAACTCGCCATCGGTCTGGATGGTGATGAGCGCCACCCAGGTGAGGCCCACCACTGCGAAAACAACAAGACCCAAGAGTGGCCGTAGGCGCCGCAGCGCCCGCCAGTCGCGGGTGATGCCGATATAGCCAGCGATCGTCACAGCCGAGATCATGGTGATGATCGGCCCTTTGATCAGGACTGCGAGGCCGCCGCCGAACCAAAAGAGAAACGGCCAAGGCCGGAAACTTTGCGGCGGTGTGCCCTTGGGCTGTACCAAGATCATAAAGAGGCCAAGCTGCGTGAGCGTGCCGCTGGCGAGTAGCATCGCGTCGGTCTTTGCGATCCGCCCCTCGACACCCGCGAGTAGCGAGAAGCCCAAAATCCCGCCGGCGAGCGCGCCCGCGGCCCCGCCAGCGATCCGTGCACCAATCCATGCCGTGAGCCCGCTAGCAATCAGGATACCGAGGAAACTGGGAATCCGAAAAGCGCCAATCGGGGCGTCAGGCCCGCCAAAGGGCTGGGTCGTGACCACCTGCATCCAATAGATGCCGGCTGGCTTCACGTAGCGGGGCTGCTCTTGAAACCGGATGTCGACATAGTCGCCGGTCTCCATCATCTGGGTTGAGGCTTGGCTGTAACGGGCCTCGTCTCGGTCGGTGACCGGCATCGACCATTGGCCGGCGAAGAGCGCCAGCGCGACCAGCCACAGCATCAGAAATGTCTGGGGCAGCGAGAGCTTCCCCGCGGGCTGATAGGCCGTGCCCAGCGGCTCCGCGGCGCTCAACGGGTCTCCTCCGGGCGGAGCAACAGCTCGCGTGACGGCACATGGGTTCGGCGCATCAGCCAAACGACGCCCATCAGATCAAAGAAGCCAGCGGCAGCTCGTCCGATGTTGGAGTATTTCGACACACCCGCCTGACGCGGACGGTTCGTGACCGGAACATAGGTGGCTTCATAGCCAAAGTGCTTCACCCAAGCGGGCAGGTACCGGTGAAGGGCATCGAAGAAAGGCATAGCGAGGAACAGGTCGCGCGGTACGACCTTGAGACCACATGCCGTATCCGGACAATCATCCTTCAACAGTCGTTTGCGCAAGCCATTGGCAAGGCGCGACGCGGTCTTTCGGCTTGAGCCATCGGTTCGGTTCTGGCGCACACCGCCGACAAGGCCGATGGCGCCCACGGTCCCAAGGTCGATCTCTTCGCTCATGCGCACGAGGTCCGCAGGGTCATCCTGTCCATCGCCGTCCATGGTGCCGATCCACAGGCCTTTGGCCGCCAGAGCACCCGTGCGGACGGCCGCGCTCTTCCCTGCCCGGTTGGGATGCGCGATCACGGTCAGCCGATCTGACGAGCTTTGACCCCGTGCCGCTTCGGCGGTTCCATCATCTGACCCGTCATCCACCACGATGACATGCGCGCCCAAATCCTCTGTCTTTTCCAGAACTTCAGCCACGACAGTGCCGATGTTCTCCACTTCGTTGAAGCATGGGATAATGATGGAAAAGGTCGCCCCGGCCATAGATCTCGCGTCTCTTTGGTTTTCTGGGCGGTTAGGCGGAACCGGCGCCGGACGCAATTGCGAGGACGAACGCGCTTAAGAGACTGGCCTCGGTCGGTCTTAACGTTACACTGCCTCCATGTTGCGAGAGCATTTGACCGACCAGAGGGATCACGATCCGCGTTTTCGCTGGCGCGGTCAGGAGGTCACGCGGGTGGAGAACCTCTCGGACATTGTCTTTGCCCTGTCCGTCGGCATGCTTGTCAGCTCCGCAGAGGTGCCGCGATCCTTTGAAGAGGTGCAGCACTTCCTGATCGGCATCATCCCGGTGACCGCCGGTTTTGCGGTTTGGTTGTCGGTCTGGCAGTCGCACTTCACCTATTTCCGCCGCTATGCCCTGGCCGACCGCACGGTGGTGTTTCTCAACGCGCTCTTGCTGCTCTTGATTTTGTTTGTGGCGTATCCGCTGCGCTACGTGTTCGACAGCTTGTTCGCTTGGGTCATTCGTGCGTTGACCGGAGACGTTGCTCTCTTCGCTGAGCTTGGACTTGCCAACACGCCGCCTGGGCGATCCGGGATCATCATGGGGTACTTTGCGACAGGCTATGCTCTGATCGCGGTCTTGTTCGCGATCCTCTACATCCACGCGCTGACGCGCTCCAATCGTTTGGAGCTCAACCGCGACGAGCGCGCGTTGACCAGGCGATCGATCGCAAACTACCTCACACTGACGGTTGTCGCCTCAACCGTGGCGGTCCTCGCCACCTACACGCCGATGTCGGCGTTTGCTGGGTTCTTCTTGTTCGGGTCCTACGTCATCGGCCTCTTCTGGATGGTTGTCTTCCCAACCAGAGGCGACGGCGCGCCTTAAGGCATCGTCGCAGCGACGTCGAAGGCCTGCATCTGGGCCAGCACGGGGCCTTTGTAGTTATCCGGCGCTTCTGCGCGGCCAATCACCCAGGCATAGAGCTCTTGGTCAGGCACCTCGAGAAGAAGCCGAAACTCTTCCTCCTCCTCCGGCGTCATTCCAGCCAAATGGGCCTCAGCGAACCGGCCGACGACAAGGTCAGCCTCTTTAAATCCGCGATGCATCGCACGGTAGAGAAGGCGTTTGCGCTCGGGTGAGAGATCATCTGTCATGACCGTAACCTAGCGTGATCTTCCTACGAATCCTCTGCGACCCATGTGCGGCTTGCCGCAGTGCAAGAGTTCGATCATACCGCCGTTTCGAGATGGAGAGACCTGACCTTGACCTACGTCGTCACTGACGCCTGCATCGCATGCAAGTACACCGATTGCGTCGAAGTGTGCCCGGTCGATTGCTTTTACGAGGGCGAGAACTTCCTCGTGATCAAGCCGGATGAGTGCATCGATTGCGGCGTGTGTGAGCCTGAATGCCCGGTGGACGCCATCGTGCCTGACACCGACGACCCCGACGGCAAATGGCTCGAGATCAACACCAAGTACGCCGAGAGCTGGCCGAACATCACCACGCAGAAAGAGCCCCTGCCCGAGGCCGACGCGATGGCCAGCGTCGAGAACAAGCTCGAGACCCATTTCAGCCCGAACCCGGGTGAGGGCGATTAACTTTTTGCACGTGCTAACGTCTCATCCCGAGACGCGCCCTGGCAATTGTTAGAATTATTTGCTATTGTACCGGGATGGCGAGCAGGCAGTTTGAATATCACCAGCCGAGCGGACGTTTGGCTGGGTCAGATCCTGTGGCCCGGTATGAGGGTAGCGTCGACACCCCTGGCCTTCGAAGGTCAAGAGTCACCAAGGATTTCAAGGATGTAATGGCCTCTCCTTGGGCCGAATGATTATCTTCGATAGGAAACGTGTTGGCATTTCGTGATCAAAACATATGCGCTTTCGGTGCTTATTCTGCACCCTTTGCGGCCCTGTCCTGATCACGCGACTGAATTTAGAGAAGGCAAACGTGGCTAGTTCAAAGACTGCGAACGCACTGAAAGCGATCAAACTCACTCCAGCAGCTCCGAAGGCGAAAAAGGCCGACGGTGACGCGGAGAAACCCAAAATTGCACCGGCTCCCCTGCGCCCGGCCCTCAAAGTGGCCAAGCGTGCGGAGGCGAACCGCGATAAAAATCAGAAGTTTAAGGTCGAGACCAACATCATCTATCCGGCCCACGGCGTTGGCTTTATCACCGAACTTGAAAAGCAAGAGATCGCTGGCCTCGAGATCGAACTCTTCGTGATCGACTTCGAACACGAAAAAATGAAGTTGCGTGTTCCCGTCGCCAAAGCCGCTGCTGCGGGCATGCGGAACCTCGCCACTGGCAAGCAGATCGACGAGATGATGAAGCTCATCCAGGGCAAGCCGCGGATCAAGCGCACCATGTGGTCGCGTCGCGCCCAAGAGTACGAAGCGAAGATCAATTCCGGCGACCTGCAGGCAGTCTGCGAAGTCGTCCGTGACCTCTTCCGCCCAGCTGATCAGCCCGAACAAAGCTATTCCGAGCGCCAACTGTTCGAACAGGCGCGGGAGCGTTTTGGCCGTGAGGTTGCCGCGGTTCGCAAGAAGACGTTGGACGACGCGATCGCTGAGATCATGTCGAACCTCGACAAACGGGCAAAAGCCGACAGCTAAACCGCCGTTCTTTCTTAATGGAACAGTCCCGGTCTTTGGTGATCCGAAGGCCGGGATTTTTTGTACCCGCTTGCACAAAGATCGATCACAGCAGCGCCGGATCATTGATCCTTGTACGCTGGTGCTTCTATCCGGCGAATTGAAAAGGACGACCGATCCCGGCACACCAGACGGATGGAGATTCTCACCCTCACGCCGCCGATCGCCGCCCTTGCGTTGGCGTTCGCCACCCGGAACGTCGTCCTTTCGCTGATTTTGGGTTTGGCGCTCAGTGAGACCCTCATTGTGCGCGGCAATGTGCTGCTCGCTTTTCCGGAGACGATCGATCGCGTGATTGCGGTCCTCACGTCCCCTGGCGGTGCAGCGATTATCCTCTTTTGTCTGATGGTTGGAACGCTGATCGCGCTGATGCGCGAATCGGGAGGCATCGCTGCAACCGTTGAGCGTCTGATCTCGAGCGGTGCTGCCTCCACCCCGCGGCGCGCGTCCCTGGCCACGGCCTTTGCTGGTGTGATCCTCTTTATCGAAACGAATATCAGTCTTCTGACGTCGGGTATTCTTGGACGGCCGTTGTTTGATCGGCTGGAGATGAGCCGCGAGCGGCTGGCCTACATTATCGATTCCACCTGCGCGCCGATCAGCGTTCTGATTTTGATCAATGGCTGGGGCGCCTATGCGCTGGCCTTGGTCAGCCCTTACGTCGATGATCAAGCGGTCCGCGTTGTGGCGGGTTCGGTCCCGCTCAATTTCTATGCTCTTGGGACACTGGCGCTGGTGTTCTTCACCGCATGGAGCGGACGTGTCTTTGGCCCCATGAAGACTGTGGTCAGCCGTGGGCAGATCAGTGAAGCCGACGTTCGACCGACCAAGACCGCATTCATGCTGGTACCTGCCGCGGTTCTCGTGTTCGGGACTGTCGGGTTCATGGTCTGGACCGGCGGCGGGGACCTTTTTGAGGGCGACGGCGCGCGGTCTGTCCTTCTGGCCGTCAGCCTCGCTGTTGTTGTACTCCTCTTGATGCTGATGGTGAGTAAGCAGTTTGAACGGGGCAAGGCCACCGATGTGGCTTTCTCGGGCGTGGCTGACCTCTTGCCCGCCACGACGGTCATCTTACTCGCCTTGGCACTGGGGAGCAGCTTGCGAGAGCTTGGTACCGGCGATTTCATTGCAGGCCTCGCAACAGCGGTGCCCGGATCATTCGCGTTTCCGGCCATCATGTTTCTCGCCGCAGCAGGGACATCCTTCGCCGTGGGAACCAGTTGGGGTACCTATGGCATCTTGATCCCGGTCGCGATGCCGCTGGCTTTGGGCGCTGATATTCCGCCTAGCTTGATGCTCGCGGCAGTCCTCGGCGGCGGCGTCTTTGGTGACCACGCCTCGCCCATCTCAGACACGACGCTGATCGCGTCTTTATCAGCAGGCTGCGATCACCTCGACCATGTGCGCACGCAGCTCCCTTACGCGCTTGTTGCGGCGGGAGCTGCGAGCATCCTCTATCTGGTGGCTGGGATCACAGCTGTCGGGTTCTAAGTTACAAAGATCCCGTACTGATGACCGTACCGCCGTCGATGGTGATATGCTGGCCATTCATCCAAGCGGCCGCGTCGGAAGCCAGGAAAACGGCAGCGCCAGCGATATCGTCCGGCATACCGAACCGGCGCATCGGGATCTGGCCCGTGACGTGCTCCTCGACCTTCGGGTCTTTCCAAAGAGCTTCGGCAAAATAGGTTTTCACGACGCCAGGCGCGATGCAATTGATACGGATGTTTTGCGGTCCGTACTCGACGGCAAGGTTCCGAGCGACCTGGAGATCGGCCGCTTTCGAAACGCCATACATGCCAATGCCGGGGCTACCGAGGAAAGCCGAGATCGATGAGATGATCACGATCGCGCCGCCGCCGCGCTCGGTCATGCTGGGGGCCACAAGATGGCTCAGCTTGTGATTGGATTTGATGTTGCAGTTGAAGATCTTATCAATCTGTTCGTCTGTGATGTCTTTAGACGGACCAAAATAGGGATTCACCGCAGCATTGCAGACCAGGATATCGGTCTTGCCGATGGTCTCTTCACTTTTGGCGACAAGGTTTTCGAGCTGCTCTGTATGCGAAATGTTGCAGGCGATCGCGTGAGCCGCCTCCCGCCCTTCAGCTTCGTTGATCGCGGACGCGACTTTCTGGCAGGCCTCAAGATCCCGGCTGGAGACAATGACGTCGGCGCCGTGCTGCGCAAACCGCTGGGCAATCGCCTCACCGATGCCGCGGCTGGCACCGGTGACAATCGCGTTCTTGCCGGAAAGATCGAAGAGTGTGTTGCTGAGATCAGCCATGGGGCGCTCCTTTGTTGTTGGAGCGCACCGTCCTACTTGGCGCCGGCTTCTTCAAGCTCTGCGGGAGCGTCAGGTTGCGCAGCCGTCTCGTTTTCCGCGGCTTCTGCTTCGTCACCGGTTCTGCGGCGACGACGACGGCGGCGAGGACGTGGCTCTTCTTGATTCTCTTCACCGGCTGCAGCTGCGGACGCTTCAGGGGCTTCTTCGCTTGGTGCCGTTTCGGAAGCCGCTTCGCCAGACGTCTCGACACTCGCCTGCTGGTCTTCCGTTTTGGCTTCTGTCGATGCTTCGGCGCTGGCCTGTTGGTCTTGCGCCGGGGCCTGGGCGTCATCGCCGCCCTCCTTGCGCTGTTCAGCCGACTTCTCCGGCTGCATCGACTTCATCAGGCGGTAATAGTGCTCCGCGTGCTGCATCAGGCTTTCTGCGCGGATGCGGTCACCAGAGGACGCAGCATCGCGGGCAAGCGCCTGGTATTTATCGTAAATCTGTGTCGCCGTACCGCGGATTTTGACCTCTGGTCCCTGGCTATCCATGGACCGGTTGGGGTTGTTGTTCCCCCCTTGGCGGCGGCGATTGTTATTGCGCCCGCGTTTTGAGTATTGCGCCATGAGCGTTCAAATATTCCTGTGTGTTGTTGCCCCCTGGACAGCGGTGCTCCGCTGGCAGGGAAAGGGCTCTCCTAGCCGTGACAAGACGCTGCCCGCCTAGACAGGCAGCAGGAGGGACCGTGCAAGAAAGGCGCTTTGAATTCGTTGAAGCAGCCATTCGTGGTCAAAAGACACCACCGAAATGGTGTTTCGTATGACCGTAGTCCCGAACTGCCCGAACTAGCTAGCGGTTGTTGCGTTGCGTTCCAACCCCTCTTTTCATCACGTTTTTCGCTGAAGTCTTAACAAGGTAAAGGCATCGGTGCCGGACGACCAGGGTGCAAGCCGCAGCGCCTTATCGGTTGTAAAGGGTTGAAGTCGCTCACGGAACGCGCCTTGAGGGAGACCACCGAGCGGATCCACAAGCTCGAAATCGGTGTGCTCGGCCAAGAAAGCCTCGGCCCGCTCCTCATTTTCGGCTTCGAAGTAAGAGCACGTCACGTAGTGAAGAATGCCGCCCGGCTTCACGTATCGCGACGCGTCCCTCAGGATCATGTCTTGCTCTTCCTGGCGCGCTTCGAGATGAGCAGGCGTCAGGCGCCACTTGGTATCAGGATGCCGCCGCCAGGTGCCTGAGCCGCTGCAAGGCGCATCAACGAAAACGAGGTCCATACGTCCACGGAGCGCCTCGAGACGATCGGTCTCTGCAGCGCCGATCACTTGGACATTCCGTGCACCTGCACGCCTCAACCGCTCATGGATCGGCGCCAGACGCTCCGGGATCGCATCATAGGCATGAACTTGCCCCTTGTTCCCCATGCTTGCGGCGAGAGCGAGCGTCTTCCCGCCGGATCCCGCGCAAAGGTCGAGCACCTGCGCACCATCAAGCGGCCCCGCCGCCAGAACGGTGAGCTGGCTGCCCTCGTCCTGCACCTCGAGCCAGCCTTTGCCGAAAGCTGGGATGACCTTCACACCCGGCCCTTTTTCAGCGGCTGGCGGCGGCGCAATCCGGAGGCCGACTTCCGACAAAGGCGAAGGCTCGGCGCCGAGATTTTGGATGGCCTTGAGCGCCTTCTCTGGCGAGGCCTTGAGCGTGTTGGCGCGCAAATCGACCGGTGCGCGCTCGAGCATGGCTTTGACCTGCTCTGCTGAAAGATGCGGCGCGAGATCATCGCAGAACGGAGGAATATCGGCCTCCTCTGACGGCTCAACGGCGAGTTCTTCCGTCGTCAGCCAACCGGGGCCGTGATCGCCAGCAAAGGCGGCCTCCACGCGGCTCGCGTCCCATCCCCAAACGTCGCGCAACGTGAGGTAGACAGCGCAGCGGACGCTCCCTTCTCCATTGAACGAGCGCCAGCGCCTCAAAACGTCGAGGCACAGGCCGCGGACAAAGGCGCGGTCCTTTGAGCCCGCGAACCGAGCATTGCGTGCCCAATCGTTCATCAGGATCGAGAGCGGCAAGGAGCGATCCCGAAAGCCTGACAAGACTTCGACCGCCGCACCAACACGGCCTGGATCACGCATGGTTCATCTCACTTTCTTCAATCTCTCGCCACACACCTGGCGCCAGATCACCTAAGGACCAAGGACCGATTTGCCATCGCACCAAGCGCAGGGTGGGCAGGCCAACATGGGCCGTCATCCGCCTCACCTGCCGGTTGCGGCCTTCCGTGATCGTTAAGCGCAGCCAACTGTCGGGCACGTTTTTCCGTTCACGGATCGGCGGGTTACGTGGCCAGAGCTGCGGCGGTTCGATCTGAGTGGCTTCTGCTCTTTTGGTCCGCCCGTCCTTGAGCTCAACGCCAGCCCGCAATGCTGACAGCTGGTCGCCCGTCGGCTCGCCTTCCACCTGCACCAGGTAAGTCTTTGGCATCTTGCGCTTGGGATCGGTGATCCGGGCCTGGAGCCGGCCGTCATCGGTCAAGAGCAGCAGCCCCTCGGAATCCCTATCGAGCCTTCCGGCGGCATAAACGCCTGGAACTTCAATGTGGTCAGAAAGCCCGGGCCATCCCCCCTCAGAGGTGAATTGGCTCAAGACATTCATCGGTTTGTTGAAGGCGATCAGCATGCCTCGCCTTTCCTGCCTTGGATCTTACCGAGGGCTTGGATAGTTCGGGGCCTCGCGCGTGATTGAAACGTCGTGCACGTGGCTTTCGCGGAGGCCGGCATTGGTAATCCGCACAAAGCGGGCTTTGCTCTGCATGTCAGCGATGGTTGCGGCACCGACATAGCCCATGGACGCGCGAATGCCGCCGGTGAGTTGATGCAGGATTGCAGCGATCGGCCCTTTGAACGGCACCCTGCCCTCGATGCCCTCTGGCACCAGTTTCATGGTCTCGCTAACATCTGCTTGGAAATAGCGGTCGGCTGAACCGCGGGCCATCGCTGTGATCGAGCCCATACCGCGATAGGACTTGTACGATCGACCTTGGAAGAGGAACACTTCACCTGGCGCCTCTTCACTGCCGGCAAGAAGACTTCCGACCATGCAGGCCGACGCGCCCGCCGCAAGCGCTTTCGCCATATCACCGGAATATTTGAGGCCGCCATCGGCGATGATGGGCGTATTCGTGTCGCGCGCCGCGCGCGCCGCGTCATCAACGGCTGTGAGCTGGGGCACACCGACACCGGCAACAATCCGTGTGGTGCAGATCGATCCCGGCCCGATCCCGACTTTGACGGCGTCAGCGCCCGCATCAATCAGCGCTCTTGTCGCGTCATAGGTGGCGACGTTCCCGGCGATCACCTGAGCCGACGAGTACGCGCGTTTCACCCGGCGCACCTGTTCGCTGACGGATGCAGAATGGCCATGGGCCGTGTCGATCACCACAACGTCGACGCCTGCTTCCACCAGGGCAACGGCCCGTTCGAACCCGGCGTCACCCACCGTCGTCGCACCCGCGACCCGCAAGCGGCCCTCGGCGTCTTTCACAGCATCGGGATGCCGCTCGGCGTTCTCCATATCCTTGACGGTGATCAGTCCCACGCAGCGGTAGTCGTCATCCACGACAATGATCCGCTCAATGCGGCGTTCATGGATCAGACCGCGGACCACTTCAGGGTCCGCCCCCTCCTTCACCGTGGCTAAGTCGTCGGAGGTCATCAGCTCCGCCACCCTCTGCGATGGGTCCTTCGCAAAGCGCATGTCGCGGTTGGTCAAGACACCGACCAGTTTGCCGATCCCAGCCTCATCTCGGCCCTCAACCACAGGGAAGCCGGATATCTTGCGTTCCGCCATGATCGCGCGCGCATGTCCGAGTGTGTCTTCGGGCGTAAGGGTCAGCGGGTTCACCACCATCCCGCTTTCGTAGCGTTTGACCTGCCTCACCTGCTCGGCTTGCTCTTCCACCGAGAGGTTGCGGTGCAACACGCCGATGCCGCCGAGCTGCGCCATGGCAATCGCCATCGGCGCCTCTGTCACCGTGTCCATCGCCGCCGACAGGATCGGCACGTTGAGGTTGATTGAAGATGTCAGGCGGGTTTTGACGATCGCATCGGCAGGCAGCACTTCTGAGGGGCCTGGCTCAAGAAGGACGTCGTCAAAGGTCAGGGCGTCGCGAATTTCCATGCGCGCGTCTAGCTCCAGTCATCCAGGCTGGCTAGCCCCCGTCATAAGTTAACAGGTACTGTTTTACTCGGATAAAATTGTATGCTATAACATCCCAATATCACGCTGATGGGGTGAGCGTACGTCGTCCAATTTGGGCTTCCTGGAGGGGATCCAAAGCGTTCGAGGTGCAGTCGCGGTGACACTCGTCCGGAGAGCACAGCGTGCGAACTGTTATGGGTAACCTGGGGTTAAAAATGATCAAGTCTATCGCAACTGCTGTTGCAGCTGCACTTATGATCACCGTTCCGGCTCACGCCGCGGTGTTCACCTTTGACGTGACCGTGGTCAACGTCACCAATCTGAGCTCGTCTGAGTCGCAAGCTGAAATGGCCGACTACAACGCAGCTTTCCTTGACGCTTCCGCACAGTCGGACACGTTCGTTTACCAAGGTGAGCTGGACTTCCGTACGTCCGATGGCACCGATGCCACGACGATCGGTGACTGGCTCGCAACCGGTGGCGGCACTGTCACTGGCCTCGACGGAACGGTTGCTGACCTCCAGCTCAGCAAGCCGAACATCAACAACGGCACGGCAACAACCACCTTCTTCTTCTTTGAGCTTCAAGGTACCGCTGCTGCTGGTGACGTCGCCGTGACGCACGACGATGGTTTCGCCATCTTCGAAGACGACGCCTTCCTCGGCGGCGTTCTCGGCCCAGTGTCTGAGACGTTCACGCTCGTCCAGAACTACAATGGCGGCGAGTTCGACCTTCTTTACGTGGCCACCAATGGTGACCCATCGATCCTCGAAGTTGACCTGTCACCGGTTCCGGTTCCAGCAGCACTTCCACTCTTCGTTGGCGGCATGAGCCTCTTCGGCATCGCAAGCCGTCGCCGCCGGAAAGCTGCATAAGCTTCAAGACTATAAGTAAGAAAAGCGGCTCTTCGGAGCCGCTTTTTTTGTGCCTAAGCGTCAGTGGAGCGGACGTCCGGTTGACCACGACACCCATGACTGACGCCGTCCATTAAGGCACCCCATGAACGGCTGGCTTCGGGTAAGGCGTGAACCTACTTCCGGACGTTCATCTTGAGCTGGTCGAGACGTCTCGTCTCCCTGGTCGCTCACAAGAGAGGTTGGATATGCTCCTGCGCGCCTTGAAGCTGGCGACAACTAGACTGAGCGGCGGCGGAGCATCAGCAGGGCCGGCACGAACAGCAGCATCGCGCCTGGAACCGGAATGATGTTGTCCGGCACGTCTGCAAGAACCCTCGCGTTGTCGATCAGGAGGTCGACCGGTCCAGTGCCGGTCGATGCGAACACGACCGTGTACATCCCTGGGCCCAAAATCCCCGGCAGGGTGATGTTGAACGATTGCCATACGGAGTTGGGCGGAAAGACCGTGATCGTGAAGCTGGCAGTGTTGGGGTTCAGCCGAACGCCATCTTCGTCATAAAGCTCGATACGAAAAGAGCTGCGGGTGCCGAATGTGCTGAGGGCCGGGAGGTTGAAATCAGCGCCTATCGCTGTGATCTGTCCTCCCTCAGGCACAACGACCGTCTGCGAGAGGCCTGGCGTCGGCTGGCCGCTGAACGAGTTCCCTAAGTTCGCATACTGATCGCCATCGGCGGCGGCGCTTGGAAACTCCACCAGATAAGCACCATCAATGAGCAGCGGGTCGCGGTTAATGCTCGTCCAACCGATCGCTGGTTGTTGGTTGGCGGTCACCGGATTGCCGCTGCTGTCTTCGATCACGTCGAGCTCGAAACTCGGATTGACCAAGAGATTGATCTGCGCCGCGTGACCCGTTCCCATCGCGGTGATGGCCACAAGTGTAGAAATGACGGTTCTCATGAGCCCAACTCCCCCAAAACTCGCCATTTTATGAAAGAGCTGATCCGGGGCGCGCATCCTACAAGTGTAGGAATGCGTCAGGAGGCTTCTGGTGTCTCGGCGTTTCCGCGAAAGCCGAGGCCCACGACGTACATTTCTGCGCTGTCCGAACGACTGGCTTCGGGTTTGGCGTGATGCACTTTTCGGAAGTTCTTCTTCAATCGGTCGAGAAGCTGTTTCTCGGAACCGCCCTGCAGAACCTTCGCAACGAAAGCGCCACCCGGCGCGAGCACGCTTTCAGCAAAACCGAGCGCCTCATCCGCCAGCGCAATAATACGCATGTGATCCGTCGCGCGATGCCCTGTGGTCGGGGCAGCCATATCCGAGAGGACGACATCGGCCCGGCCAGCAAGAAGCTCTTTGAGCGCCGCATCGGCGCCCTCTTCCAGGAAGTCGAGCTGCAAGAGCTCTGTGCCCGGAACGCCTTCCATCTCAAGGTAGTCGATACCGACGACCTTGCCGCGCCCCTTGGTGCGTTTGACGGCCACCTGGCACCAGCCCCCGGGCGCGGCGCCGAGATCGACGATCCTGCCGCCAGGCTTCAAAAAGCCAAACTGATCATCAAGTTCGATCAGCTTGTAGGCGGCACGGGAGCGGTAGCCCTCTTTCTTCGCGCGCGCGACGAACGGGTCATTGAGCTGCCGCTGCAGCCACATCGTTGAGCCGAGCTTCCGCCCGCGGGCGGTCTTCACCTTCACGGCAAGGTCGCGGTCGGCAACCGTCGTCGACTTGTTCTTGAGACGCCGCGGCTCAGGCGAGCCGCCAAGGGCGTTGGGCTTTGATCCGCCCTTTCCTGATTTCTTCGGCATGGAGCTTACTGCGCAGCGTAGGAGGGTTCACGGCGCCGCGTCGGCGCCGGGGCTTTCGCCATCAGATCGGTGATGATGCCTTCGCGCAAGCCGCGATCGGCCACCCGGATGCTCTGCATGCCCGTGGCCTCCACGATACCTTCGAGGATCGCGCAGCCGGGCATAATGAGATCCGCGCGGCCGCTGCCGATGCAGGGCTGCTGCCGCCGACCCTCGTAGCCAAGCCAAGAAAGCCGTCCGGCAAGCCGCGAGATCTCATGATCCTTGAGCCATGTCCCATCCACATCGCGGCGGCGATAGCGCTTCATCCGCATGTGGAAGGCGGCAAGGCTGGTCGCTGTGCCCGATGTGCCAATGAGGTGGTCGCGGCCCTCTTCCGGGATCGCGGCGGCCTGGGCGAACGGCGATGCCGCGATCGTGTCGGCCACGCGCTTTTTGATCCCGCGATAGTGATCGCCAGCGAACCCGCCGGGATCTAAACCATCGCTCAAACGCACAACGCCAAAGGGCAGCGAGATCGATCCGTTGATCACGAGCTTCATCGGCCCTTTTGATGGCCTCTCCACCGTGACCCAAGACAGCTCCGTCGAGCCCCCGCCGATGTCAAAGACCACAACCTGGCGGGCGCGGCGAGAGATCAGCCCCGCGCAGCCCTTCACAGCCAAGGCCGCCTCTTCCTCGGCGTCGATGACATCGAACCGCAGACCGGTCTCCGCGCGGACGCGGTTGATGAAGTCCTCGCCGTTGATCGCAGCCCGGCAGGCCTCTGTGGTTACGCAGCGAATTCCTGCCACATCCCATCTGGCGGCCACCTCGGCGCAGCGTTTCAGAGCTGAAAGGGAGCGATCGATCGCCTCGTCGGAGAGGCGCCCGGTGCTGGAAAGCCCCTCACCGAGCCGGACGATTCGCGAAAAACTGTCCACAACACGGAAGCCCTGGCGATGAGGAGCAGCAACCAACAACCGGCAATTGTTCGTGCCGAGGTCCAGCGCAGCAAAGGTTTTGCGCCGACGCGACAGGGCGCGTTCTGCACAATTTGCCTTGGACCAACTCATTTCAACGCCCTTCTCGCAGAAATCTGCTTGCAGTGGAGCAGGTTATCACGGCAAAGGCAGCTTTATGAAGCTCGATCAGATTGACCGTAAAATCCTGCATCATCTTCAGCACAATGCGCGAATCACCAATGCTGAGCTAGCGGAAAAAGTGGGACTCTCTCCCACACCTTGTCTCAGAAGATTACGGCGCCTTGAGACCGAGGGTATTGTAAAAGGGTACCGTACCGAGGTGAACCGCGAGGCGGTAGGACTTCCCGTGACGGTTGTGATCCTCGTGAAGCTCGAGAAGGAAGACGAAGAAAGCCTTCGCGAGTTCGAGGAAACGGTTAAAGCCAAGCCCGAGATCATGGAGTGCCTGCTCGTGACGGGGAAGTTTGACTACTACCTCAAAGCTGTCCTTCCGACCCTCGGTAGCTACGAGCCCTTCCTCTCCGACAGCCTTCTCAAAACCGAGAACATCGCCACCATCGAGTCGAGCTTCATGCTCCGTGAGGTGACGAGACGACCTGCCCTCCCTGAGGTTTAAGGAAGACCTGGGGCTATTGCCTTGCACTAGACTCCGATGCTCTCAGCACCTCATAAGATGAGTTGCTGATTTCAATCGTTCGTTCTCGTGACCAAAAACGCGACGTGATACGGGCGACATCTGATGTACTCTCGACATCGACGTAGAGAGAGTCGGCGCCCGTCGGCCGGTCAACGGCTTTGCTTTGTGCACGGCCGACAGGCATTGTCAGGATCGACTGTTCGCCATCAGAAAATGTAACCATCGCGAAGAGGCAGACAAAAAATTCGTGTTCGGACTGCCTAAATTCACCGTCAATCTGGAAATCATAGGTGCTTTTTAAACTCCATGCGTTGACGGAGCGAGAAAACGTGGACTGGATTAGTTGGGACGAGCCTTTTTCAAAGACAATCGGATCAACGCCCAAATGAAATTCATTGGAGACAATGACAGCACCGTTGCCGATGACCTCTCGAAACCGGCTTTCCAAAGAGTTCGGGATTGATTTGCATTGTTCGGGATCATCTTCATACTGCGGATCAACGAAGACAGCGACAATGTCATTCAAGATAAAGTTCGTGGTCCCAAGATTTGTAACAGAAAACTCCCAAGGGGAGCCGGTGATAGTCACGTGGCCGTCGCCCACAAAGTGCTCTCCCAGGTCGCGATCGTCCTGATCGTAAATGGCTGCCCTTAGGTCCTTCGGCTGATAACGTATAAGGATGTCATCACGGGTCCAGTTGTTGAGGTATGCCGTCCATAACGACAGCCCAACCGCGATCAGCGATAGCGCCACTCCAATAAAGTTCCGCATGTGCCCCCCTTGCTACTACGTCCTTTAGCTCGTCCTATTCGCCTGCCAGTCGATCAATCCTTCGAGAACTGACGTATCGCGATTGACTTCTGCTAGTGCCGCGCGTGCTTCGTCATTGAGCTGATCAAGGCGGCCGCGGGCGCCGTCGAGGCTTAAGAGATTGACGAAGGTCACTTTGCCCTGGTCGTCGTCGCGGCCAGCAGGTTTGCCGATGTCTTCCGCGCTCATCGTCACGTCGAGAATGTCGTCGGCGATTTGGAAAGCGAGACCCAGTTTCCGCGCGTAGCGGCGGAGCGAATCCTCTTCGGCTTTCGACGCATCACCCACGATGCAGCCCATCGTGACCGCGCATTCGATCAGGGCGCCGGTCTTTTTGTCTTGGAGCGAGATGATCGACTGCTCGTCATCGCCGTCCGGGTAGAGATCAAGCATCTGGCCACCGACCATGCCGACCATGCCCGAGGCGCGCGCGAGCTCCCGCACGAGAGGCTGCGCGATCGGTGCGTTGTAATGGGCAAGAACAGTGAAGGCCTCTGTTAGAAGCGCATCGCCCACAAGGATCGCAATCGCCTCATCATAGGCCTTGTGCACCGAAGGTTTGCCGCGCAGCAGGTCCGCATCGTCCATCGCCGGCAGGTCATCATGCACCAAGCTGTAGGAATGGATCATTTCGATCGCGACCGCAGCGTGCATCGCCATGTCTTCGGCGCCCAAAAGCGCAGCTGTCTCAAGCGTAAGGAAGGGGCGCATCCGCTTACCGCCCCCGGTCAGCGCATAGCCCATAGCCTCTTGCAGCTTGGCGATGGCCGCCTCGTCACTCTTCGGCTCAAGCGCCGCGTGTAAAGCCGTTTCAACCTCAACGGCACGGTTCTTCAATCTCTCAGCGATATCCATACGAATTTGATGCATCCCGGTAGCCATACGATACAACCCTGCTGCCGTCCGTATGGTGGCCGCGTGTGGGTGCGCGGGGGTTTTTGGTCAAGAGTGGTGTATCGGTTTTTCGTTTCCCTGGCGATCCTCCTCGCGCTGGCGACATTGAGTGCCGCGGCGGCGCAGGAGCTTGACGTCGAGGTGACGTTTGAGGGCCTGGGACCGAACCAAACCAGGACCTTCCGCAACGTCTCGTCGGTCTATCGAAAGCGGGACGACTTCGCCGCCTTGGCCCCTTTGCGCCGGGCCGCAGAAGCCGATGAGGCGGCGCTCCTGAATGCTTTGCAGTCGAGCGGCTTTTACGCGGCGACGGTGACGTCAGATGTCCGCCGCCGGGGTGATCGGGTCAGCGTCACCTTCGAGATCGTGCGCGGCGACCGGTTCCGGATCACTGACTACAAGATCATTTACTTGGACGAGAGCGAGCATCCCCGCCCTGGCGAGGGCGATGTCCCTGGGATGATCGCCGATGGCAGCCCCACGGGCGAAGACCTCCAGCTGGCTGGCGAGGAGCTTCTTCGCAGGCTTTGGAACAGCGGGTTCATCAGTGCCGATATCCGCGAGCATCGCGTGCTGAGCGATTTCTCGCAGCGCTCGGGGGTGGCCGAGTACGAGGTCATCTCCGGGCCCCGCGCGATCTACGGCGATATCCGGGTGGAGGGCCTCGAACGCACCGAGGCTGAGTATGTTTATCAGATCCGGCCCTACGAGATTGGCGAAGTGGCGAAACGCGAGGACCTCGAGACCTATCGCGAGGACCTGAGCGCTACGGGCCTCTTCTCCCAGGTGGAGGTCACTCCGGGTGTCCCCAACAGCGATGGCGAGACGGACATCCTTATCCGGCTGGCAGAGCGAAAGCATAGGACCCTTGGCGCTGGCCTCTCCTACGGTACCGATGTTGGCCCCGGGGCGTCGGTCTTTCGGGAGAACCGCAACGTCTTCGGTCGCGGGGAGACGATCCGCACGTCGTTCGAGGTCTCCGAACCGCTCCAGCAAACCACTGCGAGTTTCCGGAAACAGCGGCCGCGGCTCCCCGGGTACTACACCCTCTCGACCACGTTGCGGAACGAGGACACCGACGCCTTCAACGCGCAAACCGCCGAGATCGGCGCCGCTCTCGCCAAGCTTTGGGTGGACAAGCAGCTCACCACAGAGGGCGGGCTTCGCTTTCAGTACTCGGACATTAAAGACGTCGAGGGCTCGGACGGCGTCACGACTGATACCGTGACCGACGAAGACATCTTCATTGGCCTTTCGATCCCGCTCACGGTGGCCTGGAACAGTCAGCGCAATCCGCTGGACCCGCGAGACGGGTTTGTTGCCACGGCCAAGCTTGAGCCGTTCTTTGGCACAGTCGACTTCCGCAAGATTGAACTCAGCTACACCGATCGGGTGAATTGGGGGCGGCATGACTGGGGCACCTTGGCGGGCCGGGTGAAGATCGGTGCGATCTACGGTGCTGGTCGTGCTGATATTCCTGCTACTGAGCGGTTTTACTCCGGCGGCGGTGGTTCGCTGCGCGGTTACGCGTTTCAAGAAGCAAGCCCGGTTGATCCGCTCAATGGCGACATTCTTGGTGGCGCCTCCCTCGCGGAGCTCAATATGGAGCTGCGCCACAAGATCACCGACAATCTCCAGCTTGCGCTCTTCAGTGACATGGGCGGCGCTTTCGAGAACAACACGCCGGACTTTGACGAAGTGCTGATCGGCGCTGGCGGCGGCCTCCGGTATCTCTCGCCGATCGGGCCTTTGCGTTTTGACATCGCGATACCCGTGGAGCGGCGTCAATTCTTTGTGGATGATCCGACGGCCGACGATGGCCGTAGCCGTGTCTTCCAAGATCCCGCGATCCAGTTCTACATCGCGATTGGGCAACCCTTCTGATGCTGCGGGGTTTGGGCATATCCCTTGCGGCCATCATCGGCCTCGTCCTCACCTTGCTGGGTGCAGGTTGGGTGCTGCTCAAAACAGCGTTTGGCGTCGGCATCATTGATGACGTCAGCCGACCGATCATCGCCGATATCGTTCGAAAGCAGTTGGACGCAGAGATCTCCTACGCACCCATTGTCGGCCCCCTGCCCGGCCAACTCGTGGTGCAAGACCTCACGCTTTCGACAGATGACGAGGTTTGGTTTGAGAGTGAGAGCATCATCCTGGCCTGGAGGCCGTGGGCGCTCTTACGCGGTGAACTGAGCATTGATAGCATCGTTATCGACACATCGACGTTGCACCGCCTGCCCGATCGACCGGAAAAGACAGGGGATGCGGAACCCTCGGAACCACTAGGCTCCCGCGACGGTGATTACTTCCCGATCGACGTCGATCTGCGGGATCTCATCATTGATGACTTCACGCTGGGGCCTGATATCCTGGGTACAGAGCAAACTGTATCGCTTCAGGCGCAGGGCCGTGTTCTAAAACCGCGGCTTCGCCTTTCCGTTCATGCGCAGACGGATAATGGAAGTGATGAGCTATTCCTGAATGGCGATGTTGACCGCGACGGTCTCGATCTCGAACTCGCGTTGGTCAGCTTGGCCGACGGCGCCGTTGCTATGGCGGCAAAAGCTGAGGATCGCATAGAACTGCGGCTGCGGGCGGCAGGGTCTTACGAGCAGCTTGAAGCTGAGCTCGCCGCGGGCCTGGGACGCTATGGCAACGTGAACGGAACACTTGGGCGTTTTGCTGAGCAGAACAACGCCCTTCGCACCAATGTCATCTACCAGCCGGGCCCCATTCTTCCTCTCGAGGTCCAAGACCTCCTGGGTGAGCGGTTGCGGGTGGTCGCTGATATCTTTGAACGGCGCGGAGCGGCCGATATCGAGCTCCATACGTTCAGCGGCGCCTTCGGCGCGCTCGCGGGCTCCGTCAACGGCACATGGGGCGGCGGACGGAGCGTCTCCCTGGATCTCGACGGTGCACTTTCCGAGCATGTTTGGGCCGATCTTGGCGTTGGAGATCTTGGCGGCGGTTTCGACCTCACAGCGGACATCAGTCGGCAGGATGAAGGGTTGCGGTTCGACGGTGATATGACCGCCGGGTCACTGGGCCTATCCATCCGAGAGGGACTTTCTTCCGATGACGTCCTTTTCGATGGCGATGTTGCGGTCACAGTATCGTCCGCGGCCGGGGCACCGGACGTTCTTGCTCCTCTTCTGACGCTCGGCGCCGCAGCGACTGCAAAAGCGCGCCTGACATCGGCGCAGATCCTGACGCTCAATGATCTCAGCGCCCGCCTTGGCGATGGTGACGACACACGGGTGCTCGTGCGCGGTGACGTTGAGTATGATCTTCAGTCCCCCACGCTGGTCACTGATCTGTCCCTCACTATTGAGCCCGGCGCGCTGGCGCTTTTGGTGCCCGACGCAGAAGCCTCCAGTGATCTCACGTTAGACTTAAGAGCCAGCGGCGCGATTGATGATTTTGCGATCGCGGGCAGCGGCGCCATCCCGAGCGGGAACTTTCGGGGCAGCGCCATCACTCCTGGTCGTCTGGACGCTGATTTTTCTGGGCTACCCTTGAACCCCACCGGTCGCCTCTTGCTTGAGGCGGACGATGCGTATGATCTGGACCTCGCAGTCGAAACAACCGGCAGCTTGGTCACCCTTGAGCGCCTTGATGCACAGTTTGGCGCCCTAAGTCTCACCGGAGAAGGCACGTTCGATCACGAGGCGCTGGAGGGGCAAGGGAGGATCAATCTCGATGCTGGGGACAGGACCCGGCTTGTCACGGGACAGGTCATCAGTGGACGTCTCGTTGCGGACATCACCAATGAGCGTGCCGAAGACATCGTACGCTTTGATATCGTCGCCGACGATCTTCGCCTCGACGACAGCGCGATTGGATCCTTGAAGATCAAAGCGTCCGGCCCGCCGGAGGACATCGGATTCGACGTGGCGGCGAGCGACATCGTGGCCGAGGACATTTTCTTCCACGGCCTCTCGTCAACGGGGCGGCTGTCTCTCGGGGACGCCCGCGAAGCCTCCATCGAGACCCTGGTGGTGCGCCTCTCAGAAGACACGAGTGATCCCCGCGAGATCAGCCTTCTGCGTCCCACCACAGCGCGTTGGGGGGACGGCATCTCCCTGGCGCCCACGCGCCTTGCCTGGCTCGATGATGGGATCGTGACGGCCAACGCAGAGATCTCAAAGACCTCATGGGTCGCCCAAGTTGCAGCGCAGCGGATTGCCGTTCCGAACACGGATACGTTCATCAGCTTACAGCTCAATCTTGATACGAACGACACCGACCCGGCCAGCTTCCAGGTCGTGGCGGCGACCGAGGGCGAGGACGAGCGATACGCGATACGGGCCGATGGACGGTGGACTGGCAGAGACGTGCTGACCGAGGGCGTGATCATCCGCTCCGGCCGGGAACGGCTCGGTACGTTTGATATCACCGCTCCCCTCACCCTTCTGCGGGTACCGGCGTTGGGGATCGCCGTACCGGACACGGCTGTCTCCGCCAGCTTCAACTATGACGACAGTTTCGCGCCGTTCCTTGCCTTTGCTCCCTACCAGCGGGAGCCGGTTTCGGGCCAGCTCAAGGCGGACGTGGAGGTGACCGGGCCACTCAGTGAGCTGATCTTCAGCGGACAAGTGGCTCTTACAGAGACACGGGTTGAAGACCCCGAAGTGGGCGTGACGCTCCTGGGTCTCAATGGCGATATCGCGTTTGAAGGCCAAGGAAGCAGTGTGTCAGCCACGGTGGATCTTTCAGGTTCCGGGCGCGAGCGGCGTGAGGGCGCCGTCCGTCTAACCGGCACCGTGGCCCGCACAGCTGACACCTCCGCACTCGATCTTCGCCTCACGACCGACCGCGCGCAGCTCGCGCGCAACGCCGAGCTTGAGCTTCGGGTGACGTCAGACCTCGCCCTTCAGGGCAGTTTTGAGGAGGCAACAGCATCAGGCTCTGTGCGGATTGATGAACTCGATTTCGTCATCCCGGACACCCAGGGCGGCGAGGACGTGCCGACCTTTACCCCCGTCAACATTGTGCGCACCGATCTTCCGCCGGAGGTTCAAGAGGCCATCGCCGACGAGGACGCGAACACCCCTCCTCTGCTCCTCAATCTCGATCTCTCTGTGGAAGCCAGGCGCGGGATTTTCGTCAGAGGGCGCGGCATCGAATCCGAATGGGCCGTTGATCTTGATATTGGCGGCACGGCGGACGATCCCAAGCTGCGGGGCAGCATCGACTCCGTCGACGGAACACTTGATCTCGCCGGTCGCAGTTTCACCCTCACCGAGGGTCATGTGAGCTTCACGCCGGAAACAAGCCTCGATCCCACGCTCGATGTCCAGGCCGAGATCGTCACCGGGGTCGCGCCCGACCAAATCACCGCCGTGGCCAATGTGAGTGGTCCTTCTTCCCAGCCGACGCTGACCTTCACATCGAACCCCACCCTGCCGGAGGAAGATGTCTTGGCGCTGATCCTTTTCGGCCGCCCGGCGACCGAGTTGGGTGCGGCAGAGGCTCTGCAGCTCGCCCAGGCCGCCGCGACCCTATCGGGTACTGGGCCCTTTGGCGGCGCCGGCCTCACCAACGGACTGCGATCAGGGCTGGGGCTCGATCGGCTGAGCTATGATCCTGAAGGCAACTCACTGACGGTGGGCAAGTACATAGCCGAAGGCGTTTATGTGTCAGCGGTGCAAGGGATCGGTGAACTCGGCACCGCCTTCAGCGTCGTCTACGAAGTGTCGCGTTTCTTCAGTCTCGAGACGACTTTGAAGTCCAACGGCGCCCAGGCGCTCTCAGGGAATTACAAGCGCGACTACTAAGCCGCTATCACGGCTCGAGCTCAGTATCCCAGTAGAGATAGTCCTGCCAGCTTTCGTGCAGGTAGTTGGGCGGGAACGAGCGGCCCTTCTCGTTCAGCTCAAACATGTTCGGTTGCCGCGGCGCTTGCGCTGGCCACATGCGAGCATCGCGCGGCATCTTTCCGCCCTTTTTGAGGTTGCAGGAGCTGCAGGCGGCCACAATGTTCGTCCACGTTGTTTTGCCGCCGCGGCTCCGCGGCACAACGTGGTCAAAGGTCAGGTCGTCTCGATCCGCCTTGCCGCAATACTGGCAGGCAAAACCATCGCGCAGAAAGACGTTGAACCGCGTGAATGCCGGTTTCCTTGCGTGGTTCACATAGGATTTGAGCGAGACGACCGAGGGAAGCCGCATCGAGGTCGAGACCGAGTGCACCTCCGTCTCGTACTCCGCCACCACATCGACCCGCCCCAGGAACACCGCCTTCAGCGTGTCCTGCCACGACCATAACGAGAGTGGAAAGTAACTCAGGGGCCGGAAATCGGCATTCAGGACCAGAGCGGGACATCCATCGGGGGCGTGGCGGGCGACTTTCATGACGATTAGCTCCTGCACCTCCGGAGGCCAGGGCATCGCCATCGGAACGGCCTTATTCGGCCGCTCACGAAGGGGATCATATGCAAATCAGCGTTGCAGAAAGCGCCAGGCTCCAGGGTCGATACGTTGTCACTTTATTCCAGAATTCCTTAGCCGATTCTATGTGACAGAACGATCACGGCCAGTTGGGGAAAACTCAAAAAACCCCAACGGTGAGATTTCTTCCCAAAGCAACAGCGACTGGTTCGGTCAGCCGTCGACGGTAAAGAGAATGTCGACAAAGAGGTCCTTACGACACCGTTCTGGGATCTGGTCAGCGTTTCCGCTGCGCCACTTCGGCAGACCGCGTTCGACCACACCGCTGAAGCGGGTGGCCGGAATTTCGGCGATGATCCTGGGGTTTGACACCTTGCCGTCGTCGTCGAGATCATAGGCTGCTGTTACAACACCGTTCCAGTACCCGACGCCTTTAGGGTCATAGTTCAGGTTGCGGCGTGTCCACTCAACCCTGACGCCTCGACATTCACGCGGAACTTCAACGAGTCTCGGATACGAACCCACTCGTTCCTGCCATTCGTCCAAGTCTCCGCCATGCGTATCGTACAGTGTACGGCTTATATAAATCCACGCTCGAATGTCCGCGAGTTGCTGCGAAAGCTGATCAAATGTCGGCGCAGGTCTAAATTCCCTTGCTATTGACGCAGTCAACATCGCAGGTTCAATAATAGCTTCACGAAAGCTCTGATAACTGACGAGTGAATCAACTCTGTCTGACGGCACTCTTTGCGAGACTGCCGTTGTCCACAAAAAAGCCACGTCCCGTCGGTAGTCAAATGGCAAACTGTCGAAGCGAGTGCGATCCGACGTCAGCGATGCAGCTATCTGTTGTGCTTCCGCCGAGTCACGACGGCGCAACAACTGCTTGATCAGTGTTCGCTGCAAACTCAAGGTGTTCGGAAACCAAAGCTCTTCTTGGGAGACGCTTTGCCAAGACTTAAACGCTGTACGGGCCAAATGACTGTTGTCAGGCTCAGCAAGGCTCCTAGCACTATCGAGCAGATATTGGCTGAGTTCTGCCGAGAGATTGGCTGTTCCATATCCCAGGCCAGCTAACTCCACCGCATCTTCCAGCGGCGCAACAGCAGCGGCCGGATTGGAAACAACGATCAGATCACCATAGTTCTGTGCCAACAGAGCTCGGTTCTCCGACGGCGGCAAAGTCTGGCTTGCAGCTTCCCATGCCTCGCGTGCGTGCAACTCCGCCGCCTCCCTATCGTTCGCTGCCATCGCTGCGTCATAGGCCTGGTAAGATGCGACCCAGCCTTCCTGAGGCGCCGCTAACGTCAGTGCGAGCGACGCAACCACCGAAATCATCATGGAAATTCTGCCTCTTCCGCCACCCTTCTCAGACAACAAAAGAGCTCAGCCTGCGTCAAGCGCCTTCGTGCAGTTTAGAGCGGCGCCCGGCCGCGTTGATGGGCGATGTATCCCCAAAGGAGGTGCGCTGCGACGCCGCGATGGGGGGCATACGTTTCTTCTGCCATGGCGTCGAAATCAGCGATGTCTGGCCGGGTGAACGGACCACCAGCCCCGGCATGGGCGGCGAGCAGCGCAACATCACCTCTCGGCCACAGGTCGCGACGGCCTTCACAAAAGAGAAGATAGACCGACGCCGTCCAGGGGCCGATGCCAAGAATCTTGCAAAGCTCTTGATGTGCCTCTTGGTCATCCAGGGTACGGAGCGCCTTGAGGTCGACATCGCCGGACCGGACGTCATCAGCCAACGCTTTGAGGTAACGGATCTTGGGCCGAGAAAGCCCAAGCGCCTTCAAGTCGTCGGCGTCGATACCCGCTACAGCATCCGGAGACAGGCCGTCAGTTGCGGCTTGGCAGCGCTCAAGGATCGCGTTAGCGCTGGCGACGGACAATTGCTGTTCGATGATGATCCGTGCCAGGCCTTTATATCCGCCTTCGCGGGCGCGCCATGTCGGTGGCCCAGTGATCTTAAGAACGGAGCGTAGCACAGGGTCGCGGCGCGCAAGCGACCGCGCTGATTTGGCGACCTCGGGGTCGTCAGGGCTCACTGAAAGGCGTAGCGATCAAATAGATCGCGGGGCCCGGCGCCCCCTTCGATGTCTTTGAGGAAGAGTTGCGCGAAGTTCTCACCAGACCGCGCGATCTCGGTCAGCGGCTTCAAGAAGCCCGTTTCATCTGTACCAGCAGCATCGAGCGCTTTGCGGCGGTGAAGGCCTTCGCGGGACAGCTCGAGCACCTGGTTTGCGATCTCTTGGATCTTGATGGAGCCAACCTGCGCCGCCATTCCGTCTTTCGCCGCAGCAGGACGCAAGGCGCCGCGTTCCTCAGCACTCCAATCTTTGATCAGATCATAGGCAGCATCGAGGCTCTCTTGATCATAAAGAAGCCCAACCCAGAAAGCCGGCAGCGCACAGATCTTACCCCAAGAACCGGAATCAGCGCCTCGCATCTCTAGGAAGGTTTTGAGGCGAACTTCCGGGAAAGCGGTGGAAAGATGGTCTTTCCAGTCTTCCAAATTGGGTTTGACCCCAGGCGCTGCGGGTAACTCGCCCTTCAAAAAAGCGCGGAACGATTGGCCGGTTGCGTCGGTGTAAACACCGTCGCGCCACAGGAAGTACATGGGAACGTCGAGCATATACTCGGCATACCGCTCAAATCCGAAACCATCTTCAAAAACAAAATCGAGCATGCCGGTGCGGTCAGCATCCGTGTCCGTCCAGATATGCGCACGCCAGGACTGAAAACCGTTCGGCTTTCCCTCCGTTAGCGGAGAGTTGGCAAAGAGTGCGGTGGCGATCGGCTGAAGCGCGAGCGAGGTGCGGAACTTTTTGACCATGTCCGTTTCGCTATCGAAATCGAGATTGACCTGAACCGTCGCGGTTCGGTGCATCATGTCGAGGCCAAGATCGCCCACTTTCGGCATATAGCGCCGCATGATCGTGTACCGACCTTTTGGTACTTTGGGCATGTCGTCGCGTGTCCAGTACGGCGCTGCCCCCAGGCCGATGAAACCAATGCCAAGGGGATCACTGACTTTTTTCACTTCGGCAAGATGGGTGTGCACCTCGTTGCAGGTCTGCTGGACATTTTCGAGCGGCGCGCCGGAAAGCTCGAACTGCCCGCCGGGCTCGAGCGTAATCGAGGCACCGTTTTTCTTGAGGGCCACCAGCTGGCCGTCTTCTTCGAGACGCTCCCAGCCGAATTCGCGGGCGAGCCCCTCCAGCACCGTTTGAATCGAGCGTTCGCCTGAGAACGGTAAAGGCTCCAGCGTGTCGCTGAGGAAGCCAAACTTCTCGTGCTCTGTGCCGATGCGCCAGTCCTCGCGCGGCTTACAGCCCGAGGCGAGGTAAGCGGAGAGCTCCGACACGTCCTCGATCGGCTCGAGGTTCTGACGGGCGCTGGCATCCAGTTGGGTCATAGGTCTTCTCGTCGCGACAACTCAAAACTGACGCCAGGTGCATCCGCGCCCGGCGAGCGAATCCGTTAGGCGGGATTCCGGCAGAGCGCCAGACGGTGAGGAAGGCTCACCCTCTATGAAGAGATGCTGCTAAGGTCCCCGAACGACGCTTGCCAAAGCGTAAGAGCGACGATGGCCGCGGTTTCTGCGCGCAAAATCCGCGGGCCGAGGGACACTGGTAGCGCGGCATCGCAGGATCTGAGCGCGGCACGCTCCTCCGGGGTGAAACCGCCCTCTGGACCGATGAGAAGAGCTTCAGGCTTTTTGTCCGTTTGCTGAAAGACGGGCCGCGCCGGTGGCGCACGCCCCTCCTGTCCGCCCCAAGGCTCAGCCTCTTGATCACCCGCTTCATCACAGAACACGAAGGAAGGCGGGTCTTCCAGCATCTCTGTAAGGCTCATCGGCTCACGGATCTTTGGGACCGTGAGCCGCTCGGACTGTTCAGCGGCTTCCACTGCGATGCTTTGGAGGCGATCTACGCGCAAACTGTCTCGATTGGTCCTCGCAGTGATCACGGGTTGAAGCACGGCAACGCCGAGCTCTGTTGCCTTTTGCACCAAGATTTCCGTCTGTGTCCGTTTGATCGGTGCAAAGAACAAAGTGGGAGCATCGGCAGCCGGCTCTCCTTGCCGCATCTGACGCTGCGGTACGGCCTCAGCACCACGCCTTCCCACGGAGGCGAGCACATAGAGCCACTCACCGTCCCGGCCGTTGAAGAGCCGCACCTCGCCATCTTCTTTCAGGCGAAGGACCTGCCCCAGATAGCGGCTATGTTCCGGGGAAAGCGCAAGCGGCCCAGCTCCAAGAGAGCCATCAATATAAAGGCGTGGAGCGGGGCGCACGGAGCGTTCTTAGAACGGGATGTCGTCGTCGAGATCGTAATCCGTACCGCCAGCCGGTGCGCCTTGTCCGCCGAAATCACTGGGCGGTCCGGAGATTTGCTGGCCATAGCCGCCACCCATTGGCTGATCACCGCCGCCGGAACGGCCATCCAGCATGGTCAGTTCTGACCGGTAAGGACGCAGCACCACTTCGGTGGTGTAGCGGTCCTGGCCGTTTTGATCCTGCCACTTCCGCGTCTCAAGCTGGCCCTCGATATACACTTTCGAACCGCGTTTCAGATAGTTCTGCGCCACCCGAACGAGAGGCTCCGAGAAGATCGCAACGCGATGCCATTCCGTGCGCTCACGCCGTTCGCCTGACTGCTTGTCTTTCCAGCTTTCCGACGTGGCGATGGAGAGGTTGCAGACCTGCCCACCGTTCGAGAACTGCCGCACCTCGGGGTCTTGCCCCAGATTGCCCACCAGGATCACCTTATTGACACTACCAGCCATACCGCACCTCCATAAGCCTCCAGGCGTAGGCAGCATTGCAGCTGCGGCCAAGCAGGTCTTTCCCACACCAATGTTCGCCCTATGTTCCCGCGAGGTCAAGTGTGGTAAACATCTTTGCTAGGAGCCAGTTCGGTCCTTTAAGCGCCCAACAACCTCTGATACGCGTCATAGCACGGTGCACAGGGAAGGCTCAGGCATATGAAACATGTTGCTGTAGCAGGAAGCGTCCTCGTCGCGGCGTTGTCATTCGCACATGCAGGCGACAACTATATCCAAATCCATGTCGGCGCGTTCCAGCAGACCGCTGACAACATCGATTTTGGTGGCGAAGACTTCTTCGGCAATGTCATCAATGCCAATGTCGACACTGAGGCTGACACTGGCTTTGCGATTGGCGGCCTCGTTGGGCATTACATATTGCCGATGATCGCCATTGAAGGCGAAATGACCTACCGTACCGCCAATGTCGACGAGATTAGCGTCGCAGGTGTCCAAGAAAGCATCGACGAAGACCTCAACACAGTGGCTTTCATGGTCAACGGTGTGTTTCGGCCGCAAGTCCCGCTTCTGCCTGAACCTTATTTCGGTGTTGGCGTTGGCTACGTGACCAACAATCTCGACGATGTGGAAGGCGATTCAGCACCTGGCTCGTTTGCTTATCAGGTCAAAGGTGGGCTCAGCTTCGACTTCCTGCCGACCCCTGGTAAGATCGGCGTCGAAGTGAGTTATCTGGCCACGAACGATTTTGATGCTGGTAGCGGCGATCTCGATGCCGACTACGAGTATGGGGGCGTGACTGGTCTTCTCACATACAAGATGGGCTTCTAAGCGCCTTTTTTCGGCGAGCAGGCAACTGCGCTTGTTCGCCCCTTGTTCTCGGGGCCGTACAGTCTTAATGCGCTATCTCTTGAGCTTGGTTCTGGAGAGCGCGTGTGAGCAGCAAATTTATCACGGTCACCGGTGCGCGTGAGCACAATCTAAAAAACATCACGGCGGAGATCCCTCGTGACAAGCTGACCGTGGTCACCGGCCTTTCCGGTTCAGGCAAGTCATCTCTCGCGTTCGATACGATCTATGCGGAGGGTCAGCGGCGTTATGTCGAGAGCCTGTCGGCCTACGCGCGACAGTTCCTGGAGCTGATGCAAAAGCCTGATGTCGATCAGATTGAGGGCCTCTCCCCTGCAATCTCGATTGAGCAGAAGACAACGTCGAAGAATCCCCGCTCGACGGTCGCTACTGTCACAGAGATCTACGACTATATGCGCCTCCTCTGGGCGCGGGTGGGCGTGCCCTACTCCCCCGCGACAGGACTGCCGATCACCTCACAAACGGTTTCAGAGATGGTCGACCGGTTGATGGGCGAAGGTGACGGCGCCCGGTTCTACCTTCTTGCTCCCATGATCCGGCAACGGAAGGGCGAGTATAGGAAAGAGCTCGCTGACCTGATGAAACGCGGGTTTCAGCGTGTACGGATCGATGGCGAGTTCTACGATATCGCTGACGCCCCTGCCCTCGACAAAAAGCTCAAACACGATATCGATGTGGTGGTCGACCGCATCGTGATCAAACAAGGCCTCGAAAGCCGGTTGGCTGAGAGCTTTGAGACCTGCCTCGACCTCGCCGATGGTTTGGCGGTGGCCGAGAGCGCGCCGAAGGCGGGCGAAGAGCCCAAAAAGATCACCTTCTCGGCCAAGTTTGCCTGCCCGGTCTCGGGTTTCACAATCGAAGAGATCGAGCCGCGGCTCTTCTCCTTCAACTCGCCGATGGGGGCTTGCCCGACCTGTGATGGGCTTGGGACGTCCGTCTATTTCGACCCCGACCTCGTGGTCCCCGATCACGATGTCAGCCTACGGAAAGGCGCGATTGCGGCCTGGTCAAAAACGCAGAGCCCTTACTACACCCAGACCCTCGAGGCCTTGGGCAAGAAGTATGGCTTCGACGTGGGCGGCGTATGGCGGGATCTCACGGCCAAGCAGAAGAAAATCGTGCTCTACGGTACGGGCAAAGAGAAGGTGAAGTTCGTCTACGATGACGGCGTGCGCCGGTATGAGACCACCAAGACCTTCGAAGGCGTGATCCCCAATCTCGAACGCCGCTGGCGGGAAACCGACAGCTCGTGGGTGCGCGAAGAGATGGAGAAGTTCCAGTCGATCACCGCCTGTGATGCTTGCGGTGGTGCGCGTCTCAAGCCCGAGGCGCTTGCTGTGAAAGTGGGCGGCGAAGACATCTCCACCATCGCGAGCCTCTCGATCCGCGAAGCGGACCTGTGGTTTGGCACCTTGGAAACACAGCTGACGGAGAAAGAGCGGACGATCGCTGTACGGATCTTGAAGGAGATCCGTGACCGACTGCACTTCCTCAACAATGTCGGCCTTGGCTATCTCACCCTATCGCGGTCATCGGGCACGTTGTCCGGCGGAGAAAGCCAACGTATTCGCCTGGCGAGCCAGATCGGCTCGGGCCTCACCGGCGTTCTTTACGTGCTCGATGAACCGTCGATCGGCCTTCATCAGCGAGACAATGAGCGCCTGCTCTCAAGCCTCGTGGGTCTACGCGACCTAGGCAACACCGTGATTGTCGTTGAGCACGACGAGGACGCCATCCGCACGGCCGATTACGTTCTCGACATCGGCCCCGGTGCCGGTGTGCACGGAGGAACCGTCGTCGCAGCGGGGACGCCGCCGCAGATCGAGAAAAACAAAAGCTCCGTCACCGGTGATTACCTTGCCGGACGGCGCGAAGTTCCTGTGCCGACGGAGCGGCGGGTGTTCGATCCGGACCGGGTGGTCACCGTTGAGGGCGCTTCTTCCAATAATCTGCAAAACGTGGTGGCTGAGTTCCCGGTCGGGCTTCTCACGTGCGTCGCCGGCGTTTCGGGCGGCGGCAAGTCGACCCTGACGATTGAGACGCTCTACAAAGCCGCGTCGCGTAAGCTGATGAATGCGAAGGCCGTTCCAGGCGCACATGATCGCATCACAGGGCTCGAGCATCTTGATAAGGTGATCGACATTGATCAGTCCCCGATCGGCCGGACGCCGCGCTCAAACCCTGCGACATACACTGGAGCTTTCGGCCCGATCCGCGAGTGGTTCGCAGGCCTGCCCGAAGCCAAAGCCCGCGGCTACAAACCCGGCCGCTTCAGCTTCAACGTCAAAGGCGGGCGGTGCGAGGCCTGTCAGGGCGACGGCGTCATCAAGATCGAGATGCACTTCCTGCCCGACGTCTACGTGACCTGCGACGTCTGTCACGGTCAGCGCTACAACCGCGAAACACTCGAAGTGAAGTACAAGGATAAATCGATCGCTGACGTGCTCGATATGACCGTTGAAGAGGCTTACGAGTTCTTCAAACCCGTCCCTTCCATCCGTAACAAGATGGAAACGCTCAACCGTGTGGGTCTTGGCTATATCAAGGTCGGCCAACAGGCGACGACCCTATCTGGTGGCGAGGCGCAGCGGGTGAAGCTGGCGAAAGAGCTGTCCAAAGTGGCCACCGGCCGGACGCTTTACATCCTTGATGAACCCACGACGGGACTTCACTTCGAAGACGTACGTAAACTGATGGAGGTGATCCAGGAGCTCGCTGATGCGGGCAACACCGTCGTGATCATTGAGCACAATCTTGATGTCATCAAACAGGCCGACTGGATCATTGATCTGGGGCCAGAGGGGGGTGATGGCGGCGGCCAAATTGTTGCCACCGGCACGCCCGAAGACGTTGCCGAGGTCAAAGGCAGCTATACCGGTCAGTTCCTCAAAGAGGTCCTTGACCGCCACGACGAACGCGCCGCCGCCGCGGCCCCCAAACGCCGGGTACGGACACGCAAGAAAAAGGCCGCTTAACGCGGCCCTTTTCCAGGATTGAGCGTTAGCGCCGTTGCGCCGCCTGCTGACGAAGATACAGCTCTTCGAGGTCAGTGCCAGCGAGAGGGATTTGGCGTTGGACTGACATGCGCTGCGCGGTGTCGATATAGTTGTCCAACTGGAAGTAACGAAGGGCCGCAACAGGCTGAAGAACACGCCGTGCACGTTTCAAATGTTCGCGCTTGAGACGCGCCGTGTCTGCCTCGATCCCAACCGCGGACGACATCAGCTCTTCGGCAATATCATCGTCGAGCGTGTTGAAGTTCTCCGAGAACATCGAAAGGTTCTCCACCAGCCGAAGTTCGATCAGCTTCACATCGGCGCGGTAGGAATCGTAGATCGGCCAAAACTCGTCGGCCTCCTCATCGGTCAACTCGAGACCCCTGGCGATGATCGCCCGACGCTTCGTTTCCTGGGCCTCGAAGGCGACTTCGAATTGATCCCGGCTCGACTGCGCCGCTGCGTCCGCGACCACACAGACGGACATCAACACGGCACCAGCCGCCAAGATTTGTCTCAACATCACAATCCATCCCCTTATATCTGAGAGCGGATGTGACAGGGGCGCCGCTGCCCGAGAAGGACACAATGCGACGAGGACAGCTGAGGCTTTGCCGATCCCTGCTCTTCGCCAATGTTTCACCTCAGCGCTGTAGACCGGTAAGAAAGCAACGAGCGTTTTGGCAGGTGCGATGGTGATCAGACGGGTGATGATCGGGCTAGCGGCTCTCGCGGTCGTCGCGGCGGGGAGCCTTTGGGCGCTTTACCGGGACCGCACTCATTCGGTCGCGTTGGCACCCGAGGCCTTTCAGGGGCTCACCCTCGATCAACGGGCAGCACTGATCACGGGCGGCGCGGTGAGTGGCGGAGCGCCGGGCGCGGTCCTGTTGCTCCAAGTCGGCGACAGGAAAGTGGTCCAAACATCCGGCGTTCCGGAAAGGCGATCAGCCCAACCGGTGAGGCCCGATGTCCTCTTACGGGTGGCCAGCGTCGGTAAGATCCATACCGCCGCGGTCGTCGTCGAGCTATCGCGGCGCGGCGTGATCGATCTCGATCAAAAGATATCGGCGTACCTGCCCGAAGACATCATCGACGGGCTTCCCAATGGGGATACCGCAACGGTCCGGCAGCTGCTCAACCACACGGCCGGCATTCCGACCTATAAGGACAAAAAAGCCTACCTCTTCGATGACTGGACAAAGCCGCTGACACTCGAGCGCGCACTCCATGTTGCCAAACGTCAGGATACGCTTTTCCCAGCGGGAGAGCGACTGTCATACTCGAACATGGGCTATGTGCTGGCCGGCGAGATTGCAGAGCGGGTTAGCGGCAGCGCTTTGGCGGACCTCATTGATGAGGTGCTGATAGAGCCGCTCGGTCTGCCCGCAACATCCTATGGTCTTCATAATCCGCCGGGTGCAGATCTTCATGGTTACGGAACAGAGCTTCGTCCCTGGGCCGACACGTTTATCTTTTGGGAGCACTCGGCGGCCGATGCGGGCATTGTCGCTTCAGCGTCCGATATCGCAGCGGTGCTCGAGGCGCTCGTTATGCCGGATGGTGCCTTGAGGGATCTCGGCGCGGCCATGCTGGAGCAGCCCTTTGGCCGGAAAGGCGCGTTCCAACGGTCGCAAGGCTTTGCCATTCGCACCCGAGATGACGGCACGACGCTGATCGGCCACAACGGTGATGTCGCCGGCTATGTCACCTTCGCCCATGCCCTACCCGATCATGATGCGATCGTGGTGGGTCACATCAATTGCGATTGCGCCGATCTCTTGGCGGCGATGCTCGACGGCGCGGTGGAAGCGGTGACGGCGGAGCAGGTCGGCAGATAGGCCAACGGGCCGTTTCACCTTCGCAGATATATGCGCGTTTTCGGCACTCTACATTGTGTGTCTTCTTCCGAGCGGTTAGCTAACTCAGATGCATATCATCGGTCTCATCGTGATGGTCATTGGCGCGCTCTCTGTTTGGTTGTGGCGTCTGAGGACAGCCAAGGAAGCGGCAGACAACGTTGTTGATGCAGCCGAGCGCTTTGCTGGGAAACGGCGACGCGCCAAGATTGCGGAGGCGAATGCGTTCTCTCCGATCACCGCCATTGACGAGCCAGTCGCCGCCGCTGCGACTTATATCCACTTGATCGTGGGCCAGGACGCATGGCCCACCGCGCATGGACGCGTCCGAAGCCGCTTGGCTGACGTGTCCGACCTGCGAACCGCCGAGGAAGCCGTAACTTACGCCGAATGGGCCGTGCGTCAGCCGATCGATCATGAACGCGCCATCAAGATGCTGACCGAAACGCTCCGTGGACAGCTCACCCTTGAGGAACGCCAAGACCTTGCATCCATGCTTGAAGACGCAGCGTTGAGCGGCGATCAAGAGGTCCAGGCGCGCGCCAGCCGTGAGGCGATCCGGCTGATCAACTAACGACCGTCGCTTGATGACCGAATAAGCGATCCTGCCGCGCCCGCCACCAGCCCGGCGGTGAGGGCACTGGCCAAGACACCCACGATGTAGCTGACGCTGACGCCGACAAACCCGCCTGCTCGGCCGGCCCAGCGGAAACCGTCAACGCCGTAAGCGCCGATGGTCTCGACGAACGCCGTCACCAATGAGCCGGCCCACTGGCCCGCTCCAACAGCGATCCCTGAGCCAAGGCTCACCAGGACCTGCACAAAGGCGAGTGCGAGAAAGATCAAGAACAGCCGCAAACCGTTTGCCCCCGCACTGGCTCGCAGCGACAGCGCAAAGGGTGATGGTGCGCCCGCCGCGATGGCAAAGGGCCACAGGAACAGCCTGATCCCGGCATAGATCAGAACAAGCGGTGTCAGCACCCAGTTGAGGAACAGCTGAAGGTTCCGCATCGGCGTAACATCCGCAAACAGAACATTGACTTGCCCGCCGTGGAGGCTGCCCTCGTCGAAGACGAAGACCTCTTGCACCGCGACGTCCTGGATCCACGCTTCGGTCAGCGAGACGCCAAGACTGGTCGGCCCAAGCGCAACCAGAAGCGCGGCGAAGACGCTCAAGAGCCCAACCAAAGCAAACCGAATTTGCGGCACACCGAAGGAAAAATGGATGCTGCTGCGTGACGCTTGCTCGCCATGGGCGGCCATGCGGGTCAGCGGCACCATGTAAGCCGCTGTCAGAAGAAGCGGTGTCACAATGCTCAGTGCCACAACGAAAGAGCGCGGCGCGCCGTTCATCACCAGCTGCTGCCACGCCAGGGGCGATAGCGCCACGAGCACCAGCGGAAACCAAGCCACGCGCAAGACGTCGTCGAACCGCCTAACCGAGAAACCCAAGGCGTCGTGCATCACGCCCACCATATCAAGCCGTACACGCCCCATCGTTTAACGCCTCACCATCGAGAAGGCGAAATCCCGCCCGTGCCCCTGTTTCATCGCGAGGCTGATCCACAGCCACGCCATCTCCTCAAGCTGTTTGGCGTATTCAAGACCGCGTACCATCACGGTGTCGAAACCAAGCTCATCCGATAGCTGACGAACGCAGCTCGCCGCCGCTTCGTCGCTCGAGCAGACAAAATTCAGGGGACGCCCTTGCGGATAGAGGGCGTTGGCCATCGTGTCGGCGCCGGTCTGGTTAAACGACTTGACGATCCGCGCCTTGGGCAGCTTCGATTTGATATAGGCCGCGCCTGAGGCATGCCCCCTCGTGTCGAGCGCTGAAAAATCCTCATTGGCCGGATTGGTGCAATCGACCAGGATGCGGGAGAACGCAGCGCCCAAGGCCTCAGCCACGCTCTCCACCCGGGCGAACGGCACGGCGAGCACGGTGACGTCAGCAAGCTCCGCGGCAGCGCCGACCTCGAGCCGCTCCCCCGGTAGATCCTGGTGCTTATCCTTTTGCGGATTGCGGAGACCGTAGACGATCTCATGCCCAGCCTTACTCCAGACGCGCCCGAGCGCGCGACCGACCGAACCTCCTCCAATAATGGCGATTTTCACCAGTCTCACCCCGGAAAAACGCCTTTGAGGCTAAAGAGCAAAGAAGGACCTGTCCACTCGTTGCCTCCCGGTGCGGCTTGGGGCACCTCCGCGGTCTTTGCGCCTTGGAGCCTTTTATGACGTTCTCGTCCCCTCGCCTGTCCCGCCGCCTGATGCTCGGGGGCGGTGCTGCCTTTTTGGTCCTGCCTTCTTGCGGAAAAAGTAGCGTCGTGCCCGAAGACAGCGCCATCGAGGCGATAGAGGCGCAAATCGGCGGCCGGGTGGGCCTTGCCGCGGAGAACCTCAGCACCGGCGAGATCTTCAGCAACCGCGGCGATGAGCGGTTCGCCTTTTGCTCCTCGTTCAAATGGCTCTTGGGGGCGTTGATCCTCGCCAAGGTCGACGCGGGCGAAGAGAGCCTCTCCACCGAACTGCCGTTTGGTCGGGACGACATCCTGTCCCACTCGCCGGTCCTCGGGCCCGCTTTGGAGCGCGGTTCGATGACCCTCGTGGAGCTTTGCGCCGCCACCACGATGACGAGCGACAACGCGGCCGCCAATCTCTTGATCCGCCACCTCGGTGGACCCGAGAGTTTCACAGCGCAGCTCCGCGCCTTCGGCGACGAGGTCACCCGGCTCGACCGGTATGAGCTTGAGCTCAACGAGGCGGCCGCCGGTGATCCGCGGGACACCTCATCACCTCACGCGATGCTCGGGACAATGGAGCGCTTTTTGTTCGGTGATCTCCTCACAACGGACAGCCGCAACCTTCTGCGTTCTTGGATGATCGATGCCACCACGGGCCTCACTCGGCTGCGGGCGGGGATGCCTGAGGGTTGGATCGCTGGCGACAAGACGGGCACGAACCTCACCAACATGAACAACGATATCGCCTTCGCGATCCCGCCAGAGGAGGCTTCAGGAGCGATCCTCATCGTCAGCTACTTGGATGCTCCTGATCCCTTCAGCGCCGAACGCAATGCAGTGCATGCGGAGATTACGCAACAGATATTCAGTTTACTGAGTTCAGCTTAAGCCTTAGCCGTTGAACGACGTTTGCCTAGGATGAGCGCAACGGCCGTGCCGAAGAGCCATAACGCCCCAGGAAGTGGGATCGGATCACCGGAAAGATCGAGCAGTGTACCACTCACCTGTCCCATGACCACGCCGTCGGAAATCTCTTCTCCATTCTGGCTCAACACAACTGACGACAGCGACAGGCTGCCAAAGAAATCGACCTCGCCACCCGCGACAGCCGTCGCGATCAGTGCGGTGAAGATGCCTTGCTCCTCACCGAGGACGACGGGAATGTTAAAGGTCAACGTATCTTCAATCACGAAGAGATCGTCCAAGAAGGTGCCGGTGTCCTCATCGAAGTTGGAGATGTTATGGATCAGCGCTGCACCGAACAACTCTTCTGATTCAAAGTCCTCGAGTTGCGTTTCGAACGTACTTTTTTCAGCGCCATCCGCGTCAAATTCATCGAAGTCCGAGGTCACGGCCACATCGCTTGTTGTTCCCGCCGCGATGGCCACAGATGCGGACGGTATGAGGCTTGTTGTGTCTATGATCGCCAGCGAACCATCCAAGGTAAACTGGAGCTGCAGCTCAGCATCGCCCGATGCGGATGCGCTCGACGCGGTGATAAAGTCGAAGAACGATGACTGAGCCGTCGCAGAACTGCTTTCGAACAGTGATGACGAGCCCTCAGCTGAAGCGAATACACCGATGTCTCCGGTTGCGGCGCGCGCAGCTGCACTCGCTCCCTCAATCTCAGAAACAGAGATCATAGGCCCGCCAGCATCTGGAAGGAAAAATGCCTCGTTCTCCTGGGTCGTCTCAGGAACACCGATCTCGCCATCTCCTTCGAAAAGATCAAAACCTGGAAAGGCACTGTTCTGAACCGAGGTCGTGGTGATCAGGCCGGCTTCAAACCCTTCGAGAAGCGCGCTGCCATCGTCGGGGTCGGTGTCATCGAAAAAGACATCCGTTACATCGATAGCGCCGGCTGGTATCACGTCAGCTGCGACAGGCGCCGCCAGAGCCGTTGATGTCATCATTAACGATGTCGTGAAAGCCAGAAGGCAAGTTGTGTTATAACACTTAAGCGACATCGTAGGTCTCCATCGGCTGTTCTCAGCGACAAACGCAGCATAAATTGAAATGACCCCGTTGGTAAATCTCGAAAGGGACTGCGGGCGTCTTGTCAATTGTTCTATTAGATCCGCATGAAACGTCCGGAATTCGCTCAAGAGACTGTGGATCTTATGGATTGTGTCACCACGATTACGTCGCGAGGGAAACGAGCAAGACGTCTGCTGGATTGGTGAGCTTTCATGCGCTAACCGCCTGCGATGACCACAATCCACATTATTGGCGCCGGGCTCGCGGGCTCTGAGGCCGCCTGGCAAGCCGCCGAAGCGGGCGCAGACGTCGTCCTCCACGAGATGCGGGGCGTGCGCGGAACAGAGGCGCATAAGACCGATCAGTGCGCTGAGCTTGTCTGCTCCAATTCATTCCGCTCAGATGACGCCGAGTACAACGCGGTCGGCCTCCTCCATGAGGAGATGCGCCGGTGCAACTCTCTCATCTTGCGCGAAGCTGACGGGCACCAGATCCCCGCCGGCGGCGCCCTCGCCGTCGATCGCGAGGGCTTCTCTGAGGCAGTGACGGCAGCGCTGAGCGCTCATCCCCGGGTGACCATTGTCAGGGAAGAGGTCCCCGGCCTGCCCCCTGCTGAATGGGGCCCGACGGTCGTCGCGACCGGCCCTTTGACGGCGGAGGGACTCGCCCATGACATCCTCGCTGTGACGGGCGAAGAGCACCTCGCCTTTTTCGACGCCATCGCTCCGATCATCTACAAGGACTCGATCGACTTCTCGAAGGCGTGGTTTCAGTCGCGCTACGACAAGCCAGGGCCTGGCGGGACCGGCAAAGACTACATCAACCTCCCCCTTAACGAAGATCAGTACAACGCGCTTCTGGACGCAATCCTTGAGGGCGAGAAAACCGACTTTAAGGAATGGGAAAAGTCCACCCAATATTTTGATGGATGTCTCCCGATTGAGGAAATGGCACGGCGCGGCAGGGACACGCTACGTTTTGGCCCAATGAAACCTGTTGGGCTTACCAATCCTCATGAGCCAACAAAAAAGCCACACGCCATCGTCCAGCTTCGCCAAGATAATGCTCTGGGTACGCTCTATAATATGGTGGGCTTTCAAACGAAGCTGAAATACGGCGCGCAAGGCGATGTCTTGCGCATGATCCCTGGGCTTGAGGACGCGAAGTTCGCCCGGCTCGGCGGCATTCACCGCAACACCTTTATCAACTCGCCAAAGCTTCTCGATGAGGAATTGCGCCTGCGTGCGCAGCCGCACCTGCGCTTTGCGGGGCAGATCACCGGCGTTGAAGGCTACCTAGAAAGCGCTGCGATTGGTCTTCTCGCGGGTCGCCTTGCGGCGGCGGAGGGTTCTGGCACCGAGGGTCGCCTACCGCCGCGGACAACCGCTCTTGGCGCACTACACCACCATATCACCGCAGGCCATGTCGATGGCGGCAAAGGCAGCTTTCAACCGATGAACGTCAATTTCGGCCTCTTCCCGGATATCGAAGCGCCGACCCGCGATGCCGAAGGCAACCGGATCCGCGGCAAGGAAAAGGGCCGCGCAAGGAAGAAAGCGATGACCACAAGGGCTCTCGCTGACTTGGGCGCTTGGCTTCAAGGCGCGTCAATCGCGGCCTAAAGGTTGTCCCGCCACGTCTCTGAGCCAGGCGCGACACCGACTTGCCGAAGTGCTGCCGGGTTCTGAGATCCCTACGGATCGGCGCGGTAGATGTAATAAGTCAGCACAAAGACCGATGGTTCATTGTTTCTTGCGAACTGCCTAGAGAATGACCGACGCTGTGGCCCGTTCAAACGGACGCTTCCATCTCTCTCGACGGTCAAGGGCAGCGTGAACTGCTCATTCTGGTCGGCGAAGATCATCTCATACCTGACACCCAGCCCATCGAAGCGAAAACCGAAATTGAGCCGATGTGCACGCTCACTCTCGATCTCGAAGACCTCGGAGCGCCTTTGGTTGGTGCGATCATCGCCATCGATCACCCCAAACTGTACATCGCCGAGGCGGCAATCACCTGAACAACTGACGGTGTCAAAAACCACGACGTACTGAGAATCGGTAATGTCCGATGTCACGCAACCGCTCAGCATCAATCCGAAAACCGCGACGACAAAAGCCCGAATGATCATGTTCTTCCCCTCACAACCTTGGACGGTATGCGTGGTTAGGCGCTCGCATGGCAATCACCCAGCGCAGCTGAGCGCATAGCTGAGTCGATACGAGAACAAAGTAAAAACATCTAGACGTACGCTTTTTGTTCTCCTATATGGGGAGCATGCAAACGCCACTTCACTTCGCGATCGATAACCGCCTCCCGGAGATCCTGGAGCGCGTCCGGCAGCTCTTCCCGGGACGGAAGGAGAGCGCCTCCACCTCGCCGATGGATCAACTGATCTACGGCATCGTGGCCAAGGGTCTGTCGACCGCGGGAGCGATGGCGTCTTATCGGCGATTGCGGGACCGCTATCCGCGACTGGTCGGCCTTCGTGATGCTCAGCCATCGGAGCTTGAAGCACTTTTGGTCGCTGTCCCCGCGGCAGCTTTGAAGGCGGCGGCGATCCCGGAGATTTTGCGCCGGATAGAGGATGCCTTTGGGTCCCTCAGCCTTGATGGGCTGGAGCGGCTCGATGGTGAGATGGCGCGCCGGTTTCTTCTCCGCCTTCCCCAGGTCACCGACGATATCGCTGCCTCCGTTCTGACCCTCACGGGCAGAGACCGGACAGTGCTGTCAGTGGATCAGGACACAGCACGTCCTTTACGGCGACTGGGCCTCGGTGAACGCGGGTCTCCTCTTTCTGCCCTCCCGCGGCAACTGATTGAGAGGTCGCCAGCAGAATGGCGGAGCACGGACTTTACCGATCTCAGCCGCGGGCTGACCCGGGTGGCGGACCGTTGGTGCCATCAGGGCAAGCCAGATTGTGGGTCCTGCCCTTTGGCAAGTCTTTGCCCATCGGCGCGGGACGTGACCGATCAAAGCCAGACTGTGGTCGCATTTCCAGGACGCTTTGCTCAGCGCGGCTGAAAAGCGAGGGCGCTCATCAGTATGATCCGGTCAGCACAGCTTTGAAGACCAGGAGCCTTTGTAAGAGCGGGTTCAGCGCCCTCTGTGCATGTCGTCTGCGAGAGCGCACCAAGGCGAAGGGCAAAGCGGCAAGCGGCTGACCCTTTCCGCTCTCGCGGCGGAAAGCCAGGATCCGTTCGTTGAGTGAAAAAGCAAGATCGGGCTTGGCAGCAAGCGCCCGAGCGAACCGGCGGGCCATCGGTTCGGGGCCTTCGGCGGTCGCTGCCGCGCTTGGGTCCGCCGTGACCTTCGCCAGAGCGTGGTAGGTCAGCGCCTCGCCCCCCGGATTGTCGCTGCCGTCAAGCACACCAAAGGCGCCAGCGATGGCGCCGTAGAGCGAGACGCGGCGGCTGATCGCTGCTTCAAGATCGGTATCGTCACCAGGCTCAAGGAAGGGTTCGATCGCACCCAGAGCATTTTCTAAGAAGGGTCGGATCGCTGGTCGCTCGGACACAGTTGCGGTGAGGGCGAGCACCACAGGATGCTTTCGGGGCACGCCTTCGCCGTAGACCTCCCCCACCGCCTCCCGCCACCAGGCGAGACGAATGGCGCCGAGCATCGGATTGCTGACCCGATCGGGGATCGTCAGCGCTTCTGCGAAAAACCCCAAAAGCGCGAGCCACGCCCCGCGAACCTCAGTGGGCACATAGGGCAGCACCAAAAGCCAATCAGGCTCAAACCGCTCCGCCTCACCCAAGAGATAGGCAGCATCATCAGGGCTGAGGGGCGCAAAACGCTCCGGTGTCATCAGGGCGCAGCGGTTGACGTCGTCTTCGTTCCGGCCTCGGACCAATCTCGCTTAACGCCGGTTTGCAAGAGAAGCGGCGAAGCAATGTACACAGTCGAATAGGTTCCCACGATCACGCCCCAGATCAGAGCAAAGCTAAACCCTCGCAAGACCGATCCACCAAAGACAAAGAGCGCAACGACAGCAAGAAGCGTCGTCAGCGAGGTCATGATCGTCCGGCCCAGGGTTTGGTTCACCGACAGATTGATCACCTCTTTCAGCGGCATCTGTTTGTACTTCCGCAGGTTCTCCCGGATCCGGTCATAGATCACCACGGTGTCGTTCATCGAGTAACCAATGATGGTGAGAAGCGCCGCGATGATCGCGAGGGTGAACTCGAGCTGCGTGACGGCGAACACACCGATGGTGAGGATCACGTCGTGGGTGAGAGCGAGGATCGCTCCGATCGAGAACTGCCACTCAAACCGGAACCAGATATAGGCCAGCATCAGCCCAATCGCGACGACCAGAGCCGTCACACCGCGCTGGACCAATTCGCCCGAAACCGTGGGACCAACAACGTCAACCCGACGTATGCTGATCTCATCCCCGAGCGCCACTTTCAGGGCGTCTTGCACCTGGGTCGCGACTTCGTTCTGCCGAAGATCGCCATCTTCTGCGTCGGTGACCGCCTCGATGAACGCGACGATACCTTGCTCACCGCCGGGATTGGTGATGTTCTGCACCCGGACATCACCAAGTCCCAAACCGCCCACCGCCTGGCGCGCGTCGGTCAGGCTGCTGTCGTCAAAAGTGCCGCCCTCAGCCGGTCCAACCTCGACCGTCACGCCGCCGCGGAAGTCGATGCCAAAGTTGAGGCCGATGGTGAAGAAGGCTGTGATCGAGCCGATCAAAAGCAGTGCCGAGACCGCCAACGCGATAAACCGGAACTGGACGAAATCGATCTTGGTGTCGGACGGGATAAGCTGAAAAGCCATGGGTCTACCTCAGATCTTCAACGTTTTCGGACGAGCGCGGAGGACATATCCGCCGGCAAAGACGCGGGTGATCACGAACGCTGTAAAGACAGACGTGATCACGCCAATCCCCAGGGTGACGGCAAAACCGCGCACTGGTCCTGAGCCTAACTGGAACATGATCAGTGCAGCGATCAATGTTGTGAGGTTCGCGTCAAGGATCGCCGACCAGGCATTCTTGTACCCCGCCTCAACAGCAGCCACGGACGGCTTACCTGACGCCACCTCTTCGCGGATCCGCTCAAAAATCAGAACGTTGGCATCAACGGCCATACCAATGGTCAGAACGATCCCAGCGATCCCGGGCAAGGTGAGGGTTGCGCCGAGAAGCGACAGAGCCCCAGCAATCAGGAGGACATTCGCAAAAAGAGCAATATCCGCATAAAGACCAAAACGGCCATAGGTGAAGGCGATGTAGATCACCACCGCCGCAAAACCAATGATGAGCGCAATGGTACCAGCGCGTACCGAGTCGGCACCAAGGTCAGCGCCAACAGTCCGTTGCTCAATCACCTGAAGCGGTGCGGGAAGCGCACCCGATTTGATCAGGATCGATAGCTCCGTCGCTTCTTCGGGGCTGAACCGGCCGGTGATGCGGCCACTGCCGCCAAGAATTGGCGTCTGAATGGTCGGTGCCGAGATGATCTGTTCATCAAGAACGATGGCAAACCGGCGGCCAATATTCTCGCGCGTGACGTCGGCGAAGCGGCGTTGTCCGCGGTTATCGAATGCGAAGTTCACCTGGAACCCGCCACCATCAGGATTGGGCTGGGCCGATGCGTCGGTGATCATGTCGCCGGTCACGTCGGGCGTTTCAAAAAGCGCGAGAATACCGCTGCCGTCGCTCGAAGGATAAACAAGACGCCGGGGCGGTATCCGGCCTGACTGGATTTCCTGCGGCCCGACCGTGTCGTCGACCATGTGGAAACTGAGCTGGCCCGTTCGTCCGATCACCGACTTGAGGCGTTCTGAATCGCCATCGCCAGGCACCTGGAGCACCAGGCGCTTATCACCTTGCCGCTGGATCGAGGGCTCGACCGTACCGAGGTTATCGATCCGCCGCCGCACCGCTGTGATCGATTGATCAACAGCGTCGCTCGCGTATTTCTCTCGCGCCTCCGGGGTCAGCGTCACAGAAAGTTGCCGGGCTTCGGGATCCGACGTGATGGCAAGATCACGCCCAGGGGCGCCGGTCAGCGGCCGCGACAGCCTACGGAGCCTCGTCTCAGCCGTCTCGAAATCCTCACCCTCCGGGATCCGCAAGGTGATGGCATCACCCGTCCGCTCAAGCCCCGTGAACCGAAGGCGCGGCGAGCGGCGAAACTCCGTCCGAACATCAGCCCGCAGATTGTTGATCCGCTGATCGATCACAGTCTCGGTCCCGACCTCCAGAAGAAGATAAGAACCGCCCTGCAAATCGAGGCCGAGCGTCAGGCCCGTTCCAGGAAATCCAGGAAGCGGGTCGTCTTTGGGAAAGAAGTTCGGCGCAGTCACATAGGCCGCAAGCACCATCAAAAGCGCCAGGCCAAACGTCTGCCATCGGTTGAAACGAAGCAAGGCGAGAGGTCCTTAGTTGTTGTTGGCCGCAGCCGGTTCCGTCTTAGCACGGACATCAGCCAGCGTGCCTTTCATCACCGTGACCTGCACACCGTCGGCGATCTCCACCTGGATCTCCGCGTCATCGGAAGCCTTGGTCACCTTACCGACCAGGCCGCCCGAGGTGACCACGATGTCGCCGCGTTTGACGCCAGCCACCATCTCCTGGTGCTTCTTCCGCTGCTGCTGCTGCGGGCGGATGATCAGGAAGTAGAAGACGACCATGATGAGGATGAATGGGACAAATGACATGATCGGGTTCGGCGCGGGGGCCGCCGCGTCTTGCGCGTTGGCAGTGCTGATCAGGATCGCAAGGATGGACATGGCTGAGCTCGGGCTTTCGTCGTTGTTCTTTTTCGATGAAGAAGATGGGAGCCTATAGGCCTTGCCGGGGCGTGATCGCAACCATGCGGTCAAGACCAGCGGCGTCTTGGTGGAGCGTCACCTGCCTGGGGGCCAGCGCATTGTCGTAAACACTGAGTGCGGCCTGTCCCTGATCGCTGCCGATCTCGATATAGGCATGGCCATCGTCGGTGAGGAGATCGGCGATCACGGCGGCCACCTCGCGGTGAGCGTCTAGACCATCGGGGCCACTGAAAAGAGCAGATGCGGGTTCGAAGCTCTCGACACTGGTGGGAAGCGGCGTGCCCTCCGCGATATAGGGCGGGTTCGCGAGGATCAGGTCGAACGTCTCGCCTTCAAACAGAGCGGCCGCCTCGTCAAAACGCGCATGGAACCACTGCGCCCGATCATCGGCGAGCAGGGCCTCGCCATTTTCGTAGGCGGTTGCGATTGCCTCTTCGCTAGCATCGAGGCCTGCGCCCTCAGCTTCGGGCAAACTATGAAGCGAGGCGATGAGAAGACAGCCCGAACCCGTGCCGAGGTCCAAGATCCGTTTTGGCCCTGCGGCAATCGCAGCCTCGACCAGCATCTCGCTTTCGGGACGGGGGATCAGGACTTCCGGGCCGACAGCAAAGGTCAGGCCAAAGAACTCTTGTTGCCCAGTGATGTAGGCGACCGGCTCGCCCTCCTCTCGCCGTGCGACCGCGGCCTCAAAGGTGTCGGCATGGTCGCCGAGCGGCTCGTTGTCCTTTGCGATTAGGACCGCGCGGTCATCGCCGGTCACCGCCTCAAGGAGGACGCGCGCATCAAGATCTGCCGTTGGGCTGCTGGAAAGTCGCGTCCGTGCGGCAGCGAGGGCTTCGGCCACCGTCAGCGCCGGCGTGATCACGCGTCCTCTTTCATCGCCGCAAGCTGTTCGGCTTGGGCCTCGAGGGTCAGCGCATCGATCAGCTCATCCAGGGCTTCCCCCGCGATGATCTTATCAAGCTTATGCAACGTGAGGCCGATGCGGTGATCGGTGACACGGCTTTGCGGAAAGTTGTACGTGCGGATCCGTTCGGACCGGTCGCCCGAACCCACCTGGCTGCGTCGGTCGGCTGAGCGTTCCGCATCAATCCGTGCACGTTCGGCATCATAAAGCCGGGCACGGAGCACTTTCATCGCTTTTTCGCGGTTCTTATGCTGGGACTTCTCGTCCTGCTGGCTCACCACCACGCCGGTGGGAAGGTGGGTGATCCGCACCGCTGAGTCGGTGGTGTTCACGGACTGACCGCCGGGGCCGCTGGCGCGAAAGACATCAATTCTGAGGTCACCCTCTTTGATCTCGATATCGACATCTTCGGGTTCAGGAAGAACCGCGACGGTCGCGGCGGAGGTGTGGATGCGCCCTTGCGTCTCGGTCTCCGGCACGCGCTGGACGCGGTGAACCCCGCTTTCAAACTTCATCCGGCCAAAGACATTGTCGCCGGTGATCGAAGCCTGGACCTCTTTGTAGCCGCCGACCCCGCTGTCATTGGCCTCCAGCACTTCAACGCGCCAGCCTTTGTCAGCCGCATAGCGCTGATACATGCGAAAAAGGTCGCCGGCGAAAAGAGCCGCTTCATCACCGCCCGTCCCTGCCCTCACCTCAAGGATTACCGGCGCGTTGTCGGCCTTGTCCTTGGGCAGAAGCATGATCTGGAGGTTTTCTTCGAGCTCAGGAATTCGCGTCTTCAGCTCACTGATTTCTTCCTTGGCCATCTCGGCCATATCAGCATCATCACCCTCGGCCAGCTCCTTGGCCTCATCCATCTCCTGGCGTGCCGCGGTGAGATCACGCGCCGCATCGGCAACGGGCTTCAGTTCCGCATGCTCTTTAGACAGACGAACGATAGCGTCGGCGTCAGATGCGGTCTGCATCTCCGCCTCCACGGCCTCAAACCGGCCGATCACTGCATCGAGTTTTTCCTGGGGGATCAAATTCGGGCCTTAACTGCTGTTGCGCCATTTGTTAGCGAGCGTTTCAGCGTAAACATATGTGGTGTTGTCATTAGTTCGCTTACGGAAGGCGTGAACAAACGGCATCAAATCCTTCATGTCCTCAAGCAACCAAGCGCGCAAATACTCTTTGCACGTGTTTTCATCGAATATCTTGGTGCTAATTCCGACTGCCATTAACTCGTGATCGTTGAGAATATCGCGAATTGCGTGGCGCTCCGGCGAAGTATCATTGTCAGCATCCGCCCATTGCTCCGTGGAAATTGAGCGGTTCGAAACAATATCGATCAGCTGGGCACGAAGCTTTCGGTAAGAGTCGTCTCGATTCCTTGCCTCGAGGAAGTCTATTGTTGCTCGCTTGAGTGCCAACTGCTGCTGTCGGTGCAAAGTAAGCTGCGTAATGAAGTAGGCTGCCAGAGCAGTAATAAATGCACCGGCCACTGGGCCGAGTGCAAGTTTCCAAAGTGGAATCTCTGCCAAGGATCTGGTCCTTTACTCAGCAGCTGCAGCAGCCGCTTCCACTTCTGCCGCTTTTTCCTCGCAGAGCTCGACGAGGCGATCGATCATCTTCTCGTTCTCGAGTTTGTGGGCTGGGACACCGCCGAGATAGAGCATGCCGGCCTCAGAGCCGCCGCCAGTGAACCCGATATCCGTCTCACGCGCTTCGCCCGGTCCGTTGACGACGCAGCCGATGACCGAGAGCGACATCGGTGTGGAGATGTGGGCAAGGCGCTTCTCGAGCTTCTCGACAGTCCGGATCACGTCGAAGCCCTGACGTGCACAGGACGGACACGAGATGACGTTCACACCGCGGTGGCGCAGGCCCAGCGATTTCAAGATATCAAAGCCGACGCGGATCTCTTCTTCCGGTTCTGCCGAAAGCGACACGCGGATCGTGTCACCGATCCCGGCCCAAAGTAGGTTGCCAAGGCCAATCGAGCTTTTGATCGTGCCGGACATGAGGCCGCCGGCCTCGGTGATGCCGAGGTGCAGCGGCGCTTCTGTGGCTTCGGCCAGGCCGTGGTAAGCAGCAACCGTCAGGAAGACATCGGACGCCTTCACCGAGATCTTGTACTCCTGGAAGTCATGCTCCTCGAGGATGTTGGCGTGGAACAGCGCCGACTCGACCATCGCCTCGGGGCACGGCTCGCCGTATTGCTCCAACAGGTGCTTCTCGAGTGAGCCGCCGTTCACGCCGATGCGCATGGCGCAGCCATAGTCTTTGGCGGCCTGGACGACTTCCTTCACGCGCTCGGGCTTACCGATATTGCCGGGATTGATCCGGAGACAGGCGGCGCCGTTTTCGGCCGCCTCGATGCCGCGCTTATAATGGAAGTGGATGTCGGCGACGATCGGCACGCCAGCGTACTTGGTGATCTCTTTCATCGCGGCGGTGGAGTCTTCGGTCGGGCACGAGACCCGCACGATATCCGCGCCGGCTTCGACGATGCGCTCGATCTGTTCCAGCGTCGCGTTGGCGTCCGCTGTGTCGGTGTTGGTCATGGATTGGACGGCGATCGGCGCGCCGCCGCCGACCGGCACGTTGCCCACCATGATCTGGCGCGACTGGCGCCGATCAATGTCTCTCCAAGGACGAATGCTCATGCGATGATCCTGCTCCGCGTGAGACCCAGTTAAGCCGACAAGCCTCTGGTCTCAACGAAAGAATGTGCAGGCGCAAAAGGTTTAGTAGGGACGCTCGAACACGAACCGCGTGGTCTGGTTGGACGCGCCGCCTGCCGGAATTGTCGAGGCATCATAGCGCCAGCGGGCGAGCGCTGCGGTAGCTGCTCCATTAAAACAGGCGTTGGTCGATTGCCCCACATTCGTTGCGCTGACGCGGCCTCGAGCGTTGATCGTGTAGCTCACAAGGACCGTCTCAACCGGTGCGGCGTCGCCTTCACACTGGGGCGGATAGACCGGCTCCACCCGGGTCAAAAGCCGTGGCCGAACGACCTCCGCAGCCGCTTCGGGCTCGGCGGGTGCGACAACTGGCGCGGCGACCTCTGAGGTCTCAGCAGCAGCTTCCGCGCTCTCCGCCTCCTCGATCGCAGCAGGCGCGTTCAGCTGAGCGAGTTCGGCCACGAGTGATTCGGCTGAGACCTCAGCGCCGGCGTCCAACGCCGGGACAACCGGCGCATCGACCGCGACTGGCCGCTCCACAACAGGCACATCATCGAGATCAGCGCCGGTATAGGTGAAGCGGCTCGCGTCGCCCTCGGGCACAGGCGCGTTGGAGATCAGAAGGCGCCAAGCACACCAAAGGGCAAAGCCGATCACTGCAAAGAGAAGAAGAACGCTCAGCTCCCTGCCCTCACGCGGTGCCTTACCGCCGGGCCCCGTGGCGATGCCGGTGGCGCGGTCTTGAACAACCCAACCGGCCTGCACGCGGAAGCGTTCCATCAGCGCGTCCTCGGGCAAAGCCACCTCGCGCGCATAGGCGCGGACAAAACCCATTGTGTAAGGCTGGGACGGCAACGCGGTGATATCCATCGCCTCGATCGCTTCGAGGTGTTCGGGTTTGATGTTGGTGCCCTCAGCAACCGCCGCGATATCAAGGCTCATCGCCTCCCGCGCAGCGCGCAGCATGCCGCCTGCCGTGCTCAGCGACGAATCAGCTGGCTCGGCCCGCTTTTGGCGCTCCTGATCAAGCGCAACGATGTCAGCGACGGACTTCATATCTGCCTGACCCATCATCACCTCCGAGAAACCGTAACAAGCCGCCTCTCCAGGGAGAAGACTCCTAGGCGACCTTTGCCAATTCTTTGCGAAGAACGTGCCGCTGTGGCCGATCTCCAAGGCAAAGGTCAACGATCTCAACGTCCTGGGGAAAGATAACGCCAGCAGTTGCGCACTGGCGCACCCTCCCCCGGGTTTTCCACACTGACCTGATGCGTCTTTTCCGTCAAAGGGGTCGCATGGTTATGGTTGTCGACTTGAAAGGGCTGCGCTGCCCGATTCCCGTGATCCGGCTGGAAGCGGTCATGCGAAAGCTCGCACCGGGGGAAGCCGTCGACGTCTTCGCTGACGACCCGCTGGCTAAGATCGACCTGCCCCATGCCGCAAAAAGTCAGGGATTCTCCTGCTCCGCGCTCGATTGTGCTGATCGGGGCGCCTTTGGTTACCGAATAGTTGCGCCGGTCGCGGGAAAAGATACGATGAAGGGGATGCCGAAGGGCTGAAGAACTGTTAACACCTTCGCAAGTGACTCTGTCCGGTTGCTGGACGGTCGACGGGCGATGGCTTTGGGGAGCATGGTGCATGACGGTGTGGCGCAAGATGAAGGGCTTGGCTCTTGCCACGGCGGTGTCCGCTGGGGCGCTGATCGGCGGAACGGCTTTGGCCGACTACGACAACGCGCTGAACGCGTATCTCTCCGCTTCTGACGTCTCGATTGAGGCGCGCGGCGCGCGGGTCCTGAACGCGATGAACATCTGGCAGAAGTCAGCGAGGGCTGGCGACGTTCGCTCAGCTCGGGTTCTCGGCGACCTTTACAGCGATATCGATATCGACCTGCGCCACGATGAGCTGAAGCCATCGGAAACGGGCGTGATTCCCGTCGACAAAGTGCAGGCTCTCGCTTGGTACACCATCGCCGCGACCCACGATTTCACCGATTTCAACGACTCAGACCCCACCGCTGAAGAGATCAGCGCGCGCGCCTTCGCCCAGCTCCGCTTGCCGCAGCTGCGCCAAGAGATGACCGACGCAGAGGTCGGCATGGCTCAGCGGCTCGTGGTCGATATCTTGAGCGAAGGCACCCAGTATGACCTCGCCCGCATCGGCGAGATGTTCGCCCAGGGCCACGGGCTTCCAAAAGATAATGTCAGCGCCCTGACCTATTATTACTTGGCGCGCGGCCAGGGTCGCGGCGCCAACCGGACCGCTACACAAGAGGTGAGCCGGCTTGAGAAGCTTCTCGGTGACCTCGACGTTCAGGCCGCTGAAGAACGTGCCGATGCGTGGGAGCCGCCGCGATTCCGCGAGGACGGCCCATCGCGACTTCAGCAAAGCCAAGCCGCGGAGCTGACGGAACTTCAGTACCAAGAGCTGCGTGACGGCCTTGCCAAACTCGATAGCGAGTTCGGCGCGATCACCAAGCGCGCGCAGGAGGCCCTTCGGGTCCTTGGGTTCTACTGGGACAGCAAGATTGACGGTGACCTCACCACAAGGGCGAGCCGCGATGCGATCCGCCGCTTTCAGGCTTCGTTGTTCATGGACGGTCGCCCCAACGAATTGCTGACCCAAGAGGAACGCGACCGACGCCGTGATACCCAGACAGGTATCCTCACAGACCGTCAGCGCGTGGAACTCATGCGTCAGGGCGCAGCCCGCGGGCATCCTGGCTCGCTTCACATCTACGGTGTGATGCTTGCCGAAGGGATCGGCGTTCGGGCTGATGGCCAAGCGGCGATTGAAATGCTGAAAGCGTCGGCAGAGCAAGATTACGCTCTCGGCCATTTCTCGGCAGGCTACTACTTCGCGAACGGCATCACGGCGGCACGGCCCCTTCCGGCCAACAGCCGCGAAGCCTGCTTCCATCTCAGCCGGGCACAAAACCTCGGCTACCGAGATCGCGAAGAAAACCTCAAAAAATACTGCAGCTTCCAGTGAACGGAGATCGACAGATGATCACCAAAACACGCCCAGCTCTCTCTCTTAGCCTTTGCGCAGCGGCGCTCGCCGTCGCCGCGTCCGCACCAGCCATGGCGCAAAACACATTCGGCGGACAGCCCGTCGATCTTCCGCCTGCGGTTGAAGTCGCGAAGCCAAAGAAGACGGATACGCTGACAGTTCATAAGAACGGTCCAAGTGGCACATACCGGTCGCTCACTGCTGCAGTGGCTGACGCCTCAGACGGTGATGTCATCAAAGTCGTCTCCGAGGTTTATGACGAGCCAGGTCTGCAGCTGACGAAATCGCTCACGATTATGAGTGATGCACAGGGAGACAGGCGCCCTATCATCAGGGTTAGTAACAACTCGCCGTGCCTTTCGCAGTCGGGGCAGAATGTTCGCACAGTCGTGTCGAACATGGTCTTTGTTGCTGGCGGCGGGCAGTCGTGCATCGTTGTGAACAGCGGCGATTTTGCCATGCGCCACAGCGCCGTCTATGATCGTGAGCACATTCCGCGCCAGCTGTCCTACCTTCCCAGCGGCGGCAACAGTGAACGCTACCTCAGCGGCGGCAGCCAGCGTCCTGCTGCTACCAACGCGAGCCTCAGACCCAATCACTTGGTGACAATCAATGGTGGTCATGTCGATCTCTTCGATAATGATGTGTTCGGAGGAACGCAGGCGGCGATCGCCGTGTCCCGTCAGGCCAACAATATGGGCATGGGACCGAGCGGCGTTCAGCTGACGAAGAACACCATTCGGCACAGCGACTTGCACGGCGTCCTCGTTGACGGGTTCGTTGAGGTCAGCCTTGTTGGCAACAACATCGCACTGAACGGCAGCAACAAGATTGCTGAGCACCAACGTCCGCGCTCCAGCGACACCGATAACCGTCCGGACAATGTCAAAGCCAATGGCGGTTATGGCGTGTACAGCGTGGGTTACGGCTCGCTCGACATGAACACAAACATCATCAGCGGCAACGCCAACGGTGTTTATCTGGGTGACGATAACAGCCATGTTTCGATGCAAGGGAACCGCGTCGTCGATAACCATGCGAATGGCGCGATGATTTGGACGGACCTCGTCTCGCAGGGCGACAATACCGTCACCACCTCACGCCGGAACCAATGCGCTATCGTGGATCACACCAATGGCAGCGTGTTCTCAGACCGCGAAAACCGCCGCAATGGCAAGGTCTGTCGCAACTAGACAGTGATCGGTCGCCACCTTGGCGACCGCACATCTAACAAAAAGCCCCGCCATCGGATCTCGATGGCGGGGCTTTTTGTTGTGCTTTGTTAGGAACCGCTAGGATGCAAGTGCAGCCTGCGGATCAATTTTCACGCCAGGGCCCATGGTCGAGCTGACGGCGATTTTCTTGATGTAGGTGCCTTTGGCGCCCGATGGTTTCGCCTTTTGGATCGCATCGATCATCGCACGAACGTTTTCGGCGATCTTCGGTGCGTCAAAGCTGGCTTTGCCAACGCCGCAGTGGACGATGCCGTTCTTCTCCACACGGAACTGAACCGCGCCGCCTTTGGCATCCTCGACAGCCTTTTTGACGTTCGGGGTCACGGTGCCGACTTTGGGGTTCGGCATCAGGCCACGAGGGCCAAGCTGCTTACCGAGACGGCCAACAAGAGGCATCATATCAGGCGTTGCGATGACGCGATCGAAATCCATCTCGCCGTTCTGGACCTTCTCAACCAGGTCCTCAGCGCCGATGATATCAGCACCCGCCTCTTTGGCTTCATCAGCCTTCGCATCACGGGCAAAAACAGCAACGCGCACCGTCCGGCCAGTGCCGTTGGGCAGCGAGGCAACGCCGCGAACCATTTGGTCAGCGTAACGAGGATCAACGCCGAGATTCACGGCAAGCTCGATCGTCTCGTCAAACTTAGCAGTCGCGCGAGCCTTCACGGCTTCAACGGCATCATCGATCGAGTGCAGCGTGTCGCGATCCAGGCCCTCAAGAGCCGCGCGGAAACGTTTTCCTTCAGCCATCGATTAGCCCTCCACCTTCAGGCCCATGGCCCGTGCTGAACCAGCGATGATTTTCGCGGCTTGCTCAATCGAATGCGCGTTGAGGTCCTTCATTTTGGCCTCAGCGATCTCTTCGAGCTGCTTCTGCGTCACCGTACCCGCAACCTCGCGGCCAGGTGTCTGACCACCTTTTTGCAGCTTGGCAGCCTTCTTGAGGAAGTAGCTCGCAGGCGGCGACTTTGTTTCGAAGGTGAACGACTTATCGGAGTAGATCGTGATGATCGTGGGGATCGGCATCCCCTTCTCGTTCTCCTGCGTGGCCGCGTTGAAGGCCTTACAGAACTCCATGATGTTGAGGCCGCGCTGACCGAGAGCGGGACCGATAGGCGGCGACGGGTTGGCCGCGCCAGCAGGCACCTGAAGTTTCAGGTAGCCGGCAATCTTCTTTGCCATGGCTCACTTCCTTTCGAACGGATCTGGCCGTTCGGTTGATGTGGACGTGGTGCGGGTGGCGCCCTCCCACGTAAGAAGCGCGCCGCCTACCGGGCGACGCGCTAGAAATCAAGCGGTCTTCAACGGGCCCAACGGGCTTCGCGCTTAGTTGGTCGCGCGAGGTTTGATGACGTCAGCGCCAGTCAGGTTGTAGCGGCGCGCACGGCGATCGAGGATGTTGCTCCAGTTCCCCATGGACATCATCTGCGCATAGAGCATGGGAAGCATGCCTTTCTCGCGGAGCTCTAGGAATTTCTCCGTAGGCAGCTCTTTGAGTTTGGTCTCATCAACGCTCACATAGCGTGCAAAGGCCTGGGCCGATTCACCAGGAGGCGTGTACTGACCATACTGCTCAGTCAGGATGTCGTAGGTGGAAAGGACCTCACCGAACTGGATCGTCTGCGCACGCTCACGCTCGTACCGCTCACAGAACTCCATCGCTTGGTTCAGCGCCGGGGCTGGACCATTGGCGTCGAAGAACTGCTGGTCCTCAGGGGCTGAATCCGTGAGGCCTGCGGCCGCTGAATCGATGATGAGAGCCATGCGCTGGCCCTCTTGATCCGTGGCTTCACGCTCGGTCGCCAGAGCGAAAGGATAGCGGCGTAGATAGCCTGGGATGTAGCGGCCCTGCTCCCACTCGCCCTTTTCGTCGACGAGCAGGTTGTCGTCTTCGATCAGCCCGAGAACAGCGAGCGGCGTCGGGTTCTCTTTTTTCGTGAAAATGATCGGATAGTCGCGCATCGCGGTCGGGATCTCGCTCAGGACAAGCGGGACGGCGCGGGCGGTTGCGGCAAAGCCGAAGGGATTATCGGGACGGACAATCCCCATTTTGCCGTGGGCTTCTTTGGTCAGGAGTTCCGGCTTTTGGAACAGGAACATCGAGCCTTCCACGGTGGGGGCTGCGCTGGTCGGGGTTTGGCTCATGATTGTACCTAAGTGCGATTTCGTTCGCGGCGAGGTAGCAAAGCCTTGCGGGCGGTTAAACCCCAATACGGGCGCTTAACCATGATGCTGTCTCGGAAATTTGCTCCACGGGCAGCATGTGGCCCCCTTCCATCTCCGTGAGCTTCGCGCCTGAACGTCGAAACCCCGGCCGAGCAAACCCAGGAAAGGTCGATTGGCGTGATGCGACCAGGCCATGAACCGGAACCCCTTGGCGACGCACCGCATGCAGATGCGGCCAGAACCCGGCCGCTTGCGCACCAAAAACGGCGCTCTCCCATGCCGGTTCGCAGCTCAGTCGGACACCGCCATTGGGATCATCTTTGAGCCCCTCATCGAGATAACCATCAAGGGCGCGAGGGTCCCAGTTCTTGAAGAACTTTTTCGATAGGTAGGCCGAACGCGCATCCTCCCGCGACTGAAAGTGGGCCCGCCGCTTCGCTGCGTTCAGCGCGATGGGGGTTCGGTCGACAGTGAAACGCTTAAGCGGTGTTCGCGCCATCAAGGCCACGCTGCGCGGCAGCCCAAGCGGCTCAATCAGCACCAGCGCCTTCGGCTTCACCTTGCGCGCCACCAGCAAGCTCGTCACCGAGCCTGCCGAGTGACCCGCCAGGGTGAGCTCCCCCAGATCGCCAAAGGTCTCAATGTCAGCAGAAAGATCTTTCGCGAAGGTCCAAAAGCTCCTGATGGCCTTGGGATCGGCGGGCAATGTCGTCGCGCCATGGCCGCGCAGACTTGGCGCGAGGATGGTCCCGTCGAAATCAAGAGCTTCCAAGAGTGGGCGGTAGGCTGAGGCGTTCAAACCCGTGGCATGGGTAAAGATCAGCGTACGCGGTGATGCTTGCGCGCCGAGGCGCAGCCATTTCATCCGAAGGCTGCTCATTTAACTGGCAGCGCGCGCCGTGAAAGCGGTCCGCAGGGCCTCCACCCTTGCGGTGGCTCTTGCCGGAAGGGCCTCAACGTCGATGGCGCTGGGCTCCAGCTGAAAGTTCGGATCCACCTTCGCCGATTTGTAGAGCTTGTAGAGCCAAAGACTGTCTGTCTTGGGATCGTGAGCATAAACCGTGCTTTGCCCGAGCGCAGCGTTGAGCACGAGCGCCGCATCAAGGGCCTTTTTCCCCTCACGGACGAGCATCTCCAGAGCAATCCGGTGTCCCCCTTCACAGTGCTTGTCCCAAGCCAGAAGCGACCACTCCTCGGCTGGAACCAGCAACATAGAACGCACCGGGCCGGTGCCAAATCCCCAGGCCACTTCTATGGGCCAGGCCGTCGACGCGTAGCCGCAACTCACCACCGAAAGGAACGATACAGGGCGTGGAGGAATGGATACCATTTACAAGCCATGTCGGGCCTCGGCAGGTCCCGTCAAATTCGTTCGCCAGTGCAAAATATGGGAGAGATCAGCGCTGCTGCGGCATGCCGTAAACGCCGCTTTCGTCTGCAACGAGGTCAATCACAGCACCATCATTGCGGCCAGACCGCCGCTTACGCAGCCATCGAACGTGATCCGGCGCTTCACGAAGACGCTTTCGAATGGCCTTCACCGCGGTCACGGATCCAGCTGTCACAGCGGCGGTCGCCAGCAAGGCAGCAAGTGCGTTCATGGACGCAACTTACAGCTGATCGTGATCTGTTCCTAGAGGCCGAACCGGCTTCTCAAGGCCTTGTCATCCACATGCTGCGCTGCAGCATCGACCATAGCGGCGGACGCACCAGACGTCAGCCGACCCAGAAGGCCTGACCTTTGCGAGCTGATGGTCTCGATTTTGACATCAAGGCCATAGCGGTCCTTCAGGATCGCGCGGAGATCGCCAGTCCCGTCGATCAGGCCCAACGCCTCCCCTTCGCTGGCGAGGAAGAAATCGCCGCTGAAGGCCACGTCAGGATCGCCTTTGATACGGTCACCCCGGCTCTTTTTGACCATCTCGATGAAGAGCTTGTGGGTCTCAGCGAGGAGCGCAGAGAACTTCTCCCGATCTTCGTCTTTCTCAGGTTGGAAAGGGTCGAGCCGCATCTTGTTCGTGCCAGCGGTGTGGACGCGCCGCTCAACACCCGCTTTGGCGATGAGATCTTGGAAGCCGAACCCGGCCGAGATCACGCCGATCGATCCGACGATTGCGAAGGGATCAGCAAAGATCTCCTCGCCCGCAAGCGCCAGCATGTAGCCGCCAGACGCACCGACATCTTCGATATAGCTGATGACTGGGATCTGCTTTTCGAGGCTCAATGAGCGGATACGCTCCATGATCATCCGCGACTGGGCGGGCGCGCCGCCGGGTGAGTTGATGGAGATCACCACGGCCTTGTTCTTCTTGTTCTTGAACGCTTTCACCAGGCTCGCTTCGACAGAGCTCGCTGAAAGGCCGCGGCCGCCGGGGGCGCTCACGCCAATGGCGCCGCGAAGCTCCACGACCGTGACCACGGGGGTTGGCGGGAAGAAGCGGCGAAGCGGGCCAAACAGGAGCGAAGTGAGACGCGACATCGCCCCCAAATACGGATGGGCTTTTCATGGTTCAACAGTGGAGCGTTGCCCGCTAAGGCGCGCTTTGCCGCGTCCATTTTCGGGTTTTCCGTTCCAACATGGGCTAAAGCGGTGGCTCGGAGTTCTCGCATGGCGCTTGCCGTAACAACCCATGACCAAGGCCAAGCAGCAGCTTTCCCCGAGGCTGCAGCCCAGCTGATGGTGGCGCTGAAGGGCGAACTCGACGCGACCAACGAGGTGATTCTTGATCATCTTGGCAGCGATGTGCCGCTGATCCCTGAGGTCGCCCGTCACCTGATCGGCGCTGGCGGCAAACGTCTTCGCCCGCTCATCACGCTAGCAAGCGCCGCCATTGCTGGCGCTTCAGGCGAGAATGCGCGCTACCTGGCAGCGGCCGTGGAACTGATCCACGCCGCCACCCTGCTCCACGATGACGTTGTCGATGACAGCGAGCTGCGGCGGGGGTTCAAGACGGCGAACGTGGTCTTTGGCAACAAAGAAGCCGTGCTGGTTGGCGACTTCCTCTTCGCACGCGCCTTTGAGCTGATGGTGAAAACCGGACAGCTCTCGGTCCTCGAAATCCTCAGCCGCGCGAGCTGTACGATCTCTGAAGGTGAAGTCCTACAGCTTGAGACCCAAGGCAATATCGAGGCGACGGCCGCCATGCATATGGATGTCGTCCGTGCCAAGACAGCCACGCTGTTCGAAGCCGCAGCACGCGCAGGCGCCCTGGCGAATGGTCCGTCAGAGCACGCCGATGCGCTCGCCGCCTTTGGCCTTCATTTCGGCATTGCATACCAGCTTGTGGACGACGCCCTCGACTATGGCGCGGGCGACAGTGAGATCGGCAAGACGCTGGGCGATGACTTCCGTGAGCGGAAGATGACCATGCCTGTGATCTTGGCCTTCGGTGCTGCGCAGGACGAAGCGGAGCGGGCGTTTTGGAAAACTGCCTTTGATCAAGATGCTCCGGCTGCGGACTTTGACGAGGCGCTGCGTCTTCTGAAACGGGATGACATCCCCGCCAAAGCCCTCAGCCATGCGCAGAGCTTTGCCACACAAGCGGCCGAGGATCTGACCACGCTTCCGGTTCACCCGTTGACCGATCACCTGCGCGCGATCGCCGTCTCTTCGGCGGAGCGGCCTTACTAAGCGGGCTCGTCCTCATGGGGCGGCTTGAGCGTTCGCATCACCAGCATCACAACCGCCCAAACGGCCGCGAGGCCGATGGCTGAACCCCAATAGGCCGAAGGCGTCACGTTCACCTCGGGCCCGAGGTTGCGGCTCATGAAGGCGCCAAGCACGATCACCGCGCCGAGGCCCAGCGACACGGCTTGGTGTGACCAGCCCGCCGCCTTTAACCGCTGATAAAGATGCTCCCGGTGCGGCTCGGCTAGAGCGGCGCCGCGGCGGGCGCGGACGACCAACGTCACGGCGACATCCGCGATCAGCGGCAGGGCCACGAGCGGGGTCAGCCAAAAGACCCGCCCCTCCCCGTCAGCCACCAAAGGCAAGGCACCGAGAAGAAAACCAAGAGACAGGCTCCCCGCATCGCCAAGAAAAATCCGGCCGCTGAACGCGTTGCACGCGAGGAAACCGATCACCCCCGCCTCAACGGCCAGCACCAACCAGCCAAGCTCGCCGCCCATGATCAGTCCCATATTGACCACGACAAGGACCACAGCCGTGCCGATCAGTCCGTTGAGGCCGTCCATGAAGTTCACGACATTGACGATCGCCAAGAGCCAAAAAGCGCCAAGCGCCATCCCCATGTTCGGCGAGAGCTCGACCCAACCGACAAATGGGATCGGAACCTGCGAGACTGGTCCCAAAACCACGGCCGCAAATCCCGAAAGAACGGCGAGCATCAGGAGCTTCGCACCGGCCGACACGGTCGTCAGATCATCCGCGAGACCGATGATCCCCGCAGCAAAGGTCAGCATAATGAGCGGAATCATCTCTGAACTGATGAGACTTGCGCCCATCATGATCGCAGCCGCGGCAGCAAAGCCGATCATAACACCAGCACCGCCAAGCCGCGGGGTTGGGATCTGATGGTTCGACCGCGCTGACACCTCGTCCAGGACGAGCCGCTGACGGATCGCGATCTGGCAAAAGGCATAGGTCAGCATGGCAGCAACGAGCGCGGCAGCAAGGCCGAGTGTCACATCAGACGAGACCATCCCCATCAGTACCCCTGTTCGTTCCTACCCCGACAACAACATGCTGGCCTCGGCCCAGTGACCTTGGCGCCTCAAGACCCGCGCCGAACGCTCGGCCGACGCGATACTCGTATGAAGTGTGTAGCAAGTCGCGCCGGAACCGGACATCCGCACCGCCGTCGCACCGGGATGGACCGACATCTCGTCTTTCAACGACGCAATCGCTGGGCGCAGGGCCATCGCGGGCGCCTCAAGGTCGTTGCGTGTGGCCGCAAGGGTCGCCTCTAGGGCCTCGCCCTTCAGCCTCCGTGCGGGCGCTAGGGCTTCCGGCGGCTGAGCATCAAAGGCGCGGAAGACGCCGCCTGTGGGCACAAGAAAGCCAGGATTGGCAACCACCATAGCCCGCGGCTCGACCTGTCCCTCAAACCGGACACGCTCGCCGATCCCTTGGGCGCGCCAAAGCCCGCCGCGGCCGATCTGCGCCGCCATGCACACGGGACCATCAGCCCCAAGGCCGATCGCACGCGCGATCAATTCATCGGCATCAAGACCAAGTCCCAAGACGTCGTTGAGCAGCAGCATGGCAGCAGCGCCGTCTGCGGTCCCTGCGCCAACCCCCGAGGCCACAGGCGTCGTTTTGGTCAGGAAGAACCGTCCCTCAGGCTCCACCCCCAGAACGGAGAAAGCCTTCCAGACGAGGTTCGTGTTCGTGTCTTCCCCCAGAAGAGGCCCAGCAAAGGGTCCAGCAAAATCGATCCCTGGATCCCCTTCCCGCTCATAGGTCAGGATATCGCCGATCGCAGGAAAGACGCACAGCGTATCAACCGGGTGATAGCCGTCGGGCTGAAGAGGGCCGACATGAAGAGCGATGTTGATTTTGATCGGGGCAAAGATCGTCGCGGTCACGACCCGTCCCTCTCCGCATCGGGCAAAACGCCGCTCGTGTCGCCGGCGAGCTTGGCCGTCACCTCTTGGCGCAACGCTTCATCAGCGTCTTCTAAGGTCAGGACACGCTGCCACTCATAGCGCGCGTCCCGCTGACGGCCGACGGCGTAGTAAGCGTCGCCGAGATGATCCGTGATCACCGCATCTGCGGGCTGAAGCTCCACTGCGCGCTCAAGCTGAACGATCGCCGCATCGAAATTGCCCTGCTGGAAGTGGGCCCAGCCGAGGCTGTCAACGATGGCGCCATTGTTCGGGTCGATCTCGAGGGCGCGCTCGATCATCCCGAAGGCCCGTTCGAGCTGAAGGCCGCGCTCAACATAGCTGTAGCCCAAGTGATTAAGAACAATGGGTTCATCTGAGGACAGACGAAGGGCGTTCTCGAGATCATCGCGGCCACCTTCCCATACATCCGCCTCAATACGGCCTGCGCCGCGGGCGAAGTAGTAGCGCCACAGCGACGAGGGAAGAACATCGAGAGCTTCCGCCGCCGCGATGGCCATATCGGCAGCATCTTCGGCTTCCTTGTAACGCTCTGCCTGCAGAAGATATCCATGGAGCTGGAGCGCCATTTGCGGCGAACCAGGATCGCGCTTCAAATCCTGCCGCAGCGACTTGATCGCAGCGTCAGTGTCATCGCTTTGCCGCAACGAGTCGGCCACTTCGAGGCGTGCGTATTCATAGAGCCAGGATGAAGGCGGCACGCCGGACGCGATCTCAAGCGCGTCTTCAGGATTATCGAACATGCTGACAATCAGCGCCGAGAGATAGTTGGCCACAGCGCGATCGCGGCTCGTCTCACGGGCCAGGTTCGAGAGGGCCAAAGGAACGACGAGCGCCGAACGACGCCGCTCCACCGCAAAGCGATCACCCGTCGGCGTTTGCATCGCCTGCTCAAACCCGAGCCAAGCGTAGTTCTCAAGCGCAAGGGCGAAGAGATCGTAGCCGTTCTCTGCGAGCCGCGGCGACCTCATCGCTGCACGGCGGAAGCTGCGCTGCTGGCCTTCCATTTCGCCGATCCGCTCAAGACCCATGCGGCCAGCGCGGGTGAAAAGACCCGCGTCCTGGGTCATCCGCACGTAAATCGCGCTTGCTTCGTCCCCGCGCCCCTCATCTTCTAAGAAACGGGCGTAACCGAGCGCCGCAATGTCAGCACGCGCACCGCCCAGCGCTTGCCGGAAGGCAGCCTCGGCCCGGCGCGGCTGGTCTTCCATCGTCATCATCAATGCGACGTGCTGCGGGACCAGGGCGTTAAACGTGCCGCTCTCCTGCTCACTCAGCGTTGCAATCGCCGCCTCGGGACCTTCGGCCTCGTAAAGCGCCGCGGAGCGCAGAAGCACGGCGAGAGAGCGCGACAAGGACGAACTCAGATCATCTTGTTGCAAGAGCTCCAGCGCCTGTTCGGGGTCGCGTTCCCGCATAGCGATGGCGGCTAGGGTCAGGCGCGGCAGATCCCTCTGCACACCGAAATCATCGTCCGCGTCCCCTCTATCCGTGGCAAGCACCACGCGGGCCTGCTGCTCAGCATCCGCGCTGGAGCCTGAGGCGAGCGCATAGATGAACGCGGTCCGGCTGCCCTCGGGGCCAGGAAGCCTGCGGGCGACATCGACAAAAGCTTGCTCAGCACGCGGAATATCGAAGTCTTGTGCGGCAAACCGGCCCTGAAGATAAGAACCAGAGAGCGACGGTTGGTCGGGTCCCAGGTTGAGCCCAGACCCGCCACCAACACTACCGCAGGCCGCAAGCGAAATGGCGGCCACCACAACAAACAGCCGGGAAGAAAGGAACAAGAGCAACCTCATGACAGCGCGTCTCGCACGGACCGCCGTCCGGCTCAATGTCATCCGGAGCGGCTTGTGCCGCCAGCGAGGCGGGTCTCAAGTCCGACCGCATCGAAGTAGTCATCGATGCCGTCAGCGATCGAGCCGACTGACCGCCGCCGCCATGTCGCATTGTTCAGGTTCGCCTCGTCCCGCGGGTTCGACAAAAAGGCGAGTTCAACCAGCACCGCAGGCACATCGGGCGAGAGCAGGACGAGCAACGCCCCGCGCCGTTTCGGATTCTTCAAGAGCGGCATGGTGGTGCCCATCGACTTGACCAAGGCATCCGCCAGACGGTCGGAGCTCTGCCGCGCGTTCGACTGGGCAAGATCGAGAAGGATGTCCCCGACCCCATCGTCGCTCGAAATCTCCACATCGAAGAGGACGAAATCCCCGTCCTCGCGCATTTCGCTGGCCATGCGGTCCGACCGGCGGTCCGAAAGCGTGTAAACCGATGCACCGCGCAGACTGTGGTCTTCGTGGCTGTCGGCGTGGATCGACATGAAGAGATCCGCGCCCTGGCTGCGGGCCAGCTGAATGCGGTCGCCATGCATCACATAGCTATCGTCCGAACGCGTCAGGCGAACATCATAGCCGCGCCGCTCAAGCGTCCGCTTGAGATCCTTGGCATAGGCCAGGGTCACGTCCTTCTCTTTGGTGTTCGCCACACCGATTGCGCCTGGTTCGTAACCGCCATGGCCAGGATCAAGGACGATGATCGGCTTGGTGTTGGCCTCTTGCTCACGCGTGTTGCCTAGGCTCACCCGGACAGTCTCGATGATCGAAGGATCAGGCAGTGGCTTGAGACGCGGAGGTGGAACGCTCTTCACCTGCGCAAGAACTGTCTCTTGCGAGCGGGTCTCGGTGCGCGGTGCGTAGGTCGATGCCGCCTCGGCAAAGTCAGTCGTGTCGACACCGTCCAGATCGATCACCAGCCGGTGGTGCTTGATGTCGCCTTTCGGCGGAAGAACGAAACTGCGTGTGGGAAGCGCGTGCCGACGCAGGCTGATCCGAAGCAGGTTCGGCGCATAGCTCACGCGGCTGATATGACCGCGCCCTTCGACGCTGCCGGACGCCTGCGGCTGCGCGCCGTTTCCACGAACCAAGAAATCCACGCCCTCGAGCTCGACCACGATCTCCGGATCGATGGCACCCTTGGCGCCCAAACTGTAGATTGGTCGTCCATCCACATCGAGAACAAGCCGGGTCTGCCCCTTCCCGTCCTCACCCAGCCTGATGGCTTTGACGATGACCGGACCGCTTGGCGCCTCTGTGACAGCGAGAAAGCCGCACAGCACAACCGCAAGCAGCGGGAAAAGCAGGGTCAGGCGACGCATCAAATCTCCTCGGGGGTTCAACCCCGTCGCTGCCACGATCAGGCTTAATGCAGCGTTAAGCACTTTGCCCGATTCGTAGGCAGCCTTGGCACTGCAGCATTCTTGAAGTTCATCGGGAAGTGGCGCAAAGGTTATCACGTCGGCGTTGAGACGGAGCCGCTGGGAACGATCCCAGCACCGGTTAGCGCCTTGAGAGGCGCCGTTTTCCGTCTCCATGCCTGGCCCTTCCACCGCCGGCGACATGAAAACACCGGAAGGTGCCGCTCAGCCGGTGCCGCGACCCAATAGCGCCGAAGGACAAAGCCGTCCGACGCGCATCAGAAAGATACGTGATGGCCTCGACCGCATTCCATAGCGCCGTTTGTCCCCAAGGGACCGGACGCTCTGCGGCAGGCCTCGCCGAACCCCATTCACAAGACACGGCTGGCCCGGCGCATCGCCGCAGCCGCGGAGTAATCAATGCCCAAGACTATGCTTATCGACGCTTACCACCGGGAGGAGACGCGCGTTGCCGTCACTCAAGGTGGCAAGGTCGAAGACTTCGACTTCGAGTACGCTTCCCGTAAACCTCTACGCGGAAACATTTATCTGGCTCGCGTGACGCGGGTCGAACCGAGCCTCCAGGCAGCCTTCATTGAGTATGGCGGCAATCGCCATGGCTTTTTGGCATTTGGCGAGATCCACCCGGACTACTACCAGATCCCGGTGGCGGACCGCGAAGTGCTGCGCAAAGCCGAAGCGCTTGAGGTCGAGCTCGCAAAGAAACTCGCCGAGCGCGACCAGGACGATGACCTCGATCCTGATGATGAGGACGATCTGCGCGGCAGTGCTGACGACCAGCCCGACGCTGACGCCGAGGGCTCATCTGACGATGACGACGACGCATCGGGCGAAGACGACCCCAAAGGCCTGATCGACACCCTCGGAGACGCTCCTGCGGTGGAAGCAGCAGCGGATGCCAACGACGAACCAGCCGAAGACGCGGCCGAGGCTTCCGCTGAGGCTGGCGAGGACGACGAGTCTGAGCCTGCATGGACATCGTCTGACGACGACAGCAACGATGACGAAGACGAGCCGAAAGGCACGATCGGCCTCGACCACGATGAGCGTGAAACACACGTCAGCGACGAAGCCGACGTCGAACCAGAAACTGAAGATACGGACTCCAGCGAGACCGAGCTGACAGCCGACGCCGACGACGCGCCTGAGGCTGAAGAGACGGACGAGCCAGCCATCAGCGAAGCACCAGTCGCCGAAGCTTCGAGCGACGACGACACAGCGGAAGCTGATAACGAGGCTACCGATGAGGCAGAAACCAGCGAAGCTGAAACAGCAGCTGAAGCCGACCCAGTGGACGAGGAACTCGCCGCCCTTCGCGCCGAGTACGAACAAGCCAAGCGCGACCGCAACCGCCTGCTGCGCGCGTACAAGATCCAAGAGGTGATCAAGCGCCGGCAGATCATGCTGGTCCAGGTCGTCAAAGAAGAGCGCGGCAACAAAGGCGCCGCGGTCACGACTTATCTCTCCCTTGCTGGCCGTTACGGCGTGTTGATGCCGAACACCGCGCGCGGCGGCGGCATCAGCCGCAAAATCACCTCACAAGGTGACCGCAAGCGCCTGAAGAAATCGATGGCGGAGCTCGACATCGCGCCAAACATGGGGCTCATCATCCGGACCGCTGGCGCGAAACGGACCAAGACGGAGATTAAGCGGGACTATGACTATCTCCTACGGCTCTGGGAGACGATCCGTGAACGGACGCTCGAGAGCGTTGCGCCCTGCCTCATCTATGAAGAAGCTAGCCTGATCAAACGGGCCATTCGCGACCTCTACGACAAGGACACCGGCGAGATCCAGGTCCAGGGCGAGGAAGGCTACCGCGAAGCCAAAGACTTCATGAAGATGCTCATGCCGAGCCACGCGAAAAACGTGCAACGGTACAAGGGCGACATCCCTATCTTCCTGAAACATAAGGTCGAAGAGCAACTCGACCAGATGTATCAGCCGGTCGTGCAGCTGAAGTCTGGCGGCTATCTCGTTATTCAGCAGACAGAAGCTCTCGTCTCGATCGACGTGAACTCGGGCAAAGCGACCAAAGAGCGGAACGTTGAGGCGACCGCGCTTAAGACCAATTCCGAGGCCGCGGTGGAAGTGGCGCGCCAGTGCCGCCTGCGCGACCTTGCGGGCCTGATCGTCATCGACTTCATCGATATGGAAGAGAACCGGAACAACCGGACGGTCGAGAAGAAGTTCAAAGAGGCGATGAAGAACGATCGTGCACGGACACAGATCGGCAACATCTCCGGCTTTGGCCTGATGGAAATGTCGCGCCAGCGTCGCCGTTCCGGCATTGTGGATGGCACGACCCAGACCTGCCCTGTTTGCGCGGGCGCCGGTGTCGTTCGCAGCCACGAGATGGCGGCCGTCCGTGTGCTGCGTGCAGCCGAGGGCCTTGCCGCCCAGGGCAAAAACGGTCTGATCACGGTCAAGACGTCCACGGATGTTGCGCTTTACGTTCTCAACACCAAGCGCGCTTGGCTGGAGCGGATGGAAGCGACCTACGGCATCAAAACCAACATCCTTGCTGACAGCTCTAAATTTGGTGATCAGTACGAGGTCGATGGGTCAGGCACGCCAAGCGAAACGGCGACCCTTCGCGACGTTGTTGGCGATGATGCTCCGCTGTCGGATCTTGATGCTCCGGAACTCCCTGGTGAGGACAACGCAAGCGCCGACACAAATGATGATGACGCTTCGGGCGATGATAAGCCAAAGCGGCGCCGTCGGCGGCGCCGGCGTCGCGGCAGCGAAGGCCGGTCAGACGAGGGCGAGGACAATCTCGAAAGCTCATCGGATGATGAGGCATCAAGCGAAAGCGACGAGGAGGCTGAGGCCTCAGAAGCTGGAGCAGAGACAGAAGATGGCGACGGCGAGCCTCGCCGAAAACGCCGCCGGGGACGCCGCGGCGGTCGACGCAACCGCCGCTCGCGCGACGGAACCGAAGCGACGGATGCTGCGAGCGCAGACGGTGCGGATAACGGCGAGGAAGGCGATGTCGTCGCTGTAGACGAGGTATCTGACATACCTGAGGCTGCTGCTCACGACGGAAATGGCGCGGACGCTGCCTCCGAACCTGAAGACACCGCAGAACTAGTGGCAGAGGTGACCGTCGCGGAGGCACCCGAACCGGAGGTCGACACGGCACCGGCGGAAGCCCCTGAAGAAGAAGAAGCTGCTGTTCCAGCCGCTGCATCCACCGTCGCGCCGGAACCTGCCGCGAAGACACCGCGACGCGCCGGTTGGTGGCAAAGGGCCTTTCACAAGTCGTGACAACGAGCTTTAGCTATCTGACATCATGATAAGATACGCCCGCGGGACATCACGTCTCGCGGGCGTTACTTTAGCGCGCTAAAGGGATTTCTATGACTGCTCTCCTCCGCCGCTCCCTGCTCGCCGCCCTTGCAGTGGTTATGTTCCCGCTCTGGGCTGGACCATCCGCCGCTCAAGTTTTGCTGCGGGACGCAGAGATCGAGAGCTGGATCGAGCGGATGTCCTTCCCGATCTTCGAAGCAGCTGGCGTCAGGCCCGAGAGCGTCGACATTTACCTGATCGGCGATCCCACGCCCAACGCTGCCGCCGGCGGGCTCAACATGCTGATCCATACAGGTTTGATCACGATCGCCGATACGCCCAACCAGGTGGAAGGCGTGATCGCCCACGAAACCGGGCACATCGCTGGCGGTCACAGCATACGCACCGCCGAAGCCATTGCGGCCGCCTCGCGCCCTGCAATGCTCAGTCTGGTTTTGGGCGCCGCCCTGCTCGCTGTCGGCGCTCCGCCGGAGCTTGGCATCAGCGCTATTGGTGCGGGCCAGCAGTTAGGGCAGAGCAGCTTTCTGTCGTTCAGTCGCGGACAGGAGTCCGCTGCCGACCAAGCCGCAATCTCTTATCTTGAGGCGGTCGGCTCATCGAGCAAAGGCCTGGTTGAGTTTTTTGGTAAACTTCAAAACCGGCAGTTGATCTCTGGCCGCCAGCCGATCCCCTATCTGCAAACCCACCCCCTCGCCCTGCAACGGTCCAACGTCGTTCAGTCGCGCGGTTCAACGTCAGAGTACTGGGACGACGAAGACAGCCCCGAAGAGATCTTCGAGATGAATATGATCCAGGCGAAGATCGTGGGGTTCATGAACGAGCCGTTTGTCACCCAGCGGCTTTATCCGCTTACCGACCAAAGTGATCCCGCTCGCTATGCCCGTGCGGTCGCCTATTACCGCGGATCAGACCTTGAAGCGGCGTCGCGTGAGATCGACTATTTGATCGGGAAGTATCCGGACAATCCCTACTTCCACGAACTGAAGGGTCAGATGCTCTTCGAGCATGGCCGTGCGCTCGAGGCGATTGCTCCGCACAGGACATCCACGGAACTCGCGCCGCAGTTTGCTCTTCTCAAGATCAATCTCGGACGGGCACTCGTCTCCACCGAAGACGAGGATCACGTGAACGAAGCCATCGTCATTCTCAACGAGGCTCTCCGCATCGAGCGGGACAACGCGTTTGGGTGGACCGAATTGGCGCGGGCCCATGGCCTCAAAGGCGATGATGACCTTGCCGCACTAGCGCAGGCGGAGGCGTACTATCACTACGGCGCAAGCCGGGAGGCCCTGCGGTTTGCCATGCGTGCGCGAGACAGCCTGAGACCAGGAACACCGGAACATCAGCAGGCCCTCGACATCATTGTGGCCACCGCCGATCAGGTGCAACAACAGCGGCGCCGTTAAGCGCCTGAGGAAAGATCAGCACTATGCATTCTCGTTCTATGCTGGCGCTCTGCGCCCTGACCGGCGCGTCCTTCATTGGCGGCTGTTCCGAAGCGCAAAATGCCGAAGCGCAAGTGACGGCAGAGGGCGCGGCGCCCGCAACGATCTCTGATGCCGAGTTCGACCGCATGCTGCGCGACGCGCTGATGCGCCGGCCCGAGGTGATCATCGAAGCGATCGAAGCCTATCGTGCGCAGATGGAAGCCGATGCAGAACAGGCTAGCCGTCAAGCCCTTGCTGGCCTTCTTCCCGAGCTTATCGAAGCCAAGGCGGGCCATGCGATTGGTGCGTCAGCGGAAGATGCGGAAATCGTGGTGGTCGAGTTTTTCGATTATCATTGCGGCTTTTGTAAGCGAGCGCTCGACGACGTGATCGCGCTCACGGCGAGTGATCCGACAATCAGGGTCGTGTTCCAAGAGCTTCCGATCCTCAGGGAAGAGTCCCGTGATGCAGCCCTTGCAGCGCTCGCTGCCGGCGCGGCCGATGGGCCGGAAGCCTACAGCGCGGTCCACCGCGAGTTGATGCAGGCGGAAGGAGCCCTTGACGAGGATGCTATCAACGCGGCCATTAAGCGAGCAGGTTCAAATCCGCGTACCGTCACGCGTACACTTGATCAGCAAGGTGACGATATTGAAGCGAGACTTGATCGATCGATCGAAATGGCTCGCCAGATTGGCATATCTGGCACCCCCTATTTCGTCATGGTCAAGCCAAGCACCAACGACACCGAAGTGTTGAGCGGCTATCTACCACAGATGTTCGCGGAGACCTTGGCGGCGCTGGACGACTAGTTCGCCTATCCGCTCACCGGCGTCACGAGAGTCTCGATTGGCTGCGCCCGCGGTCGCTCGTTGGCCGCGCGCCTGTGTGCAACTGCCATGACGCCACCACAGTAACCATCTTTGCTCTGATGTTCGTCATGGGTTTTGCCGAACAACCGCGGAAGCGCTGCGCAGTGTGAGATCGATGCACCAACGGCTTCGTCTGTGCACCGCCCTCTTTTCATGACGCCCCAGACCTGGTCGCTGCAACAGCGCACAAAAAAAGGGCGGACCGAAGTCCGCCCTTTCTCTTATTCGTATGTCTACGAATTAGAACTGAACAACCGCACCGATGAAGAAGCGGCGGCCGAGCACGTCGTAGAGCGACGGGTCAGTACCTGCATCCGAACCACCGTTACGACCGGTGAAGCCCGAACCCATGAGTGGTGGGCTGGTGTCAGCGAGGTTCTCAACACCAGCGTAGAGGTTGAGGTTCTCGTTCACGTCGTAGCTAGCCGTGATGTCGACATAACCCTGAATGTCAGTGTCTTCGAAAGCCAGGTCGTCGATCGTGTCAGCCGCACCGTTGGTGAGGTTGCCGATCACACGATACTGAGCGCGGACCTGAAGCGGACCTGTTTGGTAGGTCACGTTGTTGGTCAGACGCCACTTAGGCTGGTTGAAGTCACCCAGGCCAGTACAGTCACCAGAGAAGATACCGTTACAGTCGATAGCGTCTTCGCCATCAGCAGGAACGAACTCGTTGGTGAACGTGTAGTTACCGGCTTGGAAGAGGCTCACGGTGCCTGGGATGTTCAGGATCGTGAGGTCACGGGTGTAGTCGATCTGCCAGTCGATACCTTTACGGGTCTCAGAACCAGTGTTCAGGAACGTGTCCTGAATAAAGGCAATGTCGCCGTTCACGGTCCGCGAAACCAGAGCACATTCAGCGCTGTTCACGTCGTTAGACGCGATACACTGGTCAACACGAACCGTTGGTCCAAGCGTGTCGATCGCGTCATCAACGAAGATGCTATAGTAGTCAGCAGTGACCGTGAGGCCTTCGAAGATTGGCGAGTCGTAGACGAAACCAACAGTCCAGGTTTCAGCGCTTTCTGCATCAAGGCTGTCGCCTGCGAGAAGAGCACCGGTCGACTGAGTGGTGGCCTGCGAGTCAGGCGTGAAGTTTGCGGGATCTGGAACACCAAGAGCCGCACAGAAATCACGCTCTGTCTGGTTGCCTGCCGTCTGCGCGCTAGCACAGCCGTCGGTCACCGTCGGAGCACCAGTTGCCTGGCCGAACAGTTCGAAGATGTTCGGTGCACGAACAGCTTCCTGGTAGAGACCACGGATCTTAAAGCCTTCAACCGGGGTCCACGAACCACCAGCTTTGAATGCCGTTGCCGAACCGACCGATGAGTAGTCAGCGTAACGGAACGCGCCTTCAATTTCGAGGCTTTCTGCAAACGGAGCGTCTGCGAGCACTGGGATCAGAACCTCGCCGAACACTTCGTGCACGTCGAACTGACCTTCAACAGGATCTTCGTTGCTGCCTGGGCCAAGCTCTCCGGAGATCACGAATTGGTCAGGAATGTCGCGAGCAGATTCGTCGCGATACTCGTAACCAAATGCGACACCGACACTACCTGCAGGCAGTTCGAGAGCGTTACCGCTGATGCTGGCGTTGAAGATTTGCTGTTCGGTTTCGCGAACAACAGCAGCCGATGGCGAAATGAAGCCAATGGCGTCTGGATCAATGCTGTCGATACCGAAGAGAGTGATCGGCACACAGCCGCCGGTCTGGTCGATACAGACTGGGTTGCCACCAGCATCGGTCGTTGCGTTCACAGCCTGCTGGATACGAACATCCGACGTAAAGCCGCGAAGCGTCTCTGAACGGTTGGTCCGAGCGTAGCTATAGTAGACGTCGTAGTTCCAGTCAGAACCGAACTCGAGTGGAACATCACCACGAAGACCGGTCAGAACACGGAGCGCATCGTTTTCGAAGCTCGTGAAACGAGGACCAGCTTCCACCATCCGGCGGCGAAGATCAGGGATCGTTGCGATACCGTCACCAGCGGTGTCGCCGTTCAAACCGGTGTCAAAGTTATCTTCAAGGAACGTGACCAGGTCAGCGTTCGTGAGAAGCGGGTTGCCATCGATCGGAACGAACAGCGGTGCACCGTCAGGAATGTCGTTCGCATCGAACGCCAGCTGCTGGTTCACGTTGTTGTTCGCGTACGTCGTTTCCATGTAGGCTTCGACGAACTCGTTGATTTCATAACGACCAAGCGTCGAGAACAGAAGACGTTCCTGCGGGGTCGTGATGAAGTTGTCCGGCTGGAAGTTGAACGATGACGGGCTGCCGAATGGCGTGCCGTTTTCGTCAAAGCCAATGTTCTGTGCCGTGGAGCCGTCCGGAAGCACAAACGGATCGGTTGGCGAACCAAGGATCTGCGAGCCAGGGATCCGCGACGAACCGAGCGGGTCAAGAACGAAACCACCGCCGAGGTCGTCGTAAGCGGTGTCCGACCAGCCGCGACGTGCAGCGAGGACTTCGTCACGATAGGTGTAGTCAGCGAACATCGTGATGTTGCCGCGACCGTCAGCCGTGTTGGCACCCATCGTCACGTTGATGTTGGCGGTGTTGCCGTCGCCGTTTTCAACCGCGCGACCAGCCTGAGCACCAATGCGAAGGCCTTCGAAGTCATCTTTGAGGATGAAGTTCACAGCACCAGCAATAGCGTCCGAACCGTAGATCGACGATGCACCACCGGTCACAACTTCCACGCGCTCGATCAGAGCAGATGGGATGTTGTTGAGGTCAACACGCTGCTGGTTGTCCGAAGCGACATAACGGCGACCGTTGACCAGAACGAGGGTCCGGTTGGCACCAAGGCCGCGAAGGTCAGCCGTTGCGATACCGCCAGGGCTACCGTTGTTGGTCGTACCGCCAAGGTCAGGAGCAACAGCTGGAATCTCAGCCAGGATGTTCTCGACGTTGACTTCACCCGAGAAGAGGATCTGCTGTTCGCTAACAACAGCCACTGGGCTCGAGGACTGAAGATCTGTCCGCGCGATCCGCGAACCCGTCACGATGATCGTGTCGTCTTGCGCGAAGGCCGGCGTCATTGCCGTGCCGGCCGCGCCGACGCTCAGAGCGACCATGGCCGCGCCGAGAAGTTGACGAGATTTGATACCCCGTCGTGAACGTTCAAAACCTTGCATGGTTTTACCTTTCAAAGACTGCCCCAGGGAAACGCCACCACGACGAACCCCAAATTCGGTCACTCGCGAAGCCCTATGAACCTCACGTAACCAAACCGTCTCATTTACTTCTGCATAGCGAGGAAAAACCGTCAACACGGTTCACGGCATTAGACGATTCACGTTCCTCGATGATGTAAAAATGTCACGAAAGTAAGGCGGGCCTGGGTGCGATCTGCCTGATTTCGGACATTTTTTAGCAGAGCCGGTCACGACGCGACAGCCAGAGGCGGTTGGCCGCCACCGACCACGGAGCGACTCACCGTCACCGAATCGTGACCTCCAGCAGAGCCCTCAATGAGCCCCTGTTAACCTGTGAAGTCGGCTTCTGGACTGCTGGCTGCGCCGTAAGCCTTCTTCGGCATCCGGCCTGATAGGTAGGCTTCGCGCCCTGCCTCCACCGCGAGCTTCATCGCCCCAGCCATGCGAATCGGATCGCGCGCAGCAGCGATTGCGGTGTTCATCAGAACAGCGTCGCAACCGAGCTCCATGGCAATGGAAGCGTCCGATGCAGTGCCAACGCCCGCGTCAACGACCACCGGAACGGTCGCCTCTTCCGCAATGAGCCGGATGTTGAGCTGGTTCTGGATCCCAAGGCCCGAGCCGATCGGAGCACCAAGGGGCATGATCGCCGCGGCTCCCGCGTTCTCGAGGCGCCGCGCCATCACCGGATCATCAGAACAGTAGACCATCACGTCAAAACCGTCCGCCACGAGAAGCTCGAGCGCCCGCAACGTCTCGATCATGTCCGGGTATAATGTGTCGGGGTCGCTCAAGACCTCAAGCTTCACCAGGCTCCAGCCGCCCGCGTCACGCGCCAAACGGAGGGTCCGAATCGCATCCTCGCCGGTGAAGCACCCAGCGGTGTTCGGCAGAAACACGAATCGATCAGGGCTCACATAGTCGACGAGCATCGGCTCATCAGGATTGGTGAGGTTCACGCGGCGCACGGCGACGGTGACCATCTCCGCACCGGCTGCCTCGGCGGCCGCCGCGTTTTGCGCGTAGTCTTTATACTTGCCGGTGCCGATGATCAGACGTGAGGTGAAGGTGTGGCCAGCGACCGTGAAGCTCTCCACGCCGCGCTGGTTTTTCTCAGTGTTCACCTTATCCACCTCCTACAAAGCGCACGATTTCAATCGTGTCGCCATCAGTAATCATCATCTCGTTGAACAACGAGCGCGGTGCGATTTCTTTGTTGCGCTCGACGGCGACCTTCCCACCAACTAGGCCCAGATGATCGAGCAGACCCGCCACGGTGAGGTCAGCAGGCACCCGCCGCGCATCTCCATTCACTGTGATGGCAATATCTTCGCCCATCGAAAGGTTTTTCGTTTTGCTCATGGTCACTTGTGGCAGCTAAAAGCACCGGATGGGCACTTCAAGTGATACTGGCGTCATCGCCGTCCTCAATGGACCAAACCTCAACCTCCTGGGCACGAGGCAGCCGGAGATCTACGGCACGGCGACTCTGCAGGATGTGGAAGATCTTTGCCGGGATAAGTTGTCAGCCGCCGGTCTGGGCGTTCGTTTCTTCCAGTCCAACAGCGAGGGCGAGCTTGTCAGCGCCGTCCAAGCAGCCCGCGATTGCTCAGCGGTGCTCATTAACGCGGCGGGATATACCCATACATCCGTTGCACTTTTGGACGCCCTCCTCACTGTGCCTGGACCTGTGGTTGAGGTGCATCTCTCCAATCCCCATGCGCGGGAGGAGATTCGCCATCGATCTGTCATTGCGCCCGCATGCCACGGGGTGATCGCAGGTTTTGGGCTGCAGAGTTACGCGCTGGCTCTTGACGCTGCGATCGCACTCATTGATGGCCATTCAATCAAAGCTGAGGGATAAACAACGGGATGCCAAAGAGCCTGGATGAGGACCTCCACATTGTCCGCCAGCTCGCGAACAATG
>JBCBMW010000002.1:0-377767 GCA_039822105.1 Pseudomonadota bacterium | reverse complement strand
CGGGCTCTCCGCCGCCAAAGGCGGCGATATCCGCCATGCCAGTGACCGCAACCCTTGCTTTTGCTGCCAGTTTCCCGATCAGCGAAAGGGCGCTCTACCACAGCTTGAGAGGCTGTCCAGAACGCCAATTGAGGAGCGCTCGAACGTGAAACTGGCAGCAAAAGCAAGGGTTGCGGTCACTGGCATGGCGGATATCGCCGCCTTTGGCGGCGGAGAGCCCGTGGCGTTGAGCCAAGTGGCCGAACGGCAAAAGCTCTCACTCGCCTTTCTCGAACAGATTTTTGGCAAGCTCCGACGTGCCGGCCTCGTGGAGAGCCGCCGGGGCGCGCAAGGGGGATATGTCCTCTCCAAGGCCCCAGAAGACATCTCTTTGTCTGCGGTGGTGGCCGCGGTTGAAGAGGAGGTGCGCTCCACCGCTTGCCAACCTGGCGCTGCGATTGGCTGCACCGGATCCAGCGCGCGCTGCCTGACCCACCGTCTGTGGTCCGATCTCGATATGCATATCGAGAAATGGATGACCCAGCACACCCTGGCCGATGTGACCAATCAGGTGGAGATCGTCCGTGCCTGATCGTCTTTATCTCGATCATAACGCGACATCACCGATCCGCCCTGAAGTGCGGGATGTGATGTTTGACGTATTGGCGGCGCCCTGCAACGCATCCTCCGTACACGCTGAAGGGCGTGCGGCGAAAGCTGTGGTTGAGAACGCGCGCAAATCGATCGCTGGACGGATCAATGCGCCGGTTGAAAGCGTGGTCTTCACCGCTGGCGGCACGGAGGCGGACACGCTCGCGCTGACCGGCCTCGTACGCGGTGGGCCAAAGGTTCGCCGTCTTTTCGTCTCGGCCATCGAGCACAGCGCTGTGGCCACGACTGCGCAAGCGCTCGCTGCCGATGTGGATGCCGTCGAAACAGTGCCAGTGACGTCAGACGGCGTTGTCGACCTCGCCGCTCTCGAGCAGCGGCTCGCGACCTATGACCACCAACGCGACGGGCCTTTTCTGCTGTCCGTCATGCTCGCCAACAACGAGACGGGCGTGATCCAACCAATCGCTGAGATCGCGCCGCTGGTCTGGAAGGCGGGCGGGTATCTCTTCGTCGATGCAGTCCAGGGTTTTGGCAAGGTCGATATCGACTTCTCCGCCCTTGGAGCAGATGCGCTGGCTCTCTCGGCGCATAAGGCGGGCGGCCCACCAGGCGTTGGTGCCTTGGTGGTCAAGCCCGGCCTTGCGTTTGAGCCGTTGCTTCGCGGCGGCGGGCAAGAGCTGTCGCGCCGTGCGGGTACGGAGAATGTGTCAGCGATTGCTGGTTTTGGAAAGCTTGCGGATATCGCAGAGCCTTCCGACTACGCCTCTCTTGCTGAGATCCGTGACGAGATTGAGCTGGGCTTGCCCCGTGACGTTCGCGTTTGGGGAGTGGGCACCGCGCGCCTGCCCAACACCGTGTGCTTCTCGGCGCCGGGCTTCCAATCAGAGACCCAAGTGATGGTGATGGATCTTGTGGGTCTCGCCGTGAGCTCGGGCTCCGCCTGCAGCTCTGGAAAAGTGAAGCCGTCTCCGGTTCTGACCGCCATGGGCGCGAGCGACGCAGAGACCAAATCATCGCTGCGGGTGTCCCTGGGCTGGAACACGCCTCCCGCCGCCGCATCCCGTTTCCTCAACGCTTGGACCACCGAGCATACTCGCATTCGCCAAAGGGCCGCATAATGAGCGAAGTGAAAGAAGGCATCAGCCGCGAAACCGTCGAACGTGTCGAAGAGCTCGGTACGTACAAATACGGCTTCACCACCGATATTGAGACCGTGAAGGCCCCGAAGGGCCTCAGCGAGGATACGGTCCGCTTCATCAGTGCCAAGAAAGAAGAGCCGGAATGGCTGCTCGAATGGCGGCTTGAGGCCTTCCGCCGTTGGCAGACGATGGATGAACCCAAATGGGCCCATGTCGGTTATCCCGCTATCGATTACCAGGACCACTATTACTACGCCGAGCCGAAAACCGGCGCCAAGTACGAGTCGATCGATGATGTGCCTGAGGAGATCCTCAAGGATTTCGAGAAACTCGGCATTCCGCTGAAAGAGGCGGAGGTGCTTCTCGGCGTCGAAGGCGCGGGCCAAAGCCCTGGTGAGGCGCGCACCCAGCCCAAGGTCGCGGTCGATGCGGTGTTCGATTCCGTCAGTGTCGCAACGACCTTCCAGAACGAACTCAAAAAGGCCGGCGTGATTTTCATGTCGATCTCTGAGGCTGTGCGCGAGTATCCTGATCTTGTGCGGCAGTATCTCGGGACGGTCGTGCCAACGACGGACAATTTCTTTGCCACTCTCAATTCGGCCGTCTTCTCCGATGGCACATTTGTCTATGTGCCGAAGGGCGTCCGCTGCCCGATGGAGCTCTCGACCTATTTCCGGATCAACGAAGCGAACACCGGCCAGTTTGAGCGCACGCTGATCGTCGCCGACGAGGGCGCCTATGTGAGCTATCTCGAAGGCTGCACAGCGCCCATGCGGGATGAGAACCAACTGCACGCCGCTGTGGTGGAGCTCGTGACCCTCGATGATGCAGAGATCAAATACTCCACCGTCCAGAACTGGTACCCCGGTGATAAGGACGGGAACGGAGGGATCTACAACTTCGTGACCAAACGGGCTGATTGCCGCGGCGCGCGCTCGAAAGTCTCTTGGACGCAAGTCGAGACCGGCTCGGCGGTCACGTGGAAGTACCCATCTTGCGTCCTGCGCGGTGATGATAGCCAGGGCGAGTTCTACTCGATCGCTATCACCAACAACCATCAGCAGGCTGATACCGGCACCAAGATGATCCATCTGGGCAAGAATACGCGTTCGCGTATTATTTCTAAGGGGATTAGCGCGGGCGTCTCGGACCAGACCTATCGCGGGCTCGTCTCGATCCACGGGAACGCTGAGAACGCGCGTAACTTTACCCAGTGCGATAGCCTCCTCATTGGCTCGAACTGTGGTGCCCACACGGTGCCTTACGTCGAGGACAAATCGAACACGGCGATCCTTGAGCATGAGGCGACGACCTCGAAGCTCTCCGAGGAGCAGCTATTCTACGCCCAGTCGCGTGGTCTCGACGAGGAAGAAGCCGTAGCGCTCCTCGTCAATGGTTTCTGCCGGGAGGTTCTCCAAGAGCTGCCCATGGAGTTCGCCGTCGAAGCCCAAAAGCTCGTGGCGGTCAGCCTTGAGGGGAGCGTTGGGTGATGCGCCTTTCATTCCTCGCACCCCTTTTTTTGGTGGTATTGGTCACGGGTTGCTCAGACGGTGTTCCGGTATCGAGCTACAAAGGTGTTTCACTTGCTCTGACTGACGGTCCCGCGGACGTGATGCTTCAAGTAGATGGTATGATCAGTGTACGTGGCGAGATAGTTTCCCTCGACGCCTTTCACGATCTCTTTCTTTTCCATTTATGTTCCGGTGATCCATTGTCGAGTGTGAGTGTCGAGCCAGATGTGGATATTAAACGCCTTGAGGAAGTCTTGAACGTTATGTGGGCTGATGAATTTGTATCGGTCGCGACTGCTGACGTTCAGCAATCACTAGACAAGAAGTGTTCTGCGATTGAAGGCGATGCGCCGTGATTGCTCTATTACTCCTTCAAGCTACCACCTACCCCGATCCGCTAGAAGCGGGTTGGAAGGGCGAGCGCGTGTGCGAGCTGTTGCAAGACGATGCGGCCATCCGTGTGCTGCGCTGCGCATTCGAACCTGGCCAGGGGCATGAGTGGCACACGCATCAACCGCACTGGGGCTACACTCTTGAGGGCGGAAAACAAAAGATCACGGACGCTAGCGGTACACGCATCGTCGATGTGCCCACCGGCACCACCTGGCGCCGGGACGAGATCATCACGCATCAAACCGAAAACATTGGCAACACAACGACTAGCTACATCATTGTTGAGCCCAAATATGCGGGGAGGGCGGAGTGATGGCGGTCACCGATGCGCAAAAACAGAGTCTCCTCTTCCTGCTGAAGAATATGAAAAGACGCCGGAAGCCGATTCTCCGTTATATCTTCCCCACGTTCCCCGTGTGGTACTACGGCGCCTTGGCGGTGCTGCTCTTGATCAATTTCGTGGTCTACGCCCTCGCGCCGACGCTGCTTGAGCAGTCTTTTGCCATCACGGGCGGTGCAGTTTTTGTTATGTATGCCCGTGTACTGTTCCGTACACGGTTTGATGAGAAAGCGGAGTTTGTCCGCAAAGCAAAAAAGATCGGTGTTGAGAGCCACGATGCCGGAGATTTTTACGACGAGCACGCCGGGGCGGCGGTGCTGGTTTAAGATTGGAGTTTGGCAATGCTGAAGATTGATAACCTCACCGTCACCTTGGGCGGCAACCGTATTCTTGATGGCCTGAGCCTCGACGTGCCCGCGGGCGAGGTGCACGCCATCATGGGTCCGAACGGGTCAGGAAAGTCGACCCTGTCCTACACGATTGCGGGGCGTGAGGATTATACGCCATCGGAGGGTGATATCCTTCTGAATGGCGAAAGCGTTTTGGAGATGGACCCGAATGAGCGGGCCGCGAATGGCGTGTTCCTATCGTTCCAACAGCCCCCGGCGATCCCCGGCGTTGCGACCATGAACTTCCTCCGTACCGCCCTCAACGCCCAGAAGAAAGCGCGCGGCGAGGAGGAGGTGTCCTCGGCTGATTTCCTCAAGGTCTTCCGCGAGCATGCTAAGACCGTTGGTCTTTCGCCAGAGAAGCTGAAACGTCCGTTCAATGACGGCTATTCTGGCGGCGAGAAGAAGCGGATGGAAATGCTGCAAATGGCGCTGTTTGAGCCGCGCTTCTGCATCATGGACGAAACGGATTCCGGCCTCGATATCGATGCCCTCCGTATGGTGGGCGACGTGGTGAATTCGCTGCGCAGTCCAGAGCGCGGTTTCCTGGTGATCACGCACTATCAGCGCCTCCTTGACTATGTGAAGCCAGACCGCATCCACGTCCTCGCCGGTGGCCGCATCGTCCATTCGGGCGGACCAGAACTGGCGCGAGAGCTAGAAGAGTCCGGCTACGAACAATTCTCGGCGGAGGCTGCGTAAGTGGCCGTCACCCTCACCCCCTTCGAAGAGCGCCTGTTTGCGGACCTGCCGGAGAGTGCCGTGACGACGGCCTTGCGGGAGCGGGGCCTGCCGGGACGGCGGACGGAGACCTGGAAATGGTCTGACCTCCGCGGTGCTGAGCGGACGCCGCGGGCGCCATCGGAGGCGTTTGCTGCGGATGTGCCCGAGGCACCGCTTACGCTCGACGGCGCTTTCCTCCTGACCCTGAAAAACGGCCATCCCGTTGCACCCGCCGGGGTGGAGCCCAAGCCCATTGTTTCTGATGGGGTGAAGGTGGGCACGACCTATGTCGTCGATGACGGTCTTGTCGTCTCATTCTATCAAAAAGGCCGCGAGGGTGACGGCGAAACCCAAGACCCCGGTCAAGAGCTCGCCGGTGTTGCCGAGTTTGCGCCCCTGATCAGCATCAGCGTGCTGCCTGGCTTTCAGCATAAGGTCGCCGTGCGGCGCCTATCGGATGGCGAAGGTCAGCACAGTGACAACCTGTTCGTGACCATCGGCGCCGAGAGTGAAGCCACACTGCTTGAAACCCATGAGGTGATGGGTGCGCCCTTCATCAACAGCCGTACAGAGATCGAGCTTGATAAGCGCGCGACCTGCAACCGGTATGTGGTCCAACCCGAAGCGCCCGGCGCGGTGATCGTGCACACGTCTGTCGTCCGGCTTGATGAGAAGGATGGCGATCAAACCGCTTCCCTCAATCAAACCACGCTGGCCCTGGGCGCTAAGCTCGCGCGGCACGAAACGCGCCTTACCCATTTGGGTGAGAGCACCGCGCAGCTGGACGCGCTTTATCGGCTGAAGAGTGATCTTCACACGGATATCACGACCCATGTCACCTTCTCGGGTGAGGATGGTCAGACTGATCAGCTGGTGAAAGGCATTGGCGATGACCGCTCCCGCGGGGTCTTCCAGGGCAAGTTCTTGGTCGAACGCGGGGCGCAGAAAACCGATGCGCAAATGGCGCATCACGCGCTCCTTCTTTCGAAGGGTGCGCAGATTAACGCTAAGCCAGAGCTTGAGATCTATGCGGATGATGTTGAGTGCGCCCACGGCAACACCGCCGGTGCCCTCGACCCCGAAGCGCTTTTTTACATGCGCCAGCGCGGCGTGCCGGAAGAGGAGGCGCGTGCCCTCCTGATCGACGCTTTTGCCGGAGAGGTCTTGCAACGCATCCCCGATGAGACCATCCGGGCCCAATTCGAAGAGATCTTCAGGAGGGCCTAGTGGCAACGCTTGAGTGTTTTGTGTGTTTTGAGGACGCTGAGTATCAGGGCGTCGTGGGCGGTCAGCACCATTGGTGCTGCCCCGAATGCGGCAATTATGCCGTGGTCGATGATGAGCGGCGGGACAGCCTTCGCCGCTTCGTCGCGGTGCCTGCGCTTCAAGACTTTTTCGACGACGAGCGCGCCAAGGGCGTCGAACGCCCCGTCGTCACCATGGAACTTCTAGAGGAGCTGACCGTCAGTTGACCGTAGCCCGAGGCCATAGAACGCGGGGGTTGTTCGTGGGCGGTGTGTGCGCAGCGGCACTCATCGGCTTGAGCGACGGCTTCGAAAGCACGTTTCTCTACTGGGAAATTGTCGAGTTTTTTGGCTTTCGCGAAGACTGGGCCGATGAAGGTTTTCACGCGGTTTTTGAAACTGAACGAAGAGAAGCACCATTGCTCCAGATAGTCGTTGGGATGGCGATGTATCTAACCTATGGGTTCGTGGTGGCTGTGCCGGTTGCGATTGTTCTTGGACAAGTTGTTTGGGCGATTGCTGACCGTTTCTCTTTTGACTCGCGCTTGTCAGCTGTCGTTTTTGGCTTTGCCACTGGTGCGATTGTTAGCCTCGCACAGAAGGCAATCGTTTTGACGGCTTTCAGCGACAGACTGTCGAGCAGAAACTATGGCGCTACATTGATGAGCGATGGCCACAGAACATTGGTCGGCTATGTGATTGATGGATTTGACGTCTTTTTGACGTCACTTATGGGGGCGGCAGTCGGTTTGATTGCTTATGGCATTGCAAGTGATGAGGCGTTTGCATGATGACCTTCAACGTCCAGGATATTCGCGGGCAGTTCCCAATTTTGAGCCGTGAGGTGCACGGCAAGCCGCTGGTCTATCTCGACAATGCGGCGTCGGTGCAAAAGCCGCAGGCGGTGATCGATGCACTGTCCGGCGCGATGGCTGGTCAGTATGCGAATGTCCACCGCGGGCTTCACACCCTGGCGAATGAGACGACGGCGGCGTTTGAGGCCTCGCGGGAGACTGCACGCCGCTACCTCAACGCGGCGAGCACGGACGAGATCATCTTCACCATGGGCGGCACCGATGCGGTGAACCTCGTGGCCAATGTTCTGGGTCAAGAGGAAATCGGCGAGGGGGATGAGATCATCCTCTCCGTGATGGAGCACCATTCCGACATCGTGCCGTGGCACTTCCTGCGGGAGCGGAAGGGTGCGGTTCTCAAATGGCTCGATGTTGATGACGACGGCAATGTCGATCTTGACACTTATGCCGCGATGTTCACCGAGCGGACGAAATTGGTGGCGATCACGCATCAATCAAACGTCCTTGGCGCTGTCACACCGCTGAAAGAGATGGCCCGCATCGCGCATGAGCACGGCGCGATGATCCTGGCCGATGGCTGTCAGGCGGCGGTGCATGGCCCGCAAGACGTGCAAGATCTCGGCGTCGATTTCTATGTCTTCACGGGTCACAAGACCTATGGCCCGACGGGCATTGGCGTCCTTTACGGAAAGAAATCCGTGCTCGACCGATTGCCGCCCTATCGCGGCGGCGGTGAAATGATCGATATCGTCGAGCAAGAGCGGATCACCTATAATGAGCCGCCGCACCGGTTTGAGGCTGGCACGCCGCCGATCCTCGAGGTGATCGGTCTGGGCGCCGCGCTTGAATGGATCGAAGCGCAAGACATCGAAGGTCTGCGTGCGCATGAACGGGCGCTCACCGACCACGCAATGGAGGCCCTTCGCGAAGCCAATTTCATCGAGCTCTACGGCGCGCATAGCGGAAAAGGCCCTGTCGTCGCCTTCAACCTCAAAGGTGTGCACCCGCATGATGTCTCCACCATCCTCGATCGTCAGGGCGTGGCCGTACGCGCGGGGCACCACTGTTGCCAGCCGCTGATGAAGCGCCTGGGCGTCTCTGCCACCGCGCGAGCCAGTTTCGCGGCCTACAACACCCACGACGAAGTCGACGCCCTTCTTGAAGCCTGCCGCAAGGCACACGATCTCTTGAGCTGAGCCATGACCGAGCAAACGACCGATACCTTCGATCCTGAAACCGGCGCCCGCGATATGATCGACCTGAGCGCGCCGAAAGAGGAGCCGCAGACCCCCGTTGAACCTGTCAGCGAGGTGGAGGTCGCGGATATGACCCAATCTGTGATCAAGGCTCTGAAGACGGTCTATGATCCGGAAATTCCTGTCGATATCTACGAGCTCGGGCTGATCTATAAGGTCGATTTCGACCCCGCGACTGAGGACAAGGGCGCGAAAATCACCGTCGATATGACACTCACGGCTCCTGGCTGCCCCGTCGCGGGCGAAATGCCTGGCTGGGTCGAAGATGCGATCCTTAAAGTCGATGGTATCGAAGATGTGTCAGTGAACATGACGTTCGATCCGCCTTGGTCGCCCGACCGGATGAGCGAAGAGGCCAAACTCGAACTGGGATGGATGTAATGGCAAGACGACCAAGACCCCAGGCGATCACCCTGACCGACCGCGCTGCGGATCGGATGCAGGCGATTATGCAGAAAGCCGACGAGGATTTCATCGGTGTGCGCATTGGCGTGAAAAACGGCGGCTGCGCAGGCATGGAATACACCCTCGACTATGCCACCGAAAAAGAACCGCTCGACGAGATGGTCGAGGATCGCGGTGTCACGATCCTCATTGATCCGAAAGCGATCCTTTTCCTCCTCGGCACAGAGGTCGATTTCGTGACGGAGAAGCTTTCGAGCCGCTTCACGTTCAACAACCCCAACCAAACCGACGCGTGCGGTTGCGGGGAAAGCGTGACGATCGTCCCTGCGGCCGCCGGCTGATTATCCGCCTAGGGCGAGAAGGTTGGCGACGGCCAGGCCGATCAGCGACAGTGAGCTGAGCGCGAACAGGACGAACCGTACCGGGATGAAGTTCACAACGGATTGCCAGAGGCTGTGGGCGATCCGAAAGATGACATACGCCCAGGCCATGGCCGCGGCAAAGCCGCCTTCATTCCCTGCAAGGTTTGTATAAAGAGCGAGCGCATAGAAGATCACTGGCTGCTCATGCAGGTGGTTATAGTTGTCAGCAATTTGACGAACTTCACGCGGAAGGACGTCCATCTCGGACTTTTCCTTCATCTTCGCGGCATCAATGCCCGCCTTTTGCATGGCCGGGATGCGGGTTGCGTACATCCAGCACCACATGACCAACGACCAACTGGCAAGGATCAGGACGGGTGTGAGCGTTGAGCCCATAGCGAATCTCCCTCGGGGTTTGTTTGTGGGCTGGCGTACCAGGGGTGAGCGCATTTGTCCCGCCGCCATGCGCAGCTGCCTTGACCCGCCCTGACGCTTGCGCAGACTGCGCACGCGTTTTGGGAGGGATCGGCATGCGGACAGTGTCTTGCTTGGCGGCTTTATCGTTGTTGGTGTCGCAAGGCAGTGCAGAGGTGCTGTCGTCCAACGAAGCGGGCTTCACGCTGAGCCACCAGGCATCATCGTCTCTTGCCCCAGAAGAGCTTTGGGACCGATTGATGGCGCCCTCGACCTGGTGGGCGGACGACCATACCTACTCGGGCGATGCGTCGAACATCTCAGACCTCGGCGAGGCCGGATCAGCCTGGCGGGAGGATTGGGAGACCGGTTCGGTGGTGCATGGGCGGGTTCTCTTGGTGAAGGGCGGGGAAGAGTTGGTCCTGTCGGCGCCTTTCGGCCCACTGCTTTACACAGGCGCGGAATGCATTTGGGCGATCAAGCTCTCACCAGGAGAGGACGGCGGTACACTGATCACGTCCTCGCATACCGTTGTTGGCGGAGAGGGCACAGGCATCAAAGACCTTGCGCCCGCGGTCGATTTCGTCATGGGCGCGGGGATCGCCAGCCTCGCGGGCGAGCAATAAGTCGGCGTCCAGGCGTTCGGCGAGTTTCTTTCGGCGACGATCACGTTGTGAGGTGGCCATGGGGGCTGGCCTAAACCATTTGCGCCTGGGGCCACACGGTCCTAACTCCCGGCGCTATGACCCAGACCGTCAATGATATCCGCCGTACGTTTTTGAGCTTTTTTGAGGGCCGCGACCACCTTGAGGTGCCGTCTGCGCCGCTTCTGCCGCAATCTGACCCCACCTTGCTGTTCGTCAACGCAGGCATGGTGCCGTTCAAGAATATCTTCACGGGCAAAGAAACACCGCCAGCGCCGCGAGCGACAAGCTCGCAAAAATGCGTCCGGGCTGGGGGTAAGCACAACGACCTCGACAATGTGGGGTACACGGCGCGTCACCACACGTTCTTTGAGATGCTCGGGAACTTCTCCTTCGGCGACTATTTCAAGGAAGAGGCGATCGATGCGGCGTGGAGCCTCGTCACCAAAGAGTACGGCATTGATCCGTCTAAGTTGCTCGTCACCGTCTATCACACTGACGACGAGGCTGCTGGTCACTGGAAAAAGATCGCAGGCCTGCCGGACGAGAAGATCATCCGTATCGATACGTCGGACAATTTCTGGTCCATGGGCGATACGGGCCCTTGCGGTCCGTGCTCAGAGATTTTCTATGATCACGGCGAGGGTATTCCCGGGGGACCTCCTGGTAGTCCCGACGAGGACGGTGACCGGTTCATTGAGATCTGGAACCTCGTCTTCATGCAGTTCGATCAGCAGCCAGGTGGTGAGCGGATGGAGCTGCCCAAGCCCTCCATCGATACAGGGATGGGTCTTGAGAGGATTGCCGCTGTCCTCCAGGGCGTGCACTCCAACTATGAGATCGATCTTTTCCGTAAGCTGATTGGTGCTTCTGTCGAGTTCACTGGCCGGAAAGAGGAGGGCGAGGATGCCGCTGCTCACCGCGTCATTGCCGATCACCTCCGTTCGTCGGCCTTTCTGATCGCTGATGGTGTGACGCCGTCTAACGAGGGACGCGGCTACGTCCTGCGCCGGATCATGCGCCGCGCGATGCGTTATGCGGCAAGCCTCGGCGCGAAGGATCCGCTGATGCACCGGCTTGTCCCGACGCTGGTCGCTGAGATGGGTGGTCAGTATGGTGAGCTTCACCGGGCCGAAACGCTGATCACTGACACGCTTCGGCTTGAGGAGGAGAAGTTCGCTGGTCTGCTCGATCGTGGGCTGAAACTCCTGTCGGAAGAGACAGCAAAGCTCAGCACAGGCGGCGTGCTTCCAGGTGAGGCGGCGTTCAAGCTCTACGACACCTACGGCTTTCCGCTGGACCTGACAGAGGATGCTCTGCGTCGTGACGGCTTTGGTCTTGATACCGATGGGTTCAAGGCCGCGATGCAGGCGCAGAAAGAACGTGCGCGTGCCAGCAGCCAGTTTGCTGGACAGGCTGGCGACGACAAGATTTGGTATGATCTGGCCGATGATCTCGGTTCGACGGAATTCACGGGCTACACCCAGCTGCGCACGGTCGGGGCGGTCACGGCGATCGTCAAGGATGGCGAGCGGGTCGAGGTCGCGTCAGCGGGGGACGAGATCATGTTCCTTGCCAACCAAACCCCGTTCTACGGTGAGAGCGGTGGTCAGTGCGGTGATGCTGGTGAGGCTTCGACCGAAGCGGGGGCGCAGATCTTGGTGACTGACACCAAGAAGAAACACGGCCTCCACATTCATATCGCCAAGGTTACTGAAGGTACACTGAAGGTCGGTGAGGAGATTGATTTGCGCGTGGATGGCGCGCGCCGGGACCGAGTGAAGAGCAACCACACGGCCACCCACCTTGTCCACGCCGCGCTGCGCAACGTCCTTGGTGAGCATGTCACCCAGAAGGGCAGTTTTGTTGGCCCGGACGGCTTCCGCTTTGACTTCTCCCACCACCAAGGGGTGAGCCGGGACGAACTCGACGCTGTCGAGGCTGAGGTCAACGCCGTCATCCGTCAGAACGCTGAAGGGCAAATCGCGCTGATGCCCTATGACGATGCCATCGAGTCGGGCGCCATGGCTCTCTTCGGGGAGAAGTATGATGACGAGGTGCGGGTCCTCAGCATTGGTCAGGCGCTGAACGACAATAAGGCGTACTCGGTGGAACTCTGCGGCGGCACCCATGTCGAGCGGTCCGGTGATATCGCGCTTTTTGTGATCACGTCCGAGGGGGCCGTGGCATCGGGTATCCGCCGGATCGAAGCGCTGACCGGTGAAGCGGCGCGGGGCTATTTCAAGGACCAGACCGCAGCAGCGATGAACGCCGCGGGTGCGCTGAAGACCCGGCCTGAGAAGCTAACCGACCGGATCGCCGCACTCCAAGATGAGAAGAAGGCGCTGGAGAAACAGCTCGTTGAGGCACGCAAGAAGGCGGCCATGGGCGGCGGTGCTCCGAAGGCAGAAGAGATCGGCGGCGTCTTCGTGACAGCTGCTGTGCTCGACGGTGTGCCGGCCAAAGAGCTCCGAGGTCTGATCGCTGAAGCGCTCAAGGCCAATGACAACGCTGTCGCGGCCTTTGTCTCGACCAATGATGGCAAGGCTTCCGTGTCTGTTGGCGTGAAGGGCGTGACCGACACGTTGCCTGCGCCGGACCTCGTGAAGCTCGCGGTCGAGGCGCTCGGCGGGAAGGGTGGCGGCGGTAAGCCCGACCTTGCCCATGGCGGCGGTCCTGATGCATCCCAGGCTGACGCAGCCGTCGCGGCCATCAAGGAACGGATTTCGGCCGCTTGATCGGCTGAACAAAGAAAGAAGGTCTCTGATGACTGACATTGGCGTTCGCTTCGCCCGAGAGGGCGGTTGGGGTGTCATCACCCTTGATCGTCCCAAGGCGCTTAACAGTCTCACTCTCGACATGTGCCAGGCCATGCAAGAGCAGCTGATGGCGTGGGCTGATGATGCTGACGTCCTGGCCGTCCTGATCGAAGGGGCAGGGGACCGAGCTTTCTGCGCTGGCGGCGACATTCGCTGGCTGGCCACAACAGCGAAGGCTGATCCGCTACAGGCGGCCTCATTCTTCCGTACAGAGTACAAACTGAATAACTATATCGCGCACTATCCCAAACCCTACATCGCGCTTGTCGACGGGGTTTGCATGGGCGGGGGTGTTGGTGTCTCGGCTATGGCCAAGCGCCGGATCATGACCAAGCGTACGGTCTGGGCGATGCCTGAATGCGGCATCGGCCTTATGCCTGATGTGGGCGCGAGCTACATCTTGCGTCAGCTGCCGGGCGGCCTGGGCCTTTATCTTGCGCTGACGGGAACCCGTATGACGGGGGAGGATTGCGCGGCAGGCGGCATTGCGACCCACGCGGTGGATGAGGGGCAGCTGGGTGAGATCCGCACAGCGCTTTTGGGCGCCGATCTCACCGGCGATGTCCTGGCCGCTGTCGATCGAGCTGTCGATCCGTATACCGTCACACCGGCAAGGCAGTACCTTCAGGACAAGAGCGCCATCGATCAGCACTTCTCCGATGTGCCGAGCTTTGATGTCTTGTTTGATCGCCTAGAGAGCGCCGGCGACTTCGGGGCGAAGGCGCTCGAGGCGATCCTGCCGGGCTCGCCCACCAGCCTCGCGCTGACCCTTCGGCTCTTGAACGAGGCGCCGGAAACCTTCTCGGACTGCATCGTTCGGGAGTTCTGCGTTGCGGCCCATTTGATGGAGGGCCCCGACTTCCTCGAAGGGGTGCGGGCCCAGATCATCGATAAGGACCGGAGCCCGAAATGGAGCCCGGCTGAGCTTAGCGCCGTCGAGCCATCTGCGATCGACCGCTACTTTGTGCCGCCATCCGACGGGCCGCTCGCCCTGGCCTGAGCCCCGGTTCTGTGTTAGTGACACACCTCGTGTCACTAAATGAGGACCGCAATGGATGTATCGACCGCCAAGCTCGTCGTCTTGGGCCTTTTCGTTGCCATCGGGGTTATGGAGGCGTGGCGCGGCGGTTTCTTCCGAAAGGCAGGCCAGAAGGACGGTGACCTCACCGCGGACATGACGGCCTATGCCGTCCTCTCATTCTTGGTGGTGCCGGGCGTCTTTCTGTTCGTGAACGTCATGCTGGGCGCTGCCGTTCCTGAAGCGGCAGGAGCGTGGGCGCATTGGCCGTTCGCGCTGCAGCTTCTCATGTTCGCGATCTTTGATGACATGATGCAGTATTGGTGGCATCGCGCGTCGCACACGTATCCGTGGCTCTATGGCCTTCATCGCGGGCACCATGAGGCGGGCTATATGTCCGTACGCATTGTTTACCGCAACAACGCCTTTTACTACGCGTTCATGCCGTCGATCTGGTTCTCCGCGGCCCTTGTCTATATGGGTTTTGGCTGGGCCTACGCGCTCTTTTTGATTGTGAAGCAGGCGGTGATTTTCGGCGCGCATTCCGATCTCAAATGGGACCGGTTTCTCTATCAGACGCCGTGGCTCAGCCCCGTCGCTTGGGTGGTCGAGCGGGTGATCTCCACGCCATCCACCCACTTCATGCATCACGGCAAGCATCTCAGTGATGGTGTGACCCATTACAAAGGCAATTTCGGCAATCTCTTTTTCTTGTGGGACGTGATCTTTGGGACCGCCAAAATCACGCGTCAGTACCCAGAGAAGTTCGGAACAGAAAATCTGGCCCCGGTTTCTTGGCAGCGGCAGATCCTGTCACCAAGGGGCGCGGGCGTGGAACCCGAAAAACCTGCGTCTCTGCAACCCGCTGAGTGACCTTGGCTTAGGCCACTGGCCGCGCTACCGGCCCTCCTGACGAACACAGGAGATGCCCGATGACGATTGATCACCAAGTCCGCGCCCACCCTTCCAAGGACAAACTGGCTCGCGAAGACCAGCTGGCCTGGAAAATCGCCGAAGTGGCTGCAGACGCGGTGGAGCCTGACGCTGAGGCCACCGAGATGGTGATCAACCGCATCATCGATAACGCATCGGTGGCGATCGCGTCGGTCAATCGCGGTCCGATCAAGACGGCCCGGGCCCAGGCGCTGGCGCACCCGCGGGCAGGCGGCGCAACCCTCTTTGGTCTGCCCGAAGGCCAAGGCGTTGCTGCAGAGTGGGCGGCTTGGGCGAACGGCACGGCCGTGCGCGAGCTTGATTTCCACGACACGTTCCTGGCCGCCGACTATTCTCACCCTGGCGACAACATCCCGCCCGTGCTCGCTGTTGCTCAGCAGAAAGAGCGTTCCGGCGCTGATCTTCTGCGCGGTATCCTCACGGGCTATGAGATCCAGGTCGCGCTGGTGAAAGGCATCTGCCTGCACGAGCACAAAATCGACCACATCGCGCATATCGGGCCGTCAGCCTCGGCTGCTGTTGGCACCCTGATGGGGCTTTCCTCCGATGTGATCTTCCAAGCGGTGCAGCAGGCCCTCCACTGTACGGTGACCACACGCCAGTCGCGCAAAGGCGAGATCAGCTCGTGGAAAGCTTTCGCTCCTGCCTATGCAGGCAAGCAGGCGATTGAGGCCGTCGACCGGGCGATGCGCGGTGAAGGTGCTCCGTCCCCGATCTATGAGGGCGAAGACTCGATCATCAGCTTCATCCTCAATGGCCGGACCTCGCGCGATCAGGGCGGCAGCCCTTACGAGCCCACCTACACCGTGCCGCTGCCGGGTGCAGGAGAGGCGAAGCGCCAGATCCTCGACACCTACACCAAAGAGCACTCGGCGGAGTACCAGTCCCAGGCGCTGATTGACCTCGCCTTCGACATGGGGCCGAAGATCCGTGATGCTGGCGGCTTTGATAAGGTGAAGTCGATTGTTCTGCACACCTCGCACCACACACATTATGTGATCGGTACCGGTTCAGGCGATCCGCAAAAGATGGATCCGAAGGCCAGCCGCGAGACCCTCGACCACTCGATCATGTATATCTTCGCGGTCGCGCTCCAAGACGGCGAGTGGCACCACGTTCGTTCGTATGCCCCAGAACGTGCGCAGCGTGAGGATACGGTCCGCCTGTGGCACAAGATCGAGACGACGGAAGATCCAGAATGGACCCGCCGCTACCACAGCCAAGATCCTAAGACGAAAGCCTTCGGCGCGAAGGTCGTTGTCACGATGGAAGACGGCACTGTCCTTGAGGATGAAAAGGCACTCGCCAACGCGCACCCTGATGGCGCGCGTCCGTTCGAGCGGGAGCACTATATCGGGAAATTCCGGACCCTGACGGAAGAGATTCTCGCGGCATCAGAAATCGAGCGCTTCCTGGATCTCGTCCAGAACTTGCCCAACCTCTCAGCGGCAGATGTGCGCCTCATGAACCCCGTCGTCGACGCCTCCAAGATTGAGACGAACACGGCACAAGGTCTGTTCTAAGAAAAGTTGAGGGGAGGCCGGCCTTTGTCGGCCTCTTCTTACCGCTTAGGCTGCACCGCGCGGACGAGCAGCCACAGGATAATGATCCCTGCACCGAGTACGCCAATCTGTAGCGGGCTTAGTCCTAGGCTTGTGTAGCCCAGCGTGTTGGCGGCGTAGAGCGATGTTGCATCAAGGATTGCAGCGAGGAACACCAAGAGGGCTGGCTGACCGCGGTGGAACAGCGTCTGCACAAACGTCACGACCAACAAAACACACGACACGGCCAGCAAGAGAGCTGGTACCAGGCCCGCGTCCGCATAGCTCGTGATCAAAGGATCAGCACCTGACAGCAAGTCATAGACGTAAGGGCTCGTGTAGGACGCGATGTAGAGCGCCGGAACAATCATGTGAGCGGGCAGCGCAGCCAAAACGAGCAGCGCCACAAGAATGCGGCCAATGAAACGCATCGAAGATCCCCAAAACGTCTTGCGGAGGCGACATGCCACGGATTGTCCGCTGCGCCCAGGCCGGAAAGAGTTCCCAGCGGTGTAGACAGACGGGCTCTCTGGCGGGAAACAGCGCGCGAGAACAAGAAGGAGCCCCGCCATGCTGTTCACCACCAAATCTGCCGCCCAAAAGCGCGCCGACCTGCGCGAGATGCTTGGCGACGGTAAGCTCCACGCGTTCCCAGGCGCGTTTAACCCGCTCTGCGCGCAAGCCATTGAGCGGAAGGGCTTTGACGGGGTCTACGCCTCAGGTGCGGTGATCTCTGCGGATCTTTGCCTGCCGGATGTGGGTATTGCCAATCAGGAGGAGTTCGTGACCCGCGGTCGCCAGATCGCTCGGGTCACTGACCTGCCAGTGATCATCGATGTCGATACAGGCTTTGGTGAGCCGATGTCCGCGGCGCGCACGGTGCGGCTGATGGAAGAGGCGGGCCTCGCCGCTTGCCACATCGAAGACCAAGTGATGCCCAAGCGCTGCGGCCATCTCGACGGCAAAGAGGTCGTTGAGAAAGAGGTGATGGTGCAGCGGGTGCGCGCGGCGGCCGCTGGCCGGACGGATCCCAATTTCGTGCTGATTGCCCGGTCCGATGCGCGGGCGGTCGAGGGGCTCGACCAGGCGATCGACCGGATGAAGTCCTATGTCGATGCGGGCGCCGACATGATCTTCCCCGAGGCGCTCAAAGACGAAAAAGAGTTCGAGCTGGTCCGTGAAGCATTGGACGTGCCGCTCCTCGCTAACATGACAGAGTTCGGTAAGTCGCGGCTCTTCACCCGGTCAGAGCTTGAGAACCTCGGCTACAATGTCGTGATCTATCCTGTGACGACACTGCGCCTCGCGATGGGTGAAGCCCTGCGGGGTCTTGATCACATCAAGGCTTATGGCGACCAGAACGGCATCCTCGATAAAATGCAGCACCGCCGGGATCTCTACGATCTCCTCCGCTACGAGGATTACAGCGCCTTCGACCAAGACCTCTTCAATTTCGAGGTTGGCGACACCCCGAAGTCATGAGCGATGAGGAGCGGGCGCCGCTGCCCGAGCCGCCCTACTATGCAGTGATCTTCACCAACCAAAAGAGCGGTGAAGATCCAGGCGGCTACGCCGAGGCCGCCACGCGGATGGAGGAGCTTGCGCGCACCATGCCTGGCTTCCTGGGCTTTGACTCCGTGGGCAATGATGCAGGCTTTGCGATCACCGTGAGCTATTGGCGGAGCGAAGAGGATATCGCTCGCTGGCGTGCCCATCCGGAGCACGCGGCCGCCATCTCATCTGGCCGGTCAGGTTGGTACAGCTGGTATGAAAGCGTCACTGCAAAAGTGGAGCGCGCTGTTCACCATCGCTTACCCAAGACCACGTGAGGCCTTTTTGATGCCAAGAACCCGCGCTACAGTCTCACACGCGTGGAGGTTTGGATGGCGATCACATCTCATTTGATGGCGGCGGCTTTGTTGACCGTGGCGGCAGCGGCGCAGCCTGCTGAGGCTGTGGTGGAACCTGCCGAACCCATCGAAACCACAGTCTTTTTTGACTATGGCCGCAACGATTTGGGCCCAGCGGGCCTGCTTCTCGTGCGGGAGATCGCAAGCCGTGCGCTGGCCGCGGGCTACACCAAAGTGAGCATCGAAGGTCATGCCGACGCGGCAGGTCCAGAAGATCAAAACCTCGCGACCGGCCGTGAGCGCGCCGAAGCGGTGGCCTCTGAACTGATCAAAGCCGGTTTCCGCGCGCGCCATGTGGAGATCACCTCCGTTGGTGAGGCGGAGCCGCTGCGTTCCCACGAGGACGAGCGAAGCGAACCGCTCAACCGCCGCGCCGAGCTTGTTTTCATTCCCTAACAATCGGTCCGGGGGGCCTTCCCGTCTCTCGATCTAGCATGCTAGCCGCTGCTCAAATGATTGAGGAGTGAACCATGTCCGACGAGGTGAAGTACGGTCTTGCTGGTGTTTTGGCCGACGATACGGCCGTTTCGAAAGTCGTGCCGGAAACCAATTCGCTGACCTATCGCGGCTATGCCGTGCAGGATCTCGCGGTCAACGGCAGCTTTGAAGAGACCGCCTACCTCATCTGGAACAGCGAACTCCCCACGGCTGCGCAGCTTGAAGAGTTCCGTGCGAAAGAGCGCGGCGAGCGCGGCATTTCCCAAGACCTCCATGACGTGATCCGGCGCTACAACCGCGACGCTCACCCGATGGACATGATCCGCAGCTCGCTCAGCTTTGCAGGCCAAGAGGACAAGGATGCCAATATCGGCTCTGGCATGACGTCGGAAGGCTTTGACGCCAAAGGCCTCTACGACCTCAGTATCCGGATGTATGCGCAGATCCCCGAAATGGTGGCGGCCGAGTATCGGCACCGTATCGGCAAAGATCCGATTGCCCCGGATCCCTCGCTCACCTGGTCAGAGAACTTCTTCCACATGTGCTTTGGCGAAGTGCCAGCGCCGGAGGTCGTCAAATGCTTTGACGTGTCGATGGTTCTTTATGCAGAGCATTCTTTCAACGCCTCGACCTTCACCGCGCGCGTGATCGCCTCGACCACGTCAGACATCTATTCCGCATGCGTCGGCGGCATTGGCGCGCTGAAAGGCCCGCTTCATGGCGGCGCCAACGAAGCGGTGATGCATATGCTCACCGAAGTGGCGCAGCCCGACAACGCGAAAGAATGGATGCTCACCGCGCTGAAAGAAAAGCGGAAGATCATGGGCTTTGGCCACCGCGTCTACCGCTCAGGCGATAGCCGTGTTCCGACGATGACGGACTATTTCAAGAAGATGGTCGAGGTGGTCGATACGGCTGAGGCGAAGAAGTACTGGGAGATCAGCCGTATTCTCGACGACACCATGGTCGAGGCGAAAGGCATCTACCCCAATCTCGATTTCCCTGCTGGTCCGGCTTACTATCTGATGGGTTTCCCGATCCCGATGTTCACGCCACTTTTCGTCATGGCACGGATCACTGGTTGGACAGCGCATGTGATTGAGCAGCTCGGTAACAACAAACTGATCCGGCCACTCTCCGCCTATGTCGGTGAAGCCCAGCGCGAGTTTGTTCCGATCGAGAAGCGGTGATACTGTAGCAATCTTTGCTCTCTGCCCTATGTGAACCCGGCGGGCATATTGCGTTGTCCGCCAAGTCTCCCGCGAGGTCCTGCGTCCGTGAACACCCGTGCATCAGTGCTGACCCCCGACGGTCCGGCCGTTGTCCTGTCCAGTCTGTGCTTGCTGCATTGCTTGGCCATGCCTGTCCTGGCGGCAATAGCTCCAGCCGTGGCGGCACCGTTTGAGCAAGAGTGGCTCCACCGAGGCCTCGTGCTCCTGGCGGTTCCGTTCACAGCAACGGCTCTCATCCAGTACCAACGGACCGTTCGGCCGCTCGTCTTTGCCGGCATGGCGCTCACGGGTCTGGCGCTGATGCTGGCAGCGGTCTTTGTTGAAGCGCTGCACGACTGGGAGGTGCCTCTGACGGTTGTTGGGGCGCTGACACTGGCAGGTGCGCATGTTTGGCGTTGGAGCTCGCACCGATCAGCGCGGGGCTGAGCGATCACCCGCCCGCGTTTTCATCTCGCGTTTCCTGTCGATGATCTTGAGGCTGCGCGGGGTTTCTATGGCGGCATTCTTCAGTGCCCGGAAGGGCGCGAAGCGCCTGGTGAGTGGATCGACTTCGACTTCCATGGCCACCAGATCGTCACCCATTACGCCCCAGAGGAATGCGCCGCCGCCAAGACCAATGAGGTCGACGGCCACGGTGTCCCGGTCCGCCATTTTGGCTTGATCCTCGAGTGGTCCGACTGGGAGACCTTGCGCGACCGGCTGCAAGCGGCGGATACCCCCTTCATCATCGAGCCCTATATCCGGTTCGAGGGCAAAGCCGGGGAGCAGGCGACCATGTTCGTCCGCGATCCTGCTGGCAATGCCCTAGAGTTCAAAGCGTTCCGTGACGACCGGATGGTCTTTGCCAAGACGCTGACGGAGAGCGAGTGATGGATATTCAGCGTCAGGAAGACGAAAGCAAAGGCCGCTACCACGTGACCATTGATGGGCACACGGCGGAGATGACCTATTCTCGTGCTGGTGAGAACATGATCATCATTGATCACACGATGGTGCCGGACGGCTTACGCGGGCAGGGCGTCGGCGTTGCCCTCGTCCAGCGCGGTGTGGAAGACGCACGCACTGAGGGCCGGAAAATCCTTCCCCTTTGTCCTTACGCCAAAGCGCAAATTGAGAAGCACGCTGAGTGGCAAGACGTGCTGTCCTCTTAGGGCGCCTCATTTGAAGCATTGATGGGCTGAGGACCCCGCTGCGTCGGGGCGGGGGATCAACTGCGACCTTTGCTTGACACTGTCTAAAAGTGTGACACAGTCGCCCTATGAGCGCGTCGCCACAGATCTCGCCGACCGGCGGCAAGTCTTCTTATCTCCACGCCGATCTTCATCGATTGCTTCTCGATGCGGCTGAGATTGAGCTGGCGCAGAAGGGCGTGGAGAAGTTCTCCCTGCGCTCGGTCGCCAAGCGCGCATCCGTGAGCCACGGCGCCCCTGCGCATCACTTTGGCAATGTCGATGGCTTGCTGACGGCGCTGGCCACCCGCGGCTACGCTCGCTTCATCGCGGCGCAGGACCGGCGGGAAAACCTGGCCGAAAGCTGCCCGCGGGCGAAACTGGCCGCGTCGGGGCTGGGATACATCGACTTCGCGACCGCGCATCCCGCACTTTTCCGGTTGATGTTCACATCAGAGAGAACTGACAAGTCGAACCCCAGTTTGGCTGACGCGGCGAACGCAGCCTTTGAGAAACTGACCTCTCACATCGAAGCCATACAGGGCCGAGATCCGCATAGGGATCAACTGGCGATGGCTGATGTTCTGGCGTGTTGGGGGATCGCCCATGGTCTTGCTGACTTGATGATATCAGGCCGCCTCGGCCGGGCCACATTCCTTGCCCAGATGGACGCGGCCGAGCGTGACGCGTTTTTTTCCGACATCATTCTCCGCGGGATCACAACCTCATGACCAGGGCCACCAGCGATGAGCGCCGGGACGCCTGGCGGACGATCAGGCTGTTCTTGCTGCTGACGCTTCTCTTCACCAGCATCTTCGGTGGACTGATGGGCTATCAGGGCTCGACCCCTCCCATCCTGATGACGGGTGTTATGTGGTCACCTGGGATCGCAGCGCTTCTCACATGCCTTATCCGTGGTCGGCCTATTGTAAGCTTGCCGTGGCGCTGGGGGCGATGGGGGTGGCATTGGTTCGCCTGGCTGCTTCCGGTCATTTATGGCTTCGCGATTTATCTGCCGGTTTGGACGTTGGGCCTCGGAGGGAGCAGTTTTGGCAATCCCGAAACGCTGGCGACCTGGACCAGCGCTTTGATCGGGCGCGAGGTGCCGAGTGTCCCCGCTTCGATCATCTATGGCGGGATGCTCGGCACCGTTGGCATGGTTGCCGCTGTGTCGCGTGCCCTGGGTGAGGAGATCGGCTGGCGCGGCCTTTTGATTTGGGAACTGCGCAAGGTCATGCCGTTTTGGGCGGTCGGTCTTTTGTCTGGAACCATCTGGGCCGTTTGGCACTGGCCAGCTATTCTCTTTACGGACTATAATGCCGGGACGGGCAGCTTCGTCTTGCAAGTCTTCATCTTCACCATGGCGATTCTGCCCCAAGGGATTGTCTATGCGTACATCACCTTTCGGTCTCAGAGCCTCTGGCCAGCCGCGATCCTTCACGCGAGCCACAACCTTTTCATCCAGCGCGTCTTCACGCCACTGACGCAGAAAGGGCCCGATTCGCATCTCTTCATCGACGAGTTCGGTATTGTCATGCCGACGCTTGGCTGCCTGATGGCTCTTGGTTTCTATCTCAAGGCGCGGGCGGATGGGACGACATCAATCATCGGTGTGCGTTGAGTATGAACCGAGAATGACGTGGCGAGACGAACAGTGGGGGTTGAAGTGATGATTGGCGGTATCGTGGCGACGATGATGATGCAGGCGACAGCGGATGGTGAGGCCATCCTCGCCTCCATCAGGCTGCAAGCCGAGTCCCATCAGCCCCGAGCGGCGTGCAGCGTCACGGTTACAACGGATGTCGACATTGAGAACGGCCGGGGCCGCAACGTGGAGAGCGACATTGTGCGTTTCGACCACGAGGCCGGTGTTTGGAGGGCGCTTGATGCCGCGCAAGGAGATGACGACAGCCCGCCGCCCCGCGATTGGTACGCCCACGCCCTGACAGTGGCAGCGGCGTCTGAGACGATCGCCGAGCAGGATGACGGCACATTTCTTCTCTCAGCAGAGAGCCTACCAAAGGGCATCGTCGCCAACGGCCCCCGCGATCTTGGAAGCCGCTCGTGCGCGACGGCTGTCGTTTCCGCCAGTGACAACGGTCCTATCGTGACCCAGTACAACATCTCTCTCAAAGAACCATTCCGTATTCCGCTGATTGCGCGAGGCCGAGACTACCAAGAGGCGATGGAGTTCGAACACGTGGACGGCTACGGCCCCGCCGCAACGAGCCGGGCAACGGTTTGGGATGTGTCGTTTCCTGGCGGTTTTTCCCGGGGTCGGAGCGTTTTCACGTATTCTGACTATGATTGCCCGGAGGCGACGGCGGCCGACTGAGCGCTCGGCTTGGCCGGGAGGTCCTACGCTATCCGTCAGTACACCTTCATGATCTGATCGAGCGGTTTTTTCTTAAGGGCGTGTTCAGGCACGGTCGCGTCGTCCGCGGCGTGGCCGACGACGATGATCATCATCGGCTTCTCCGTCGCTGGTCGGCCGAGTTCCTCGTTCAAGAACTTCATCGGGTTCGGGGTGTGGGTGAGGGTCGCAAGGCCCGCTTTATGGAGCGCACAAAGAAGAAAGCCGCAGGCGAGGCCCACGCTCTCAGTGACGTAATAGTTCTTCTTGTCATCGCCCTCGTCGATGCCGCCGCGTTTCTGGGCAAAGGGGATGATGAGATAGGGCGCCGTCTCGAGGAACGGTTTCTCCGCGTCGGTGCCGATAGGGGCGAGGGCATCGAGCCATTCCTGTCCCGCCTTGCCGCCATAAAAGGCGCGCTCTTCTTCTTCTGCGGCCTCCCTGATCCGGCGTTTGACCTCTCGGCTCTCGACCACAGCGAAAAACCACGGCTGGTGGTTGGCGCCGTTCGGCGCGAGGCCAGCGGCGGCGACGGCATGTTCGATGGCTTCGCGCGGCACGGGCTTGTCCGAGAAATCCCGGATCGTATGCCGGGTCCTCATCGCTTCCTTAAAGGCCTCGGCCGCTGCGATGCTTTCCTGATCGGTGAGGGCGGTAGGCCCACCCACCTCTGTTAACGGTCTGTGTTGCTCGTCACTCATGATCCCTCATCCTCGCCAGGGCCCGGCGGGGTCAAGAGTTTCACCCAAGATGCAGAAACCGACCCCGCTGTTAACGACCTGATAACCGTCGTGACCGATCCTTTAACCACGCCCGCCATTTCTTTTCTCGAGGGAAGCCTTCGCTATGCCGCTCAACCTATCCGTTCCGACCTCGGCCGAGCTCAAACCGAAGATCGTGGTCATCGGCGTGGGCGGCGCTGGCGGCAACGCGGTCAACAACATGATCGAGAGCGAGCTCGACGGCGTGACGTTTGTCTGCGCGAACACCGACGCGCAGGCTGTCGGGCTTTCCAAAGCTGAGCAGAAGATCCAGCTGGGCACGGGCGTGACCCAAGGACTGGGCGCGGGCTCGCGGCCGCAGATCGGCGAAGCAGCGGCGGAAGAGAGCCTCGACGAAGTGATGACCGCGCTTGAGGGCGCGAACATGCTGTTTATCACCGCTGGCATGGGCGGCGGGACAGGTACAGGCGCGGCGCCAGTGATTGCTAAGGCCGCGCGCGACCTCGGCATCCTGACGGTTGGTGTGGTGACCAAACCTTTCGCCTTTGAAGGTCAGCGCCGCATGCGGATTGCGGACGAGGGCATCGAAGAGCTCTCGCGCCATGTCGATACGCTGCTCATCATCCCGAACCAGAACCTGTTCCGCCTGGCCGATGAGAACACCACTTTTGCTGATGCGTTCGGTATGGCCGACCGCGTTCTTTACTCCGGTGTGCGCGGCATCACGGACCTGATGATCGTCCCTGGTCATATCAACCTCGACTTTGCTGACGTCCGGACCGTGATGAGTGAGATGGGCAAGGCCATGATGGGCACGGGCGAGTGCCAAGGCGAGAGCCGCGCTTCAGAGGCCGCCGCTGCCGCGATTTCGAACCCCCTTCTTGACGAGATGTCTCTCAAAGGCGCCAAAGGTGTGCTGATCAACATCACTGGCGGCCTCGACATGAAGCTTTTTGAGGTTGACGAAGCGGCCAACGCCATCCGCTCGGAAGTTGATCCGGAGGCGAACATTATCGTCGGCTCGACCTTTGATCAGGCGCTTGAAGGCACCATTCGCGTGTCGGTCGTTGCCACGGGCATTGATGGCGCTGAAGAGCGTATCGCGCCTCGGCCACCTGTCGTGCGCGCGGCGGCTCAAGCTGCGCCGCAGCCTGAGGCAAAGCCCGAGCCGGTCCATCCCGTCGTGCCGCCTGTGGCTGAGCCGCAAGAGCCGCTCGTTGCCGCCCTCACGCCCGCGGCAGAAGCCAACCCGGTGGGGGATGTCCACGAGCGTATCCGCCGTATGCTGACGGAAGACCCTGTCCCTGCACGTGAAGAGCTTCGCAAGCAGGGCCGCAGCCGGACCAACCCGTTCCGCGGCAAGCCGGTCTCAACGCTGGAGACAGCCATGGGCCTTCTGCGCGACACGCTGAAGCCGGGTAAGTCCGAAGAGCCGCCGCGCCGCGCGCCTTCGGCCAAGCCGCTGACCGATGACGACGACGAAGTCGAGGTTCCAGCCTTCCTGCGCCGCCAGAACTAGGCGCTCCGCAGAAAACCAACGGATTGAGGTGACGGCACGGCCGACCGCCGCTATTGGCGGCGGCTATGTCTGATCTTGCAAAACGCCGCTCCGCTGAGGCCGCCCTTGAACTCGTCGAAGACGGGATGATCCTGGGCCTTGGGACGGGCTCCACCGCCAATTTCTTCCTCGAAGGCCTTGGGGCCAAGATCCGAGCGGGCATGGATATCCGCGGGGTTCCGACGTCGAAAGCGTCAGAGGCGTTGGCGACGAAGCACGGCGTCACTATCATCACGCCCGATGAGACCACCGCAATCGATCTCGATGTCGATGGCGCCGATGAGATCACGCCCGGCGGGGCGATTATCAAAGGCGGCGGCGGGGCGCTCTTGAGGGAGAAGATCGTGGCGCGGGCCGCGAAGCGTTTTGTTGTCATTGCTGATGCTTCAAAGCGCGTGGAGACCTTGGGCGCCTTTCCTCTCCCCGTGGAGATCGAGACCTTCGGCGCGCCGCTGACGGTCCTGGCCATCAGGGAGGTCTTGGCCCAGCAGGGTTTCGCCGACGCGCCGATCACCCTGCGACCGGCAAAGGAAGGGGGCTTTTTCACCTCTGATGGCGGCAATCTGGTGGCTGATTTGAAGCTTGAGCGGATCCCTGACCCGGAGGCGCTCGACCTGGCACTGACCATGCTCCCCGGCGTTGTGACGACAGGTCTCTTTCTTGGTCTGAACCCCGCGCAGCTTCTGGCCTCTGACGATGGGCTGATCGACGGCTAGGGTCTGCGACGCCGCACTCTTCTTGAAGTCTCGAAACAATTCGCCAACTCTGGCGACGATATTCCGATCATAAGGCTTATCAGTATGGCTTACGACTACGATCTTTTCGTCATTGGCGCCGGTTCCGGCGGTGTGCGCGCAGCCCGGCTGGCGGCGCAGGCCGGTTTCAAGGTGGCGTGTGCGGAGGAAAGCAAGCCCGGCGGCACTTGCGTGGTCCGAGGCTGTGTACCGAAGAAGTTCTTTGTCTACGCCTCAGAGTTCGGTCATGCCATGGCCGATGCGAAGGGCTATGGCTGGTCTTTTGGTGAGGATCCTCAACATGACTGGCCGACCTTGCGCGACAACGTGCAGCGCGAGGTGAATCGCTTGTCATCGATCTACGCGAACATTCTTGAGAACAACGGCGTCGATCATATCAAGAGCCGTGCCGTTCTCGTCGATCAGCATACCATCCATATCGTTGACGAAGATCGCCAGGTGACAGCCGACAAGATTTTGATCGCCACCGGCGGGCGTCCAGTGAAGGATGAAAGCGTACCGGGCTATGAGCACGGCATCGTCTCGGACGATGCTTTCTTGCTGCCTGAGCTGCCCAAGCGCGCTGTCGTCGCTGGTGGCGGCTACATCGCGCTGGAGTTTGCCTACATCATGGCGGGCCTCGGGGTCGATGTGACCCTCATCTATCGTGGTGAGCGGGTCTTGCGCGGCTTTGACGGTGATCTTGCCGACTACGTCGAAAGCAATTTCGAGCGTGCAGGGATCACCTACATCAACAACACGGTCTTCACCAAGATCGAGAAAACCGATGCGGAGACCAAGGTTCACCTCTTGAACGGCGATGTTCTGTCAACGGATCTCGTCTTCTGGGCGATCGGTCGTGATCCCAACACCCGCGGTGTCGGGATGGAGCGTGCTGGTATCGAGACTGACCGATGGGGCGCGATCGTGGTCAATGAAGACAGCCAAACCTCTGTGCCCAACATTTTTGCTGTGGGCGATGTGACCAACCGTGTGAACCTGACCCCCGTCGCCATTCGCGAGGCAGCGGCCTTCGTTGAAACGCAGTTCAAGAACAATCCGCGCCGAATGAACTACGACGCAATCCCCAAGGCGGTGTTCACCCAGCCGCCTGTGGCCACCGTGGGTCTCACGGCGCAGGAGGCACGTGCGGCTGGTTTTGGTATCGATGTCTATAAGGCTGACTTCCGCGCCATGAGAAACGTCCTCGCGCAGAATCCTGAGCGGGTGATCATGAAGCTGATCGTCTGCCAAAGGACGGATAAGGTGCTTGGTTGCCACATGGCCGGAGCCGAAACGCCGGAGATCATTCAGGCGGTGGCGATTGCAGTGAAGGCGGGCGTGACCAAGGCTGAATTCGATGCGACTTGCGCGCTCCACCCATCGGTGGCGGAAGAGATTGTGACCATGGCCACCAAGGTCGACGAGTGAGATGGCGCACCAGCGGTCCAAGCCAACATCGCGCGCCGCTCTGGTCTTCGTCTACCTGTGCTCGGTCCTGTTGGTGCCGCTTGGTGGGTTCACGTTTTTCTTCGTTTACGGCATGATCATTCACTTGAACCCGAGCTTGCCAATGGGGTGGTTCACTTGGACTGCTGTGTTGGCGCTAATCGCGATGGGCCTGGTCATGACTTTTGCACCAATCCTGGTTTATCTCTTAGAACGAAGCGATCGGGGATAGGGCGACCCTATCATGCGAGTGATCATTTGCGGCGCAGGCCGTGTCGGTACAGGGATTGCGGAGCGTCTCGCGGACGAGGACGCCAACGTCACGGTTATCGATCGGTCTCCGGAGCTGATCCGGTCGATTACTGAGCGCCTGGACGTGCGCGGTGTGGTTGGCTCGGGGTCGTACCCTGATGTCTTGGTGGAGGCTGGTGGTCGCGAGGCCGACATGCTGATCGCTGTGACCCATTCCGACGAAGTTAATATCGTGGCCTGCCAGATTGCGCATTCGGTCTTTAAGGTCCCGACCAAGATCGCGCGGATCCGTGCACGATCTTATCTGCAGACACGCTACGCGGACGTCTTTAGTCGCGAGAACATTCCGATTGATGTCATCATCTCGCCGGAGCGTGAGGTGGCGGCAGCCGTTCTGCAGCGCCTCACCACGCCGGCTGCGTTCGACGTCAAAAGCTTTGCCGATGACAAAGTCTGGGCAGTGGGTCTGCGTTTGCGCGAGGATAGCCCGATCCTTGAGACACCGCTGCGGCAGGTGAGGGAGCTGTTCCCTGACCTCAAGGTGACAATTCTTGGTGTCCACCGGGAGGAGAGTTTCTTCCGTGCAGGTCCTGATGATCAGCTTGAAGCCGGCGATGAGGTCTTCTTCGTCGGTGACCGTGACCGGATCAAACGCGCGATCGAGATCATGGCGGAGCAACAGTCCCAGGCGCGCCGTATCGTGATTGTCGGCGGGGGCAATATCGGCCTAGACGTCGCGCGTGAGCTGGAGAGCCTTGGGCAGATGAAGATCCGCCTGGTCGAAGCCAAGGCCGATCGCGCCGCCGTGGTGGCGGAAAGCCTCAACCGGACGATCGTCCTCAACGGCTCTGGCCTTGATCAAGACGTTCTGGTGGAGGCAGGGATTGCTGAAGCCGAAACCCTCGTTGCCTTGACCGACAGTGATCAGATCAATCTTCTTTCCGGAGTGATCGGAAAGAAGAGCGGTGCCCGGCGGGCCATGATCCTGACCAACGAGCCAGAATACGGTGCGTTGAGCCAGGCGGTGGGGATCGATCGCTTTATCGATCCGCGCGCGACGACCATCTCGACGATTTTGCAACATGTGCGGCGGGGTCGGATCAAATCGGTTTACTCGATCCTTGGCGGTGAAGCGGAGATCGTCGACGCGGTGGCGCTTGAGACGTCAAGCCTGGTCGGAACGCCGCTGGGTAAAGCCTCCCTACCTGGCGGGGTTGTCCTTGGAGCGATTGTCCGCGGTGCAGACGTGATCTTGCCGGACAAAGAGACCGTGGTAGAGCCAGGGGACCGGGTGGTGCTCCTCGCCATGCGCGAAGCGGTGCGTGAGGTCGAAAAGATGTTCCGGGTCGGGATCAGCTATTTCTAGCGTCCTGGCCGGGAAGGGAGAGCGCGCTCCATGTCATATCAGCCGGTCTTGCGATTTCTCGCCCTCACGCTGTTTGCGATGGCGGCTGCAAGCATGCTTCCCTTCATCGTGACACTGACAAGCGGCCGCGGCGGTGCACCCTTCGCTGTGAGTATCGCCATCAGCGCCTTTCTTGGCAGTGCCCTCTTTATCCTCAGCACCAGTGTTGGGCGGAAACGGTCGGCGCGGTCAGGCTTCCGTGAACTGATCCTTGCCTTGATGATGTTCTGGATCGCGGTGCCGTTCCTCGCGGCCATGCCGTTTCTCGTTGAGGGGATGCGCCTCACCGATGCTTGGTTTGAGGCTGTCTCCGCACTGACGACAACGGGTGCATGGCTGTCGGAGCCGACGGCCAGAAGTGCCGTGGGCGGCATGCTTTACCGCGCCAGTCTTGAGTGGCTCGGGGGGCTAACGAGCCTTGCGACGGCGGCAGCCGTCTTCGTCCGGCCCGAGTTTGTTGGCATCGAACCCCCCATCCCGCCCTTCGCGCGCGGGCGGCGCGACAGCTACCTCCGCGCCTTTGGTGCTGCGATCGAGGCGTTTGCACCCGTCTATGCGAGTGTCACGCTCCTGAGCTTTTCCGCGTTCCTGCTCACGGGCGTGGAACCAGCCGATGCGATGACCTTGGCGATGTCGTTGATGGCATCGGGCGGTTTCATGCCGCTGCCTGGCGGTCTCATCGCGCTCTCGCCTGCGAGCATCACCGTGGCCGTTTTGACGATGATCATCAGTGCCGTGAATTTCGTGGTGATCGCTCGCTTGGCGCTCCAAGGATCGTCCCGACTGAAAGCTGGCCCTGACCCTGAGACCAAAGCGTTCCTGTTTTTGATCCTACCGCTGGGCTTTCTGCTCTGGGTCAGCACAGGCGCGGGGGATTGGGACAAGATCCCGGCGCAGATCGTCAATGCGGTCTCGCTTCTTTCGACCAATGGCTTCTTCATCGGTGAGCGGCCGGGCCTCACCCCAGTGCTTGTTACCGCCGTCATCGGCGGCGCGGCCGTCTCCACCGCTGGCGGGATCAAGCTCCTGCGCTGGCTCATCACGTTCGAGAGAGCAGGGCAGGAGCTCTGGCGTCTGAGCCACCCCGGCGGCGTGATCGGGCAACCAAAGCCGCTGATCCACGAGTTCGGGGTGTGGATTCACACCATCGCTTTCACGATGGTGCTCGCCGCGCTTGTCCTGACGGTGGCGTTCTTTGGCTATGACCTGGAACTCGCCGCCGCGACAGCTGTCGCCGTGGTCACGAATGCCGGTCCGCTCCTCTCCGTCGTCGAGGGCTCAACGGCGGATTTCGTCCATTTTGCTGAGCCCCTGCGTATTCTCTTGGCTTTGGGGATGATTGCCGGACGGCTGGAGCTCGTTTTGCTGTTTCTCCTGATGGACCGGAATTTCTGGCGCGGTTAAGGCTCTTTCGCACAGGGTCTTTCATCACACGCTAAAAAGTTCTACGTGTTATTGCGTTGCAATATGTCACGTCAAAAGAGAAGCTCAGGCCATGGATAAGCCGCGCCCATTACAGGACATTTTCCTCAATGAGATCCGCAAGCAGAAGGTCCCCGTCACGGTCTTTCTGGTGAACGGCGTGAAGCTGCAGGGCATCGTCACGTGGTTTGACAGCTTCTGCGTTCTTCTTCGTCGTGACGATCAAACCCAGTTGGTCTACAAGCACGCCATTTCGACCATCATGCCGCAAGGGCCGGTGGACCTGACTGAGGAAGCGACCGACGGTAACATCTAGCCCCTATGAGACCGAACGGCCTGCGGAGAAGGCCTTCGTTCTGCATTGCGCACTGTCTGGCACAGGGCGAGACTTGCGCTCGGCCCAAGGTGCGCTTGACGAGGCGGCGGGCCTGACCAAAGCGATCGGCGTCGAAACCGTCCGTGCAGAGATCGTCAACCTTCAAGAAGCCCGCCCCGCGACCTTTTTGGGTCAGGGGAAGGTGGATGAGGTGGGCGCGTGGCTGACCGCCGCCGAAGACGTCAAACTTGTCATCGTCAACACGCAGCTGACGCCGGTGCAGCACCGGAACCTTGAGCGTGCTTGGAAGGCCAAGGTGCTCGACCGGACCGCCCTGATCCTCGAGATTTTCGGCGAGCGGGCCTCGACGAAAGAGGGCACCCTGCAAGTTGAGCTGGCGCATCTTACGTTTCAGAAGTCGCGTTTGGTGCGCTCATGGACCCACCTCGAGCGGCAACGTGGCGGCGCTGGTTTTCTTGGCGGTCCTGGTGAGCGGCAGATCGAGAGCGACAGGCGGATCCTTCAGGAAAAGATCGATCGGCTGAAAAAAGAGCTCGAGGACGTTCGCCGCACGCGGAATCTGCAGAGGCGGAAGCGCAAACGGGCACCCCAGCCCGTGGTGGCGCTGGTTGGTTACACCAACGCAGGCAAGTCGACGCTCTTTAAACGGATCACGGGTGAAGAGACGTTTGCTGAGGACCTCCTTTTCGCAACGCTCGACCCTCTGATGCGCCAGATCGATCTGCCCTCGGGCACGCCGGCGATCCTGTCGGACACGGTGGGTTTCATCAGTGATTTGCCGACAACGCTTGTGGCAGCATTCCGGGCAACCCTCGAAGAGGTCCTAGAAGCAGACATCGTGGTCCATGTTCGCGACTACGCCCACCCTGAAAGCGATGCGCAGCGTGCGGACGTCATCAAAGTCCTGGCTGAGCTTGGCCTCACAGAGGACACAGACGCTGTCTTTGTCGAGGTGTGGAACAAGCTTGATGCGCTCCCGCAACAGGACGATCAGCCGGGCGGCGAACAGCAGCTTCGGGATGCGGCGCGCCAACGCGCGGAGCTTGCCGACGGCACACCGAGTGATCCCCTGCCTGTCGCTGTCAGTGCACTGACCGGTGAAGGTGTCAATGATCTTTTGGATCTTCTCGACCAAGAGCTCACAGCGCGAAGGAGCGAGGTTACGGTCCTTCTGCCCCCGGACGCCGGCGAGGCTGCCGCATGGCTCCACCGTCACGGCGAGGTCTTGAACGAGGAGTGGTCGGAGAGCGGTGAGCGAACGGTTTCGGTGCGGCTCGAGCCGCGCGACGTCGGCCAGTTCGAGAAACGCTTCGGCTTTGGCGTGGAGGGCGCCGTCGCTGCGGACGGCGATGAACAATCGATGGTGGGCTGACGCCAACGGGCGCTTCCCACCGGGCTGCTGATGCGGTTTATTCGCCTCGATATGACAAGAAAGCTCCCGCCCATGCCTGGTTTCGTTTCGGCATCACGCGCCGGTCTTTTGGCTATGCTCTCGGCTGTCCTTGTGCCCGCTGGGACCGCGGCCGCGCAGATCGAAGAGGTCCCCCTTATCGAGGCTGCGGAAATGCCGGCGCTTGAGCAGCGCCAGGTGCCCAACATCGTCGTTGTTTTGGCTGATGATGCGGCGTTCACAGATTTCGGCGCTTACGGCGGAGAGATCGCGACACCGGTCATTGACGGTCTCGCGGCAACAGGTGTTCAGTTCACGAACTTCCACACAGTCGCCATGGGCGCACCGTCGCGGGCGATGCTCCTGACCGGGCTCGATAGTCATGAAGCGGGCGTGGCCACAGATCCTTTGATGGCGCCTGAGGACTATGAAGGGGAGCCGGGGTATCGCGGCCAGCTTGAAGGTGGTGTGCGGACGGTGGCGAGTCTGCTGCAAGAGGTTGGCTACAGGACTTACGCGGTCGGAAAATGGCAACTCGGAGCTGAACCCGAACATTTGCCACCTGCCCACGGGTTCGATCGCTCCTTTGTGGCGGCTGCTGGCAGCGATCATTTTGGAGAACGGGCGGCGCATCCTCTTCACCAGGGCGTTGGTTGGGTTGAGGATGGGGAAAGCGCAACGCTTCCCGATGATTTCTACGCGTCCGAGAACCTCATCGATCAGGTCATCAGCTATATCGGTGATGGCAGCGACGAAGCGCCCTTCTTTGCCTATGTCGCGTTCACCGCGCCCCATTATCCTCTGCAGGCTCCGGGTGAGCGGGTTGAGTCATATCTCGATCGTTATACGGAAGGTTGGCATGCTCTGCGTGAGGAGCGTTGGCTGCGCGCAAAGGAGTTGGGCGTCGTTCCTCCGGATGCGCCTCTTGGCACCTTTGTTCCTGGCGCGCGAGACTGGGACGACCTCACCGGTGCAGAGCGTGCCAACTATGCCCGCCGCATGGCTGCTTACGCGGGTATGATCGACAGCTTAGACGCCCATCTCGGCCGGCTTGTGGAGCACCTCAAGAGCACGGGCCAGTTTGAGAACACGGTTTTCGTCTTCGCGTCCGACAACGGGCCAGCGGGGGTCGAGCACGAGGCCGATCCTGATTTTCGCCGGTGGGCCAGCGCGAAAGGTTATGCCTTCGGCACCGACAGGATCGGCACGTCGCAAGGCTTCGCCACCCTTGGCCCCGAATGGGCGTCGGCCGCAGCGTCGCCCGGCAATCTCTTCAAAGGCTACCTGTCCGAGGGCGGCACCCGCGTCCCTCTTGTCGTCGCGGGCCCAGGGATTGAGCCGGGGGTGAAGTCCCGGGCGCTGAGCGTGATGAGCGACATCACGCCGACGATCCTTGATCTTGCTAACGCGCCTTTCGACCGTGAGGCCCTGACGGGCCGATCGCTGACTCCGATCCTGCTGGGTGCCGCGGACCGGGTCTATGGGCCGCTCGATGCAATTGGGCTTGAGCTCAACGGCAATGCCGCACTCTTCCGTGGATCCTACAAGATCGTGCGCAACAACCCGCCGGGCAGCGACGGTGAGTGGCGGCTGTTCAACATCGACGAAGATCCGGGCGAGACGCTCGACCTCTCCTTTGCCAGCCCGCAGCTCTTTGAGGACATGTTGTCCGACTACAGCCTCTACGAACGCTGGGTCGGGGTGCGTCCGATGCCGGAGGGCTATGACCCTGCCGCAGTCGCTCGCGAGCGTGTGAATGAACGCCTATCAAAGGGCCAGTGGTGGCGGCCTTTCGCCGGACTCCTTTTGGTTGTGGGCGGCGTCTTTCTCCTTTGGCAGTTTCTGATCCGAGGTTTCATAACGAACTTGTTATCTTCAAAGGGAAATTAGCGTCCTGGCACGGAGCTCGCATTCCGCTTGGTATGGAAGGCCCGGTGAGGGGCCCACACACGCGGTGGATGCAGACGATGTGTCATATCAGCCATAGTTTTTTCCATTTCGCATCTTGCGGCATGGAACGTCCGGGACGAGACACCATACTAGCTGTATCAGTTTGGGATGGTGGGGTGAGGTTGATGACCATGATGGTGCGTTCTTTCGTGGTCATGGCGGCTTTTGCGTGCATCGGGACCGCTGCGGCGCAGCCAAACTTGGACGATCCTGATGCGACCTGGACGCTGCTCGTGGAGAACGACAGCTTCACGCGCGAAGACGACAACTACACCAGCGGCGCCAGCCTTGGTTACGTGAGCGGGACGCGCGAGCTTTCTGGCTTCTCGGCTTTCCTTGCTGACAAGATCGTTCGGCCCCAGGGCGCGGCTGTGGCCCGGCGCGGTTTCATGCTGACCCACGCGTTCTACACGCCTGACAACCTGCGCCCGACAGAGTTTCAGCCTGGCGAGCACCCGTATGCTGGCTTTTTCACCGCGGAAGCGACGTGGATGGTCCAGCAGCGCCACCGGATCGACCGCTTCTCGATTGAAACAGGCTTCGTCGGCGACTCAGCCTTGGCTGAAAACATTCAAAAGGCGACCCACGACATCACGGGCGATGTCGACCCCCAGGGGTGGGACACGCAGGTTGATGATGAGGTCCTACTGAACTTCCACTACAACGTTCAGAAGCGATTCCTCCGCAACAATGAGTTCCTAGGCGTTCCCGTTGATCTCATCGTTGGCGGTGTGGCTTCGGCGGGCAACAAATATACCGGCATCGGCGGCAGCACGACGCTGCGCTGGGGTCCGGGCATCACATCCACCTTCTCGGTGCCCCGGGTGCGGACTGCGGTCAACGGCGGTTCAGGCTTCTTCACGCCGCGCAATGACGAGAAGTTCCAGTGGTTCATCTTCGGAGGCGGTGATGTTCGCGCTGTCGCGCACAACATCGTGCTCGACGATAGCTTCTTCCGCGAAGACGACTTCATCGATGTGCAAAGCAGCGTGTGGGTGGCCGACTTTGAGGTCGGCGCGGTCCTGCAGCGCGGCAAGTATCAAGGCGCTCTGACTGTTGTCGCGCGCTCACCTCAATTCGACGAGGAAAACGAGACGCAGACCTTCGCGTCGATCAGCCTCTCGCGGAAGTTCTAGTTAGTTCTGTGGATCGTCGGCCGGCGGCGGTGTGTCGCCGGTGGGCTCTTCCGCAGGCGCTTCATCGGTGCTGACACCGAGATCATCAGGCAACGTGAAGATGTCAGGCGCGGGCGTTGCGCCCTCAGCGCCGTCATCGGTCCCGCCGATGATGTCGGAGAAATCGTCTTCGTCCAGCGCCTCTTCCTCGGTCGGCAGAAAATCGATGTTCGACTGACCACGGTCGGCCACCAGGGCCAGGGTGAGTGAGGTCACGAAAAAGACGCCCGCCAAGATCGTTGTGGTCCGGGTGAGCGCTGTCGCCGCGCCCCGGCCAGACATGAGGCCGCCGCCACCGCCGCCCATACCGAGCGCGCCGCCTTCGGAACGCTGCAACAGAACGACCCCGACAAGGGCCAGCACCACCATGGTGTGAATGGTCAGAATGATCGCGGTCATGAGGCTTCCTGCTTGGACGCGATGCGCTGCGGGAACACCGCTGTGATCGCTCGGAAAGCGCTCTCTAGGGGCGAGCGACGTGCAATTTCAAGCCGTCTGTCGAGGCGATCGACGGCAGCGTGGACCCGTTCGGGGTGCGTGTGGTGGAGAGCATGCCCGCCGCCCTCGATGATATCGAGCCCGCAGTCCGGAATCTCCTCCTGGAGTTTGCGCCCATGGACCGGCAGCAGAACGGTGATGTCGTGGGTTCCGGCCACCACTTCTGCCGGTATGTCGATCTCGCCATAGCGTTTGGACAGCGGCACCAGCTGTTCATAGAGGCGGCAAAGGTCCTCAGCGTTCCACTTGAACTCATTGGCGCGGAAAGCGAGTTGCGACTGCACTCGATCGAAGTAGTACGACGCTGCCTTCGCGCCGGCGAGTGAGCGTTCGACCGCACGCTTCAGGCCATAGCGGCAAAAGAGAGCGATGAAGCTGCGCCGGAAGAACCAGCCATAATAGGGATTGTTCCCTGCCTTGGCGTACCATCGCAATCCGCCGGGCCAGGGATGGCTGACCGGCGCGACGAGCACCAGACCCGCTACGTCTTCTGGGTAGGCGAGTGCCCAGACAAGCGCCGTGGCAGCGCCGTAGCTTTGTCCGACCACGACATAACGCTCCGCGCCTTGGGCTCTCACCGCTTCGCGCATCGCTGCGACCTGCACATCCATGCGGAAGCCGTCGCGCGGACGATCCGAAAAGCCATGCCCTGGGCGATCGACCGATAGGACCAAGCGCTCATCCGCAAGCTCCCGCGCCAGGTCGATGTCCATATCGAGGCCGTTGGTGAAAGTGCCGTGCGCCATCACCACCGGGAGCTTTTCGCCGGGCGCACCGCGCCGAATAACGTGAATGTTGCCCTCGTCCGTGGGCACCAGATCGCCTGCTGGCTCCCTTCGCCTCGTGATCGCCCGATCCTGGATGAAGGAGAACAGGATCGTTCCCAACACCAGGGCAAAAGCGACGAGGAGAAGGAGTTTGACGGACATCAGACAGAGCGCGCGATCGCTAGAAAATCTTTGGCCACCAGGCTGGCACCGCCAATCAAGGCCCCGCCCACATTGTCGATGCGAAGGATTTCCGCCGCGTTACCCGGCTTCACAGAACCACCGTAGAGAAGCGGAGGCTTAGGCCCCAACTTGTCGCGCATCGCATTGTGCATCTCCGCGATGTCGTCCTCTTTCGGGGTGAGGCCAGTCCCGATGGCCCAAATGGGCTCGTAGGCAACGATCACTTGGTCGGCCTTGTCGGCAACAACATCGAGCTGCCCGGTGACAACGTCGACGGCGCGCAGGTCTTGGCGTTCTTCAAGGCTTTCCCCGACACAGAAAATGGGGACGAGCCCGGTGCGAAGCACGGCGTCCACCTTCGCCCCGAGCGTCTCAGCGCTGTCGCCTGATCGCTCCCGCGCTTCGGAGTGGCCGATGATGCAGTAGGATGCGCCCGCGTCGGCGAGCATCTCAGACGACACGCAGCCGGTATGCGCGCCCGAGGGCTCGTGATGGCAGTCCTGGCCGCCGGTTTGGATCTTGGTGTCGCGGCAGGCGGCGCTCACCTCCCGCAGCAACGTGGCGGGCGGGCAGATCACCATCTGCATCCCGTCCTTCGCCGCGGCCTCAGCGCCGTCGATGATCTGGCCCACCTCAGCCAGCGACGCGCTCGTGCCGTTCATCTTCCAGTTCCCAATAATCAACGCCATTCTGCACGCCTTTCCTTTTCCCACCGTTTGGGGGACGGCCGCCGTCTTGCAAAGCCGCAGCGAGCCATCCAAACGCATCTTTCGTGAAGAACGAAAGGCTTACGGAGTGCTGAACAGTTTCCGCAACGCGTTACGCGGTGTCCTGGCATGGGTCGTTGGGGGCCTTATCATTTTGGCGATGGCCGTGGTGGGTGTGCCTGCGCTTGATAACTTCGGCAGCGGCGCAGCGCTGACGATCGGCAAGACAGAGTATTCCGGCCGCGAGTTTGAGCTGGAGGTCCGCAACCGCGTGCAGCAGGCCCAGGCGCAAAACCCCAACCTGACCCGCGATCAGCTGATCTCAGCCGGCATTGCCCAGGAAGCCATTCAGATCCTCACGCTCCGCGGATTGCTGACCAACGCGGCGAACGATCTTGGTCTTGCAGCGCCGACCGACATTGTTCGTCTGTATATTGAGAATATCGATGAGCTGAAAAGCCCTGAGACCGGCCGTTTCAACGCGCAGCTCTTGACCATTGCACTCCAGCAGCAGGGGATTTCGCTCGACGCCTTCGGTGATCTTGTTGCGGAGGATCTCAAGCGCGGCCAGCTGACCGGAGCGCTGAGCACACCTGCAACGGCGCCCCAGGACCTGACGCGTCTTCTGCTGCTGAACGAGTTCGAACAGCGCACCATCAAAGTGGCTGAGCTGACGCGTGACGCCGTGGAGCCGCCCACCGAGGAGGACATCGCGGCCTACTATGAAGTGAACAGTGGCTTCTATCTCTCGCCGGAGTACCGGACCTTCACCGTGCTGACGATCAGCACTGAGGATGTTTCGGACGATATCAGCGTGAGCGAAGAGGACGTCCAACAGCTCTACAATGCGCGGGTCGGCGCCAATGAGGCGGCGGAGACCCGCAACTATCGCCAGGTCACCATTTCTGCCGACGACGCCAAGTCTGCTGCCAGTGATGCAGTGTCCGCAGGCGGCGGCTTTGACGCGGTGGTCGAAGCCACGGGTGCGGCTGTGACGGAGCTCAGCGAACGCACACGTGACGGCTTCATCAATGAGGACCTTGCGGAGGCGGTGTTCGCGGGCGAGGCCGGGGCGCTGCTGGGTCCCATCTCCACGCCATTTGGTGATCTTTATGCGGAGGTTACAGCGATCAACGCGTCTGACGTTGAGAGTTTTGAGGACCTGCGTGAAACTCTCGAAGCGGAACTCATCGCCGAGATTGCGGAGGAGCGCGTGATCGAACTCGTAGAAGGCGTCGAGATCGCCCGTGACGAGGGCACCACATTGGCCGAGGCCGCAACGTCCCTAAGCTTGGAAGCGCGTACTGTCGGCCCAATCGACCGGGAGCTCTTCACACGGAATGGGTCGATTGCGTCGATCAACCGGATCTTGGCCGCAGAAGGCAGCCGCCTCGAAGAAGGCGAGGAGAGCCCCGGCATTCGGTTGGCCGACGGCTACGGTTTCGTCACGGTGGAGAGTATTGTCCCGCCAGCACCCCTCGCTCTCGCTGAGGTGGAGGCTGAGATCCGCGAAGCTCTAGAAGCCGAACGTGCCGACGACGCTTCTCGGCAGATCGGCGTACAGTTTGCGGCCCAAGAGGCCGCCGGCGTGAGCTTTGAAGAAGCCGCTCAAGCGCTGGGCAGTGAAGTCCGTACTGAGACGTTGGCTCGCGACACCCAAAGCGCCATTCCCAACGACGTGGTGAGCCAGATCTTAGAGCTCGCCGTTGGGCAAACGACGACCATCCCGGGCAGCGGTGACATCGTCTATGCCGTCCGTGTCGAGAATGTCACCTATAGCGACGCGACCGAAGCGATGGCGGTCCTGCCTCTGGTCAACAACCAGTTTGGTGATCAGCTGACGAACGAGCTTTATCAAGCTTATGTATTGGCTCTCGAAGGCGAGACGGAAGTCCGCCAAAATGATCGCGTGATCTCGCGTTCCTTGGGCCTCACCGAGTGAGCGGCGACGGGTTTGATCGTCTCGAGCCGGCGTTTGTCGATTTCAAACCCGGTTATGAGGCCGGTGAAGCGCAGCTTCTCTATCGCCGTTTCGTGGGTGACCTCGAAACGCCGCTCTCGGCCTATCTCAAGCTGAGCGGGGACGCGAAGGGCTCATTTTTGCTCGAGTCCGTCGAGGGCGGTGAGCAGCTTGGCCGCTACTCGACCATTGGTCTTGAACCTGACTTGGTTTGGCAGTGCAAGGATCAAAACGTGAGGCTGATGACACCTAAAGGCGAGGTGATCGAAGAGGGCGGCGATGCGCTGAGCGCCCTTCGGGATCTCGTCGCAAAGTCTCGCGTCAAGATGCCTGCGTCGGTGGAGCAGGACCTGCCGCCCATGGCATCGGGTCTCTTTGGCTACTTCGCTTACGATTTCATCCGTTATGTGGAGCACTTGCCCGACCGGCCTGAGGATCATCTGGAGCTGCCGGACGCCTACCTGGTCAGACCCCAGGTGATGGCGACGTTTGACAGCGTAAAACGCGAGGTCGTCCTCGTCACGACGGCGCGCCCCGAAAGCGGTCAGTCTGCCGATGAGGCCTACGCCGCCGCTGACGAGCGGCTCGGTAAACTGATCGACCGGTTGCGTGAGCCGCTCAATGTGGCTGTTTCGCCAAAAACGCCGATGCCGGAGTTTGAGTCCAATATGGCGAGCCAAGAGTATCTTGGCGCGGTGGAGCATGCGAAGGAATACATCCGCGCAGGCGATATTTTTCAAGTGGTGCTGAGCCAGCGCTACAGCGCGCCCTATGAAGGCAAAGCGCTGGACGCGTATCGCCAGCTGCGCCGGATCAATCCGTCACCGTTCTTGTTCTACCTCAATTTTGAACCCGCGACCTTTCTTGGCGCGAGCCCAGAGATCCTCGTTCGTGTCCGGAATGGTGGGGTCACCATCCGTCCCATTGCAGGCACACGGCCGCGCGGTGCGACGCCTGACGAAGACGCGGCGCTCGAAAAAGAGCTGCTGGCTGACGAAAAGGAGCGGGCGGAGCATCTCATGCTGCTCGATCTTGGCCGGAACGATGTTGGCCGCAGCGCAGAACCTGGGACGGTGAAGCCCACCGCCACCTTCACCATCGAGCGGTTCAGCCACGTGATGCATATCACCTCGAACGTCGTGGGCAAGCTGAAAGAGGGGCTGACGCCGCTCGACGCGATGCTGAACGGTTTTCCCGCCGGAACGCTGACGGGCGCACCGAAAATCCGCGCGATGGAGATCATCGATGAGCTCGAGGTATCCGCGCGCGGACTTTATGGCGGTGCTATCGGCTATTTTGGCGCGGACGGGGAATTCGATAGCTGCATCGGCCTGCGCATGGCCGTGGTGAAAGACGGTGAGGCCCACATCCAGGCGGGTGCGGGCATCGTCTATGACAGTGATCCGCAGGCAGAGCTTGCCGAGTGCGAGGCCAAAAGCCGTGCGATCAAAGAGGCGTTCATCAACGCCTCCCGTGGCGGCTAAGCGCTCCCTTAGAGCAAGTTCGCGCTCGTCTCGTCGCGGTGCTTTTTGAGATAGCGCATGAATGGCGTGCCGCCGGTACCAACCTCGGTGTCGTTCCCAGCCGCTTTCTTGCCCTGTTTGTTGATATAGCTCGCCGCGTATTCGAGGTGGCGGGTTCTGAAATCTGCGACGGCTTGCACGTTGGCGTTATACGCGTCTTTCAACCCGCGATGATCCGTCCTCTGCGTGAATGCCCGAAGCGTGCTGGCCCCGCGCACGTCATCGATGAATCGCCGATGCCCGACAGGACGATAGGCGTGCAGCTGATCAAGAAACGCTTTCAGCGGATCAGCTGCGTGACCGACGCCAAGGAGGGCGTCCATGCTCGGCACGATCGATGACTGGGATCCGGTCTGGCCGCGGAAGGCTTGCCCTTTAGAGCCGTAGCGCTCGACACCTTCATAGATGACACCGTCAGGTAGCGCGGGGTTGTCTTTCCAGCCATGGATGTAAGGCCGTACACGCTCGAAATAGATATAGGGATCGCACCGCTCTGGCATCCGATCAAAGATCGCTTTGAGCTTGGCCCAGGTCTCTGCGGTGTCTTCGAGAAGCTTTTGGGCGCCTGCGATGTCTTCATTCTCGGTGGCTTCAATGATCGGCGCCATCCGTGTCAGGATTGCCCCGGCCTCCGCCTCTATCGCCACGTGGACTAGCACGAACCAGGCCTCGTCGAGGCCCGCGAGGAAGTTCTGGACCATGGCGATGTTATCAAGGCCGAGCGGCTGATCCGGCTCCACCAACGCCCAGTTGTCGAGAACGTAGGAGCTGTAGGTGAGAAGAGGCTGCTGCCCCAGGCGATCGGCGATCGCCACCATCGGCCTTGCAAGCGCTTCGGGCAGGCGGTCCGATGGTTCTGTCTGGCCCCAGATATAGGCCTGGACCATGAACGTGTAGTGAACCGTCGCCATACGGAGTTCTTCGTTGGTCAAGTCGCCGACACTTTCCGCAAACGCTGCGTCGGGCAAATGGCGGGTCAGAAAAGATCGTACACGCCCTGACGGCAGGATCCGGGGCAGCTCCAGCGCAACATCCGCAGCCTCGCGCCAAACACCCGGCAGGGTGACGGACGTGGTGTCGTGACGGCACAGGAAGCCTCGCTCGGCCGACATATCGTAGGCCCTAAGCGACTGAACGGCGGGCTTCTCAAGGGTGGTTGCGCTCATCATCGATTCCTCCGCTCTGCGTTGCACAAGAATAACCCATGATTGATCGCATGTGCTTGCGTTTTGGCTTGCGCGAGGGCGGTCATGCACAATAGAGTTGTGCGATGGACCCAATGAACGAACGAATATTGCGTGAGCTGGAGGCGGATGGCCGAGTGAGCAACGCAGAGCTGGCGGACCGCGTGGGTTTGTCCGCTTCGGCCTGCCTGCGCCGTGTGCAGGAGCTGGAGCGAGCGGGCTTTATCAAAGGCTACCGCGCGGTTCTCGATCGCAAACGTCTCGGCGGCGATGTCGTGGTCTTCGTGATGGTGGGGCTTTCAGCACAGCTTCGAAGGGATGCGGCCGACTTTGAGCGCGCGATGGAGAGCGCCCCTGAAGTGCGCGAGTGCCATAACATCACCGGTTCGGTCGAGTACCTCCTCCGGGTCGAGGTGGATGGGCTTGATGCCTACAAAAGCTTCCACGCCGACACGCTTGGGATCTTGCCCCAGGTGGCGAGCATCACGTCGCATATCTGCCTCGGCTCGTCGAAGGACCTGCGGGCTTAGCGCGCTGAGCCCCTAAGCTGCCGTTGCAAACCAGCCGCGATACCAGAGCGTTTGGAAAAAGGGTCGTATGCTGGCAAAACCTGTTGCCTTAAGAAGCACCTTGGTTCTCTCGGGGCTGATGATCGGCATCGTCTGTATCGTCTGTGGGCCCACGCGAGCAGCGTCTGGATCAAGTCCCGCCAGTTCTGCGTGTTGTGAGAACACCGGCGCAAACATCGCAAACTCGTCCGTATAGCTGACATCAGCATGAACGAGTGTCGCGCCGCTGCGGAGGCGTGATCTGATCGATTGCAGATAGGCGGCTTTGCCATTCTCGTTCTCTTCATCGGGCAAGAAGTGCATAACGAGGAGTGATGTCGCGGCAGCGAAACCGTCCTTTGGCGCAACAGTATCTTCCGCTGTTCCTTGAACCAGCTTGACTTGACTGCCCATCTTCGCGCGGGAGGCGTACCATTCTGCAATGCTCAACATGTCCTGGGACGGATCAACGCCGGTGATTTGAAACTGGTGATCGCTCTGGCTGAGTGCTTCAACTTCCCGTCCGCCACCTGCACCAACGACCAGCACATGAGACCTTGGCATGAGAGCCGTTTCAAGTCGGGCGCGCGTCAGCCGGTAGAGGGCATCGTACCCAGGCAGGGCCTTTTGCATTTCTCGATACCGGGTCACCTCAAAGGGCGCGTCTTCGTCATAGTTCACTGGAACGGATCTCAATCGTAACCACGAGAGTTACGTATTGTCATGCCGCACCAAACGCAACTAGAAAAGTTACATGAAACGCAACAGCCGCTTTTCCCTTGCCCTCCATGTTTTGGGGCACATGGCGCGCAAGCCTGATGAGCGCTTGTCTTCGCAACAGCTCGCGGCGTTCAACCAGACCAATCCCGTTGTGGTGCGCAGAACCTTGGGGCTGTTGCGCGAACAGGGTATCGTGTCATCCGAACGCGGACATGCGGGCGGATGGCAACTCAGCCAGGACCCAGCCGAGATCACGCTTGCCGCTGTCTACGATGCACTCGGTGAGAGGTTCTTGCGGCCCGACCCTGTGGGCGAAGACAACCCTCCCCACTGTGCTATTGAACGAAAGATTGGGAGCACACTGAGTGATGCGCTCAGTGAGGCCGAGCAGGTTCTGGTGCGCCGCCTCCGCGAGGTGACCATCGCCGCGATTGCAGCAGAGATGACCTGATCCTTCGGTTCTTTGCCGCTGGCGCTAGAAACGAAGTGTGGGGCGCGATTCAACGGGTTGGGGATCGGGCGTTGGTAGCAGGGCGCTGACAGTGACCAGCCGCACCGTGGAGGCGTCTTCTGATGTGAGCCAACGGTTCACGGCCGCGATCGTTGTGGGATAGGGATGCCCGATAAGGATCGCTTGGCCGTCCCGCGCCGCGAGTTTTGCGCCCAGTGTCAGTTGACGGAGCACGGCGGGCTCTCCCCCGCGGCCCGCATCGCCATCGATGAAGAGGTTGGCTTCGATCACCGTTGCGCCCACGGTGGGGGCAACGTCAGCGGAGACCGAGCGGGTCGTCGTTCGGCTGTCCAAAAAGAAGAGGTCTTCCTCCTTCAAAACGCCGAGTACGGAGCGCATGGCTCGCCGGTTGGCGGTGACGCGGCTGCCCATATGATTGTTGACGCCGTCATAGCCCTCGAGCTTCTCAAGGTTGGTGCGCGTTTGCTGGCGCACGTGCTCTCCGCGTCCTGGCGTCACTTGGTCAGGCCCTGCATTGAGATCGCCGTAGGGCTGCATCGGCAGGTGAAGGAGCGTCTCGTGCTCGTCCTTTGCTGCGTTCAACATCGCCTGCGCCTCGCGGCCATAGGGAAGAAACGAGAGCGTCAGCGGCGCGTCGATCGCCATCACCGCCTGGAAGCGGCCCCAGTCGAGCCCCAGATCATCGATCACGATCGCCAGCTGCGGGCGCTCATCGTAGCGTGCATCGAGCCGAAGCGAGGCATCACCAGCTGGCGCTTTGAGGTCCCCAGCGAGCGCCGCCGAGCACCACAGCGCGGCCAGAACAATCAGCTGCGTTGCGCCCTTCGCTCCAAATGGTAAGCCGCGATGCTTCAGTGAGTGGCTCCTTAGAATGATCCTGGTCGTCGATAACTATGACAGCTTCACCTACAATTTGGTGCAGCTCCTTGCGCCCTTTGACGAGGAGGTCAGGGTCATCCGCAACGATGCGATGACAGCGGAGGACGCGATCGCGCTTCAGCCTTCGTCCATCATCCTGTCGCCCGGCCCGTGTGACCCCGACCAGGCGGGCATCTGTTTGGACCTCGTGTCCCTCGCCAAGAAGACGCACACTCCTCTTTTCGGTGTTTGCTTGGGCCATCAAGCCATCGCCCAGGCCCATGGCGCAAAGATCGTCCGGGCCGGTATCCCGATGCACGGCAAGGTGAGCCGGGTCACGTTTTCCGTTGATCCGGTCTTCGCGGGCCTTGCGAACCCGTTGACCGCCACCCGGTATCACAGCCTCTCCGTGGAGCGCGCGGATCTGCCCGAGGAGATCGAAGTTCTGGCTGAGGCCGAAGACGACGGCGAGATCATGGCTTTGAAAGTCCGTGGGCATCTCATCTATGGTGTGCAGTACCACCCAGAGAGTTACGCCAGCGAAGGCGGCGCGGAGATGCTGGGCAATTTCCTCCGCATGGCGCGCGAAAGGCAAGCCGCATGAGTTTTCTTGATATCCTGAACACGGCCATCAGTGGAGAGCCGTTGCGCCCCCGTGAGATGGAAGCTGCACTGACGGCGATCTTCGAAGGCGAGGTGCCTGATGTCCAAGCGGCTGCGCTCCTCACCGCTTTGCGCGTTCGCGGCGAGACGACCGAGGAGCTGTTGGCCGCGATCCGATTCCTCAAGATCAGGGCCCTGAACATCAAAGCACCAGATGGCGCGATTGATTGTTGCGGGACGGGCGGTGATGGCATCAGCACGGTGAACATCTCAACCACTGTGGCCATCGTCGTCGCCGGCGCTGGCGTCACCGTCGCTAAGCATGGCAGTCGAGCTGTCACGTCGAAATCAGGCTCTTCGGAAGTGCTGTCGCAGCTCGGCGTCGATCTCACCGAAACGATTGAGACGCAAGAGAAGCGTTTGGCTGAAGATGGCCTTGCGTTCCTTTTTGCCCCCAATCATCATCCCGTTTTGGCGAAGGTTGCACCGTTGCGCGGTGCGCTTAAGTTCCGCACACTGTTCAACATTCTTGGCCCAATGATGAATCCAGCCCAGGCGCGGCGGCAGCTCCTTGGTGTGTTCGACGGCCGCTTGGCGCCGCATTTTGCCGAGGTTTTGCGAGCCGAAGGATCCGAGCACGCATGGATCGTCTTTGGCGCGGGCGGCATGGACGAACTCTCCCTCAGCGGCGGCAACGAAGTGACGGAGCTAAAAGAGGGTGCGATCCGCCGCTTTGTGGTGACCCCGGAGGATGCAGGCCTCACAAGGCGGGCGAATGAGAGCCTGATCGGCGGCACGCCGGAGGAGAACGCAACATCCTTGCGCGCTGTTCTCAACGGTGAGCAGGGCGCCTATCGCGATGCCGTGCTCTTCAATGCGGCGGCCTGTATGATCGTTGCTGGGAAGGCGGACAACCTTAAGGACGGTGCCGCGCTGGCCGCGCAATCGATCGACAGCGGTGCGGCGAAAGCCAAGCTCGCTCTTCTCGCGGCGGCCAAGTCATGACAACCATCCTTGATCGGATTGTTGCCTACAAGAGGGACGAGGTGGCAGCGGCCAAAGCTTCGCGCTCTTTGTCCTCCCTGCGCGCCCAGGCTGATGGCATCACGCCGCGCGGCTTTGCTGCCCGCGTCCATGCCAAAGCGGAGACGGGCCTCGGCATCATCGCTGAGGTGAAGAAAGCGAGCCCGTCCAAGGGGCTCATCCGTGAAAACTTTCAGCCAGCGGAGCTTGCGGCATCTCTTGAGAGCGGCGGGGCGGCTTGCCTATCGGTGCTGACCGATGCGCCGAGTTTTCAGGGGCATCTCGACTACCTCACCGCAGCGCGCCAGGCCGTCTCGATACCGCTCCTCCGCAAAGATTTTATGGTGGATACATATCAAGTGACGGAGGCGAGGGCGGCGGGCGCTGACGCGATCCTTCTCATCATGGCCTGTCTCGATGACGCACTCGCCGCGGAGTTACGCGCGGCCGCGAAAGACGAGGGGCTCGATGTGCTGGTCGAGGTCCATGACGAGGAGGAGGTCGAACGGGCGTTGCGGCTCGATCCCGATCTCCTCGGCGTCAACAACCGCAACCTCAAAACCTTTGAGACTGACATCGGGACCACCCCGCGCCTGGCGGCTCTCGCGCCCGGCATCCCCATCGTGAGCGAAAGCGGTGTCGATGGAGCTGGCGCCATGCGCAGATTGGTCGGGCAGGGTTTCAGGCGTTTCTTGATCGGCGAGCACCTGATGCGTCAGCCCGATCCCGGCGCGGCCCTGCAGGAACTCGTGGAGGCTGTTGACCACCCAGGAGAACAACCTTAGAACGATCATGATTTGTTCTTGAGGTTCCCATGCTCACAGCCAAGCAGCATGCGCTGTTGATTTTCATCCATGAGCGTCTGGAAGAGACGGGCGTATCGCCGTCTTTTGAAGAGATGAAGCTCGCGCTTGATCTGAAATCGAAGTCCGGCATCCACCGCCTGATCATGGCGCTTGAGGAGCGGGGCTTCTTGCGCCGCTTGCCCCACAAGGCGCGGGCGCTTGAGGTGTTGCGCCTGCCAGAAGCAGCCGCGCCGCCCCGGCGTGAGGCATTCAAACCGGCCGTGATCGAGAACCGTGATTTTGAACCTGCTCCTGAGCCGAGCGGTTTTGAGGAAGAGGGCGTGCCCATGCTTGGCCGGATCGCCGCCGGTACGCCGATTGCCGCTATTCAGCATGAGACAAACCGGGTGCGTGTTCCTGAAGGGATGCTGCGCGGCGGCGAGCACTTTGCGCTCGAGGTCCAGGGCGATTCGATGATCGACGCGGGGATCCTGGACGGCGATACGGTGATCATCGCGCGCTGTGATGATGCCCAAAACGGCGAGATCGTCGTGGCTTTGGTCGAGGATGAAGAGGCCACCCTCAAAAGGATCCGCAAGAAGGGTGGGTCCATCGCTCTGGAAGCGGCCAATCCTGCTTACGAAACCCGGATCTTCGGACCCAATCAGGTGAAAGTGCAGGGCCGCCTCGCTGGCCTCATCCGCGCTTACTAACAGCCCCCAAGAAACCATTTCCAAAGCGCGCAAGCCGCGCTAGGTGCACCCCTTCCGGAGGAGTGGCTGAGCGGTCGAAAGCGGCGGTCTTGAAAACCGTTGGGCGTTTACGCGTCCCGGGGGTTCGAATCCCTCCTCCTCCGCCACGAGAACACCAGAAGATCAATTAGATCAGAAGCATGGTGGGGACTTTGATTTCGAGACCCCCCAATCATCCCCTCAATGCAGTCGAGAAGTACTCGATGAGGCTTCGCGCGCCAACGGGGCCGAGGGTCCCCGAGAACCCAGCCTGAACGAAGACCTCGAACGATTGGATGCGTATTTCGGAGAAATCTATGCGTTCAACATGGCGCTAGGATGGATCATCGATAGCAATCCGCAGATGTGCACCGAGCTTAACGAGCACATCTATAGGCAGGTGAGGGATGCTCGAGCCGACATTGAGGTGATTATGAAGCGTCATAGAAGGTGAATAGTGGCGCCCAAGGCCCCAGCTCGACGAGAGCTCTAGGACTGGGCTGCGGGTGGAGACATGCCTGGGAACTGTGTCAGGAGATATAATCCGCAAAAGGCCTCGGTTCACTTCAGGCCTGGAAGTCTTTCCGTCTATAAAGTATTTCAGAGAACGCCACGCCGACGTGGTGATCATCTAGCACGTTCAAAGCTCGGAAAGGCTACTTGGCGGCGTTCCAGGCGGACCTTCTGCATCGGGAAAAACTCAGTACAGAATCGATCTTGACGAATAAAGCGAATACAGTTTGGGTTGCCGATGCCGAATGCAACTCTCAGGGGTTGCCGTTCAGCGACGGTGGACCCGGTGGCAGAATGGTTATGCACCTGAGTTCGCAAGCCGGGGCACGTCGGTTCGATTCCGACCCGGGTCTCACCAGTCGCTGATTCGTATCGAATCACATGGGATTCGCCGGGTCAATAGAGCAATTCGGTCTGAATGCGGAGTTAAACCACATTTAGTCGGCTCCCTATCTACTCCAACTAGATGTAGATTTCTTGCGATTCCATGACGTCCGCAATTGGTGCTGACAGTACCTGTAAAACCGCCCTGATTTAGGCGCTATCGCAGCAGCACCTACCGGCATTGCGAACTGCTTATCATTGCTTTCGCGGCGGCTGTCGTCCTGCCACGCCAAGGTCACCTGCATGTTGGTCCAGATTGCCTACTTCGATCCGGTGTTGAATGCCGATTTCAGCGCTGCGGATGCGATGATGGCTGCTTTTAACTTTGTGGGGGTTGTATAAATATACAGCATACCTGGGTCACTACTCACATTCGACTGAGTCCTTGAGTAATTGCCCAAAAAACAATGATCAGTACTATTCCGATAATATTTAGAAATACTTGAAATTTACTGTGCGGTCTGCTCCAAGCGATGTATCGCCCCCTGTCCCAGTCGGATTGACCCTCGTCTTTGAGGCGTTGGTATGAGGCGATCATCGTGAAGAGAGCAAAGACTGGGATGCCGAAGCCGACTCCTTTCATCCAGACTTCGAGATCTCTTGCGATTCCAGATCGAAATCCGATACGCGATTTATCAATTCGAGTGATCCTAATTCCAAATATCCACTTTCCCAGTGTGAAGCCGGTCATACCAATCAGTGCACCGCTGATGAGGGATGCGACAAACCCGGTGAGAATAAGGTCAAGTACAAGTCCTGGTCCACTCTCGAATATTCCAAAGAATCTATCTGCGGTCTGTGGCGCGAAAGCGTAGAAGAGAATCCCTATAAGGAGCAAGCCAACAAGACCGTTGAACGTGATGTCTAGAAATCTAGCACCATAGCGGCGCCATGGCCGCGGAGGTGCTGCGGTCCAACCGTTACTGGAAAACTCTGTAGACGAAGGGTTGGTGGAATCGTCATGGATCGGAGTTGAATCTGTATTGGCCAATGGATTTGCATTCAACTGATCTAACCGCTGACTTCGCCCTTCAATCGGCTTCTCCATTAACCTAGTTTGGCTGGTGCTTGAGGAGCCAGTGCTTGACGCCATTGGGTCTCTGTGAGTGGCGCCCTTTGAGTCCCCCAAAGGCTTGTCACTATGTTCGTGATCGATATTGCGCTCTTCAAGCGAGGGGGGAGTGGGCATTTTGGTGGCTATTGTCGCGTAAGGGACCCATGTTCCACTAATTCCCTCACGCACAAGCGTTCCGGGCCCAATGAAACTGCCAGCTTTGAGCTGAGCAAGACGTTCAAAAGAAAATGGTCCCACTTCTTGCTCACCGTCGTTATAATAGTACATAACTTTCCACCTCGAAGCCCATCGTGGGCAGCGTGCAATTATCAGCTTTTTTAGGTTTTTAGAGCTCGTATCTTAGAGAGCAATGGAGGTGATGACCACGCCCTCTCTCAAAGCGTAAAATCTCGTACTGCGCGAATATCCTCCTCCACGGATAGCAATGGCCTCGCGCGCGTGTACATGTCCGAAACGGTCCCAGGCAGTATTCATCACGGAAAAGCATTGCGCTTCGGCCTTTTAGGATCTCTGAAAATTATCCGTCAGCGATGTCATCATTTGTCATCAATGCAACACCACCGTTGATGAAGACCAGTCCGTGGTCGCGGAACGCTAACACCATGTCTCTGACAGCGATCCCGCCAACTGGTCGCACTCCGTGGCGTTCCCAGTAGCTGACGCTCTTTGTGTGGAGCCCGGAGTGTTGGGCGAGGTCGTCTTGTGTCCATCCGAGCAGGGCGCGGGCGGCTTGGATCTCTCGTCCATTGCGGGGCGGCTTTGAAGGGTATTTGACCCAGCGGAACTTATCGATCTGCATGTCTACCAATGTTTACATTTCCTGCACTGAGGACGGCGCCAATCATATCGATTGCGGCTTGCCATCGGGTGTCGTCATCGGCTGGACAGGGGGCGGATGATAGCAAGGCGAAGGCGCCTGCCGTGGCTGCGGGTATTCCTCCGTCCTCGATCATGATGGCTTCACGCTCTTCCCGTTCAACGTCTTCAATTTTGCGTGGAACCGGTGGAACTGTGGAACCAGGGCGTCTAACCCTATGTGTTAAAATGTGTTTCTCGGTTCCACAGTTTGAACGGACTGGTTCCACGCTGTTTGAGTGGTGGAACTGGGTATCCGAAAAGGTGGAACCGCTGGAGCCTGGTTTTTCTGCGGGTTTCAGCGTCTCGGTTCCACAGTTCCACCGGTTCCACCCATTTTCGAAGAAGGCTGCGAAGAGATCAGGGCCGCTCATATCTGCTCATCCGTGATGGCGGGTTTCACATGATAAAGGCGGAGCCCGGAGCTGTTCTTTGAGGCTGGCGGTTTGTGCTTGCCGCTCGACTTGCCGTCAGCACCCGGCACCAAGAGTTCGCGTTCGATGAGGGCATCAGCGACAACCCGAATATCCAACCCTCGGCACACCTCGCCCTTGAAGACAGCGGGAAGGATATAGAAACCTGCTTGTGGACGATCCCCCGTCCGTCGGTACCCAGCAAGATCACGAGGCGGATCACCGGCAGGATCGAAATCATCGCCCCATGGCTGAAAGCGCGCGGGCTGTGAGGTGACGAAGGCACGGACACGCTCGATGCCTTCACGGACTTCGGCAGGGTCCGAACCGCCTCTATCCCGAAGCCAGTCTTCAAAGCAGCGGGTTGCCGCTTTCTTCGCGGTGCCCTGATCAAAAGGCAGAACCCCGAAGCCTATCGCCATCTCACCGGCTGCTGCGATGAGGGCAAAGCGCGCGGCTGCCCGCCTGACCTGGCCTGATAGCTTTTGATAAGGTTGCAAGACCTCTGCGATGAATGCCTCGCGGGCTTGGCGGTATCCATCCACCAGCTTGTCACGGTCTTGCTCGACCAGCTTCCCAACAAAGGCAGGGCCTGCCGTGCCGTAGGTTCTCGACGTTTCGAGTTTGATCCGTTCCGAGAGCGCTGCGCCGGATCCTTCATCATTGAGCGTGTCGAAGATCCCCAGGCCAGCACCTGCATCGGCAGCGATATCAAGGATACGGACCTCTTGCCCCGCCTTGGCCGAGCGCCCGCGTCCTTCTTCCCTGATCTTATCAGCCAGGGACAGCTCTCCGGTGGAGAGGAACATCGTCCGCCATGAGGCGAGCTTGCGTGCTGAGCCCGTTCGCGATGCCCGTGCTTTGCCCGCGCCATTGGCGAGCATGTAGGCCGCGGCGCTTGCTGCTGGTGCGGACGCTTGGCCTAGCTCATCAAGGCAAAGAAGTGTGTCGCAGTGCGTTGCGGCGATGCTTTCGAGAGCGTTGTCCGTCGCTCGCCAGGTTTTGATGAAGCGCGACGGTTCTCCTCCCCATACGGAAGCAGCCAGATGCAACGCTGTCGTTTTCCCGCAAGATGAAGAGCCACGGAAATGGACGCCCCCGGACTCTTCGCCAAAGAGATCGATCAGTGGTCCGGCAAAGGCCGCTGACAGGGCGAAGATCAATCGAAGGTTACCACTACCAACCAAAGCTACCATTTGCTGCCATTGGGCGAGGCTCCCTTTGCTGACGAAAGCGTGGTCGGGTTGTCCGCCTTCGGGCTGCCAAAGGATCGGATCACCGCTTTGCGGCCCCCAGCTTTGCCCAGGAAGAACGAACGTGCCTTCGGACCATCCAAGCCGCTCGACACAGCGAAAGCGCTCTGTGGGCTTCTCTGAGGCGAGGAAAGAGAGAAGCAGACCTCTCCGCTTGCGATCCATGGGTACCGCGAAGCCGTGGCGCGCGAGAATGCGGATCACCTCCGCCCCGCTGTCCGCGCTCACGTCAGCCATGCTGATGGTGAACTGATGATCCACACCGTCGGGGTCTTTGAACGAGACGAGGCGTCCCCAGTTCTCGGATCCCGCGCTCCTCGTCAGAGCCTCCACTTCAATCGGCGGACAGAGAAAGCTATAGTCCTCCGCATCGCGATCCATCACGGCATAGATGCCGCCCGCGCGTGCGATGAACATTGGTCTGCCCGTGTCCTTATCAGGTGCCGGGAATGAAAGAACCTCAGGGCTGAATGGAGGCGCATCAGCGAAGATGTCTTCGTCTTTCACTGAGGTCTTCACGCGGCCACCTCCTGAGCGAGGTTCGCATGTTCCGTCCGAAGAGCGGCGGCACTTTCCCGTGATGCCGCGAGGTAGGGGAGCACAAGAATGCGGTGGGCTTCCGCGAGGATGTCCCTGGCGCCATCAAGCGTTTGATCACTGGCTGGATCACCGCCGCGATCAACCCATGCTGCCGCTATACGGATGTTCTGTGCCGCCAGCCCGGCAGCTTCGGCCAAGTCCTCGAGAGCGGAGCCCAGCCGCATGAGGTCAGTCCAGTGCTGCGCCGTTGTTTCTGTGCGTGGGAAGACTGGTTCAGGCATCATCACCTCCCAAGGCAGAGGTGACGAGGCTCCACAGACGGATCATATGCGCGCGCTCATCAGCACCCGGCGGACCATCAAGGCCAAGCCGCTGCATGAACGCGACCTCGTCCCCGGTGAAGGCGAAGTCCTTGTCGCGGTGGGCGGCGAGGCAGTCACGGCGCATTTGCTGCCAGCGCTTGCTCGGCAAGGCGATCACAGCAGCACTCATTGGGCGGTCTCCTGAGTTTTTGGCTCAGCGAGCGCTTTGATTGACCGTGTGGTGACAAGAGTGCGCGTGCCGATCTTGGTCGTTTCGAGATCGCCTTGAGAAATGAGTTTGTAAACGGTCGATCTGCCAACTGATAAGGCGCGGGCAGCGTCCGTTGGGCTTAGTGCGTATGGTTCTGTAGTTGGTGTCATAGGGACATCTCCGTGCGTGTTTCAACACGGAGAGAATGACTGGCAGTGAGCGAACCGTCATCCAGACTGGCCAAAAACCAGTCGCGGGGAGGGGTTTATAACCTCATAAAAACATATAGTTATAGATTGTGCCCAGCCTCTTTAAGAGCGTCTCGTATCATTGTCGCTCGTTCCTTTAGCGCCGAGTCGCTCGCTTTATGGCCGTTGTTGATACACCACTGACTCAGGAAACTGACCAGATCGGTATGCGCATCAAGCGGTAACTTGGCTTCCGCGTAGGCAGTAAGCACCATCGCCCACATAGGCTCCCAGAAGTCCTTTTTTGGGCGCCCGCCCTTTGTTATTTTGGGTTGGGCATTTTGCGTTTTGGCCTGCTCGGATGAGGTTTGCTTTATCGTCGGCTGCTCGGTTGTTTCGTCCGCCGCCTTTGGGAACAGTTCCACAATGTCGTCTCGAAAAAACCGAACACCGTAGGCCTTAAGTTGGTGCTTCTTTTCAAGCCAAGTCGAAAAGTCACCAGACACCCAGTTTTGTTCTAGAGCCTCCCAGCCCTTCGCCCACCAAAACTTCGCAGGCACGGCGAAGTGATCGAGTTCATAGTCTGCAATGATAGATCCGTCTGGTTGCTCAAGTCTACGGATTGGAACGTCTGAGTGGTAACGGCGAGCAACCCCCTGAATAAGTCCCGCATAGGCGCGGCCGCATATAGCGAGGGCACCGCCGTGTTCTGAGCCAAGTTCTTTTTTGGCCAAGTTCATAGCATCCCTAGCGGTGATCCATCCGCCTCGGGAGGCTGCTAACTCGTTGAGCCTTGAAATTCTTTCATAAGTCGTTTCAATTTTCGTTTTCATACGGTCGAAGCCATGTATTCGCACCACTCCGCCATCAGCTCACGGCGTTTTTCGAGATAGTTGGTCCGCCGGTAAGCGGCCTCGACCTTGTTCTTGATGGTGTGCGCTAGCGCCGCTTCCACGATGTCGCCTGCAAAGTCTGTTTGCTCCGCAGCCCAATCCCTGAAGCTTGAACGCGCTGTGCCGTGCACGGTGTAGGCGTCACCGCCAGCGGTCTTGAGGGCCTTGCCGAGCGTCATGTCAGATAGACGACGCCCGCGCATGCCGGGAAAGATGATCGTGCCTGGTGCGCCGTCTGTAAGCATCCGTGAGGCATTCAGAAGATCGATAGCGGCATCAGAGAGCGGAACGATATGCTCTTCACCAGCCTTCATCCGTTCTCCGGGCACGGTCCATGTCTTGGCATCAAGATCAATCTCGCCCCAGGTTGCGCCGCGCACCTCTCCCGAACGGGCAGCCGTGAGGATGGTGAAACGAAGCGCTAAGGCCCCCACACCCTTGCTTTCGGAGAGCTTGGCCATCAGCGCGGGCATCTCCTCATAGGGCATGGCGGCGAAGTGCTTAGGCGCGCTCTTCTGCTTCTTGAGCGCTGCATCGACGGCTCGCATGGGCGCGGGCTCAGAGCGTTCTTCCTTAGCGTGCGCCCAGTCGAGCACGGACCCAATCCGCTGTTTGGTCCGGCGAGCGGTTTCCGCTTTCTCAAGCCAGAGCGGCTGGATTACGTCGAGGATGTGCGACGAGCCAATCTCAGCCACCGGCACATCACCGAGGGTGGGGAAAGCGTAGGTCTCAAGCGTCGAGATCCATTGCGCCGCATGCTTCTCATTCTTCCATCCGGGAAGGCGTTCGGCATGCACCCGGCGAGCAGCATCGGCAAAGGTCATACCCCGAAGCTTATTGGCTTCAGCCCGCAAAGACGAGGGGGTCGCGCCCGCGCGTAGCTTCTTGCGGGTTTCGCGAGCAAGCTCGCGTGCTTCGGCAAGGCTGACATCTCCGCGTGAGCCGAGGCCGATCTCGTACCTCTTGCCCTGGACCATGGTGCGCAGGACCCAGGACGCCGCGCCAGTCGGTTTGACCACCAGCATGAGGCCACCTTGGTCGAAGTACTTCCCCGGCTCTTTGGCCTTCGAGACTTTCAAAGCTGTGAGAGTGGCCATGGGGGATGTCCGATTCAGGGTCCCCAGGAGCTAAGATGGGCCCGAAGATATGAACGCTTGGCTCCGTTATCTCAGCGAATAGCCTTCACCAGCTACTGAGTGAACCTATTTGATCATTCGCTGGAGTTCAGCGCCGAACCACAATTCGCATTAGCAACCAGCATAATTCTCAGATTAGTGTCCGTTTTGATCGTTCCATCAGACAGAACAATATCAAATATTTCTTCGTTGTTTTTGTTTCGCAAGGACTCGAGGCTAACTGGTTCGCGAGGATAGAATGGTGTTACCTGAAGGCTCCTAAAATCAGTATCGCCCGTGTTTATTCGATCAGATAGTTGAGGTAAGAGTTCTTGATATACGCTCTCTGCAGCGCACTCGATCGATGACTTATCTCCGTTACAATCAAAACTTGCCACCGTCCGACGACAGCTTTCACGATCATTGCAGTCATCAAGTGCTTCAAAGATACGCATAGTGCACACTTCTTGTTGGACATCTTTCGCGCATGCATTTTCATTATAGCCGATGTCTGGATGAACCAAGTTCCGATTCAGCCGAAAGCGCTCCGATACTTCTGGAATAACGCGTCTGAACTGAGTGCAAGAGAAGTTCTCTGGGAGCCTATCAACTATAGAAGTTCTTGGTTTTTCGGGAACGCACGAAGATGGAAGAGGTTCTCCATATGGATAGTAGTGTTCAATTCCTTGACTATAAAGAAAATCATCGATCGCGACGAGACGTAGTCTTGTATCCCACTCAGTCTGCCGTCCATATGCATCCTGTCCGTTTCGTTGAACGGCGCCATAGAAAAGATTACTTACGAGCTTGCTGTCACCGTTTTCCAAGAGCGCTTGTCTCAGCAGCTGGTCAGCTTCGTCACGGGTGACGCCACTCTGTATTCCCATTGCATATAGCCAGTCGTGCAACACCGCAGCTTCTCTGCGAAATCCCTCTATATCAACAAAGAATAGTTGTGGTGGCCGCGATATAAAGTCTGTTACGTATCCTTTGGGAACTAGAATGATCCGGTTTGGGCTGGTTGAGCGGTCGCAATAGAACCAATCCGTGTTCAAACGAGCGAGTCGCCTTCCATCAATATCCTGGCCTACGGATTTCAAGTCTAAATCACTCGCAATCATCGACCTTGGCTCCGAGGCTCTTGAGTAGCCAGCGAACTGGACAGTTAGCAACAAGATCACGCAAAGAGCAGCTCTCATCAAAACACCTGTTATTTTCGGATGGCCGTACTCACGCGCCTTATCACACGGCAGTCTACGGAAATACACGAGTTACGGATCCCCCATTTGTTCCCCCAAAATAGTGTGGATCCGGGTGGACGCAAGTGGATGCCTATGGAAAGAGGATGCCTATATCGCCAATATATCAGCGACTAAAAGGACAACAATGGATGGCAATGAACAATGGTAATGCGGACTCCTCCTCCGCCAGTTCCTGATTTGCGCTATCGGCGACGCCTATCTGAGCGCATGGCTCCGGGTTCGAACGTCGTCTCGAACTCTCCGCCAGCTTTCTGATCGGGACTGACACACGTCGAGCGACTGGTGCGGCGAAGAAACAGACTGTCCCAGAGAACCGGCTGGGCGTGCACTCTTCAGTAACGTGAATCATCGTGTGGAGCTTTTGTATCGCCGCTGAGGCGCGCTCCAAAAAATGCCGAATTTTGATCGAAGACTGATCGACTGTCCAAAAGATCTATGGCGGTGCGAACGAGATCATGAAGGAGCTGATCGCGCGTTCGTTCGACCAGTCAGCCGTCGTTCGGCCCCTGGTGTGAAAACAGACTGATGGTCCCGGCTTGGGCATGCTTCGCATCGCACACCAACATCGTCAGCCTGTTGACGATATCAAGTCTCTCAGCCCACAGACGTGCTTGCCATCCATTTGGCGTGGATCGAGGTCGTAAGCGCTATTTGCGCGCAAACTCGCGGCGATGGGTTGCAGGAGGGTTCAGTCGATGGCCGATGGACACCTGCAGCTGTCGACCCACGACGGCAAGACAACATTATTCATCTGTGCACATACATATTTCGTCCACGCTGTAGGCGAGTGCCCCGACTGATCTCGCCTCCACGATGCGAAAACGCCGGCCAGCTCAACCTTCCATCTGGAAAGATGCCATGGTTACATGAAGAGCGACGGGGCGGTCCGGTTCAAGTGAAGTGAAGTCGTTGGTTCTGTGAGCTCCGCGACAACGGAACTCAGTGCCGATAGTCAAAGGTGGGAAAGGCGCAGCCAAGGTGAAAATCGATTTGGAGCAATGGCGCGAGCTGGCTTCGCCTTTCTACGAGGTGTTTCCCAAGGAGGCGACCGAGCAAGCGGGTGTTGATATTGATGTTCAGGAACGTGACCACCTGTTCCTGTCGAAAGTGGCCTCACCCAGGCAAGTATTGGTGCACAACCCTTCGACCAACAAGCAAGCCTGCCACGACTATCTTCTGTTTGAGCGTTTTTATGCCGGCGGTGGCAAGGGCGAGGTTGGTGACACTGGTTTTACCGTCACACCGGACCGGATGCATCTGATCGACATGTCACAACGCTATGTCTCCGATAAAGAGCGCAGTCTCAGCCACGGTGTATGCATCCCGCATGCGGCTCTCGGTTATGTTCCAGGAGAACAACCGGCCTTCGCCTCACTTGCGCTGAACTCGGCCAAAGGGCGGCTTTTGGCGGCGGCGCACGCTGAGCTGCTGAATGCCGGAAGCGATCCAAATCGCAACGATTCAGAGACACTGGTGCAGGCCTTCATTGTCCTGATCAAACAACTGATGCTTGGACAAGACACGGAAGAGACGCGCTCCTTGGGCCGCGAATTGCCGATGCAGCTCCTTTTGCGCGATTACATTGCCGCGAACCTCCAAAGGCCGGACCTGTCTGCTCGTCATTTAGAAGACGGATTTGGCCTGTCGCGGGCGACGCTCTATCGCCATTTTGCGGCGGAAGGCGGGATAGCGCGCTATATCCGAAACCGCCGCTTGGACAGGTGCTTCTTTGAACTCGCCGGCGCTCAGCCTGTGCGAGGGCAAGTGGCGGCTGTGGCGCGGCGATGGCATTTCACAGACGCCAGCCAGTTTAACCGGCTCTATCGCCAGCGCTTTGGGACTTCACCGTCCGACACGTTATCGCCAACGCAAAAGCCGCCAGCGACAGGCGCCCCGCCGCATCAGGCCCGCATCGTTCAAAACTGGATGGATAAGTTCCAGACCCGCTGACCGGGATTTGCCAGCCGCATGGGGGGTTGGGTTTGACACTTTGTCTTCAGGCGATTTGTCTTCGCATTGAGACGCATGTCCCACAAACTTGAGATTCTAAGCTGATTTTAGGTTCAGCCGAGCCTGCGTATCCTCAAACGCTGTGGGGGCGTGCGAACGAGCGCGCTCAATGGGTCGTGCGTTTCATGTGAATGGGGTCAATCGAGTGAAGAATAGGTCTGCGATGACTTGGAGCAAGGTCATCACTCTCGTTGTTTCGTCATGTGTCATGGGTGTCTGTACTCTATCGACGTCGGCTCACGCGGCCACGTTTTCTGGTAAGAACCTGACCATTCAGTATATCTTTGGTCCGTCGGATATCACCAACTTTGGTAGGCAGCGTCGCACGGTGGGTCCCGGCGTCGAGGCTGTGTTTTTTGGTGATATTGCTGTGGATGTGAACGACACCGGTTTTAGCATTATATCACGGGACGATTCCCCTGGTTTTGCTGAATTCTTTCCCTTCAATGGCATTCGTATCACTGACCATACAAATACGATCGACGACTTCACGAATGCGAGCCTCACGGCAACCAGTTTTTCGACTGATCCATCTTTGACGATCTCGGCCGACAGCATTTTTGTGAACTTTGTGCCGTCCATTGGCGAAGCCTACCGCACGGGCGATGTGCTGGCCGAAGTGACGGTTTTTGGACCTGCCACACCCGTGCCGTTGCCAGGTGCTGCTGTGCTGCTCGGATCGACACTCTTAGGAGCAGGGGCAATGCGGCGCGTACGGCGGACGCAGGCCTAGATCTTGGCCGTTTGAAAAGCACAGCGAGGAGATCGACGTGATCCCATCAAGACTATTCCGACCCGTCGGTGCCATCGCGGCATTGGTGTTCGCTTTGACCGGAGCGGCGCGAGCCGCAACCTTCAGCTATGATACCAGCGGCATCTTCAACGATGTGATTGCTGAAAGTGGGACATACCGTATCTCCCTGGCGGGCGGCAACGGTTCAACGGTCTTGACCAATGGGGCGCCTGGCGGTGTGGGCGGCCTGGTGATTGGTGAGGTGGATCTTTTGATCGGCCAAGGCTTCACCGTTGTGGTCGGAGGGAATGGCGCTGATGGACTAAACGCTGGGGGCGGAATGAGCCTCTTCACCACGCAAAGCATCTCGACAGGTATTGATCCGACCGGGCTCTTGGCCGTCGCAGGCGGCGGGGGCGGAGGAAACAGTGCGGGGTTCCAAGGAGGCGCAGGCGGTGCCCTTGTCGGCGGCACTGGACATGGCGGCGCAGTTCTTACGGACACGGACTTCTTCGGTAACTTCACGGCCGGTGGCGGCGGCGGTGCCGGTGTTTTGTCCGATGGCGACGGAAACAACGTTGGCGGAAAGACGGCTCCCAGTTTTGAGGGAAGCGGAGTTGCCGGCGGCTTTGGCGGCGGCGGCGCGGGACGAAGCGCGAGCGGCGGCGGTGGCGGCGGCTTTACCGGCGGTGATGGCGGTTTGATCTTTCAGTCTGATGGCAAGGGCGGAACGTCATTTGTTTCGGCCGACTTTTTTAACACGCTCCTGACGCCAGGTGATCAACGCAGCGAGACGACGCCGACGGCATTCGTTACGATTGAATTGATCTCTGCAGATCCTATCCCGGTCCCCGCAGCAGCACCGCTCCTAGGCTCTGCACTGGCCGGGTTTGGCGCACTCAGATGGCGACAGAGGCGAAAGACACCAGGCGCGCCAATCTAAACGCAAGCCATGCGCTCTGTAGGCGAATGATGATGTGTCTCCCGCGCACGCAGCCGTCTTGAACGAGAGATAAGCATGTTCACAAGAGAATGCCGTTAAGTGCGAAACAACCCCTCACGAGCATCAGACGCGATGGACGCCGATCCTGCAGCTCCGTGCAAGTGAGAGATCTTCCCGTCGCTACCCTCAACACCATCCCCCGCCTGAATTCCACCAATGCCCTCGAGCGTTTGCAGCTGGGCATTCCGATCCGCCAAACCTCAAAATTGGCGGCCCGACGTTTCCGCCTCCTCCTCCGCCAGTTTTCTGTGGGTCTGCCGTTTTTTTACGCTCATTAGATTGGGACAACCTGCGTGGGTCCGTCCTAGGCGTTTCGGGCGAACTGCTCCGGCTGGTCATAGCCACCCGCAAGCCGCGCGTATGATCTCCACGCCGGTTTGCTCTGCAAGTTGAAAAAATGCAGCGGAAGACGCTGATGGGCCAACAAGCGACCTGCCATGTTCGTGGCCAACCGGGAAAATCATGGGCACATTTAATTCGTAGACGGTCACCAGTTTGGTGAGCCATTGCGAGACTGTTCTGGTCATGGGTTTGCTGTCCATTCGTTTGATTGATGAGGATTGCTCTGTGACGTCCGATATCATCGGTATATTGATTGACAGTGGCTAAGCGCCTGTGTTCCAGATACCGGTCGCCGCCGTGTCTCGGGCGTAGTCAGCGAAGTCTTTGGGCTGACGGCCGAGAGCGCGTTGCACACCGTCGGTCACATGCGCGTTCCGACCATCAAGGACAGTCGAGAAAAGATAGTCGAGCATCCACACCACCTCCTTCGGTGCCCCTGAATCGGCGACCTCTGCGACGAAGGCTTCGTGCGGAACGTCCACATACGACACTTGACGCCCGACCGCACGACTGAGGTCGGTGGCGATGTCCTTCAGTGTCATAGGCCTGGGGCCGGTGACCTCATAAATTTGCTCATTGTGATGATCTTCAGTGAAGGCAGCGACCACCACGTCCGCGATGTCATCAACATCAACAAAGGGCTCGACCTGGTCGCCCGCAGGCAAGGTGATGACGCCGCTTAGCACCATGTCAAGAAAGGCGCCTTCGGAAAAGTTCTGGTTGAACCAACTGGCACGGACGATTGTCCATTCAAGCCCGGCGGCTTGCACGATCCGCTCGCAAGCCTGGGCCTCTTCCTCGCCGCGGCCGGACAAGAGCACCAGCCTTTTGACACCGCGCCTTTTCGCGAGATCGACAAAACCCTGGATGGCGTCTGTTGCGCCAGGCATCGCGAGGTCCGGCGCATAGGTGATGTAGGCCGCCGTGACACCGTCGAGGCACGCATCCCAGCTTTTCTCATTGTCCCAATCAAATGACGGCGTGACCGAACGCGAGCCGATCCGGACATCGTGGCCTTTGGCGGAAAGCCGGTCTGCCACCCGGCGTCCTGTTTTTCCTGTGCCTCCAAGGATCAGTGTCACGTCTTTTGGGTTGTCTCGAGTGCTCATTGGCTTGCTCCGTTCTAGGGGTTGCAAGCCAAGAGATACGCAAGGGAGGCGAGGACCTCTTGCCCAGCGGCGTCAGAGTTTTGGCAGATGGCGACAACGGGTGATCATCGTGCACCACCTTCCAGCCGATATGACCGCGGGGTCTGCCCAGACCACCGTTTGAAGGCGCGTGTGAACCCGCTTTGCTCTGCGAAGCCCGTAAGAAAGGCGACTTCCGCGAGGCTATAGTCCGTTTCCCGCAGGAGCCGTTGCGCAAGATCTTGTCGTGCCATATCAACAACACCTTGGAAAGAATATCCTTGATCAGACAATCGTCGTTGTAAGGTCCGTGCACCGACACCAAGATCTGAAGCGATCAGTGACAGTGTCGGAACGCCTTCGCTCAGAACCTTGGTCACGGCCAGGCGGACCTGCTGTTCGAGGCCGCTGTCGCTGGCGAGGGACGCCAACTCTTGCTCTAGGTGCCGGTCGAAGAAGGACGCGATCGTCTCGTCGCCCAGCTTGTTGGGCGCATCGAGGCTGGCCTCGCTAACGAGCAGCGCGTCACGCCCGGCCTCAAAGTGCACAGGGCACCCAAAGTGCCGCTGAAAGGCGACCACATCACCCCGGGCCTTGTGCTTAAAGTGCACCGCTTGCGGGGTGAAAGTTGCGGTGCTGACTTCTCGGCTGATCGTGTCCACAGCCGACATGCTGGCCTCGTTGGAGAGCAACATGCCGAGCCTGCCATCGCCAGCCTTTTGCAGGCTAAAGAACCACCCGTCAGTGGTTCGCTCAAGGGAGTAGGTCTCGGCGCTCCCGAGGACGTGGCCGTAACGCTCCGACCTCGCATACGAGCCGCGCAGATTCGGCGCCGACTTCCAAGCAAGACCAAAAGCACCGTACTCATCACTCCGCATGGCTGCACCGATGCGGAGTGGCAAGATGAGTCCGTCTGGATCTCGGTCCACCAGCGCTGCGAAGAAGTCATAATACGCCGCTGACGTCACCATCTGTGCGGGATCGATCGGGCCATCGGGCGGCAGGCCTAGGCGTTCGACCAAGTCCCGCGTCTCGACCCCTTCGCTAGCTTGGCCAACGACCTTGTAGACGTACAATGATGTGATCTCACTCATTGAGCGACTTATACACGCTTCGCCCTTGTGCGCGGTAGTCGCGGTGAAGCTGTCCCCGCGCGGAACGCGTGGTCGTTTTCGGTCCGCGCCTGTCCATGACATTTGCCCTAAGTCCGCAGCGCGTCGCCGACGCCGGTGAGGGAAATCCTCTAAATTATTGATGTATATAAGAAAGAAGCCTCATCAAGGGTGTGCGTTCGCGGTCAATGGCGGACTACCGCTATAGGCCAAACTTGCTGCGCATGGTGCCCAAGTCTCTGAAAGGGAGGCTTGGGCATGCTAAGATTGCTTCATGATCGAGCAGGGCAGACAGATTCAGCACTCCTCGAAGCCGCGTTTGAAATGCGGGCGAGGACAATGTCTGACCAAATGGGTTGGCGTTTCGAGGGCCAAAATACCAGCCGAGATACTGATGAGTTTGATACGGATGATACGCTTCATTTCATCAGTGCCGATACCAGCGGCCGTGTCGTTGCCTATGGTCGGCTCAATCCGACGATGGCGCCACATATGTTCTCTGAGGTCTTTGCCGACTATTGTGACCTAGACGGCGTTTTAAGAAGCCCACGAGTTTACGAGCACTCACGTTATCTGGTCGATAAATCGTTTACTGATAAAGATATGTGGCGACGCCACCGCGGTGCGGTTGAGGTCGGTATCGCGCTTCTCTGCGTCGAAGCGGGGGTTCGGGCCATCACGTGGCTCTCGTCGATGGCGGCTTACACGCATGTTGCGAAGATCACGCAAGGGACGCGACCGCTCGGTTTGCCCGTCTATTCTGACACGGACGATTGCGACCACATCGCCGCTGTTTCGGACTCGGTTCCTGAGGCCATTCCGTTCATGGCGGCCTACTATGGGTTCGACGGCGCGATGATGGCACGTCTTCAACGACAGGTCGAAGCCGTGGCGCCCAGCGTTGCAAAGTCGATTGTCGAGTTTGAGCGAGGCATTGCTGCCTGATGAAACACGACGAATTTGGTGAGGACCATCTTGAGGAAATCAGAGAGCAGCTCACCCAAAAGCTTCAGATCGCATCCACAGCGCTTCACAGCCGTTCCTTATCATCGGCAGCAACCGAGGCGCTCGACGATCTTGCCTTTGTGATCAGTGTGGTCGCGGACGAAGACGAAGCGGTCCAACTGGTGCGGCAGTTTACAAAAGCTCTTCTTACAGAAGAAATCGGTCCTTGGGCGAAGGGGGTACGACGCCATGATCAATGAGTTTGAACTGAAACAACGTTTCGAGACTGACGGTTTCGTCCGTGTCTCGGGCCTATTGAGCGCCCACGAGGTGGCGGCGCTTCGCAGCGCGGTTGACGGCCAAATGGAGGAGTTGGCCGGGACGCCAACGTCATACGACTTTCAGGCATTATCAGACTACGCTTTTTCAGGTTCTGAAAGCGAGTTGGGCCGAGAGGAAGAACGGCTCGATGTTGAGCTCTACAAGGCTGTGATCAAGAACGACGGTGACGCCCGTTCACTCGACGACGTTCCGCCCGGTCAGGCGAAGGGGCGTTTCGGCTTCAATGCAGGGGGGTGGCACAGGGATGCCCGGATTGCCCGTGTCGCGCTGACGTCCGAGGTGTCGAGTTTTGCGAGCATGCTGCTCAACGATCAGCCGCTGCGGCTTTGGGAAGACACCACCTTTGTCAAAGAGCCCGGCGCGACGGTCCGTAGCGCCTTTCACCAGGACAAGCATTTTGCGTGCTTTGAGGGCGAGCAGGACATTGTCGCCTGGGTGGCGCTGGACCGGGCCGATGAAGACAGCGGCGCGCTTGAATATGTCAGGGGTTCTCACCTATGGAACGAGACGTTTGCGCCGAATATGTTCTTTGCTCAAACGACGCTACCCGGTGCTCCCTCCGCTAAGCTTCCTGATATTGAAGCGAACAGAGACGCATACGACATTGTCCGGGTCGACGCGCAGCCAGGTGACGTTGTCTTCCATCACGGTTTGACCGTGCACGGCGCAGGAGGAAACCGATCTGCTCGGATCCGAAGGGCGATCTCTTTCCGCTACTTTGGTCCCGACTGCACCTATTGCCTCCGCCCAGGGAGTTTGCCGCAAAGCTGGGTTCATCACTCGCTAACGTCGGGTGCATCTCTCGATTGCCCAGACTACCCGGTGGCACGCTCCCGTCGCATCGACGCGCCACGCCGCGCCGCGTAACTAGCTTGGCAGGATTACGCCTCTAGAGAGGCCTCTGACGATGGCCATGGCCTTGGTCGTAGCGTTGAGTTTTTCCTTCGCTGCGGCCACGTGTTTTTCCACCGTGCTTACGGAGATCGAGAGGATCGTTCCGATCTCCCAGTTGGTCTTCCCCGCGGCCACCCAGTGCATGATCTCTGTTTCTCGTTCCGTCAGCTCTCGGACGGGTTTCTTTTTCTCGACTTCCCATCCGGCTTCGATGCGAGAGAAAGCATGGGTCGCGATCATGTGCACCGACCGCATGTCGGTTGAGCTCAGATCTGGTGAGAACCCGCCGAGCGTAACCAATCCAGGCGGACCATCTAACGATCGTACCGGGATGGCGATGCCTTCATTCATTCCAATGTCACGGGCTCTCTCGGTGACAGCGTAACCCGCCGCCGAGGCCAAGCGGTAAGCGTCACTCCACCAGAAGGGGCGTGTGGTTGTCAGCGCGCAAGCGATCACGGGATCGTGCAGCATGGAGTTTTTGTCCAGCCACTGATGAAACCACTCCGTGGGCACGTTGTGCACGTGCTTCCACTGGGTTTCGACCGATGAGTACTCCATCGGATTCACAATTTGCGCGATCGCTGCCCGTTCCAGTCCCACTGGTTCGATCGCTTTGAGCAGGACGGCCAAGACGCCGTCCTCATTGGTACATTGGTCAATCTGCTCAATGGCCTCCAAGAGGCGCTCTTTGCTAATTCCTGATCCCTCTGCCATCCCCGCCGCAACTCAACTTCTCGACCACTGCTGATCAATTGTCCGAAGCTACTCAACCATAGCCTGTGACTCAATCGGTAGGGGCAGTAAACGTATCCACCGCGATATGGTATAACGACAAGCGCCCCATCCGCCCGCCAAAACAACGGTGCCAGGCGTAGGACCGGCCTTCAAGACACGAGATCGATAGTGAGATCGTTGCGTGCAAAACGGTGCAGCGAAACCCGTTATTGGTGCTCTTAGGGGTCAGCCGCGAATCAAAATGGTGTTGCTCGTAAGGCCAAGCGACAATCGACAGGGGGCGCTGCCGCTCAACGTGGTATCCCAATCGAAGGAGATAGCGTTAGGTTGATCCGCCTCGGGGCCTACGCGTCCAAAGCGGTGCTCGTCGATGTTTGAAAAGCTGAGTGAAATCGATACCAAGCCCAAAGTGTTTTCGCGGTACACGGCGGATTCGCTGTGGACCGATGAACACCGCGCCAAGCAAATGCTGGCGTTCCACTTGAATGCGGATGTTGATGTCTCATCGCGGCGGGCGGATGCGATTGAACGTTCGTCTGCGTGGATGGTTGATCATTTCAAGCTGCGCCCTGATAAATCCGTATGCGACTTTGGTTGTGGGCCGGGTCTCTACACGTCTCGACTGGCGCGATCAGGCGCCAGTGTCACTGGCCTCGACTTTTCAGAGAGCTCCATTCGATACGCCAAGCGGCAGGCCGAGGCATCGCGTCAAGCGATCAACTATATCAACGCGAACTATCTTGAGTGTGAACTCAAGGAGCAGTTTGATCTCATCACCCTGATCATGTGCGACTTCTGCGCGTTAAGCCCCGCGCAACGGAAGGTGCTTCTTCAGAAATTCCACCGCAGTCTGAAAGATGATGGTGCCATCCTTTTGGACGTCTACTCCGTGGCCGCTTACGCGGAGCGCGAGGAAGCTGTATCCTTCGAGAAGAACCAGCTCAACCAGTTTTGGTCACCCGACGACTACTATTGCTTTCTCCATACGTACAAATACGACGAGGAGCTCGTGGTCTTGGACAAGTACACGATCTTCCCAGAGAGTGGCGGCGAGGAGACTGTCTACAACTGGCTACAGTATTTCGATCCAGACAGTTTGTCTGCTGAATTATCGGAAGCGGGGTTCGCTGTGACTGAGTTATACGGGGATGTATCAGGCGCGCCGTATAGCGAGCAAAATGCGGAGTTTGCTGTTGTGGCGAAAAAGAAAAAGCCAAGCGGCGCCGGCGTTTGGACGGAGTCATGATCCAAAGGCCGGCGCCGCTTGGCGGCAGATGTTTGAGGGCTCACTAGGCCTGTGGGGCCTCGGTCCATCCTGCGCCTAGCGCTCTGTACACATCTGCATAGTTGCGTGTCACCGCCGTGCGGCTCACGGCTAGGGCAGCTTCAGCGGAAAGCTGACGGCTTTCTGCATCCAGAACATCGATGAAGTCGTCCACGCCTCCGTCGTAGCGGATCCGGGCGAGCTCGGCTGCTTCACGAGCCCGTTCTGCGGCGGTGGCGAGAGCGTCGAAGCGCACTTTCTCCCGACCATAAGCGGTGAGCGCGGTTTGGGTTTCCTCGAGCGCCACAAGAACGGTTTGTTCGTAAGCGGCGTAAGAGGATTCCGCGCGAGCGCCGGCAGCTTTCACCTGAGCCCGCACGCGCGGCACGTCAAAGCCGACCCATGTGAGACTTGGCCCAACGCCGTAGCCGAAGGAACCTTCGTTCCCCACGCCGGCAAGCGACTGGGCCGACGTATCGATGCTGCCCGTGAGAGCGATGCGGGGGAAGTAGTCCGCCTTCGCAAGACCAATCCGCGCCGTTGCCGCCGCCAATTGCCGCTCGGCCAGTCGGATGTCAGCCCTCCGATCAATCAGTGTTTCTACATCGCCGATGGCAAGCGAAGCTGGCGGCACGGGTAGGGTTTGTGTGCCTTGTGCCAGTCGGTCTTCAATCCCTGGCAAGGTGCTGCCGGTGAGGGTGGCAAGCCTGGTCGCAGCTGCGACCTTGGCGGCTTCCAGCGGCGGAATTGACGCTTCGGTCGTCTTCACCTGCGCCTCTGCGCGGGCGACGTCGAGGCGCTGGCCAAGGCCTTCCTCAAGGCGAGTTTGCGTGAGCTCCAGCGTGCTGTTCTGAACCTCAAGGTTCTGGCGCGCCACGTCCAGCTGGACTTCGGCACCGCGGTAGTCGGTGTAGGCACGAACAGTCTCTGCAGCGACAAGCGCCTGGGCATCACGCCGGAGAGCCTCTGCGGCCCCTGTTTCAGCATAGGCAGCTTCGACACCGCGACGTACACGGCCGAAAAAGTCGAGCTCCCATGACGCTGCACCACCGATGGAGTAGAAGTTGCTGTCATCGAAGCTCGCGTCATCGAGACCGAAGGCGGCACCGGCGAGGCGGCGACGCTCGTAGCTCGCACCGGCTTGGCCTTGTGGCCGGAGGTTGGTGCGTTCGAGGCCAAGGGCGGCGCGTGCAGCTTCGAGGTTCGCAACGGCCTGGCGGAGATCGCGGTTCTCGCTGAAAGCTTGATCGACCAGGGCATTCAGTGTGTCGTCGCCAAGGGCTGTCCACCAAACTTGTGCAGGCTCGACTGCGACGGTGGTTGCTGCTGCGTCGGTCTGGATCATCGAGGTGGTCAAATCATCCGTGTCGGGTGTGACATAGTCAGGACCAACAGTGGCACAAGCAGCAATGGTGAGGGCGGAGGCTGAGGCGATCAGTGTGTTGAAGAAAGACATGACCTTATCCTTTCGTGTTCGGTTGGGGCGGTTCCGCCCACGCTCCTGGAGGGGATTAACGAGAGCGGAGGCGGAACCTACTGAGGTCAGACAGCAGCTGGGGTGACTGCGTTATCCGCCTCATTTGCTTGCTCCTTGCGGAGAAGGCCGCCTAGGCCGCGGGTCGCGACGTAGAAGACCGGGGTGAAGAGGAGGCCGAAGAGCGTGACCCCCAACATGCCTGAGAACACTGCGGTACCGAGCGATTGGCGCATCTCGTAACCAGCACCTGTGGCCAGCATCAGCGGCACAACGCCGAGGATGAAAGCGAAGGAGGTCATGATGATGGGCCGTAGGCGAAGCTTCGCAGCTTCCACAGCAGCATCGAAGCGCGACATGCCCCGATCCTCAGCCTGCTTAGCAAACTCGACGATCAGGATGGCGTTCTTCGCGGCAAGGCCGATGAGCACCACAAAGCCGATCTGCACCAGGATGTTCATGTCGAGGCCACGCATCAGGACGCCTGTGAGCGACGCAAGGAGTGACATCGGCACAATGAGGATCACCGAGAGAGGCAGGGTGAGGCTCTCATACTGAGCAGCCAGCAGAAGGAAGACAAAGATCACGGCCATGGTGAAAGCAATGATCGCTGTACCTGAAGCCAGACGCTCTTGGAGAGCAAGCTCTGTCCACTCAAAGCCAAAGCCAGGAGCAAGGTCATCCGTAGCCAGCTGTTCGACCCTGTCCAGGGCCTCACCGGTGGAGTAGCCTGGGATCACGTCACCTTGAACAGCGGCAGCGGGGTAGAGGTTGTACCGAGCCACGCGGTTCGGGCCAGTGGTGTCCTCAAAGGTCGCGACCGATCCGATCGGAACCATGTTGCCATCGGCATTACGCGTGCGCAGGCGAGCAATATCCTCCGCCGTCCGACGATAGGTGTCTTCAGCTTGGGCTGTGACCCGGAAGGTCCGTCCAAAGGCATTGAAGTCGTTCACATAGGCAGAGCCGAGGTAAACCTCGAGGGTGGCAAAGACGTCCTCAACGCTGACACCGAGCTGTTCGGCCTTCACGCGGTCGATATCGGTGAAGAGCTGCGGCGTCTTGGTGCCAAACGTGGTGTAGGCTGACGTCGTTTCTGCTGCTTCGTTGGCGCCGCCGGCGAGGGTCCAGGCTTGGGCTTCGAGGGCTTCGTAGCCGATGCCTGCACGGTCTTGGACATAGCCTTTGAAACCGCCTGCGTTACCAATACCGCGAACCGATGGAGGAGGCACGACGAGGATGAACGCGTCCTGATAGTTCGCAAACTGAGCGCGAAGGTCATCCAGAATGCGGTCACGGTCGTAGCCTTTTTTCACCCGCTGCTTGATGTCTGTCATCGTGAAGAAGACAGCGGCTGAGTTCGAGGCTGTGGTGAAGGTCGCGCCGTCGAAGCCAGCGAAGGCTGCGGCGTGCTCGACATGTTCATGGGCCAGACCATCGGCGATGACGCGGTCCATGACGGCTTCGGTCCGTGCCAGCGATGCACCTGCAGGCAGCTGCACCACCGTGATCACGTAGTTCTGGTCAACTGGCGGCACGAAACCGCGTGGAGCGTTGTTGAACTGAACACCGGTGAGGATGATCAATCCACCGTAGACTGCGATCACGGCGACTGTCATGCGCGTCAGTTTACGGACGACCCCGGCATAACCGCGCGAGGCGGCGTCAAAGCCTTGGTCAAACTTCTTGAAGAAGAAAGCCAATGGGCGTTCCCAGAGTTTGAGGTCGGCAGCGTTCTTCTTGGGCTTCAGAAGAAGCGCGGAGAGGGCTGGCGACAGGGTCAGTGAGACGCCTGCGGAGATCACGGTGGCCGAGGCGACGGTCACAGCGAACTGGCGGTAGAATTCACCCGAGATGCCTTCAAGGAAAGCGGTTGGGATGAACACGGCCGACAGCACAAGGGCGATAGAGATCAGTGCACCGCCAACTTCGTCCATGGTGGCATGGGCAGCGTCGACAGGGCTGAGACCTTCATGGATCTTCCGTTCCACGTTCTCCACCACAACGATCGCGTCATCAACGACGATACCGATGGCAAGCACGAGGCCGAAGAGGGAGAGGTTGTTCAGCGAGAAGCCAAACATCTGCATCACGGCGAACGTACCAACCAAAGAGATCGGGATGGCGATGATCGGAATGATCGAAGCACGGAGCGATTGCAGGAAGACAAAGACCACGATCGAAACCAGGATCACGGCTTCAAGAATGGTCTTCTCGACCTCGTGGATCGATTCAGCGACGAACTCTGTTGGGTTCCAGATGACCTCGTAGTCAAGGCCGGCTGGGAACTCATGGCTCATCTCTTCAACGGTTTCGAGGATCGATTCAGCCGTGGCCAGAGCATTGGAGCCTGGCTGTTGGTTGAACAGCATAGCGAGGGCAGGTGAGCCATCGAGCTTTGCGTTGGTGTTGTAGTCGCGGGCACCGAGTTCCACCCGGGCAACGTCCCGTACCCGGACTTGCCGACCGTCATCGCCAGCTTTGACGATGATGTCTTCAAATTCTTCCGGAGTGGAGAAGCGTCCTTGGGTTTGGACACTAACCTCGAATGCGCCTTGGCTGCTTGTTGGTGGGGCATTGAGGACACCGCCAGCAACCTGAACGTTCTGACCACGAAGAGCATCGACAATGTCAGAACCGGTCAGTTCAAACGCAGCGGCGCGTTCAGGATCGATCCACACACGCATCGAGAACTCGCGGAAACCGAACGACTGAATTTGTCCGACACCTTCAAGGCGTTGGAGCCGATCCCGCATTTGCAGACGTGCATAGTTGGAGATGTAGAGCTGGTCGCGGCTCTCGTCTGGTGAATAGAGGTGCACGACCAAAAGTGCGTCAGGGTTGGCCTTGATGGTGGACACCCCAAGACGGCGCACAGGCTCTGGCAGGCGAGGTTCGGCGAGCGCCACCCGGTTTTGGACCAGGACCTGGGCGGTATCAAGATCCGTACCCGGTTCGAAGGTCACCGTGATGGTGGCTGTACCGGCCGACGTCGATTGAGAGGTGATGTAGAGCATCCCCTCAACGCCGTTGATCTCTTCTTCGATCGTGGCGGCGACGGTGTCGGCGATCGTCTCAGCAGATGCGCCTGGATAGAACGCATCCACCTGAATGGTTGGCGGCGCAATATCAGGATACTGTGCCACCGGGAGTGATTTGTAGGATATGAAGCCAACCATCATCACGATCGTCCAGATGACGCTCGCGAAAATCGGCCTCCTGATGAAAAAGTGTGCGAAGCGCATGGGTCTTCTCCCCTTCCAAGGACCAGCTAGTGCTGGACCAGCTCTGCTAAACGGGTGTCTGTGGCCTCAGCCGGATTGACTGCGGCGTTTGCTGTGACGAACTGGGTCCCATCAACGATCACGCGGTTGTTGGGGTCGAGGCCCGATCGGACCACACGCATGCCGTCGATGATCGGACCAAGGGTGATAGGGGTACGGACAGCGATGTTGCTGTTGTCGGCTGTCCAAACATACTTCTCAGACTGATCAGTTTGGATCGCCGTGTCAGGGATCATGATGGCCTCATATTCCCCAGAGCCGACCAATTGGAGGCGGCCGAACATGCCAGGAGCGAGAAGCCCATCGGGGTTATCGAGGGTCGCGCGACCCCGCATTGTACCAGTGGATCTGTCGAGTTGGTTGTCGACGAAGGACAACCGCCCCTCATGGTCAAAGCCTTCCTCGTCCATCAGTCGGATATGAACAAGGTGCTGAACGTCTCGGCCACTGGCGCGCGAACCATCGGCGGCTAGCCGGCGGTACTTGAGGTACTCGGCTTCACTGGCGGTGAAGGTGAAGTGGATGGGGTCAAGGGAGACCACGGTGGTCAAGAGCGTGCCGCCTTGGGCGCCGCCGACGATCAGGTTCCCTTCACTGACGAAATCATCGGAGATCCGGCCACTGATGGGGGAGCGGACTTCGGTGAATTCAAGGTTCAATTCGGCCTGGGTCACCCGCGCTTTCGCGGCGGCCCACGCGGCCTCGGCTTGACGCAGGTCCCGGGTCCGGCGGTCGGCGTCTTCTTGGCTGAGTGCGTTGCGCTCAAGAAGGCTTTGGCCGCGTTGGTCTTCAGCTTTGGCCGTGCGGAAACCCGCTGTCGCGTTAGCAAGTTCGGCCTTGGCTGCCGCGAGATCGGCTTCGAACGGACGCGGATCGATGCGGAAGAGAAGATCACCTTCTTTCACCATCGCGCCGTCTTCGAACGCGATCTCGGTCAGGTAGCCTGAGACGCGGGCACGGATTTCGACATTGTCGATCGCTTCAAAGCGGCCCGTGTATTCGTCCCATTCGACGATGTTGCGCACTTCAGGCGCAGCGACGGTGACCGAAGGACCGGCGGGCGCTTCGATCTCGGCTGTACCGGTGTCGTCAGCTGCTGCTGGCTCGACCATTTCGACCGCAGCGGCTGCAATGAGCGCTGCAGCTGTCACCGATGTCAGCGCCGCCAAACGGCGCCTGCGGAGAGTTTTGGGGGCTAGGTCTGTCATGGGGCAAGTCTCCAGGGTTCTCGCGCGACAGGGTCGAGCGAGGGGTTCGTTGGGTTGAAAGTCAGTCGTCTTGGGGTTCGTGTCTTGTTGTCTGGGGCCAACTTAACGCGAAGCGGGCCGATGGATTAGAGGTGTGATCCTTGTTTCATTCCAAAGTCCTTCTTTTGAACGATGGGTGACTGGTCATCGACCAGCGTCACGGGCGCGGTGAAAAAGGCGGTGGAGCGGTTGAGGTCGATAAATCCTCTCTCCGCGCCGATCATGTCATCAAGCAGCTTGAGCCCCTCGGGGGAGCCCATCGCCTCTTGATAGTCGTCCATGCTCGGCCATGTGATTTCGATGACGCCGTCATAGTCGTTCGGGGTCAAACCCCTTGAACTTGTGAGACAAAGATCGTGGCTCGAGCGCGTCCGCGGGGCCATGGCGTACCCGGTCACCCGCAAGGCATCTTTGTGTGCGGCAACGAAGGCGCCGTGCGTCGTGGACCAACGTTCCTCGAACTCATCCTCGGTGAGGTCAGGGCGGCGATGGACGAGGTAGGTAAGCTTAACCACGGCAGGGTTCTCCTTTCCCGTGGAAGCTAGTGGATCGCCAATCGATGTTGTATCCTTGGTGTGGTTGGTAGTGAAGAAAGCCGAACTTTCGAATGTCCAAACACGCATCCACCGCCTTGGCGTCGTTTATGCGCTCGGCGGAGCTAGGAAGTTTCGCTGCGGCGGGCCGCGCCTTGGGGATTTCCGCTGCTGCGGTCGGTCAGAACGTCAAACGCTTGGAGGATGACTACGGCATCAAGCTGTTCAACCGGACGACCCGAAAGATGTCGCTGACGCCCGAGGGCTCGCTCCTGTTCCAGCGCGCCCGGCAACCCTTGCGCGCCCTTGACGAGATTGATCATCTGTTCACCGAGAGCCAGGGCATGGTCTCGGGCCCGTTGCGGATCACGGCGCCCAAGCGCTTCGCCTACCACTCGCTGATGCCATTGGTGGCAGAGTTCTGTGCCTCGCATCCGGCCTTGGAGATCGATGTCGATGCGAGTGACGCTATTCGGGATCTGATTTCTGATCCCGTCGATGTGGCTTTTCGGATCTCTGCGCCCAGCGATTCGACCATGATTGCTCGCCCACTGATGGATTTGCCGGTCTATACGATGGCGTCGCCTGCCTATCTTGCGGACCGGCCGCGGCCGAAACACCCGCAGGATCTGGTGGACCACACCTGCCTGCAATACCGGTACGCAGGTTCTTCGGAGAAATGGCGGTGGGCTTTCAACATCAATGGCGAGGTGGAGCGGTTCGAGATCCCCGGTGTCCACGTCTTCAACGACCCCGAAGTTCTTCTTGCGGCAGGGACGGCCGGAATGGGTGTCTTTCAAATGGATGGCCTCCACGCCCAGGACGGCGTAGCGGCTGGCCAATTAACTTTGGTGATGCCTGAATACGCAGCCCAGCTCCAAGGGCTCTATCTTTGCTACCCATCACGAGAGAACCAGCCGCTCCGCCTCCGAGCGTTTGTTGAGTTCATCCTTCACCGGATGAAACGCTGCAGCTTCACCCTGACGGATGAGCCAGGCCTCGAGAGCGGCTAGTTAGAGCGCCGATTCTTTCACCAAGACCTGCTTCACCGCCTGGATTGTTCGCTCAACGTCTTCTGTGCTTGTGCGCCAGTTGACGACACTGACTCGCATGGCCTGTCGGTCCTTGTAGCGTGTGCCAGAGAAGTATGCCTCACCCGTCTTGTTGATCGCGGCAATAACATCTTGCGTGTACGCATCGTTCTGAGTGTCCGAATGACCTGCGCGCTCGAATCTGACGAGGCCTTGGTTGAGAAGCGGTTTCTCCATCGCCATCGCGCCGGGTAGCGTGCCGATGCCCTCAACCAATGCGCAGCAGTGGTCACAGCAACGGTCAACCAAATCCTCAACGCCGCTCCGTCCCAACTCTCGCAGGGCCGCATAAACCGGGACAGAGCGGGCACGTCGTGACCATTCAGGGTTCCAATCAATTTGATCGCGAACACTGGCATCAGGTGCGATGTATGACGCGGAAAGCGTCATCGCAGCTTTATGCGCGTCAGGATGACGGATGAGGGAGACACCGCAGTCAAAAGGCACGTTGAGCCATTTGTGTCCGTCCACCGACCAGCTGTCTGCTGCATCTGCCCCCTCGGCCAGGTGCGCGAAGCGCCGGCTCGCGCGCGCGAAAAGGCCAAAGGCGCCGTCAATATGCACCCATGCACCGGCATCCTTTGCCATCGGAACGAGGGTCTTAAAATCATCAAAGGTGGCGACGTTTAAGTCCGCAGCGTTGAGACAGACGATGGCTTTGCCATTCGTTCGCTCAAGTGCCGTTGCTAGCGAAGACGCTTTCATCGCGCCTCGTTCATCCGTATGCACCAGAAAAAGCGAGTCTGTTCCTAGGCCGAGAAAGCGAAGCGCGCGCTCGACCGATCCGTGGCGGTTGTTGCTCGCGAGTATGGGGAGGGGAGGTGCGCCGCGAAGGCCGCGAGCCTCCACCTCCCAACCTTGCTGGGCGAGCATATGGTGCCGGGCAGCCGCCAGTCCCGTCACATGAGCCATTTGGCACCCCGTGGTGAACGCGAAGCTCACCTCTTGCGGCAACCGCAACGCCTCTTTCAGCCAGCGACCGGCTGTTTGTTCGATGACAGCGGAAGCTGGGGAGCACGCGGCCAACGCTGCGTTCTGGTCCCAGGCCGCGACCAGCCAATCCGCAGCAAGCGCGGAAGGCAGTGTGCCGCCGATCACCCACGCGAAGAAACGGCCACTGGGCGAGCCGTGCATTCCGGGCTCTGCCTTTGCCGCGAGTTCGTCGATGACCAATTCGGCCGGGCAACCAACTTCGGGCAGGGGTCCCGCGAAGTCGTCGAGCAAAGTCTCCATATCGGCAGTTGCCGCGACCTGGCGGGTGCTGAGGCTCTCAAGCCACGACTTGGTATAGGCAAGGGTCCGGTCGAGCGCTTCGGTCATGAATTTGGTTTCCTTACTGATCGGTCGTGTCGTTTTCGGCGGGAAGGTGGATGCGAGCCTCACGCAGCATCATGGAAGATCAGTCCGAGGGTGAAGCGCAGGCCGTCTGTCACTTGGCTAACGCCGTGGCGCATTTGGGTTCGGCGCCAGCCCTTTGCGCCGCGCGCTGGTCGGTGGCGAACAGGCAGGATCACGGCTGCCCCTTGTTCTGGCGTGATGACCCGGGGAATGGACTGCATCCGCGGTCTGTTCTCCACGAGCACGAGCTCGCCGCCATGGAACTCTTCACCTGGTTCTGAAAGCTGGAGCACCACCTGCAAGGGAAAGTGGATGTCGCCGTAAAGATCCTGGTGAAGACAGTTATAGTCACCAGCCTCATATCTCAGAAGCAGCGGTGTCGGTTTGACTTGCCCCTCATTGTGGCATTGGCGCGAGAGGTCCTCGAGCCTCGGGGGCCAATGCTCATGGAGCCCCAAGCGGTCGGTCCACTGATTGGCGATGTTGGCTAGAGGTGCGTAAAATGCCTGGCGTAGCTCATTCACAATCGGTGGTAGCGGGTAGTCGAAATATTTGTACGCACCGCGACCAAAATTGTAGCGCGCCATGGTGATCGTCGAGCGGAACCGTGCTGCGGGATCGTCATAGAGACCACGGATCTCGCCGCACATGGTCTTGTCGATGATCGGTGACGTGACCGCATGCCCGTACTCATCAAGATCCGTAGAAAGACGAGCCCAGTCCTGTCCCAACACCTGATCGCTAACGGTCATGTGGCACTCGCTGAGCGTCGTTCGGCATCGATCAGGGCGCGTTTTCGGTCGAGCCCCCAACGGTAGCCGCCCACGCTGCCGTCACCTCTCAACACGCGGTGACACGGCACGAGGACAGCAACCCTGTTCTTTCCGCATGCGGAGGCGGCGGCTCTCACGGCGCTCGGTTGGTCGATCCCGGCCGCCACCTCGGCGTAGCTCACAACATCGCCGTCAGGAATGCTCATGAGAAAGCGCCAGACCTTCATTTGGAAAGCCGTCCCGCGCAAATCGAGCGGTAAGTCCGGGCGCGGTGCACCGTCGCTGAGGTGGCGTTCGAGCGCGCTCATCCAGTCATCAAGCAGCGGGTCCTCGCTCTGGTCCTTTCCAACCAGCGTCGCGTTTGGAAACTCCGTATGCAGTTGATGGAAGAGCGCTTCCTCCGCATCACCGAACATGACAAAGCAAACGCCTTTCTCGGTGGCGGCCATCATCAGGTGACCGAGCCCCGTTGGTCGGCACGCGTAGTGGATCGTCTCGCCAGTGCCGCCGGAGCGATAGCTTTTGGGCGTCATGCCGATATGCTGCGCGGCCTTCTCGTAAACGCGGCTCGATGATCCGTATCCGGCTTCGAAAATGGCTCCTGCGATGCTGTCGCCTGATTTCAGCAAATCCTTGAGACGCCCGAGGCGCGCTGCGTCCTGATAGGCTTTTGGGGAGAGTCCAAACACGGCTTTGAAGTTCCTTTGAAGATGTCCAGGGGAAAGACCTTGCCGTTCGGCGAGATCGCTGAGCGTGATCTTTTCGTCGGCATGGGTCTCAATGAAGCGAGCGAGTTCAGCCATGCGGGCGACGTCACGGTTGGGGTCGTCTGGCTTGCACCTTTTGCACGGCCGGAAGCCTGCGGCTTTGGCCTCGGCAATGGTTCTATAGAAGCGAAGGTTCTCGGGTTTGGCGGGCCGCGCCGCACAACTGGGGCGGCAAAAGACTCCGGTGGTGATCACGGCATAGACGAACTGGCCGTCATAGGTCTGGTCACGCTCGCGCACGGCCTTGCGCATGATCTTTTCGGAAAGCTGATCGTTGGTGCTCATGGGGCAGGTCATACTGCAAAGCTGAACCCTCGACGCTCCGTTTCTTGTTGTTGAATTCGGGTGCGCGTGTGCCAGCGCCTGCGGGCTTTCCGCTTTGTGGAAACCCAGGACTTCTTCGTTGCCCGGGTCGGCCCAGCGCCTGAACATTCTCCAGCGAAATCGGGCCGATGGGCCCCTTGGGAGTACCCTATGATTGTCAGTCGCCGCGATGCTTTGATGTCGATTCCGGCCGTCGGTGCCGGTCTTCTTGCCGGCCCTGCCGCGTCGCAAGCGGCAATGGCATCCGTCAAGCGTGAGATCCGGATCACCGATATCGAGGTCTTCACCCTTAAGTTCCCCAAGGCGACCCCCAAGACATGGAATGCTATCAAGTCGTCGGGCGGGAAGAAGCCGAAATCCACATTCCTCCGTCTCAAGACCAATGAAGGCATCGATGGTGTCGCGATGGTCAAGGGCAACGTCAACGACATCAAAGGCATGGCCAGAAAAATCCGCGGCTTGAATCTTCTCAATGTCGAAGAGGCATGGGACCACATGTATTTCCATGAGCGCAAACCGGTGGCGAAGGGCAATGAGATCCACGCCATTGGCAGTGTCGATCTGGCGGTTTGGGACATTGTCGGCAAGGCAATGGACCAGCCGGTGCACCGCCTTCTTGGCACCTACCGGGAGGCAATCCCCGCTTATGCAGCAGGCGGATATTATGCCGAGGGCAAAGGGATCCCCGAACTTGTGGCGGAGATGGAAAGCTACGTGGATGAGGGCTTTCGCGTTGTGAAGATGAAGGTCGGTGCGCTGTCCCCAGCCGATGACGCAGAGCGGGTCAGGGCGGTGCGGCGAGCCCTGGGCCCCGACATCGGCATCATGGTGGATGCGAACAACGGCTACCAGTCTGCCTATGAGGCCATTCGCTTTGGGCGGATGGTGGAGGACCAGGATCTTTATTGGTTCGAAGAGCCGGTGATGCCTTACGACTGGCGCGGCAACGCTGAGGTGAAGGAAGAGCTCAGCATGCCAATCACAGCAGGTGAGAACGAGTACACCCGCTGGGGCGCGCTTGATCTCCTCACCAACGACGCCTGCGATATCATGAACCCTGATACGATCAAGGCTGGCGGGATCACCGAAATGCGCAAAATCGCAGCGCTTTGTTCCGCTTACCACGTTCCCATTGCTCCGCATGGCTACGGGCACATGAACGTCCACGTCTTTGCATCCCTGCCCAACGGTCTGGTGCTTGAGACCTACCCGAAGAAGGCGCGGGACTTTAACCCCGCACTGACGCCGCTTCCCCTCAAGAATGGTGAGGTGATTGTCCCGATGGAGCCGGGGCTCGGCATGGAGCCTGATCCTGATCTGATCGAACGGTATCGGGTGGCTTAGGATGAAGGCGGAGCGTTTCAGTTCAGCGGCGATTGTCGCAGCAACCGCCTTGGCGCTTTCCACCAAAGCTCTCAGCGCCTGTCCTGAAGAGCACATCGTTGAAGCGCGAGACGTGCAGGGGCCTGAGGAATCGGTGGGGGTGAGCATCCGCGAGCTGGCGCTCGTGAACATCTCGCCTGTGCTGGCCGGAGACGTGGCGAAGCGGTTCTTTGAGCTCACCGTTGCGCCTGGGGGTCACGTCCTCTTGCACGGCCATGGGGACGTGCAAGGCTACGCCTACGTCCTTTCAGGTGAGGCGACGGAGCGGCGATCCGACTGTGCCGTCGCGCTGGAGCGCCGGGCTGGCGACGTTGCGACGGAGCCGAAGACGCTCTCGCACTGGTGGGAAAACACAGGCCCGGATCCCCTGATCCTGCTGGTATCGCACGCCGTGCCTGCGCAGAACTAGACCCTTAGCTGGGCGGGGTTTTGCGTCAGACGCTGGGCCTTTCCGCCATGTGGGAAAGGTGCCCCAGGGCCCGGACAACCTGCGCGCGTTGGGCTTTGATAGAGACGTCATAGACTTGGAGAAAACACGTGGCTCTAGTCAGTATCAAGCCGGTCTTATCGGAAGCGTTGGCCGGCCAATATGCGGTGGCTGCGTTCAATCCGGTCGACTTCAACTCCATGCGCGCGATGGTGGATGCGGCGGTCGAAGCAGACTCGCCGGTGATCATTCAAACCTCGGCCAAGACAATCCGGTTTTATGGCCATGACCTGCTCGTCTCATGGATGCGCCATTTGGCAGGCGACGTCGCGGTGCCGGTCGTCTTGCATCTCGACCACGGCAAAGATCTGTCGATGATCAAGACCTGCATCGACATGGGCTGGACATCGGTGATGATCGATGCCTCAGATAAGCCGTATACAGAGAACCTTTCGATCACGCGCCAGGTCAACGACTGGGCCAACGAGGCGGGTATCGGCATTGAGGCTGAGATCGGCGAAATTGGCGGTGTCGAAGAGGACATCGTGGTGTCGATGGAAGACGCCGGTTTGACTGATCCCGCTGAGGCTGAGGATTTCTGTTCAAAGCTTGAACTCGCCGCCTTTGCTGGCGCGATCGGCACCGCGCATGGCTATTACAAGGGTGAGCCGAACGTCCGGTTCGATCTGATAGAGGACATCAACCGTCGAACCGGTGTGCCCATGGCTCTTCATGGCGGCACAGGGCTCAGCGATGAAACGTTCCAGCGGGCGATCGCGCTCGGCTGTGCAAAGATCAATATATCGACAGCGCTGAAGCACGTGTTTGTCGACAGCTTCGTCGATCATAAACAGGCGCATAAAGATGATTACGAGCCGCTGTGTTACATCGAGGCGCAGCATTCAGCGCTCAAGAGCTTGTTTATCAGCAAGCTTGAGCAGTTTGGCTCGGCCGGCAAAGGCCAGGCCATGATGAAGCTGGTGGCCTGATGCGCCGAGCTCTGATTTTCGACTGTGATGGCGTTTTGGTCGACACAGAGCGCGACGGCCACAGGGTTGCATTCAACACGGCCTTTCGCGCTGCCGGTTTGGATATCGAGTGGGATGTGCCGTTCTATTCCAAAATGCTCCAAGTCGCCGGCGGCAAGGAGCGGATCCGGGCTTATTTTGACGATACCGGCTGGCCAGAGCATGCCCGCGATCGTGATGCCTTCGTTAAAGACCTTCACCGGGTGAAGTCGGATGCTTTCCTCGACCTTATGAAGGAGGGAAGCCTGAGCCTCCGCCCCGGCGTCAGCCGGTTTGTTGACCGCGCGCTGGCGCTCAACATGCAGCTGGCTGTCTGTTCGACATCAAAGCTGGAGTCAGTCGAGAGCTGCGTTGCCCTTCTTGGGCACGAGCGCGCTTCTCAGTTTACGGCGGTTCTGGCGGGCGATATTGTCTCGCGCAAGAAACCTGATCCGGAGATCTACCTCTTGGCGCAGGAGAAGCTCAATGTGGCAGCCGATGAGTGCCTTGTGATTGAGGACAGTGAAATCGGTTGTGCGGCTGCGGTGGCTGCTGGATGCCGCTGTGTCGTGACAACCAGTGCGTACACGGCAGAAGAAGACTTCGCCGGTGCCTATCGCGTTCTGCCAGAACTTGGTGACGGCGAAGGATCTGTATCGCTCGACGAGTTGATCGGCGAGTAAGGATAAAGGACAGGGAGAACATCGTGAGAGCAGTGACGCTGGAAGATGTAGAAGTGGCGGTCAAAGCGATGAGCGACACGGCGCTGGAAAACGAAGCTTACTTCTGTGAGCTCGATGGCGTGGTCGGTGACGCGGACTTTGGCACATCACTGGCCAACGGCTTTCGGGCGATTGAAGAGCGCTGGGACACGTTTGATCGGACGTCCATTGGATCGTTCTTCCTCGGCATTTCCCAAACGATCACGAGCACCGTCGGCGGTTGTTCCGGTCCGATTTGGGGAACGGCCTTTATGCGTGCGGGCATCGTCGCCCGTGACAAAGACACTCTTGAGGCGAACGATATCGTTGAGATCTTCGAGAAGGCCATCGACGGGATCAAGGCCCGCGGCGGGGCCGAGGAGGGTGATAAGACACTTCTCGATGCCCTGGCCCCAATGGCGCGCGCCTTTGAAGCCAGCCACCAAGATGATCCGCTGACGGCATGCCTACAAGCGGCGGAAAAGGCCGTGGAAGATACCAAGCATCTCGAGGCGCGCCGTGGTCGTCAGTCGTTCACTGGAGAGCGCTCTATCGGGACACTTGATCCTGGTACGGTGGCTGTTGCGATGATGACCAAGCGTGTCGCGACCCACTGGCACGATCGTTCTGGCGCGGCGGCGTAGGAGAAACCAATGCAAAAGTTTGTCAACGATCCCGGAAAATTCGTACCCGAAATGCTCGAGGGCCTTGCCCTTGCCAATCCCGAGACCCTGGCATGGGATCAAGAGCACAACATCGTCCGTGCAGCCGCAACGCCTGACGCAGGCCGGGTCATGGTGATCCAGGGGTCGGGGTCGGGTCATGAGCCTGCCCATGTCATGGCCGTCGGCAAAGGTATGCTCGATGCGGCCGTGCCCGGAGGCGTCTTCGCTGCCCCGTCCATGGATCAATGTCTCGCCTGCATTCGGCAGATGAACGGTCCCAAGGGCGTGCTCTACCTCGTCAACAACTACCAGGGCGACCGCATGAACTGGGACATGGCCCAGGAAATGGCGGAGGCTGAAGGCATCAAAGTCGGCATAGTTGTGATCGACGACGACGTGGCGGTGCAGGATTCAACGCATACGGTGGGCCGGCGCGGTGTCGCGGGCAACTTCTTCGTGATCAAAGCGTGCGGAGCTGCCTCGCAGGAGGGGCGTGACCTCGAGGCGCTAGTCTCCTTGGGCGAGAAGGTGAATGCCAATGTGCGCTCCATGGGCGTTGCATTGTCAGGATGCCGACCACCTGCAAAGCAGGAACCAATCTTCACGCTTGCGGACGGTGAAATGGAGTTCGGCGTCGGCATTCACGGTGAGCCGGGCCGGGCACGCAAGAGCACGGGCCAAGCCGACGAGATCGTTGAAGATGTCTTTGACCTGGTCGCTGGTGACCTGCCGTTTGCGGAGGGTGACCGTGTTGCGCTGATGCTCAATGGTCTGGGCGGTACACCTATCAGCGAACTCTACCTTCTCTATCGAAAGGCGGCGCTGCTCGCTCAGCAGCGTGGGCTGACGATTGTGAGGAACTATGTTGGGGAGTACTGCACGGCCCTTGAGATGAATGGCTTCTCCCTCACGCTGCTCAAGCTCGATGACGAGCTCGAAGGGCTCTTGGCGGCCCCCGCAGAGGTGCCAATCCGCGTTTTCTAAGTCTTGTTTCTGTATTGTGGGAATGAAGGTTGAAATGCGTAAATAGTGTTCGAGTTATCGCGCCTTTGAGTTGTAAGACTAATCTCCAACAGAGGAGATAGTGCGATGACTGCACATGTGCTTGAGCGTCTTGCTGCCACCAATCCTCAGTGTGAGATTTGGTGGGACAGTTCTCCATTGGTTTATGATGCGTGGAAGAGGCGCACTCTCGAAGCTGCACCTGCCGATAAACATGATCTTTGGGCTGAGCAGCTCACACGGTTGATGGATCCAGCCAGCATCAAGACAACAGGCCAGATGGGATTCCGCGGCGTCACCACCAACCCTCCTCTGAGCCTTCAAGCTCTTGAGGGTGACCCTGTGTTCTGGGCGGGTGAGATCAAAGCGACGCGAAGCCGTTTGTCGACCGATGATGTTGAGGCGACCTATTGGTCTGTATACCTAGATATCGTCAAGCGCGGCGCTGAGCTCCTTCTTCCCGTTTTCAAGACGTCGCAAAGGCGTTTTGGCTTTTTATCTGGACAGGTTGACCCACGACTCGTGACCGATGGTGACCGCATGCTTGAGCAGGGGCTCGAGATTGCGGCTCAAGGCGAGAACGTGATGGTCAAGATCCCTGGATCAAAGGCCGGGTACGAAGTGATTGAAGAGCTGACCGCGCGCGGCATTGCCACGAACAACACCACGTCCTTCACCGTACCCCAGTACATGCGGTGCATGGATGCCGTTTCAAAGGGTTTGAAGCGGGCGGAGGCCAACGGTGTCGATCTCAGCGGATGGCGTTCAGTGATCACCCACATGTCGTCCCGCCTTGGGAACATCGGTGATCTCTCCTGGCAGGCCGAAGCGCGAGGCGTCGGCCTCTCACCAGAGGAAATCCTCTATGGCGAGATGGCGGTGATGAAGCGCGCTTACTTTAAGGCGCAAGCGGATGATCACCCATCGAAGATGCTGCAATGCTCAATGCGCGTGATTGATGACCCATCGTCAGGCAAGGCATCGAGCTGGCATATTGAAAAGCTCGCTGGTGGTGACTTCGTCTATACCTGTCCGCCGTCCTACATCGCCCAACTCATGCAGGCCGAGGATCGTCTTCCGCCATTTGATCCGCATGCAGTTGAGGAAGAAGCGCCCAGGGACGTCATGGAGAAGCTGCTGCGCATACCCTACTTTCGGCAAGCGTTCGAGTTCGACGGCATGCGGCCGGAAGAGTTTGAAGATTTCGGTGCTTTCAAGGCCACCGAGGTCCAGTTTGCAGAGGCCACCCGCCGGACCGTGGACTTTGTCGCTCGCGTGCTGGAAGGGTAGACCTCGGGCTCGCCGCGGCGAGCGACATCCGCTGGGAGGGTGACCCTTTGTGTTGGTAGGGCTTTTGCTGGCCGCCATTGTGGCGATCGTGTTGGCGACCAGTGTTCTCCGTCTCCATCCGATATTGGCGCTGCTTGGTGTTGCTTTTGTCTTTGGTCTGCTTGCGGGGGTTGAGCCAGGTCAGATCGTTGCGGTGCTGACGAGTGGTTTTGGCGCGACAATCGGAAGTGTCGGGCCGATTATCCTCTTGGGATCGGTCATCGGCATCGTCTGGGAACGTTCAGGGGCGGCGATGCGCATCGCCAAAGCCGTTCTCGATCGTTCAGGTCCACGAGGGCTTCCCGCGGCCATGGGCGGGATAGGGTTTGTCACAGCGGTTCCGGTGTTCTGCGACACGGGGTTGATTGTTCTCTCGCCCTTGAACCGAGCCCTCAGTGCCCGTGCGGGCGTGCCGCTAGCTGTTGGCGGTCTGGCGCTCGCATTTGGTCTTTACGCGGCCCATGTCATGGTTCCTCCCACGCCTGGGCCCGTTGCTGCGGCGGCCATTCTGAACGCGGACTTGGGGCTTGTTCTCGCTGTGGGGTTGCCGGTCGGGCTCATCACGGCAGCGGCTGGGCTGATCTTCGTCCTGTCAATCCGCCACCGGATGCCAACGCTCGAACTCGCGGCTGGGGCAGAACCCGCTGATGAGGCCAAGTTCGACCGGCCGTTGATCATCGCCATGCTGCCGCTGGTGTTGCCGCTCGCGCTGATCTTGGCCGGATCCGTCGCGGCGATGCCAAACAGTCCAGTCGGCGGCGCACTTGCGGCCGGCGCCACCTTTTTCGGTCAGCCGCTCATTGCTCTTAGCCTTGGTGTTCTGTGTGCGTTTTTTCTACCAAAGCGTTTTGAGCGCAGGATGCTTTCAAACGAGGGGTGGGTTGGTGATGCGTTCCGCGACTCCGCGATGGTGATCTTGATCACTGGCGCGGGCGGGGCTTTCGGCAAAGTCCTTCAGGCGACGGACATCGGGCAAGATCTCGGGCAGCTTGTTTCCGCGGCGGGCTTGGGTGTTTTGGCACCGCTGTTGATCGCGGCAGCCATCAAATCGGCGCAAGGATCATCAACCGTCGCAATTGTCACCACGGCAAGTCTTGTGGCACCGCTTCTGGGCGACCTGGGCCTGGAGGGGCCAATGGGAGCAGCCCTCGTGACCGTCGCCATCGGGGCAGGGGCGATGGCCGTCAGCCATGTGAATGACAGCTTCTTCTGGGTGGTGACCCAGCTCTTGGGTCTGTCCGTCCCCGACGGGTTGCGCTTTTACTCAGTGGGCACCGCTATTCAAGCCTTTACGGCGGCGCTCGTATTGCTGGGTCTTCAGTCGTTGATCATCTAGCCGCTGATCGCAACGGAGCGACGCGCCAGTCGGGCGGTGTCTTTCTTGGTGATCTCCGACGCGACGTTGGCCAGGCGCGCGGCGGCGTCTCGGCGATCTCGTTTGTTGTTCGTGTCCGACGTCTTGCGCAGGCTCGATGGGATGGACTCGCGGCCGTTGAGGGCGCCGCACAGTCCCGCCACATGGGCGGCGATCGACTCACAGTCCTCGCCGTAAAAGACCGCAGCTTTCAGGGCCGGCATGAATTCCCCCCCTGACCATTTCAAAAGTGCCAGAGCCACGACGGGGTTTTCGATCGCCACCGTTCGCGATGGTTCTCCGTATCCAGAGATACTTGCGTCTTGAAGGTCGGCCATATCCGAGGTCGCAGCGCTCGCGATCACACCGCTGAAGGGAAGGTAGGCCGACCGAATGGTGGCGATGACCTCATCAAGGTTGGCGCGCGGATCGACCAGGGGCAACACAGCTTCGAGCGCTGCGCCTGTGCCGTCATTGGCCAGAGAGCTCGCCGCATCGATAACGTCGCTGACAGACGCATCGTGGGCGAACGCGGCCGCGAAGGACGCAGCCGTGACCGCTCCGGCTTCAAGACCGTAGGACGTTTGGGCGGCGAGACCGAAGGATGCAGCTTCCTGATAGGCGGCCTCCGGATCGCCCGCATTCACAGCGCCAATCGGCATGACGTAGCCGCAATAGCTCTGGGTCTCGCGATTGCTCATGCCGGCCCGGCGAGGTTCGGTGTTGTAGACAGAGAGTTGGAGGTGGCTGTATCGTTCCGGATACCACAGTGGCCGCTCGATCGATGGCATATCGGCTTGACGCTCGGGCACCCAGACGGGGCGCTCTGCGTATTCTGGGACGAAGAGCTCGGCGTAGTCATGCGTATCAAGATGATCGAGCTTGGTCTCGTAGCTCCTGATCAGCGCTTCGAGAAGCAGGCTGTCATCCGTGATCCGGCCATCGCCTTTCCCCTTGTTCGTGCCGATGAGCTCAGGTTTGGTCGGCGGCAGGAACATTGAGAAGTCGTGGTCCTGGAAGCGTTTTTTGATATCGGCCGCTTTCCATCCCTCAACAGGCGCGCCCATCCCATCGCCAATAGCGAGGCCGTAGAGGGCGCCTTCGAGGCGGTCCGTGTACTCCGGTTGCACCTTTGCCGCACTCGCGGTGGCGCTCTGGTGAAGAACAGATGCCGCTGCTGCAGCCGTGGCAGCGCCGCCCAAGAGGTGCCGCCGATTGATCAGTGGAGCATCATTCATCGCGCATCTCTCAAGCAGTCGATCATCGCTGCCGCGTGGGTGTGCGAGATGCTAAGTCGAACGCGATATCAAGCAGGTAAGCCCTTCCTGTCGCGCAAGCATCTTTATCACCCAGGCTGATCTCACAGCACAGGCAAAGATGCGGTCAACACGGAAGACTTGTTGTTCCGGATTGTGGAAACGGGCTTAGCCGATCAAGGCCTGGGGCATCCGCCCGCCCAGTCCGTTGGTCATCTTGAGCGCCGTTGCGCGAAGCTCGCGGCCGAGGCTGTGCATCCGATCTTTGTTCATCCGGCTCAGCGGCGCTGAGATCGAGAGCGCAGCGACAGGGATGCCGTCTTCGTCGAAAACGGGGGCGCCAACACAACGAAGATCTTTCGCGCATTCCTCACAGTCAAACGCGTAGCCGCGGTCTCTGGTACGTTTGATCTTTTCCCAAAGCTTCGACGTGTCGGTGGTGGATTTGTCTGTACGCTTCGAAAAGTCGATCGAAGAGATATAGTCGCCCAAGCGGTTTTCCGACCAGAAGGCCAGCATAGCCTTCCCCGCGGCACCGTAGTGAAGCGGCAGGCGGGCGCCGGGACGATAGGTGGCTGGCAGCGGTGTCTTGCTGTCGGACTGGCCAACATAGAGCTGGGAGCCAGAGCTAGGGATCGATACGCTCACCAGCTCGCTCGTCGTCATGCTGATTGCCCGCAAATAGGGCTTTCCGAGACGCGCCAGATCGCGCACGCCGCCAAAAGCTGAGCCTACGGTGAACGCCTGAGGGCCCACCAGCCAGTGGCTGTTGATATCGTTAAAGATGACGAACTGAAGGCTGTGCATCGTTGTCAGCAGCCTATGAGTCGTCGAGCGCGGAAGGCCGATCGCCTTCGCCAGGCTGGTCATGGTCATGCCTTCAGGATGATGAGCCAGCTCTTCCAGTGCACCAAGCGCGCGCACGAGGGACTGGACTTGTCCGGTTTCCGCTGTCCGTCGGTCTTGGGCCATGACATCATTCCTCCCGAACCGAGGCCGGGGGAGCTTGCCACTCACCAATTTTGACACCGTCACCATCGATTCCAGGTGGTATTATAGAGCATTCGACGAACAATTGCCATTGAACGAGCGGCGATGTGTCCACGATGTGAGAAAGCTGCTGCGGTGTGCTGCACTGGTGCGTGTTCCGCCTCAGGAAAGGTAGATTGGATGGGAGATCGCTCTGTGTCGGGTCCGAAGGAATACAGTGGCGATCACGATGTGGTCGCGGCGAGAGCCCTGCTGCTTGAGGCCTTTGAGGTCGCGACCCAAACCGTTTCCCCCGCGCGGTTGCTCCCGGCCTATCTGCCGCCGCTACGGAATGTCGGAACGACTTATCTGTTGGCCGTTGGCAAAGCGGCGGCTTCCATGGCTCGTGCCGCGCTTGACTATTATGGTCAGCCGCTGCCCGGTTTGGTGCTGACCCGCTATGGTCATGGTTTGGAAAGCTTGCGCAATGTCGATGGGCTGGAGGTGGTCGAGGCGGGCCACCCCGTGCCGGACGCAGAAGGGTTAAACGCGGCCAGGCGCGTGCTTGAGCTGGCTGAAAGCCTTGGTCCTGAGGACCAGTTGCTGGCGCTTTTGTCGGGCGGAGGTTCAGCCCTCTTGGCCGCCCCGGCGCCGGGGATCACGCTGGAAGACAAGCAGCAGGTGACCCGGGCTTTGTTGGCCTCAGGTGCGTCGATCCGAGAAATCAACTGCGTGCGAAAGCATCTCTCGTCGATAAAGGGCGGGCGACTGGCGTTGGCGGCCAATCCTGCATCAGTCACGACACTGATCATTTCCGACGTGGTGGGTGACGACCCTGCGATGGTGGCGTCGGGCCCAACGGTCGCTGATTTAACGACATTGGCCCACGCCCGACGCATCCTGGAGCTTTACAACATCGAGGCGCCGGCTTGCGTTCAAAAGGCTCTTTACGATGAGGCCAACGAGACGCCCACATCGGAGTGGGAGGTCTTTCAGCGAGGCCGCACAGAGGTGGTGGGCCGTGCGCGCCAGGCATTGTCTGCAGTGGGACAATTCCTTTCGGCCAATGGCTACCAGCCCATTCATCTTGGTGATGATATTGAGGGGGAGGCACGCGAGGTTGGCATGATCCAGGCCGCGCTGGCGCTTCATTATCAGAAGAAAGGCCAGCGCTTCGCGTTGATCTCGGGAGGCGAGTGCACTGTTCACGTCAATGAACGCGGCGGTTCGGGTGGGCCCAACACGGAGTATTTGCTGGCGTTGGTCCAGGCTCTCGGCGGGGCTGAAGGGATCACGGCCATCGCCTGTGACACTGATGGGATCGATGGTACCGAAGACAATGCCGGTGCTTTGATCGATCAAACGACCTTAGCGCGGGCACGTGACGCGCAGATCGATTTGCAAGCGGCCTTGCGGATGAACCAGAGCTATGAAGCATTTGCCGAGCTCGGTGATCTGGTGATGACCGGGCCTACACGGACCAATGTGAACGATCTGCGGATCGTTCTGGTGCATCCCGAAATCTAACGGAAGCTGGCGCAGACATGTCCGAAGTGCAAACGAGCGTCGTCGACGGCGATTGGCAAGAACCTGAGACTCAACCGCTGAGGCCACGGATAGGGCTGGTTCTGGGGCCTCTCGCGGCGGGCGTTCTCTTGCTTTTGGGGGCGCCAGACAGCTTGGCCGCCACAGTTGGTCCATCGGGGGACCCATGGTTTGCATGGTCGGTCTGTGCACTGCTAATTTGGATGGCCACCTGGTGGGTGACAGAAGCGGTGCCGATTCCTGTCACCGCGCTTCTGCCGCTTGTCATTCTGCCAGTGGTCGCCGGGCAAAGCGTGTCGCAGACCGCCGCGCCCTACATGCACCCGATCGTCGTTTTGCTCATGGGCGGCTTCATCGTGGCCAAGGCGATCGAGCGCTGGAACCTTCACACGCGCATCGCGCTCAATGTTGTCGTGCGGGCAGGGGCGCGGCCCGCGGCGCTTGTGGGCGGGTTTATGGCGGCGGCGGCGTTGCTGTCGATGTGGATCTCCAACACGGCCACCGCGATCATGCTGACACCCATCGCCTTGTCGGTGGCGAGTGCGGTTCTGGGGCCTGGTCAAGACCGAGCCCCGTTCACGATGGCGCTCGTCCTAGGGGTTGCTTACGGCTGCTCGATTGGCGGTGTGGGTACCTATATCGGCACACCGACCAATCTGATCATTGTCGGCTATCTCAACGAGACAACCGGCCGCGATATCAGCTTTCTGCAGTGGATGACGTTTGGTGTCCCCACGGTTTTGGTGATGTTGCCGCTTGCCTGGTTTGTGCTCACCAAATGGGCATTCAAGCTCTCGGGTGTGCAATCGGGGGAGGGCGTTGAGCTGGTGCGCGAGCGACTTGCCGCGCTTGGACAGCCGAGCGTTCCTGAACAGCGCACGCTGATGGTCTTTGCGTTGGTGGCGTTCCTTTGGATCTTTCGTCAGCCGCTGCAGGCGATCACGGTGGCCGGTGTGTCGCCTTTTGGCGGTTTTACTGATCATGTGACGGCCATTCTCGGTGTAGTCCTTTGTTTTGTCGTACCTGCCGGCTGTCCTGATCGTCCGCATGCGAAAATTCTCGACTGGGATGCGGCCGAATCGATCCCGTGGGGCGTTGTCATTCTTTTTGGTGGGGGGATGTCTCTCGCCGTGGCGATCAGGGCCTCGGGACTGGGCACGTGGATCGGCAATGAACTTGGGATCCTCGGCGGCCTTCCCACGGTGTTGCTCGTCCTTGTTCTGACGGCCTTTGTGATCTTCCTTACCGAGATCACAAGCAACGTGGCGACCGCTGCTGCGCTGATGCCTGTGCTGGGCGCATTCGCTCTATCCATCGGCCTCGATGTTTCGCTGGTTGCGTTGCCTTTGGCCCTGGCAGCGAGTTGCGCTTTCATGCTGCCGATGGCGACGGGCCCCAACGCGGTGGTCTATGCAGAATCGAAGGTGAGCTTGACCGACATGGCGCGCGCTGGTTTCCGGCTCAATCTCATCGCGATCGTCGTTGTGGCCGTGCTCTCTCTTGCGCTGGCGCCGGTGGTGTTCTCGTGATCTTCTCACCATACGGGAAGCGGGTCGTTGCTGGGTTATACCGACCTCACTAGCGTCGCTGCAGATAGAGTGAGGACCATCACATGCGCACTGCAATCGTTTCGGCTGTGGGAATAGCGATCGCTGCACTCGGATCGGCTCACGCCGGGGGGAAGCTCGGCCTCAACCACGTCTGGTCGCGCATCGCGGACATCAACGGTGAGTACGGCTCGGTTGAGAGTTCGGAGTTCTCTCCCGACGGTATGCACGTTGTCACCGGATCGAAGTTCGACAACACTGTTCGGGTCTTCCGCGTTGACGACGGCCACATGCTGTGGCGACGCGAAGTGCCCCAAGAGATCGAACGGGTCGCGTGGACGCGTGACGGTCAGTATGTCGCCTCGGTCAGTGAGGACGGCTACCTTCGCGTGTTCGACGTCGATACGGCCGAGGTGATTTTCGACTTCGAGCATGAAAACGGTATCGACGGCCTCAGCGTCTCGCATGATGGTCGATACCTCGCCACTGGCCGGGAGAAGGTGGATGGCCGGGGCGTCGTTCGCGTTTTTGCCACCGATGATTGGCGCTTGGTGAAGGAGCTGCCTCATGCGGGCACCGTCAACGAGCTCGATTTTTCCTCCGATGACGGTTATTTGGCTGCGGTTGGCGATTTTGAAGCGCGCATTTGGTCTGTGGACGAATGGCGTGTCGAGAAAAAATGGAACCTCCCCGAGAGGTCACCCACCTTCGATGGTGAGAAGCACATCTTCATCAACACACGTTTCAGTCCAGATGACGAGGTGCTGGCGGTCGGCGGGACCCACGGGTTTGTCTACCTTTATGATGTCGACAGCGGCGACCTGATCCGTCGCCTCAACAAATCAGGCCAGAAAACAGAAACGGTGGAGTGGACCAAGGATGGCCGCTTTTTGCTCGTCGCGGGCCATGGCTACACCATCGACTTTTTCTCCGTCGACGTCCTGATGGATTCCGAAGTGGGCAATGACGCGATCCCCTTCGCGCACCAGGCCGAGGTCTCAGATGCGCTTGAATACATGGACTTCAACGCCACCGGCACCATGCTGACCACGGCGCACCAAGACGGCACCGTGCAGCTTTGGACTTTCATGTCCGATAACCCCAATATCAACGAGGCGCAGCACCGTAAGGTGCGAAAGCTTCAGGACGAACTGGCGGCGAAAGCCAACAAGAAAACACAGTAGGCAGAGAATATGGATGTCACCTCGCTGACAAGACGATCAATGCTCGGTGCGCTTGGATGCGGTGTGGCCGCACCGGCGCTGATTGGATGCGGGGTCGCGGCACCTCTCGATTCAGATTTGGTCATCACCGAGATCAAGTCATTCGTGATGGATGACGGGTTCTTTGTGAAGATCACCGCGGATAACGGCGTCTCCGGCTGGGGTGAGACCGATGCCGGTCGGCCGTCACTGTTCCAGACCTATCTCCACGATGCGATGGCGAAGCGCGTGCTCGGCCGCGACCCGTTCGATACGTCTCCGATCCTCGAGAACATTTTCTACCGCGAGCACGATTTTGGTCCTGGAGGCGCGCTGGCCAACACACTTGCGGGTATCGACATCGCGCTTTGGGATCTCAAGGCCCGGGTCCTTGAAGTTCCGATCTACAAGCTGCTCGGTGGTCAGTATCGGGACAAAATGCCGATTTATGGCAGCTACGGCACCAAGCGCTGGACCCGCATGACGCCAGAACAGGCAGCGGATAAGGCCGAGAAGTTCGCTGATCGCGGTTTCCGCACAGTGAAGTGCCGCATGCAAGTCCGCGAAAGCCATCTTGATCCTGTGGAAGATCGGACCATCGAGTATCTCAGGACTATCAAAAATCGCCTGCGCGGCACCGATGTTGAGCTCTTCACCGATATCAACAATGGCTATTCCGTGGCGCGCGCGATACAGATTGGCCGTGTGCTGCAGGATGAACTCGGATTCCGTTTCTTTGAAGAGCCGTGCTCTGACCAGCACCATAAGCACACGGCCGAAGTGGTGGATGCGTTGGATCTCGCCATCATTGCTGGCGAAAAGGAGTACACGCCGTTCCAGCTGCAAGAGCTCATCACCTACGCCAATCCGGACTACATCAATCCGGACGTGATCAAGGCGATGGGTATCACCGGCATGCATAAGATCGGTGTGCTGAGCCAGGTCAACCAAAAGCCGATCATCATGCACAACACACGGCCGGTGATCTCAACAGCGGCGTCCTTACAGCTTGCGGCGTCCTACCCGATCATTGGTCCCTTTATGGAGTTCGTCGACGTCGATGATCACGCTGACATGATCGATGCGGCGGACGAGTATCTAACGTATAAAGACGGTCACCTGTTAATCCCGAGCACTCCCGGCTTGGGGATCGAGATCAACGAAGAGAAGATCACCGAGCGCTCGTCGTCCATCCGTGTTGCGGAGTTCGACGACTAAATCCGGAGTAGAGCAGCGTGTTGCGCGGCGCTACTGCCGGCTGGCGGGGCGTCTCACCGTCTGGGGCGATGTTCGGTATCAAGTCCGTATGCAGCTATTGCGGCAAGGCTGATGACATCGTTCACTTGCGCCCCTGTCTGGACAATCTGAACCGGCTTTGAGAATCCGATCAGTGCCGGACCAATCACCGTGGCGCCGCCGATCGCCGTCAGCAGCTTGGACGCAATCCCCCCAGAATGAAGGCCGGGCATAATCAGGACATTCGCATCGGCCGTCAGGCGACTGAAGCGATACATCTGGCGGATCCCAGCGTTCAGGGCCATGCGCGGCGTCATTTCACCCTCATACTCAAAGTCGACATCGCCGCGCTCGTCCAAGACAGAAACGGCATTGGACATCCGGCGCATATGCGCCGTACCCGGATTGCCAAAGTTTGAGTGCGAGACGAATGCGACGCGAGGTTCATGACCGAGCTGCCGAACCGCATGAGCTGTCTGGACCGCGATATCGGCCAACTCCTCTGATGACGGATACTCCGCTATCGATGTGTCCGCGATGAACACGGTGCGCCCCTTCGCCAGGACCACGGAGAGGCCGATGACCCGCTCACCGGGGCGCGGGTCGAGCGCCAATTGGATGTTCCGCAGCGCGACGTCGTAATGCCGCGTGACACCTGTCACCATGCCATCGGCGTGACCCATGGCCAGCATACAGGCAGCGAACGCGTTCCTATCCTGGTTGACCAAGCGACGGCAGTCCCGCTCAAGATAGCCATGACGCTGCAGGCGCGTATAAAGATGATCAGTATAGGCTTTTTTATGGTTTGACTCGCGCGCATTCCAGATTTCGATATCTTGGTTTGAGCGGCAACCTAAGCGCTCCATGAGCGCCCGAACAGGTTCCTCACGTCCTATCAGCACAGCCTGGCCCAAGCCTTGGTTCTGAAAGCTATAGGCGGCGCGCACCACCGTCTCTTCTTCTCCTTCAGCGAAGACGATGCGGCGTTTGGGTTCGGCCGACTTCACGGCGGCGTAAACCTTCTGGAGAAACGCAGCAGACGGATCGAGGCGCGTTGCCAGCCGGCCTTGATAGGCTTCAAGATCTGCTACCGGTCGGCGGGCGACGCCGCTGTCGCAGGCGGCCTTTGCGACAGCTGGCGGAATCTTCGAAATCAGGCGCGGATCAAAGGGTGTGGGTATGATATAGCCTGGTCCATAACGAAGGCGTGTTCCGTATGCCTCCGCGACCTCATCAGGCACATCCTCTCGCGCGAGCGCTGCCAGTGCACGAGCACAGGCCGCCTTCATGGCATCGTTGATGGTTCGGGCACGGACATCGAGCGCACCCCTGAAGATATAGGGAAAGCCCAGGACATTGTTGACCTGGTTGGGGTAGTCGGAGCGCCCCGTTGCCATGATGGCATCGTCGCGGACGGCGTGCACGTCCTCTGGTGTGATTTCTGGCGTGGGGTTTGCCATAGCAAAGATGATCGGGTTCGGCGCCATCGACTGGATCATATCAGGCGTGAACGCACCGGGTCCGGATAGACCAATAGCAACGTCAGCGCCGGCCACCGCTTCTTTCAGGGTTCGCTTGTCCGTTTCCACCGCGTGGGCGGACTGCCACTGGTTCATCGCGACCTCGCGACCAGGGCGAAGCAAGCCGTCACGATCGGCCATCAAGACGTTCTCGTGTTTCACACCCAGCGTTTTGATCAGTGCGGCCACCGATAGGGCGGACGACCCCGCGCCGCAAATCGCCACCGATACGTCGCCAATGCTCTTGCCGTTGATATCGATGGCGTTGAGGAGGCCCGCAGCTGCGATGATCGCGGTTCCGTGCTGGTCGTCATGGAACACGGGGATGTCCATGATCTCTTTCAACCGTTCCTCAATGTAGAAACTATCGGGTGCCTGAATGTCTTCGAGGTTGATGCCGCCGAACGAGGGACCAAGATGCTTCACGGCATCAATGAAGGCGTCCGGATCTTCCGTATCGACCTCCAAATCGATCGAGTCGATATCCGCAAACCGTTTGAAAAGAACTGACTTGCCTTCCATCACCGGTTTGGACGCAAGGGCGCCGAGATTGCCCAGGCCCAGAATGGCGGTGCCGTTCGAGATCACAGCGACCATGTTGCCTCTGGCCGTCAGGTCATAGGCGCTGTCGGAATCCTCAGCAATTCGTTTGACCGGCACTGCGACGCCGGGCGAGTAGGCCAGCGACAAGTCCCGCTGTGTCGCCATCGGTTTTGTCGGGTTCACCTCGAGCTTGCCGGGCTTCCCCCGTGCGTGAAAGTCGAGGGCCTCTTGATCAGTAAAACGTGCGGTCGTGTCTTCAGCCATCCTTCCATCGTGCGGCGGTGCACATAGTCCGTCCACCTACCTGCCGCGCGATGATGTCCGCATTCTGAGAACGCGCTGTCCCGCTTGCTGACTTGACCGATCACACAAAAAGACCTCCGTGGGCTTTCCGCTCACGGAGGTCAAAGTCTAGGGGGATTTAGGTGCTAGAAGCGGAACCTGACGCCCAACTGGTACGTCGCTCCATAGTTCTCGATACGCGAGTAGATCTGTCCGCTTGTGCTATCACCTCGGAAACGCCTAATATCTTCTGCATCATTGATGTTGATGGCGTCAAAATAAAGTTGGACCGTTTCCGTAATGCGGTACCGCGCGTTGATATCCATGCTCCAACGTTCAGCTTCCAGTTCATCACCAGCCGGATCATCGAGGTCCTCGAGCTGAGCTGTGTTGATGCCGCGGAAGCGCTCACCCTGGTAGTTGCCCGACCAGCGCAACGTCACCTTATCGTTCTCATAACCCACCGAGATGTTGCCGATCGTATCGGCTTGCTCGGGCAGGGTGATGGTCCGTTGGGTGATGCCTGTGGTCGCTTCGGACTCAGACAGCGTGAGGTTGGCTTGCGCGAAGAGCCCGTCGAACGGTCCGGGTAGGAACGTATAGGCTTGGTAGTAGTTGAGCTCAACGCCGTAGACCTCAGCTGAATCGCCGTTGACGAATGTCTCCAGCTGCTCAGGGCCACCATCAAGAGAACCGTCGGCGACCGGGAACCCAAACTGGGTCACATCATCCCCGGCAACACCCACACGGACAATGAAGTCGTCAATGTCCTTATAGAACGCAGCCACCGAGAGAACGGCGTTGTCGTTCGGGTACCACGCCACGGAGGCATCGAATTGCTTGGCGCGCAGAGGATCGAGTTGTGGGTTCCTGATGTCCTCACCGCGCACTTGGAAGCGGTTGGCCCCGCCGATATCGGCGACGATTTGCTCCGCCTGCGCAATATCGGTGATGGAACCGCCAAGCGCATCAATCGCGTCCTCGACATCGTCCGCGTCAATGTCCTCAACCGTGGTAAAGCCTGTTGTCGCAGCGATTTCGTTGTAACGCGGACGCTTGATGGCTTCGGTGTAGGATGCGCGCACAACCACATCGTCACGGACATCCCAACGCATTTGCAGGTTAGGGAAGACGTCGACATAGTCGTTCGTCTGTGACTGATCTTCAAAGATGACGGTGCTGACCCGGTCTTCGAGGAACGCGTCAGCTTGAGCAGTACCGTCGATCCCGCCCGCCTCGAACGCGTCGGCAAAGAGGTCGGTCGCGTCCTCTTCGTACTCGATGACGTTGTAGCGCGTCCCGGTGGTGCTGAGATCGGTGGCTTCGACCCGCACACCGGCGATGATCTGGAGTTTTTCGACCGGGCTGAACGTCGTCATGAAGTACCCGGACAGAATCTCCTCTTCGACCTCAAAGTCTTCGGCGACGTTGGCGAAGCTTGCGAAAAGCGCGTTATCGTCAACGCTGCCGGTGGCGGCGCCTTCCAGCGTCACGCTGCGCAGCTGGCCAAGGTTCGGGAAGAACAGAAGGTCGAGATCTGTTTGGCTCGGAACCGACGTATCGAACTGGCTGAGGTCAGAGATGAGGTCAGTTTCGATGTTCGCTCGGTTCACATCGAGCGTCCGCTCACGCTCTTGCAGTTTGACGCCGAACTTGACGCTGGCGTCATTGCCGAACGCCTGGAAGTTCCGAGCCATGTTCACTTTGAACGCGGTGATTTCGTCCGTTGAGAAGTTGTCGAACTGCGTGATGAAGCGGAAGTCAAAGTCCTCCGGCAAGAGTGCTTCGCCGTCCTCGCTCACGACGCTGAAGTCGATACCGTCCTCACTCTGATTGGAGGTGGTGACGATGTTGTCACGGGTTCTGAACCGGGCCTCGACCGATGGAATGTCGGACTCGTTCTTCGAATAGTCGAAGCCGTAGTCGATTTCCCACTTGCCGTCAGAGAATGTGTTTTCCCCGCCGATGCTGAAGGTCAGGGCTGTGTCTTCTTGATCGGTGAAGCGGAACCGTTTGGAGAAGTCGACATCCTCAAAGACGCCGCCGGTCGCATTGATCGCTTGGATCTCGTCAGGTGCCTCGTCGAGATCGTTGCTCCCGTCGTCGAGCTCAATACGTTCCCGCGCGCGGATATCCGTGTCCTCAAAATAGGCATAGGTGCCGCGGGCGTAGAAGAGTTGGTTCTCCGACGGCTGATATTCGAGGTTGAGGTTACCACTAATCCGTGTGCGCTCAGCCGGGTCGTTGCGCTGGTCGATACGGCGTACAGCGAGGAACGATTCGTCGGCAAGCTCGGGATTTTCTTGGCAGTTGTAGTCGTCGGCGTCGTCGTCGAACACCAGTCCTTGCTCAACGCAGACATAGCGCAGGCCGTCATTGACCCGGAAATCGTCGACAACGGTTTCGCGGCGCTGGTAGCTGATACCGCCTGCGATACCGATCAAACCGCCCGCATCGCGCTCGAACAGCTTGGTGAAGTCGCCGCTGATCCGCGGATTGTACTCTTCCGCCTTGCCTTCGTATCCGGTTTCGATCCGCCCAGAGACCGAGTCTTTACCACGGGTGATGGCTGAAAGTGTCCGAAGGTTGACCTGGCCTGCGACGCTGTCGGCATCAAGATCGGGGGTCAGCGTCTTGATCACCTCGATGCCGCTCAAAAGGTCGGAAGACAGAATATCGAGGTTCACCGCATTCGATTCAGGATCGCGTGTACCAAGTCGCGCACCATCGATGGTGATGGTCGCAAAGTCAGTGGGTAGGCCGCGGATCGAAAGCTGCTGGCCTTCGCCTTCATCCCTTGTGATCGACACGCCCGGTACGCGTTGGAGCGTTTCGGCGATGTTTTGGTCCGCAAACTGGCCAATATCATCAGCCGAGATCACGCTCTTGAAACCGTCTGCGGCCCGCTCCTCACGAAGCGCTTCGCTCAGTGCGCCGCGCGTACCAGAGACGATGATCACGTCGCTGTTGTTGCTCTCATCCTCTTGGGCCCAAGATGTCCCCAAAAGCGCCAGCCCAACGGCCGACGACACCAATAGTTTTGTCTTCACCAGTCGATCCTCCCGATCCTTGGCCGGACCGTTCTTTTTTGCCCTGCCCGGACGGAACGCTTCTCCAAGCTGGAATAGGGGTCAATTAAGGGAAATTGAGATTTCCACGATGTGGGCGAAACCGGGGTGTATCGAACGCGGTTCTGGACGGGCGTGACCGAGGGTCCACACAGGTGCGCAGTTCAGAGGATGGGGGCAGTGGAGCGACCGCCGTTAGGCGGTCTAGGCCTGGCAAAGCCTCAAGCTGACTTTGAGAGGCGCTCGGTCGTATAGCTCGCGTCAATCTGGCAGACCTCGGCCCACAGATCGTTTTGGACCACTGGTTTGGCGAGGTACCCTTGGACCGAGAGCTCCAAGTACCGCTCGCGATCACCTTCCATAGCGTCGGCTGTCAGCACCAGAATGGGAATGTCGCGCCACGGAGCTTGTGAGGCCCGGATATGCATGATGCATTCAGGGCCATCCATCTCCGGCATGTGCATGTCCAGCAATACGAGGTCTGCGTCGCCCACTGTTCGCAGGTAGTCGAGGGCCTCGACACCGTTCTCTGCTTCGACGATCCGGACGCCGCTCTTTTTGAGGAACGCTTTGACGACCATGCGGTTCACGTGGTTGTCGTCGACGACCAGGATCGTTTTGATCGTGCTCAGCGTTTGCGGCGCTGACGCCGCGAGGACGTTCTCGTTGCTCGGCTCAGCTGGTGCTTGCTCAACGATGGGGACGATAGGAATGCACAGCGTGAAGCGTGATCCTTCGCCGTAGGTGCTTGAGACAGAGACCTCGCCGCCCATCAGCTCGGCAAAACTATGCACGATCGACAGGCCAAGCCCGGTACCGCCAAACTTCCGCGTGGATGACGTGTCACCCTGTTCGAAGGCCGAGAAGAGGGTGGCCACGGCATCGTCTTTGATCCCGAGCCCCGTGTCTTCCACGCAGATGGTCAGCATCTCGCCATCGTCACTCGCGCTGACGTTGATGCTCACCTGGCCTTCCTCGGTGAATTTGATCGCGTTGGAGATGAGATTAGATGCACACTGACGGACGCGCGCGCCGTCAAACATCGCGGACGCCGGAAGGTTCGGAGCTGCGTGCACATGGAGCGCAATACCCTTTTCCTTGGCGCTTACGGACCATAGGCTTGTCAGCTCGTCGACAAGGTCCCGGATGTTGGTCGCTGTTGGCGCGACCGTCATCTTGCCCGCCTCAATTTTCGACAGATCCAGCACGTCGTTGACGATGGTCAAAAGCGATTCACCGGACCGCAGAATGATATCGACGCACTCGTCGTGCTCTGAGTCGTAGCGTTGCTCGGCCAAGACTTGGGTCATACCGAGGAGACCATTGAGCGGTGTGCGGATCTCGTGGCTCATATTGGCCAAGAAGGCCGCTTTTGCTTGAGCGGCAATTAGAGCCTTCTTCTCACTCGTCTCCAGTTCATCAGCATAGATCCGAAGGCGCCGACGAGACCTGACGAGAGCGAGGGCAAAGACCAAGACAAGTGTAAGACCAGCAAGCGACACCGCGGCGATAATCTGATCGCGTCGGCGCATTTGCTCTGCCGCTGTCGTCTTGGCCTCAAGCTCTTTGATCTGAGCGTTACGCTCGATCAGAATGCGGCGGGTGTTCATATACTCAACACGCGCCCGGCCTTGTTCAGCCTTTAGCGCGTCATCAAGCGCCTTGCCATCAAGATAGGATTGAAGCGCGTCTTGGGGACGATTGGCCGCCTGATAGTTTTTCGCTTGCAGATCATAGAGGTCAATCAAGACGTCAGTCGCGCCAAGGGCGGTTGTCTTTTCAATTGTCTGGCCGATCAGATCTGCCGCTTTATCATGCTCGCCATTGTTGTAGGCTATGGCTGCCGCAACATAGTCCGTTTGCGTTGCATAGAGCGGGCCGCCAATGTGTTCTGAGTCGGTTTTGAGCGACGGATAGAGCGGCACGATCTCGTCGAACTTTTCTTGATAAGCCAGCATTTTCGACTGGTTATAGTTGATGTGCCAACGCACCCGTCGAACGTTTAAGGGATCGATCAGTCCGCTATCGATCCAAGCGCTGAGTTTGTTAGAGGCGACGTCGAGATAGTACTGCGCCTCCTCATATGACCGGCCGCGAATGAGCGCATAGCTGATGTTGGAGATGAGCTTGAGCTGATCGATCGGTGGCAGTTTGTTGATGGATCCATCGTTGTACTTATCGATGAAGACGCCCGCTGCGAGGATGGGATTGCCAGTCTGCGAATGCACCGTTACCATCAGCGTGTCGATGTTTTGCTGATAAATGGGGTCAGAATCAAAGGCTGGATGATTCCGCATACGGTCGACCAAGCGTAGCGTTTCATCAATTCTTTGGGAAAAAACCTTGATAAAGCCGACGCCGTAGGCCGCGGATATGAAGTCGCCGCTATCTGACAGCGCGCTCAGCATGTCTTCGAGGACATCGTCAGCATACTGTTCAGCGGTTTCAAAATCACCTTGCTGAGCAATGATCATAATGCGCTGTGATGCCGCACGGGCCCACTCTGCATCTCTCACATCGGTGCCTCGATCGGCAATCCACGCGTCTAACCGCGCAAGTTTGCCGTCGAGAGGAGCGCCGACATACTCAGGACTAGCCAGAAGGTCATGCACCGGCACCTTTTCGCCGTCAGCGGCGCTGGCTGGCGCGCAAACGCTGCACCAACACAACACAAGACCCACCATGAAACGCGTGACACTCATGCGACCCTTACCCCACGGGCACAACCATAAGAAAGGAAGCAAAAGAAGTGCTGAATATGTGCTGCGGATTTTAATGAAATTAGTTCGAGAATTGTATCAACCGACAGCCGGGACCGAATTCGGGCTTTGCATTCAAAGTGTGAGCTAGGGCTGTACACATACAAAAAGGACGAGCGGTGTTTCACGCTCGCCCCCATCATCGCTTATCCAGTTGCTAAGTGTTTACTGGCCACCACCCGAAAGCGGGCTTTGGATTGGCTCCATGTCGATGGTCGGCATGGGCGCTGGCTGTTGCTGCGCAGGCGGAGCTGCCAACAGTGGAGGCGGCGTTTGTTGCTGCGCCTGTTGCGGTGGCGGGCCACCGGCGAAAAGGGCAACCATGGTTGGCTCATCGGGGAAGCCAGAGGCGGCGATGCCGCGAGACGTCTGGAACGCGCTGATGGCGGACTGGGTGCCTGGGCCGAAGTCGCCGTCCACGGAGACCGTTTGGCCGGCAGCGCGCAGTGCCTGTTGCATCTGCCGCACCGTTGTCGGGTAGAGCAAGCGGCGGCGTTCACCGACAACGATTTCTTCTGGCTGTTCTGCCGCTTGAATGCGGCCAGGACCAAAGGCGCTGATGAGTTCGGCCGCGGCAAGAGCAATCGGCTCTTCAGGGACCTGTTGGCAGACCGATGCGAGAATGCTCGGCAGCAGTCCCTCTTGCCAGCTGATCAGGTCATAGGTCTCAGGCAGGATCAGGTTGGCTGCAGAAATGTATCCTGCCACCCAGCTCATCGCGAGGGCCGCTTCTGGCGCGCCTGCTTCGGCGGCCTGAATGAATTGACCGCAGGGCATAAGGCCGATGCCCTTCGGTGCGAAGCGCCCGTTGGCGTCACCCGCTTGGGCTTGTCCTGCCAAAAGGCCGAGCGCGAGGGCCGCGGCAGCGAGGCCAGTTCGTGAGCGGGTTTTCTGAATTTTATAAGGCATTTGAAGATGTTACTTGTTGTGCTGGTTGGGCCAAACAGATGAAAGACGTGAGCTGTCCGCAACTGAGACAGCTCGTGATCTTCTCTTCAACACACATGCCAAGCGACATCCAGCATTGTTGGATGGGAAATTCTCAATGTGCACGCCTCAGCTGACCGGGGGTCAGCGTAGACGCCTCATCGGCGCAGCCATCGGGTGGTTGTCGCCTGTCTCGTCCAAGATGTCCTCGGTCGCTGGCGTCGGCGCCATCCTCGTTTGCCGCAGCTCGTACCAGAGCGCGTTCAGAATACCGACGGTCGCCGCTAGCCCGAGGCCGAGGATCCAAGAGAAGTACCACATGGTATATTCTTCCTTATAATCAGTAGGCGTGGTCAGCATCGCGGATGCTGTCGAGCGTGACCCGCCCAAAGAGGATCTTGTAGACCCACGCGGTGTAGATGAGGACGAGGGGGAGGAAGATGACCGTCGCAACGAGCATGTTCCGGAGCGTGTTTTGACTGGAGCTTGAGTCGAACACCATCAGGCTGTGGTTCGGCTCAAGGGTGCTGGGCAGGATGAACGGAAACATCGATACGCCAACCGTCCCGATGATCCCCGCAATCCCGACGCTGGAAGCCAGAAACGTCAGGGTCGAGCGTTTCGCCGTGAAACCAAGCGCCGCGACCAGCATGCCGGCGATGCCCAAGGCTGGGGTGAGGAGCAAAATCGGCGCTTGCCCGTAATTGCTTAGCCAGGCGCCGTTGGCGCGCGCCACCTCTTTATCAAGTGGAAAGCTCGGTGCACTGAAGTCAGCTGGGGTCTCCAACTGATATCCGCCTAGGAGGCCCGCGGCGACGAGCAAACCACCAAGCGCGAAGAGCCCTGCGCCAACCAGGGCGCTGGTCTTGCCCACCACACGCGCACGATCAGCAACGACATGATCGGCTTTCATTTGAAGCCAGGCCGCGCCCTGCGCCAGGATCATCGCGAGGCTGACCAAGCCGCAGAAGAGCGCTGCTGGGTTGAGGAGGCCGATGAGCCATCCCTGATAGTCCGGGCGCAGATCGCCATCGTAGATGAACGGTACGCCGATCAAGGCGTTGCCGACAGCCACACCGAAGATCACAGGCGGGACGAGGCCCGAAACCGTGAGGGCGAGGTCCCAGTTGCGGCGCCAAGCTGCGCCTGGACGCTTCGACCTGTATTTGAACGCCACCGGACGCAGGATAAACATCGACAGCACAAGGAACATGGCGAGGTAGAAGCCAGAAAAACTCACCGCATAGAGCGCTGGCCAGGCTGCGAAAATCGCGCCGCCGCCGAGGATGAACCACACCTGATTGCCTTCCCAGACGGGACCCATCGTGTTGATGACGACACGTTTCTCCTCGTCGGTCTTGGCAACTGCAGGCAGCAGTGCGGCTGCACCCATGTCGAACCCATCAGCAATGGCGAACCCGATCAGCAGCACACCGAGGAGCACCCACCAGAGGACGCGAAGAACTTCGTAAGAGAACAGAACATCAAACATTGTGATCACTCCAATTTCTGTCGCCGCTTACTCAGCCGGGGCGGGCACGGCGCCGGGTGCCTCGCCAAGTCCCGGGACCGCTTGACCCAGATCATCAAGAACGCGGGGGCCTTTTGCGACGGCCATCAGCATCAGTCTCACTTCGATCATGGCGAGGACGCCGTAGAAGAGCGTGAACCCGGTGATCGTGATCAGAATATCCGTAATCGTGAGGTTCGATGCCGCCAAGAAGGTCGGAAGGACCCCTTCGATCACCCAAGGCTGCCGTCCGTACTCGGCCACAAACCAGCCGATCTCCATCGCGATCCACGGAAGCGGTAAGGACCAGAGGGCAGCCGTCAAAAGCCAGCGCGGCGGCACGCGTTCTTGCATCGTGTACCAGAACGACAGCACAAAGAGGATAAGAAGAAGCCCGCCAGCGGCGACCATGATTCTGAAAGAGAAGAAGAGCGACGGTACCGAGGGGACGGTCGACCAGGCGGCGGCACGGATCTGCTCATCGTCAGCGTTCAGCGGATCTTCCGTAAACTGCCGGAGGAGCTGCGCGTAACCAAGGTCGTCCCTGGTTACGATGAAGAGCTCCTTCGCCTCGGTTTCCGTACGATCCGCCTTGAACGCCTCAAGCGCACCGTAGGCGACCAAGCCGCTGCGCACGCGTTCTTCGGCTGTGTCAACAAGTTCAAGAATTCCAGGGATTTCGGTATCAAAAGAGCGCGTGCCGATGATGCCCATCACATAAGGTATCTCGATGGCATAGTGGGTTTCGCGCGCCTCCATATCGGGGATGCCGATGGCGGTGAAGGGCGCAGGCGCTTCCTCCGTATGCCACATCGATTCCATCGCCGCGAGTTTCATCTTCTGGTGGTCGGTCACCGCATAGCCGCTCTCGTCACCGAGAACGATCACCGAAAGGGCCGATGCCACACCGAACGCCGAAGCGATGACGAAGCTGCGCTGTGCGAGCGCCGCGTGCCGTCCTTTGAGGAGGTAGTAGGCCGAGATGGCGAGAACGAAGACCGCACCGGTCACGTAGCCAGCCGAAACCGTGTGAACGAACTTCGCTTGCGCCACCGGGTTGAAAAGCACAGCCATAAAGTCTGTGACTTCCATCCGCATGGTGTCGGGGTTGAACTCGGCCCCGACCGGATTTTGCATCCAGCCATTGGCGATGAGGATCCAAAGTGCCGAGAAGTTCGTACCCAGCGCCATCAGCCACGTGGTGAAAAGGTGCGTCTGCGGACGCATCTTATCCCAGCCAAAGAAGAAGAGGCCAACAAAAGTCGCTTCGAGGAAGAACGCCATCAGCCCTTCGATGGCCAGCGGTGCACCGAACACGTCGCCCACATAGTGGCTGTAGAAGGCCCAGTTCATGCCGAACTGGAACTCCATGGTGATGCCCGTGGCGACGCCGAGGGCGAAGTTGATCCCAAACAGCGTGCCCCAGAACTTGGTCATCTCCCGCCAGACCTGCTTGCCGGTCATGACGTAGACGGTCTCCATCATCGCCACGAGAATAGAGAGACCCAGGGTCAGGGGCACAAACAAGAAGTGATACATCGCCGTCAGCGCGAACTGCAGACGCGACAGATCGACCAGCAATGGATCAGGCATAGACGGACTCCGACGGTTCTCCGCGTGTCTTGGCACCCCGGGCGCTCCAAAACTTTGCTGTGGCTCAAGGACTCCGGGGCCTGCGACATCTAATCCAGCTGCCATGGGACGGCGCCGGAAAGCTGATTTGGGGTCCGCAGGAGCGGGGTTGCGCGCCGCGCTGGGCGCGGATGTGCGCGCCATCACGGGCGTGGAGAGCGCAGCGCGCCTGCTGCGCCTTGCGGCCATGCTGTGTCTCGCAAAACTGGTGGGCGACGTGGTCGTGCTCGGCACCTTGCCAGTGGCAGTGCTCGCGACTGGCGGCGTTTTGATGGCTCTTTCCGTCGCAGGCATGGCGTGGGCTGAGCGCCTGACCGTGAGGGCGGAGGCCAAGGCCGCGAGCACCGTCCTCGATTGGTTCTTTCAGTTTACCGCGCGGGCGTCGGTCGCCGATGTGCAAGCCATCGATCCCGGCGACCTTGCCAACCGTCTCTCCCGTCAGCCGAGCGCGGCAGCACGCGCGGTGGTGTCGGTCCAGGTCGGCAAGTCCATGTCCTCCATCGGGGCGATGATGGCACTGGCGCTTATGGCGTTTCTATCCTGGCAGGCCGCACTGCTCCTGGTGCTGACGCTGCCGATCATGATCATGTTCTTCGTTGTCGTGGGTAATCTGACGAAATCGAAGGCCGCAGCCCAGGAAGAGGCGCTGCAGGATCTATCGGGCGCCTTTGCCGAGAAGGTGCGGTGCCTGCCCACCATCGTCGCTTGCGATGCAGCCGAGGGCGAGACCGCGCGTCTGGCGTCGCGACTGGCCGACTACCGTGTCCGTTCCAGCGCGTTGCTGCGGGTTGCCTTCCTCAATTCGGCGGTTCTTGATTTCTTCAGCTCCTTGAGCATCGCCATGCTGGCGATCTTCCTCGGCCTTGGTCATCTGGGCCTTGTCGCCTTCCCAGGGTTTAGCGGGATTGGCCTGACGGCGAGCCTTGGCATCCTGTTGCTCGCGCCAGAGGTGTTCCAGCCCCTACGCCGCTTCTCGGAGCTCTATCACCAGGCGGCCGAGGGTGAGGAGGCTTTGCAAGCTTTGGAGCCCATCGCCGTAACACCTCAGCAAACGGATAAACGTTTGCCAGTCGATCGCATGGGGGCTCGCGGACTGGTGCTCAAAAACGGAGCCGTCATTGGGGACTGGGATCTGCCGAGCAAGGGGCTTATCGCGATCACCGGGCCATCGGGTTCGGGGAAGACGATACTGCTTCGGACTTTGGCGGGTGTGGACGCGCCGAAGATAGGTCAGGTCTTCCGAACGGCTGATGACGCGGCGTGGATTGCGGTTGATTCCTGGTTGCCGATGGATCTTCTTGAGGCTGATCGCCACGAGCTTCTCGAAACGCTGCGGCTGACGGATGATCCACGCTTTCGCCAAGACGCGGCCACCATCGATCTCGCCGCTGGCGAGGTGTCCGGTGGGCAGCGCGTCCGTCTGGCTTTGGCCCACGCCCTCGGCCAAGACGCCCCAGTGCTCTTTGCCGATGAACCGACAGCCAAGCTCGATAGGGGGAGTGCGGAGGCTGTGCGTCAGGCTCTGAAGGATGCCGCCAGGGACCGGCTCGTTCTTGTCGCAACCCATGACCCCGCACTTGCCAATGCAGCGATGGAACGTCTTGCCCTCGAAGAGCGTAACGAGGTGGTGGCATGACCCTCCGCCTCAAGACAAAAATGTGGCTCCTGGCCCTGGTGCTTGGGACCCTGACGGCTCTCGCAGGGGTGCTCTTGGTCGGGGTCTCATCGTGGTTCTTGGCCTCAGTGGCTCTCGCAGGGCTCGGCCCTGCGGCGCTCGCGTTCAACTTCCACTATCCCGCCGCCCTTGTCCGGCTCCTTGCGTTGACGCGGACGGCCGGGAAGTACGGCGAGCGCATCACGGGGCATGAGGCCGCGCTTCAGGACCAAGCCGCCCATCGTGAGGCGCTCTTTGAGCGGATGGCCGGCGCTGACCGGACGAGAGCCCGCGGCTGGCAGTTGGCGCAGGCCGATCAACTTGAAGCCTTTCTTGGCGATGTGGAGGCGGACGATTTTGAGCCGCTACGCTTCTCCTTTCCCGTCGCCGTCACAGCACTTTGCCTTGCCCTTTTGCTCATAGCGACCGCTGCGACCGTGCCGTGGGCCCTCGTTGCGATCGTACCAGCGGTTCTCGCTATCTCAGTCATCAGTTGGCTGACGGCGAAGCGCGGTGCTCGTCATGACAACGCTGCGCGAGACGCCCGGGGCCATGTAGGGCGGGAGCTTGGTCTTGCCCTATCAGGTCTCGTTGGCCTCGATGTAGGCGCCGAGCGTGACGGAGAACTGGCGGGCATCGTCGACAAAGCCCGAAGGGCTGAGGCCCAGGCCGCCAGGGCGCAACTGAATGTCGGTATCGGCACGGCTGCCTCGGGCATTTTCGGCCCTCTAGTGGCGGCAGTCGTTATCCTTGTTGCCTGGTGGCTTGGTGCGCGGGGCGAGGAGCTCTTGCTTCCTGTCCTGATCGCTTTTTCCTGGCTGGCCTTTGGGGAACTTATGGGCCCCATCAGCAGGCAGATTTTTGCTCGGCAGCAGGCTGGTGCGGCGCGGCTACGCCTCCAGGCTTGGTCAGACTGCGGCGTGGCACATCAGCCGAGTGACCCGATTCTACCCGATCATGTGCTCCTGCCACTGATGAACCCTGCGGGGAGGCGGCTTGGGGACGACCTCGCTTTGCCGCTCAAGCCTGGTCAGCCCACTGCCATTCTTGGTCCATCGGGCTGCGGCAAGACAACGGCGCTTAAGAGCCTGGCCGGTTGGTTGCCGTGGGCCGGAGAGGGGGCCCATCCCCTGGGAAGTGAAGCTGCCGCCCGAGCAATGACCCACCTCTCCTTGCACGACGCTGTGATCATGCGCGGCACTGTTCGGGACAATCTCTTCTCGGCCGCCGATGACGCAGAGCTTTGGCATGCCCTTCGGGTGGTGGAGCTTGAGGAGCGCGTGCGCGAAGCAGGCGGTCTCGATGCGCCGGTCCGGCAGGACGTTTGGTCCCTGGGTGAGGCGCGACGGCTTGAGCTGGCGCGCGTGCTCTTGAGTGATAAGCCATTGGTTCTGCTCGATGAACCTGGCGAGCATTTGCGCGATGACCAGGCTGTCCGGGTGCTTGCAGGTTGCCTCGAGCACCTCAAGGATCGCCGAGTCCTGTTCGTGACCCATCAACCCCTTCTTGCTAACCTGGCCTCTCATTGGGAGGTGATTGGGTAGGATGAGACGGCAGATCTTTCGTGCGCTCGGCTATCTCTGTTTTGTCGTGGGCGCTGTTGGTGCCGTCGTTCCCCTATTGCCGACCACGGGTCCGTGGATCCTCGCGGTCTTTCTTCTTTGGAAGGGTGACGACCCGTTGGCGGCGCGCCTTCTCAAGCATCCCCGCTTTGGTGAGCCTCTCCAGGATTGGTTTGAGCACGGCGCTATTCGCCGCGAGGGAAAGATCGCTGCCTGTGTTGGGATGGCGCTGACGGTGGTGATTTTGGTGTTGCTCGGTACACCGATATGGATCACCGCCCTGGTGGCGGCGATCCTGACGGCGGTCAGTGTCTGGCTCGCGCTGCGGCCAGAGCCGCAGACCCTCCCGCGTTAGGCTGCGAGCGCCGGGCTCATCTTGTAGATGTGGCCCTGGATCTTCGTGAGGGTTTCGTCCCGCTCCCACTGAGCGAAGGTGCGGCTCACCGTCTCAATCGTCAGGCCTGTGAAATCGGCGATCTGTTGACGGGTGAGCGGCATATCGAGCTCACCTTCCTCCTGACCCAGACAATCGGCAACCAGATGCACAAAGTCAGCGAGCCGCTCGGTCGCTGATTTCCGCGACAGCATGGTGATATGACGACGCTCGATCGCCAATCTGTCTTGCATCTGTTCCAGAAGGAACTGCGCTGTCTGAGGCTCAGCAAGAAGGTCCTTGGCTTTGAAGAACGCCACCTGGCAGGGGTTCAACGCCTCCGCATAGTGATCAATCTCGCCCGAGGTCTCGAAGTGCAAGAAATCACCTGGTCCAGCGAGGTCCAGGACCTGCCTGCGACCATCGGGGAGGAGGGCGTAAATGATGACCGCGCCGCTCAGCAGCTTGGGCAGAGATCCAGCGGGATCACCCGCGGAAAAGATCGTGTCGCGCTTTTTGAAGCTTTGGATCGGTGCAGCCATCGTTCTCTCCATCGTGAGAACAGAATGGCATGTCACAACTTCGCGAGGAATCCGGACCGCTACGTAAGGGAAAGCCCTTATACGGAGGGCGACTGGTGAGACGACACCGCGCTCAGCAGTCCCGCCGTGTCCAGCGGCTTGCGGAAGGCCGCCACGGGCTTGATCTTCGCGACCCCCGCCTGAAACGCCCGGTTGCGAAGACCAGAGATCACATAGATCGAGGGATGAACCCCCCGCGCCTGAAGGCTGGCGGCAATGTCGGTTCCGTCGATGCCCGGCAGGTCAAGATCCAGGATCAAGACGTCCTCATCGGACGGCCGCGCGATCTCCAGAAACCGCTCGCCATTTGAAAAAGCACTGCAATCCCAACCCTCTGCCTCAACGAGCATGACGAGTGCGTCGCGGACTGCGTGGTCATCTTCAACAACGAAGACGCGGTGCAGAGGGGGATGTGAGGGGGAATGATCCACAATGCCCAAATAAGCTTTTCCTGGAGAAAAGCATTGCGTTGACTCAATGTCGCAGATCTAACCGCGTTCAGAGCCGACCATCAAGCGCACAAGGCCCGCCACGTTGCGTACGCCGAGCTTCTTGAGAACACGGGCGCGGTGGATTTCCACTGTGCGTGGGCTGCAGTCGAGGGTGCGGCCCACCTCTTTGTTGCTGAGGCCCTCGGTCAAAAGCTCCGCCACCTCGCGTTCGCGCGGCGTGAGTTCACTTAAGATCTCGCTATCCGGAAGAGTGCCTTCTTTCGGGCTTGAGACATCAACCACCGCTTCGGTGAGCTGTTCGGCCGTGAACGGCTTTTCGATGAAGCTCGACGCGCCAAGCTTCATCGCTTGCACGGCCACTTGGATATCACCGTGGGCACTGATCATCAGTACGGGATAGGGCAATGTGGTATGCTGCGCCTGCAAGTCCTGCAAAACCTCTAGCCCCGTGCGGCCAGGCATTTTGAGGTCGAGAAACACCGCCGACCACGCTTCCTCTGAGCCTTCTTCTAAGAACTGGTCGCCAGTCTTGTAGCCCACGGCATCATGGCCGACACCGTTCAAGACCAGGACGGCGCTGTCACGCACACTGTCATCATCATCAACCACGGCGACACGGAGCGTCTCAGGCACGGTCATTCTCCTTCAGCCGCGGCAACTCGAGGGTGAACAAAGCTCCGTCCAGTTTATCCGTATCAGGATCGGCATCGCGATAGGTCAGTTTGCCGCCATGCCCCTCAGCGATCGTCCGGCAGATTGAAAGGCCAATGCCGAGGCCGTTCTCTTTGGTTGTCAGAAACGGCTCAAACAACGCCTCGGCGAATTCCGGGCTCACGCCGGGGCCGTTGTCGATCACATCGATCCGTACACAGTCATCGACTGAAGAGCGGATCAGGACCTGTCGATCGTCAAGGCCGTCGGTAGCATCAAGCGCGTTCTTGATCAGGTTCACCAAGATCATGCGGATCTGGGTCGGATCACCAAACACATCACTGTCGATGATCTCACCCAGCTTGATCGATGTTCCCTTCCGGTCGACCAAACGGCAAAGGTCGGCCGCGCTTTCGATGACGCTGCTAAGCTCAAAGTTCAGCCGTTCGCCATCGGTGCGCTCGACCATCTCACGAATACGGCGGACGATGTTCCCCGCACGTCCTGCTTCATCGCGGACCCGCTGGAAGATATCGCGCGCTGCTGCGGGGTTGGTCTCGAGCTGCCGATCGGCTGCCACCAGGAAGAGTTCGATTGCCGTCAGCGGCTGGTTCAACTCATGGGCGAGCGCCGCTCCCATTTCGTTGACCGCTGAATAACGGCTGATCATTTCCAATTGCTCTTGCAGCATCTGGCTGCGCTCGCGGGCCGCCACTTCAGCTGACAGGTCACGGACGATTCCGACAAAGAAGCGCTCACCATCCTCTGAGAATTCTCCGACCGAAAGGTGCATCGGGAACACCGATCCGTCGCGGCGCAACCCCTCAACCTGACGTCCGACGCCGATCACCTGAGCGGCTCCTGTGCTGAGATAGTTGTCGAGAAAACCCTGATGCCGGTCGGCATAAACCGGGGGCATGAGCATCTCGATCTTCTGGCCAAGGACATCGGCTTCCTTATGCCCAAAGATGCGCTCAGATGCTTTGTTGTAGAGTCGCACACGACCATCCGATGTGATCGACAAGATCCCATCAACGGCGGTATTGATGAGAGCCTTTAACTGCGCCTGCTCGTACATCGCATTGTTTTAGGCAAGTTTTGCGGCGTGGTATAGGACTTCTGGCTGCATTTGGGGCATGTTTTTGCGGTGATGCAGCGACGTGAACGCCGTTTACGGATGAAGTTGTTGATGCTGGTCGAGAAGCGCGCGTGTGGTGTATTGGAGGACCTTGAGCGCCTCCTCTGCGGAGAGGTCTGAGCCGTCCCGCAACCTGGCCCAGTTCTCAAACCCGAACGCCGCGTCGATCGCTGCCACCAACATCTCGCGACCTTTGAGGTCTTTGGGAACGATGGCCTCAACCGCAGACCGTTCCAGCGCGCGGCCCCGCTCGACTGACTCGTTCAGAGCAACCGACTGTGCCTGCATCGAGCGAGCAAACTTCGCGGCAGGGAAGCCGGCTTCGTAGACTTCCGCGCGCCTCGCTGCTGCTTCCATGATCTGGTCTTGCCACTCGGTGGCCTCAAATGGCCGGAGCATGATCGGCAAGAGAGTCTTCTGATGCAGCTGCGCGTCCATCTCTCGGTAGAGGCTATCCATATCATCGAAGTGATTGAACACCGTCCGCAGACCGATCTGTGCTTCCTTTGCGACGTCAACCGCGCCGAAGCGCGGTTGGCCACTGAAGATCAGCGCCATCACGGCATCGATGATTCGTTGTCTGCTGAGTTCCGAGCGCGAGGTGCGCGGGCCGGTGCGCTGGGCTGTCTTCGTCCGGCGTACGGTTCTTGGGCGCTGGGCTTTTCGTTCAGGCAAGATGGCCTCTTTAACTCACAAGTGAGGCGCCGGGCGCCGAACTCCTGTTCTCAAGACTAGAAAACTTCGCGCCGAGAGCAAGGGTGTCACCCATCAGAGCCCCGATCGAAGCCGATCGAGGTCCAGCGTCGCGGCTTGATAGGCGAGGGCAGCTGCCGCCAGTGTGAACTCGGCCTGGGCGAGCCGAACTTGGGCATTCGCCGCCGACTGCTCCCGCAGGTTCACCAGGAAGAAGTCGCTGGCGCCGCTGCGAAAACGCGAACGCTCTGCTTCTCTTAAGGCATCGGCTTGCTCTGTTTCCTGGCGTGTCAGGTCAAGCAGTTCTTCGGCGGTCTCAAGAGACACGATGATGTCGCGCAGCTCGCGAACGATCTGATCACGGAGGAGGCGTTGGCGCTGTTCGACGGCCGTGATCTCCGCCTCGGCGGCGCGCAGCCGGCCGCGCGCATCTCGCCGACCGAGCGGCACGGACAGCGTGACCCCGGCGATGACCTCTCGCTCGTCACGACTGACGCCGCCGGGTCCGATTGCGCCGAAGTCATCCGCGGCCTCCACCCCAACCCGCAGCTCCGGCTGCAGATCGTTTCGCGCAAGGTCTCGCTGCACTTCGAGGCGCTGTTGCGCAAGGTTCAGGAGCTGAAGATCCGGCCGGATGGTGAGCAGCGCTTGCGCGTCAACGCTTCCGCCATTTCGCGGCAGCGGTAGCGTCTCTGGCAATTGATCAGCTGTGGGAATAATAGGTTCACCGAGTGCGTCGCGTAGAAAGAGAGATAGCGCGTTGGCCGCCAGGGTCAGGTCCTGTTCAGCACGCCGCACCAGCTCTCGTCGCCGGGTCAGGTTCTGCGCGTTTTCCGTCAGTACGATCCGCGCGCGGGCGCCCGATGCCACTTCACGCCGAAGGGCGTCGTCCCGGCGCTCCGCCAATGCGAGAAGATCCTGATAGGCTTTGAGTTCCCGGCCCCTTGCGACCCAGCGCCAATAGGCTGTGAGCGCGCTTTGTTGTACTGTGATCTGTGTAAGGAGGACGTCCAACTCAGCTGCGGACACGTCGATATCCGCTTCCCGCAAGCCCGCACGGCGACCGTCAATGGCGCGGTTCCGGAGGAGATTGAAGAGAACGCCAATCTTCACCTCACCGCCTTGGTCGGTGAAGTACTCGTCCTCATAGATCGGAAAATCGCCCTGGCTGACGCGGTAACCGCCATAAACCTCTGCACCAAGAGGGCGCAGCGCGCGCGACGCAGAGATCTCCCCGGTGTCGCCCGAGTAGAAGCCATCAAGCCGCGCCCGGCCTCGCGTTTCTAAGACAGTATCGAAGGCGCCGCGCGAGGCGAGTTGCCGTCCGCGTGCTGCTGCACGCTCTGCCTCTGCGGCCACAATCTCCGGGTAGTGCTGCTCCGTTGACCGAGCAACTGTTTGGGGGAGAAGTGGGGCGTTGGCGTGAGCAACAGAAACGATAAGCAACGAAACAAGAGGCAGGAAGCACTTCACGGCTGGGTGGCACCTCCTGGGACCTGCTCAACGAACTCAGGTGGGAAATTGTTCAGCTGACGCCATAATTCATACCCTAGGCTCACGCGGTTGAGAAGCACCCAGCCGCGCGCTGCCGCGCCAAAACGGATGAAACGTTCGTCAGGCCACGGGATTTCAGCGCTTTCGTCTTCGGCGACCAGGACACGGAACTGACCGTTGGCTTGGGCCACCGGGTCCACCGCCACGACAATGCCGTCAAAGGCACCGATCGCAATGGAGGGCCACCCGGAGAACTGAACAGCGGGCCATCCTTCGAACACCAACCGGACCGGAGAGCCGTTATGCACCAGCGCAACGTCGCGTCCGTCGAGGTAAAGCTCCACAACGCGGATTGCGTCATCGGGTTGGAACGTCGCAACAGAGTCGCCCACCGAGACAGTCGTCGCCGAGTCGCCGGCATTCAGCCTCAAGATGGTTCCATCGCGGGGTGCACGGAGAAGTTGCTGCGACTGGCGTGAGATATCGACCTGTTGGCGTGTCAGGGCCGCTTCGGCTGCTGCGAGTTCTGAGCGTAGGCCCTGAATACGGATGCGGGCTTGCTCCAAATCGCGCGGCGCAGCCAGCCCGTCGTTGAGGAGCTGTTCAATCCGCCGAAGATCGAGCTGAGCCGTCGCTAGCGCCGATTCTGCTGCATCGCGCTGGTTGAGGAGTTGCTGTTGCTCCGCCGTCAGACGTTCGATCAGCATCGGGTCGTTGTCAGCGATCTTGAGAATCGGGTCACCCGCCGCCACCACAGAACCGTCGCGCACAAACCATTGTTCGATCCGTCCTGAGACGAGCGCGTTGATTTCTTGCGGACGATCATTGGGGTCGAGCGCCGTGACGAGGCCCGTGCCGGCCGTTGTCTGCACCCACGGGGTGAAGAGGAGAAATGCGATCGCTGAAACGACCAAAGCTGACAGCATCCAAGCCACGACCCGAATGATCTTGGGGGTTTCGATGCTGTCGAGGGTTTTGAAATGGCGAATATGACGTTCACGGAAGGGCATGATCAGACCTCCTCGAAGATATCACGGGCCGCGCCCTCAGGCCGAGGCCGCAAGCCAACAGAAGCCGCGAAGGACCGATGATCAGAGAACAAGCTCTGTTTTTCCAGGCCAAGATCGAGATAGTGCCCGAGTCCCAGATCGACCCTGCCGCTTGAGAACACAATGACCGTGGGCGCGTCGGGGCCCTTTTCCTTCAGGCTACCTAGTGCGTTGCGCAGCTCATGCTTTTTCACGGTGTCGAACAGCTGGTTCAGCACAATGATCTTTGGCTTCGCAAGGAGCGTGCCTGCAAGTTTGAGCCGCATCGCCTCACCAACGGAAAGGGGCCAACCGGTCGAGGAAAGATAGGTATCAAGACCATCCTCAAGCTCATCAATCACAGTGTCGAGGCCAACGAGTCGTAGGACCTCTAGCATTTCAGGTGACGAGACCTCGTCGCAGGAGAGTTGTAGGTAGGACCGCATGGTCATTTCGATGAGGTTGGGTCGGTCAATCACGCGGACAGCTTGGCGCAGCGCGAGCACATCCATCGACGAGATATCGTGTCCACCAATGGTCAGGGTCCCGCCTTTTGTGTCGTCGAATCGTTTCAGCAGGTTCGTGAAGAGCCGCTGCATGCCATGGGTCTCGGCCATCGCTTGGACCTGCGCGCCGCCTGGGATCGTCAGGTTGATTTTGGCCGGCGCACCGCGCGCTTCACCCCGCACGCTGTCAAAGACAAGCTCCGCACCCGTATCGCTGGGTTCTTCTGCACCCGTCGGTTCCTCAAGCTCGATATCGTTGAGGAGCGACAACTCTTCCGCCGCGGCGCAAAGGTCGTAGAAATAGTTGAGGTAGGTGCCGAGCTGGCTGACGCCGAAGAACGCAACCGAGAGCACCAGCTCAGCGGCAACAAGCTGGCCCAGCGTCAGCTGGCCTTGAATCACGAGCCAGCCGCCAAGGCCAAGGAGTGACGCACTGGCCGCGGCGTAGAGCACCAGGAAGCTGACCGTCTGCGCAAAGTGACGACGGAAGTGCTTCCTGTGGGAGGTCACGTAGTCACACGTCACTTCGTCCGTCTGCCGAAGAGCATGGGCGATATGGCGCTCTGATTTGAAATAGCCGTTGGAGTCGGCCAGGCCCTGAAGCCACTCGCCGGTCCGGTGCTTGTTCTGGCTGAGCTCCACCGCGGACTTCACCGCTGAGCCGCCCCAGAGAAGCCAGATCAGCCAGATGAGGCCGATCACCACCGTGTTGAACGCCAAAAAGAGCGGGTGGTAAAATGCCGTGAGAATGAAGCCGACCGCGGCCTGCAGCAGCACCGTGAAGCCGCTGATGAGCAGCACCGGCACGGCTTTCTGCACGTTTTGGATGTCAAAATAGCGGTTGAAGAGGACGCTGCGGCCGTCGTCCCGAAAGAACGGCTTTTGCGCATAGAGAGCCTTGAGCGCGATTTCTGACGTCAATCGAGCGTAAAGCCGTCGCGCGAACACCTCCATGAGATGCACGCGGAGGGCGTTCAAAAGCCCCGACGCCAGAAGGAGGCCGAACAGAGAGAGCGACACTACCACAAGCGGTACCGTCAGCCCTGTGTAGCCGACGGAGTTGATCAGAACCTGGACAGCAATAGGTGTTGCGAGTGACAGGAGGCTGATACCGAGACCATAAACGATCGTGAGCCCCAGGAAGTCTCCCTCAGGTTTGAGGATGTCGACCACCAAACCGAGTACATGGCTCGCCGTCGGCGTGCCCCCAGGACCTGCTGCCACTCCATCGCTCCTCATGTTGAATGGCGCCGTTCTGGCCGCCGAGGTGGAGTTAGGCGTCGTGGATCGAGATACAAGACTCATTTGGTCGGAATTAGCCTGTTAAGGTGAAAATTTGATATGTCGCCGCGGGGCTTCCGCGACTTGCCCAGGACAGTTTAGGCTAACCCTATGAATTTTTTCCTTGCTCTCGCCTTCGCGGTGACGGCGGCAGTTTACGCTTCGGCGGGGTTTGGCGGGGGGTCGACCTACACGGCGCTGCTGGTCGCGAGCGGGGTTGAGGCGGCGGTTCTCCCCATCGTGTCGTTGTCCTGCAACATCCTCGTGGTGGCCGGTGCCACTTGGCGACATGCGGCGCATGGGAACGTGCCCTGGCAAGGCGTTGTGCCTTTAACCCTGTGCTCTGTTCCCATGGCGTGGCTGGGTGGCCGGCTGCCTGTTGGCGAGGAGGTCTTCTTGGCCTTGCTGGGCAGCGCTTTGCTCGTTGCGGCGCTGCTCATGTTCATCCGGCCGGCTGGGCGGGAGGCCACCGCTAAGGCCGAACTCCCCAGGGTGGCGCTCTACGGCGCTGGGGCATCGGTCGGCCTTTTGTCAGGGATTGTCGGCATTGGCGGCGGGATCTTTTTGGCGCCTCTCATGCACCTCATCGCATGGGACACGCCGCGCCGGATCGCCGCCACCTCGTCGGTCTTCATATTGGTGAACTCGCTCGCCGGGCTGGCTGGACAGGTGACGAAGGGAGGCATGGAGCGCCTGGCGGAGGTGTCGTCCTTTTGGCCTCTGGCGATTGCGGTGGTGGTTGGCGGTCAGGTTGGTGCCCGCTTGGCTGCGGGCCGGTTGCCGGAGACGCAGATCCGGCGACTGACGGGCGTGATCGTGTTGATCGTCGCCCTGCGCTTGATCTGGGGCGTGTTGCGCCGCAACGTGTGGGGCTGATGACTGGAACACTTGCGCCCTTGATCGACCCCTATGGTCGCCAGATCACCTATTTGCGGCTTTCGGTGACCGACCGCTGTGATCTTCGTTGCACCTATTGCATGGCCGAGCGGATGCAGTTCCTACCCAAAGCGGAGCTTTTGACTATTGAAGAGCTCCTGCGCCTCGCGCGGGATTTCATCGATCTGGGGATCAGCAAGCTGCGCGTCACGGGCGGTGAGCCGCTTGTCCGTAGAGGGATCATGGATCTCTTCCGCGGTCTCTCCGCCGATCTTGGCGCCAGTCGCTTGCGTGAGCTGACCCTCACCACCAATGGCACGCAACTCGCTCACCATGCCGAGGCGCTTTATGGGTTTGGGGTCAAGCGGATCAACGTGTCGCTCGATACACTGGATACAGAGCGTTATCGCGAGCTCACCCGCGGCGGCGATATCACGCAAGCCCTGGCTGGCATCGAGGCGGCAAAATCCGCAGGACTTCACGTCAAGATTAACGCTGTGGCACTGGCTGGCGATGGTGAGGGCCTCTACCGTCTCGTCGAATGGGCGCATGCGGAGGGACACGACGTCTCGCTGATCGAGACCATGCCGCTGGGCGAAACCGGCGTTGAGCGGTCGGATGCGTTTTTGTCCCTGACGGCCTGGCGCGACGAGGCCGAGCGTCGCTGGACGCTCACGGATCTTCCAGACTCCACGGGCGGCCCTTCGCGCTACGTCCGCGTGGCTGAAACGGGCGGCCGTTTGGGTTTCATCACGCCGCTGACGAACAATTTCTGCGCTGGATGCAATCGTGTCCGTCTCACCTGCACTGGGCAGTTCTTCCCTTGCCTGGGGCAGGCGGAGCAAGTCGATTTCCGCGCGATGATGCGTGACGGTATCGACGATGATGGCCTGCGCGCCGCTATTCGGCAGGCGATTGGCGTGAAGCCCGAAGCCCATGATTTTGTTATCGCCCCCGGCAGTGCGCCCGCACTCGACCGCCACATGAGCGTTACCGGAGGGTAGGGCGCATGCAGATCGTTTTCCTCGGCCGTCTTGCGGAACAGTTCGGCGCTGCGCTTGAAGTGGAGCTGTCACCTGACCTGACCGTTGCCGATGCCATCGACGCTATCGCGGCGGATACGGCAGAAGCTCTCACTGCACCGGGCATCAGCTATGTGCTTGATCACCAGATGGTGCGGCCCGAGCAGCGTTTGGGGAATGCACAAGAGCTCGCCTTCTTGCCGCCAGTGTCAGGCGGCTGATGATCACGGTCAGGATCACCGAGTTTGTCATTGATCCGGAGGCGCTGCTCGCCATGTTGCGCGAGGAGGTGGCGCCTGACGCTGGCGCGATCACGAGCTTCACTGGTGTCATGCGGGCTGAGGGCGGCAACGCCAACGCGCTGACCCTCCAGCACTATCCGGGATACACCGAATCTGAAGTCAGCAAGATCGCGGAGCGGGCGCGATCGCGGTTCGGTCTTTTGGGTCTGGTTGTGCAGCACCGTGTCGGTGAGATGCGCCCCGGGGAGACCATCGTCTTCGTTGCGGCGGCATCGGCGCACCGACGCGAGGCTTTCGAAGCCTGTGATTATATGATGGACTATCTGAAATCGGCTGCGCCCTTTTGGAAAAGAGAAGACGGCCCGGAAGGTGCGCGATGGATTGAGCCGACGTCGCGCGATCTGGCTGACCGAAAACGCTGGGAAGACTGATATGGCAGGTATCGACGAAACAAGAACGTTTGAGCCCATTGGCCTCGCTGTGTTGACGATCTCTGACACCCGAACCGAGGCTGACGACACGTCTGGTAACATCCTCATTGAACGGATCGAAGGGGCTGGTCACCGGTTGGTTGCTCGTGCGGTCGTCCGTGATGAGAAGGATGTCATCGTCGATCAGGTGAAGGCTTGGGGCGACGACCCCGCAATCGCCGCGATTATCACAACGGGGGGCACCGGCCTGACTGGGCGAGACGTGACGGTCGAAGCCATCAAGCCTTTGTTTGATAAGGAAATCGACGGGTTCTCCGTGATCTTCCATATGGTCAGCTGTGAGAGCGTGGGCCTCTCGACCCTCCAGTCGCGGGCGTGCGCGGGCGTCATGGGAGAGACCTTCGTTTTCTGCCTGCCGGGTTCCAACGGCGCAGTGAAAGACGGTTGGGACAAGGTGATCTCAGCGCAGCTTGATAGTCGCCACCGGCCTTGCAACCTCATTGAGATCATCCCGAGGCTGACGGAATGAGCAGATTGACGCATTTTGGCGATGACGGCCGCCCCCACATGGTGGATGTCGGCGACAAGCAAATCACAGCGCGCCGCGCCGTCGCGTCGGGAACAGTGAAGATGGCGCCCGAAACGCTCAGCCTCCTGCAAAAAGGTTCGGCAAAGGGTGACGTGATCGGCGTGGCGACCCTCGCCGGCATCATGGGTGCGAAGCGGACAGCGGACCTCATCCCGCTTTGCCATCCTCTGCCGCTCACCAAAGTCGATGTTCAGATTGAACCAGATACGGATCTACCGGGTGTACGGATCACCGCAACAGCCAAGACCCACGGCAAGACCGGGGTTGAGATGGAGGCGCTGACCGCTGTCACAACGGCTGCGCTAACCGTCTATGACATGCTGAAGGCGGCCGATCGCTCGATGGTGCTCGGCGCTATTCAGCTTGAAGCCAAAGAGGGCGGCAAGACCGGCGCGTGGCAGCGTTCAGGCGAGGACGGACAACCCACTTAGCGCTCGATCAGCAGGACCTCGGCGGTCGCACCTGGCTCGGAAGCTGGTTGTCCTGGCATGCGCCGCAGGAGCGCGTTGGACGCCGCGAACGGTGAGAGCAAGGCAGTGTCCTGACGGCCTTCCACACGCGCGCAAAGCTGCCCTTGGTCATTATGCTGGACGACCGCGCGCAAGAAGTTCTCTCGGTTACCGTTCGGCCCGACAGGCTCGATCAACCTCGCTCGCTCGAGCTTGAGTGCCGCCGACGGACGACCGAGAAACGCTTCAATCGCTAGGCGAACAAAGAGATGGCTGCACGCGAATGCCGAGGAGGGGTTGCCCGGCAGGCCCAGGATCGAGCCCTGATCATTGCCGCCAAGCCAGACGGGCTTCCCGGGTTTGACGGCAACCTTATCAAAGTGAAGCTCAAACCGCTCACGCCCCAATTGTTTGACAACGTCGTAATCACCAACGGAGGCGCCACCGATGGGCACCGTAAGGTCTGCATGCGAAGCTTGGTCGAATTTGGCTTTGACAGACTCCTTCCGATCACGTGCGACGCCAAGATCTAGAACGATGGCACCCCAGCTCTCGAGAAGGGGCTTGAGCCCGAGCGTGATGGAGTTGACCACCTGCCCAGGACCAGGGGTGTCGCTGGGCGCCACGAGTTCATCACCATTGGCGAAGAGGGCAATGACCGGCTTCTTGATCACCGTGACCTGGGTGATGCCCGCAGCCGCGATCAGCGCAACATCGATTGGTTTGACGACGTAGCCCGCCGGGAGGATGTCATCACCACTCGAAAAGTCCGTACCCATCCCACGGACGTGCCGAGCTTCTGGCTGGTTGGTCGTCAGCTTAATGACGTTACTTTGGCGATCGACTTCCTCTTGAATGATCACGTGGTTGGCGCCTTCAGGGATCACGCTGCCTGTGAAGACGCGGACGGCGCCGTTATCCAGCGTTCCCTCAAAAGGTCGGCCGGCTGGCGCTTCACCGCGCAACTCGAAGGTTGCGCCTTCTTTCAGCTCTTCGGTGAGCGCCACAGCGTAGCCGTCCATGGCTGACATCCGTGCCGGTGGATGGGTCAGTCGCGCACGCGGCGGCGCTGCCAGTGTTCGGCCGACCGCCTCTTCGATCGCGACCTCTTCGGTGGGGAGCGCTTTGATCTCTTTGGCGATGATCGTGACCGCCTCATCCACCGAAATCATCGCGTGCTTCCTTTCCTAACCGAGGCGCTTTTGTTGTCACGGCGCGCTGCGGGCATCAAGGCAGCGGACCGCGCGCTTTGTTCCAAGATGAAACCTGTTCTGCTGCCTGACGGTGTCGCTTTTGCCTTTTGAAGCAGCACAATTGCCGCAATTGTCATCATTGCTGACAGTATCTAGAGTCTTTGGAAACGTTGATCGGCACGCACGATATTTGTGCGCTTTGACGACGGGGGGAGAGTAGCCATGAGTCTTGGGGCGCCGAGCAATCGTGATCAGAACCGCGGATCGTTCTTGCTCGATACCAGCCGTCCTTCTGCTGATGGCCGACACCTCCGTTCTGAACGCAGTCGTCAGAAAATCGTCAATGCACTGACCGAAATCATTCGTGACGGGACCATGGAGCCGACCCAGGCCGAGGTTGCTGAACGTGCGAAGGTGAGCTTCCGGACAGTATCTCGGCATTTCGAGGATATGGAGTCGCTCTTTCGTCTGTGCGTCCGTCAAATCCAAACTGAGCTTCTCGACCAGTTTCTGGCTCCATTTGATGCGACGGACTGGCGTGGGCGCGTCGACGAGCTCATCCGTAGGCGTGCGGAAGGGTATGACGTGTTTTTGCCCTACCGGGTCTTTGCCGCGGTGCGCCGTTTCCGTTCCGACTTTATGCGGCACATTCACGACGACTCGATTGTCTTCGACGTGACCAGCATGACCGCGGTTTTGCCCCCCGAGATCAAGGACGACGCCGTGCTTGTCGATGCGCTTGAGAACGCTCTCTCGTTTGAAAGCTGGGCGCGTCTCCGGCAAGGCCGTCAGTTATCGTCAGAACGTGCCTTAGCCGTTTTTAGACAGACGGCCTCCAGCTTATTGGCACCGTTTGAAGACTGATCATCGGGCGGCAGGAGCACCTTTTCTACGGCACTCCTGTCACCGGGACCTAGAACGTTTTCCCAAGGCTGAAACCCCAAGTCGGCTCAGCTTCTGGCGTACCCGCAATCAAGTCTGGGTCCAGAATGCTTGTCCCCGTTGCTTTCAGGGTCTCATTGTCGGTGATGTTGCGGCCCCATAGGCGCGCCGTCCATCCATTGTCCGTGGTCACACCGATGGAAGCGTTGACCCGGTTGACCTCTCGTTCGAACTCAATCTCAGGATCGGGCACGACATCGACGGGGCTGGCATACTCATAGTCGAAGCGCACAAAGCCTGAGAGGCTGTCGCGGATGGGGAATGCGTAACGGCCCGTCACGATGATGTTCGTCTCATGAATGTTGGGCGGCTCGGTTCCAGAAAGATCCCCAAACGGAGAGTTGGTGAACTCATCATACTCCGGATCAAGGAAGGTGCCAGCAAAGGTGAGGTCGAGGCCAGGCAGTGCAGAAACGCCTGCCTCCACCTCAATGCCGCGCACCGACAGCTCTTCCGCGTTCGCGAGGATGATGCCTGTCACCCCGCCAGCGATCACAGAGGTTTGAAAGTTCTCGATCGATTGGTCGAAGAACGTGAGATAAAGATAGGAAAACTCGCGCTGCGCCTTCAGGCCAAACTCGTAAAGGAACGTCTCCTCTGGCCCTGCAAACCGGGTTCCTGCATCCGGGAACGGATCAGTGATCGCGCCCGCTTGGACGAGCGCTGGGATGTCACCTGCAACAGGCCGGGACTGGCGACCAAGATCCCAGGACGACGCCTTGAAGCCTGTCGATGTGCTGGCAAAGAGGTTGATGATGTCCGTGAGGTCATAGGACAAGCGAACTGACCATGTCGTGTCGTTATCGTCCGTTTCGCCATCTTCGACCACGTTCGGGAAGTCCACCGTGCTCGGAGCGAGAAAACCCTGAAAACCGACGAGCGCGGGAAGGGGGGTGACCGGCGTACCGACGGCCTGCCCTTGCAGTATAGCCGCGTCTGCGGCCACTGCGGCAGATCCTTGCGCGGCCGCTGTGGCTTGTATGGTGTTGAAGGCCGTCGGGTTTGCCGCGGCGAACATGCCCACAGCGACCGGGTCCGTCGCATCAACGCCGTTGGCAGCCAGGCTTTGCGCGAAGATTTGGTTGGTGACCACCGCCGTTGTGACGTCAATCATGTTGAGGTCTTGCAACGGGTCAGTCGACACTTGGGTCCCGGTGACTTCCTTTTTGTCGGTCGTGTAGTTGACGCCTGCGCTCAAGGTCAACCGATCCGTCAGTTCAAAGTCGAAATCCGCAAACACGGAGAAGGCTTCATTGTCCTGATCGAAGCGGTCGCTGGGACGACCAGTGCCCGGAGCAAAGAGCTGGATGCTCGGGTCCAGCTGAGCCACTGCAGTGCTGAGGCCTGAGAGGCCGTTGTAAAAGCCAAACGCATCATCACCGTAGGTCAGGCCAGTGTCAGTCTCGAGGGTCTCGTTGAAGTAGAAGGTCCCAAACAGCCATTGAAAACGCCCCCTCCCAGTGGAAGCCAGGCGGAATTCGTGGGTAAACGTATCAATCTCGACGTCGGTTGTACCGGGTGCGAGAATGTTGGCGGTTGAGAAATCGAAGTCCGCCACATCGCGCCGATCTTGCGTGCGGTAAGCGGTGATCGAGGTCAGGTCCATCCCAGTGAACTCTTTCTTGATCTCCGCCGAGACCCCTTGGTTCTCGATCTCAGACGTTGGATCGACGTTGTAGAAAGCCAAGTTGGCCTCGGGATCATCGATCACAACGTTGCCGCCAACGCTGGCAACGATCTGCGCCGCGTTTTCGCCGCCGATGACATTGTTGATGAGACAGCAAGTTTCTTCGAGCCTGTCGGCGTCAAAGATCGTCCGGACAGAAAGTGTGTTCGTTGGCTCCCAGAGCAATTGACCGCGGACAAGCCAGCGATCGATATCATTGATATCATTGCCGGTCTCTAGATTCGTGGCGTAGCCGTTTGACTGACGATAGCTGCCGCCAACACTGAACGCCAATTGATCATTGATCGGACCTGTGACATCGCCCCGGATGCCGAAAAGAGCGTTGTTGCCGGCGGTTGCCTCCAGGCTGCCGCCGAACTCGAATTCAGGCTTGGCTGTGACGAAGCTGATGACGCCCGCCGACGCGTTCTTGCCAAAGAGGGTAGACTGAGGGCCGCGCAGAACTTCGATACGATCAACAGACGGAAGATCTGTAATGGATGCCGCGGCCCGGGAGCGATAAACACCATCAACAAAGACGCCTACGGATGGCTCAATGCCGACACCTTGGGAACCGTTGCCAAAGCCGCGAATGATGAAGTTTGCCGTTCCGGCGGTCTGCCCCACGGTGACACGAAGTGAGGGCACCACGGACTGGAGATCCTGCAAGTCATAAATCTGGGCGTCTTGGATCACCTGGTTGTCGACCACGGAGACCGACACAGGGATTTCTTGGAGCGTCTGTTCTCGCTTAGTGGCGGTCACCGTGATGGTGTCGACGCCAACGCTGAAGTCCTCTTGGGCCAAGGCCGCGGGTGCCTGCGCCGCGACGCAGAGTGCCAGAACTGAGCACGCCGTCGCCGGCGAATTGAATGAAGTCATCGTTTTTCCCTCCCGACCGCACCTGTCGTTGCAGGCAGCATCCGGCGTTTTCTCGAGCGACAATGCCCGCGCTCGAAGCGATCAACGGGACCAAAACATATGACACTAAGTATGACAATAGATAGTGGCGCAGAAAGTGTCACTATCCTGCAACGATACAGGACTGTTGTCACCGTGGGCCTGCAGCGCTGGTCAGCGACCTGTGTTTGTCGTTGTGCCCTAAAGAAGTCGCGCGGGCTCAGATGCTCGCGGTGATCAGATCGGCAAGGCCCGCATGGCCAAGAATTCCGTGCGCCTTATCCTGATCATCACGGGACAGCGCGGCGAACTCCTCGCGAGTCCAGCGAAGGCATTTGCCCTGGTAAGGGAAGGAAGGCTGCCGCCAGGGCTTGCCGTCGATCTCTGTCTCGAACTCGCTATCGCCTGCGGTTAGGGCCCGGGCATTCGCCAAGATTTGCGGCATGTGGGTCCTGGCCACCTCCTCAAGGAGAGCCATCAACGTGCTTGGGATAGCGTCGGGGGCCAGCCAGTCATCGTCGCTCACTTCAACGCCGCAAAGATCCTCATTCCGCTCAACCCAGGCATAGACCCGCGGCGCGACGCTCAACGTCACGCTGGTCGGTGTCGGATCGAAATGCGTCAAACACGTCAGTTGACCGATGGCTGCAAAATCTGACGAGCTCGGACGATTGCCAAGAAAAAACTGATGCCCGGCGACGAGATGCGCATCCAAGATGCGGAGGAAACGCTCATAACTCGCCTCGATCACAGGCCGTGTTGTCTCGTTGGAGCCCACCACGTGGAGGCGGCTGATCTGGCGATTGCCGAACCACGACTTCAGCGCCTGACCTTCGTCTTCTGTCAAACCCACAGCGTTGTAGAGCGGCAGAAGCGTTGAGGCCTTTTCGATGTCGTCGTCGAAGGCCCAGCGGTAGTGGAACATGCACCGCGTTAGCCATTCGTCGGCATAGTCTTCCAAAATGTAGTTGAGCAGGTTCATCACGGGATCGGCGGGAAGAATGCTCCGCCCAGAAATCATCGTCTCGAGGCGGCGGATGATCGGTGTTGTGTCCGTGACGGCCTGCTCATCGCCGTTCTCATCATCGAAATAGAAGGTGGGGAGGAGGGGAACCTTCGGTGCGGGCAGCTTGGCATGATCGGGGTACCCCCACGCGATCGGTTGACCTGGCTGCCCAATGATGAAGCGGTAGGGGATCCGCCGGTATCGCAACACGGCCAAGGCTTTGCGCGTATACGGACTGGCATGGGCGCCTTGCAGTTTGATCACGGTGCTGCCGTTTGTCATGGCCTATCCCTTCGTTCGATGTCTTCGCCCAGGTGCGTTAGAGCCGAATCTGCCCACCCTCGATCTCGGCTTTGACCCCTTCGGTGACTGTTATCCAGTCGTTTTTGCCGGGCGATAGCAGCATGACATCGCCGTCCACCCTGTGCGGATCAAAGCCTTCATCCTTCAGCGTGCTTTTCTTATGCTTGAACGTGCCGGTCACTTCCGTGGCGCCTTGGAGGCGCAAGAACCGCGGTACCGCATAGGGCGGAAGCGTCGCGCGCAGGTGGTTCGCGAGACCTGTCAGATCAGGCTGCCGACCATTGGTTGGTGTGAGGGCAAGCATTCCTGCGCGGCCATCCATGCCAGGAACCGCGACACCGTAGACGACGGCGTCCTCGATATCGGGAAACTTGATGACAGCCGCTTCCACCTCGGTGGTGGCCACATTCTCCCCGTGCCAACGGAACGTGTCGCCGACACGGTCGACGAATTGGATGTGGCTGCAAGGAAGCCGCTTCACCAAATCGCCGGTGTTGAACCACGCGTCTCCATTGGCGAATGCGTTCCTGAACAGCTTTTTCTCCGACGCTTCCTTGTCGGAGTATCCATTGTACGGATTGGTATCTGAGACTTCGGCCACCAAGAGGCCGGTATCGCCTTCGCCTAGCGGCACGAGACGGCCCTCTGCGTCTCGCAACGGTTCGTCCGCATCAACATCATAGGCAACGATCTGCCAAACTTTACCGCCCTTGGGCGACCAGCCGCAGGTCTGGTCATAGTTGAAGAGGTTGAAGAAGGCGACATTGCCTTCAGTCGCGGCATAGAACTCGCAGATTTTTTCAATTCCAAAGCGTTCTTTGAAATCCATCCAAATGTCAGGACGCAGACCATTGCCCAAGATCTTGACCACCTTATGATCTCTGTCGTTGTCCTTCGCCGGTTGGTTGAGCAAATAGCGCAGAGTCTCACCAATGTAGCAGAAGGTGGTCGCCTCGTAGCGGCGGCATTCATCCCAAAAGCGGCTTACGCTGAACTTTCGTCCTATCGCCAGCGTGCCGCCCCCGATCAGGGTGCTTGTGAAAGCCAATATCAGTGCGTTGCTGTGGTAGAAGGGCAGCGGGCAATAAAAGACGTCGTTCTCATCCAGCAAAAGCCCCATCTGCCCCATGAAGTTGCCGCCACGAACGGCGCGAAGATGGGTGAAGATCGATGCTTTCGGGAGCCCCGTCGTTCCCGATGTATAGATGTAGTAGGCGGCCGTCCCCAGGGTGACCTCTTGGGTTTCCGGCAAGTTGTCCGTGGGCATCGAGGTGATAGCCGCAGCGATGTCGGTATAACCCTCCGGTGCTTGTCCGTCGGCTGCTTCAGGCAAGTACAAAAGGCGCCCTTGGTAGTCCCGATGCAGAAGATCTCGGATGGTCTCAGCTTTGTCGAGGCTTTCCTCACCGATCACCAGCAACTCTGGCTTCACCACGCTCAAGCTGTGGGTCAGAACCTCGCCGGTCTGCTGATTGTTGATCATCGCAGCTGTCGCGCCGAGCTTTGTGATCCCCATGATCACAAACAGAACATCAGCGCGGTTTTGGAGGTTCACGGCCACGCACCCGCCAGCCTCAATACCGCGAGATTTGAAATAGTTGGCATACTGATTAGAAATTGCGTTGAACTGAGACCAGGTCCACTGATCGTCACCGTACTTGATGGCAATGCCATCCGGACGCTCGTCTGCGTTGCGCTCGAGGTAGGAGCACAGCGAGAACTTGTCGTTGGCCGTCGTCTTTTGACCGCCCTTCATACCAGCTCTGACCCGGGGATTGAGGAGTGCTTTCACGAACCGATAGGAAAACCCAATGCGATTGATCTGCGCCGGTGCGGTCGCCATCCTTGATCTCCTTGCTGATCACGTGCTGGTGAACTATTGACACGTCATGTGCCAGTAGAGTCTGCTGTGTCAATGTCAGAACGTTTTCAGATCTATGTCTCGTCGATTTCCTACTATAGCGGCAAGCTTGAGGGCTATGTGCGTTATGTCGGCCTACCGCACGACCGTATTGAACTAACCCGGCGAACTTTCCAGGACTTGTTGCAGCACACCGGTGTCCGCAAGATGCCGGCTGCTCAGTGTCCGGATGGACGATGGCTCAAAGATACGACGCCCATGATCGCTTACCTCGATCGCGAGCATGCTGGTGTTTCCGTCTATCCCGCCGACCCGGCGGAGCGCTTTTTGAGCCTGGTTCTCGAAGACTATGCTGATGAGTGGATGTGGCGGCCAGCGATGCACTATCGGTGGTCATTTCCGGATAGTCGTGCACTCTTGGCACGGAGGATTGAGCGGCTGCTCATAAGGCTACCGAGGCCTTTGAAGCCGTTGGGGCGAGCCTTTATCGCCGCCCGCCAGCTCAGGATCTACATTCGCGGCGATGGGGTTCGCGCCAGCAATCGCGAGGCGGTGGAAGCGATCTACACCCGCACATTGGCTGTGTTGGAGGCGATCCTTCAGAACCAGGATTTTTTGGGCGGAGACCGGCCTAGCATCGTTGATTTTGGCTTCTACGCATCGATGTGGCGACACTTTGCCCTGGATCCCGATCCAGCCGCCGTGATGCGGGAGCGGGCGCCCAGTGTCTACGCTTGGGTGGCAAGGGTTTGGGAGGCCCGTGCGGAGACGCTCTCTGAGAAGCCCTTTCGATCAGTGGCGGGAGAGGCATGGACCCCGGTTTGGAAGGAACTGACGAACGCTTATCTTCCTTACTTGGATCAAAATGCAGAAGCCTGGGAAAAGGGGCTCAAGCGGTTTGATGCGACGGTCGATGGTGTTGTTTACCCCAGTCTGCCAGTGGTTCGTTATCGGGTGGCGTGCCGTGAGCAGTTGCTCAAGGCGTGGCGAGCGCTGCCCGATGATGATAAAATCAAAGTGCGGACGATGACACCTGGTCCTGCAACCGCGGCCTGGTTTGATGGGGCCAAGGACGTGCCTTCTGGCCTCGACGAAGAGTTCGACATGCCGCTTAAGCCCCGTTACCGCACGCCGACGGGTTTCTATGCTCTTAAGGTGATGAACGGAACACCGTGGGACATGCCCAAGGACGCACTGAAGCGCTAGGCCTGGCTGTCGGTGTACGCACCAGCTCGTCTCTTGATCTCTTCGGTGATGACCCAAAGCCTGTCTTGCCCCCAAACATCGAGAGGAGGTTCGTCGCCGGGCCCCTCAAGCCGATAGCAGGGAACACCCCAGAAGTTCATGCCGACAATCATTTCGTCTTGGTGGTCAGCAATACCCTCGCGCCATTCCTCAGAGCCCATATGAGCTTGTGCTTCCGCCCAGTCGACACCAGCCGCCTCGATCCCAGCTTTCAGCCCCGCTTCGGTGTGAAGAGGCGCCGCTTGACTAAACGCGCGGCGCAGAAGTTCACCCAGCAGCGCCTCGGTCTTTCCCGTGCCATCTGTCCACGGAAAAAGAGAGTAGGACTTGATCACAGGCGTACCGATCGGTGGAATGATCGGGCCGAACGCAACGCCGTTTCGATCGGCTTCACGTTTGGTATCGAACATGATGTAGCGGATCTTGTCCATCGTGGCCGGAACCCCGCGCATGACCATCGGAAGCACCGGTTTGGTGAGGAGGTTGATCCCGCATGCTTCGCGCAGAGCGATACTCTGATCGTAGATAATCGCCGTGTAAGGAGAATTGAGCGAGGGGTAGAAGTGAAGCGTCAGACCCTTTGCATCCACCCCCGTGACATCGGGCATCGGCCGTGTGACGATGAGATCCTCACTATCCCTGCGCGCCGCACCGTTCTGCCTGAGGTGCGTCTCGAGATGGTCAAGACGATCCGCGCCCCAATACCATTCGCCGTGGTAATGGAACATCGCCCCTGAATAGTGATGCATCTTTTTGAGAAGAGCTGATCCTTCTGCTGCCGATGCGCGCGCGACGTCTGGCGCGGCCTTTGGAAAGGCTGCGAGGGCCGCTTCGTCGCCTGACCACGCAGCCTCGCTGATACGGGGGCCGATGTCCGCAAACGCATGGGGGTCGAGTATCGCGAGCGCCCGCTCAGCATCCGACACAAGATCAGAAGACGGAACGGTGGGAGCGCCCGACGGAAAAGTCACGCCGTAAGGCTCTGCGATCAGATCCACATCGCGACGCGCCCATGCGGCAAGCTCTTCGTAGCGCGGTTGGTTCTTTCCGCCGGAGCCCCGTATGAGATGGGTTCTGAGTTCGATGTCATAGCGATCGAGCAAGGGTCGCAACAACTGGATCGCCAGGTGTGAGTAGGGATCGTCCGTCTGGTGAAAATAGTCGACGATATGAGGCATGCCCGACTTGCGCCGAAGCGCTTCTGCTTTCGCGCGCGCTTTGGCCTGGCGCTTTGGGTCGATCACCCGGTTCATGAGGAACGCGCTGATCAGCCGGACCGGTAGGGGCGGGTTGCGCATGCTGGCCGGGTTGGAGTGGTCCTCCGGGTCGCGATCATTGGTCACGAATACTCGTCCTCATCATTGACGCCTGCGCCTTAGCGTCGCGAGCTAATCAAGTGGCGTGAAGTGTGTCAATTGTGCAGTGCGTCGACGAGCAGCTTCGCTTGAGTATCAAAAGCCTCCGTACCCGGTGCGATGAGCTCAACGTGTCCTGCGCCTTTGATCTCGATATACTGGGCCTCACCTCCAGCAGCCAGAACAAGGGCCGTGAAAGCCTCACCCAGCAGCGAAGGCGCAATGCGGTCTTGCGCACCGTTGACGCTGACAATGGTGGCTTGAGGCGGTAATAGATCAGCAGGCGATGTATCGGAAAACGGATTCGGTCTTTGTTCGCTTGGTTGTCCGGTGAGGGCGTCTGCCACATCAGCAAGGCAGCTCTTCAGGGTCACTGGCTCTGAGGCCTCGAGATCGGCAAGTCCACCAGAGTTGACGACCGCCCTAAGGGTGAGCGGATCCTCACCATAGAGCGGGCTGGCGCTTGGCAGATTGGTGCGCGATGCGGCCCAGACGGCCAGGTGCCCGCCGGCTGAATGGCCGAACGCGGCCACCTGCGAGAGATCGAGATCATACTCGTCGCTGCTCTCACGGAGCGCATCGACGGCTTCGGCAACGTCAAGGAACGTACCCGGATAGCCGCCGCCAGGTTCGTCTACGCCCCGGTACTCAATGTTCCACACCGCCAGACCTCGCTGGCGCAGATCTTCTGCTGCGTAATTCATCAGAGTACGATCGGCTATGGCTTTTTGCCAGCATCCGCCATGGATCATCAGCACCACGGGATGAGGGCCTTCAGCGGCGGGCAGCCATAGATCAATAACCCCCGCTTCGCCTTCACGGTACCGGATGGTCGCTGTTGGTGACGGCAACGGACGGGACGTGAGATCCGGCCACGTCATGATTGCCGTCTCTTGTTCCGTCGCAACTGGACCTTCCGTCTCGGTACAAGACGCCACCGCAAGCATCGCGAAACCGATCATTCCCCAACGAAGCATCCTCATCTCCTTTTCCTTTCACCCTAAGCCGCCTTGGCACCGCTGTCAGCTTTGGCCTGGTGTTCACCGGGCAGCTCCGGCAGGAACGCGGAATGTCTTCTGTGACCGTTCCGAGTTCCCGCGCCGAGGCGGAGGCGCTTGATCGTGCTGATCCGCTCAAAGACGCGCGTGCCGGGTTCGCGCTGCCTGACGATGTGATCTATCTCGTGGGGCATTCCCTCGGTCCGGCAACCAAGACAGCTCTTGATCGGGTCAACCGTTCGGCGCGTGAAGAGTGGGCCAACGGCTTGGTGGGCTCGTGGAACACCGCCGACTGGATTCATCAGCCTGGTGCGCTGGGCGCCCTCATTGCCCCTCTCATCGGGGCGAAAGCCGACGAGGTGGTCGTCTGCGACAGCGTCTCGGTGAACCTCTTCAAACTCGCCGCCGCGGCCATGCCCCTCGCGCGCGCCCAGAGCTTGATGGTCGAAGAGGACGAGTTCCCCACCGATCAGTACATTGCCGAAGGGTTGGCCAATTTGGCCCGTAAACCGATGCAGCGTTTGCGCCGAGAGGAGAGCTTGAGCGCGCTCCAATCAGGCGGTGTTCTGATCAAAAGTGTGGTGAGCTATCGCGACGGCCTGATTGCCGACATCGCGGCCTATGAAGAGGCCGCGGAGTCGGCTGGCGGCGCCGTGATTTGGGATCTCAGTCACGCCGCCGGTGTCGTCCCTGTTGATTTGCGCGCGACCGGTGCTCGTTTCGCGGCTGGGTGCACGTATAAGTATCTGAACGGTGGACCCGGCGCTCCATCATTCCTCTTTGTGCGAAGCGATGTTGCGCCGTCCCTCGACACCCCTTTGCCCGGCTGGCTTGGTCATAAGGAGCCTTTTGCGTTCTCGCCTCACTACTCGCCGGCAGAGGGGCCGCTCCGCTTCGTTGCAGGCACGCCGGGTATTCTCTCCTGCGCAGCGCTTTCGGGCGCCCTGGAAGTCTTCCGTGGGCGCGATGTCGGCGATTTGCATCGGAAAGCAGCGTCGCTCGGTGACCTCTGCATCGCGCGGGCCAAGGACATGGGTCTTGATGTGCGTTCGCCAGAGGATGGCCAGCGCCGGGGCGGGCATGTCAGCCTCGGGCACGAGGCGGGCTACCCCATCGTTCGCGCGCTGGCCGAGCGGGGCATCCAATCCGACTTTCGCGCGCCCGACACGATCCGCTTCGGTTTCTCGCCGCTGTTTCTGCGGTACATCGATGTGTGGGACACGATGGATGCGCTTCAAGAGATCCTGAAGCAGCGTCTTTGGGATCAGCCGCGGTTTCACGTCCGTTCCAAAGTGACCTGAACCCCCGCATGCCCCCGCGGGTGCAGGCGGGGGTTCATCCGCTCAAGGGCTGGGCCTATGCTCCTCAAAAACCAATGATTGGAGCGTCCATGGCCACTGAGACCACCCGCCCGCAGCCCGCTGATCTTGACGCCTTTTGGCTGTCCGAGGCCGAGCGCCTGGACTGGATCAAGCCGCCGACGGTGGCCTCTGACGTCTCGTGGAATGAAGACGACTTTCACATCAGGTGGTTCGAGGACGGGGTTCTGAACGCCAGCGTTCAGTGCCTTGACCGGCACTTGGCGGACAAGGGCGACAAGGTTGCGATCCTGTGGGAAGGCGATGACCCATCTGTCAGCCTCAAGATCACCTACCGCGAGGCGCACGCAGAGGTGTGCCGCATGGCCAATGTTCTCAAAGCGCGTGGCGTGAACAAGGGCGACCGCGTGATCCTCTACATGCCCATGGTGCCCGAGGCGGCCTATGCTATGCTGGCTTGTGCGCGGATCGGCGCGATCCATTCCGTCGTGTTCGGAGGGTTCAGCCCCGAAGCCCTGGCGAGCCGTATCGAAGACTGCGGCGCCACAGCCATCATCACAGCCGATGAAGGACGCCGGGGCGGCAAAACCGTGCCGCTCAAAGCCAATGTCGATGCCGCGATCGAGCGGGCTGGTGCCGCCGGTGAGGCGGTTCGGCTCGTCTTGATGACCCAGGTGACCGGCGGCGATGTCGATTATCATCACGGCCGAGACATCTGGTGGCATGAGGGCCGCGATGATGTCTCCCCCGAATGCGCGCCCGAGCCGATGAAGGCGGAGGACCCACTCTTTATTCTTTATACGTCAGGGTCGACGGGCAAGCCGAAGGGCGTGGTTCATTCGACTGGCGGTTACATGCTCTATGCCGCCTACACCCATGATAAAGTGTTTGGCGTGCAGGATAACGAGATTTATTGGTGCACGGCGGATGTTGGATGGGTCACCGGGCACAGCTATATCGTCTATGGTCCTTTGGCCAATGGCGTGATGACGCTGATGTTTGAAGGTGTGCCGACCTATCCCGATGTGTCGCGCATGTGGCAAGTGGTCGACAAACACCAGGTCGCGCAGCTCTACACAGCGCCCACGGCCATCCGCGCCTTGATGCGCGAGGGTGATGAACCGGTGAAGGCGACGAGCCGAGCATCGCTCAAGCTCCTCGGAACTGTCGGTGAGCCGATCAATCCGGAGGCCTGGCGTTGGTACCACGAGGTGGTGGGTGAGGGCCGGTGCCCCATTGTCGACACGTGGTGGCAGACCGAGACTGGCGGGATCCTCATCTCTCCGCTTCCGTCCGATCCCATGACCAAGCCGGGGGCCGCGACCAAGCCGATGACGGGGATCTCTGCGGCCCTGGTCGACAATGAAGGCGCTATCCTCGACGGTGCCACCGAGGGCAATTTGATCCTGACCCAGAGCTGGCCGGGTCAGGCGCGCACCGTGTGGGGGGACCCCCAACGGTTTATCGACACCTATTTCAAAACCTATCCGGGCCGCTACTTCACCGGCGATGGCGCGCGCCGGGACGAGGACGGAGATTATTGGATCACCGGCCGCGTGGACGATGTTCTGAACGTCAGTGGTCACCGTATGGGGACGGCCGAGATCGAGAGTGCGCTCGTGGCCCATGCCTCGGTGGCTGAAGCAGCGGTCGTCGGCTACCCCCATGATATCAAGGGGCAGGGCGTCCACTGCTACGTCCTTCTCAAGCAAGGCATTGAGGCCACGGATGCTCTGGCTCAAGAGCTCCAGGCCCATGTCCGGTCAGAGATTGGCCCCGTGGCCACGCCTGACCGGGTGCAGCTCGCGCCTGGCCTGCCGAAGACGCGATCGGGTAAAATCATGCGCCGTATCTTGCGCAAGATCGCAGAAGGCCAACCCGATCAACTGGGTGACACATCCACTCTGGCTGAGCCGCAGGTGGTCGATAGCTTGATTGAAGGCGCCAAGTCTTATTCACCCGGCGCTTGAGGGAGGCATCAGCGCGAGATCAACGCAGATGTTCATCAATTCCTCCGTATCAAAGGGTTTGTGGTGATAGACTGTAGCCGGAGCGTCGTAAAGCGGTGATGCCGGCAGTGATGAGAGAACGACGACCGGGATCTCTCGGGTTGGCCTGTACTGCTTGAGCTCCATGAATAGCGAGGCTCCTGACATCATGGGTAGCCCGCGATCAAGGATGATAAGGTGGGGCGGATCGTTCCAAACCGTCGCGATCGCTGCGATGCCGTCCCTCGCCACTTCCACGTCATAGCCACGCCGGGTGAGCTCTGCGTGCAGGAGGTCAGCGACATCTGGATCGTCTTCCGCAACGACGATCCGTCCTTTGTGCTTTTTCCTCCGTGGCCAAAGGAAGGAGACGTTCTTACCCCACAGACCACCGCTCTTGGCGCGCACCGGTCTCGTGCTCTCACGCGCATCGTCGATGGCGGCGCGCAGTGCGCTGACCGCAAGGCGCAAGCTCACGGGGTCCGGTGAACCGATCAGCGCCCGCCCGACTGCGTCTTCCGCGGCAAATGCCGCTGCGCTGATGTGATGGAACCCGTAGGTGCCGCCCGATCCTGCCAAATGGTGGGCACGGATCTTGATGGCGAGCAATTGATCGGCCGTGACCTCACCTTCGTCGAGCACCCTTGCCACCTCGTCAAGCGATGGCATGGTCTCGCAAAGCCGCTCAACATAGCGTTGCCTTAGAGCGTCAAAGGATTGCGTCACGGCGAAGGCCTGCCCCGTCGTTCCAGCCTCTCACGGCTCTTTTAACGTGTGGCGCGAAATCTTTGTTCAAGGATCGGTACGCTCCGCTGGCATCAGGTCGAAGACTGTAAACTGCGAGCGTATTGAACCACTTCTCGTGAATTCGCGGTGAAGGGAGATGGCTGATTTTCCGTATCGATATCCAACGCAATCCGACCCTTATGGCTAACGCACCATCAATCTTAACAACCTAAGGTGGTGTTTCTGGCGCGCATGGACCGCCATTCAGGGAATTGATCTGATGCTGACTTTACTGGCCTGTCTTCTTTTTGCTGGCGCAGCGATCGGGTTGGTCGCGTGGATCTCGTTCCAATCCGAGCGTGAGCGGATCAAAGACGATCATGTCGACTTCCATACGCAGCAGGCGAGCATGGTGCGCGCAGCAGCGCAGGAGCTTCGCCAGCCGCTGAACGGGATCGTTGGGCTCGTCAATGGTCTGCAGACAACCCTCCGGAAAGCAGCGCTCGACCAAGATGGTGTTGCTGAGAAGCTTGATGGTTCGCTGCGCGATCTCAATGACGCTTTGCTCCGTACCCTCGATGTTTTCGACCTTTCGAACGGGATCAGCGATGTTGATCTCTCACCTGTCGATGTCAGGACGGAGATCAAAGTGCTCATCCGTAAAAGAAACAAAGCGCTCCTCAAAGACAACTCTCAGGTGAAGGTGGTGGCCGGATACATTCCCGAGATTTGGGTGGAGACAGATGTCGAGCGTTTTCGCAACTGTGTGGGCGTTATTCTTGATCAGGCGATTACGCAGACCAAAGAGGGAAGTGTTCGTCTGTCCTTTGCGGCAGAAGAACAGCCAGGCGGCATGCAGCGTCTCGCGGTGGCGGTGAAAGACAACGGGCGCGGCATGGATCAGCGCCGTGCACGGTCTTTCTTCAACCCTGCTGAGTATGAAGACAACCCCGAGCTGCGCGGCGTACCCGCCTCCATGTTGTCGCTGAACCTTGCGGCGCGGGCAGCGCAGCAGCTGGGCGGTTCGATGATCGCGAAGAGTTCTGTGGGTGTGGGGACGACATTTGTCTTTACGATGCGCGCCAACCCTTGCGATCCTGTCGAAGAGGAACTCCACGAGCAAGACGGTCAGGCGCGGGGTGCGGAGCATCCGAACTTCGGTGATCTGTCCGTCCTCTTGGTCGATGACAATGAGATCAACCTGTTTGTCCTGCAAGAGTTCATCATGCCCCTCGGCTTTGGCCGGGTCGTGACGGCAGACGGTGGGCAGAAAGCCATCGATCGGGCCATGTGCGAGCCCTTTGATCTCGTCCTCATGGACCTTGCGATGCCGGAGGTTGATGGCCTCGCCGCTGCGGCAAGGATTCGAGAAGGTGGGCCGAGCGAGTCTGCTCCCATCGTCGCGGTGTCCGGCATGCACATGCGCGCCGATGACGCGGAACTCAAAGAAGCGGGGATCGATGGGTTCGTCCCCAAACCCATCGTCAACGGTGATCTCCTGGCCGCGATCCTGAAAGTGCTGCCAGAAATGGTGCAGCATGCGGAGGAACGTAGCATGGGTTCAGAACAGCCGCAGGATCGCAGTCTGCGGCTGGCGGCCGGTTAGGCGACCGCAGCCTTGGCGGCGTGGTATTCCTCAGCCAGCTGATTGACATAATCAGCAATGGGCCGAACCGATTTCACACTGCCGACACCTTGGCCAGCGCCCCAGATGTCTTTCCAAACCTTCGCGGAAGATTCGCCGCCTGATTTGAAATTCATCGTGGAAACGTCGCCCTCCGGAATGTTCTTGGGATCCATACCAGCGGCCTCGATCGATGGTCCAAGATAGTTGCCGTGCACACCAGAGAAATAGTTGGTGTAGACAATATCTTCCATCGATCCATCGACGATCCCGGTCTTGTAGGGATCAGGCGCGTTCGCTTCGTCCGTCGCGATGAAGGCTGTGCCGATATAGCCCGCATCTGCGCCCATCGCTTGCGCTGCGAGCACGCCGCGACCGGTCGACATGGATCCTGAAAGAAGGATGGGGCCGTCAAACCATTCGCGGACCTCTTCGACGAGGGCAAAGGGCGAGAGGGTGCCGGCGTGACCGCCGGCGCCGGCGGCGACGAGGATCAGGCCGTCCGCGCCTTTCTCAACGGCCTTCTTGGCGAAGGTGTTGTTGATCACGTCGTGGAAGCAGATGCCGCCATAGCTTTGGGTGGCTTCGAACACTTCTGGCCGGGCACCCAGCGAGGTGATCGCGATTGGCACCTGGTGCTTCACCGTCACTTCGAGGTCATGCATCAGCCGATCGTTGGAGCGGTGGACGATATGGTTCACCGCAAACGGGCGGCCCGCTTCTTTGATCTCATCGAGCCATTCAGTGAGGGCCTCGGCTGGCCGCGCATTGAGGGCAGGGAACGAGCCGACAACGCCGGCTTCGCACTCAGCGCGGACCAACTTTGGTCCAGAAACGATGAACATCGGCGCGGCGACAACGGGCAGGGCCATTGTCGACATCATCTCGTTGAAGAAGGCGCGCGCTTCTTTTGGGCTTCTTTTCGCCATGGGTCAGAGCTCCTGATTGTTGGCTCTGTCCTCCGGTCTTTGGCGGCCGGGGGCAAGGTCTGGGGGCCCCGATGCGGCGTCCTGCCCGCGGCCTTGTGATCAGCGTGTCAGCCGCTTAACGCGGCACTAACCGGCGTCTGGTTGATGTTGACGGAACGGCGTCCATCAGCTACCCGCCGCCCTTCGCCGAGGCGCCAGAACCTCGGGCCAAAAAGGCAAGTCACTCTTAGAACTTAGCGGAGCAAAGCTATGAACTACGCAGTCATCAAGACTGGCGGCAAACAGTACCGCGTGAAATCGGGCGACGTGATCAACGTCGAAAAGCTCGAAGGTGAAGCCGGCGACACGGTCAAACTCGAAGACGTTCTGATGGTTGGCGGCGACGATGTGAAGGTCGGCGCTCCTCTCATCGAAGGCGCTTCAGTTGATGCAGAGATCGTCGAGCAAACCCGCGCACCGAAGATCATCGTCTTCAAAAAGCGCCGTCGCCAGAACTACCGTCGGAAAAAGGGTCATCGCCAAGAGATGACGACCCTCAAGATCAACACCATCAACGCGTAACCCGCGCGAAGGAGCATTCGAGATGGCACATAAAAAAGCAGGCGGCTCCTCGCGGAACGGTCGCGATTCAGAGTCCAAACGTCTCGGCGTCAAAAAGTACGGCGGCGAAGCTGTGATCCCTGGCAACATCATCGTCCGCCAGCGCGGCACGAAGGTGAAACCAGGCACTGGCGTTGGCCTCGGCAAGGACCACACGATCTTCGCGAAGATCGCCGGTCACGTGAAGTTCCGGACGACGACCGGTGACCGTAAGGTCGTCTCGGTCGAGCCGGCGCAAGCCGCAGAGTAAAAGCCGGGCCTTCCGTCCGGCGGAAAGCCGAACGGGCCATGCCGCACTCCATTCGAACAGAACGCTGTGTTCTTCAGCCCATGGGCCGGCGCCATGCGCGGGCCCTTTGGCATGAGGTAAAGGACTACGCGGTCATGAGGAACACCAGCCTCTGGCCGTATCCTCTGAGCTATGCGCACACGTTGTTTATGGTGGATAAGCTAAGCCCCACCAGCACAACGGATCCGGTGTTCGCCGTCGTAAAGAACGGTGAGCTCGCTGGCTCGATTGGCCTCCACGAACGCCAGCATGGTCTCTATACGATAGGCTATATGCTGGGCTGCCGGTTTTGGGGGCAGGGCATTGCCTCCGAGATCGTTCCGGCCATCTGCCAGTTTGGTTTTAAGCAGCTGCGCGTTCAGCAGATCCTCGGTGAGGTCTATACGGACAATCCTGGCTCTCAACGGGTGTTGCAAAAGCTCGGCTTCACATTGCGGCCCGGTACGTCGATGGGATACTCGACGGCGCGTGGTCACGGTTTCCCCATCACCACGTGGGACCTCTTTCCAGGAGACCTCAAGCGATGAAATTCCTGGATCGGACGAAAATCTACGTGAAGGCTGGCGATGGCGGCAACGGCGCGGCCAGCTTTCGGCGAGAGAAGTATATTGAGTTCGGTGGCCCCGACGGCGGTGACGGTGGCCGCGGTGGGCACGTTATTGCGCGCGCGACGGACAGCCTCAACACGCTGATCGACTACCGCTACCAGCAGCACTTCAAGGCGCAGAACGGCAAAGGCGGAGCTGGACGGCAGCGCACGGGCGCGGGCGGGGACGACATCATCGTCGACGTCCCAACGGGTACGGAGATCTACGAAGAAGACGAAGACACTCTGATCGCTGATCTCGATCATCCGGGAGCTGAGGTTCTGCTGGCCAAGGGCGGCAATGGCGGCTTCGGCAATCTGCGGTTTAAGACTTCAACCAACCAAGCACCAGATCGCGCCAATCCTGGCCACCCTGGTGAGGAGCGGACCGTATGGCTGCGGCTCAAACTGCTCGCAGACGCCGGGCTCGTGGGACTCCCCAACGCGGGTAAGTCGACATTCTTGTCAGTTGTCTCCGCTGCCAAACCCAAAATTGCTGATTATCCGTTCACCACGCTTGTCCCGCAGCTGGGCGTTGTGCGCCTCGGGCCCGGTCAAAGCTTTGTCCTCGCTGATATCCCAGGCCTGATCGAAGGGGCACACCAGGGCGCCGGCATCGGCGACCGTTTCTTGGGCCACGTGGAGCGCTGCGCTGTCCTGATCCACCTGATCGATGGCGGTTCCGACGATCCGATTGCAGACTATCACACGATCCGGGGTGAGCTTGAGGCCTATGGCCACGGCCTGGTCGATAAACCCGAGATCGTCGCCCTTTCAAAGGCCGATACGGTGGGTGCGGATGTGATGGAAAGCCGCCGCGCCGGTCTCGCCGAGGCCACTGGCAAAAATGTGTCCGTTATCTCCGCCGTCACGGGGGCGGGCATGCCGCCGGTTCAAACCACAGCCTGGGACGAGGTCGCAAAACTCCGGCAGGCCGAAATCGATGCCAAAACGCCGAGCACCGATGATGGCTGGCAGCCTTAAACAGGCACTTCCGGCGAGAACTGGCCCTGCTTGCGGTAACGGAACAGGTAGCTCGGAAGGATCGCATCCATGGTTTCGGGTGCGATGCCAAGATCCGCAAAGGTCTTCACGCCCTCTGCCGCCACGACGTTATCCTTCTTCAAGAGCTTGACCTGATCGGCCGTGATCGGCGCTTCAACAAAAGGCAACATACTGACAGTATCACCCGCTGACCCCATCATCGATGCAACGGGGAAGGGGAGGGGCAGCAACAGGCGTGACCGACCCACGATCTTCAGCATAAGTTGCAAAAGCTCTTTGAAGCTCATGACCTCTGGGCCGCCGAGTTCGAACGTCTCGCCGCGGCCCGCACCGGTCTCGATCAACTGGACGATGGCGTCAGCAACATCGTCCACATAGACTGGCTGGAACTTGGTCTTGCCGCCACCGATAAGGGGCAACGCTGGTGCGATCCGCGCCATCGCGGCAAAGCGGTTGAAGAAATCATCCTGCGGACCAAACACAATCGATGGACGGATAATCGTGGCCGTCGGCACGTTGCTCAGGGCGGCCTGCTCGCCTTCCGCTTTGGTGCGCGCATAGAGGCTCTCGCTTTCCGCATCGGCGCCGATGGCCGAGACGTGGATAAGGTCTTCAATGCCGAGGCGGGCTGCCTCTTGGGCCACGTTTTGCGAGCCCAGGGTCTGCACGCCCTCGAACGTGTTCTTGCCCACCGGCGCGAGAATACCGACCAGGTTCACAGCGGCGTCAGCGCCCGCCAACGCATCGGCGACCGATGTCCGGTAGCGCACATTGGCCTGAAAGATTTGCACCTGGCCCACAGCGCCCATGGGGTTGAGGAAATTGGCCTCCATGGGATGGCGCACAGCTGCGCGCACGCGGTGGCCACGTTTGCAAAGCTCCCGCACCACGTGGCGGCCCAGAAAGCCCGACGCACCGAACACTGTCACCAATTTCGCCATGGGGCCTCTGTCTCCATCCAACGCTCATGCCCGTTAGGCCACGCCGCCTGATTTGGGTAGGCCCCCAGACCACAGACTTCTTGACGCTGCTTCGCCAAAACCCTATCGCCAGCGTTCCACTTGCCCAGGTGGCGGAATTGGTAGACGCGCCAGCTTCAGGTGCTGGTGTCCGTATGGACGTGGAGGTTCGAGTCCTCTTCTGGGCACCATCAATCTGGCTTTAACACGCTGATTGTATAGGACTTTCCTAGAGCCCACAGCTGGATTGGTACAAGCTCGCGATGCGAGTTGGTACATCCGAGGGCGTACGGAGTGGGCGTCTTCACTTTGCGACGTTTATTCGATCGCAATGGGCGGCTGCACTACCGCCGAGCGGTTCCCCAGGACGTCAGAGACGCCATCGGCCAGCGTGAGTGGAAGAAGTCTCTCGGGCTTAGGTCAGGGCAGGAGGCGGAAGCCCTCTCAGAGTGCTCTAAACTTGATCAGCTCCATGATCGTTTGATCCAGGAGGCGCGGGCGACCGGCAAACCCTATGAACCATCGCCGTCTGAGAAAGCCTATGAAGCGCTGGTCCTGGCGCGCAAGTTGACCAGGGATTAGGGCTACTTTGAGCAATCGCAACCGCTGACCCATGCCGACTCTGATCCTGATCGTAGCATTGACGTTCCCATCACGGAGTTTATCGGTTGGTTGCCATAGAGGTTCATTGTCTTTCTTCTGAATGACAACCACGATACAGAATAAGTATGATTGATTGAAGAAATATAGTCCTATACGGAGGGGTGACGGGGCTGATCACCTCGTTAGTGAGGGCGCTCGCGAAGGCCGTTGCCTTGCAAGGCCACCACGTTCTTATCGAGGAACACGGTGCCCCTTCGCAAACTTGAAGGTTTGTCTTCGCTCACCATTGTTAATCTGTTGACTGATCTATTTTCTGGCTGGATGAGCTTAACTTGCTGGCGATTGCTGCCCTCAAGCGCCGCGTATGTCCGTTGCTTGAGGGAGGGGTATGGAAGGCGACCAGGTTGGCGGCACGACATTCCGATCCGCTAGCTGACGATTGAAGATTTCGCAGCTAGGGTAGTTATAGCGCACCCACGCCTCTCGTTCACTCCCCATACGGACGCAACCTTGCTCAACGGCAAGGGAAGTCTATACCGCCCCAGCGAAGACAGCGGCGCGATAAGCCACTGTTGCGCCACGACGTGAAACTGACGCCCATTTTTTCGGGATTGGCACAGCAGCGGACATAGGCGAACGGTTGGTGCTGGCCCGGAGCTGTCGTTCACTAAGAAAGGTGAGTGTTCGTCCCGATCGCCGATAGCGGCCAAAAACTGCAGCTTTCCTTCTGGCTCGGCAGCTCTCGTCCACGGATGATTGAGTCGGTGACCGACCCCAGCAGGTGGTTCGGTTCTGGTGTTAGAGCATGGGGTTCGCTCACGCGCCGCCAGACTTCCATGCGACCGTTCTTGCGTGCTAGCCGTTCTGCATGGGCTCTGCGTTTCTAACAGGCTGGGGGAGTTTTCTGCCTGACGGCTGGGCCACATCGGCCGATCTGGATGCAGCTCACGGTTTGGCAGAGGGCACGGTCGCTGGCGCGTCCGGCATAGAGACGCGCCCACTGGCTGGGCCTCATGATGACCAAGTATCAATGGCGGCCGAGGCGGGCCGCAGGGCGCTCGCGAGCGCGCGCTTAACGCCGGACGATCTCGACTTGATCCTGTTCGGCGGAGCTGTCGGCTACCAGCCGATCCCTGCCACGGCACCATTCGTGAAGGCGGCGCTCGGGGTGGTCTCTGACGCGCCCGCCTACGACGTCAACGCGACATGTCTCGGCGCGCTCGTCGCCCTCGACCAGGCGGCGTTGCAGATCTCGGCGGGACGGGCGCGGCGAGCGCTCGTCGTCGCTTCGGAGATCGCTTCGCGCGCCTTACCCTGGCATGAAGCCCCGGAGATTGCGGGTCTGTTCGGTGATGGCGCCGGGGCCTGGATCGTCACGGATGCGCCCGGCGGCGATCGGGCGTTGGAGGTCGGACCGCTTGTCCTGAGGACGCGTGCCGAAGGAGCAGAGCACTGCACCTTGCGCTCCGGCGGCACACGGATCGACCGGAAAGCCGAGCCTGAAGCCTTTGTAGCGGGTGCGACCTTCGCGATGGATGGCCGGGCACTCTATCGTCTTTCGACCACCGCCGTGCCAGGCGTCATCGACGAAGCGCTGGCTCATCGTGAGTGGGACCGTTCCTCGCTCGATCTCGTCATCCCGCACCAAGCGAGCCCCGGCGCACTTGGTTGGCTGGAACGCCGTTGCGGCTTCGCCGAAGGTGTCGTGTGGAATGAGGTTGGAAGGACTGGCAACCTCGTCGCCGCATCGTTGCCGGTTGCTTTGGAGCGCGCCTTGGAAGCGCGCGGCACGGTCGCCGGTGACAAAGTGCTGCTGATCGGCACATCCGCCGGCGTTTCCATCGGTGCACTGACATTGGCAGCGCTGTGAGAGTTCTGGTCACCGGCGCGACCGGGTTCCTTGGCGGCGCTGTCTCGCGTGCTTTGCACCGTGACGGTGGGCACGTGATCGCAACGGGACGAAACGCCGAAAAGCTGACGGAGCTCAGCGCGGAGGGTATCACCGTCGCCATGGGTGATCTTGCTGATTGGACGTCACCTGCCCATGCGGTCGACGCCGTCGTCCATTGCGCCGGGCTTTCATCACCGTGGGGCTCGAGCGCGGCGTTCGAGCGAGCAAACGTCGCAGGTACGGCCGGCGCTTTGCGTTTGGCGCGGGAGGGCGGCGCGCGGACCTTCGTGCACATCTCAACACCAAGCGTCACCGCAGCATTCCGCGACCAGCTGTCGGTGGCCGAGGACGCGCCCCTGCCGAGGCCGGTGAACACCTACGCGCGAACGAAGCTGAAAGCGGAACGCCTCGTCGAGGCTGCTGATATTGCCAGCCGGGTCGTCATTCGTCCGCGCGGGCTCTATGGTCCTGGCGACACGGCGCTTCTGCCGCGATTGGTGCGTGCGGCGAACGCTGGGCCGCTTCCTTTGATGCGCAATGGTCAGGCAGTGATCGATTTGACCTTCATCGACGATGCGGTTGCCGCCATCCGAGCCGGTTTAGGCACGAAGCATGACGGGTACCGACTTTACCATGTCTCTGGCGGGGAGGCCGTGCGGGTTACGACCATCGCCGACGAGGCAGCGGCCCTCACCGGTATACGAATCGCATGGCGCCGTGTGACCGTGGGCGCAGCAATGATGGTGGCGGGCTTATCCGAGGCGCGGGCTTGGTTGACGGGGGACGAGCCTAAGATCACGCGCTACGCAGTCGGCCTGTTCGCCTTCAGCCAAACGCTCGATATCGGCCGCATTGAGCGGGAGCTCGGCTGGAGGCCTCGTGTCTCCTTCGCGGAGGGCTTAGAGCGGTTGCGCGCATGATTCATGACTTGGCTTTTCCGAACAGCGCCTGGGTCACCGCGCCCGAGCGGCTCATGCTGCGCGGAGGGTCGATGCAGCGGGTGGACGTACCTATAAGGTATGCCCGTTTCACCCATCCTGTACGCGGGCGTTGCCTGATCGACACTGGATACACCCACCGTGTCACGAGCGGGCCGCGGTCAACACCCCTCCGCCTCTATGCGCGATTCTTGCGGCCGCGATTGACGGAACACGCGCTTGGCAATGGCGATAAGGCCGACACTGTTGTCCTGACACATCTTCATGCGGATCATGTCTCTGGTCTCCGCGATTTGGATGGCGCCTGCGTCTACGGACACGCGGAAAGCACGCGCCGGTTGCTGTCGCAAGGCTCATTGAATCAGAGGCGGCATGGTCTGTTTGCGGAACTTCTGCCACCTGATTTTGCCGAACGCCTGAAGCCCTTCGAGGACGCCGCCAACATCGAGACCCCACTTGGCGAGGGAGGTGATCTGTTCGGTGACGGCAGCGTGGTGGTCGTGCCGCTACCAGGGCACATGGACGGCCATCACGGCGTCTTACTCCAAACTGCCGATGGGCCATTGCTCTATGCGGCCGATGCACAGTGGCTCCGCGCAGCCGTCCTTGGCGACCGCCTACCAACTGGGCCCGCAGCGTGGATCACCCATGACCGGGAAGCCGCACAGGCAACTGCAGCGCGCTTGGCCGCCTACGAACGCAAAGGTGGCCGCGTCGTCTACTGCCATGACCCGGGCCCAGTGACGCCATGCTGACCGCAGCGGCGAAGGGTTACTTCCGCACACGGTTCGTGACGCGAAGCGGCCTGTCTCGAGCGCGCTTTGAGCGCTGGCAGGCCCGACGGCTCGCGGTGTACCTTCGCGATCATGCCGTGCGCGCTGCCGCTTTCGCCGACCTGGGTAACCATCCGCTTTCGGACTTCCCGGTGATGGATAAGGCCACATTGATGGAGGACTTCGCGCGCTATAACCGCTTCGGAATAACGGCCGACGAGGCGTGGGACGCAATGGAACGCAACGTTCGGGTCCACGGCTGCGCCGTCGGGGCGAGCACGGGGACAAGCGGCAATCGAGGGCTCTACCTCGTCAGTGACGCCGAACGGTTCGAGTGGCTCGGCGTGATGCTGGCGAAGGCCCTTCCCGATGCGTGGCGGCGAGCGCACCGCGTGGCAATCATGCTACCCGCCAGTTCGAGCTTGTACGATGCCGCAAACGAGAGTGGGCGACTGGCGCTGAAGTTCTTCGACCTCCGAGAGGGCGTCGCTAAGCACGAAGGCGCGCTGGCGGCTTTCGCACCGACCTGCCTCGTCGCGCCACCCAAGGCACTCCTCGCCCTGACGACTGCGGACGAGAGCATCGCGCCGGAACGCGTTTTCTCAGCAGCGGAGGTCTTGGATCCGGCTGATCGGCATGTGATCGAAGAGCGGTTCGGCGGGCTTGCACAGATCTACATGGCGACGGAGGGGCTTTTGGCGGTGACTTGCAGCCACGGAACGCTGCACCTTGCCGAGGATCTCATGCACTTCGAGTTCGAGCCTATCGGTGATCTCGTGTCGCCGATCATCACCGACTTCTCTCGCCGGACGCAGATGATGGTTCGTTATCGGATGAACGACCTCCTGCGCCTCAAAGACGAGCCTTGCCCTTGTGGCTCTCCGCTCCAGGCGGTGGCTGAGATCGCGGGACGGACTGACGATGCCTTCGTGTTAGAAGGCGAGTCCGGGCCGACGATGGTGACACCCGACGTCATCCGCAACGCCGTCGTCGGGGCAGACAGGACGATTACCGACTTCCGGGTCAGGCAGACCGGGCCCCAGGCCGTGACTGTCGTTCTCGAACCTGGACGCGGCGAAGGCGCATACGTTCAGGCGGCGCTGGCGGAGCTTTTTGCAGGGCATGGCTGCACCGCGGAGATAACGGTCGTGCACGAAGCGTTGTCTGCTCCGTTCGACCGAAAGCTGCGGCGCGTCGAGCGCGTTTGGACGCCGGGCGGATGAGCACTGTTGCCGACACTCTTCCTCCGCGAATGCGCGGCGTCGCGATAGCGAATGCCATCGGCCACCGGCCCGTTCGCATCGTCTTGGAGGGCGAGCCGGTGGTCCTGTTCCGCACGGCAGGGCAACTCACTGCTCTTGCGGACAAATGCCCGCATCGCGGCGCGCCGCTCTCTCTCGGCCGAGTCCGTAACGGGGGCATTGTGTGTCCCTATCACGGCTGGCAGTTCGGCGCCGACGGCATTTGCACGGCCATGCCGAGCCGCGTCGGCGACCCGGCGCCGGTGGCGGTGCCGCGCTACGCCGCAGCCGAACATGACGGCGTCGTCTTCGTCGGAGCGGAAGACGCGGCCCCGCCGCGGCCTATGCCTGACGGCTTCTCGATGATCCACCGCGCGGGCTCGGTCAGGACAACCGTCGCGGACTTGGCAGAGAACATTCTGGATACGACGCATACGCAAACTCTTCATGCAGGACTGTTGCGGCGCGAGTCTGCGAGGCGGCTCGTGCGACCAGACGTGGCGGTCGGGGAGGACTGGATCGAGGCGCGCTATCCGCCAGAAGCGGCGCCGTCGGGCCTACCCGCCTTTCTCTCGGGCGGAGGCTACGCGATCACCGACCGCTTTGAAGCACCAGGCGTCGCAAGCGTCACCTATAAGCGCGACGATCGGATCGTCTTCGCCGCGCGCTTTCACATGACCCCGAGTGACGATGGCCATGTCGGTGTCGTGGCTGCGATGGGGGTGCCGAAAGGCCCGTTCGCGCATCTACAGACCTTCGTTATCGGCCTTTTCATGTCACGCATTTTCCGTCAGGATACGAAGTTGTTGCACGCGACAGCATGCAATGGAGCGGCCCAGTCTTTGATCATGCCTGAAGACCTTCTGCGACGCGGGATTGACGCGATCCTTCGCGGCGAGGCACCGCAGCGGCCAGCCACTGTGCCGGACCTCTTGGTCTGACGCTATGGCCTTCGCGACCAGTCTTAACTTCACCTCGGCGAATGAGGACGGGCGCACGGAACTCGAAGCCCTGCGCCTGTCTTCCGCGGATGACGTACTTTGTTTAACGGCGAGTGGGACGCGGCCTTTGGATCTGCTTTTGGGTGATCCGGGTAGGGTGACCGCGATCGACACAAACCCCGCACAGAATGCTCTTTTGCGTCTCAAAATAGCGGCGCTGAAGGCGTTCGACGACGACGACTACCTCGCCTATCTCGGCGTAGCGGAGCACCCTGACCGCGCGGCGCTTCATCAGCGCGTCCGCAAAGCTCTTTCTACAGACGATGCTGCGTTCTGGGACGCGCGTTCGGGCGTGATCGCCTCAGGAGTCTGGCATGCGGGGCGATGGGAACGGGTGCTGCGCCTTGGGGCGCGTGGGCTGTCCTTGTGGCGAGGGCGCGCGATCCAGCAGGTCTTCGCGGCTGCATCGCTTGGTGAGCAGGAAGTCGCCTGGAAGCAAGGGATCGACGGGCCGGTTTGGCGGGGCGTTCTTCGCCTCCTCGCGCGCCGTTGGCTCTGGACGCGCCTTGTTGGCGAGCCCGGCGGAGCGTTTCTCCCGCCACCTTCCGTCGCAGCAGGAGCCATCGCTGACAGGCTGAACGCGGCCTCTGGGGCTTTCCTCTTCTCCGACTCTGACTTCTTGACGCTGATGCTCAGAGGTCAGTGTGGACCGGGGACCGCGTTGCCGGTTCACATGCAGCCCGGAAATCTCGCCGTCGTGCGGGCGCGGCTGGACCGTATTGAAATCGCTAACCGCGACCTGCGTGAGTTGGAGCCCGGGCGGGAGTTCTCGGCGTTCTCTCTCTCAGACTTCGGTTCGTATACGGATAGTGCGAAGTATGAAGCATGTTGGGCTGGCATCGTACGATCCGCTGCATCGCAAGCACGCTTTTGCGAACGGGTGCTCCTTAACGAGCTGCCCGCGCCATCCTTCGCGATCCAAGATAGCCCATTGTCGGCACGTCTTAGCGCGGAAGACAAGGCTGCAATCTATGAGATCCGAGCTGGAGTCATGGATCGGTCCGCCTGACGGCGTAAACCTGCCGACCGCGGTCGCCACTTGGCATCGGGACCGGCTGAGACTGTCCCTATACAGCCGTTTGCGCGGTGCTATACCAGCGGCTGTTTTGCGGACCGAACAACCAAACAAGGGCTTTGGTGTTCCGTGCAAGTGCGGTGACCATCATTCACTAGCAGGCCGGAAATCAATCTTGTTCCTTATACGGCAATAAGCTCGCGCCTAGCAAAATTGATCCAATGACAAACTGTATGGTGCTCGCCTGCATGGCGGCGCCTTCGGGGTAGAAGTGCGCCGGCACCACGAACAAACGAACGATACCCATAAAAATCTGTGTCGAAGCCAAGAAAACAAAAATCAGGCGGAGCTCCCTGCCTGGTCTGAAAAACAGCGCGAATACACAGAGCAACATCATTGAACAATAGAGTGAAGCTGGAAACGGTACCATAGATTGCCAGCAACCCGTATTGGTGCAGGCCGTTGATAAATCGTGTGTGAATAATGCCCCAAGAATAGGGAAATCATTCTGGAATGTGCTCATGAAATAACTTATGCTTATGTATGCAAACTGTAATATCTGCAAAGAGAGGATTGCCCTTTGTATAGGTAGGCCCATGGGAGACAGCGCTTTATACATGGTAGCGTTACACCTCAAAAACTAGCTACGAAGAGGACTCGTCAGGTAAGCCGCAGTTGTGTCCATAGATTCTCGACGGGCTTTAGTTTCCATGCGTGCGATTGACTGCAGGTGCACCTCATCAGGTCCATCAACAAGCCTAAGCGCACGCCCCCAAGTGTAAATGTCGGCCAAGGGCGTATCAGAGGTCAGGCCCGCCGCGCCAAACACCTGCATCGCGCGGTCCGCCACGGCGGTATGCACCTGAGGGACCAGCACTTTGATCATCGAAATTTCTTTACGCGCGGCCTTGGCCCCAACAGTATCCATCATCCACGCGGCTCTCAGTACAAGGAGTCGCGCAGTGTCGATTTCGATGCGGGATTTTGCAATCCAATCACTTATACTGCCGTGCTGATGGAGGTACTTTCCGAAGGATTTGCGTTCCTGCGCTCTTTCAATCATCAACTCCAGTGCTAACTGCGCTGATCCTATTGATCTCATACAATGATGTATACGACCGGGGCCTAACCGTGCCTGCGCCAAAGCAAAACCCGAGCCCTCTTCACCGAGCAAGTTCCGCACTGGCACGCGTACGTCTCGAAACACTATTTCGCAGTGTCCCTCCGGCGAGGCGTGGTTGAGGACCGTGGGATTGCGAACAATGTCGACGCCCGGCGTGTCGGCAGGCACTAAGATCATGCTTTGCTGCCGGTGCGTGTCCTCGTTATCTGGATCCGTTTTGCCCATAACGATAAACAATCTGCAGTCTGACCGCGCCGCATTCGAAATGAACCACTTCCGGCCATTTATGACGTACTCGTTGTTAATGCGCTCAATGACTGTTGTTATGTTCGTGGCGTCGGACGAGGCGACATCAGGTTCAGTCATCGCAAAGGCGGAGTGAAAATCTCCTCTCAAGAGTGGATCGAGCCAACTCTCACGCTGCTCTTTGTTTGCAAACATGTGGAGCAATTCCATATTGCCCGTGTCGGGTGCGTTGCAGTTGAAGACTTCGGGCGACCACATCACGCGTCCGGTAAGTTCCGCGATTGGGGCATACTCGAGATTGCTTAGCCTCGTCCCCGGCTCTTTATCCGTCAGCGTTGGCAGGAACATGTTCCAAAGGCCTTCGGATTTCGCCAGCGCCCGTAGGTCCGGCATGAACGATACGGGGTAGTGCCCGGCCGCCAGCTCCTCACTGTACTGCCGAATGCGCGGCACGACATGGGCGCTCATGAAATCCTCAACGCGAGAGAGCATCTCTTGTGTTTTGGGGGAGTAGGCAAAGTCCATGATCTCTCCTGACCAGCAGATAACCGGGTTCCGATTCTCAAGAACGGTAGGTCGGCCGAGACGATAATTGAACTTTATTATTGTGATGATTCTACATAAGATCCGTGAATATACCAGGAAGGGTGGATATGCGATTGGACAAGGTCGACTTGAACCTATTTGTTGCCCTCGATGTTATCTACACGGAGCAAAATCTTACACGCGCCGCCGAGATATTGGGCGTTACTCAGCCTGCCGTAAGCAATGCCCTTGCCCGCTTGCGCGCAACACTGAACGATGAGTTGTTCGTCAGAACACCGAAGGGCATGGCGCCAACACCGCTGACCGAGAACATCATTCCTGGAGTGCGCGATGCATTGCAGTTGCTAAACGCATCCGTGCGAGCAGCAGACCGGTTTGATCCAAAAAAAACCAAGAGAATGTTCCGTCTGAGTTTGAATGACGTAGCCGAGGCTCTGTTCCTGCCCAGACTCATGCACGACCTCAACATTCATGCTCCTGGTGCGTCTGTTGTTAGCTACTACGAACGCCGAAGCGAGCTTTCATTATCGATGTCGTCGGGGAAGTTAGACATTGCGATAGATGTTCCCGCAGCAGTCGACAAAGACATGCACCACCATCCGCTCTTCAAAGAACAATATGTCTGCGCAGTGCGAGAGAATCATCCGGACGTACACGGAGATCTGACGTTGGAGCAGTATCTTGATCTAGAGCACATTGAGGTTTCAAGTAGGAAATCAGGACTAGGGCTCGTCGACCATCAACTCAGGAAGCTTGGCTACGAACGCCGAGTTCGACTGCGCCTTAGTCACTATCTGGTCGTGCCCGAGATCGTCTTGAACACAAACCTCGCACTTACGGTGCCTAGCCACTGGGTGAGATGGACAGGCATGAAAACTTTTGAACTGCCTTTCAAGGTGCCCGAACTGGAAACTCACCTGATTTGGCATCAAAGCGCGGATGGCGATCTGGCGAACCGTTGGCTAAGAGAGAGGATACTTGCTCTTGGTCAAGAGTTACAAGCGGGGCAACCGTAGCGCTCTCGCTGGCACTTCTTTCAAATTGGAATTGGGCCGTAAGCTCCAAATGCGTCGGATGCACAATTTATTGTTCAATAGCGGAGTTTTTCTTGCAGATACCTGCCTTTGGCCGCAGAGCACATGACTAACGGCTATTGGTCAGAAGTGGCGCCCTTTGTCAGCTGGTGAGCACCTAACGGCCCAATTGATTGAATGCCGTGCATATCAGCACTGCGCCCGCCGTTGCGACGTTGAGCGAAGGCGCGCCTTCGTTTGAAACTGGGGCCGAACGCTTTGGATCGATTGGCTCGTAAGATGCGGGCTTTGGATGATAGATTGACGGCATGGGGATCTTCAGCGTGGCGTCGGCCGTTTGGATCAACTCTGCCGATATCCCATCGAGCTCATTTCCCAACGCAATGCAGTCGTCGGCTTGCCATTCAAACACAAAAGGATTGCTCGAGTGACTGACTGAATCTGTAGCAAGGAACCGGCCAATACTTCCTTTGGCTCTAAGTTCTATGATGTCGCTGACAAACTCGATAGGGCGGCGCTGCAGCGCGCCCACTGCCAAATCGCTGATCTTGCGGACCGAAGTGTCATTGTTGAAGACCTTGTAGCTATCGGTCACGAAGACCTGACGCTGGTAGATCTCCGCCAGCCTCAGCAACATGCCAATGTTCATAGGCGATTGGAGATCATGAAGGTAAAGTGATCCAGCCATTGTCCAATTGGGCCCCTAGATCGTTCGCGAAGGTTATCACATTTATGCAGATCGCCGCCGGAAAAACCACAGCAAACGATAACGCGTCACCTGCGCACGGGCCACTCAAACCTCCATTCAGGCTCAAAACGGCTCTATCAGAAGACGCGTCGTCCGGGCTTGGTATTCGGCATGGCCGTATCGTTGTCACCAACGACGAAGACCATCTGTTCGTCATCGTCGTGCGGACGCAGCTCAACCTGTTCATTGAGGTCACAGACATCAACCTGTCCGGGGTGCCACCACTGCAGGCGTCAAACGCGTTGTCCGCGGCTGTCAAAGAGGCCCGCAAGGATGGGGCGCCGGTCGATAGCGTGGACTTTACAGACATCATCGGTCGGGATGCTGATGAATCGGCCGTAACACAGAAGGCGCAGCAGATTGCGAGGATCGCGGTCCCGGCGCTAGCAGAGCTTGGTCTTGCTGTGACCGATCACGAAGGGCCCAAATGGGAAGGTGACCGGTGCAAGCTCATTCTTCGGGTGAGCGACGCTTAGAGCGTCGACCGCCCTTAGGCGATCCCTTTCCGAGTTCACGGACGAGAGCCATGGTTGCCATGACTGTGGGAAGATGAATGTGGTCCATGGGAACCACTTCTCCTCCGTCCGTCTTGGCTTTCGATTTCTGTTTAGAATCGCGACGAAAAGACAAAATTTTAGTCAAATTGTATCTCTCTTGATTCTCAACTGAGGGATACAAAGTGCTGGAAAATGCTTAATTAGGTGTTACTTTCTCTGGAGGTACTTTACCTCTTGTGAAGATCTGTTTGTTGCGTCCGGTTCAAGTCGTGGGGAATCCAGCATGCAATACAATTGCTTCATGATCACACCGTTCGGGCAGAAAAGGCCATCGAACGGGTGTTCTGATGAACAAGCCACACCCGAGGAACAGGAAGAGCATTTCCTCTACGATCTGCATCAGGCGTTTCGCGTCGACATTCTCAAGGAGGCTCGGAGCAGGTGCCTCGATAAGGGTTTTGACGTTCGATACTATGACGGAACGGATGTCGCCGGGGACGGCGAATTGGCTCAAAAGATTCTCCCTGAACTGGAGCGCGCTCAGCTTTGCCTCTGCCTGGTGTCGGGTGCGAAACCCAATGTTTATTTGGAGCTCGGTTGGTCCACGGCGTTCTGGCATCGTCCCATTATTCTTTACCATGAGCGTCCTGAGACCGATTGGCCTACGGATATCGCGAGTCATCTGCGGATTCCTTTCAAGTCGGACGCCGTCAACGGAATCGATGCCGAAGCGCGTGAGTCTTTAATCGATATGATTGTGACTGAAACCATTGACCGGATTCATCGGTCAAAGGCTGTACCGTTCAGTGAGATGGGTAGGCAGAGTTTCGCGGCCTACGGACGGGTTCGGGTTTACGAAAGGTTCTCAAAAGGCATTACAATGGGCGATTGGACCCAAACTATTCTTGATGCGAAGGAAGAGATTGTTCTTGCGACTCCCAAGCTCTACAGCCTGCTCAAGAAAGATCTGCTTCTTCACGAGCTGCTGCCTGAAGCGGTGATCAATGCCTATCGCGACGCGGACCAGGCGTTTGAAGAGGCGTCGAACGCAGCGGGTCAGCCGTCTCAAAGTTTTGATCCCGCGCAGCGTCCATCGTTGCTTATGACCCTGCTGGCTTACAAAGCGATTGAGGAAAATGTGCGGGTGAGAGTGATCTGCCAGCATCCCGAAGGCATGCTTTGGCACCAGATACCTGTGGGAGGTGATGACCTCGAGGTACGACAAGACCAAGCAAGGCTTGCGATCGCCATCGCCCAAACGCAATGGATGAGCATCGTTGAACGAACACGAGCGCAAAGACCGAGGGATCTGTTCCAGGTTATTCAGATTCGGCGTGGTGCTTTGCCGTTCCGTGCACTGTGGACTGAAAAACGTGTGATCCACACCATGCGGCTGCTGTCTGAAGATTTCAACTCCATGTATTGTACAGATGCCGATGCTCCGCAGGCATATGAAAGCAGCGATAACTATATCACGCCGTTTCATACGCTGATAAAGAAGGAGGTTGATCTTTACACAAATCGCTACATTGGCCCATCCCACGACGATTTCAGCAAAAAGTTTGGCGGTGTTTCCGCCGCGGTCCGGCAAGCTTTCGCCAAGAGCTAGGCGGGTGCCTTGCGCCGAAGTTCGCATGGTCATCCTGTAAACTGGCTGGTGGGTATAAATATGGCGTATAATGATGATATATTTATCAAGCTCAGCGACATCGCTTCTTCTGAGCCTATTGCACCCTTTTTGGTTTCTGAGAAACTGGCTGATAGGTTCCGTCTAGAGGATAATGCTGCCGCTTTTTGGAAACGCGTCTATCAAAAAGGCAGCATCGTCTCACTTCTGTTGATCGGTATAGGTATTTCTTCTTCCTCTGCCGCCGTGTTGTTCGCGGGAGATCGGCCATGGGTTGAGGTCGCGAAAGTTTTGAGCCTCGCCTCGGTTTTAGGACTGATTGTCCAGCTGGCCGTGTATGTATCAGGTGCAAAGAGAAACTGGCTTGTGGCTCGTTATGCCACCGAGCGCCTGCGCTCTGTGAAGGCGCAGCTGATCACACTGCCTGTGTTCCTCGAGCCAGATGTTGTCGAAGACAAAGAGCGCGCGCAGTTGATCGCTGATGAGTTCGTGGAATTTCACATCAAGGACGTGGCCGTTGCGCGGAGTCACAAATGGGGCGCGCTCGAGATCTGCTCAGTAAAAGACCTCGTTCGCCGAATACCAGTAAATGAGCCAGAGCTGAACAGGTATGGGGCTCTTGCACAAGATGCCTATCAGAGGAATAGAGTTGATTATCAAAGACTCTTTGCCAATCAAGAGGCGGAAGACTTGAAGAATTCTACGGAGAATTGGAAAGGGGTTGGTAACAGTTTTGTCTTTCTTTCGGCAACCCTCGCCACGGTCATGATAGGGGTGTCTTTTTTAGAGGTGCCGGCGCTGACTGATGGTTTTCAAAAGGGTTTCTTACTCGGCGGTATCGTACTTTTCGCAACAAGTGCGATCATTTCGGCGTCTGACAAGACGTCGCTTCATCGCCCCAATTATCATCGTTATAAGCGGTACGAGGAGCAAATCGAGGCCTTGTCTGATGAAGGGACAAAGGCCCCGCGCTCTTTCCGTGAGTATTTTCTTGCGATGGAGGGATTGGCAATCAGCGAACTGCGAGAATTCTGTGATGACGCGCGCCAGTTGAGTGCGCGCTTTTAGGCGCGCGCGGCCAATTCGATTTTGCGCAGCTTAGGCTGCAGCCCTCAGACTGCCCCCTAGATTTAATGGTGCGTACAGGAAGTATGAGGCTGCGTTAGGCTCCGTGGTCCGTGTTCTCAAAAACACCATGTAGCGCTGAGACGGCCGTTCGAGCGGCGGGGCTGACCGCAGCGGTCACGGTGCAAATGTGCGCGTTGCGAGAGAGACCTGCACAGTCAACTCGTCTGGTCCGTCGCCGATTGATGTAGCTCAAAGCTTCTCCAGGTTGGTGGGGTTTAATCGGCGCTCTCGCGGTCAAGCGTAGAGATCCAGGGCGTGGACTTGGCCCGATCGCACGGGAGCCATCACACCGAAGTATACGTTGGTCAGCGTCATCGTGAAGTTCGACCTTGCTAGCCAAGATCATTGCTGATGTGCCTACCACAATGGAGACTGAGCGATGTATTGCGAAGTCGCACATAGGTTCGTCAGCAGGTCGATCCGAGGGCGAACGGAGTGACGCTGTTGTCTTTCTGCTGATCCTCAGGCTTCTGTTTAGGTGATCACCGCGGCATAGATGAGGGCTGTTGTTGTTGCTTTGGTGAGGTGGCAAGTATGCCTCGAACGTCGTCCGATACCACCGATGTGGCCATCATTGGCGCTGGGATCGGTGGCTTGTCGATGGCCCGGTATGCGAAGGCCGCGGGTCTTTCGGCTTTGGTCTTTGACAAGGCGGAGACGGCCGGTGGCCTTTGGGCGCAGCTCCCCAGTTGGCAGGACATCCAGTTTCGCGCCAAGGATTGGAGCCTGAACGGCATCCCGATTGGCGGTGTCACCCAGCCCCATATCCTTGAGAACATCACCCAGTTCATTCCGCGCTATGGGCTCGAAAGCCAGCTGCGCCTGGGCCATGCCGTCACCAGCGTTCATTGGGATGGTGAGCTGTGGACGGTCACGACAGACAAAGGCGCTTTCGCGGCGCGAAACGTGGTGGTGGCCACCGGTCTTCACAACAAACCCCGGACGCCTGAGGTTGATGATGAGGGGTTTGACGGCGAAAGCCATCATTCGTTTGGATTTCAGAACCCAGAAACCCTCCGTGGGCGGCGGGTCACCGTGGTGGGCGGCAGCGCTTCAGCCTATGACCTGATCGAACTGGCGCTTCAGCATGGCGCTGACCGGATCAATTGGGTCCACCGCGGTCTTCACTGGATGGTGCCGAGCACCCGGCAGAAGCATGAGAAGTCCGCCCATCGCGCCTACGCCCTCTCGCAAATGTGGGGCATGGACCTCGACAAGCTCAACGCTGCCACCAACACAATGCTGAAAGATAAGTACGCGTATTTCTCCATCGAAGAGATCATGCCGTCCTATGATTTTGACTATCGGCATCACTCCATCATTCCTGGTCGTCCTGGGATCATCGAGCACTTCCAGTCGCTGCACCGCTATCACGGAACACTTAGCAAGCTTGACGGATACGAGGCGACGGTCGCGCTGGTAGAGGGCGGGCATGCCAGTTTTGCGACCGATATTGTTCTCTACGGTACCGGCTATGACCTCGACCTCGATTTTCTTCAGTTGCCTGAGTACAAGGGCATGCGAACCGGTGTTGAGCTTCGGGCGCGATGCAGGCGGATGATCGCGTCCATCGATTATCCTGGTCTTTACTTCCTGGGGGCGACGCTTCTCGATGGCAACGGCACCGCGCCGTGGGGGTTATCGATCATGGCACGGACGGTTGCGACGCTTATCAAGTCGGGTCGAACGTTGAGCGACGATCCGGTTGTTGATAATGTCAACCATTGGGACGCTTTAGAGCTCTTCGCGCCGATTGACCCTGTCCACTACAAGCCGTTTTTGTGGAGGCCGCAATACCTGGCGACGGCCCTTTGGTATTGGTGGCGGGACGATCAGCTGATCCGTATCTGATCGGGCGGGACGCTGGCGGCCCCTATATTCGTTTGTTGGCGGATGACGTAGCGTAACTGCCTCGCCAATTATCGCGAACACCGTTGAGAGCAACACCGGAGCGGCCGGCAATGACGCTATCGCCTTTGCTGCGCTGCAGCTTGGACATGTCGAAACAGGTCTCCACGAACCTGGTCAAAGATCCGTGACAACAGCTACCCGCACTTGCTTCGCGTGTCTGTCCGTCTACTTTCAGAAAGAACGGATTTTATCCCTGGCGTTCCCGGTTGTCCTCTGACGGGGACAAACCCCTCAATCTAACTGTCAGTTCACAAAGGACCGCGTCCCATGAGCCAAACAGCCCAATGCCCCGTTATGCACGGCGGCAACACCTCCACCGCAGAGCCCGTCACCAAATGGTGGCCGAAGGGTCTCAACCTGGACATCCTCCACCAAAAGGGTGCCCGCACCGATCCGATGGACGAGGGCTTTAGCTATCGCGACGCGGTTAAAGGCCTCGATTTCGCCGCGGTGAAGTCCGACATGCACGCGCTGATGACCGACAGTCAGGCATGGTGGCCTGCAGACTGGGGCCACTATGGCGGCCTGATGATCCGTTTGGCTTGGCACTCGGCAGGCACCTACCGCATCCAAGATGGGCGCGGCGGAGCAGGGTCCGGCAACATTCGGTTTGCACCGCTTAATTCGTGGCCGGACAATGCGAGCCTTGACAAGGCGCGGAGGCTCCTGTGGCCGATCAAGAAGAAGTACGGCAACGCCCTCTCGTGGGCAGATCTTATCATTCTGGCTGGCACGGTTGCCTATGAGTCGATGGGACTCAAGACATTTGGCTTCGGCTATGGACGTGAGGACATCTGGGGTCCGGAGACTGACGTTTATTGGGGGTCGGAGCAAGAGTTCCTCGCACCGTCGGAAAACCGCTACGCCAATCTCGACAGCGCTTCGACACTCGCTGATCCTCTGGCCGCGACGCATATGGGGCTGATTTACGTCAATCCCGAAGGCGTGAACGGCAATCCAGATCCCATGCGCACCGCCGCGCATGTCCGCGAAACGTTTGCGCGGATGGCGATGGATGATGAGGAAACCGCCGCGCTGACATGCGGTGGGCACACCGTCGGCAAGGCTCACGGTATGGGCAGTGGGGATGATATTGGTCCCGAGCCCGAGGCAGGCGGTCTTGAGGAGCAGGCTCTCGGTTGGGCGAACCCGCATCACAATGGTCAAGCGAACCAAGCTTTCACATCAGGGCTCGAGGGCGCTTGGACAAAAGACCCAATCACGTTCGATATGGGCTATTTCGAACTTCTTTTCGGTCACGACTGGGAGCTGACAAAGTCCCCGGCCGGTGCGTGGCAGTGGGAGCCGAAGGACATCAAAGAAGAGGACAAGCCCACTGATCCGACGGATCCGTCAGTACGCCGCAATCCGATCATGACGGACGCCGACATGGCGATGAAGATCGATCCCACCTACAACGAGATTTGTCAGAAGTTCATGGCTGACGAGGCCTATTTCCGCGATACCTTCGCGCGGGCCTGGTTCAAGCTGACCCACCGCGATATGGGGCCAAAGGCCAACTACATCGGTCCGGATGTTCCGTCTGAGGACCTGATTTGGCAAGACCCTGTGCCAGCAGGGACAACCGGCTATGATGTCGAGGCCGTAAAAGCCAAGATCGCGGCGAGCGGCCTTGACGCGTCGGAGATGATCGCCACGGCGTGGGACAGTGCACGGACGTTCCGCGGATCTGACAAACGTGGCGGCGCAAACGGTGCACGCATTCGCCTCGCGCCGCAAAAGGACTGGGAGGCGAACGAGCCCCAACGCCTGGCCCGTGTCCTCGCAAAGCTTGAGCCGATTGCGGCGGAGACCGGCGCCTCGGTCGCGGATGTGATCGTGCTTGCGGGTAATGTCGGTCTCGAACAGGCGATCGCCGCTGGCGGCAGCCACGTCTCGGTTCCCTTCGCCCCGGGTCGCGGTGACGCCACCGAAGCGCAGACCGACGCTGCATCGTTCGAGGTTCTTGAGCCGTTGGCTGATGGTTTTCGGAACTATCAGAAAGAGACCTTTACGGTCAGCGCAGAAGAGCTGATGCTCGACCGCGCCCAGCTTCTTGGTCTCACAGCGCGAGAGATGGCCGTTTTGGTCGGCGGCCTGCGCGTTCTTGGCGTCAACTTTGGCGGCTCGCGCAGCGGGGTTTTCACCGAGAACGTGGGTGCTCTCACCACAGACTTTTTCGTCAACATCACCGATATGGGTCTCACCTGGCACGCGATGGATGATGGATCATACGAACTTCGTGACCGGTCCAGCGGCATGATCAAGTACACCGCGACGAGCGCCGATCTCGTCTTCGGTTCAAACTCGATCCTCCGTTCGTATGCAGAGGTCTATGCGCAAGACGACAACAAGGAGAAGTTTGTGCGCGACTTCGTGGCGGCTTGGACGAAGGTGATGATGGCCGACCGGTTTGACCTGCTTGGCTAGGCCGACGCCCTCGGCATGAGGTCTGCTTTCAGCCTTAAGCAGGCCTCAGCCGCTCTGATCTGAGCCGCGCCGCAAGCGTCCCTTGATGGCCCAGAATCCATTGGTCTGCCGACCGGGAACGGTGCCATAAGTGTCGCCATGGCCGTCGATCACGCTTGCTCATTGGATAGCGTCCACTTCGCCTATCGCGGCGAGGCGGCCGAGCGCTTTGTGCTTGATCATCTCGCGGTCGAGCGGGGGGAGGCGGTGCTTCTGACCGGGAAAAGCGGGTCGGGGAAATCGACGATCCTGGGTCTTCTTTGCGGGGTTCTGGCGTCGTCATCAGGTTCGATCACGGTGGCTGGCCACACTATCAATGGACAGTCGGGGTCGCGGCGCGATCGCATCCGTGCCGACCATATCGGATACATCTTCCAACGCGCCAATCTGCTGCCTTACCTATCGCCATCCGAAAACGTCCTGTTGGCAGGGCAGTTCTCGAAAGCCCGGTCACAGGCCGCTGGAGGGTCGCGCGAGGCACGTCATGCGCATGTTGAGGATATTCTGGCTCGTCTAGGCATCGGCGATATCGACCGAGCCTCGTCCATGTTGAGTGTGGGACAACAGCAACGGGTGGCCGCAGCGCGCGCCCTTTTTGGTGCGCCGGATCTTCTGGTGGCGGACGAGCCGACTGCTGCGCTCGACAACACCAATCGCGATCGTTTTTTCGAGCTGTTCCTGACCGAGGCGAAACGCACCGGCGCGGGGCTGCTCGTTGTGAGCCACGATATGAGCGTGGTGCCGCTCTTTGACCGGCATGTTGAACTTACGTCGGTTTCGAGATGGGAGAAGCCATGACCTTCGCCCTGATCACCCTGGCCCTCAAGAGCCTCGCGGCGCGTAAGGCACCGGTTCTCCTCTCGCTCTTGGCGATCGCGTTGTCGGTGGGTCTTTTGGTCTCCACAGAGAAAGTGCGCGGCGGAGTTCGTGCGGGGTTTGAGAACACGATCACCGGCACGGACCTCGTCGTCAGCGCGCGAACGGGGCCGCTGAACGTTGTTCTTTACACTGTTTTCCGTCTTGGCGATCCGCTCCAAACGGTGAGTTGGGACACGTTCCAGCTGGTCGCCAACCACCGCGACGTCGCTTGGGCAGTGCCGATATCCTTGGGCGATAGCCATCAGGGCTATCGCGTTTTGGGAACTGACGATGGTTACGTTGAGCACTATCGGTATGGGGAGGACCAGAACCTCTCATTCTCCGAGGGGGATTGGGTTCAGGATCCCAAAGGCGCTGTTCTGGGTGCGGAAGTGGCGCGGGCCTTAGGTTATCAGATCGGCGACAGCATCATTCTGTCCCACGGTATCGTCTCCGCCAGCTTCGCTGATCACGCTGAAGACCCCTTCACGATTGTCGGCATCTTCGCGCCCACTGGCACGCCGGTTGACCGGACGGTGCATGTGAGCCTTGAGGGTATCGAGGCCATCCACCGTCCCCCTGGCGCCAGCGATAACCTCGAGCCGCAGATGGTCACGGCCTTCCTTGTGGGGATGAAAAGCCGGCCAACGGTTCTGCGGTTCCAACGGGTCCTCAACACCTATCAGGACGAGCCTCTGACCGCCGTGATCCCCGGTGTGGCGCTCTCGCGGTTGTGGTCGATCATCAGCCCGATTGAGGGTCTCCTGCGCGGCATCACGATCGTTGTGTTCCTGGTGGGGATGATCGGTTTGTCGACAACGTTGCTGGCAAGCCTTGCCGGGCGGCAGCGTGAGATGGCGGTGTTGCGATCGGTGGGTGCGAAGCCGCGAGCTCTGCTGGCCATACTGATCATCGAAACGACGATCACGAGTGTCGGCGGTGTGGTGCTGGGTTTGGTCCTCGCTTACGGGGGGCTCTTTGCGCTCGGGCCGTGGTTGCGCTCGACCTTTGGTCTTGTGTTGCAGAACACGTCGCCTGGCGGTTTCGATGCTGCGGTGTTCCTATCGGTGCTCACTGTTGGGCTCGTCGCAGGCTTGGTGCCTGGCATTGCTGCCTACCGGCAAGGCTTGAACGAAAGCCTCTCGTCCGGCGCCTGACCCAATCAATGCGTCACTCGTAAGGCCGCACCGATTCCAAGCGAAGGGTGTACGCCGTGTTGCCAAGATCCGTATCTTGACGGTTCGTCTCGAGAACGCCTGTAAACCAGAGCGGATAGAAAATGTTTCCCAGCTCCTGCGCCGGCTCCGCCGTGGCAAAGACGATCTGGTTGGGCGCGGGCGGCGGCGTGTGAATGCACGCGCCGAAATAGGGCACGATGAGGAACGTCGAGTGGGCGCGGCCCTTAAAGTCCAAGGGCACAACAAACCCGGGAAGCTCGATGCGTTTGCCGTTGAGCGATTCGACGGTGTTGAATGTGCCAAGTTGCGGCATGGAATCGAGCGCAGACCCTTCAGCGATCGCGCCCAGACCGCCAAGATCGCTCCCCCCGAAACGAGCGTCGAGCCCGGTGTAGAAGTCCTCATAGATCTGGATCAGCCGCTCTTCTTCGCCCTCGGGAAGCAGATCCGTCCAGTCGAGAACCAGCAGTCCTTCGCCATTGACAGCGGGGCCAAAGCTTGGATCGGGATTGTCAGGGTCCGATGCGTCTGCAACGCATACAATCGTGAGGGCAGCCAGCGCAGCTGCGAGGGGGAAACGAAACTTCACTAAAAACGCGCCGTTCTTTGGTTGCGATCCGTTTTTTCTTCGGCTTGCTGATCGTCGGTGAGAACGATTACGTTCACCGTTTCAAGATCAGAGAGCTGATCAAAAGCCGTGACGTCTACGCTCTCAATCGCCGGCTGGCCGCTGCAGTTGAAAACGCTTCTGATCGTCACGTCGCGGTGATCGTCGTGGTCTTCATGGTCGTCGTGATGTTCCGCGTGATCGTGCTCATCGTGATCATGATCATGATCATGATCATCGTGGTGGCCATCGTCGTGATGACCCTCATCATGGTGACCAAGACCGCCATTATCGTGGGCGCTAACTTCCTCGACACCAGTGGTTGAGACCTCACAAGTCACCGACGTGCCAACGCGGAAGAGAGCGCCTGGCGCGGTGAGCGCAGCGGTCACTGTTTCTTTCCGCGCCCTTTGAGTGTCGGTCATGTGACCGCCTTCAAAGCCGAACAGCGTGTGCTGGTCGGTTGTGAACTCAGCGACCAGCGTCGATCCATCGGACGAAATCGACAGGTTGCCTTGTCCGTGAACATGCGGATCTGCACCGGCCAAGAGCAGGACCGCGAGCCCTAGAGATGACGACGATAGCGACAGCATAGACATTCCACCCGGGTTGCAGGCTGGCCTTAGCGCAGGCTCGCATCATCACAAAAGTGATGATGCGTTAGGCCTTGGCCAAGGCGTGCCTGATCAATGCCGCCAACTGGTGAGGTCAGCACCTTCGGGCGCGGTGGTTTCCATGCGCTCCACGATTTTTGGCAGATAGAACGTGTTGTAGCGCAGGCGAGAGATCGCGTTGGAGTTGTCGTGATCCCCGTTCCAGCAATGCTCCGCCCGATCGCCATAGTCGATCTCGCCTTCAAAGGGCGGATCAGCGCGCCGGAAAAAGTCTTCGGCAAGATAGACGGCATTGTTGAGGTAGTAGTTGTCCATATCGCCCGTATAGATGTTCAGTTTACCCTGTAATTTGGGTCCCAGCGTCGCCCAGTCGCGTTCCAGGATGTGCATGAGATCATAATTGTCTCGCCAGTACTCCGCGACCTCGGGGTCAATCTTTCCAGTTTTGTGATCCCATAGCGGCACGGGATAGCCATCATCCCCCATCGGAGAATAAACGGCTTCCCAAATGTGGAACTGGTCGCCCGACCGGTTCTTGTCACCGAGAGCGCTTTCGTAGCGGATGAAGTCCTCGATCGTCGCGTTGAGATGACCGAGATAGTCTCGATGACCTGGCCGGGCGATCCGCCCGAACGCACCTTCGCGATAGTGGGCATTGTCATCATTGTAGATATCAATGGTGAGGTACGCGTTGAAATCGATCGGGTCCGGACAAGCGATATAGGCGCCGTTGTATTCATCGGGATAGAAGACTTGCGCCGCCATCGCTTCCCAGCCGCCGGTAGAGCCGCCATACATAAAGCGGGCCCATGGCTCACCCAGGCCGCGGAACTGCTCTTCAATGAACGGGATCAGTTCATAGGTGATCGCATCACCGTAGGGCCCGATGCTCGCTGAATTCACCGCATAGGAATCGTCATAATACGGATTGGCGTGCTGAATTTCGATGATAATGGCCCGCGGGAAGTCGTCGCCGGTCCATTGCTGATAGAAGTCATGCGCCTCCTCTTGCACCGTGCGGTTGTAGCAAGGCAGGTCAAACCGTGCCGAGTACTCGCATTCAAGATCAGGATCCGGCGGCTCTGGGCGGAAACCGCCAAAGTCAGCCGTGTAGTGCCCGTGGAAAATGATCAGCGGGTAGCGTGCCTCGGGGTTTTCCTCGAACCCGTGGGGCAAAAGCACATGGGCGCCGAGTTTCATCTCGCGGCCCCAAAACTCTGTCAGCCGCTCACTGACCATTTCTACGTGTTTGATATAGGGGGTGTCTTCTGGCGGGGTGATCTCGGGGTTGACCTGATCGAGGGTTAGGCTGATGGCGTCGCCTCCATCCGCTGTGATCGTCACCTCCTGCGGGGTGGAGACAAGGTTGCCGGGTTCGCGGCGCCAGTTCTGACCTGCTGCCCATGACCTAGGCAGGCTGACGGTTTTCCCGTTCGAGAGGTTGAAATCGTCGTAACGGTTAAGGACCGCCTGCGCGATGTAAGTCCCAGGCGGAATATCGGTGGTGGAGGCGAGGGGGTAGCCATCAGCTCCTGTATCAAGGGTCAGGGTTTCGCCCACCTGCGCATCCGCTACGTTCATCCCGAAAATCTGTGGCCCGTCGAAACGATACGTGGTCTGAAAACGCGGCTCACTCTCGTCATTCGTCGCGAGGATAAGGATCAACCGGCCATCAAGATCCACGCCCTCTGGGCCCGCGGCGATGGTCACGTCGAAGGTCTGCTCTGTCGGCGCGTCGGTTGGCTCTACTGGTCCTCCTTCAGAGCCGCAGCCTGCTGCACCTATAGTCAGTGCGGTGAGGAAAAGAAGCCATCCCCTCGATTTTGAAAAAGCCATGCGATCACCCCGCGTTTTGAGCTCGACACAGACTTAGAGCATCTCGCCACATCGGTCGATGCTGATGCACTGATCTGCCGCTAACTGACCGAATCTGTGGAGAAAAGCGCGGAACCGTGATAGCATGCTGAAGGTTGTCGCAGACACTGCGAGGAGAAAAGCGTGATTGCAGAGACAGGTGTCGGGATGCCCCTTGCGGGCGCATCAGTTCAGGAAACGGCGAACCCTTGGCAGTGGTTGTCCGAAGCGTTTGGTGTCTATCGCCGGCAATGGAAAGCGTCTTTGGTCTACGGCGCGGTCTTCGTGGCGATCGGCTACGGCATTGCGTTGATGTTGGCGGGGGCTGGTCTCATCGCGGCGATGCCGGTGGCCGTGGGCGCGTTTGCCCTTGCGGGTCCTTTGATGGCCGCTGGTCTCTACGCCATCGCGCGTGCCGATGAGGAAGGACGGACGGCGAGCCTTGGCGAGGTGTTCATGCCTCGCGCCGCTTCTGGGGAGCAGATCGCTTATCTCGGTGTGATCATCCTCGTGGCGATGTTTTTCTGGACGATCGTCGCGATTGGATTGTTCGTGATTTTCCTCGGCGGCGAGGTGTCGACCTGGAGCGAGTATGTGTCCTTCGCGCTGTCGACGCCGCGCGGTGTTTCCATGCTCTCGCTGGGTACAGTGCTTGGCGGCTTGATCGCGTCGATGATCTTTGCCGTGACCGCGTTTTCGATCCCGATGCTGATGGATCGAGAGTGCGATTTTGCGACCGCCATTGGCCTGAGCCTTCAAGCGGTCTTGTCGCGGCCGAAGGAGATGTTCCTCTGGGCTTGGATCATCGTCGTGTCAGTGGCGATTGGCGCCGCGACGATGCTTATTGGGTTCGTGCTGCTCTTCCCGTTGCTCGGTTTTGCCACCTGGCGCGGTTACCGGTCCGTGTTTCCCGGTCCGTCCTCCTGATCATCATCAAGAAGGATCCGTTCAGCGGCCCCTTGCGGGTCGTTGAACTGGTTATCCTTCAGGGCCCAGAAGAACGCCAAGACGCCTAGACCCCCAAGGATGAGGGCGATCGGCAGAAGGAAAAGAAGAGCGTTCACGTCTTCTCCCCTCGCATCAGGCCCAGCGCATTCAGCGTCACCACAAGAGACGAGCCGCTCATCGCCAGGGCCGCGATCAAGGGTGAGACGTAGCCCGCCATGGCAAGCGGCGCGGCGATCATGTTGTAAAGCGCGGCAAAGGCAAAGTTCTGCAGGATGCGACGACGCGCGCGGACGGCCATCCGCCATGCTGCGTAGACTGAACCAATGCCGTTGTTCTGGTAGACGAGGTCCGCTGCCGACTGCGCCGCGTCGGCAGCACTGCCCGGCGAGAGCGAGACATCGGCGAGGGCGAGGGCAGGCGCGTCATTGATGCCGTCCCCCACCATCGCGACGCCGCCGTCAGCCTTGTGCCGCTCGAGATGCTCCGCTTTCTCCGTTGGCGTTGTCGAAGCCCGGTAGTCATCGATGCCAAGCTTCCCAGCAACCGAAGACACGGCACGTTCATGGTCGCCGGAAAGAAGGCTGACGGTCAGTCCAGCCTCTCTCATCGTTCGGATCGTCTCTGCGCTGTCTTCCCTGATCCGGTCACGGAACAGAAGTCGCTTGGGCGCAACGGGTCCTATGCGAACCCAGGCCTTTGTTCCATCGCTGGGATCGAGGTCGTCGTCGGCACCAACAAAGCGCGCGCGACCCAACCGCACCTCTGCGCCAGCTACACTGCCTTTGATACCCTCACCGGGGACCTCTTCGACGTCATCGGCGATCGCGCCGCTTCCGGCGATCTCTGCGATTGAGCGCGCGACCGGATGGAGACCTGCCCGTGCGAGAGCACTGAGGGCTTCGTTTTCGTCCTGGTTCAGAACATCTCTGTTCACCCATTCGAGCTTGCCACTCGTCAGCGTCCCCGTCTTGTCGAAGACGACATGCTTGCAGCGAGCAAGCCGTTCCAGCGCATTGCCGCTTTTCACCAGAATGCCTCGGCGGAAAAGCTGACCAGTGGCCACCACCTGAACCGCAGGCGTGGCCAGGCCTAAGGCGCAGGGGCAGGTGATGATGAGGACCGCGGTGGCCGCCATGATCGCCTCCCGCAATTCCGCGCCGAGCACCAGCCAGCCAGCGAATGTCACCGCGGCGAGCGTGTGCACCACGGGCACGTAGAGCCGCGCGGCCTTGTCCGCGAGGATGGTGTAACGATCTTTTGCTTGCTGTCCCGCCTCAACCAGGCGGACAAGATCGGACAGAAGCGAGCCCGCGACATCAGCTGTGGCCTCAACGATGAGGCGTCCAGAGATGTTCCGGGTTCCAGCAAAAAGACGATCGTCCGGCCCGGCGAGTTGGGGTTCGCTCTCGCCGGTCAAGAACGCGGTGTCGATATCCGAACGTCCGTCCACGACCCGTGCATTGACCGGCAGGCGTGTTCCGGGCTGGAGGACCAATTGATCACCCACGGCGATGTCCTTGGCGGCGATCGATTCAGCCTGACCGTCGCTCGTGAGCCGCAGCGCCGTCGTGGCCTGAAGCGCCAGGAGGTCATGCGCCGCTGATCGCGCCCGCCGACGCAGGCGGTGGTCCAACCAACGGCCGATCAGCAGGAAGAACAGCAGCATGACCGCAGCGTCGAAATAGGCATGCTCGCCGCCATTCATGCTTTCGAACAGCGAGACGCTTACCGCCAAGAACACCGCCAAAGAGATCGGCACATCCATATTGGCGCGCTGCCGACGAAGCGCTCGCCATGCGGATGAAAAGAAGGGGCGCCCCGCGAACGCCACGGCGGGAATCGCGATGAGGGCAGAGACCAGGTGAAGCAGGGCGCGTGTGGCCTCGCCCATTTCCTCGCCGCTGGTCGCCCATACCGAAACCGAGAGCAACATGATGTTGGCAGACGCGAACCCTGCGACGGCCAAACAACGAAGCAGAAACTGTCCGTGTTTGTCGGCTTCTTCCTCCGCTGCGGCGGGATCGAACGGAACCGCCGTGTACCCAAGATCCGCAATCGTCTCGGTAATCTCTTGAGAGCGAAGATCACCGCGCCACGCAACGTGCAACTTGCCAGTCGACAAGTTGAGGCGCGCCGCCGTCACGCCCGGCAGGGCGGCCAGGCTGCCCTCAATCTTCCCGATACAACCTGCGCATCGCGCGCCGGTGACGGCCAGCTCAAGGCTCTTTTCACCCTCCTTATCTTGAACAAAGGGGGCGGGGTCCGCGACCTGTTGCTCCTTGGCAGGGGGCGCCAGGTTGGAGGGGCATCCCAAACCGCTGTCGATGGACGTGCTGCTCATTCGATGAGGATCCGTGTCTGGGCGGAGAATGCAGGCTCGTCGCTATCCTCCTCTGCCGCTTCGAGGGTCAGGTCCCAGGCCCCGCGGTCAAGGCCAGCGAGCATCGCGCGATATCGCCCATCGCCCAACCCATCGAAGGTCAGCCGTTGTCGGCCTGACTCCGTCATGGGACGGACGATCTCGCCGTTGACTTCGGCGAAGACAACCGGCGTACTCGACCTGTCAAGCAAGCGAATGACGACCGCTTGATCTCCGATGCCCTCGGGAACACCAATCAGCTGCATGCGCCAGCCCTGGCTTGCCTGACGCTCTTTTGTTTCGAGCACGTCGTTGTAGTGGAGCCCCTGATAGTAAGACTTCTCGACCTCTTCACCGGGGAAACTCTGCACCGCCAGCCGGACAAAGACGACATTGGTCACGATGACCACGGCAAAAAAGCAGGCAAACCACAAAAAGACCTGGCGGCCTGTCAGCTGTCCCTTTGGGTTGGCTTGGTTCATCGGTTCGTCCTTGGTCTCTCTTATGCGCCCCGTGCAAATTGTCAGCGTCGGTTCTGTTCTCTCACAAAGGTGATGGTGCGTTCGATCTGCTCACCTGACTCGAGGTCCGTCAGCGCAATGGTGATATCCTCTTGGCGCGATGCTTCGCGGGGGAGGGTGAGGAAGATGCGCAGCTTGATCTGCTTGTCACCCTCGACGCGAACCAGCATTTCCCGGTTGTCCACGTCCCGTCCGACCGCCGAAACCTCAAGGGTGTCTGGCCCTTCGACGCGGATTGAGAAGTCTCGGCCCACGCTCTCTTTGTTCAGCACCCGCGCTGTGATCGCATTCCGTATACTGCCATCCGAGAGCTGCGTGGCGATCACCGCGCGATCGCGTTCGATACCAAACTCCACGCTTTCGCGGGAGAACAACCCGAATAGCACGATGGCCGAGACCAGTGATAAGAGCGCGGTGTAGAGAATGGTGCGAGGACGGATGAAGCGCGGCAGGCGCTGGCGATCCTCTGCCTTCTCGACATCTCGGTAACCGACGCCATAGGCAATGAGACCCTTGGGGAACCCCATCTTCGCCATGACGGAATCGCAGGCGTCAACGCAGAGGCCGCAATTGATGCATTCGAGCTGATCCCCATCGCGGATATCAATGCCCATGGGGCAGGCAACGACGCAACCTTGACAGTCGATGCAGTCTCCGAGGTCTGACCAATCGTTCCCCTTCTTGTGTTTGCCGCGCGGTTCACCCCGTTTTTCGAAGTAACCCACTTGGAAGGTGTCCGCATCAATCAGGGCCCCCTGAATGCGTGGCCAGGGGCACATGTAGGTGCAAACCTGCTCTCGCATCAGGCCGGCTAGGGAATAGGTGGTGAAGGTCAAAACACCGATGAAGATATAGGACGTGCCCGGCGCTGTCCCTTCGAGGAGTCCCGCGAGCACTGTCGGCGCATCATGGAAATAGAGAACCCATGCACCCCCAGTCGCCATGGCAATCAAGAGCCATAGGGAGTGCTTGCTCACTTTCTTGGCGATCTTGCTAGGTGTCCACGGAGCGTTCGCGAGCCGAAGACGCTTGTTCCGGTCCCCCTCGATAAGTCGCTCAACAGCGATGAAAAGGTCTGTCCAGACCGTTTGCGGGCACGTGAACCCGCACCAAAGCCGCCCCCAAATCGCCGTCACGAAGAAAAGGCCGAGGGCGGAAAGAACCAAGACGCCCGTCACGAGATAGAACTCGTCTGGCCAGATCTCGAGGCCGAAGAAGTAAAGCCGGCTACCCGAGAAATCGACGAGCACAGCTTGGCTTGGCTCTTGCGGTGCGCGCGGCCAACGCATCCACGGAAGGCCGTAATAGATCCCTAGGGTGACGAAAAGGACGATCCACTTGATGACCCGATACTTGCCTTTGACAAGTTGGGGGTGGATCGCCTCGCGCTTGGCATAGAGCTGCGGTTCAGCCTCGGTCGGCGACAGTTGATCGGCAGATGGCATCACTGTCACCTTCGCCGCCTATTCGTTTTCGGTCACGCCGGTTTGCTGCGGCTCCACAAGGCTACCAAAACGCGGTGCCTGCAGATCATCAGCTTCCGGTAGGCTGGCGGCTTGTTCCGCCTCACCGCCGCCCAGTGCGTGGACATAGACAGCAAGAGCCGTGATCGTCGCGTCATCCAGACGGTCGCTCCAATAGGGCATGACTCCGTGGCGCGGCGCATAGATCTGCCGACGGATCTGTCGACGGTCTGAGCCGTAAAGCCATTCCGCGTCAGCGAGGTTCGGTCCGCCTGTCTCCCGAACGCCGCGTCCATCATTGCCGTGGCAGACAGAGCATTGCGCCTGGAAGACTGGCGCCGCGCGGGCTACCGCCTCTTGATCCGCCTGCGGCTCGCTGAGGTTCATGACGTAAGTCGTCATGTCAGTGATCTGCTCCGACGTCAGAATGCCTTGCTCACCAAAGGCGGGCATGAGCGACGTACGCGTCTCATCGTTTTCCGCGCGGATACCGTGGAGCAGCGTCTGCTTGATGTCAGAAAGGGTGCCGCCCCAAAGCCAGACGTCGTCTGCGAGGCTTGGATAGCCTTCAAACCCGCGGCCGCCCACGCCGTGGCAAGTCGCGCAATTGTCACCGAAGGCGGAACGCCCTGCGGCCATGGCGAACTGGAACAGCTCCGGATCACGCTCGATCTCTTCAAGTGAGGCCGTGGTTAGCAGGCGGTTGGCGAGTTCTGCGCGCTCTTGCTGCGCCGCGGTCATTTCTTGAGCAACGTTGTCACGATCGGAGTGCCCCCGCAGGCCCGGTAGACCAGGGAAGCTTGGCATAAAGAGGCAATAGATCAGAGCCCAGAAGATCGTCGCGTAGAAAACGATCAGCCACCAGCGAGGCAGGGGATTGTTGAGCTCTTTAATTCCGTCCCATTCGTGACCCGTGGTTCCGATCCCGGTGTGATCATCCACATCGGTCGAGTCGTGCTTGCTCGGCTTAGTGTTCACGGCTGTCATCCTCGTCGAGAGCCATCCGTGCCGCCTCGTCAAAGGTGGCTCGGTTGCGGGGTGAAAGGGCGTAAAGAAGGATCAAGCCGAACGCGGCCACGAACAGCACAAGACCAAATGTCTGAGCGATATCAGAGAGAAGAACGTGCATCGGATCATCCGTCCTGTTGCGGATCAGTGTCGGCAGCGACAACGGTTTCGCTATCGTCCGCGACTGTCTCAATCGGCATGGTCGAGAAATCGACCATGGTGCCAAGGACCTGGAGGTAAGCGATCAGTGCCTCCATCTCCGTGATCTGTTTGTTGTCGGAGAAGTCAGGGATCGAAACGCCCGGCCAGCGCTCTTCAAAGCCTGAGAAGTCTTCGACAAAGGGAGAGCCAGCCTGCATCATCAGGTCATGGACACCGGCTTCGATCTGCTCGTCGGTATAGGGAACACCGACCCGCCGGTTGGCGATCATCTTCGCTTCGATGTGCTCGGCCTCGAGCACACGGTTTTCTAGGAAAGCATACGGCGGCATGATCGATTCAGGGACCAAGCTCCGCGGATTGGCAAGATGCTGGCGATGCCATTCGTCTGAGTACTTACCGCCAACCCGGGCAAGGTCTGGCCCGGTCCGCTTAGAACCCCATTGGAATGGGTGATCGTACATACTCTCTGCCGCTAGCGAGTAGTGGCCATAGCGCTCGACCTCATCCCGCAGGGGGCGGATCATCTGGCTATGGCAGCTATAGCATGCTTCGCGGATGTAGATGTCCCGGCCTGCGAGCTCGAGCGGGGTGTAGGGCCTCACGCCTTCCACCTCTTCGATCGTGTTCTCGACATAGAAGAGGGGCGCGATCTCAATCAGACCACCGATCGAAACGACGACCAGAATGCCGGCGACAAGTGGCCCAGAATGCTTCTCGAGGAAGGTGTGACGGTTCATGATCGACATCTGGACTTACTCCGCAGGGGCTGCAGCGGGCAGGGGAGCCGCGCCAGTACCTGACGCTTTCAGCTCGCTCTGCCGCACACGGCCTTTCGCCGTTTGGTAGAGGTTGAAGCACATGATCAGCGAGCCGGTGAGGTAGAGGACACCGCCAAAGGCGCGGATGATGTAAGGGATATGCTTGGCTTCGACGGTCTCAACGAACGAGTACTGAAGGAACCCAAGCTCGTCATAGGCGCGCCACTGAAGGCCTTCCGTGATCCCCGCGACCCACATCGCACAGATGTAGAGAATGATGCCCAGGGTCGAGATCCAGAAGTGCCACTCCACGAGAGCGAGAGAGTAGAGCCGCTCCCGCTTCCACACCCATTGCGTCAGGCAGTAGAGGGCACCGAAGCTGATGAAACCGACCCAACCAAGCGCGCCCGAGTGCACGTGGCCGATACCCCATTCTGTGTAGTGCGACAGCGAGTTGACCGCGCGTACGGAGAGGAGAGGGCCTTCAAAGGTCGACATGCCGTAGAATGCGAGGCTGACGATCATCATACGGACAACGGGGTCAGTACGGAGCTTGTCCCAAGCACCTGAGAGCGTCATCACACCGTTGATCATGCCGCCCCATGACGGCATCCACAGCATGATAGAGAACACCATCCCCAGCGTCTGCGCCCATTCAGGAAGCGCTGTGTAATGAAGGTGGTGAGGCCCTGCCCAGATATAGATGAAGATCAGTGACCAGAAGTGCACAATCGACAGACGGTAGGAGTAGACTGGCCGGTTCACCCGCTTCGGGATGAAATAGTACATTATGGCCAGGAAGCCTGCGGTGAGGAAGAAACCCACCGCGTTGTGCCCGTACCACCACTGGGTCAGCGCATCCTGCACCCCGCCAAAGAGCGAGTAACTGCGGCTTTCAAACATGGAGACCGGGACGGCCAGGTTGTTCACCACATGGAGGAGGGCAATCGTGACGATGAACGCCAGGTAGAACCAGTTGGCGACGTAGATATGCGGTTCTTTCCTTTTCCACAGTGTGCCGAGGAAAACGAGGAGATAGCAGACCCACACGACCGTCAGCCAGAGGTCAGCATACCACTCAGGCTCAGCGTACTCTTTTGATTGGGTGATCCCCATCAGGTAGCCGGTGGCCGCGATCACGATGAAGAGGTTGTATCCCCAGAACACAAACCACGGCAGAGTCCCGCCAAAGAGGCGCGCTTTGGTCGTGCGCTGAACAACGTAGAACGAGGTGGCTATCAGGACATTGCCGCCAAAGGCGAAGATGACGGCAGACGTGTGGACCGGCCGTAGGCGGCTGAAATTCAGCTGCGGGATGTTGGGCCAAGAGAGCGCTTCGGGGAAGGCGAGCTGCGCGGCGATGATGACCCCGACCAAGAGACCGGCGACGCCCCAGAAACTCGACGCAACCACACCGGCTTTGACGACATTGGTGTTGTAGGTCGATGGGTCAGGCCAGTTGCCCGATTGCACTTGCAATAACAACGCATAAAGCCCGGCGCAAAACGCGGCCAGGAACATAAATGCATGAATCTGCATCGCGTTTTCTGGTGTGACCGCCGCCACCACAAAGAAGAAGAACGCGCCGATGCCAAGGAAGAAGGCGAGAAGCGGCACGTCGGTCCCGGATTCTCGGTAGGTCGAGGGGGTTATATGCTGGTCCACGGAACACCTGGTAACTGCGATGGTTCCAGGATCAGTAGCAGGGGTTCGCTCACGAGACTTTGATCAGCGTCAAGTCTTGCGCCGACAAACCGTGTAGAGATGCCGATATGGTTCCCAAGGGCGTGATGAGTCCCGTGCTCGGTCCCTATCTGGGACTGTTGGCGGCGCTGGCAGCGGCCGCGCCTTTGAGCGCAGCCGGAACCCCTGATGACGGCGTCGTGATGGTGGCCATTTGCACCTCCGATGGCGTGGTGCGAATGATGCCGCTATCGCTTGGCTCCGATGACGAGCCTGCGCCGGCCCCGGATCATGGGCCGGTGGGATGCCATGCACCCTGTCTGCACGAGCGCCGGGACGGTGCTGATGCATTGACGCGGGCGAAGGCGCCGAAACCCATCTGATCGCTCTTAAACTGCGGGGGATACGAAGGTGGCTTGTCCTGACGCGTAAGGATCAAAGGCGGCGGCCACCACGCGGGCGAGAGGCCGTGCGTCGGGGTGGATCACGACGTCATCACCTTCGATCGCGACGATGTCGTCTGCGATGAAGGGCAAGAGGCGCTCCATCACTTGGTCGTGGTCGGCTTTGGAGCCGCCGATTGCGTCAAGATAGGCGTTCAGGCTTCCGCGCATGTCGCACAAAAGACGCTTCAGCCACTCGCCGATATCTTGATCACGAACGGACGCAACAACACCCTTGGAGGTGGGCAGTTGGCCTCTTGCGATTCTGTCCCGGTACGCGGGAATGCTTTTCTCGTTCTGGGCAATCAGGCCGTGCACAGAGCTGATGGCGCTGGTGCCAAGGCCAATAACGACGCTGGCTTCGTCCTCGGTGAACCCTTGGAAGTTCCGGTTGAGGGCCTGGGCCTTCGCCGCACGCGCGATCGCTGCGTCTGGTCTTGCGAAGTGGTCAAAGCCGATCCGTTCGTACCCCGCGTTCTCCAGTTGGAGGGCCGCGTCCTCGGCCAGCACGTGGCGCATGGGACGAGAAGGCATGGCCTCCTCGGGGATCAGCCGCTGGTGGCTGAGCTTGGAAGGCATATGAGCATATCCGAAGAGTGATATCCGGTCAGGGCCAAGACCGATCACCTTATTGATCGTCTTACGGAACGTACAAAGCGCCTGATATGGCAGCCCATATAGGACATCGAGGCTGATGTCTGAGACACCTGCCCGCCGCAGATCCCGCATGCAGGCTTCGACCATGCTCAAGGGTTGAACCCGGTTGATCGCCGCCTGCACTTTGGGGTCAACGTCCTGAACGCCGATGGAAAACCGCGAGACCCCCAGGCGGGTGAGTTTCGCAATCTGAAACTCATTGGTGAGGCGGGGGTCGATCTCCATGGCAATCGGTGTGCGTTTTTTGAGGCCAAACGCTTCCTTCATCGCTGCCAGCAGCCGCTCGACATCTGCCGCGCTCAAAATGTTCGGTGTGCCTCCGCCGAAATGGATTTGCGTCAGGGCGCCTCGACCGTTGAGATGGCCACCAACAATCGCCATCTCGTCGATCAGGTCGTCAACATAGGACCGGATGCGCTGGTCGTTGTTCTCCACCCGCATGTTGCAGCCGCAATAGTAGCAAAGCTGCCGGCAAAAAGGGATGTGCAGATAGAACGAGATCGGCTCGTCTTTGCCGATAGCCGCGAGCGCGTCGGCATGCTCCCGCGCGCCCACATCATCGGTGAACTGAAGGGCGGAAGGGTAGCTCGTGTACCGCGGAACGTTGAGCTCAAGATACTTTTGCCAGGCCGTGCGCATGGGCCAAGCCTAGGGCAAGGCGCCGCACGTTGCTTTGACATCGGTCAAAGCTTCTTACGCGGATACGGCCTCTGGCACCGTGCTCTCGGTGTACGCTGAGCTGGTTTGCGAAAGCGGCAACTCGCCTTTGTAGCCTAGGCCGCGCAAGACGAGGCTCAGCCAGTTTTTGAACCCGGCATCGTCCGGCGCTTCATCGAGTTCCGCGACGGCGAGGGGGTGGCAGTATCGAATGGCGCTCATATGAACCGCGCGCCCGGCCGCCTCAGCATCACTGACGTCAAAGTGCCCGTGCTCCGCGCCGTAACGGACGATTTCCTGACACGTCTCCATCAAGCCGATGCGATACTGCACGACCTCTTCCCATCTCTCGTCGATCGCAGCGGCGACCATATGGTGCACCCGCCGGTTCTCCGTGAAGGTCTCGTGGGTCATGCTGTGGATCGACCGGTAGAATGCGCCGAGCCGTAGGGCTGCGTCCTCTTCGGCGAAAGCGATCCGACGGGCGTTGGCGAGCTGACCTTGTAGCTTTCGCTCCGCGATGGCCCGGTTGATGCGAGCCTTTGTCCCAAACACCCGGTGGACATTGGCAGAGCTGAAACCGCAGGCGCGCGCGATATCGGCGACCGTTGTCTTATCAAACCCGATTTCCGTGAACAAACGCCCGGCCTCATCGAGGATCAGGTCACGGGTTTCGGCTTCTGACAGGTTCAGTCTGGGCAAGCTCGTCTTCCTTCTTCGGCAACACCGATAACGCATTTTTGAAAAAATGACTAGTGACAAAATACAAATATTGTCATATATCAAACGTCAAAGATTGGCCGTAATGGCAATTTAGTTGGGAAAATCAACATGGTGCGGTTCTTTGTTGCCCTCGGGCGAGGCGTCGCTTGGCTTGCAGTTCTGGCTCTGGTGGTCGTTGTGACGTTCTTTGCCGGGCGGGGAGTTGTAACGAATGCCGCTGAAGGCGAATCGGTGGCTGAGCCTTTGCCCGTTGCGGTGATGGAGGTTCGCTACCAGGACACCTACCGCCAAGAGCGCCGGTTCTCGGGCCGAATCCTCGCGGCGCAGGTCGCTGACGTATCGTTCGAGGTGTCTGGGGAAATCGAGGACGTTCTCGTCGAGGTCGGTGACCTGGTGGAAGAGGGGGCCGTTCTTGCGCGTCTCGACCCTGTCCGGCTCGATATCCGCGCGAGCGAGGCGGCCGCTCAGTTGGCTGAAGCGCGGGCTGTCTTCTCCACTGCTGATGCCACCCGCGATCGGATCGTTGATCTTCTTGGCCAAGGTTTCGCCACCGATCAGGAGCTTGATAATGCGGACGCGGAGCGGAACGCCGCGCGCGAACGTGTTCGGGCGCTGGAGCGCAGCCTCGCCAGGGCCAAGGAAGATTTAGAAGACACCACGCTGCGGGCCCCATTCGCTGGCTACGTTGTTGGTCGCTATATCGACGGCGGCACCGTGGTGCAGATCGGCCAGCCCGTTGTGCGGATCAATCAGAAGGCTGAGCTTGAGGCTGAGATCAGCATTCCGACCGAGCTTGCGCGCTACATTGAGGTGGGTGACCGCTTCGCGCTCGCCACGAGTGATCGGGAAGCGGACGGTATTGTCCGCGGCATCAGCGAGGACGTTGACCGTTTGACCCGTAGCCGGAAGGTTCGTCTCGCCATTGAAGAAGACCCGGGCTTCGTCCCCGGCACCCTGGTCCGCATCGGTCTCACCCAAGAACGTCGCGGCACTGGCGTTTGGGTTCCAACGGCTGCTCTCCAAGAAAGCTATCGCGGTCTGTGGTCGACTTACGTGGTTGAGACCGAGGACGACGAACAAGTCATTCGCCGCAAGGACGTCGAAATCATCTCGATCGGCGATGGCCAAGTCTTCGTGACCGGAACGCTTGAAGATGGTGACCAAGTGGTCACCACGTCGCCTTTCCGCTTCGTCCCTGGGCAGAAGGTTCAGATCATCACCAACCTCTCGCCTGGTGCCTCCGCCAGCGCGGCTTCCTCATCGATCCTCCGCTGAGGGACTGTCATGAAAACCGTTCTTTTCGATACGCCCCGCGCACTCGTGATGATGCTGCTTCTGGTGATCGTCGGCGGCACCGCCGCGCTGCTCACCATGCCGCAGCAAGAAGACCCCAAGATTCGGAACCGCTCGGCGACGATCCTCACGCCTTATCCCGGCGCTAGCGCCGAGCGGGTGGAGCGGCTCGTGACCCAGCGGATCGAGGATCGCCTGCGCGAAGTGGAAGAGATTGATACGGTGGAGTCGCGGTCGATCACCGGCCTCTCGTCGGTCACCGTGATCTTGCAGGACTCGATCAACAACACCGACCAGGCGTTCTCGCAAGTCCGAGACGCGCTGGCGGATGCTGTGCCGCTTTTGCCCGACGGTGCAGCGGACCCGAGTTTCATTGACAATCGCGGGTATGCTTTCACCGTTGTCGCCGCCCTCGTTTGGGACGGGGACAGTGAGCCCAATGAGCTCATACTGAAACGCACAGCAGACGAGTTGCGCTCGCGCCTCCGCAACGTTCCTGGAACAGAGTATACGGATATCATGGGCGCGGGGCCGGAGGAGATTGTCGTCTCGCTACGGAGTGACTTGGCCCAGTCCCTCGGTCTCTCAGAAGGCGAAATCGCCGCCGCACTCGGCTCTGCCGACTCCAAATCCTCGGCTGGCCAGGTCTTTGGCGCCCAGAACGAAGTCGCCCTTGAGGTGCGCGGTGCCCTCGATACCCTCGACCGGATCCGCAACGTGCCGATCCGCGAGGGAGAAGATGGTGCGCAAGTGCGCGTCGGTGATCTCGCTGAGGTCCGTCGCGGCCTGCAACAGCCGCAGCCCGTGACTGCGATCGTCGACGATCGGCGCGCTGTCGCCATTGGTACACGGATTGATGACGGCCTGAGGGTGGGGCAGTGGTCGGCCCGCGTTCGGCAAGAGCTTGCGGACTTTGAAGAGGACCTCTCCGCAGGGGTCGAGCTCCGGATCATTTTCGACCAGTCCGTCTACGCTGAAGAGCGCTTCGGCTCGCTTCTCGTCAACCTCGGGTTCGGCATCACCCTCGTGGTCGCGATCCTCTTTTTCACATTGGGTCCAAGAGCGGCGCTCTTGGTGACCTTCGCCATTCCGCTGACGACTCTCTTGAGCCTGACCCTGATGAATTTCTTCGGGATCCCCATTCACCAGATGTCGATCACTGGTCTGATCGTTGCGTTGGGCCTGCTCGTCGACTCCGCTATCGTGATGTGTGATGCGGTGGGCCGGGCATTGCGCCGAGGTCTGACGCCGCGTGAAGCGGTTGAGGAGAGTGTCGGGCGCCTATGGATCCCGCTGCTCAGCTCCACACTCACCACGGTGCTGGCGTTCCTGCCCATCACGCTTTTGATCGGCGGCGCGGGTGAGTTTGTCGGCCCGATCGCCGACAGTGTGATCATTGCTCTTCTCTCATCGCTTCTCTTGGCACTGACCGTTGTGGCAGCGCTGGCTGGCCTGTTCCTGAAGCCGTCGGAGAGCGAAACGCGCACAGCGTCGGGCGGGATTGACTTCCCGGTTGTTGGCCCGGCCTTCAAAACCCTCCTGGGGCTGAGCTTGGCTGCGCCGCGCCTTTCCATCTTTGCCGCGATCTTGGCGCCAGTGCTGGGCTTTATCGGTGTGACGACGTTGCCGACACAGTTCTTCCCAGCAGCTGACCGCAACCAGTTCCATGTGGAGTTGCGCCTTCCTGCTCAATCGAGCCTCGAGCAGACAAAGCGCGCGGCTGATATTGCCGACAGGCTTCTCGAGGCGCATCCCGGCATCGAAGAGGCTGATTGGTTCGTAGGCGGATCGGTGCCGTCTTTCTACTACAACGTCGTGATGAACGATGATGGTCAGCGCAACTTCGCTGAGGCGATGGTGACAGCCAAGCGCCTCGACGGGATCAATGACCTTCTCATTGAACTCCAAGGCTCGCTGTCCGACGCGATGCCCAACGTGCAGGTGAACGTCCGTCAGTTGGTCCAAGGCCCACCATCGCCGGCGCCCTTCGAGCTCCGAATTCAGGGCCGCGACCTCCAGGTTCTCAAGGAACTCGGCGAGCAGGCTCGGCTGATCCTCTCGGAGATGCCCGAGATCAATGTCACGACGGCTTCTCTGTCCGGTGGCGAGCCCAAACTTTGGGTGGATGTCGATGAAGACGAGGCGCGCCAGGTGGGGCTTACTTTGCGCGACGTTGCAAGCGGCCTCGCTGCCAAACTGCAGGGCGCGCCCGGCGGTACCGTGATCGAAGGCGAGAACGAGATCCCCGTTCTGGTCCGTCTCGACGATGTCGCACGCGGATCGTTTGAAGAGCTGGCCTCACTTGCTCTCACCAGCAGGGCCACCGATTCCGTCGGTACACCGCTCTTGAGTTTGGGCGATCTCAGTCTTGAGCCGTCGCCCGCCACCATCCGGCGCTATCAGGGCGAGCGGGTGAACCAGATCCTGGGCTACACCGCCGCGGACGCGCTTCCCTCCACCGTTGTCGCGGCGTTTGAAGAGGCGGTCGCAGAAGGCCGCTTCGACCTGCCGTCGGGCTACACCTATGCTTACGGCGGCGATGCTGAGGCCCGCTCCGATGCGGTGGGCGCTCTTTTGAGCTCCGTGGGCCTGATTGTGGTGGCCGCGATCGCCGTCATTGTCCTGACGTTCAACAGTTTCCGGCTCGGCGCGATCGTTCTCGTGGTTGCGGGCCTATCGATGGGGCTTGGGATGCTCAGCCTGACGATCTCAGGCTACCCCTTTGGCTTCCAGCCGATCATCGCGCTCATGGGTTTGATGGGTGTGGCGATCAACGCGGCGATCATTATCATCGCGACACTGAAGAATATACCAGATGCGGTCGCCGGTGACAGGCTCGCGGTGCGAGACGGTGTGCTTGAGACCTCGCGGCACATCACATCGACGACGCTGACGACGTTTGCTGGTTTCTTGCCGCTGATCCTGGCTGAGGGTGACTTCTGGCCGCCCTTTGCCACTGCAATCGCTGGCGGCGTTGTCCTTTCGACGATCGTCTCTTTCTTCTTTGTACCCCAGTGTTTCTTGCTTCTGACGCGCCGTCGCCCTGTGACGGTGTTCGAAGAGCAAGATCTCTCTTCCGATGAAGGACTGTTCCATGCGACTGCTTAGTTGGGCCGCGTGCCTGTCGCTCACCGTAGCTCCTGCGATTGCCCAGACCGATGAACTGCTGCGGGAGCTTGTCGATGTCAGCCCCGAGGTTTTGGCGGCACGCGATGAAGCCGCCGCGGCCAAGGCAGAGCTTTGGGCCGCGCGGGGGGAGTTCCTGCCGCAAGTGCGGATCGAGGCTTTCGCCCAGTCGCTTGAAGAAACGCTCCGTATTGATGGCGCTGCCGGAGAGCTGACGGCGACGCGGGACCCGCGCGCGGTGAGCGCTATTGTCGATCAAGCGCTGTTCACATCGGGCCGGATTTCGGGAAGCATCGGCGCCGCCAAAGCGACGTCTGCATCCGCGGCGCATAATCGAGATGCCACGAGACAAGATGTTCTGCTCGAGGGCGCCAGCGCTATCGCCGATATCGTCCGTGATCGCGCCATTCTCCAGGTTCGCCGCGAGAACGAAGCCATTGTCCGCAGGCGTCTTGACGAAAGCGTCGCCCGCCGCCGCGCTGGCCTCGCGACCACCACGGATGTGCGCCAGTCCGAGGCGCGCCTCGCCCTTGCAACAGCGGAAGCCATAGCTGCCAACGGCGCGTTGGAGAGAAGCGAAGCCCTGTTCATCCGTGTCTTTGGCAAGCAAGCGCCAGAGGGCCTCACGCTTCCTGCGGCCTCACGGCCGATGCCGCGCAGCCTTGATGAAGCTCTCTCGACAGCTTTCGACCGCAACCCGGATTTGAGCGCGAGTGATGATCGGATGCGGGCGGCTCGCCAGAATGTCCGTGCAGAGCGCGGTGCTCTTCTGCCTCAGTTCAATGTCACGGCGTCGGCGAGCACGATCGACAACGAACGCTTCGGCATCGAGCTTGGTGAGGCTGAACAGTACTCCGTGACCGTCAACGGCCGTTGGAACCTTCTAAGCGGCGGTTCCGGTTATGCGCGAACACGCGCTGCGAAACAGCGTGCGAATGCCGCGCGGCGCACCCATGAGGTGACCGAGCGCCGAGTGCGGGAGACGACCATCGCCGCGTGGGCTGATCTTCTGACCGCCCGCTCGTCCGTCAGCGCACGCCAGGCGCAGGCCGATGCCGCCTCTGTTGCCGCAGAGGGTGTCGCGGCTGAATTCCGCAGTGGCCGCCGGACGCGGCTTGATGTTCTTGATGCGGATCAAGAGCGCAGCGACGCGCAGGTCGCCCTGGTTGCAGCCCAGCGAGATCATGCTGTTGCCAAGTTCGCGCTCCTTCGCGCGACGGGTCAGCTCTAGACGTTCGTCTCGGAAACGCGCTTGGTGTCCAGCGCCGCGCGTTTCCGCCGTGCCTTTTGCCAGTTCTTGAAGTGCGGCAAAACGAAGAGATAAATGCCGGTGCCCCACATCGCGAACAGCACAACGCCAGAGGGTAGGAAGATCGCCTTCTTCGTCCATCCCGCGAAGAACGATCCGTCGTGCAAGCTCTCGATGAGGTCCGATCGGCGGTAAGCCACCTGGAGAACCTCCCCGGTCGCGGTGTCGATTTGGGCTTCCCAATTGTTGGCGGCGATGAACTTTACGACACCTTTGTCAGGCTTCACATCGACGCGCGAGAGATCGTCCCAGGCTTGAAGGTCCAGTTCCTCGACCTGCCGTGCGACGTTGAACAGCTCTTCAAAGCTCTGTGAAGGCAGCTCGGTTGGCGCGTCACCCCGGGCTGTAGGCGGCTGGATCCAAGCGATGTCCTTCTTCAGCATCAGCATCAGGCCAGTCACGACCACGAGGCCGAGCGGCAGCATGATCAGGGGAGAGGCCCAATGGTGGATCTGTCTGATCAGCTTTTGCGGCTTCACGTGGTACTCCTCGGCGGACGAGCCGGTGCCCTAACAGCTTGCCAATCCACATCAAAGCGTGCGTGAGTGCGCGCGTGGGATCAAAAAAAGACGAGAGTACTCCATGGCATTTCTAGGTTTGTTGAAACGAGCCAGCACGCTGGTAGCAATGGCGGCTGTCGCCACCACCACGGCGTGTGCTGACAACCCCGAAGAGGGGGAAGGGCTCGATTCATCTGTTTTCAGTGGGATGGAGTGGCGCTCCATCGGTCCGGCCCTGATGAGTGGGCGGATTGCCGACATTGTTCTGGTGCCTGATGATCCAGCCACCTGGTATGTGGGTGTTGGCTCCGGCGGTGTTTGGAAAACAGAGAACGCAGGCACGACGTGGACGCCGCTTTTCGATGGCCAAGACGTCTATTCCATCGGTGCCTTGGCGCTCAGCCCTCACGACAGCAACGAGCTATGGGTTGGCACCGGCGAAAACCACGGCGGTCGCCATTTGAGCTTTGGCAACGGCATCCACCGCTCGCGTGACGGAGGCGCGACGTGGGAGCATATGGGCCTTGAAGAGTCCGAACACCTCTCAAAAATCATCATCCATCCCGATAACCCAAACGTGATCTTCGTCGCGTCACAAGGTCCTCTGTGGTCGGAAGGTGGTCAGCGCGGCCTTTATAAGTCGACCGATGGCGGCGCGACCTGGGAGAACATTCTTTCTGCAGGGTCTTGGACCGGCGTCACTGACCTGATGATGGATCCGCGTGATCCTGATGTCCTTTACGCTGCGACCTGGCAGCGCCACCGGAACGTGGCCTCGTATCTGGGTACTGGCCCTGAAAGCGGCATTCACAAGTCGACCGACGGCGGTGCCACATGGATTGACCTGAGTGAGGATGGCACCGGCCTGCCGTCCGGCAATATGGGCAAGATCGGCCTTGCTTACTCCCCGCAAGATCCTGATCGTCTTTATGCCGCCATTGAGACCGACCGCCGCGAAGGTGGCGTTTGGATGTCAGAGGATCGCGGCGCATCCTGGACCAAGCAGTCTGATGCCGTTGGCGGCGGTACTGGCCCGCACTACTACCAAGAGTTCTACGCCAATCCGCATAAAGAGGGACAGGTCTTCCTGCTCTCGAACTACACCCAGGTGTCGGACGATCACGGCAAGACGTTCCGGACGATCAATCTGGAGAGCAAGCACGTCGACGACCACGCCTTGGTCTTCCATCCGACGGACCCGGACTATGTACTCTTCGGCTCAGACGGTGGCCTCTACGAGAGTTATGACGCGATGAAGTCTTGGCGCTTCATCGATAACCTGCCGATCACGCAGTTCTATAAGGTTGCGGTCGACGACGCAGCGCCTTTCTACAATGTCTATGGCGGCACCCAAGACAACAGCTCGCAAGGCGGACCATCGCGTACACTGAATGCCAACGGCATCCGTAACCAAGACTGGTTCATCACCATGACAGGCGATGGTCACCAGTCAGCGACGGAGCCTGGCAACCCCGACATCATGTATGCCCAGTGGCAGCAGGGGAACCTCAACCGCATCGACCGCAAAACCGGCGAGACGGTCTATATCAAGCCGCAAGCGGCGCCGGGTGAGCCAATTGAGCGCTGGAACTGGGACGCTCCCATCTGGGTGTCGGCTCACGATCCCAAGCGGCTCTATTTCTCGTCCCAGCGCGTGTGGCGTTCGGACGATCGCGGTGACACGTGGACAGCCGTCTCAGGTGATCTGACCCGTGATGAAGATCGGATGCAGATCCCGCTTATGGGCCGGAAATGGTCATGGGACGCAGGCTGGGATTTCCTCGCCATGTCCGTCTACAACACGATCACGTCCTTCGGTGAGTCGCCCAGCAATCCAGATCTTCTTTATGTGGGTACGGATGATGGCCTGATCCAAATCACCGAGAATGGCGGCGAGAGCTGGCGGATGCTTGAGGTTGGCGCGCTGCCTGGCGTGCCCGAGACGGCTTTCGTCAATGATATCCGTGCCGACCTTCACGACGAAGATACGGTCTATATCGCCCTCGATAACCACAAATTCGGTGACTACGCGCCTTATCTTCTGAAGTCAGAGAACCGTGGCCGGACATGGACGTCGATCACGGACGGCATTCCGGATAAGCACCTCGTCTGGCGTATCGTCCAAGACCATGTGGACCCGGAGCTTCTGTTCACGGCGACCGAGTTTGGTGTCTTTCTCTCGGTGAATGGCGGGGACAGCTGGACCGAGTTCTCGCAAGGCATGCCGACCATCGGCTTGCGTGACATCACCATTCAGCGGCGCGAAGACGATCTCGTGGCTGCGTCGTTCGGCCGGGGCTTCTATATCCTCGACGATATCTCGCCTCTGCGCGATGTCGATGAAGACGCGCTGGCTGAGGGTGCGATGCTGTGGCCTGGTCGCCGCGCGTGGTGGTACATGGAAGAGTATCCCTTGGGTGACCGCGGCCGCGCGGAACAAGGCCACGCCTACTTCACGGCGGACAACCCGCCCTTTGGCGCTGTCTTCACCTACTACCTTGCTGAAGGTCTTCAGACCAAAGAGGAAGTGAGGGTCGAAGCAGAGAAAGAGGCGAACGAAGCTGGTGAGGACACGCCGTTCCCTGGCTTTGACGTCATCACCGAAGAGCTCAACGAGGTCGCGCCAGAGATCATGCTGATCGTGCGCGACAGTGAAGGGAACATCGTTCGCCGACTGAGCGGTCCCACCTCGAAGGGCTTCCATCGGGTCGCATGGGATCTCACGCGCCCTGACTTTTTCGCCCTTGATGCGATGCCTTCTGATGATGACGAAGGCGGCTTCATGGTCGCGCCGGGGACCTACTCGGTGTCGCTGATGCAGCGCATCGATGGTGAGACGACAGAACTGGTCGGCGCTCAAGAGTTCGCGGTTGAAGTTCTGCGTGACGGCGCGCTCGACGGGGCTGCTCCAGAAGCGGTGGCCGCGTTCTGGGATCGTCTGTCGGCAGCCTATCGCCGGAGCAGCGCGGCCAACGCATCGCTCGACGAGCTTGATGAGCAGATTGGCTTCCTCAAAGTTGCACTCGATCGTTCTACCGGTAGCGCCGAGCTCAACGCCGAATGGGAAGAGCTTCGCGGCAAGGCCAACGCGGTGCAGGAGACGCTTGGAGGCAATCCTGCACGCAATGTCATCGGTGAGCGGACATTGCCGACTGTCTCACAACGCCTCTTCCACGCACTCGCTGGCGTGGCGTCGAGCACCTACGGTCCGACGCCCAGCCATGTACAGTCGCTAGAATGGGCTGAGGCGGCGCTCGATGACGCTGTGGCTGACATCGAAGCGATGCAGGCGGAGGATGTGGAAGCGTTCCTCACAGCCCTTGACGAAGCCGGTGCCCCATGGGTGCCGGGTGCGAGGATCCCTGCAAACTAAGTGGGCGCTCCTCGGGGGGTCATCACTTGTTGCTGCGCTGCTTCATGGCGGCGCAGCGAATGCTGAGATGGCCGTCGATGAGGTTGTTGTCACCGGGCAAGGGCAGGAGCGTGAAGCTCCTGTCTTTATCGTTGACGACGCCGCCATTGATCTTGCCTCGGCGCTTCTTGGCCGTGCCGACGTGTCTCTTTCGACCAACTCTCGCGGAGAGACGGGGCTTGCGATCCGTGGTCGGAGTGAGCGCGAGGTTCGCACGACGATCAACGGCTTCCTACTGATCGATCCGTGGGATGATCGGCTCAACCTGGCCAACATCCCTGGTGCCTCATTCAGTGCAGACGTGAGCGCGATCGGCGACGCGGCGACGGGCTCTGGCGGTGCGCTTCATCTTCAGACAATCACAGGACCTGCACGGCGGGCCACTGCCGAGGCTGGAGATTTCGGCTTCTTCCGTGGACACGGATTGGTCGCTACCTCGAACAGTATGGTGGCCATCGAAGGCCTGACCAGGGATGGTGTCCGCGCGCCTGATGGCGCCGACCTGCCTTTCTCGCAGACAGACATCGCCACACGGACGAACACAGATCGCGAGCAGATCAGCCTGCTGGCGGCAAGCGAAGGCGACTGGCGCGATCTCAACCTCACCGGTCTGGCTCTCTTATCCTCAGCATCCTACGGCGTGGCGCCGGAGGGCCATCTCGACCCGGATCAGTCCAATGTGCGCTTTTGGCAAATCCCAGAGGACGACCGCCTCTTTGTTGCCGGCGGCGCCGCAACGGATGCGTCGGGTTTGCGGGCTGACGTCAAAGGCTGGCTCCACACCTCGCGGCAAAAGATCAACGTTTTCGATGACGCAAGCTATCAAGCGATCACCAGGGCAGAGACCTCGTCTGACTTCGCGCTCGGGGTCGATGCAGCCGTGTCGGGAGAGCGCTGGAGCGCAGGCGGATCGTGGTCCCGGGCTTCGCATAGCGAGCAGGAGACGGGACAGCGGACAGAGGAGTTCTCCCGCAACACCTACGCACTTTGGGGCAGTCTGGCGCACACCCTGAACGCCAACCTCTCGGTCACTGGCGATGTAAGGCATGAGGGATTTGCCACTGGCGATACCGGTGGTCGCGGGCGCGGGCCCGATCTCTCCCTCACCACCAGCCGTATCCGGATGATCCGGGCGCCTGAGCGCGGGCTCGGTTGGTCCGTAACCGCCGCGCGCATCGGACGTCTCCCCAGCCAGCGGGAGCTTTATGGTGAGGCTTTGGGTCGCTTCCTTGTCAATCCAAACCTCGAAGCGGAGCGGGCGTGGCTTGGGGAGGGGGCTGTGACGCTCATCAGAACACGATCAAATCTCACCGTCACCACGTTTATCGAGCGCCGATCCCACACCATTGATCAACAGATCGTCGAAGCAGAAGCGGGGAACCTCCGCCAAAGGATCAACACAGATGGATATGTTGCCTATGGCCTTGAGGCCAACGGCATGATCCATGTCACCGAGGCTCTCACCGCGGATCTGAGCGCGACCGTCGTCGAGTATGACCTCCGGGGAGATACGGAGATACTGACGGAGCGCCCTGAGGAACAGGTCGCAGCGACGCTGGCCTATCGCCCAGCCAACAGGTTCGATGCCGAGGTCCGTCTCCGCCACCAGTCCGGTGCGCGCTCTCTGGGTGATACCGGCCAGCCCGTCGACCTTCCATCAGGAACGGCGTTTGATCTTGAAGCTGGCTTCTCCTTCGCTCCTGGCGCGCGGGGTTACCTCCGGCTCGATAATGCCTTCGACGCTGAAATTGTTCCGCAACTCGGATTGCCAGCCCCAGGCCGATTGCTCCGCATCGGTATCACCGCTGAGTTCTAGAGACAAAAAAGTGAGGGCTGACAATTGTCAGCCCTCGTGCCCCCGACCCCTAGCTGAAGTCGGCCTCTTTGTGAGGCGGCCTTACCTGCGTGACCGCCGACGCATCGCGATCCCGGCTGCTACAGGTGCAAAGAGCAGGAATGCTCCGGGCACTGGGATCGGATCGAGATCTCCAGCATCAAGGCTGAAAAATGCATTGTCGAGGTAACCATCGTTAGAGATCCCAACGCGTCTCTCGGCGCTCACGGTAAAGACGATCGACACAGTCCCAGCAGGGAGTATGCCCGTGAGTTCCTGAAAGTTGGGCGCCTGGCCTGCGGTTACCGTTGCGCCCCAGGATACCGGACGCGTCGTCTCTGAGTTGAGCGACGCGCTGCCCAGCTCGGTGTTGCTTGCGTCCAGAAAACTTGCGGCGAATGTCGAGTTGTCAGACTGGTTCTGAAAGCCAAACAAGTCCGCCGACATGGTGAAGTCCAAGCCGGTTGTTCCAAGCGTCGTGAGCTCCGCACCCGACAACGTGTACGTCTGTGTGATGGCGTTCGTGGCGACCTGCCCAGCTGAGTAATAGCTACCCGTATCGATCGCCGGGAAACCGCCGGTGCCGCCTGGCTGGACGACGAAGCCGCCTGTCCATGCACTGCTGTCGTCAAACGTGCCGTTCACCACCACGTTCGCCGCCAAAGCCTGGCTTCCGAAGACGCCAGCTGCGGCCAAGCCCGCGGCAACCACCGCATTTCTTCGTTTGTGGCTCCTATACTGCGTGCCTCGGTTCATCATCTGTACCCCCAAATCCCATACGCCGCGCTCTCCACCCAACCATGAAGAAGCAACAGGGACGCCGGCGGATGGAATGTCCCTACAACAAGGTAATCGCGATCGAGACTGAAAACGGGTCAAAGAAAAATCAAATTCTCCTGACTTTTTTTGTTTCTCGTGTACTCTTTTCTGGGGGCTCGAACATTCCTCATATGGGTTGAGAAATCAGGGTGTGTGCCGATGGTTGGAGAGACTGAATTTCAGTCGCTGCTCAAAGAGTGGCGTTCAGGTGATGAGGCAGCGCGCAACCGGGTTGTGGCCCTCGTCCACACCGAGATCGAGACTCTAGCATCCATCATCTTGCGCAAAACGCCCTGGGAACGGTCGTTCGTCACCACTGATCTTGTCAACGAGACCTTCATTGAGCTGATGAGAACCGACGAGTTGGTTCTTAATGATCGCGCTCATCTGATGGCGTTGAGTGCACGGATCATGCGGTACATCGTTATTGACCGCGCGCGGAAACGGAGCGCCGTCAAAAGGTCAGGGCAGCTGGTGACCCTCTCGACCATTGATGGTGCCGATGGCGGACCCGACTTCGAAGCCATCGCGCTGGACACGGCCCTCCGGCGTCTTCATGCGATTGATCCGGCGCGGGCGCAGATTGTGGAGATGCGCTACTTTGGCGGTATGCGTATCGAAGAGATCGGAGAGATCCTCGGTATCTCCGCGTCTTCCGTCAAACGATCTTGGCGGGTTGCGCAAACCTGGTTGAAAGAGGCGATCACCCATGACCTCGACAAGCAATGAGATAGAAAAACGTGCGCTGGCGATCGTCGACCTTGCGCTGACGAAATCTGAAGCGGAGCGCGAAGATTTCGTCCGCCAGGAGACGAAAGACGAGATAGAGCTGCAAGAGCGGGCGTTGACCCTCTTGAGAAAGCTTGAAGAGGACCTTGGCAGTGACCTGAAAACAGCAGGCGGCGCGCGCTTGTTCGAAGACGTGGTGAGGCCTGAGACTGTTGGTCCCTATACGGTTGAAAGCGAGATCGGCCGGGGCGGCATGGGCATCGTCTATCTTGGGCGCCGGAGCAATGTCGACTTTGAACACCAAGTCGCCATCAAGCTGGTCTCGGAGATCCGTCAAACGCCGCGTCTAACCGAGCGCCTGCTGTCGGAGCGCCGCGTGCTCGCCCGCCTGAGCCATCCGCATATCGCGCAATTCTACGATGGCGGTGAGACTGAAGACGGGCGGCCTTACTTCGTTATGGAGTATGTGGAAGGCGCACCTTTGCGCAAATTCCTGGCCGCGCATGATATCGGCCTTGAGGATCGTGTAAGGATCTTTCGAGAGATTTGCTCGGGCGTTGCCTATGCGCATAGCAACCTGATTGTCCACAGGGATTTGTCGCCTGCCAACATTCTGGTGTCGTCTGAGGGTGTGGCGAAGGTCATCGACTTTGGGGTGTCCCATACGATCGGGGAAGAAGGTGACGATAGCACCAGACTAACCTACACGGAGGGATTTACCGCACCGGAGCGTTTGCGCGGTGACCCTGCGACCACGCTCAGTGATATCTATTCCTTAGGCGTGGTGTTCACAGAGCTTTTGAAGGGTGTGCATGGCCCCCGGTTTGATGATCTTCAGGCGATCGCTGCAAAGGCCGCGGCTGCAGCGTCCAGCGACCGCTATCAAAGCGTCGACGCCATCCTTGATGACCTTTCCCGCTACCAGGCGATCCAGCCTGTGATGGCGGTTGAGGCGCGCTGGACGTACCGCGCCCAGCGGCTTTTTGAGCGGCGGCGGCTTCGCGTTCTTGCCGGGCTCGCAGCGGTGCTGGGCATCATCGGCACCAGTGTCGTCACGTCGATCCTTTTTGTCCGGGCACAGACGGCAGAGCAAGAAGCTCGCCAACGTTTCGATGAGGTACGCTCGCTCGCTAAGACCTTGATGTTCGATATCTATGACAGCGTCGAGAACCTCACGGGCGGATTTGAGGCGCGTTCGATCGTGATTGAGACGGTTCAAGACTATCTCGATACGGTATCAAGCCTTGACTCGGGCACCAGCGATCTGCGGCTGGAGGCGGCACTCGGCTATCACCGTCTTGCAGACGTACAAGGAGATTTCACCGGTGCGAGCCAAGGCCGCGTGCGGGAGAGCCAAGAGAACATTGAGGCGGCATTGGCGCTGGTGGAGACGGTCCTCGCTGAGAGCCCTGGGTCACCTGAGGCGTCGCATGTGAAAGCGACAGTGCGTGAGTGGCAGGCATCCAACGCGCTCTTCCGCGCCCGGGACACAGACCTGGCCATGGATCTCGCCACCGATGCGTCCGAAGCCATTGATAGGGCCCTCACCGGTGATCCGGACAGTGAGGAATATCGGCGGACCCGTCTGGCGATTCTCAAAATCACCGCACAGATCAACCAGTATAGCGGCAACAACAGCGAAGCGGCCACTGGTTTTGCAGAAGCGATTGATGCGGCCGAGACCCTTTTTGCTGATGATCAAACACGCCAGAGCTTGCAGGTGATTGCCAACCTCAAGCGGGACCTCGGTACGCTGTTGATTGACCTCAAGCGCGAGAAGGAGGCGGTGGCCATGCTTGGCGACGCCTTGACCGATATCGATGGCTTCATTGAGGCGTTCCCGGACGATCAAGACGGCCAGCATGTGAAAATGGTCTCCGCCTGGCAGCTTGCCATCGCCCACCAACGGCTTGAGCAGCTCGATGAGGCGAGTGAAGCGATCACGACGTCGGTGGGGATTGCGCGCGCTGCTACCGAAAGTGATGCTGGCAACGTCAACGCGCGGCGAGAGCTGGCCGTGATCTCAGCAACCGCTGCGGAGTTGGATGTCGCCGCGGGCCGGGTTGATCAGGCGAAGGAGACAGCCGACGCGGTGCTTGTCGCCTTCCAACGGGCCTATACCGCGGATCCGGACGACCCAGGTTTCGCGATGGATCTGGCGTATGCCTATGATTTCATCGCAGGCTTTCACGAGAGCATTGGAGAGGGGCTGGCCGCTTGTCAGTTCTATCGAGACGGCGTTCCGATCTTTGAAGATCTCGCGAGCAAGGACGCGCTCACGCCTTACGACCAAGAGTTCTACGCGGCTTACCAGGAAAAAATGAGCGGCTGCTGACGTCCCGGCTATGCTTTTTTGCATAGCAAGCCTGCAAAAATCCAGAATATCTATCGGATAGGTGAATGGATAGCTCCGTTTCGGCCGCGCGCTGCGGCCCAGGACAATCGGAGCCACCATGTCGTTGTCGACAGCCATTGAACCTTACGAGCGGTCCAAAGCCGAGGACGCACCAACGGTGCCCGTGGTCGACCGTTGGTTCGGCTCTTGGCGAGTCTCGTTGCACAGGCGAGCCTACAGCGCCGCAGAGTTGAAAGAGACGTATGATGACAAGGCCGCTGGCTGGCGCCGGATCATCGATCAATTCGGTGTTGAGCGCGCTTATGCTGACGCGATTGAACGCATTCGTCTCCGTGGAGAGTTTTCGCTGGGCGCCTCGCGGGGATCGGTTCTTGATTGCGGCGCGGGGGACGGTGCCTTCGCCGCTGCCGTCGCCAAGACGTTTTCTGCACAGGTGACAGCGGTGGATATCTCGCCCGAAATGCTGGCTTGCGCGAAAACGCGTTTGGACGCTTTGGGCATCCGCGCTGACTACCAGGTGGCCAATGCGTGCAGTCTTCCGTTTCCGGACAAGAGTTTCGACAGTGTTGTGACCGCTCATATGCTTGAGCATCTGCCGGACCCAAAGCGAGCGCTGTCCGAGATCAAACGGGTCTTGAAGCCGGGGGGTACGGTGATCGCCAGCATCACCCGCCGGTCGCTTTTGGGCCGCTGGATCCAGCTGACTTGGCGGACGCATGCGGTTGGACGTCAGGACGGTGAACGGCTCCTCAACGACGCGGGGTTTGGCGGGGTTTGGTCGCTCCCATCCACCGGCCACCGGCTTTTCGACCGCCTCAGTATTATCTATGTTGGGCGGAAACCGCTCGTCTGAAAAGGATCGACCTAGCCTGCCTTGATACGGTCTTTCAGCACACGGCTCAAGTGATCGAATACAATCCGAATGCGCCGGTTCGTTTTGAGCTCTCGGTGGGTCACCAGCCACACTGGAAACTGGGGCGAGGGGAGGCTCGGAAGAACCTTCTCAACGCCGGGCTCGTTCTCACACAGAATGTCAGGGAGCATTGATAGACCGTACCCAGCTTTCAACAGCTCCCACACCACAACGCCATTGTCGCTGACCATCGCAAAGTTCTCCGCCTTCAGCGGCATGCCTTGGTTCTGAAGAGGCGCGAGGAGCCTTTCAGGATCTGGGTTCCCGACAAAGGTATGTCCTGCCGCCTCCAGCGGTGTCTCAGGACGCCCCATCTGGTCAAGGTAGGAGGTGGCGGCATAGAGGTGCGCTGTGAAATCACCGATATGTTTGGCGATCAGGTCGGGTTGCTCAGGTCGGGCGTGGCGGATGGCGATGTCTGCCTCGCGCCTTGTCAGGTTCTGCGTATCGTTCGACGAGACAATCTGTATCCGGATACCTGGTGCTGTCTCGCGCAGCGGCATCAAAAGCGAGGGCAACAAACTGGCTGAGACCAGATCCGTTGCGGTGATGGCCACTTCACCCGATACCTCTTGGGACTGACCATCAGCCACCATAGAGATAAGCGTCGCTGCGTCACCCATTGCCCGCACATGGTCGAGAAGATCGCGACCCGCCTCGGTCAGGGGCAATCCGCGTACGCTCCTCTCCACAAGGATCACGCCCAAGGCGTCTTCGAGGGCAGAGATCTGCCGACCGATCGTCGGCTGTGTCGTTTTCAATGCGCGCGCGGCACCGCTGAATGAGCCTTCCTCGGCAGTTGCGAGAAATGCGCGGACTTGGTTCCAGTCAAAGGAGATCGCCTGCCAGTTCATGCGCTGGCGCATAGCAGGTGCACAAATTTCGGCAATCGCCCATTTGCTGATGCATAGACAAATCGCGTTCTCAAGAGAGAGTGACCCATGCAAGCCGCAAGACTTCCTTCGCCTTCCCAGACGTTCTGGGATCGCATCGCACCGAAATACGCCAAACAACCGATCAAGGACCCTGCCGCCTATGAAGCGAAGCTGGCCCGCGTCCGCGCCCTTCTGAGCCCGCTCGACCATGTGCTTGAGATCGGCTGCGGCACGGGCGCCACGGCGATCAAGCTTGCGCCCGGTGTTGCCCAAGTCACGGGTACGGACGGGTCTCAGGGCATGATCGACATCGCACGACGGAGGCTTGGCCCGAACGCTCCCCGTAACGTCGCCTTTCAGAAGGCGGATGCGGAGGACATGGTCGAGGGTCAGCCGTTCGACGCGATCTGCGCCTTTAGCCTGCTTCACTTGGTGGATGACCTACCGCGCGTCCTGACCAGTGTTCGCGGCCAGCTCAAACCTGGGGGCCTCTTCATCTCCAAGACAGTTGCGCTGAAGAACGGAAACGTCCTGATGCGTCTCATGGTTCGGGCGATGATGGCGATCGGCGTGGCGCCTCGCGTGATCTTTCTCAGTACCGATGACATTGTAAGGGGCTTGGTCGACGCAGGCTTTGAGATCGAAGACAAGCGCTACCTCAGTAAGAGCCGCATCAACCCCTTCATTGTTGCCCGCCGGAAAGTGTCCTCTAGCCGCGCTGCTTGAGGCACCGCCACGTTTCGTCCTTGTCATACATTCAAAAGTGGATCCCGCGATGGAACCGATTGATATCCGTATACGACTGTCCGCCCTTTGGCTTTTTGTGTTGCTGAACATCGTCTTTCGGGACCTTCATCAGTTTGCGATGAAACCGTTTCTCGAGATGTTGCTGACAGGGACTTACAACGGCCTCGAGATCACAGAGGAGCTGATGCTGTCGGGCGGCGTTCTGGCCGAAGTGCCGATCGCGATGATGCTTTTTTCTGTCCTTTTGGGTCGAGGGTGGACGCGTCCACTGACGTTCGTTGCGGCCCTCATCACGGGAGCGACATTGGTGTCATCGCCCCCGCTTGATCTGGATGACACGTTTCATCTTGTCATCGAAGTCGCGGCTCTTTTGGCGATCATGTGGACCGCTGCGCGTTGGCCGCGAGAGGGAGCGCCGAAGAGAACATTTTATTAGGGATAACAAAGGGTTAAGCGAATCGTCCGTATTGTGGGCAGGAGTCTCGGAACTGTCCGTACCACCGCTTAAGTCGCTATCCATTTTGGGCTTTGGTGAAGAAGAAAATCGATCAACAATAACAGTCCTATAGGTCGATTTTGCGGCGCTGGAGCAGCCTTTGGCACGCTTGATGAACCACCCTTGGCATGATGTTTCGATCTGCCTCTCTTGCCCTGGGCCTGTTTCTCGGCGCGCTTGGTTTTGCAGTCGCAGAGGAGCGGGGAACGCTGACCTTCACGGTCGAGAACGACGTGTTCTCGGGCCAGGATCGACATTACACGAATGGCCTGCGGGTGGGTTATGTCACGGCTCCCGTCAGCGGCAATGCGTTTGAGCGTTGGTTTGCGAGCGACGACGAAACCATCCGTCGCGGCTTCGCGGCCAGTCAGCAAATCTACACTTCTGAAGACATTCTCGAGGAATTTCCGGACGAAGACGATCATCCTTATGCAGGATACCTCTTTGGCGAGTATTCCGTTCTCACCGAAGACGATGGCCGTTGGCGGCTCCTCACCATTGAACTTGGGGTTATCGGCCCATCGGCCTTGGGTGAGGAAACGCAGAACTGGTTCCACCGTACGTTCGGCTACGAAGAGGCGCGCGGCTGGGATCAGCAACTCGATGATGAGGCGGCTTTCAACCTCTCCTACGACTGGAAGGGCCGTCCTTGGGCTGAAGGTTCAATGGGCATTTTGGATATCGAGCTTACGCCAGTCGCCGGTTTGTCGCTTGGTACCGTTGATGTGAACGCGCGGGCGGGTGCGATGGTGCGTTTGGGCCCGAACCTCGGCTCTGACTTTGGTCCGGCGCGCATCCGTCCATCGCTCACCGGCTCTGGCCACTACCGGCAGACGGGCTCTTGGTACCTCTTTGCCGGGATTGAGGGCCGTGTGGCCGGCCACGATGTCTTTGTCGACGGCAGCCTGTTCCAGGATGGTCCTTCAACGGACAAAGAGGTCTTTGTTGCCGACGCCCAGGGTGGCCTTGCCATCCGCGTCGGCCGTGCCCAGATCGCCTGGACCATGGTCGCCCGGACCAAGCGCTATCAAGCCCAAGAAGAAGCCGACGTCTTCGGCGCCGCCTCGATCGGTTTCAAACTCTGAAGCTCTGGGTGCGCTAAGCAAAAATCTGTAGCGCGTTGCGATCGAAATTGGTGCGGTTAGGGAAGATGAAATCAGCCTCGCTGTCGTTGAGACCGAACCAGCGGGCGAGCTCGGCTCCATACTGATCGACTGAAATCTCTGGAATCATCGAGCCGCGCTTGAAGTCAAGAGGATGACCGAGGCCGAATTCCGGTACGCCGCCGAGGATGTTCCGTCCACGTACGGCGCCGCCCGCAACGATCTGATGACCTCCCCAGCCGTGGTCTGTACCAGATGGATTGGAGGTCAGTGTGCGCCCGAAGTCTGACGCTGTGAACAGCGTGACCTGATTGCCCAGACCTATCGATTCCATTGTGCTCGTGAAGCTCGCGATGGCTTCTGAGAGCCGGGTCATCAGGCTGGGCATGCGAGTCGCATGATCATTATGCGTATCAAAACCGCCGAGCTGAGCGTAGAACACCTGTCTGTTGATACCGAGGGTGTCGCGCGCCGCGATCATGTTGGCGATTGAGCCGAGCGCTTCAGAAAGAGAGTTTCCGTCCACAACGACGCTGTCCCGGAGCGTTTGACCGTCAAGCGCCGCTGATAGGGCGTTGGTGTTGTCCACCGCTCGGCTTTGCAGGTCGATGATGTCGCGCATCATCGGGTTGTTAGCGCCTTGTCCCGCGACACGGTAGTACTCTTGGACGGCCAGAGCGCGCTCGGTGCTGCCGTCCAAGCGCTCAGAAGTTGCCCAGGCCGTTGCCACGTTTCCTGAACGAGAAATCTCCGTCTGCCTCGTATCGTTACCGGAGAGAAACACCGCCTCACCACCCGCGGAAACCGCGGTGAACGGAGAGGACTGCGCCATGAGGTCTAGCATCAGCCCGCCCCAGCCGACGCGCGAGCCTTCTCCGGAGAATGACTGCCACGTCGATTGCTGATCGTTGTGGGATTGAAGGCGAGAAGGTATCCGAACTGTTCCGTCGTCGATCGACTGGCGTGTCGCGGGCTCTATCAGTGGGCCCACATTGGGAACGATCGCTGCTTTGCCTTGCTGAAAGAGATCGTGCAGCGCGATCATCTCTTGCGGCATCCCAAACTGGCGAGAGCCGAAGTCTGCTGCATTGTCCGGGACCAGGTTCAAGAGATTGGTCCGGTCGCGCGCAATCGCGTTGCCTGCATCTGCAAAGTTGTCGATGAGCGACTGCCGGGCAGATGCCCAAGCATTGTACGAAGGCTGATCAGTACCGATCAACATATCATGCGAATCAAAGCCGCCTTTGAAGAACACGCAGACAAGAGCCTTGTACCCGCCGCTCGTGTCGGCGGCCAGCGAGGTCATGGGAATGAACGGGCTGGCGGTGAGCGCCAGGGAAGAGCGGAGAAGGTCGCGCCGATTGAACATCATAGGCTCCTATCGCTGCACAAGGTACTCTGGCGACGTGATCATCAGCATCAGTGCCATTTCGAGCCTGTTAAGCGCATCGCTGTCACGAGACATGTCATAGAGCTCCACCGCTGAGACAATCCGGTCGCGGTTCACTGCACTCAGTGTGCCGCCGGTTAGTAGCACATCCAGCGCGTCGACGAGCTCGGCCGCATTGCCTGCGAGCTCGAGATACTTGCTGCGATCAACATACTCCGTACCATCATCAAGGGTGAAACCGTCGATGAAGCTTTCCATCGTGTTGATGTAACCGATCAGGCTCGGCGTGGTGGCGAGCTGGAACTCAGGGGTTTTCAAACCAAGGTCTGCACTCTCGGTACCCGGAGCGACATAACCGGGGCGGAAGAAGTTGAAGACGGAGGGTGAGGAAAAAGCGTTTTGCCCAAACCTGTCCGTCTCTTCGAGGCGCACCAGGTCCCGCACCCGCGGTACCGCGCCAGTGGTGGTCAGCTCTTGATCAATCCTGAAGGCTCTTAGGTATTGCGCCATTCTGAGGACAGGGGAGCGCAGCTTCCCAAAGTTCTCGTTGGGCGCCGCACCGCGCGCTTCGTCATCGAGAAGGATCGCCGCCACAGTCGCTGCCATATCGCAGCGCTGCCCTGTGCCGAGCATCCGACCATCGGGCAGGACATAGCTGCCTGACGTAAACACCGATGCCACGCGCGACACGTAGCTTGGTGAGGGGTTAGAGGTCACCAGCTTTTGAATAAGCTGTTGGCTGATGAAAGGGGCAACATTTTGGTGCGCCAGGAGGTAGTCAAGCGCTTCGTCGACGCTGACCTCCGCATCGCCGCCAAGATCCACCGTGGTCCCCAGAAAGCTCTTCGGCCCGTCCTCGTGTTCCGCGATATAGCTTTCCATCGGCAGGTAGCGGTTGTTGTCACCGATCCGCGGCCGTTCAAAATCCGTGTCCGCCCAGCTGAGGCCGGTGAACACGGCCGCGAGACCCTGCACGTCCTCGAGCGTGTAGGTTTCCGTGCCTTGGCCGGTGCCGTCGCTGTTCAGCACTTCGAGCCCGATGGTGAAGAGCTGCATCACCTCCCGGGCGTAGTTCTCGTCGGGAACGAAGCCTGTGGCTGCGTCGGCTTTCCGGTTGCCCAGATGGGTCAGAAACAGGCCCATCACGGGGTTGAAGGAGATTTCACGCACCATATCGCAATAGTTGCCGAGCGCGTGACGCTGCAGGATATCGAGATAGACGCCGTATTCGCGTTCCCGCCGGCTCACTGCGCCGTCGGCCAGCGATGCGACCACAATCTGTGACAGGGCGAAGGTGACGCGCTGCCGAAGTTGATCATCAGCATGCACGGCGCGCTCCCAAAAGAGCGCTTGGACCACATCGGGCGTGACGTCTTGCACGTCATCCGCTGCGATGAGGCGATCCGTAAACGATACAATAGGGAGTTGCGACTGCTCGTAGATCCACGTCTCGAGGCCTTGCGCTTCAACGCTAGCGATGTCGTCTGCTGACCCCCCAAAGCTGGCTTGGTTCAGGAACTTCACAGCTTCTTGGGTGTCCACGGGATAGACCGTCTCCCGTGCAGGTGTGCCGGAGCTTCCGCTGCCATCAGCCGTAGACGAATCATCCGTATCACCGCCGCCGGAGTTGCATGACGCAACGAGCACAACGGATAGCAACGCAGCATATCTCTCAATCTGCTTCATAGACGCTCCAGGGGTCATCGCATGATGCGTTTTCTGAGGGGCTTCAGATGGTTGGATGAGGACTGTGCCCGATTTGTGGCGAGACTATGTTGACGAGAACCGATTATACGTAGTCTGTGTGAATAGGCGTTCACGCTCGGGCGCAGCACTAGCGACTGACGAAATTCTCGACAAACAATATGATATTAAATCGAGGCTAGGTGAGCGCCGATCTATGCCGAATTGTCATGTTGTGTTGTTTTGAGACGGCTACTTGGGAAGCGTCCAAGTTGCTCGTGTTACTCAGATGAACGAAAATTACGCGTATACTGATGAAAAGGTGTCTATTAATCATTATAAAGATGATCGAGTGTCGTGTTAGGTGACACCGCCTCGTGGTATGAGGGTGTAAAGATTAGCCATCTCGATTGGACTCGTGCCGTCCAATGTGGCCCAAGGCCAGTGCTGAAGTCGTCAGCGCCAATGGCGGAACTTCGGGTGCTCGGCACGCTTCACAATGGTCCGCTCTCCGCCAGCCGAAGAGCTCGTTGAGAGATGCGGGACGGGCGCACCGAGGGACGTCGAATCCTTTCCACAGGGCGCCGACAACATCGCCGAACGAAGTTCGCCCCATCGGAGCGCCTGCGGCGCGTGAGATATGGAAACTGGCGGACAGGAAGGGATTCGAACCCTCGAGACGGGACAAACCGCCTACTCCCTTAGCAGGGGAGCGCCTTCGACCACTCGGCCACCTGTCCGTCGACCGGTAGACCGCATGAAACCTCAGCTTTCAAGCTCTTTTGTCGATTGTGTGAAAACGGCCCCATGGGCCTCGGCTCAGGCCGTGATCTGCAGGCTGGAGGCGTTGTCCTCATTGGCCTGGGCATAGATCGCCACGAGCGCGCTTGCGCGGCCGGACTCGCTCTCGTTGTCGGCCCGACGTTCAGCGGCACGTTCGATCGACAGATCAGCCTGCGCGTTGAACAGCTGGCGCTGAGCCGCGGCCGCGACAGCGCGGTCAGCAGCTGACGGCTCAGCGGGGGCGAGTGCCGCTTTGATCACGACCCGCATCTTGGCGATCGTGTCTTCTGGATCGTTTTCCGGCGAGACGTCGATGGGCACCGATCCGCCCACGGCGTAGTCGCGCCCATCGGGTCCGCGCTGGTAATCATAGCTGATCGCGCCAGCATAGCGGCCGCCAACGGTCTTGTGGGCCTGCTCATGCGCGCGCACCTCGCGGTCGCGGGCTTTCAGCTCATCAACTTGTTTTTGTTCTTCGTCGGTCAGCTGTCCGACCTGCTGGGCGCTTGGCCGATCAGTGACATCACGGGCAGCCTGCGCTTGGGTCACCCCGTCCGCTGAGGCTGGTGCAGAGGCAGCTTGCACTGCTCCCTGCGGGCCTGCGAGAGGTTCACCGCGAAGGTTGGCGCCTTGGAGTCCGGAGTACCGGGTCGGCGCTTGGTTGATCACCGAGAAGTCCATGGTGAAACAATATCACCTGACGGTTGATAGAGCCTTAAGCGCCAGCAACTTCAGCGCGCAGATGGTTGTGGATTTCTACTTGTTGACACAAGCGCCCTCTGGGGCACCCACAACAATGTGCTTCAAAAGCGATTAATCGCCTGAATCAGAAGCTTTTCCTCCGCGTCCCCACCAGGCGAACTGACGCACCAAACCGCGGAAAAGGCGCACCTCAGCGACGGTCAATTTGGCGTGAGTGAACATGGTGCGGATGTTTCGCTCCAACGTCTTTCTCTTGTCGGGCGGATAGAAATAGCCAGCCTCGTCGAGAACGCCGTTCAGGTGCTCCAGCATCCCGTCGAGCTCTTCGCGCGGGGCGGGTTCGTCTTGATAGGGGCTATCGAAGGGCAGGCTGCGGTCCTCAGACCGTCGCCACTCGTAAGCCGTGAGCAGCACCGCCTGGGCCAGATTGAGGGACGAGAACTCAGGGTTCACCGGCAGGGTCAGGATGGCGTCGGCATGGGCGACGTCGTCCGTCTCGAGGCCGGACTTCTCGGCGCCAAACAAGATCGCCGTTCTTTCGCCGCGCCCGATATGCTCACGAGCAACGCTGGCGCTTTCCACGGCGTCATAAACGGGGAGGAAAACGCCGCGCTGCCTCGCCGTGGTCGCGATCACATAGGTGCAATCGGCGGTGGCCTCTCGCACGGTGTCGAAGATGCGGGCGTTGTCCAGGATCCGCCCTGCGCCAGCTGCCATGGCTGCGGCTTTGGGGTTCGGCCAGCCATCGCGCGGCGCGACGATGCGCATGCCCTCAAGCCCGAAGTTGAGCATGGCGCGCGCTGCTGCGCCGATGTTCTCGCCCATTTGCGGCCGGACGAGGATGATCAGGGGCTGAGACGGCAGGCTGTCACGGGACGCATTCATCTGGTCCTCGTTCCAGCGGGACGGCCGCCGCGCAAGGGCTAAGCGCGATCAGTGGGCACGGTGCGGCGCCACAGACTTGGCCAAGAGCCCTTTGGGTCCGCGAGAGGCCGAGGCCATCACCCGCTCACCCGCAGTGAGCTCACTGAAGCCGCCAGCGCGCACGGTCTCCATATGGATGAAGACATCCTCGGAGCTGTCGTCTTCTTGTAGGAAGCCATAGCCCTTTGCGCGGCTGAACCACTTCACCGTCATGGTGCGCATGGGCCCCTCGCGCTCGGCCAATTCGTGGCGTCGCTCCGCGATCGGGTGAGGGCGCTCGCTGCTGCGAAGGTGGATGATCCGGACCGCCTGAAGGCCCTTTTCGCGGCGGATCGCTTCGCACTTGATATCCGCGCCTTCATCGGGGGCCGGCAGGCCACTCGAGCGCAAACACGAGCTATGAAGCATCACGTCGGACGACCCATCATCCGGTGTGATAAATCCGTAACCTTTTGATTGATCGAACCATTTCACGGTTCCAGTGATCTCCGTCACGGCCTGGCCAGCGTCATCACCGGGTGAAGCTACGGAACGGGGGCCTGACAGTTGCTCAGTCATCGGCTTCTCTCCACGCCCCCCTTAACCATATCCCAGGGATGGTCGTTTGTCATTATCGTGGGAGGGGAGAAGAGCCATCATGACTCGCGTGTAACGCGAATCTTGAGCCCATCTCGCTCGTTTCTGGGTTCGAGGTGCTTCGCGTCCGTTGCCGACGAATGGTAAGACGACTGAGTCGAATGAAAGAGAGAGCGCCGTGCGCATCGAACCGCATTTTTCCAAGCTGACGAGGACGACCTACGAGGACCGCGCGATCGAGACTGAGGATGGTCCGATCAATGTGCGGGTTCCGGCGGGCTTCTCCCAGCTCGCCACTGAAATCCTGGTGCGAAAGTATATGCGGCGCGCGGGCGTGCCCTCGGCCACGGTGCGTGTGGCGGAAGAGGGCGTGCCAGAACCTCTTCAGCGTTCGGTCGCCGCTGAGGGTGCAACGTTCAGCCGTGAACTCGATGCGGAGGCCACCTTCGGCCGCATCGCAGGGGCGTGGGCGTACCACGGGCTCAAGCAGGGGATTTTTGACGGCGCATCCGACGCCCTTCTCTTTCGTGACGAGTGCGCCGCTCTCCTCGAGCGGCAGATCGCGGCTCCCAACTCGCCGCAATGGTTTGGTACGGGTCTTTCGTGGGCCTACGGAATTTCCGCATCGGGAGCAGGGCACTTCCGGTACGATGAGACAGCTGGCTCTGTTATCGAAATTGAGGATGTCTATGCTCATCCTCAGCCCCATGCGTGTTTCATCCAGTCGCTGCAGGACTCGCTCGTGGGCGAGGGCGGTATCTTCGATCTCGTCACCCGCGAGGCCAAGCTCTTCAAATACGGCTCCGGCTCAGGCAGCAACTTCTCCGCACTGCGCGGGGCTGGCGAGCCGCTATCGGCTGGCGGCACGACCTCTGGTCTTATCAGTTTCCTGAAGGTTGCAGACACAGCCGCTGGTGCCATCAAGTCTGGCGGGACCACGAGGCGCGCCGCAAAGATGGTCGTCCTTGATATCGATCATCCGGATATTGAGGAATTCGTATCCTGGAAAAGGCAAGAAGAAGAAAAGGTTGCATGCCTTGCCGCTGGGTCGGTTGTGATCGAACGGCACTTGCGGAAGATCACGGCCGCCACGCGCGACGTTCCTGACAGCAGCCGCTTTGACCTCCGCGGCAACAACCGGCTGCGCCGCGCGGTGAGTGCGGCCAAGCGAGACGGTGTGCCCGGGGGCTTGATTGACCGCTGCCTCCGCATGCTAGCGGAGACCGAAGAGACACCGCAGATCCCCATCTTCTCCGTGGACTGGGATAGCGAAGGATACCGCACCGTCAGTGGGCAGAACGCCAATCTCTCTGTCCGAGTAACCGACGCCTTTCTCGACGCGGTTCGTGACAATGCCGAATGGCCGCTTCATCGCCGGGTCGATGGCGCTGTGACCAAGACCATCTCCGCGGCTGAGCTCTGGCGGGACATCGGTGATGCTGCGTGGGCGGCCGCTGATCCCGGGGTCCAATTCCACGACACGATCAATGAGTGGCACACCTGTCCTGTGGACGGCGAGATCGTCGCATCCAATCCGTGCTCGGAGTATATGTTCCTCGATGATACGGCGTGCAACTTGGCATCGGTGAACCTTGCGAAGTTTCTCCGCGAAGACGGAAGTTTCGATGACGAGGGGTTGGCGGCGGCCTGCCGTCTTCTGACGATTGCTCTCGAGATCTCGGTCGGCATGGCGTCCTACCCATCGGCCGCGATCGCGGAGCGTTCCTATCGCTACCGCACGCTTGGCCTGGGATTCGCCAATCTGGGCGGTCTGCTGATGGCGTCGGGCATCGGTTATGACAGCGCTGAAGGCAGGGCAGCGGCCGGCGCGATCACGGCTCTCATGACCGGCGTTGGCTACCAGACCTCGGCTTTGATCGCTGCGAAGGTGGGCGCCTATGACCGGTTTGAGGCCAATCGGGAGCCTGCGCTCCGCGTGCTGCACAATCACGGTGCGGCGTTAGGGCTCGGCGCCTATGAAGAGCTGACGATTGAGCCTGAACTCCTCCAGGGCGGAGATGTTCCCTTTGCCGGGCTCGAGCAGGCCGCGGAGGATGCGCTCAAACTTGCTATCAAAGATGCCAAGACCCACGGCCTTCGCAACGCGCAGATTTCCGCCATTGCGCCCACAGGAACCATCGGTCTTCTGATGGATTGTGATACCACTGGTATCGAGCCCGACTATGCCTTGGTGAAGTTCAAGCAGATGGTGGGCGGCGATACCGTCAAGATCATCAATCACTCCGTGCCCACGGCTCTTGGGCGTCTCGGCTATTCGGGCCGCGAAGTGCATGATATCACAGTCTATGCGGTGGGCCACGCAACGCTTGACGGTGCGCCAGGTGTGTCACTGGACGATCTGCGCGAAGAAGGTTTTGGCGAGAAACAGATCGACGCTGTTGAGGCCGCTCTCAAGACCGTGTTTGACATCACTTATGTCTTCACGCGTGAGGTGCTGGGCGAGAGTTTCCTGAGGGGCACGCTCGGCTTCTCCGATGAACAGCTCGAGCAATCAGGATACAGAACGCTTCGCGACCTCGGTTTTTCTGATGAGGATGTTCACAAGGCAAACCTTTATTGCTGCGGGACCATGACCGTGGAGGGGGCGCCGCATCTGAAACACGAGCATCTCTCAATCTTTGACTGCGCGGCGCCGTGCGGCCGGGTGGGGACGCGGGCGCTCTCGGTCAGTGCCCATCTCGACATGATGGCAGCCGTTCAACCCTTTGTGTCTGGCGCTATTTCCAAGACGGTGAACCTTCCCGCAAGTGCGACAGCTGATGACTGCTTAACCGCCTATCAGGCGGCCCACGCGAAAGGTTTGAAGGCCGTTGCTCTTTACCGTGATGGCTCGAAACTCAGTCAACCCCTTTCGAGCGGCCTCGCAGCGTCCGACGATGATGAGTATGACGACTATACCGACCTGCCAGCAGGCGAGCGGGCGAAGGTCTATGCCGAGCGCGTGGTCGAGAAGATCGTTGAGCGGACGCCGGGCCGTCGCCGTCTCCCTGATCGCCGCAAAGGATACATCCAGAAAGCCATTGTCGGCGGACACAAGGTCTATCTGCATACAGGTGAATTTGAGGACGGTGAGCTCGGCGAAATCTTTGTTGATATGCACAAAGAGGGTGCAGCGTTCCGCTCGCTGATGAACAATTTTGCGATCGCGATTTCTTTGGGCCTACAGTACGGTGTGCCCCTTGAAGAGTTTGCCGACGCGTATCTCTTCACCCGGTTTGAACCTGCAGGACCTGTCCAGGGGAACGACCGCATCAAGAACGCGACCTCGATCCTCGACTACATCTTCCGTGAGCTGGCTATCAGTTATCTGGGCCGTGCTGACCTCGGCCATGTCCCTGACGGCGACGGTACGTTTGCTCTCGGCAGCGGCGATAAGGCGGAGGGCGTGCGGGAAGAGGCGCAGCGGTACATCTCTAAGGGTCTCACCAGGTCCTCGACTATGGACAATCTTGTCGTTCTGCGAGGCGGCGATTTTGACCGTATGCGCAAGACCGAAGATGACGAGGCATCCGAGTCTGAAGAGGAAACAGAGAGCACCGAAGCGTCGGAGTCCCAGCTCGCTGCCACCCCGACGCCCATACGCGGCCTCAAGCTTGCGGCCGATCGCGATCAGTCACGGGATGAAGCGCGGCTCAAAGGCTATGAAGGTGATGCGTGCCCTGAATGTGGTCAGTTCACCTTGGTTCGCAACGGCACCTGTCTGCGCTGCGACAGTTGCGGCGCGACAACGGGCTGCAGTTGAGGTCAACACTGATCAATAAGTAGCAGCAACGCGCTTCGTTCGCGTGCTTATCGTTTCAGTCATGTGAGCAACAAAAAACCCCGCCGGAAACCGGCGGGGTTCTTATTGCGCTGGCCCCTAGACTTAGAAGCGCTTGCGAACCGTCACACCATAGGTGCGTGGCTGGTTCGGATACGCCGACACCGTGCTTTGCAGCGTGGTTGGGAAGCCCGACGTGAAGTACTCGTCGTTGTTGATGTTCCGGCCCCAGAGGAGCAGCTCAACACCGTTGTCGAAGTTCACACCAGCCGAAGCGTTCAGTGTGCCAACCTCACGTGTCACGTCTTCCGAGACGTTTTCGAGAAGGCGAACTTCCGACTCGTACTGGTAATCCATCCGGAGGAAGGCTTCACCCATGGAGAAACCACGACGGTAGTCAAAGCCAAACGAGCCGGAGAACGGTGCGATACCGGCAACTTCGTCGCCAGAGATGTCGCCAACGCCGTCGGCTACACCATCGCGAAGGTCACGTTCGCCACCTGCAACAACCGGCGAGCCAAGAAACTCTTCGTACTCAGCATCGATCCAGAGACCCGAGATGTTGAAGGTCAGGCCAGGGATCATTGGAGGCTGGATGATGGTGTCGAACTCGATACCTTGAGCCGACTGTTCACCAGCGTTGGCCAGAACGAAGCCGGTGCCTTGGAACGTGGAAGACTGGAAGCCTTCCACGGTCTGATCGAAGAGTGCGATGTTGAACTGACCCCAGTCGAACTGAGTTTTCAGACCAATCTCGAACGTCTTGGTGATCTCAGGTGCGGCGAGACGGGTACCAGCGTACTGATTAAGCGCAACCGATGTGTTGAGCGCTTGGGGAGCACCTGGGATCGCGGCGTCCGCGGCCAGTTCGCCAGAGTTCGTCAGCGGGATGATATCGCTTTGGAACGGACGAGTGTCTGGTGTCAGGTTCCAGGACGAAGCCTTGAAGCCCCGAGCATAGGACACATAAACGTTTGTCCGGTCCGTTGCGTCGTAAGCAAGACGCAGCGTGTATGGCCAGTCGTTGTCGCTCGACTCGCCGTCTTCGACCGAGTTCGGGAAAGGTGTCAGTGGGCCGAGAACCTGAAGGCCAGTCAACCCGAGCAGCGGGTTGAGGGCTGGGTCAGTGACGCCTCCGCCGATGGCGACCAAGTCGAGGTCAGAGAACGGGTTGGTCCGCGTGACGTTGGTGAAGTCCACCTCTTTGTCCGCCTGGAAATACGCCACACCGCCGGTGAAGACGAGCTTCTCGGTGATGTTGATGTCCATCTGGGTGAAGATCTGGAACTGCGTGTCGTCTTGCGTAGCGACGAAGCTGGTACCGCCCTGGTCTTGGAAGAACGTGTTTCCAACAGCGCCGGCGCCGAAGAGTGCGAACTCGAGACCCTGGAGCGTAGCAGGGCCACCAGCCAGGATGTCGACAAAGTTCCGCGTGTCTTCACCGTAGAGACGCGAGTCCGTGTTTTCGAGCTCTTCGTTGTAGTAGAAAGCACCGAAGAGGTAGTTCACCCGGTCTTGCCAGTTGCCAACCAGCCGGAACTCTTGAGTGAACGTTTCCGCATCAAGGTCACGAACGTTCTCACCAAGAAGCTCAAGAGTTGTGAAGTCACCTTCGTAGTTGATGACGTCTTCATATTCCCGATACGCCGTGATCGAGCTCAACGTCATGTTCGGCGTGATGTCCCAGTCAGCGTGGAACGAGCCGCCATAGTTGTCGATTTCGTTCTGGCTGTTGAAATCCGTGGCCGTTTCGTACGTGAAGCCAAGATCAGAAACAGTGCCGCCAAGTGCGTTCACGATGTTCGTCGTGCTGAGGCCTTGATCAACGCCTGCATCGAGAGCGAGCTGCGTACCGCAGCAGTTTTCGTCGATCTTGTCGTAGTCAGCGATCAGACGGAACTCGAGGTTGTCCGTTGGCTGAGCAAGAAGCTGACCGCGGAGGGCCCAACGATCGCGCTCGTTGAGGTCATTGGCTGGGCCATTGTTCTCAAAGTAGCCGTCGCGTTGGTTGATGCTGCCTGCGAGCGAGAAGGCGAAGATGTCGTTGATCGGACCGGTGACGTAGCCCTTGGCAATCTTCTGGTCGTAGTTGCCGTAGGTGAACTCGCCAATGCCGCTCCACTCGTACTCAGGTTTCTTGGTGACAACGCTGACCACACCAGAGGTCGCGTTCTTACCGAAGAGGGTCGACTGCGGGCCGCGAAGAACTTCGACGCGCTCAAGGCTGATAAGGTCACTCAGGGCCGAACCGGCGCGCGAACGAAAAACGCCGTCAATATAGACGGCGACGGATGGTTCGATACCTGGGTTGTTGGCGCCGTTGCCTTGGCCACGAATGATGAACGTGGTGTTCGACGAACGCTCGAGCTGGCTGACGCGCAGCGCAGGAACCAGCGATTGCAGGTCAAGGGCGTCGACGATCTGCGCGTCTTGGACCGTTTCTTCCTGAACCACCGACACCGCGATCGGAACTTCTTGCAGGGTTTGCTCACGCTTGGTCGCGGTGACGACGATTTCGTCAATCTGTGCCGCGGCCGGAGCCATAAAGGACGCGCCAACCAGCGCCGTCGTTACGAAAAAGACGTTTTTGTTCACCGTCACTCCTCCCGTGCCCAACTCTGTGGGGCTCTCAACTGGGCCTTTTAAGGCCGTTTTCTTTCGATCGCCTTGCCGTTTTCATTGCGCCCCTCCTTCAATGTGGGCGAAGACGAAAGACAAATTCGAAATCGATCAGATCAGGAATAGCGGATTGATGAGAGAGGAAAAGAGTTTCTAATGAATACAATCACGGTCGATGAACTCGTGCGGCAAATCGGCAACAGTCGATTAACCTCAGATTGGATCCTCGTTGATCAAGGCAGGATCAATCAATTTGCGGACGTAACCGAAGATCATCAGTTTATTCATATAGATGAGGAAGCCGCGAAGGCGACGCCCTTCGGCGGTACCATCGCTCACGGCTATCTGACGCTCTCACTTCTTTCGAAGATGGGTGAAGGGACGTTGCCGGCCCTGGAAGGGGTTCAGGCGGGGGTGAACTACGGCTGCAACAAACTCCGCTTCATCAATCCGGTGCGCTCGGGAAAGCGGGTGCGGGGTCACTTCAGCCTGGTCGATTATAAAGAAGCCAAACCCGGTACCCATGTGATGACCTACAACATCGAGGTCGAAATTGAGGGTGAAGAGAAACCGGCGCTCATCACCGAGTGGGTCTTCATGCAGATGACCGCCGCCTAAACCTGGCTTCAGCTGCAACGCACGCTGGGCAGGTCTGCCGGACTGCTCTACCCCTCTAGCGTGTCAGTGAGGGGGTACACCATGAGGTCAACGTGCGTTGCCGCCGCGGTCGCGGCTTTGTCTTTATCCGCAGCCAATGCAGCGGATATCTCTATCGAAATGGATTTCACCGTCGGTGAGGTGAACGGCTTCTTGGATGAGGCCAGCGTCTTCGAGATTCCTGAGTATGATGTCATCAGCCTGGTGGAAGGTGATACGATCAGCGTCCGCATGGTGTTCGACAGCGATGCCGATCGTCTCGATATCACGAGCTCAGGTTCACTGATCGGGAACTTCATCACGACGCTTGATGTTTCTGCGTCGATCTTCCGAAGCTTCACCGACGGAGATGAAGAGGAACTCTCGCCGATTTTTGGAACAGCCAACGCAGTGTTCGACTTGGCTGACCCGGATGAGGTTTTCTTCACAACCGACTTTAGGCCGCTTGATGATCCGTCCAGTCCTGATGGTGCCTTCATCCAGGTCGCACCGATCATTGAGGACTTGGAGCTCACCAGCGATGACCCGGTGCTTGAGGGCCTGCGGCTGGTGCAGGATCTTGCTGATGCTGGCGATCCGTTGGCCCTGGCGACGCTTTCCTTCGCTCTGCTTGCCACAACGCCGGAGTTTGAGGCGTTTGTGATTGCTGACGATCAGACGCTGACGGAGTTTGGGTATTGCGATGCGAGCGCAAGCGGCACCGGTAGCAATTTCTGCTTCGCGAACCTTTCCGTAGATCGCTTTGCGATTTCAGGGGTGCCGGTTGCAGATCCGATCCCGCTGCCGGGTGCTCTGCCGCTGTTCTTAGCTGGATCGGCGCTTGCCGGTTTCCGGATGCGTCGCCGCAAGGCCGCTTAGGCTGGGCTGACCCGGTCGTCATCGACCGGGCCCGCTCAGGATTTCTGTGTTCGCGACCGCTTAGGCCATCGTGATAACAACTTTGCCGGTGGCTTCGCGGCCCTCGAGCAGCTTGAGCGCTTTTGCGCCTTCTTCGAGCGGGAAGCTGGCGGTGATCCGCGGTTTCACCCGGCCATCCGCCATCATCGCGCCAATGTCCGCCATGTTCTTTGCGTGAGCTGCGGGATCACGCATCACGGCTGCACCCCAGAAGACGCCCATGATCTGCGAGCTCTTGAGCAGCGTCAGGTTGAGCGGTGGGTTGGGGATGCCTGCCGGGAAGCCAACGACCAGATAGCGGCCTTCCCAGGCCATCGCGCGAAGGGCCGGTTCGCAGTATGCGCCGCCGACTGAATCGTAGAGCGCATCGGCGCCGCCACCGGTTTTCTCCTTGATGGCGTTGGCGAGGGCCTTTTGCGAATCGCGGTCGAGCTCCCGCGGATAGACGATCGTATCATCAGCGCCGAGTTCGCGGCAGAACTCAGCCTTGGCATCAGAGCTGACCGCCGCGACGACCTTTGCGCCCATCGCTTTGCCAAGCTCGATAGCCGCTGAGCCGACCCCGCCAGCGGCACCCAAAACCACCAGGCTCTCGCCGCTTTGCAGCTTCGCCCGGTCTTTGAGGGCGTAGTAGCTCGTGCCGTAGGTCATGATGAAACCCGCCGCCTGATCGAAGGGGAGGGCGTCAGGGATCGGCATGGCGGTTGGTGCGTCCACGCAAACATGGGTCGAGTAGCCGCCGAAAGCACCCGCTGATGCGGCCACCCGTTCACCCACGCGGGACGCATCCACGCCTTCACCAACCGCTTCAACAACGCCCGCGACCTCGCCGCCAGGGGCGAAGGGGCGTTCGGGCTTAAACTGGTAAAGGTCTTTGATAATCAGAGTGTCGGGGAAGTTCACACCCGCGGCATGCACCCGGATCAGAACCTGGCCTTTGCCGGGGGTCGGATCATCCTGTTCGATAAGCTCCAGGGTATCTGGTCCGCCGGGCGTGACTGACATCAATGACTTCATGGCGTTTCTCTCGCTTGCTGTTGTGGCCGAGACTAGGCACGCTGCTTCCAAAAACAACCGATTGGGAGGCAGCGTAGGTGCCGAAGATTCAGAACCGAGGAGCGATCCTCGCGCTCCTCACGATCGTTTATGCGTTCAATTTCATCGATCGTCAGATTGTTGGCGTGCTCGCGCCCTTTATTCAGGGTGAGCTTGGGCTTTCAGGAACGCAGATCGGCCTTCTGACCGGCGGTCTTTTCGCGATTTTTTACACCTTCGTTGGCATTCCCATTGCTGGTCTTGTGGACAATCCAAGGACGCTGAAGGTCGGCGGGTTTCAGATCACCTTTGACCGTGTGACGATTATCGCGCTGAGCCTGGCGACCTGGAGCTTTTTCACCATGGTGACGGGCTTTGCGAGCGGCTTCGCGGCGCTGGCCGTCCTTAGGATCGGTGTGGCCATCGGTGAAGCGGGGTGCAGTCCGCCCAGCCACGCGCTGATCTCCGATCTTTATAAGCCCAATGAACGAGCCAAGGCGCTTGGCACCTATGCCCTCGGGATCCCGTTCGGGATCATGACGGCGTATTTCGTCAACGCGTTCTTCGTCTCTGGCGGCACGGTTGATTGGCGTACGGCGTTTCTTGTTGTCGGTTTCGCCGGCCTGCCGCTTGCCTTCTTGGTGAAGGCTATCATTCCCGAGCCTGAGCGTGGGCGCATGGATGAAGCCAAAGCGGAGCCCGTGCCCTTCAAAGAGGGGCTCGCGCAGCTCGCAAAGTTTCCAAGTTACTGGACGATGGCCCTCGGCATCGCGTTTTCGAGCTTCGGCTCTTACTCCGTGTCGGCCTTCCTGATGGGATATATGGTCGGTGTGCCGAACGAGATGGTTGGTCAGTTTGCGGATATTCCGTTGGTCCCGCTTCTTCTGGGCCTCGGCGTCGGGAACGCGATCTTCTACGCTGGCGGCACGTATCTCGGCGGTGCAGTGGCTGACCATTTCGGGAAGAAGAACGTAGGCGCCTACGCCTTTGTTCCAGGTGTCACGACGACGATCGCTGCGTGTTTTGCCATGCTGGCATGGTCATCGACATCGCCGCTTCTCTTCTTCTTCTGCCTCTCGATGCACGTCTTCTTCTTGGGCTTCTATCTCGGGCCAAGCTTCTCGGTGGCGCAGAACCTGGCGGGCGTTTCGGTGCGGGCGACCTCGACGGCGGTCTTCTTCTTTGTCCTGAACCTCATCGCGCTTGGGGCAGGGCCCACGGTGACGGGTTGGCTCTGGGATGTCTTTGCCTCCTACGGCACGGGCAAGCTCGATGCCCTGCGGATGGCGCTTTACTCCCTGTCCGTGCCTTGGGTGATCGCGGTCGCGATGTTCTTCATCTCCGCCAAGCTTCTGCCGAAGGACTGGGCCAAGACCCACGGCGCCAAGCCAGGCGAGACAAACACGATCCCGATGACCGCAAGCCTTGACGATGAGCCATCGGCCACCACCTAATATTGCGAATTAATCGCAATAAGGTGCGTCATGCGCTCTCTCATCAAGACCTCAACCTACGCGGCGATGCATTTCATCGTCGCGTTTTCCGTCGCTTTGGCGCTGACCGGCAGCATCACGGCCGCCGCCGCGATCGGGCTGGTGGAGCCGATGGTGCAGACATTCGCCTACGCGGCGCATGAGCGGGCCTGGGAAGGGCGAAGCGGCATTCGGGAAAAACAATCACACTGTGGAGAGCTTTTCGCCGCCAGTTGACGGACAAGTTAACAGAAGCACGATACCGTCCCTTGCAACAATGCCGCGCGCTCCCGACATGCCCTCAGCTGTCGCGCGACCTAAATCTGTTTCTGCGGCAGTGGTGGGGCCCGTGCCGTGGATCGGGCGGAGCGCCGCCGGACACTGCCGAGAGGAGTTCCCATGGCTGAAGAGATCAAGACTTATCCCGTCCTGCCCCTGCGCGATATTGTGGTGTTCCCCCACATGGTCGTCCCGCTTTTCGTGGGTCGCGACAAATCCGTGCGCGCGCTTGAAACGGTGATGGAGTCGGATCGAGAAATCCTGCTGGTGGCGCAAAAGGACGCCGGCAACGACGACCCGGCCCACGAAGACATCTACACGATTGGTGTCGTGGCGAAGGTGCTGCAGCTTCTGAAGCTGCCGGACGGCACGGTGAAAGTGCTGGTCGAGGGCGGACAGCGCGCGGAGATCACGCGCTACACTGACGAAGAGAACTATTTCGAAGCGGACGCTGCGCTTCTCGAAGAGGTCGAAGGTGACCCCGCCGAGATCGAAGCGCTGGCGCGCTCGGTCAACACGCAATTTGAGAGCTATGTGAAGCTCAACAAGCGTGTCTCACCCGAAGTGATCGTCTCGATCGGTCAGATCGACGATGCGTCCAAGCTGGCTGACACCGTCGCGTCGCACCTCAACCTCAAAATTGCCGAGAAGCAGGAGCTTCTCGAAATCTCGTCGATCCCGCAGCGGCTCGAAGCCGTCTACGGATTTATGGAAGGCGAGATGTCCGTACTCCAGGTCGAGAAAAAGATCCGTGGGCGTGTTAAGCGCCAGATGGAGAAGACCCAGCGCGAGTATTATCTCAATGAGCAGATGAAGGCCATTCAGAAGGAACTCGGCGAGGGCGAGGACGGCAAGGACGAGCTCGGCGAACTCGAAGAGAAGATTGAAAAGACCAAGCTTTCGAAAGAAGCGAAGAACAAGGCGCATGCGGAGCTTAAGAAGCTTCGTCAGATGTCACCGATGTCGGCCGAAAGCACGGTCGTGCGGAACTATCTCGACTGGCTGCTGTCCATTCCGTGGAACAACCGCGGCAAGATCAAGCATGATCTGGTGAAGGCTGAGGAACTCCTCGATCGCGATCACTACGGTCTCGATAAAGTCAAAGAACGGATCGTTGAGTATCTCGCCGTGCAAAAACGGACCGGCAAACTCAAAGGCCCGATCCTTTGCCTCGTCGGCCCTCCTGGTGTCGGTAAAACCTCGCTTGGTAAGTCTGTGGCGGAAGCCACGGGCCGCGAGTTCGTGCGCGTCTCCCTTGGCGGTGTGCGCGATGAGAGTGAGATCCGCGGTCACCGCCGGACCTATATCGGCTCGATGCCTGGTAAGATCATCCAGTCGATGAAGAAGGTGAAGAAGACCAATCCGCTGTTCCTGCTCGATGAGATTGATAAGATGGGGCAGGACTTCCGCGGTGATCCGTCCTCGGCGCTGCTTGAGGTTTTGGACCCGGCACAGAACGATACGTTTGCGGATCACTACCTGGAGGTCGACTATGACCTCTCGGATGTGATGTTCATCACCACCGCGAACTCTCTGAACATGCCGCAACCGCTTCTTGATCGGATGGAAATCATCCGCATCCCGGGTTACACGGAAGAAGAGAAAGTGGAGATTGCGACCCGGCACATCATGCCTCGCCTCCGCAAAGAGCACGGTCTCTCGAACGAGGACTGGGCGATCAACCCCGATGCGCTTTTGGAGCTTATTCGTCTTTACACCCGTGAAGCCGGTGTCCGGAACCTCGAGCGGGAGCTTGCGACCCTCGCACGGAAAGCCGTCACCTTGCTTGAAAAGGGTGAGGCCGACGGCAAGGTTGTCGTCACCATCGATAATCTCGCTGATTTCTCGGGCGTGTCGAAGTTCCGGTACGGCGAGGTTGAAGGCGACGACGCTGTCGGTGTTGTCACCGGCCTCGCTTGGACCTCCGTGGGCGGAGACATCCTCAAGATCGAGGGTGTCACCATGCCGGGCAAGGGCCGTATGACCCCGACTGGTAACCTCAAGGACGTGATGAAAGAGTCGGTCTCGGCCGCGGCGTCCTATGTTCGCAGCCGGGCGGTGGAGTTTGGCATCAAACCGCCGGTCTTTGAGAAGACCGACATCCATATCCACGTGCCCGAAGGCGCGACGCCTAAGGATGGTCCATCGGCAGGTGTGGCGATGGCGACAGCGATCGTGTCGGCCCTGACAGGCATCCCTGTACGGAAGGATATCGCCATGACGGGCGAGATTTCCTTGCGGGGCCGGGTGCTCGCTATTGGTGGTCTCAAAGAGAAGCTCCTCGCAGCCCTAAGGGCGGGGACCAAGACGGTCCTTATCCCGCAGGAGAACGAGAAGGACCTCGCTGACGTGCCGGACAGCGTCAAAGAGGGCCTGGAGATCATCCCGGTCGAGCATGTGGACGAGGTGCTGAAGCATGCCCTCACCGGGCCGCTGACGCCCATCGAGTGGGATCCTGAGGAAGAGGCGCTGAAGGCTCAGGCCTCCAAACCCGATCCAACCCCAGAGGGCGGACCGGTGATCACGCACTGATCTCCTCGGCAGTTGAGAACACCAGAGGCGGGCTTTTAGCCCGCCTCTTTTTTTGTTCCCATCTCTATCGGGAGCATCGCCGGCGTATCAGCGCTGTCGCGGCGATGGGTACAAAGAGTAAAGCCGCGCCCGGAAGTGGTACTGCTTCGGTCTCCGTGAACTGTAGGCCTGGTCCGCCGAGACTGCCTTCACGGGATGCAAACTGCGCGACGTTGTGAGCGTCTGTCTCTGTGCTGACCAACAACAGTGTGACCAGACCGTCCTCGCCAATACCGTTGCGCAAAAACTGAGTCAAGGCATTACCGCGCAGCGACTTCTGCTGACCTGAGCCAGAGGCAGAAAAGTCGATCAGCCCCAAATTGACGGCTGCCCCGTCGTCAAGCAGGCCTGAGCCGCGAGCATTATTGAAGGTAAGGGAGTTTTCGTCCCAACTATCTAGGCCGTGATTCAGGCCAAAGACTTCCACTTGCTGGACACCGTTAACTGCCTGCGTGACGCTAAAGACCGCGTCTTCGAACGTGGATCGTGCTTCTGACAGGTCGAACCGGATTAGGGTCCGGCGATGATACTTATCGCCACCCTGCGACTTGGCCTTGATCAGGTCGTCTGAGCCGTAGTTGTCATCCGCATACTTGCCGTCGCGGACGTAAGTGTCGGCATCGGCTGAGTACACGACCGCCGCCGCATGGCTCAGATCGATTGTGAGCAACAGGGAAATGATAACGAGGGCGGTGTTTCTCATCGCGTCGGTCTCCTACGGGCGTTCTGCCTCGTGGTGTCGTGACATAATCACGATGACAATTGGTATCGATTGCGGTGGGTGACGGTTAACGGTGAGCCTGGGCTCGCAGGTAGGCAGCGACCATGCCGCCTCTTTTCGTTTGGCCTCGAGACGCCTAGTTGCCCCTCATGACAGTCAAAGAACCGGCCCAGTGTGGCTCCATGGAAGAGGTGCGGGCGGGCGTCGATGCCCTGGACCGTGAACTCGTGAAACTCCTCGCCGTTCGGCAGGGCTATATGGAGGCAGCGGCGCGCATTAAGCCGCGTGCGGAAGACGTTCGGGTGCCCTGGCGGATCGAAGAGGTTGTCGCAAAAGTCCTGCAAACCGCGGAAACTGAAGGCTTAAGCGGTCGAATCGCGGAGCCAGTCTGGCGAGAATTGATCGAACGATGCATCGAACACGAGGCTGAGACGTGGGAAAAGCTGCGTTCGGATTGATTTCATTATACAAGTGATTTCAGTATCTTGGATGAATATGACGGGGAAATCAGCAGATCGTTTAAAATATGGCTTTGACGTTTAACGAAATCCGTCTCTAGCGTCCCCTAGCTGCTGAAAGCCGCTAGAAATAAGGGTTCCAAGATATGAATAAGAATGAATTCGTCGACGAAGTCGCGCGTAAATCTGACATGAGCAAGGCGCAGGCTGCGAAAGCTGTGGACGCAGTTTTCGATACGATCACTGAAGCCCTCCAAAACGGTGACGATGTCCGTCTCGTTGGCTTTGGCACGTTCTCGTCGGCCCGCCGCGAAGCTCGTGAAGGCCGCAATCCTCGCACAGGCGAAACCATTCAGATCGCTGCGTCGATCCAGCCAAAATTCTCGGCCGGCAAAGGCCTGAAAGACGCTCTCAACTAAGCGTCCTTTTTCGACAGGCGGAGAACCTCGGCACGGGCATCGTCAATGACGGCCACGGTTCTCCGAATGTCGAACAGCGTTTCGGTCCGCTCGCGACCCTTTCTTTGCAGCTCTTCGCGTTTCGCTGAATTATCGATCAGTTCGAGGACTTTCTCACTGATTGTCGCTGCAGACACCTCATCAATATAAAGAGCAGTATCGCCGCTCACTTCCTTCAGGCCACCCCGGCCCGACGACACCAGCGCTGCGCCATAGGCGTTCGCCTCCATCGCTGTACGGCCAAAGGTTTCTTCCCAGATGGATGGCACGACCACGATCGCGGCCCTAGCGAAGGCGCGCATGGTCTCTTCAAATGGTTTGTAGCCTGCGAAATGAAGTCCAGGCGTTGCCGCCATCGTCTCGCTCAGCGTTCCGTTGAACGCCTCAAAATCAGGATTGGTTGCGCCGATGACTTCAGCCTTCCAACCGGGACGTTCGGCTAGGACCTGCTGCATGGCTTTGACAAACTCGAGCGAGCCTTTGTTCGGGATCAGGCGTGCCGCGAAAAGGATCAATTGCTCCTTCTCCTGATCTTTTGCCTGATAGATCTCACTGTCGATGCCATTGTACGCGACATAGGTGCGGTCCGCGAGGTGAGGGAAGTCTCGCGCGAAACGGCTGCGCGCGAACTCGGACACAATGGCGATGCTATCAAATCCCGCATACTGACGGGTTCGCCACCAGCGTTGGATGGGACCCTTTGGCGTTTTGGTGTGCGAATGGCGGAACAGCATGTTCGGCGTGCTGGGGAATGCCCGCGCAACCGCTGAGCAGGTTTTCATGTGCTGCCGCGCCTCAATAAACCCTGGGTTGAGTTCGCGCAGTGCACGGATCACGTGCCTCGGATAGGCGTTGGCCCCGCCCGCGGCTGGCACGGCGTGAAAGGGCACGTCGGGAAACGGATTGTCGGTCTCTCGCCCAATGACCACAAGCTGATCGCGAAACCGTGAATGGACGACTGCGTCATAGATATCGAGTTCGATGGCGCCGGCCTTGGCGGCGCTGAAGTGGCCACGCGGCGGGCAAACAATGGCCATGGTCGTCATGGGTGATCCCCTTTCCTCGGCGCCCATTGGTCAGCATGCCGCACGGATTGGGCCCGCTGATCATATAGCTGTCACAGACCTGTAGCTGGCCTGTCATGAGGCCCGCTTAGGCGCCTCTCGATTTTTTCTCTAGAGGGGTCCCCACCATGAAGCGTTTTCTCGCCGCCACGACGGCGCCCATTGCGCTGTCGTCTTTTGCTTTTGCGCAGACCAACATTGCTCCGGATGCGTCTTATGACGAGATCATCGTGACCGCGCAAAAGCGTGATCAGGTGATCACCGACGTTCCCGCTGCCATCACCGCGTTTGCGCAGGACGACCTCGATTATCTGGGCGTGCAGCAATTTGACGATCTTGCGGACTTCATCCCCGGCCTTGAGGTGCAGGAGCAGTCCGCCAACAACCCAGGCTTCGTGATCCGCGGCATCACCTCGGACAGCGGCGCCTCCAACATCGAGCCGCGGGTGTCGATCTTCCAAGATGGCGTATCGACGTCGCGTTCGCGCGGAAGCTTCGTTGAGATCTTCGACACCGAGGTCGAGGTTCTGCGTGGTCCTCAGCCGACCTTGTTTGGCCGCTCTGCATTGATCGGTGCGATCGCACTTAACTCAGTGAAGCCTGAGATCGGCGGCGATCTTTCCGGCTTCGTTCGCGCGGGCTACGGCAATCTCGACTTCACGTTCGGTGAAGGCGCGGTGAACATCCCCGTGAACGACACGTTCGCTGTTCGGGTCGCTGGCCGCTACAAGCGCCGTGACGGCTATGTCGACAGCCTCAATGAGCAGGACGATTTCCAAGGGTTTGAGACCTACGCGGTTCGGACGTCGGCGCTTTGGGAACCCACCGAAGCCCTTTCTGTTCTGGTGATCGGCAACTATCAGGAGGATAACAATCCGGGCACGTCGTTCAAGTCTGGCACTTTCCGTCCTGAAGGCGGCAGCACCAGCCCTTACACCGCGGCAGAGCTCAATTTCTTCGGCGGTCCGATCTCAGAGGGCAAAACCGAGCTTGGCCTCGATCGTAACCTTTGGAACGTCACGGGGCGGATTGATTACGACCTCAACGATGTCCTGAGCTTGACCTCGATCACCAGCTACCGCGAGTTTGATAGCGACGAGATCTTCGACCCAGATGGGTTCGGCTACGATCTCTTCCTCTTCGCTGAAGACGCAGAGGGTGAGCAGTTTAGCCAAGAGCTGCGCCTCAACTATGACGACGGCGGCCGCCTCGCTGGCTTTATCGGCGTCAACTATTTCGACGAAGAGGGCGAGCAGCGCGTGCCGCTCCGCTATGACGAGAGCATCGCGCAGGCACTGCTCGGCGGCTTCCTCTTCACCGATCTGCCTGGTGTTGAGCAGGACCCGCTGCCATTGTCGGCAATCCCGGCGGTCAACGCCAACCCCAACAGCCCGCTCTTCGGCACGCCACTTGGTCTCTTTGAGGAGGAGTTCCGCAACACCTCTAACTCTCAGTCCTATGAGATTTTCGCGGATGCGACGTTTGCTGTCACGGACCGTCTCGAGCTGACTGGTGGTGTGCGCTACACATACGACGACAAAGAGACAGGGCAGTCGGCGTTCTCTGCGTCAGGCACGGGTAGCCTCTTGACCGGCGCTGGCATCTTCCTCGCGACCGACATTTTGACCGCAGACGGAACGGGCTTCCGTGCTGATGAACTCGTGACCGCCGAAGACGAGTTTGAAGGGATCACGGGTCGTTTCGCTGCGAAGTTCGACGTGACTGATGATCTCACGCTCTTTGCCAACTACGCACGGGGCCGTCGCCCTGAGGTCCTCAACTACAACACGAGCCTCGTGCCTCTGGGTATCACAGAGGAAGGGTTCGAAGAGATCGATGCTGAGACGGTCAACAGTTACGAGGTTGGCGCCCGCGGCACGTTCTTTGACAATGCTCTTCGTGCCGATGGTTCGTTCTACTACTACGACTACAACAACTTCCAGACCTCGGTGACCTTGGGTGTCGGTGATATCCAGACGGTCAACGCGGGCGGCGCGACGGCTTACGGCTTCGAGGGAACGGCCGTCTTTACACCGACGGATTGGCTCTCGATTTTTGGTAACTACGCCTGGAACGACGCAACCTTCGATGACGAAAGCGATGACGGCCAGGCTCAAGCCTTCGCCGGCAACCGCTTCCGTCTGTCTCCTGAGCATGCGCTCAGCATCGGTGTGAACGGCACGCTTGAGACCGAGTACGGGACTTTCACCCTCCGTCCGATCTATTCCTACCGTTCGGAGATCTTCTTTGACGATGACAACGACCGTCAGATCGACGTCGACGGAGATGGTATCATCGATGTCAACGGAGGTGATCTGTTCCAGGATGAAGTCCAAGAAGCTTACGGCGTCCTCGATATCCGGGCGACATGGACCTCGGTTGATGAGCGCTACATGCTTGAGGTCTTTGCCGAGAACGTGACCGACGAGGAGTATCTCCTTGATGCGGGCAACACTGGCGACGCGTTCGGCATCGCGACCTTCATCGCGGCCGCCCCGACGACCTACGGCTTCTACCTCTCGACCAAGTTCTAGGGTCGAGCTGAGCCCAACCAGCGAAAGCCCTGGTCTTTCAAGGCCAGGGCTTTTTTGTGCACTGCCGCTTGCCCAAAGGCCGGAGTCGGGCCTAAGGCGACCGTCCATGACGCGGTATATTTTCATCACCGGCGGCGTGGTCTCTTCGCTCGGAAAAGGGGTGGCTTCAGCAGCACTTGGTGCGCTTTTGCAGGCGCGCGGCTATTCAGTGCGGCTCCGGAAGCTTGATCCCTATATCAATGTCGATCCGGGGACGATGAGCCCATACCAACACGGCGAAGTCTTCGTCACCGATGACGGTGCGGAGACGGACCTCGATCTTGGGCACTATGAGCGCTTCACCGGGGTGTCCGCGACCAAGGCTGACAACATCACCACGGGACAGATCTACAGCTCCGTGATCGAGAAAGAGCGCCGCGGCGACTATCTCGGCGCGACGGTCCAGGTGATCCCGCACATCACCGACGCCATCAAAGACTTCATCCGCTCCGAAGCGCTGGATGAGAACGGCAAGCCGGTCGACTTCCTTCTCTGCGAGATCGGCGGCACGGTGGGCGATATTGAGGGGCTGCCGTTCTTCGAAGCGATCCGTCAGTTCGGGAACGAGGTGGATCGCGGCCAAGCGATCTTCGTCCACCTGACGCTGATGCCCTACATCGCGGTCGCCGGTGAGATGAAGACCAAACCGACGCAGCACTCGGTGAAAGAGCTGCGCTCCATCGGTATCCAACCGGACATCCTGCTGGTGCGTGCAGATCGCGAGATCCCGCAGGGCGAGAAGGACAAGATCGCCCAGTTCTGTAACGTCCGCGGCAGCGCTGTTATCCAGGCGATGAACTCTCGCAGCATCTATGAGGTTCCGCTTGATTACCATGCGGAGGGTTTTGACGACGAGGTGCTGGCAGCGTTCGGGATCCACGATGCGCCGGAGCCGGATCTGACGCGCTGGCGCGACATCACCAAGCGCATCACGGCGCCCGATGGTGAAGTCCGCATTGCGGTGGTGGGCAAGTACACGGTTCTCAAAGACGCCTACAAGTCGCTGATCGAGGCGCTGGCCCATGGCGGCATCGCGAACAATGTTCGTGTGGAGCTCGATTGGATCGATTCAAGCGTCTTCACCTCAGAGGAGGCGGCGCAACAGCGCCTCGCGGATGTGCACGGCATCTTGGTGCCTGGCGGCTTCGGTGAGCGCGGCTCTGAAGGAAAGATCCGGGCTGCCCATTTTGCGCGGACGAAAGACGTGCCTTACTTCGGGATCTGCTTTGGTATGCAGATGGCTGTCGTCGAGGCTGCCCGCAACGTCCTCGGCCATCAGGAGGCCACCAGTTCTGAGTTCACCGAAGGCGGTGAGCATGTGGTCGGCCTCATGACCGAGTGGGTCAAAGGCAATCAGGTGGAAGAGCGCCGTGCCGACGCCGATCTGGGCGGCACCATGCGTCTTGGCGCTTACGATGCGATGCTGTCAGAGGGTTCGAAAGTGCGAGAGATCTACGGCAGTGAACAGATCTCTGAGCGGCACCGGCACCGCTACGAGGTGCAAATGGGCCTTGAGGCGGAATTGGCGGAACACGGCATTCAGTTCGCCGGCCGTTCGCCGGATGGTCAGCTGCCAGAGATCATGGAGATCGAAGAGCACCCTTGGTTCATCGCGGTGCAGTTCCACCCCGAGCTCAAGTCTCGGCCGTTTGAACCGCACCCGCTGTTTGCAAGCTTCATCGAAGCCGCGCTGAAGCGCTCGCGCTTGGTCTAAACCTCGACGCCAGCGATCCGCGGCGCTTCCATGCCGAGGCGTTCCATCGCTTCGGCGCGGAGGTCGTTCTTGCGCTCGGTGCTCAGCTGCATGAACTGCATGCCGCCATTGTCGCGTTCGGTTTCCCAGATATCCGCCGCCACAATGTCGATGATCTCACGCTGTTCCGAAGTCAGTTGCGACCACGACGCGGCGTAGCGAATCCTCGCTGTGTCAGGGAATTCCGACACGTTCGATACCGATCGCAGGCTGGCAGCATCAAGCTGCTCAGCATGAGCTGACGTTCCCAAAAAGACAGCTAGGCCCATGGCCCAGAAGACAGATTTCATACCAACACCCCCAAGTGTTACTCATTCACTTATCGAGGGCGGGTGAGTTTTCGCTAACTTGCGACGGACAAAATTGAACGATTGCTGTTCACCTTATGACAGCATGGGTTAACGACAATCTTTGCGCTTGTCAGAGGAGCTGGGCTCCTTTATGCGGCGCGGCTTACCGGATTCTGGAGTGACGAATGGCCGTCCCTAAGAGTAAAATCACCAAGTCGCGGCGCGGCATGCGTCGCAGCCACGATGCCCTGGAGCGCTCGTCCTATATCGAGGACAAGCAGACGGGTAACCTGCGCCGCAACCACCACATCGATCTCAAGGCGGGCACCTACAACGGTCGCCAAGTGCTGCCTCCGCAGGACGACTAAGCACGGATTTTGCCGATAGGGTTAAGCTTTCCCGGTCGGCAAAGTGAACGGCGGAGGAGCGCGGCGAAAGCCCGCTTTCACTCCTCCCATAAAGCTGGCATGGGCTCCTCGTTATTCTGGAGGCCCCCATGCAATCGATCGCCGATATCCTAGCCCGTGAGATTCTCGACAGCCGCGGTTTTCCAACCGTGGAGGTGGATGTCTTGACCGCCGACGGCGCGCTCGGACGTGCGGCGGTGCCATCGGGTGCCTCGACCGGCATGCATGAGGCCCATGAGCGCCGTGACGGCGGCGAGCGCTATCTTGGCAAAGGTGTTCGCGAGGCGGTCGACGCTGTCCAGACAGAGATCTCTAAAGTCCTCATCGGCGTTGACGCGACCGAGCAGGTCTTCATCGACCGGACGATGATTGAGCTCGATGGCACGGCCAACAAAAGCCGCATCGGTGCCAACGCGATTCTCGGAGTCAGCCTCGCCGTCGCCAAGGCTGCGGCTGAACATCACGAGCTTCCGCTCTTCCGCTATCTCGGTGGCCCCACCGCCACGACGCTCCCCGTGCCGATGATGAATATCCTCAATGGCGGTGCGCATGCGGACAATCCTGTCGACATCCAAGAGTTCATGATCATGCCGGTGGGGGCTGACAGCTTCTCGCAAGCCCTGCGTATGGGTTCGGAGGTCTTCCACGCGCTCAAGAAAGCGCTGAAGGCTGAGGGCATGGGCACCAATGTCGGTGACGAGGGCGGTTTTGCGCCCAACATCTCGTCGTCGCGTCATGCGCTGGATCTCATCATGGGCGCGATCGAGGCCGCTGGGCTCAAACCAGGTTCGGACATGGTCCTGGCGCTCGACGTGGCTTCCACCGAGTTCTTCAAAGATGGTCAGTACACCCTCGCTGGTGAGAACCAGACCCTCGATGCCGGCGGCATGGCGAGCTATCTTGCAGGCCTTGCCAAGGACTATCCAATCAAGTCGATCGAAGACGGCATGGCCGAAGACGACTGGGACGGTTGGGTCGAACTCACCCGCCAGGTGGGCGATACGGTCCAGCTGGTTGGTGACGACCTCTTCGTCACCAATCCCAAGCGCTTGGCGACGGGCATTGAGAAGGGCGCGGGCAACGCGATCCTGGTGAAGGTCAACCAAATCGGCACGCTGACCGAGACCTTCGAGGCCGTCGATATGGCGCACAAGGCTGGGTTTAAGGCGGTGATGTCCCACCGTTCGGGCGAGACGGAGGACACCACCATCGCCGACCTCGCGGTGGCCACCGGTTGCGGACAGATCAAGACTGGCTCGCTTGCACGCTCGGACCGGACGGCAAAGTACAACCAGCTCCTACGGATTGAAGAGGCGCTTGGCCCATCAGCACATTATCCGGGTGCTGATATCCTCAAGGGTTAACGGAAGCCGATCGCGGCATCCGCAAAAAATGTCATTGCTGTAAGCATTTGGTAACGCTGCTTGGCGAAGGGTGAGTCGTAGGAAGGGCTCATCCTTATGCTGACTATTCGTTCGATCCTTACACAATGTGTTGTGCCGGCTGCGCTCGTTGTGGGCACGGCATACCAGATCTTGATGGGGATCAACGGTCCGGACGGGCTTCGCCGCGCCGAGCAGTTAGCCATGGTCAAAGCAGAACGGGCGCTGGAGGTTGAGATTCTCAAGCTTGAGCGCGGTCGTCTTGAAGAACGCGCCGACCGTTTGGTGCTCGCATCGCTCGATGAAGACCTTCTTGAGGTGCAGGCTCGCTCCAATCTCGGCCATATGCGCCCTGGCGAGTACCGGATCCCGCTCTCAGAGCTTGATGCTGTTGCAGCCACCCCAGTGGCGCATGAACAGCAGCTGACGAGCCTGATCGCCGTCTCGTTGCTCAACACCGGCGTCTAACGCGCGGGGGCCTTCGGTAGCGCGACGAGCAACACCGGCGATACGCACAACACCAAGAATGAGGCGACCAGGAGCTCGATCATTCCGTGCTCCACATAATCAGCCGTCAGCGCCGCACCGCCAGCTGTGGTGATAAAAGCGAACAAAAGGACGAGTGCCGCTGCGCGCGCTTCATTGCCCTCGGAGACGGCCAGTGCACGGTTAAATCCTGGCGGTGCCCGAAGGCCCAGTCCCGCGTTCACCGCGATAAAGAGCAGGATGTACACCGCGACGTTGTCGATCCCCGCAAGGTTCACCGCGATCATGGCCAGCATACCGATCGGTGAGATTGTTGATCCGAAAAGGAGGACAGCTTCCTCGCCAAAGCGCTTGGTGAAGATGCCTGTCGTGTTCGCGGCGACGATAAAGAAGAAGATGCCGGTGATCTGCATCACGATGAATGTCTCGACCCCGCGGCCAAAGACATAGACCATAACCGCGGGCATGCCGAAGACGAAGATCAAGAGCCCGCCCAGCGATGCTGCTTGGCTCAAACAGTACCGCCAATAGGCCAGATTGGTGAAAAGATCCGTATAGGATCCGGCCTGCCCGACAATCCGAAGGCCAGGCGCCGCACGTTTAACCACCGAGAGGAGGATCAGCGCCGCCGCCGCGAGGACCAGCAACAGGTAGAACGAGCTTTGCCAGCCAAAGCTTGTGAGCAACCACAAGCCCAAAATCGGCGCGAGGGCCGGTATCATTGACTCAAATGTCGCCAGCAACCCGAACATACGCACCACAGCGCCTTCTGGGACCAGTGCCCTGATCCAGACCGGAGCGAACACCGCGCCTGCCGCGCCAAACAATCCTTGTGCGAAGCGACAGGCAGAGAGCACCGAGAGGTTCTCCGCCCCCGCAGCGATCAGGCTCGTGACGCCAAAGCCCAGAAGGCAAAGAAGCAGGAGCATCACCTGATTGATGCGCGATCCAGCTTCACCCCATAGGATCAGCCCCAGCGCGATCCCGAATGTGTAGCTTGCCAGCACCCATTGAGCCGCGGCTTGGGTCCCCCCAAGGGCGTCGGGCAAGGTCGGAACCGCAGGCAAGACGAGATCCGTACCCGCAAGACCAATGATCGTTCCGGCGAGCGCTGAACAAAGCGCGCCCGCGGCAACCAGTCTGTTGTTCTCGATATCCATCTGCTCGTGCCCACCGATACGCCGTGCCGAGCAGGAGTCCTATCAGGATTGGCCCGCCACCACGATGTATAAACTATACACCGCGCCCGCTTCAGAGATCGTTGACGAGCCTTGCGAACCGGCCATCGGAAAGGGGGATGCGCACGACCTTCCGATCACCTGCCGAGATCGTGATCTCGTCATAGTCCGCAAACGACGTAAAAAAGTGGCGCTCGGAATGCGGATCATCGAACCAACCGCTGGGGTCGAGGCTGCGCTCCACCCGGTCAATCTCATCGGTGGCAAAGCGCCAGAACGAGGTCCCGAGAAGCTCGTTGACCGGCTGATGCCACTCTGCCGCCCGCCTGGGCGAGGCGGCGAGCAGATTGTGGGACAGATCGCAGATCAGGAAATAGGGCTGGGTTGAGGTCTCGATCAGCCGCGCGAGGGCCTGGTCGCTGGCCGTCGTTGGCTTGGCCTCGACAAGGGCGCGGATTTTTCGCTCGAGAGCAGGCGCTGGCGCTGATCCCTTTTCCCACCTCGAAACAGTGACTTGGCTCACGCCGAGGTGCTCAGCCACCGCCTCTTGGCTCAAGGTGTTGAGGATCCGCCACCGCCGAAGGGCATTGCCCAGGCTATGTTGCGGCAGGGTCGGATGGCTCGTTTCGGCCGCGGCGCGGGGCATGGAATCCTCCTCAGGACCGACACTACCGCATGCCCGCCGCCGTTCATCAAGCACCTCGCGAACCGCTAACGCCGCAGGGCCGCCGGTTCTTATTGAGCGGGTAGGGTTCCTTCCTTAGATACCGCCTATGGCCACACTCATCGATCTCAACAGGCGCCCTGAACTGCGGCATCCTGAGAAGCAGAAGAACCCTGATAGCCCGATCCAGCGGAAGCCGGACTGGATTCGCGTGAAAGCGCCTGTTTCCAAGGGCTACGCGGCGACGCGGGAGATCGTGAAGTCAAAGGGCTTGGTCACCGTCTGCGAAGAGGCGGCCTGCCCCAATATTGGCGAGTGCTGGGACCAAAAGCACGCGACGATGATGATTCTCGGTGAGATCTGCACCCGCGCTTGCGCCTTCTGCAACGTGCGCACGGGGCTTCCGAATGCTGTCGATAGCGATGAGCCGCGCCGGGTCGCGGACGCGGTGGCGGAGATGGGCCTCAGACACGTCGTCATCACCTCGGTGGATCGGGACGACCTTGAAGACGGCGGTGCGCAGCATTTCGTTGATGTGATCGCTGCCATTCGGCAGGCAGCTCCTGGCACCACCGTGGAAATCTTGACCCCGGACTTCCTGCGCAAGCCCGAATGGGCGCTTGATAAAGTGATCGATGCGGCGCCGGATGTCTTCAACCACAACCTTGAGACCGTGCCGCGGCTCTACCTCTCCATCCGTCCGGGTGCGCGCTATTTCCATAGCTTGCGCCTCTTGGAACGGGTCAAGGATCGCGCACCAGAGCAGTTCACGAAATCGGGCTTGATGGTCGGTCTCGGTGAGAGCACCGAAGAGGTCATGCAGGTCATGGACGACATGCGTTCGGCTGGCATCGATTTTCTGACCATCGGGCAATATCTTCAGCCTACGCGCAAACATGCGCCGGTCGACCGGTTCGTCACCCCCGAAGAGTTCAAGCGCTACGAGACCATCGCCCGGTCCAAGGGCTTCCTCATGGTCTCCGCCAGCCCGCTGACCCGCTCGAGCCACCACGCAGGCGACGACTTCGCCAAGCTGAAAGCCGCCCGCGAGGCGAAGGCGACGAAGTGACCTCCCACCACGAGCGTATGCCTGTGCCGTTCAAGCCGCGGGACATGTTTGACCTGGTGCTCGACGTGAATGACTATCCGCGCTTCATCCCATGGGTGGAGGCCCTCCGTGTTAGGAAGGATGAGGCGCGCGCGGGTCATCGTCTGATCACGGCGGATATGGTCGTCAAGTATTCCGTGTTCCGTGAGAGCTTTCGTTCCGCAGTGAAGGCGGATGAAAACGCGCTGACGATCCATGTGGACTATGTTAAAGGTCCGCTCAAAGATCTTTCCAACCATTGGACTTTTGAGGAGACCGAAGAGGGCTGCCTCGTGGATTTCAGGCTCGATTTCGCTTTCAGGAGCCAGCTGATGCAGGCGGCCGCCACCGCTTTTGTCGAACACGGATTTATGCAGCTGTCAGGCGCCTTTATCGAAGAGGCACATCGCCGATACACGGTTTCCGCGCCTGCCGGTCTTGCGCCAAGCAACTGACAGAAGGGTGTCAGTTGGGCTATGATAGCCGCTCCTGTGTCACCAACAGGAGAACTACTATGACTGAACAAGTTGCTGAAATCGTCCGTTTCAAGCTGCGCGAAGGCGCCGACGAAGCCGCCTTTGTTGATTCAGCAAAGGGCACGGTGGATTTTGTCGCGGAGCAGAAGGGTTTTGTTCGGCGTTCTTTGTCGAAGAGTGATGACGGCGTTTGGGTCGACTATGTTGAATGGAGATCCCTCGACGACGCGCTGGCTGCAGCCAAACGGGTTGAAGCCGAGCCGTCCTTCGAGCCATTTTTGACGGACATTGACCTGGCATCGATTGAGATGCGCCACCAAACTATCAAGATGTATACAGATTGATGAGAAGGACTGACCGCCTCTTTGAGTTGATCCAGCTCTTTAGAGGTGGTCGCCTTTTGCGCGGCCAGGATTTAGCCGAGCACTTTTCCGTTTCAGTACGAACGATCTACCGCGACATCGACACACTTTTGGCTTCGGGGGTGCCGATCGAAGGAGAACGGGGTGTTGGTTATGTTCTGCGTACACCAATATTTCTCCCACCTCTGACGCTCTCAGAAACAGAGCTTGAAGCCCTCCAGATCGGCGTTAGCCTACTCTCCCGCACGGGCGATGAGCAGTTGAGGAGCGCCGCTAAGGACCTTGTCAAGAAAGTCGATGCCGTTCTTCCGGATGAAAAGAGGGGAAGGAACTATGTTTCAGGTCTCGGCATCTATTCACCGGAGTCGAACAACACGGGTGGCCTGCTGCCCCAGCTCCGGATGGCTATTCGTGAGAAGCGAAAGCTCCAGCTGGCTTACGAGCGATTATCCGACAGAGCGGAAAGCCGACGGATCGTCAGACCACTGCACCTTGAGTATTGGGGGTATGTCTGGACACTGACGGCCTGGTGTGAGCTGAGGAATGACTTTCGTGTCTTCCGTGTCGATCATATAAGAGCAGCTGATCTGGGGGATGATTTCAAGGATGAGCCCGGAAAGACACTCACCGCGTATGTGGTGCAGGCCGAGAACGCAAAAGATCAGGGGGCGTGATCAGGGGACAAGCCGTCAGTCTTGGGTTGGGTCGCTTGAGCGGAGTGCTGGGGTAACGGACTGATTTCCCAGGGAGTACTCATCGCTGGTGTCCGATGACAAGTGTTTCAATAGCCAGAATTTACCGAAAAACGATATTTTGTCGCTTGTCGGTGCAGCGTTCAGTCACCATCTGTTCTCCTGACCGGGGCCATCGTGCCTCAACAATGACAGGAGGTAGGAGTGGCAGAGCAAGCCCAAAGCACAGACAAGATTTTTGATGAGAAGACGTTCCAAGACCAGCTGCGACCAGCCTGGACCCCAATCAACGTCGCGCTGATGATCCTCTTCTTTGTTGCTGGACTTTGGCCTCTTGGCCTGCTCGCCATCGTCTACATGATGTATGGCCGTGAGATGGGCCTCGATTTCTCCAATTGGGGCCGGGCCAAATCGAGCGTGCGTCGCGCCTCGAAGGGCTGCACCTGGTCGTCCAGCCGTACCCGCGGTTCGAGCTCGTCTGGCAACGCTGCGTTCGACGCTTGGCGGGACGCTGAGATCGAGCGGCTTGAGGAAGAGCGCCGGAAGCTCGACGAAGCGCGCAAAGCCTTTGACGAGCACATGAAAGAGCTGCGGATGGCTCGTGACCGGGAAGAGTTCGACGCCTTCCAGCGCGCCTGGGACGCCAAACGCCAGGGCAGCGCTGACTAAGCTCCGAGCTTCAAGACCTCAAAAAGAAAAGGCCGGCATCGCGCCGGCCTTTGTTCGTTTAGGGTCGTCCGCCCGGGCCGCCGCCGCCTGGTGGGCCGCCTGCACCAGGAATGGCGCCCGTGCCGACGCCGACGCCGCCAAAGATCTGCTCAAACAGCGTCGCCTCGCGGCCACGGGTCGCTGTCTTGCGCGCTACAATATCGATGTCCTGGCCGTCTTCGAGGGTCAGTGTCTCGACGCCGCGGACATGCCCTTCCTCGTCAAAGGCAAAGGCGACGACAGTGCGGTCATAGACCTCGGTCAGGAAGAAGGCGCGGGCGTTGGTTCTTTGGCTGATATAGTACCAAACGTCGTCATTGAGCGGCGGGCGCACCGAGGGTTCGCCATAGCGCGCCAGCACCGACTCCTTGGTGTCGACACCCGGAATCGCCTCGAGCCCGCTTTCACCCAGCTCCACGACATAGCCGTGATTGGCGCGTGTCGAGACGCAGCCTGACAGCATGAGCGCGGCGAGAGCGCTGAAAAGAAAGATTTGTTTCATGATCACTCCCATCGCTCGTGAAGTCCTGATCGTCAACGGCCAGCGGGTGAGAAGACGTCCATCAAGCACCTGTCGCAAAGATCGGGCCGCGCGCGCCTGCCGCTTTGATGTCTCCTGCAAGCCAAGCTAACGGAGCGGACCGCGAAGGGTTCAACATGTACGAGCGACTTAAAGAAATCATGGCCAAGCTCACCGGAGGTGATGCCGAGCGGCGACGGGCCCATGCCGTCTACGTCGCTGTGGCGGAAGCGGCGCGGCGCGAGGTGTTCTATCGCGACCTCGGTGTCCCAGACACGCCGGAGGGCCGTTACGACCTCTTGAGCATGCACGCGATCCTGCTGATGCGGCGACTGCGCACCGGCGGCGAAGAGGCCATCACCTTCGCGCAGCTCGTCTTTGACGTCATGTTCCGTGACGTCGACGACTCTCTCCGCGAAATGGGCGTGGGCGACATGCGTATCGGCAAAAAGGTGAGGGCGCACGCGGAGGCGTTCTATGGCCGCGCCCAAGCCTATGAAGCAGGCCTTGATGGCGAGGGCGATCTCGCCGACGCTGTGGCGCGTAACGTCTATGATGACGATCGGTCGGAGCGAGGCGCTGCCCTTGCTGGTTATATCCGTGCTGCGGACGCTGCGCTGGCGTCCCAGACTGTCGAGGATATCATGGCGGCGCGCGTAACGTTTCCTGACCCCGTTTGACCAGGAGTGATCGGAGATGACGACCTTACCAGAACCGCTTGAAACGCTTTCGACTCCACTGGCCGTTGATCAGCTGTCGGAGGAAATGACTGAGCGTTCGATCGATGTGGGTGCAGATGATCGCGCAGCCTTGGCCAAGCGGCTCGACCTGCCCGCCGTCAACGCCCTGTCGGGCACGCTGAAGGCTGTTCGCCATGGCACGCTCATTCACATTGACGGGCGTATCGATGCTGAGCTCGAGCGCACATGCGTGGTCAGCCTTGAGCCGATGTCCGAGACCGTCGGTGAAGATTTCTCTACAGACTATACCACCGACCTTGCCGAAGGCATGGACGACGACATTGAGGGTGACCTCGACGCGCCAGAACTGCTTGAAGGTGAGACCCTCGACCTTGGTGATGTTCTTCTCGAACAGCTGGTTCTCGCGATGACACCGCACCCCCGCAAAGAGGGGGCGGAGGCACCAAATGATCCGGGTGCGGGCAAGGAATCAAGCCCGTTTGACGTTCTGAAAGCGCTGAAGAGCTAGCCGGTATCGTCCGGCGTCAAGTGCAGACTGAACGCATCAATCTTGGGCGAAGGTTCGCGGTCGATACGTTTACAGCTCTAGTTCAGAAGACTGAGATCTACTTGTTCTTTATCAAGAAGGTTTGGCCACTGGCCATTTGGATAGGTGTGAAGCAGTCAGCAGCCGGGGTTTCTAGAAACTCAGCCAGGGCATGGAACGCTCCGCTAAGCGCCGGTGTGTGTCCAGCGTCCTCGCATATAAGGATGCCGCCATCGGTTATCATGGGGGCGAGGCGCTTAAGCCCGACGGCAACGGCCTCGTACATGTCGACGTCGAGGTTACAGACAGCGATTTCGCCGAAGTCTGGCAATTCGTCCGAGATGACGTTACGTCTTAAGACGCTGATATCAAGAGAAGAATCGGAAGGAATGCTCGACCTGATGAATGCTTCGATGCGATCCTTGGAATCAACCGCATGCGTTCCGGTCCAATACTGATCAACAGAAGATGAGGCTTCCTGGTAGTCGAAGCCGCTGAACGTATCGACGAACCAGCATTTCCGCTCGATCTGGCTGTCGTGCAGATACCGCGTTGCGATCCGCCCGCTGTTGCCATGGAAGACGCCAATCTCCACGTAGCAACCTTTGACTTTCCGTGTCGCCTCGATTGCTTGGGTGATATTTGTAAAATCCGGTGTGTCCCATCTGTTTCCAGCATCCGGCATTTGTATGGAGTATTCTTCTGCGAGAACCCTTTGCGCTATCGAGTTCGTTCTCCAATATTCAGCAGAGGGATGAAAACGCAGGCACGAGAAATACGTTCCGCCTGCTTCCACAACTTTTTTCATTGCGGAGGCAGCTTTGTCATCCTGCTCATAAGCTATGACATAGCAGTCCGCAGGCGGAAGTTCGTCTTCCTCGAGGACGACGACGAGGCCTTCCAGCGGGACGTCGCCGATAGCCACGACGTTCTCTTTATCGGGCATGCGTTGGGCCAGCTCTCGCAGCGTTTTTTTGATGAAGGCCGTGGTGATCCTTCTCTCCTCGAAGACGTTATCCATATATAGTCCGTTCACAGATCGACGATGGGTCGATTGGCGCCAAGTGCTGTTGTCAGACCGTGTCGCGCGGTGTTGCTCAAAAGGCAACACCCCCTGTTCGGCTGCATACCTTTGGGACGGGTCGTCCTCAGATCCAGTTGATGGCTGCACACAACGTCGCAACTCTCATCGTTGTTGGAACCTCCTGGGTGTGTTAACCTTTGCCCGTAACGCACTGATTGGAGGGGATTTTATGCGTGAACTTTTTGTGACAGTTGCAGCTGCTGCTCTGGCATCTCTGACGCCGGCACTCGCGGCGACGGCAACGTTTGATAGCGGCGATGAGGGATTTGGCCTGACGGGCGGTGTTTTGACGGCGCCGAGTTCGGGCGGCAATCCGGGCGGCTATCTTGATATCGATGACACCGCCGCTGGGCTCATGCAGCTGATCTTCCCGCAAGTCTTTGTCGACGCGGTGGCCGATGGCGCGGTTCTGAGCTTCGACGCGATTTCGTTTGAGGGCGGATCAGGCGTCTTGAGCGAGTTTGGTATCGTGTCGTTGTCGAACGGTAGCGATACGATCACTGCCGACGCATTTGCTCCAACGCCGGCTCCATCGTCGATGTGGACCCAAGGCGGCCTGACGTTCGATGCGGCAACGTTTGGTGTGACCCAGAGCGAGTTTCTGGATGTGCTGAATGGTCTTGTGTCGCTCACGATGGTGGTCGAGCGGAACAATGTCATCGATGAGCGGGTGGGGATCGACAATGTCAGTATCGATCCTGTGCCTCTCCCGGCGGCTGCACTTTTGTTTCTGCCGGTTGCCGGCGGGATGCTGCTGCGCGGGCGTAAGCGCTAACGGCTCGTACCGGGCTGCTTTAGGTCGGACGCGCGGGGTCGCACCTCGCGCGCCGCACTTATTTATGCGCCAAGCCATGTTGCCGCGAACAATGTCTGCGCGCCTCATCCGTTGAAGTCGCAAACAACGACACGCGGATCTAGCTAGGGTTTGATGAGATCCGTGAAATGGTCGGAGTGGCCGGATTCGAACCGACGACCCCTTCACCCCCAGTAAAGTGCGCTACCAGGCTGCGCTACACTCCGACCGACCGCGATGCGGGCCTCGCCACTAACAAAGCTCGGAGGGCGCCGCAAGGAAGTGATCAGGCCATTTTGCTCAAGAGGGCTTTGGCTTTGCCCGCCTCTTTGACGATCGCTTTGATCTCGTCGAGGACGCTGCTGAGTGAAGCGTCAGCGCCGGGGAGGGCTGCAGCACTCGCGTCGCTGTCCCCGCGGCCCAGCTCCATGACGAAGTCGCTGCCCTCGGACTTCAAGATCTTTTGAACGCCTTTGGTTGTGTAGCCCTCGTCATGGAGGAGGCGCTTGATGCCGCGCAGCAGCTCGACGTCCTGAAGCCGGTAAAGCCGCCGACCGCCTGCGCGCCGCATGGGACGGACAGGGGAGAAGACGTCTTCCCAATGACGCAAGACGTGCTGGGCTACGCCAATCTCGTCCGAGGCCTCGGAAATCGTGCGGAAAGCCGTGGGCTCTTTCATCGACCGCGAGCTGCTCATGACTGGTCGTTCCGCATGCCTTCGTTGATTCGGTCCTTCAACACGTGGCTCGCGCGGAAGGTCAAAACGCGCCGCGGTGTGATCGGCACCTCTTCGCCGGTCTTAGGGTTCCGGCCCATACGTTCGTTCTTTGAGCGAATTTGGAACGTACCGAAGGAACTGAGCTTGACCGTTTCACCGGTTTCGAGCCGGTCCGTGATGTGACCCAGCAGGCTTTCGACAAAAGTGGCTGACTCTGAACGAGACAAACCGACATGGCGATGCACAGCATCGGTGAGATCAGCTCTGGTACGCGTACGCGTCATATGAAGGTTCCATCTAGACCGTTTCAATTGGCGGTTTTCACCACCGGATTGGAGCGTTTACCACGAACTGCGCGTGTAAGAAACGCTAGCACTTCACCAAAACGGCGCCCCATGTCAGCCCGCCGCCCATGCCCTCGAACATGCAAAGGTCACCTGGCTTGATCCGGCCGTCGCGATAACCTTTGTCAAAGGCGAGGGGGATCGACGCAGCCGATGTGTTCGCGTGCTCTGACACGGTCGAAATCACTTGGTTTTCGGGAATGCTCAGCCGCCTGGCGATGCCGTCGAGGATCCGCTGATTGGCTTGGTGAGGCACAAACCAGTCGACATCGGGGACGCGCAGGCCAGCGATCTCCAAACAGTCTTCAATAGCGCCGGAGATCCTCACCACCGCCTCTTTGAAGACCTTTTGTCCCTCCATCCGGAGGTAGCCTGACGTGCCGGTCGTGGAGGGGCCGCCGTCGACATAGAGAATGTCCGAGAGCCGTCCGTCACAGCGGCAGACCGAGGCGATCACGCCGCGATCGCTGTCCTCTTCAGCCTCCATCACGAAGGCTCCGGCGCCGTCGCCGAACAGCACGCAAGTGCGCCGGTCTTCCCAATCAAGGATGCGAGAGAACGTCTCTGCACCGATCACCAAAGCGCGCTTGTGTTGCCCGCTTTCAAGCAGGCTCGCCGTCATGGACAGGGCGTAGATGAAGCCCGAACAGACGGCGCCAATATCAAAGGCGGCACCCTGATGAATACCAAGATCGCGCTGGATAAGGGCGGCGCTGGCGGGAAAGGTTTGGTTCGGTGTGGCAGTTGCCAGCACCACGAGGTCGATGTCGTCAGGCGTGAAGCCAGCATCCTCCAGCGCCTTGCGCCCTGCTTCCGTACCGAGACTGACCGTCGTTTCATCCTCCGACGCGATGTAGCGCTGGTGGATACCTGTCCGTTCACGGATCCAGGCGTCAGACGTGTCAACTTTCTGCGCGAGTTCTTCGTTCGAGACCACGCGCGAGGGAAGGGCGCTACCTGCGCCGCGGAAGACGGCGCGCTTGGTCATTCGGCTGCAACCACGGGTTCGAGGTCTTCGACTTCGACGTTTTGCGCGCGGGCCGATACCGATGCGACGGTGCGCCGAATCTCATCGAGGAAAGGATTGGCGGCCAGTTTCTCAGCCATTTTGACCGCAGAGACGACGCCAGCCGCGTCAGCGCCGCCGTGGCTTTTCACCACAAGACCATCGAGACCCAAAAGTGGTGCTCCGTTAACCGATGATGGATCCATACGCGCTTTGAGCCGCTTGAGTGGCCCCATCATAGCCACTGCGCCGAGCTTGGCGAGCATATTCTCCGTAAGCGCATCTTTCACCCATGCTCCCACCAGGCGTGCTGTACCCTCAGCGGTCTTAAGAGCGACATTGCCAGTGAAACCGTCCGTGACGACTACATCAATCTCACCGGCGGAGATATCGTTGCCCTCGACAAAACCGATGAAGTTCATCTCGGGGTCGGCCTCACGCAGGACCTTGGCCGCGTTTTTGATCAGCGTGTTGCCCTTGAGGTCCTCTTCACCGACGTTGAGGAGGCCCACGGCGGGTTTTTCTTTCCCGGATAGGGAGCGGTGATAGGCCTCGCCCATAATAGCGAATTGCACGAGTTGCTCCGCGGTCACCTCAACATTGGCGCCGACATCGAGAACCACGGCGTTGCCTGTCATGGTGGGCCAGAGCGCCGATGCGGCGGGGCGGTCCACGCCTTGGATCATCTTCAGCTGCATCCTGGCGATCGCCATCAAGGCGCCAGTGTTGCCGCAGGACACGATGCCATGGGCGTTGCCGAGCTTCACTTGCTCAATCGCGGCCCACATCGAGCTGTCGCGTGATTTCCGCAGTGCGCGGGCCGGTTTGTCATCCATGGCCACGACACCGTCGGCATAAAGATGACCGACCTGATCGCCAGACAGATCGTGTTCAGCCACAGCCTTTTTGATGGCGTCTTCTTGGCCAGCCAGCAGCAGTTTGGCCTTGAGACCAGCTTTGATCGCCTGGGCACAGCCCGCGATAATCTCCGAAGGACCCTGGTCACTGCCCATCACATCGATGGCCAATGTCAGTGTGCTGCGATCCAGTTCGGTCCCCATGGGTTCCCTCTAATCTTCTGTCGCGAGTCGCCCTGCTTACGCCTCAATCGACCGTTGGTGAGTCATTTTCCTCCGCCTAAGGAAGAATAGGGTCCTCAATCATCTTGGCTGATTTCAGCCACCAGTCCTGGTCAAATCCTTGGATCTCGAGATTGGCGATGAATTGCCGTGCGCCAGCCTCCCAAGAGAAATTCTCAGCCCATGCCCGGCAGTCGTCCGGGTTGCGATGTTCAAGCGCTTCCAGGATCGCCGTTTTCAGATCCTCGTTGAGGGCGCCAGCACCTTTGGGTGCGCCGTCAAGGATCTCAAGCGGACCTCGCACCGGATAGGCCGCAACGGGCACGCCGCTGGCCAGAGCCTCAACGTTCACCAGGCCGAAAGTATCCGTACGCGATGGAAAGACAAAGACGTCCGAGCCGGCGAAGTGCTTCACCAGGTCTTCGCCATAGTGCTTGCCGGCGAAGTGCACGTTCTTTCCGGCATATTTCGTGCGCAGCTCTTGCTCTTGCGGGCCTGCGCCGACGAGCACCTTCGTGCCCGGAAGGTCGAGATCGAGGAAATCCTCAAGCGTCTTTTCCACCGCGAAGCGACCGACATAGGTCATGATCGGGCGAGGGAGCCCTTCATAGACATCGCTTTCGAGCGGCCGGAATTGTTCTGTGTCCACACCGCGTTCCCAAAGGCGCATGTTGCGGAAGCCTTTTTGGTCAAGCTCCTCCATCAGGCCCGGGGTCGCCACCATCATCGCTTCGCCGTGATTGTGGAAGTCGCGCAGAAGAGCGTAGCCCCAGTCGATTGGAAAGCGGATCCGGTCATAGGCGTATTCAGGGAACCGGGTGTGAAAGCTCGTCGTATACGGAAACTTCCGGCGACGACAAAAACGCCTGGTCGCGCGACCGATGGGACCTTCGGTGGCAATATGAATCGCGTCCGGTTGGAAGGCGTTGATCATCGACGCCACTTTCCGGTTGGGGAAGAGGGACAGTCTGATCTCGGAATAGCTCGGCATCGGTACCGAGTGGAACTCCTGCGGCGTGATGTAGAGCACCTCATTGCCGAACTTGGTGAGGATCCGTCCGAGCGTGTCGAGCGTGGTCACCACACCGTTCAGTTGCGGCTTCCACGCATCCGTGGCGATGACGATCTTCAGACCGCTTTCGGAGTTGGGCATTTGGAACTTCTGTTTGGGACGGGTCAGCTTGCGCACACGTCCGCCAAGCCCTTGGAGGCGCGTGCGTTCTGCGCCGTCGGCTGCGTCTGTTGGCGAGTCACTCATGGGCTGGGGAATAGAGGTGTCTGTCATGCGTGTCACCCAGCGAGTGCCGCGGACATCAGCTGTGCTGCTGTCTCTAAATGGTACATCGAACCATTTTGTTGTGCGGCGCAAAAAAACCTTGCGTTGGGGCATCCGGAGTGCCACCTTCGGACTCGCTGGTTTTGGCCAGCGAGCCCTTCCGGGCGTTTCCTCCCTAGACTGGCCGCGACCGTTGTCGCGGCCTTTTTTTTGGGGCTTTGTTGCAGAATATTTCGACAAGCGCCAGTGGATTGTTGCTCACTCGGCAGCGAGCACCGACGGTCGATGCGCGTCGAACACATAGTCCACAACCTTCGCGAGCCTACTGGCAAAGCTCTTGAAGCTCCGGCTGCGTGCGACCCTGTTCTCGTCGAGATAGAGACCGCGATTGATTTCAATCTGTAGGACGCCAACCCCTGCGCCTGGGTCGCCGTAATGGGATGCGACATACCCACCCGCGTAGGGTGTGTTTCGTGCGACATCGAAGCCTTGCATGCGGAACGCGTCTTCCCAGAGGGCTGCGTCTTCGTTGCGGCATGACGCGCCGAAGAGATCGCCGAGCACAATGTCAGGCAGCTTGGATGCGCCGCCTGCGGTGGACGGCATAGAGTGCCAGTCCACGATCAGCGCCTGGGAGAAGCGGGCTCTTGCTTCGTCGATCAGGGTGCTGACCGATTTGTGGTAGGGTGTGAAGCAGTTCTTAAGGCGCGACTTGGCCTCGGCGCTGGGGAGGCGCGCTGGGTAGATCTGTCGCCCATCGGCGGCGAGTTTCGGGATGACCCCGAACCCGGCGATCACCCGGTTGCTGCGGCTTTCTTCTGCATCGTCCAGCGGCCCATGAAAGAGGAGCGGATCAAGCTCCCGCGGTGACCGGTTGAGATCAACAAACACCCTCGGGAAACGCGCAGTGACCACAGGCACAGCGTCACTCGCCGCTGCGGGGATCAGCTGATCGACATAGGCGTCTTCTGATCGCCTCAGTGTCTCCAGCGGCAGCAACGCCTGTTGCAGCAGCCGGCGGGGATAGTCCCGTCCAGCGTGAGGGCAGGTGAAGATCAGCGGGGTCTGCCACAGGGCGGGCCGCGTCACTTCATGAGCCGGATAGTTCTCTTTGATGATGCGTGCGACCATGCCACCCCGTCATTGTTGACGTCATAGAGGGGGAAGACGATTAGGAGAACACCTTTATGTCGTTATCGTGACGCCTAAGAACCTTTGAAGACATGCTTGCGCTTCACTGGGTATTAAGGGCCCGCTACGTAAACTGACACGCGAGAAAAAATTGAATTGGGGGGAGTCCGGCAATGGCCGCGATCCTTTTGGCCGAAGACGACGAATCCATGCGGGCGTTCTTGAAGCGCGCCCTTGAGCGAGCGGGCCACGTGGTGGTCGACGCGGGCCAGGGCGACGACGCGCTGAACGAGCTTCAGCTCCGCGAGTTTGATCTGCTCCTCACAGATATCGTCATGCCGGTGATGGACGGAATTGAGCTGGCCCGCCGCGCGGCGGACATCGATCCAGCTATGAAGATCATGTTCATCACAGGTTTTGCTGCTGTGGCTCTCAATCCAGCCAACCGCACGCCGCAGGACGCCAAGGTTCTGTCGAAACCTTTCCACCTTCGTGATTTGGTGGACGAAGTTGATCGTTTGATCGCCGCATAGCCTTGAAGCGACCGCTTCGCGTTCTTATTGTTTATCGGTAAGAAACAACAAGGCGTTTTCCATGACGAAGTTTATCCTCCCGCTGGCTGTCGCGAGCGTAGCTCTTGCTGGCTGTGTCATTGATGCTGGCGGCGGCGGCTTCCACGACGACATGTCGCTTCAGAAGCGGACCAACCTCGCAACCGAGGCTTGCGGCCAGGGCAACGTGAAGTCCGTCTCGACGGACGGCTTCACTTGCAAAGAAGATTAGTCTCTCAAGACTGCTTGCAGGCCGGAGCCGGGGCGTCTAAGCGCCGCCGCTCCGGTCGCGTAGCTCAGCGGTAGAGCACTCGCTTCACACGCGAGTGGTCGCTGGTTCGATCCCAGCCGCGACCACCATTTTTCTTCGATATGCTGACCTGGCTCAGAAGCCCTTCGACCAGCTGAGGGCCACTTTGTAATTGCGGCCAGGCTGGCTCACGCCGGCGTTGACGACCTCAAAATCCGTGTCCGCAACGTTATCGATACCGAGATCGAGCCGCACCCCTTCAAGCTTCCCGAACGTTGGCTCCCAAACGGCGTAGATGTCACCGACGACGTAGCCGTCGCGCTCGTCGACGATTTCGTTCACCTCGGTGAACTCATCCGCGACGGTCAATCGAGACCCAATGCGCAAGCCCGCGGTCTGCCACTTGACGCCTGTGTCAACGAAGAACGTGGTGGGCGCGAGAACACCCTCGAGAAACTCTCCCGTGTCCTGATCAACCCCGTCAATCGTGGTGAGGTTGCCGCGCATATAGACCCAATCGGAGTCGTAGGAGAACTCGAGCTCGACGCCTTCGATCTCTGCGTTGGCGATGTTGACGTTCTGGCTGGTGTTGCCGAACGCAGCGCCCGTGCCGCAGGGCTGTGACGCCACGACGAAGGAAGGGATGCCCGGCGGTGCCGTCTCGGGGGTGAAGAAGCAACCGAGCGGTGTTGAAACATCGAGACCGATCAGGTCGTCCACGTCTGAGTTGTAGTAGGACGCTTTGGCCGTGAACTGATCGCCGCGGAAAAAGAGGTTCGCGAAATCAAGGCCTGCGCCCACCTCCCAAGTGGACGAGGTCTCTGGCTTGAGATCCTCATTGCCGATGAAGAGGTTGGCGACAAAGGTCGGACCAAACGGGCCTGGCGGTGCGGTGAGATCAGGGATGTTGAAGTGAGTCCCGTCGGCAAACGCTTCGTTGAACGAAGGCGCACGGAAACCTTCCGCATAGTTACCAAAGATCAGAAGCTGCGGGATGGGTTTGTACGAGACGCCGATTTTGGGTGAGATCTCGTCTTCGTCGATGTTGAAGGAGCCGCCAGGTTCTGTGGTCTCAAAACTGTCCCAACGCACGCCAGGGACGATCGCAATCTCGCCCGGAACAGGTCCCAGATCCGTTAGCGCAAGCTCGGCTTGCACAAACGCGCCGATAAACTCTGTGGCCGCATCAGGAACGCCGCCGCGGGTGCCGTCGCTTGTGTTGTTGTCTTCCCCGGTTTGTTCGTCTTCGTAGTATTCCCCGCCATAGGTGAAGGTGAGGAGACCCCTTTGCCCGAGCGCAAACCGTGAGCGGTTATCGATGGAGACGCCCACGGTCTCGACCGTGCGGTCGGTGGTGCGCGGATCGTCGACCTCGTCCTCTTCCACGCTGTTCTCGGCGAAGTAGCCGACGATGTTGAGATCGATCAGGTTGTTATCTTCAGGGTTCCAGCGAAGACCGCCTTGCACGGTGTTGCTCTCGACATCACGAAAGACAAGGTCATTGCCCGGTCCGGCGACGTTGGCCCCTTGAGGGTTTTGCGGGTCGGTGGAGTCGCCGCCATAGCGTGTCCACGACGCGAAAAGCTCGAGGTCATCGGTCGGGCGGAATGTGGTTTTGAGCAGTGATGAGACGATTTCGTCATCGGCGGGAAGGGCGAAGCCGTTGCCGAGCTCGATCGAGCCTGAGTCGCGATAGGTGACGTGGGAGACGATATCAATCTTGCCGTCTTCGGTTCGGAACACACCCGTGCCGCCGACGCGGTACTCGTCGTTGACTGACTGGTATCCTGTGTTGAGGCGCACCCCAACGGTTTCGCCGCGTGCCAGGACATCATTGGCTGTGATCGTCCGTGTCGCGATCACACCACCTAAGGCACCGGAACCGTAGAGAGCTGACGTCGGCCCACGGACGACCTCGATGGTTTTCACCAGTTCTGGATCGACAAAGAAACGGCCATCATGGCCTGAGACAAAGTTCTGACGGGCACCGTCAAGGAAGACCAGCACGCCGTCGCCGCTGATGCCGCGCACCGTCGGGGCATCGCCCGTCCGCCGCGGGCCTGAGTCGAACTGCGCGCCAGGCACCGCCTGGAACACTTCGGAAAGTGTCGACGCGTTGAAGTCCAAGATCACGTCGCGATCGATCACCGTCACCTGGCCCGCATAGTCAAAAGCCGGGATAGGGTTACGCATGGCGAAGACCGAGATCACATCGGTTTCCGCTGATGGATCAGAGGTTTGTTCCTCTTCTTGCGCCAAAGCTCCGGTTACGGAGAGGGCCATCGCCGACAGCCAAGTGCCAGCCAAAAGAATGGTCTTGTACCCGTGTTGTCCCCACATCACGTCTTGCCTCAACTTCCTAAGTTTGCAACTCATTCGCAAAATCCACCTGCCAGCCGCAGTTTGAGATTGCAAGGCATTATTAATTGCGATAACGCCGATTTTGTTCGTTTCTTTGATCCGGGGAAGACTGATGATCGACCGTAGCCGCTATGCCCTTCTCGCTGCCCTTCTCGGCACAAGCCTCCTTACGGCGTGTGCGACGCAATCAGGTGGCACGTCCTCGCTGGCCGCCGCTCAAACCGCTGAGGCCTCGCCGTTTGAGCGCGACCGCGCGGCCATTCTCGCCATGGCGGGGGAGTTCAAAGTCACCTTCGACTTCACAGAGACCGTGCCCTTCGTTGAGGGCTATGAGCTGAAAGAGCCCAAAATCTCCGGCGGCCATGAGGTTGTGCGGGTGGTCGAGGACCGGGGCGACTTCATCAGTCTCCAGCATTTGCTGGTGGTGGGTCCCGACGACAGCCCGTTCGTTGTGAAGCACTGGCGCCAGGATTGGCAGTTCGAGCCTGAGCGTGTGCTGGTCTTTGTTGGCGGCAACGCTTGGGAGTGGCGCGATGTACCGCGTGCGGAGCGCAAGGGCGCTTGGTCGCAGACCGTTTACCAGGTGGACGATGCGCCGCGCTACGGTGCTGTTGGAACCTGGGCCTATGAAGACGGTCTTTCCGAATGGACCCCGCCGCAGGAATGGCGCCCGCTTCCTCGCCGCGATATGACGACCAGGGACGACTACCACGCCGTGGATGCGGTGAACCGCCATGTCGTCACACCTTGGGGATGGGTGCACGAGCAAGACAACTCGAAGCTCGTCCTGACCGATGCGCCGCGCGCCCTGGTTCGCGAGGTGGGTATCAACACCTATCGTCAGTTTGATGACTTCCCGGTCGAGGCAGCCGATACCTATTGGGAAGCCACCTCCGAGTTCTGGGCCGGTGTGCGCGATGAGTGGACCCGCATTGGCGAGGAAAACGAGCGCTTTGCGATCACCATCAAGGGCGAAACGCAAGAGCTCTACATGCCGCTCCTGACCCTCGCGGTTGAGGTCCAAGACGGCGAAGAAGAACTCGATGCCGCTCTCACAGAGGCGCGCAGCGTGATCAACAGCTATGTCACGTCGGACATCGGCGAGCTTGCTGATCGCCTGCGTCCGACGACGACGAAACTCGCATCAGCGAAGTAAATCGGTATGGGAATGGTTCGGATGAAGCAATGGATGCTGGTCGGCGCGCTCTCGCTTCTGCCGACTGCGGCGATGGCCCATGTTGGCTTCCTCCTTCCCAACACCTTTCACATTGAGGACGGGGAGACGGTCACAGCGATTGCTTCGTTTAGTGATCATTTCCCAAGCAGCGAGCATGTGCTGAAGTCGCGTGACTTTCACGTTCTGGTGCCCGGCGGAAAGCGGCAAAGCTTTGCAGACGTCGCGACCCTCGATCAGCTGACCGTGCTGACGGCGGAAGTCAAAGACACAGGTGTCTACCGTTTGTCGTCGGGTGAGCGGCTCGGCCGAAAGGGGCAGGTATCCAGGGTTGATGGGTCTCTTGTCCGTCTTGGTGCCGACGGTATCGATCTGTCCTCGCTGCCGGATGGTGCCCCGCTTTTGAGCTCTCAAACCGCAACAGTGTCTGAGGCTTTTATCCGCAAAGGCGAGGCGACGTTGCCCAGCACCCTGACGACTTCGGGTCGCCTATCGATCTCTGTCACATCGGAGCGGGGGGCGCAATTCGTGCCGGGCTCTTTGCTCCAGGTGTCGGCCCTGTTTGATGGGCAACCCTTGAAGGCCGGCGACGTGACCATCGTTTCAGCCTTTGGTTCTTACACCGCGGAAGGTGAGGGCCGATCGTTTGCAACCGACGATCAAGGCCACGCAACACTCTCCGTGGACCGTGCTGGTCCTCACGTCGTCTTTGTTCGGCATATGGCTGAAGCGCCTGAGGGTGCAGAGACGGATGTTCGCAGCTACACCACCGCGCTCGTCTTTGAGGTTCTGCCCTCGGCGGAGTGAGCGTTAGCCAAGCCGTTTTCTGTCTTTGGTCTGATCCGTGCATCGCTTGCGCAATGTGTGTGCATGGGGGCGGGTTTTGCGATGACGCTGTGACGTTGTACATCACCCTGGGCGATTGGAGAGAACGCCTGGCCGTCATGGCTGCCTCAACGGGGCAAACACTGTCGCGCTGGGCGGTAACGGAGTGATGGACAGTCCAGACCCAACCGTATGGGGAACAGCTGAACCCTCGGAAGCCATGGCGACGCCAGCGGCACCGGAGCCCGCCCACGACACGCTTTCCGCGGCCACGTTGGGCCAGAGCATTTCGTCCATCGTAGCGTCGTCAGCCCTCTCGTTTGCCCTCGCATGCGGGTTGGCACCGGAGGACATGACCTTTCTGACGGGGGTCACACCGTCGGACATCGGAACATCGAACGGCATGATCCGTGACGACATCCCGCCGCGCATCATGCGTGCACTGCTTGATAGTGGCCTGTCGAGCGCGCCTTCAATGGAGATGGCAAGCTTCACCCCATCGCCCTTCACCGGCGGTCTTGAGCACGCGGCCCGTTATGCGCCGACCCCGCTTCATGTGCTTCACATTTTTGAAGAGTTCATCGGCATTATCGGGCCGCGGATTCGTCTGCGGTCTGAGGCCAGCGCGAATCACGTGGCCTACCATTTCTCTCACCCCCTCGACCCGCTCGATAACGGGACGATGCACGAGGTCGGTGTCGTGAAGATGTGGTGGTTTATCCGTGAGCTGATCGGCGGTGAGGCCAAGCCTGCGGAAGTCAGTCTGGGCTTCACCGCAAATGCGACACATGAAGCCTATGAAGACGCGTTTGGCGTGCGCGCCAGTTTCGGCCGCTTTCCCGGTGAGCAGACCCTCATATTCCGAAAGGACGTCCTCAACGAGCCTTGCGCGCTGGCGGATGAGAGCCTGTTCAATCTCGGGCGGCTCCATCTTCACCAACAGCAGCGGCTGCGAGAGACACGATTGGTTTCCCGGCAGATGGAAGCCCTTCAGCGCGCCACCGTCGCTTGCGTGAAGCGGGGGCGGGCAGACGTGGTAACCGTTTCGGAAGCCGCCAACATGAGCGTTCGCTCTGCACAAAGAGTGGCTTCTCAACATGGGACCACCCTGTCGAAGCTGGTTGAGTTGGCGCGGTTCGAGCGCGCGCAGTCGATCATTCTGTCCGATCACGGTGTTTCCAATGCCGCGCTCGCCGCGGAGCTCGGCTATGGCGACGAGCGTTCACTCAGCCGAGCCTTCAAACGGCGGATGGGGATGACGCCGGGTGAGTTCAAGCGGATGGTCCGGGGGTAAGGGCAGCCTAGAGCGCCAGGAAACTGCGCCGTCCCATAAGCCACAACACGTCTCGATGCTGCATTGCCCATCGCAAGTGTGTCTTTCTTGCATCGTTGAGGGGCGAAATCATGCGTTCAGGATAGAGAACTTGGTGGAAAGCTGCATGTAAATGCGGCACCGCAAAATTTGCCCTTTTCGGGTTCCGATTCATCCGCTATAGAAATGTCAGGGAATGATCGCGGCTCAATGTGGAGCTCGCCTTTCGTATCTTCCCGCCGCGTGGATGTTCGCGTCGGCCTCTTTCCGTCTCATTCAGGTTTGGTCGACCGCGTTCCTTTGGGTGCGCGCGCTCGAAAAAAGGAACGCTTTCTATGGCTCAGCCATTTCGTCCGCTTAAGAACTTTCTCGTGTCGGTGTCGGCTTCCGTCGCCGTCCTTTCTGCGCCTCTTCACGCCGAAATGCTGGACGTGGAAAAGGATGAGCTGACCTTCGGTTTCATCAAGCTCACGGATATGGCGCCGCTCGCGATCGCCTATGAGCTTGGATACTTTGAGGACGAGGGGCTCTACGTCACGCTCGAGCCGCAGGCGAACTGGAAAGTGCTCCTCGACCGCGTCATTGATGGCCAGCTTGATGGTGCGCACATGCTGGCAGGACAGCCGCTTGGTGCGACCATCGGGTTTGGGACGCAGGCTGACATTATCACGGCCTTCTCCATGGACCTCAACGGCAATGGCATCACCGTGTCAAACGAAGTGTGGGAGGCGATGCAGGAGCATGTGCCGGACCTCAACGGCAAACCGCAACATCCGATCAAGGCGGATTATCTCAAGCCTGTCGTCGATGACTACATTGAACGGGGAGAGCAGTTCAAAATGGGGATGGTGTTCCCCGTCTCCACGCACAATTACGAGCTTCGCTACTGGCTGGCCGCGGGCGGCATTCACCCTGGTTATTACGGTACGGAGGATACAAGCGGCCAGTTTCAGGCCGATGCGTTTCTTTCGGTGACGCCTCCACCGCAAATGCCAGCCACCCTCGAGGCGGGTACGATCTTTGGCTATTGCGTCGGTGAGCCCTGGAACCAGCAGGCGGTCTTCCGCGGCATTGGCGTTCCGGTGATCACGGACTTTGAGATCTGGAAAAACAACCCAGAGAAGGTGTTCGGTGTTTCCAATGCTTGGGCTGAAGACAATCCGAACACGCATCTAGCGGTTGTCAAAGCGCTGATCCGCGCCGCGATTTGGCTCGATGAGAACAACAACGCCAACCGCGAGGAGGCCGTCGAGATCTTGGCGCGCTCTGAATATGTTGGTGCAGATGCTGAAGTTATCGCCAACTCGATGACCGGCACGTTCGAATATGAAAAGGGCGATGTGCGTGAAGTTCCTGACTTCAATGTCTTTTTCCGGTACAATGCAACGTATCCGTTCTATTCCGACGCAATCTGGTATCTGACGCAAATGCGCCGCTGGGGGCAAATCCCCGATTCGATGTCTGATGACTGGTACATGGAGACGGCCAAGCGCGTTTACCGCCCTGACGTCTATCTCGCCGCTGCTCGCATGCTGGTCGACGAAGGCAAGGCGAACGAGGAGGACTTTCCTTGGGAGTCCGATGGTTTCAAACCACCGCAGACAGAGTTTATCGATGGCGTGACCTTCGACGGCCGGAAACCCAACGCCTATCTCTCGCAATTTCCCATCGGCCTCAAAGAGGGCGAAGTCGTCACCATCTCTGGTGACATCGAGAAGTCGTAACCAGCGACCCAGCAAGGAGACATCATCATGTCGAGCCAAGCTTTAGCCCTCGCCCCGACCCTCGATGACGATATCGATGAGGTTGCGCCGCCAAAGCCGCAGGAAGCCGAGGTCGTCTCTCAACTGAGCGGCATTGGGATCTCCGTCCAACAGGTGATGAGCGTTCTGGCCGTGATCGGTCTGGGTTTCATCAATCCGATTATCCGTATAGGGATGGGTGAGAGCCTGGCTGCAAACCTTAAGGAGCTGTGGCAACAGCTTGGTGTTCCTCTCCTCGCCATTCTCCTTTTCCTTGGTGCGTGGTCATGGGGTGCAGGGAAGATTGACACCAGTCTTGGTAAGATCCCGGGACCAGTAGCCGTCTACGAACAATTTGGCGCCTTGGTCGATGACCACAACGCTGTTCGCGCGAAGGAAGAGGCGTTCTATGAACGCCAAGCCGAGCGGAACGCGCAGTTCATCGCCGACGGTCGCCCCGACAGGGTACGCGAGCGGGCCTTCACGGGCAAGCCGAGTTACTTCGACCAGATCTGGACATCGCTGAAGACGGTCTTCTTCGGCTTTGTGATCGCGACACTGATCGCTGTGCCGGTCGGGATTTTCTGTGGCCTCAGTCCCATGGTCAACGCGGCCGTCAATCCCCTTATTCAAGTGTTTAAACCCGTCTCTCCATTGGCATGGCTGCCGATTGTCACCATCGTGGTGTCGGCCGTCTACGTCACGCCGTCGGATGCGATGCCCAAAGCCTTCCTCATCTCTGCCATCACAGTGACCCTTTGTTCGCTATGGCCCACACTGATCAACACAGCGCTGGGTGTATCCTCGATCGACAAAGACCTGTTGAACGTGAGCCAAGTCCTCCGCTTGCGGCCCTATGAGAAGATCACCAAGCTCGTGATCCCATCGTCGCTGCCCCTGATCTTCACCGGCCTGCGCTTATCGCTTGGTGTTGGCTGGATGGTCCTGATCGCCGCAGAAATGCTCGCGCAGAACCCTGGCCTTGGAAAGTTTGTCTGGGATGAGTTCCAGAACGGATCGTCCCAGTCGCTCGCTCGGATTATGGTCGCGGTGCTGACCATCGGCATTATCGGCTTTTTGCTCGACCGGGTGATGTACACGCTGCAAGCGATGTTCACCTTCTCCAGCCAGCGCTAAGGAGACGTGACGTGAGCTTCCTATCCCTAAAAAATGTCAGCAAGAGCTTCGGCGAAGGCAAGGACGCTCAAACGATCCTCAAAGACATCAATCTTGATGTCGAACAGGGTGAGATTGTTGCGATCCTCGGTTTTTCCGGATCCGGAAAAACGACACTGATCTCAATGATCGCAGGGCTGACAGCCCCGACTGAGGGGACGATCACATGTGGCGAGCAGATTGTCGATGGCGCTTCGCCGGCCCGAGGGGTGGTGTTCCAGAACTATTCCCTGATGCCCTGGCTCTCGGTCACACAAAATGTCCGTATGGCGGTCGATGCGGTCTTTCCCAAATGGCGTAGGGACCGGAAGGCAGCGCAGGTTCACAAATATGTCGACATGGTTGGTCTGTCCCATGCAGAAAATAGAAAGCCTGCGGAACTTTCGGGAGGAATGCGGCAGCGCGTGAACGTCGCCCGGGCGCTCGCTATTGAGCCCGAGGTCTTGCTGCTTGATGAGCCGCTTTCAGCGCTGGACGCGTTGACGCGAGCCAATCTGCAAGACGAAATCGCCATGATCTGTGAACGTGAGCGCAAGACCACTGTTCTGATCACGAATGATGTTGATGAAGCAATCTTGCTCGCCGATCGTATCATTCCCCTCAATCCTGGGCCCGAGGCCACGCTCGGTCCGTCGTTTGACGTCGATCTTGAGCGGCCCCGCGATCGCACAAAGATCAACCACCATGCCCGCTTTGTTGCCTTGAGAAAGGGCGTCACCGACTACCTCATGAAAGCCGGGATCGAACAGCGATCCCAGGCTGGAGAGGGGCCAGCTCACCCATCGGTTGAGCCAAAACAGATTGGTATGCCGAGCAAAAGATTCGTTGAGGCCGCCATAGACAACACGCCGGCTAAGGATCCTAAGGTCGTCTCGGTGAAACCGACAGACCGCTATCTCTCGTTCAAGGGCGTGACCAAGGTCTATCCGACGCCGAAAGGTCCGTTGACTGTGGTGGACGGTTTCGATCTCACCATGCGAAAGGGTGAGTTCATATCGATCATTGGACATTCAGGGTGCGGTAAGTCCACCGTGTTGACAATGACGGCTGGTCTCAACGCGATCACCGGCGGCACCATCATGCTTGATGGTCAGGACGTGACTGATCCCGGTCCGGACCGCGGTGTCGTGTTCCAAGCGCCAAGCCTCTTCCCTTGGCTTTCGGCGTATGAAAACGTATCGCTCGGTGTTGATCGCGTTTATCCGCATGCGTTGAAAGCTGAACGACGAGATGTGGTGGAGCACTATCTTTGCCGCGTCGGTCTTGGCGATGCGATGACGAAGAAGGCGTCTGAGCTTTCGAATGGCATGCAGCAGCGTGTCGGGATCGCCCGGGCCTTTGCACTTTCGCCTAAGCTTTTGTTGCTCGACGAGCCCTTTGGCATGCTCGATTCCTTGACCCGCTGGGAGCTACAAGAGGTCTTGATGGATGTCTGGACACGGACACAAGTGACCGCGATCTGTGTGACTCACGATGTTGATGAGGCCATTTTGTTGGCTGATCGCGTGATCATGATGACCAATGGCCCCAACGCCCGGGTTGGGAAAGTCATGGACGTGAACCTACCGCGGCCGCGAACTCGTAAAGAATTACTCTCTCACCCCGACTATTACGCGTATAGGGAGCAATTGCTCACCTTCTTAGAGGAGTATGAGACCCATAAGCACGCCGCTTAATGGGCAAAACAAACAAATTTTAATAGCCATACGGCAAATCTAGGACCTGGTATCACCTTCGTGGCTGGGTCAACGGGAGCGATGGTGGTCCCTATCACGTACGAGCGAGGCGGCTCATTTCACTTCGTCCGTCCACTGGGGAATATCAATGTATCGTTCACTCTTGAGCACGTGTACTGCTCTTGTTTCAGTGCTTGGCGTCTCGCTGGCACAGGATGCTCCGGCACCGTCTGAGTTTGAAAAGGCTATCTCCGAAACCAAGCCTATTTTTCAGTACCGCATACGGTATGAAACCGTCAATCAGGACGGCTTTGCCGAGAATGCTGACGCAGTCACGTCGCGCATTCGTGCGGGCTTTGAAACAGGCGCGTGGAAGAACACCAAGTTCTTGATCGACTTTGAGCATATCGAGGCCCACGAGAATGATTTCAACTCAACGGTCAACGGCAACACGCAGTTTCCCGTCGTCCCCGATCCTGAAGTGACTGAGCTCAACCGTTTTCAGCTGTCGAACACATCGTTTGACGACACCGTGATCACCATTGGCCGTCAACGGATTATTCAGGATGACTCGCGCTTCATTGGCAACGTGGGCTGGCGCCAGAACGAGCAGACCTTTGATGCAGTCCGCGTGGTCAACAAATCGGTCGAAGGGTTAACGGTCGATGTGACCTATGTGGATCAGGTCAACAGAATCTTCGGTGACGACTCGCCGATGGGTCGTTGGGACTCGGAGAGTTTCTTCATCGACGTCGACTACAAACTTCCAACGGACGCGGCTGCTATCACGGTATCAGCCTATTCCTATCTTCTCGACTTCGGTGATGACGCGCCCGGGGCATCGTCGCAAACCTATGGGTTTCAGGTGCTGGCCAAGAAAGGGCTGTTCTCTGGCAAAGCACGTTACGCCATTCAATCCGAGTACGGTAGCCAGCCAGTTGATTACAACGCAGATTATCTCAATCTCGAGGGAACGATTGGCAAGAACGGCTTTGCAGGGACGATCGGTTATGAAGAGCTAGGCAGCGACGACGGTGTGAAGGCATTCAGCGCGCCGCTTTCGACGTTGCACAAATTCAACGGTTTCGCTGATCTCTTCCTCGCGACGCCTGCCAACGGTCTAGAAGACGTCTACGGCACACTGTCTTACACCACGAAAAACGTAGGCCCCGCGAAACTGGTCAAGGCATTTGCGACGTATCATGAGTTCTCGTCCGATGTGGGCGGCGTTGATTTCGGAAGTGAGTTCAACGCCGTTTTGGTCGCAAAATTTGGTCGAACAACCGCACTCTTTAAGTATGCTGACTACAAGGCAGACCAGTTCAACGGCGACGTGGCCAAGTTCTGGGCACAGCTCGATTGGGCGTTCTAGCAGCACTCGCAGCTCTCAGCGTTATGAGGCGGACCGATCGACCCGGTTTGCCTCATAAGGCAATAAAATCAACGAGATCGGGCACATCGAATCTGGGTTATATCACGCCTTGAGGCTTGTTCTACCTACCCATATGTGCGATCATAAACACTGCACAATGAATGTGCCCACGCGCTTTTCAACGACGGAGAGCCTCGGCCTGCCAAAGGCCCTTTTTGCTCTTTTCTTGTTCGCGGTTGCTGCCGTGAACCCGTCTCAAGGAACCGCGCATGAACCCGCAACGCCTCGTTGTTATCGGTAATGGTATGGCCCCCGGGCGGGTCTTGGATCACCTTTTTGATCAGAACCCTGATGCTTATCAGGTGACGATCTTTAACGCCGAACCGCGGGTCAATTACGATCGGATCATGCTGTCGCCCGTTCTCTCTGGCGAAAAGGAGTTCGGCGATATCATCATTCATGATGATGCATGGTACAAAGAGCATGGTGTGACGCTTCACAAGGGGAAGCGTGTCGTCGCCATTGATCGCCAAAGCAAGGTGGTCACGGCAGCCGATGGCACCACGGCGCCTTACGATAAGCTCCTCATCGCGACCGGCTCCTCACCGATTATGATCCCTGTGCCCGGCCACGATTTGCCCGGCGTTCTGAGCTACCGCGATCTTGATGATGTCGACTCCATGCTCAGTGCTTGCCGTAAGGGTGGGCGAGCAGTGGTGATCGGCGGCGGTCTCTTGGGTCTTGAGGCGGCAGTGGGTCTCAAGATGCAGGGCATGGACGTGACGGTCGTTCACCTCGCGCCAACACTGATGGAACGCCAACTCGACGAAGCAGCTGGGCATCTCCTCCGTAAAGAGATCGAGTCGAGAGGAATCACGGTCCATACCCAAGCGAACACAAAAGAGATTCAAGGGCCGACGCGTGTCGAAGCCGTTCGCCTCGACGACGGAACCGTGATCGGTGCTGATGTTGTGTGCATGGCCGTTGGTATCCGTCCGAGTGCCGCCATAGCAAAGGATGCGGGACTGACGGTTGAGCGCGGCATCGTTGTGGGCGATGATCTGCGCACGTCCGACTGGGATATTTTTGCCGTGGGGGAGTGCGTCCAGCATCGGGGCCAGTGCTACGGGCTTGTTGCGCCTCTCTATGAGATGGCGAAAACAGTGGCAGCTCAATTGGTTGGCGATGCCACAGCCACTTATTCCGGTTCAATCACGTCGACGAAGCTTAAGGTCACGGGTGTCGACGTCTTCTCCGCCGGCGAGTTTCAGCAAGCGGACGGTCTGGAAGAGATCGTCCTCCGCGATGCGGCAAAGGGCGTCTACAAACGTCTGGTTCTGGATGGTGATAAGCTGGTCGGTGCGGTCTTTTACGGTGACACCCGAGACAGCGCCTGGTTTTTCCAGCACATCAAGGACGGCACCGATATCTCCGAGTATCGCGATACGCTGATTTTCGGCCCCACTTATGCCGGCGGAGAGGGCGTTGATCCCCTTGCTGCAGTAGCCGCGTTGCCGGCTGACGCTGAGATCTGCGGTTGCAATGGTGTGTGCAAATCAAAAATCCAAGCAACAATCACGGGCGAGGGGCTCACGTCCCTTGACGACGTGCGCGCGCATACCAAAGCATCGGCCTCGTGTGGCTCGTGCACCGGCTTGGTCGAACAGCTTCTTGCGCTGACGCTTGGTGACGCTTTTGACCCTGACGCGGCAAAGCCAATGTGTGGCTGTACGGATCTTGGCCATGACGCGGTCCGCCGTCTGATCATTGCGGGAGAGCTCAAGTCGATCCCCGATGTGATGCAACAACTCAACTGGAAGACGTCGTGTGGTTGCTCAAAATGTCGGCCTGCGATCAATTTCTATCTCGTCTGCGCATGGCCTGGCGAGTACGAAGATGACGGCCAGTCGCGCTTTATAAACGAGCGGGTGCATGCCAATATTCAGAAGGATGGGACCTACTCTGTCGTTCCGCGCATGTGGGGCGGTATGACGACCGCGCAAGAGCTCCGCGCCATTGCCGACGTGGTCGACAAGTACGAAATTCCGACAGTGAAGTGTACGGGTGGTGCACGGATCGATATGCTCGGGGTCAAAAAAGAAGATCTTCCGGACGTCTGGGCAGACCTCAATCAGGCAGGTCTTGTGTCAGGTCACGCCTACGCCAAGGGTCTGCGGACCGTGAAGAGCTGTGTGGGGACGGATTGGTGTCGCTTCGGTACACAAGACTCCACTGGTTTGGCAGTGAAGCTTGAGCGCTTCCTCTGGGGCTCTTGGACGCCGCATAAAGTCAAGCTTGGCGTTTCGGGGTGTCCGCGCAATTGCGCAGAAGCAACGTGCAAAGACATTGGTGTCGTTTGCGTTGATAGCGGTTATGAGATCCACTTCGCCGGCGCCGCAGGGATGCATGTCAAAGGCACCGATCATCTTTGTACAATAGAGACAGAAGACGAGACCATCCTCTATATCGGCGCCTTGATGCAAATGTATCGTGAGCAGGGCTGGTATCTCGATCGCATCTACAAATGGGCAGCCAAGGTAGGGGTCGACTACGTTAGAGACACGCTCATCGATCCTGCCGAGCGCCAGGCCTACTACGACCGCTTCGTCTATTCGCAACAGTTCATGCAGGATGATCCGTGGGCGGCTCGGGTTGCGGGTAAGGATGCCCACGAATTCACACCTATCACACTCGACCGCGAAGTGGAGACCGCCTGATGAGCGGTCCCGAGGCAGCATGGGTGGAGGTTTGTACGCTGACGTCGATCCCCTTACGTGGGAGCCGCGTTCTGAAGACCGATGCCGGGTGTGTGGCTCTCTTTCGAACGTCGGGCGATGGCGTTTTTGCTCTTCGTGATGAATGTCCGCATAAGGGAGGGCCACTGAGCCAGGGTATCGTTCATGATCGAGCGGTCGCGTGTCCGCTCCACAACATGGTCTTTGATCTTGATACAGGCGCCGCCCGAGGTCCTGACGCCTATGAGGTGCAGACCTTTCCGGCCAAGGTCGAGGGCGGCGTGGTCTCCGTCGATTTGCGAGCCCTGGGCGACGTGAGCTGATCGATGGCGGATGGTGCCCCGATCGAATCCGTCAAGACGACTTGCCCCTATTGCGGAGTGGGCTGCGGGGTGAAGGCGACACCGACAGGGCGCGACAGTGCGATCATCGCTGGTGATACACAGCACCCGGCCAATTGGGGGAAGCTCTGCTCCAAGGGTTCAGCGCTGGGCGAGACTCTTGGTCAAAAGGGGCGTCTCTTGGCACCAATGGTCGATGGTCAACGAACCAGCTGGAACGCGGCGATGGCACGCGTGGCAGAGGGCTTCCAGCGCGCGATTGACGATCATGGTCCGGACAGTGTGGCCTTCTACCTGTCGGGTCAGCTCCTCACCGAAGACTACTACGTCGCCAACAAGCTCATGAAGGGGTTCATTGGTAGTGCCAATGTCGATACCAACTCTCGGCTCTGTATGGCATCTGCCGTGGCCGGACATAAACGTGCGTTTGGGACGGATACGATTCCGTGTACGTATGACGATCTTGAGCTCTGTGACCTTTTGGTCCTGACAGGGTCGAATCTAGCGTGGTGTCATCCCGTTATTTATCAAAGGATTGTGGCTGAGAAAGAGCGGCGCCCCAACCTGAAAGTGGTGGTGATCGATCCGCGCCGAACCCCGACTTGCGACATCGCGGACCTTCATTTGGCTTTGGCGCCCAGCAGTGACGTCGCTCTCTATCTTGGTCTTTTTCATCATCTGATCGAACACGGAGTGATTGACCATACCTTTGTTGCGGAGCACACAAATGGTATTGGCGGCGTTACTAAGTTGGCGTCGAGTTATACGATCGCTGAAGTGGCGAAGCAAACGCGATTGTCTGAAGAACAGCTCGCAGCGTTCTTCAACCTCTTTGCCCAAACAGAGCGCACGGTCACACTGTTCTCGATGGGAACCAATCAGGCAGCGGACGGTACGGACCGTGTCAATGCTATCATCAACGCCCACTTGCTCACGGGAAGGCTTGGGAGAGAGGGGATGGGCCCTTTCTCCATGACGGGCCAGCCCAATGCCATGGGCGGGCGAGAGGTCGGCGGTCTTGCCAGTCAGCTGGCGTGCCACATGGATTTCGATCCCGTGTCGATAGACCGTGTCCAGCGTTTTTGGAACGCGCCAGCGATGGCCCATGCCCCGGGTCTCAAGGCCGTCGACCTCTTTCAAGCCGTCGAGGATGGCCGTATCAAGGCGATTTGGATCATGGCGACCAACCCCGTGGTCTCGATGCCGGATGCGGATCGGGTGAAGGCGGCGCTGAAGGCATGTCCGTTGGTCGTCGTTTCTGACATTGTGCCGGACACGGATACGGCGAGGTGTGCGGACGTCCTGTTGCCAGCGACCGGTTGGGGTGAGAAAGACGGTACCGTGACGAATTCGGAGCGAAGGATGTCCCGTCAGAGGGCCTTCTTACCGCCCCCTGGTCTTACCCGCCACGACTGGGCCGCTGTTTGCGATCTCGCGAAGCGGCTGGGTCACGGCGATGCCTTTAACTTCAAGTCGCCAGCTGAGATTTTTCGCGAATACGCGGCGATGACGGCTTTTGAGAACAACGGTTCTCGCGACCTTGATCTTGGCGGCTTGATGGATATGAGTGATGCGGACTATGCCGCCATTGCGCCTGTCCAGTGGCCGCAGCCCGAGTGCGGGGAGGTGAAAGCGCGGTTCTTTGCTGACGGGCAGTTCTATACGGAGGATCGGAAGGCGCGGTTCGTCGCACCAACGGTGGCTGATACGCCTACGGAGACCACTTCGCTGACGCTCAATACCGGGCGCATTCGCGACCAGTGGCATACGATGACCCGCACGCGGCGTGCACCCCGCCTTAACCGGCATGCGCCCGAGCCCTTTGTTGAGGTTCACCCGGATGATGCGGAGAGGTTTGGATTGGCCCATGACTCGCTTTCCTGCATATCCAATGATCGAGGCTCCATCATTGTCCGGACGATAGTCACGGATGCTCAAGACCAGGGTAGCATTTTTGTGCCAATGCATTGGACCGGGGAGACGGCGTCTGCTGCGCGTGTCGATGCGATGGTTGCGCCGATCGTTGATCCGATTTCGGGCCAACCAGCGCTCAAGTCATCGTCGGTCCGTATCGTGCCTTTTGAACCAGCGTGGCACGGGTTTGCGGTGGGTATGGCGCTCGAGCATCCTGATACAGAATATTGGGCTGAAGTGCCGTGCGAACGCGGTCACCGCATGGAGCTTGCGGGCCTCAGCGCACCTGACGATTGGTCCCGCTTTGCCAAGACGCTGCTGAATGCGGGACGTGATGCGGTGCTGGTTCATGAGACGGCAGAGGACGAAGCGTCTTACCGTTGCGCTGTGTTCGAACGTGGACGGATGACGGGTATCTTCCTTGCCAGTGATGAACCCGTGACGGCGGCGCGGGACTGGCTGGCTGAACAGATCGGCCGCGTTATCCCGGCCGGTGACCGCCACCGCATTCTCTCTGGTCAACCGCCGGAGGGGGTCTTTGATCCGGGTCCAACGGTCTGCGCCTGCCTCGGGGTTGGTCGCAACACCATCTGTAGAGCCATCAAAAACGGCGCCAATAACCTCAACGCCGTTGGCGAGCGCACCGGTGCGGGCACGGGATGCGGAAGTTGTCGCCAAGACATTCGTAAACTGATGGAGGTGACGCGTGTCCCAGAGAAAGCCTGAGCTTTGTACGGATTCTGGCCTTCAACCGCTCGCTGTCTTGCCGGTTTTCTATGATCTGCGAGGGAAGCACGTGCTCTTCGTGGGCAGCGGCGAGGGAGCGTTGTGGAAACTGCAGCTCTTGCATTCCGCAGGTGCTGTCGTTGATCTCGTGACGCCCTCACTTGACCAAGATATCGAGCAATTTATTCAGAAAGCCGATCATCTCCACCACCACCAACGTACGTGGACGGGTTCCGATTTTGTGGGCAAGACGATGGCGATCGGCGCTTTAGATGATCGTGAGAGCGCCAAGAGGTTCGCCGCAGCCGCGCGTCACGCGGGAGTGCCCGTCAACGTTATCGACAGGAAGGAATGCTGCGACTTCCAATTCGGATCGATTGTGAACCGCTCACCGGTCGTCGTTTCAATCTCGACGGGAGGGGCCGCACCCGCATTGGCCCAATCGGTTCGTTCTCGGATCGAAGCGCTCCTTCCTCGAGATTTTGGCGCGTGGGGCCGGGCCGCCAAGTCGCTACGAGCAGCAGTGAGGGCTCGGATCCCCGACGCCGCCGAACGCCGAGGTCTTTGGCAAGCGTTCGCTCGCGCCGCGTGGACCGAGCCCGCGGCCAAGGCCGAGGCTTTTTTCGATCAGGCCTCGCCCATACGAACTCATGCCGGTCACGTGACCCTTGTCGGTGCAGGACCCGGAGCGGCGGACCTTCTAACCCTTCGCGCCGTACGCGCGATGCAAGCAGCCGACGTCATCCTATTCGATGATCTCATAGCGGATGATATCTTGGATCTCGCGCGGCGCGAAGCGAAGAAGATGCTCGTGGGTAAGCGTGGTCATCGGGCGTCCTGCCGACAAGAAGACATCAATGCTCTGATGATCAAACTGGCGAAGACGGGTAAGCGCGTGGTTCGCCTGAAGTCAGGCGATCCCATGATCTTCGGCCGGGCCGGTGAAGAGATCGCAGCGCTCGAGGCCGAAGGGATCAGTGTCGAGATCGTACCGGGCGTGACCGCCGCACTGGCCGCGGCATCGTCCTTAGGCGTCTCACTCACCCATCGGGACTGCGCACAGGGCGTCACGCTGTTGACGGCTCATAGCAAGAAGGGCGTGCTTCCCGAACTCAACTGGCAAGCCCATGCCGATCCGCGGAAGACACTGATGATCTACATGGGTGGGCGCACCGCGGGCGAGCTTGCCGACAGCCTCATGGGTGCTGGCCTGGCCGGTGAAACCCCCGTCGTTGTGATGGAATCGCTGTCCCGCGGCGATGAAAAAGTCACCTCAATGACCCTCCAGGACTTGGCCGGTCTGACCATCGTCGCTGACGGCCCAGTCCTTCTCGGGATCGGCCAAGTTTTTGCAGGCGCGCAGACAGAACATCTCAGCAAGCCGGGCGTTTCTGCCGCCTAGAGCGGAAAACTATGTCATTTTAGTGTCATCAACCAATTGCTATCGCGCTGCGGCGGGCATAGCCTTTTGACATGGATGACGTCACCAACGCGCCTTTGATCGTGCTTTTGATCGACAGCGACCCGCGCCGCGCCGCGATCGTGGAGCAGGGGCTGCGTGACCGCGCCGTGGTGCATATTGCGAATGATCTCACGTCGATCGATCTTCTGGAGCGGATCAACAGTTTGCAGCCTGACGCGATTATCATCGATTGCGAGTCGCCCGACCGTGACACGATCGAGAACCTCCGCAACGTCGCCCAGGAAAATCCCAAGCCGATCGTGATGTTCGTGGAGGATGGAGACGGTTCCCTCGCCAAAGAAGCGGTGCGCGCTGGTGTGAGTGCGTATATCGTGGACGGATTGTCTGAGTCGAGGATCTTGCCCGTGATCGAGGTGGCCATCGAACGTTTCAAGATGGTCGATGGTCTGTGGAAAGAGCTTCAAAAATCAAAGGACGATCTGGAAACCCGTAAAGTGGTCGAACGTGCCAAAGGCCTCCTGATGGAGAAGCGGGGCATGAACGAGCAATCAGCCTACAATGCTATGCGCGAGACCTCCATGACGTCGGGCAAACCGCTGAGGCAGGTGGCCGAAGACATCCTGTCCATTGCTGATCTTCTGGGTAAGGTGTAGCGATGGGCGCTGACGCTCTCACCATCGGTTTCATCCCGCTTTGCGACGCCGCACCCCTTGTGGTCGCAAATGAAGAGGGATTCTTCGAACAACTCGATCTTGATGTGACGCTCTCAAAGGGTCATTCCTGGGCGCATATTCGTGACCAACTTGCCTTTGGTGATCTCGACGCGGCGCATATGCTTTCGCCCATGGTGGTGGCGTCCGCGCTTGGCCTGTCGCCGGTGAGGGTGTCCTTTGCGACAGCCTTTGGTCTCAACCTTAACGGCAACGGTATCACCGTCTCCAATGCTCTTTATAAAGACATGCAGGATGTCGATCCCTGGGCGTTCGATGCTCGCCCCGTAACGGCGGAATCCCTGAAGGTGATTGCGGAGCGCCGCCGCGCGGCCGGGCAAGCGCCCATCACCTTTGCGATGGTTTACCCATTCTCGAGCCACAACTATCTTCTGCGCTATTGGCTGGCTGCGTCAGGTCTTCATCCTGACAAAGATGTTCGCCTCATCGTTGTGCCGCCGCCAGATATGGTTCGGCTGTGCGAGTCCGAGAGTATCGATGGCTTTTGCGTCGGTGAGCCGTGGAACACGCTCGCCGTGCATCGCGGCATCGGTCACCAAATCGTCGCGGGATCAGAGATTTGGCCGGCTGCGCCCGAGAAGGTGCTTGGTGTGCGTCGTGACTGGATGGACGATCATCAGGACGTTCATGAGCGGCTCGTTCGCGCGCTTATGTGCGCTGTGCAACGGTTACAGACTGACGAAGGTAAGGACGCCGCCGTCGACTATCTGTCTCAGGAGCAATATATCGGCCTCGATCCGCGCCATATTTCACGTGCACTCGGCAGTCGTGCGCATAAGCCACTTGCCTCGTTTTTTGATCCTTCCGTCGCCGGCTTTCCTTGGCATTCTAAGGCGGCATGGATCGCGATGCAGATGGTCAGGTGGGGGCAGTTGCCTCAATCGACAGATATCGATCAAGCACTGGCGTCGTCGTTCCGTACTGATCTTTTCCGGCTTGCAGCAGAAGCGGAAAAGATCCGTTATCCCCTTGTTGATAGCGTGATCGAGGGTGTTCACGATGAGCCTTGGCCTCTCGACGATGCATCGATCCCCATGGCCATGCCGCAGGATCGGATGATGGACCGCGTCAGTTTTGATGTCACCGCGAGAGACGACTATGTCGAGCGCTTTCCCATCCATGGCCTTCGCAAGCGAGGCTTATCCTCGTCATCGTGAGCATTGAGCAGCCGCTTTTGGTGATCCTGGCGGGTGGCCAGTCGAGCCGAATGGGTATCGGCGACAAAGCGACAATGACACTCGGTGGACGGCGTATGATTGATCTGCTCGTCGATCGGTTCCGTCCGTCGGCGGGAACCATCGCGGTTTCGGGTGCGACAGATCGAGAAACGGGGCTCCCCATCATCGACGATGATCCGGGTGGACCCAAAGGTCCTGCTGGAGCACTTTGGAGCGTCAACTCCTGGTTGAACGCGGATCATCCGTCCGTTGATGCGTTCTTCACTGTTCCGGTCGATGCGCCGTTCCTGCCTCCTGACCTTCTCGATGTGCTATCCGCTAACGGACCAACATCTATCGCTGCAGATGAAACGGGACTTCATCCGACGGTGGGATATTGGCAGGTGACGGCCCTGGCGGCTGCCTTTTCCCAATTGCAAAACGTGCCCAGCATCCCTCTCCACCGCCTGGCATCCCTATGCAGTGCGACACCGGTTTCACTAGATGCCACTCAACTCATGAACATCAACACGCAGGACGATCTGCGCAAAGCCAACGCAATGCTAGATGATCAGTCATAAGATCATCCTAGAAGAGAGTATCGTGAAGATCGATGCGCTTGAGCATCTCCTCTTTCGTAAAGAGGGCGCGGCGGGCGCTGTCTGGCGACACTTCCATAAAGCGGATCTGATCACCGGGCCTGATTTGACCGAGCTTATGCCGGTCAATCCGTGCCACCTGGCCTAAGCGCGGGTAACCACCTGTGGTCTGAGCATCGCGCATCAAGATGAAGGGCTTGCCGTCGGGAGGGAGTTGGACCGTTCCCGGAAAGACCGGGACGCTGTCCATCACAGCATCTTCGACAATCTCTAGACTTGGTCCTTCAATTTGTATCCCCATACGATCGGATCGAAGTGTGGCGACAAAAGTATCCTTATAGAGATGTTTGCGGATCTCACCCATCCTCGCTGCCATCCGTCCAGAGTGGAGACGCAGGCGCCACTGATCAGAAAGGACGACCTGAAGGTCGGGCGGTATCGCAACGGCATCGGCCTGATCCTGACGATGTAACACCTCGAGCCGATCTCCGTCCTTAAGCTCCCTTCCGTGATGCCCACCCAGGCCAGCAGGCCTATACGTGGACGCACTCCCCATAAAGGTCTCGGCAGCGATCCCGCCAGCCACCGCGAGATAAGTGCGAACACCAACCGAAGGCATCGCTAGAGTCAGTATACTGCCAGGCGGAGTGTTCACAGGCTTGTCGAAGGAAAGAGGCGTGCTGTTGAGCGTGGCTGATGCCGGCGCACCGGTGAGACTGATCAGTGCGGGTTCTTCGAATCGAACCGAGAACTGGCCGTAGGCGATCTCGAGCGCAGCAGAGCCAGGTCTGTTGCCCACGCATCTGTTGGCTAGGGCGTAAGAGAGTTCATCGGCCGCGCCCGCCCATGGCACGCCCCAATGGCGATGGCCGAGGCGCGGTGAGGATTGCACCGTGGTCTGAAGTCCGGCTTTGAGAATTTCGATGCTCATGCGTCAACAGATTGAAAGCGGACAAGCGAACCCGGCGCCAACACGAAGGGTGGGTCATTGGCTGGATCGAAAAGTGACGCCGATGTTCGGCCAATGATGGGCCAGCCGCCGGGGCCCTTGAGGCTGTAGACCCCCGCTCTACCGCCTGCGAGGCCAACCGAACCGGCCACAACGCTCGCTCTGGGGGTTGGAAGCCGGGGCACCGACCAAGAGAGGCCGCTGAGATAAGCGAAACCTGGGGTGAACCCCACCATGTCGACGGTGAAGGCTTGAGCTGTATGAGTACGGATCACGTCCTGCGGCGACAACGCCAATGATCTCGCCACGGCGTCGAGATCCGGCCCGGCCTCTCCCCCGTAGACGACGGGAATGTTGATTTCTGTCGCGAGTGCTGGATCGGATATCCTCGGGCGCTTTTGGGCATCGCTGATGATGCTTTCGACGTCGGCGATGGACAACCGCGACGGCGAGAACATCACAGCCACTGTTCCGAGCGCCGGAACAACCTCCGTAAACACATCAGTTTTGCGAAGGTGATTGGCAAGTGCCTGGGCTTCTTTCGCGCCGTCCACCGCGACCTCGACGATATCTTCAGCCAGAACAGTGATGGAGCCAGTCATAGCTGTGGTACCTTGATGGTGATACCTCGGCCTGTCAGCGCTTCATAAATGATCTGGGCACCCTCTGCTGCGCCTTCCGTATCACTGTGAAGGCACAGAGTGTCCACAAATAAAGGGACCGCGTTGCCACTTGGTCCAGTCGCGCCGCGCCCCTCGGCCAAGCTGATAGCTTGGGCGGCCTGGCGGTCGTGGTTTGCGATGACAGCGCCGCGCTCTGACCGCGGCATCAGACGCCCGTCGTCGAGATACTGACGATCGGCAAACCCTTCAGCGCGATAGGGATGACCCAGCGTCTCCGCTTGTTCTTTCAGCACGCCAAAGGGCGCTCCTGTTACGATCGCGCCCGGGAAAACCTCACTGCTGGCGACCAACAAAGCGTTCGCTTTCTCCGAGGAGTCCACCGCGTCGTTGTAGAGCGCGCCGTGCGGCTTGATATGGCCGACCGCGGCACCGAGCGTCTCAGCCACCGACTTGATCAGCTCGAGCTGCTCGATGAGCGAGATACGGAGCGTCTTGGGTTCGATATCGAGACTGCGTCGTCCAAACCCCTCCTTGTCCGGATAGCTGGGATGGGCGCCAATGGCGACGTCCTCGGCCAGCGCAAGTTTGATCGTTGCGGCCACGGTTTCGCGATCCCCTGTGTGCCCACCGCAGGCGATGTTGCAGCTCGAGATGAAGGGGAGGATCGCTTTGTCATCAAAGCCTTCACCAATATCAGCATTCAGATCAATGGATCGCGCCATCACAAAGCTCCAGCCACACGCAGCAGCGCACGGAGTCCGAGCGCGATCGCAACGATCACAACGACGCCTCCCAAAACGTTGGGGACGAGGCCGTTGACATGGGTCCCCAAGAGAGATCGGCGGTTCATCACCATCAGGAGGAAAACAGCAACCACCGGTAGCAAGATGCCGTTGGCGGCCTGCGCCACAAGGATCAACGAGACAGGTCGGAGCCCCAAGAGCGTGATGCCGACACCGATCGTGAGGATCGCCAGACTAACGCCGCGAAAGATCCGCCTTCGGATTTGGTCGTCGTTCGTGGGAGCGAGTTCAGCAATAGCGTAACCCGTCGCCATCGGGGCTGTGATCGCTGACGTGATCCCCGCCGCGAGGAGGCCAAGCCCCACCACATAGCGCGCGACGGGGCCGATCGCGGGCTCGAGCGCGACGGCCATATCAGCGGCGGAGCTGATCTCCAGGCTTTGGCCGAAAAGGCTGGCGGCTGCCGAAGACAAAATCAAAATGGAGACCAAACCGCCTAGACCCACCGCCGCCACCGTGTCCTGCCGCGCGGCCTTCACGCCGCCATCATGGGCCCATCTCTCCTTGGACGCTGCGGCGTGGAGAAAGAGATTGTACGGAACAATGGTTGTGCCGATAAGGGCAATGGCTGTGAGGGTGCCGCCGTCAGGGACCCGGGGCGCAAGTCCAGATAGCATCGCGCCCCAGTCTGGCCGGGTGGCCACAGCGCTGGCCACGAAAGCCAGGCTCATGATCAGCACCAAGATGATGAGCAAGGTCTCAAGCGTTCTGTACTGACCAAACCATAGGGCAACACCGGCAATCAGCCCAATTGCAATGGGCCAGACTGCAGGTGGGACCGAGGCTTCGCCCACAATGGCCTGCGCGCCAAGAGCGGCCCCCGCGATGTTGCCGCCTTCATAGGCGGCGTTGCCAATGGCCAGCGCGGCGAAGACGAGACCGGCGATCGCGATCTTGGCCGGTTTCGAACCCGCCCCGGCCATCAAAGCTTCACCCAGGCCAAGCCGGGCTGCAGCCCCGAGGCGGCCCGCCATCTCCTGCAAGATTACCGTGGCGACGGTCGCGAACACCAAGGCCCAGAGGAGCGCATAGCCGAACTGCGCCCCGGCCAAGGTGCAAGCTGTCACCGTGCCGGGGCCAACAAAGGCAGCGGCCACGAGGGCGCCGGGACCAATGGGGAAACGCATGGCGAGCAGATTGCGGCGCGCTGCGGGTGCGGTCAAACCCGCTGGCGCCGCTCTAGATCATGCCGTTTTCTTTGAGACGCTCGAGAAGATACTCCCCGGCGGTGATCGGCGCATGATCGAAGCCATCGCCGACACAGCTAGGTAGGCAGTCAAGCGGCGTGTCCGCCGCCAGATGCATGAAGAACGGCATGGAATAGCGGCTGACATTCGGACCCGCGGGGTTCACCACCCGGTGCGTTGTGGAGGGCAGCACCCCGTTGGTGATCCGCGCCATCATATCACCCGTGTCGACGATCAGATCTCCCGGTTCATTCTCCACCGGCAGCCAGGTGCCGTTGCGATCGAGGAGTTCGAGGCCAGCGCCCTGGGCTGCCACCAAGATCGTGATCAGGTTGATGTCCTCATGTGCAGCCGCGCGCAACGCTTGCGGGTTCGCGCCGTGGGCGATGGGCGGATAGTGAAGAAGACGCAGGACAGAGTCGCCGTCTGCGACGCGTGTTTTGAAATAGTCGGTTGGGACATCGAGCTTGCCCGTCAGCGCTTCTAACAAGTTCTCACCAACGCCGTGGAGTGCATCAAACAGCTCCGTCAACGTCTTTTTGAAGTCGGCGGGCTCTTCGGGCCAGATATTCTTGGCGTCGAGCGCGCTGCGGATGGGCCGCTCCGGGCCAATATGCCAAAACTCCTTGAGGTCAGGGGTCTCGCTGCCTTTTGCCTTTTCCGTACCGAAGGGGGTGTATCCGCGATGACCGCCGGGGACGGTGTAGCGTTCTTTGACGTCCGTTGGTTGCGCAAAAACGTCCGCTACCAAACGATATGCTTCGTTGAGGAGCCTGTCGTTTACTCCGTGGTCCCGGATGATAACAAAGCCAAAGCGCTGGAGTGCGGCGAACAGCGCGCCGCAAAAACGCTCACGCGCCTCGACTGACCCCGTTTGGTATTCACTGAGGCGAAGGACCGGGACTTGGTCTTGCATGGTTCTTCCTTTGTCCCCTCTGCCTAAAGACTAAAGAGAATCCCGGCGATGGCGGCACTCATCAGATTGGAGAAGGATGCCGCCGCGACCGCCCGGATGCCCATCCGCGCGATGGCGTCACGGTAGTGCGGGGCGAGGGTGCCGAGGCCCCCGAGCAGAATGGCGATCGAGCTGATATTGGCGAAGCCGCAAAGCGCGAACGTCACGACGAGTGCCGTCTTGGGCGAGAACGTATCCAAATTTTCGGACAGGCTCAGATAGGCGATGAATTCGTTGGCGATCAACTTTTCGCCGAAGATCCCGCCCGCCGCGACCGCTTCGCCTGGGGCGGCACCGATCGCGATCATGACTGGCGCGAAGACGAAGCCCAGCATGCGTTGGATCGACAGGTCTTCGATCCCGAACAGCCCGCCAATCCCGCCAACAATCCCGTTGGCCAGCGCGATGAGCGCAACGAAAGCGAGGAGCATCGCGCCGATCTTTGCGGCGAGGACCAAGCCGCTCTCGGCTCCCATCGCGGCTGCCATGATGACATTCGCGTACCGACTTTTCTCGTCTGGCTCGCTCCCGCCCGTAAGGCTCGGCGCGGTGATCTCGGGCAAATCGGCGGGTGCGCCGGATCCTTCCTTTGTCTCCGGGAAGAACAGATGTCCCATGAGGAGGCCGCCGGGCGCAGACATGAAGCTGGCCGCCACCAGCTGTTCCACCGGAATGCCCATGCCGGCATAGGCCGCGAGAACTGTTCCGGATACGGAGGCCATGCCCGATACCATGATGGCAAAGATCTGGGCCTGGGTGGCGCCTTTGAGATAAGGCCTGAGGGTGAGGGGGCTTTCCGCCTGGCTGATAAAAATGTTGGCGATCGCGTTGAGCGACTCAAGCGGGCGCAACCCCACCAGGCGGCGAAGGATAAAGCCTCCCACCTCGACAACCCGCTGCATGATCTGAAGGTGATAAAGGACGGCCATCAGGGACGAGAAGAAAACGATAATCGGCAACACACTGATGAAAAAGCTGACTTTGCCCGGAGGCGGCTGCAGGTCCCCAAACACCATGTTCACGCCGTATTGCGTGTAGCCGAGCAGCACCAACACCTTATCCGAAAGGGCTTGGAGACCAGCCTGGCCGGCTGGCACTTTCAGAACCAGAACAGCAATGGCGAACTGGAGCGCGAAGGCCCGAACCACCACCATCGGGCGAATGGCGCTCCGATGAGCGGAAAACGCGACCGCCAGCGCGAAAAGTGCAACAACTCCAACAAGGCCAGCGGCTGCATCAACCATCGTAACTGTTCAATCCATATTTAATCAGGATAATGATGAAAGAAGCATCCCTAGACGTTTCAACTCTTCAATTGCTCGACGATGGAGTCAACCAACTGGGTGGTTCGATGGCAGTACTCGTCCTGGCTGACGATCCGGTCTGCGTGGACCTTCGATGGACTGACAAAGCGGTCGTGCATCGGTCCAACGGTGCGCTCGAACTGCTGCCGGACGCTGTCTTCGCTCCTGCCCCTCTCGGTGCGATCGCGTTCCAGCCGCCGCTCAAACCGGACGGCTTCTGGGCACTCGATGTAGCACGAGTGGTCGAACAGTGACCGCAGATCAGGGTCGTGCAGCACCAGGTGCCCTTCGACGATGATCATGGGTTTCGGTGAGAAGTGGTCCGTCTTCTCCTGTCGCCGGTGTTCGGCATAGTCATAGATCGGAGCGTCAATACCGCGGCGGCTCTTCAAAGCCGCCAGTTGTTCAGCACAGAAGGTCAGGTCTAACGCATCCGGATGATCAAAGTTGGGCAAATCCATCTGTGTACCGTTTTGGAGCGGTATGTTTTTGTAGTAGCGGTCAAGCTCGAGATAGAGACTGGTCTCCGGACCAAACCGTTTATGAACCATGCGTGCCAACGACGTTTTGCCTGAACAGCTCCCGCCAGCGATCGCGAGAATCCTCGGCTGCGGGTTCTCCTGGGTCATGGCACTCACAGGTTGGCGGCTAGGGGGATGACGCTAAATCTCTAGGTGATCGGGCAAAGCCCCGCAACGCTGATGGGCGCGGCCGCCAGGGGCTCCTTGCTATTCGCGGTCAATCTCGCTTTCACGAGGCGTTGCGCGCAGGCCGGAGGGCGTCATGACAGATGTCTTTTTGATTTCATTCATTTTTCTCGCAGCTGGCGTGATCGCAGTGCCGATCGCCGCGCGCCTCGGTCTTGGGTCTGTCCTTGGATACCTGATTGCGGGGATCGCGATCAGCCCGCTTCTCTCCGCCCTCGGTGTCGATGTTGTCGCGGTTCAGCACTTTGCCGAGTTCGGTGTGGTGATGATGCTCTTCCTGGTTGGGTTGGAGCTTGAGCCGCCGGTCCTGTGGTCGATGCGAGGGCGATTGATCGGTCTTGGCGGCGGTCAAGTGACGCTCAGTGCCCTGGGCATCGCGGGGATAGCCTATGCGTTTGATCTGCCCTGGCAGACGGCGCTCACGATCGGACTTATCCTGGCGCTGTCGTCCACCGCGATTGTTCTGCAGACGCTCAATGAAAAGGGCCTGATGCGGAGCGATGGCGGCCAGGCGAGTTTCTCGGTCCTCTTGTTCCAAGACATCGCGGTCATCCCCGTTCTCGCGTTTCTTCCGCTTCTGGCGATTCCTGTCGCCGGCGGCCTTGGCATTGATCACCATGCTGGCGATGCTGCGCACGAGGCGGCGGCTCACGGACACGGGGCAGAGGGTGCCCACGGCGCAACTCTTAGCCTCGTCGATGGGCTCGCGGGCTGGCATGCTGGTCTTGTAACCCTCGGCGCTGTCGCTGCTGTTCTCGTCGGCGGCAGTGTTTTTACGCGGCCACTTTTCCGTCTCGTTGCCGCGGCGCGTCTGCGTGAGCTTTTCACGGCCGCAGCGCTGTTGATTGTGATCTCGATCGCGCTCCTCATGTCTTTGGTCGGATTGTCGCCCGCCCTGGGGACTTTCCTCGCCGGGGTGGTGCTTGCCAACAGTGAGTATCGGCACGAACTTGAGGCCGATATCGACCCGTTCCGCGGGCTACTGCTCGGGCTCTTTTTCATCACCGTCGGTGCAGGGATCAATTTCACACTGATGGCCGAGAATGTCGGCCTCGTCTTTGCGCTTGCCGCTGGATTGATGGCATTCAAGGCGCTGATCCTCTTTGTCCTGGCCCAATTGTTCCGGGTGGAGGGCAGCGACAAGTGGCTCTTCTCCCTTGGCCTGCCTCAAGCAGGGGAGTTCGGTTTCGTCTTGGTGTCCTTCGCGCTCACCAACCAAGTACTGCCAGCAGAGACAGCGAGCCTTTTGCAACTCGTCATTGCCCTGTCGATGCTAGCGACCCCTGGGCTCTTCATTCTTTATGATCGCGTGTTTGCCCGCCGCAGCGCCGCTGTGCAGGAGCGCGAGGCCGATGAGATCGATAAAAAAGCCTCGGTGATTGTCGCTGGTTGTGGCCGGATGGGTGCCATCATCCAAAACATGGTGGATACGGCAGGTTTTGATACGACCGTGATCGACTACAATTCAGGCCAGCTTGAGGCGATGCGGAAGATAGGTTTCCGCGTTTTCTTCGGTGATGCAACGCGTCCGGATCTTCTGAGTGCAGCTGGTATTGCGACGGCAAAAGTGGTGATCGTCGCCATTGATGGGAAGGAGCAAATCACCAACCTGACCCGCTATATCGTGCAGAACTATCCGCGGGTGCATGTGATCGCGCGGGCTGTGGACCGGCCGCATGTCTACGAGCTTTGGGGTGTGGGCTGTCGCGACATCATCAGAGAGACCTATGACAGCTCCCTCCGCATCACGCGCTCAGCCTACGAAGCGTTGGGCATTCCGCGGGACAAGGCCGAGCGTGTTGTGCGAGAGCTCGAGGCTGTCGATCGCCGGGTGCTGCGCGAGGTGGCGGATCACGCCAAACCAGGGGTGGTCTGGCATCAGAACGAAGAGCTGATCGAAGCGGTCAATAAGGTGCGAGGGCCCTGGACCGAAGAGGCCAAGGTCCGTGTGAAAGAGATCTTGAAAGAGCGGTAGAGGCGTCAGTCGCTTTCGGTTCTCACCACCGCTCTTTAAACGGACGAAGATCAATCTCGTGCGTCCACGCCGATTTCGGTTGGACGTGCAGTGACCAAAAGGTCTCGGCAATTGCCGCAGGGTCAAGCGATCCGTCTTCACCCAGCTGTTCAAGATAATCAGCGAGCCGCGATTCTTTCAGCCTGTTCCCGTTGATGACCCCATCAACAATCACATGGGCCACATGCACGCCGTGGGGGCCGTATTCGCGGGCTAGTGACTGGACCAAATTCCGTAAGCCTGCCTTTGCGGATGCGAAATGCCCAAAGTTCGGCTTGCCGCGGAGCGACCCCGACGCGCCAGTGAAGAACATCGACCCGCGGCCCTGAGCCCTTAAAATCGGCATGGCGTGATGAGCGGTGAGAAACCCGCCGAAACAACCTGATCGCCAAAAATCCGTGAATTGCTCCGGTGTCAGATCTTCAAACGGGATCGGCCTGTTGTTCCCGGCATTGTAGATGATAGCGGCGATGGGTTGGCCGATCTCTTTCACCCTCGCAAAAAGGGCTGCCATGTCGTCTTCTGAAGCGACATCGGTGCGGATGGCTTCAGCTGATCCGCCTGCGTCACGAACGCTTGCCGCGGTGGCCTCCACCTTTGCAAGGGTGCGGCCGCTGGCGATGATGGCGTATCCTTCTTTGGCAAAGCGATGCGCCAAGGCGCCGCCGACGCCGTCGGGTACGCCTGCTCCAACAATCACAACGGTTTCGGGCATGGGGCCTCCGCTCTTTGAGGCGCTGGACCCTGCACCTTGTTGGCACCTTATCCAATGGTGTGAGCTGCCAAAAGTACCCGCGGCCGATCAGTGAAAGTCACGACTTTTGGGGATGGTGCGGACATTGCGCGGATGGCGCGCGCTGTTGCCGGTTTCCGGCACCGGCCGTCTCACCTCGTCGGTGGGGCAGAGCACACCTTTGAGCGGATCCCGGACGACATCCTCCGAGAGAAGATCAATGTCCTGTGTGCGGTCGATCAGGCGCTGCGCCACGATATGGGTGACGTTATCAGCTCGCTGGACGTTCCCTTGTACCTCGATAATCCGTGCCCCCATCACCACAGGGCGGAAGCGCTGAAAAGTTTTCTGCCACACGACGATGTTGGCGACGCCGGTTTCGTCCTCCATGGTGATGAAGACAACGCCGTGCGCCGATCCTGGGCGTTGGCGGATGAGCACAAGGCCCGCGGTGCGGACCCAACGGCCATTGGGACGATGCACCGCATCATGGGTGCTGATGATCCCGTGACTTTGATAACGGCTGCGAAGGAAGGAAAGCGGATGGGCTTTCAACGATAGGCGGGTCGTCTGATAATCTTGTACCACCTCTTCTGAAAGCGGCATTGTCGGTAGATCAGCCTTCGGACCCTCACTTTGTTCTGATTGTTCAGCCGCCGCGAAGAGCGGCAAAGCCTCTTTGGTGGGCTCGCCATAGGTGGTCCAAAGAGCATCGCGCCGTAAGACCCCAAGGGAGCCAAAGGCATCGCCCGCCGACAAAAGCTCCATGGTTCGCCGTTCAAGGCCAGCGCGAGAGCGCAATTCCGCAGGGTTACCAAACCCATGGCCGCGGCGGCGGACCAGCTGATCCATCTCATCTTCACGCAAACCATCAATCTGGCGAAAGCCGAGCCGCACGGCGAAAGAGCGATCATCTTGCTCTTCTAACAGATTATCCCAAGTGGATGCATTGACGTCAGGCGGTAAGACCTTCACCCCATGTTCCTGCGCATCACGGACGATTTGTGCTGGTGCGTAGAACCCCATGGGTTGGCTGTTCAAAAGCGCGGCACAGAAAATCTCTGGATGATGGCATTTGAGCCAGGATGAGACGTAGACCAAGAGCGCGAAGCTTGCGGCATGGCTTTCCGGAAATCCGTACTCACCAAAACCTTTTACCTGATCAAAACAGCGTTCAGCGAAGGCGCGCTCGTATCCTCGGCTGACCATCCGCTCCACCATCATATCTTGGTAATTTTGGATCGTCCCCATTTTGCGAAATGTGGCCATCGCACGGCGGAGGCCATTGGCCTCTTCGGGGGTGAATTTCGCGGCATCAATAGAGATCTGCATCGCTTGTTCTTGGAAAAGCGGAACGCCGAGGGTCCGGCTGAGGATGGCTTCCAATTCATCGGGTGGACCATGGGCAGGATCAGGGCTTGGATATTCGACGCCCTCAATTTTCTTGCGCCGCCGCAAATAGGGATGGACCATATCCCCTTGAATAGGACCGGGGCGGACGATTGCGACTTCAATGACAAGATCATAATATTCTCGCGGCTGAAGGCGAGGCAGCATGTTCATCTGGGCACGGCTTTCCACCTGAAAAACACCCAAACTGTCCCCCTCGCACAGCATGTCATAGGTCGCCTTATCGTCAGGAGGGAGCGAGGCGAGGTTGTGGTCAATGCCTTTATGCTCTTTGAGGAGATCAAAAGCCTTGCGAATGCAGGTCAGCATACCAAGGGCGAGGACGTCGACCTTCATGATGCCGAGGGCATCGATATCATCCTTGTCCCACTCAATGAAGGTGCGATCATCCATGGCGGCATTGCCAATGGGCACTGTCTCCACAAGAGGGCCTTGGGTCAGAACGAAGCCGCCAACATGTTGGGAAAGGTGACGCGGGAAACCGATCAGCTGGCGGATGAGAAGCAGGGCCAGACGCAGAGTGGGGTTGGCGGGATCAAGCCCCTTTTTCTGCATATCAACCTCGTTCACGTCACTGCCAAAGCTGCCCCACACGGTACCGGCAAGGCTGGACGCGATGTCTTGGCTAAGCCCTAAGGCTTTGCAGACCTCGCGGACGGCAGAGCGGGGGCGGTAGCTGATCACGGTGGCGGTCAAGGCAGCGCGGTGGCGCCCATACCGTTCGTAAACATATTGAATGACCTCTTCGCGCCGTTCATGCTCGAAATCGACATCGATATCGGGCGGCTCTTTTCGTTCTTTAGAAAGAAACCGCTCAAAGAGAAGGCTTGAGGTTGCCGGGTCGACAGACGTAACGCCAAGGCAGTAACAGACGGCGGAATTGGCTGCGGATCCGCGTCCCTGGCACAGAATATCCTGCTTCCTCGCCCATGCCACAATATCATGGACGGTGAGAAAATAGGGCGCAACGTTCAGTTCACCAATCAGCTTCAGCTCTTTATCAAGACGTTGGCGCACAGCCTCGGAGACACCGTCCGGGTACCGCCAGGATACGCCTTGCCAGGTGAGATCTTCCAAATGCTGTTGCGGGGTTTTCCCAGGCGGAACAGGTTCATCGGGGTAGCAATAAGAAAGGTCATCGAGGGAGAAGTGAACGGCGTCCACGATGGTCTGCGTGTTCGCAATGGCCTCTTCATATCCTCTGAACAGGCGCGCGATCTCTTCTGGTGATTTCAGATGGCGCTCCGCATGCGCCTCGAGAAGGTAGCCAGCGTCGTCAATCGTGCAGCCTTCCTTGATGCATGTCAGCACATCCTGCAGTGGCCGCCGCTCTGGCGAGTGGTAGAGAACGCTATTGGTTGCAGCCATGGCAACCCGGCAGCGCAAGGATAGATCTCGCAAGACGCCTAAGCGTTCTCGATTGCGGCCGTGATAGGCATAAGACACACCGAGCCACAGACGCTTTGGCCACCACGCTCTGAGCATTTTCAACTGATCCGGAAAATTCGTATCAAGATCATAGGGAGGCATAACGATGAAGAGCTGCCCCTCGCTATGCTCCTTGATATCGTTCAGGGTGAAATGACAGGCGCCCTTGGGCGTGTCCCCCATCTTCCCCAAGGAGAGGAGGCGCGAGAGGCGGCCATAGGCCTCCCGGTCTTGAGGATAACAAAGGATTTCTGGCCCGTCCGTTGGTATAAGTCGCGCTCCCACGAGGAGGGGGAGGCCCACTTCCTTCGCAGCGCTATGGGCACGGACGACCCCGGCAAGGGTGTTGCGGTCGGCAATGCCGATAGCGGATAGACCGAGCGCTTTGGCTTGCGCCACCAATTCTTGAGGATGCGAGGCGCCACGCAAGAACGAAAAATTGGTGGTGACATCAAGCTCAGCGTAGAATGACGAAGCGTCGGTCACGGGAAAAATCCGTGCATGAACCATTGTGGGGGACCACCGCGGCCATCATCATAAAGACCATCACGGTAGACCCAGTAGCGGCGGCCCTGATCATCTTCGATGCGGTAATAATCGCGGGCCCGGCTGCATTTTTCGGAAAGTTTCCACCATTCTGGCGCGATGCGCTCTGGCCCTTCCGCCTTCGTGATCCGGCGCAGCACCCGGCGCCAGGTCATCCGCATCGGCGGGCCATCAGGCACAGCCGCCATCACATGGAGGGGCTCTGGGCGTGCCAAGAGCCGCACGGGTCTTGGCCCTATCGCTGGCAAGACGGAAAAAGCATCAGCAAACTGACCTTGAAAAGGCTCGGTGGTTTCGTCCCGTTCGGGGATATGGCTTTCCTTGGGCACACGAATGGTCACTGCGCCATCGCCGAAGCGGGCGTTGATCCTGTCGGCCAAGAGAGAGGCTTCCTCCTCATCAAAACGAGCATCCGCCAATGTGGCGGGGAGGGGGGATGCGCTCTCACTCATCGCGCCCAGGCGGTGGGCCGTGAGCATCAAAAGATCGATACCGTAACCTGGATCAATGGCGCTGATCCGCTCACGGAAGAGGTGATTGATCCTTTCCGGAAGCCGCTCTGGCCGCGCCGTCGCAATCGAAGCGAGGGTGGAGGTGCCGTCCGCCCGGAACGCGTGAAGGGTGAAGCGCTGCGCGCCTTGCCCGCTTTTCGCCAATTGAAGAGAGAGCTGATCGCTCAATGTGTGAAGCCCCGCTTCCACCCCCTCGGCAGAAATCAGCGGTTCGGCACAAGGGAGCCTGCAGGCAAAACGGGGTTGGGGGAGGAGAGGATTGATCGGCTCACGGATGAAACCCAGCGCCTGATCCAGGCGCAAAACCACGGCATCGGCCGCTTCCTTCGATGCAAACCGGCGGTGCAGCGCCCGGCGATCGAGGCCGTAAAGCTGCCCGATCCGTGTCAGGCCAAACCGCCGCAGGCGGCTCAGGCTTTGGGCCGAAAGCCTGAGGGCAGCAACGGGCAAGTCCCGCAAACCTTCGCGTTCTTGCCCCCTTGCCAGCTGGGACCACCCTCCGTTTTGGCTGGTAAGAGCCAGTGCTACTGCTGCGCCGACCGTGCTGGCCAGCCCTATTCTGTGGGGCATATCTGCGTGATCGAGACGTTCACTGATGGACTTCATCATACTGGCTTCACCGCCAAAAAGATGCGCGCATCCGGCGATATCGAGGAGCAGCCCATCGTCCCCATCAAGCGCGACGAGGGGCGTCCATCGGATCATCCAACGCGCCAGCCGCTTCAGGCTCTGCGCCTCGGCGGCTCTGTCGGCATGGGCCGCGGTAAGTTCCGGTGCTCGTGCCTTGGCATCGGTGAAGCGCAAACCATCAGTCACGCCCTGGGCGCGGGCGAGGGCGTTGGCCGAGACGATCACTAATCCGTGGGCGTTCTTTTCGATGATTGCAAAGGGCGTCTCCTCATCCGGCGATGCGGCGAAGGGGGAGAGCTTGGCCTGCGCCCGGCGCCACCTTGTCAGGGGCCAGTCCTGGAGACGGATCGAGAGATAACGGTTCATCATCAGCCTTCAGCGTAAAATGGCGGCCCACCTGGCTCGGCGCTGTGCGGCAGCGCTCGAGCGTGACATCCCACACCGGGATGCCAGGGGCCTCTGGATCAAAGGGGTTGGGAAGGGACGGCGCGCTTGCCACCCGCCAGCGGGCTTGGGCGGCGGTGCTGCCTTGGGTGCGGGCGGGGAGGAGCAGGATCGCGGGCACCCCTGATGTTTCACTCGCGAGGCTCAACCGGCGAGAGGCGGTGAAGTCCGGTGCCTCGCTCTCCACGATCACGAGGGACACGGCACGGGATTTGATCGCTTCCTCCGCCGCCCAGAGCAGGTGCTCCGTCTTCCGCGCTTCTACGTGCAGGATCGCTTCCACCGAGGACGCCAGAGAGGTCCGGGCCCAGCGCTCGGATAAGCGTCCATGCTCATGGGCCTGGCGGTGGCCGGTGATCCACAGGATCCCCGCCGCTTTCGCGTCCTCTGCCGCGGCCATGGCAAAGCCTGTCACCGCAGCGTGGTCGCCGAACGACGCCTCCGCCACCTCCTGCACGCCAGATCGCGCCAGGCCAAAGGGGAAAGAGGGCTCTTCCGCCGCGGCCTGCTGCGAAGGCAAAAGCGCGCTTGCTTTGACCAACCGAACACCCATAGCGTTCATGTTTTGTTCCAAAATGGCCTTGAGTCAAGCGGGGACGATGGCACAAGCCGTCGCCCCCATCTGTTCTCAAGGCCGTGCGCCCCTGCCTCACCTTACTATCGAATGGCCTTGTCGTTTGAGGTCGACGAAGTAGAGTAGAAAAAGCAGTATAAAGACGATATCACCGAGAATAACGACGACGGCAAACGGTGACGTCCATCCGTTGATATGCATGTTGAGAAGGTTGAGTGCAAAAAGCGCCTTGCCCGTGCCGCCCATGAGCACGATGCCTGTGTGACGAACTGGGTTCATCGCGACCAGCAGGAAGCCAAACCCGTACAAAAACGCTGTTCCCCATGCACCTCTATAGACCGCTATCATCACAGGGTCTGTCAGCTCACGCCCAAACTCGCGTTCAAACATCCCTGCTGTGTCCATCAAGCCGGGAACGGCGCCTGCAAAATTCCACAACGCTGAAATCACGAAGAGGATGCGTAAGAGCATCAGTGTGCGACCGTTCATTCTGTCCATGGCTTAGTTCTCCCTACGATCCATTTTTTCAGTATGCAATCTTGTCCACACCTGTTGCCGGCAAAGTGGGCCCAGGCACCCTTTGACCTTCAATTCATCTGGAGACGTCAGTTTCATTGATGAGCGAAAGGTCTGGCCGGTATCGGGATTATAAAGCCGCCCACGATGCCATCCGTCCGTATCCGGGGAAAACCCCCACAAGATCGGTAGTCCTTCGAGGGATCGCTCCCTTAATTCCGGGTCTTTGTTCCGGATATCCTTGGTTTCGCCTCCGGTCATGTCGGCACTGACGGAAAGAAGAAAGCCGCACGGCGTCCCATCTCCACAATCCGAAATCGCCACGTCAGCGCTGTGCCGGACGGTTCGCCAATGTCCTGTGATGTCCGCGAGATCGCCCGCCATTGCAGGACCCACAGCGCACGCGAGTTGCGTGGCCCAAGCGCTCAAAGACCGAAAAACCATAGCATCCCTCATTTAATGATAACGCGTTATCTTTTAATCGAGGCTTGGTCAACACTGTTTTCTTGCTAGGGAGCGAGCATGACGTCTGAGCGATCAGCAGATCCCACGCCGCGAGGCCGCCCCGCCTTGTCAGAAGCGGACATGGCCGCGACCCGTCGTCTGATTACGGATTGTGCCCAGCGTTTGTTTGAGGAGGAGGGGTATCACGCCGTTTCGATGCGGCGGCTTGCCAAAGAAGCAGGCTGTACCGTGATGACGATCTATCGGTACTTCAACCGGAAGATTGATATCCTGCGTGCGCTATGGGCCAACGTCTTCGTCGAGCTGTTCGACCGCCTTGATCATATTGCTGCGCATACGAAGGACCCTGTTGAGCGTCTTCACAAGATTTCTCTCGCCTATCTTCGGTACTGGCTCGATAACCGGGAGACGTATTTTTTGGTTTTCATGTCGAGTGATGTGACCCAGTCGGATGTCAGCATCTTTGTCGATGACGAAGCCATTGTTCAGCGCTTCGCCTTGTTTCAACTGTCCGTTATCGAAGCATTGGGTGATCGCGCTGATGAGGCGGAGACAACACTCAAGGCGCAATTGCTCCTTTGTTCCCTCAACGGCATCGCGCATAATCTTGTGACCATCAGCGCTTATTCGTGGGTCAGTCCCGAAGCGCTTGCGCGGTCGGCGGTTCACGGTGCTTTACACGGATGACCCGTCTTCGCTCACCAGAGCCATCGCAAACCCGTCATAGCCTTTAGAGTCTACGGTTTGCAGCGCTGTCGCGGTTAGGCCCGGTGTGTCACCAAGCTTATCGATGAGCGCGCGGGCGCCTTGGACTTTGGGATCCGCGCTGTTCTCATCCGCGACTGCGCCTTCGCGCACAACATTGTCACCAATGATCAGTGTCCCTGGCCTTGAAAGCTTCAGTGCACGATCAAGGTAGACGGGATTGTTCGGTTTATCAGCGTCGATGAAAACGAGATCGAAGGGCTCTGCGCCTTCCGTGATCATACGATCAAGGCTGTCGGTGGCCGGGCCCAGTCGCACATCCACCACGGATGACAAACCCGCAGCCTCAAGGTTCTGCTCCGCCACCCGCGCGGCACCCGGATCGATTTCTAGCGTCACCACCTGGCCGTCCTCGCCGACCGCGCGGCCAAGCCAGATTGTTGAGTATCCGCCGAGGGTCCCGATCTCCAGCACCCGCCGCGCGCAGACGGCTCGGGCGATGATGTGCAGAAACGCGCCCTGGGTCGGCGCCACCGCGATCGGATCAAGCCCTGCCTTCTCGGAGCGCTCCAGCGCCGCATCGAGGGCTGGATCAGACCCGATCAAACGATCTTCGAAATAGGCATCGACGCGTTCGGCGGTGTTATCGGTGGTCATGGAGGATCTCGTAGAGGCTCAGCGCCGCGACCTTGGACCGTTTTTTCCAAACGATCCATTCCTTTGGAGCCCGGCTCCTTTTGATGTTGCCCGACAATGCGCCTATGGGCGTGGGGTCACAAAGCCAGACCTCGGTTCATGCCCAAACGGAAACACTCAGCGCTTTATCGCCATATCGCGGAGCTGCAGGGGGAGCGCCCTTGGGGTGGGCTGCTCGACGCGGGCACGGGAGCGAACTCCATCCGCTGGGTATCGGAGCTGTCCACGGAGCGTTGGACGGCGGTGACGGGATCCGCCGGTGAGGCTGATCTGACGCGCCAGGCGGCGGGGGAGGCGATGCGGCCTCAAGACCGCATCGTCTTGGGCAATTGGGCCGATGAGCAATTGCTGAAGGGTGAAGTCTACGACACGGTGCTTGCGGATTATCTGCTCGGCGCCGTTGAGGGGTATGCGCCCTATTTTCAGCCGTATCTCTTCAAGCGCCTGCGGCCTCTCACCGGTCAGGTCCTTTATGTTACGGGGTTGGAGCCTTACGTTCCGACGCCTCGGCCTGAAGCGCGCGATGCGCATCTTTTATGGGAGATTGGCCGTTTCCGCGATGCTTGCGTTTTGATGAAAGGCGGTATGCCGTACCGCGAGTATCCTGCGCCTTGGGCTGCTGACCAGTTGAAGCAGGCAAGGTTTTCCGTACGGGCGGTCAAGCACTTCGATATCGCCTACAAGGAGACATTCGTCACCGCCCAGATCAATATCGCGCTCAACGGCATCGAATCGTTGCCTGATAAGGCACTGGCTCACGCGCTTAAAGCTCGCGGTGACGCTTTAAAGGCCGAGGCGGTTCAGCTTATCGCGGCAGAAGGCGCGCTGCGCTCCTGCCGCAATTACGTGATCGCCGCCGAACCGGTTTAACCGGTGGATTTTTCCACCACCTGATCGATGCGTCCAAAGACTGATGCCCCGTCACTATCGAGCATCTCGATGCCGACGCGATCGCCGAACTTCATGAACGACGTTGTGGGTGCACCCTGATCAATGGTCTCGATCATCCGGATTTCAGCGATACAGGAATAGCCCACGCCGCCTTCAGCCACCGGTTTGCCCGGTCCGCCATCAAGCTTGTTCGACACCGTGCCTGAACCGATGATCGTCCCTGCACAAAGCGGTCTGCTTTTCGCTGCATGCGCGATCAGTTGCCCAAAGTGGAAGGTCATGTCCGTGCCCGCATCAGCCCGGCCAAAGGCCTCGCCATTATAGTCCACGGACAAGGGTAGGTGCACCCGGCCGTCTTTCCAGGCATCGCCCAGCTCGTCAGGCGTCACCGCGCAGGGGCTAAACGCACTCGATGGCTTCGATTGGAAAAAGCCAAAGCCTTTCGCAAGCTCTCCAGGGATCAGTCCGCGTAAGGAGACATCGTTCACCAGCATGATCAGCCGGATCTTGCCCAGCGCGTCTTCCGGTGAAATCCCCATCGGGCAGTCATCGACGATCACGGCGATTTCGCCTTCCATATCGATGCCCCAGCCGTCATCCGTCGGCATAACAATCGGCTCGCGCGGGCCGAGGAAGCTGTCCGAACCGCCTTGATACATCAGGGGATCCGTCCAGAAGCTTTCGGGCATCTCCGCGCCGCGCGCTTTCCGGACCAGCTCGACGTGATTGACGTAGGCGGAACCATCTGCCCACTGAAAAGCGCGCGGCAGGGGAGAGGCGCACTCCGCCTCGTAGAACTGCTCACCAGCACCGCCGTCGACGGAGGCGCTCAGCTCACGGAGCTGCGGCCCCACCTCGGTCCAGCGGTCCAGCGCGTCTTGCATGGTCGCGGCGATGTCATCGGCAGGCAGGTAACGCTCAAGGTCCTTCGAGACGACAACGAGCTGGCCATCACGGCCTTTTCTGAGACTGGCAAGTTTCATGTCGTCCGTATCCTATTCGTGCTCGTCGCGGGCGGCTTCATGCAGCCAGGCTGCGTGCTGCGGTGCGCGTTTGGTCTCCGACCATTCCGCCAGCATGTCCGGCGCCACACGGCGCAGCTCAGCCATCTGTTCATCTGTCCCTGTGTCGCACGCGAGCTCAACCCGGTGACCGTTGGGATCAAAGAAGTAGATCGACTTGAAGATGCCGTGATTGGTGGGGCCGAGCACGTCGAGGCCATGCTCTTCGGCCCGCTTTTTCGCGGCCATCAGGTCATCAAGCGTCGGCACACGGAAGGCAATGTGCTGGACCCATTCCGGTGTGTTCTGGTCCCGGCCCATCTCAGGCTGCTGCGGCAGCTCAAAGAACGCCAAGATGTTGCCGTTTCCCGCATCGAGGAAGACATGCATGTAAGGATCATAGGCGCCCGTCGAGGGGACATGGTCCTCCGCAAACGCCACATCAAACGGCATACCCATCACATCGCGATAGAATTCGACTGTCTCTTTCGCGTCTTTGCAGCGATAAGCGACGTGGTGGACGCCGTTGATGGTGTAGCCAGCGCCAGCCATCAGGCTGGTTCCTTGACGTTCAGGACACCGCGATTGATCTGATCGCGTTCAATCGACTCAAACAGCGCTTTGAAGTTGCCTTCGCCAAAGCCGTCATCGCCTTTGCGCTGAATGAACTCGAAAAACACCGGGCCGAGTTGCGTCTCAGAGAAGATCTGCAGGAGGAGGCGCGGGCTGCCGCCTTCGGTCGTGCCGTCGAGCAGGATGCCGCGAGCCTTCAGCTCATTCACAGGCTCACCGTGATCCGGCAGGCGCTCGCTCAGCATCTCGTAGTAAGTGTCAGGAGGAGCGGTCATGAACGGGATGCCGCGAGCCTTGAGATTGTCCCAGCACTGAATGAGGTCTTGGCACGAGAACGCGATGTGCTGAATGCCTTCGCCGTTGAACTCACGCAGGAACTCTTCGATCTGACCTTTGCCGCCTTCGCCTTCTTCGTTGAGCGGGATACGGATCTTCCCGTCGGGCGCCGTGAGAGCCTTTGAGGTCAGGCCCGTGTACTCGCCCTTGATGTCGAAGAAGCGGATCTCACGGAAGTTGAAGAGCTTCTCGTAATAGTCCGCCCAATAGGCCATGCGGCCGGTATAGACATTGTGCGTGAGGTGATCGATCACCTCGAACCCTGCGCCAACAGGGTTCCGGTCCACGCCTTCGAGATACTCAAAATCGATGTCGTAGATCGAAAGATTGTCGTCATACCGATCAACGAGGTAAAGGATCGCGCCGCCAATGCCGCGGATCGCGGGCAGGCGCAGCTCCATCGGACCCGTCTCGACATGCACAGGCTCTGCGCCTTGCGCGATCAAGTGATCATAAGCTTTGCGGGCATCCCGTACACGGAAGGCCATGCCGCAAGCCGACGGGCCATGCTCCCGCGCGAAGAACCACGCAGCTGAGCGAGGCTCGTAATTGGCGATCAGGTTGATACCGCCCTGGCGCCACAGATGAACGTCTTTGGAGCGGTGTTGCGCGATCTTGGTGAAGCCCATGGCCTCAAAAACAGCCTCCAAAACACCTTTTTCAGGTGCAGAAAACTCAATGAATTCAAAACCATCAAGTCCGGCGGGGTTCTCGAAAAGATCAGCCATTGAACGCTCCTCAGCTTGCAATGAAAGGCGACTTTAGTTAGTTGTAAATAGAATTGGTTTTGATTGCAACTAAATTGAGCAGGCCCATGCGACAGACGGCAAGCGCGAAAACCGCCCAAGATGAAGCGCCCACATTCGCTCTCGATACGGCGTGGAGCTACAAGGTGACGGTGCTCGCCGACCTTGTGGCCAAGCGGGTCGCAGCTGAGGTGCAGAAGACCAGCGGACTTAACCTCAGCCAGTGGCGCGTACTCGCTGCCATCGCGGACAAGCCAGGCCGCACGTCGACCGAGGTTGTCGAGATTACACCGATGGACAAACCCATCGTCTCCCGCGCGGTGCAGGCGCTGGTTGATCGGGGCTTTCTTCTTCGGGAAGCCTCGCAGGAAGATGGCCGCCGGTCCTATTTGCGGCTCACGGACGAAGGGGAGGAGACCTATCGCGCGATCGTTTCCGCGCTTAGCGACTCCGGCGCCTTCGGGCTCGATGTCCTCTCTGGTGATGAGCTCACCGCCTTTAACCGCGAACTTGATGACATCATTGAAAAGTATCGCCGTTTGACCACAGCCTAAGCGCTCCACATAGTGCCGACAAACGAGCTGGGAGCGTTGCGGCATGGGTGTGTGGCGAAGTGTGGGAAATGCAGCGGCGGTGCTTGCTGCCGCTTTGGGTGTATCGTGGGCGCTGCCGATCGAGGAGATCTTGCCCGCCGACACGGTGTATAATGATGAGATCACGACTCCCGATGAGCATCTCGGGTTTGGCCTCGGCGACCATGCCGTTCGGCACCACCAGTTGGTCAGCTATATGGAGCTCCTCGCGGAGCAGTCGGACCGGATATCTGTTGAGGAGATTGGCCAGACCTATGAGCGTCGACCGATCCTTCTTCTGACGATCACGTCACCTGAGAACCACGACGGCATCGATGAGATCCGCGAGGCGCATCTGGCTAGCCTTGAGGGTGGGTCCGTTGCGGACGACGCCCCGGCCATCATTTGGATCAATTACGGGGTTCACGGAGCAGAATCGTCGGCCATGGATGCGGTGATCCCAGCCGCCTATCACTTCGCGGCGGCTGAGGGTGATGAGATCGACGCGACGCTGGAGGGTTCTGTCATCCTGATGGCGGCCACCCTCAATCCCGATGGACATGCAAGGCGTACGGATCATGTGGATACCTTTGGCGGCGCTGTCCGGGTCACCGATCCATCGCACGAGCAACATCAGCTTTGGACTGAGGCGCGGACCAATCACTACTGGCTCGATCTCAACCGCCAGTGGCTGCTCACCACCCAGCCCGAATCGCGCGCGTGGGTGACCGCCTGGCACCGCTGGAAACCGCAAGTCACCGGCGACTATCACGAGATGGGCAGCAACGCGACTTATTACTTCCATCCGGGTGAGCCCAAACGACTGAACCCTCTGATCCCGGAACAATCGCGGAGCTTCGCGCAAGGGATCGCGAGCTTCCATCGCCAGTTCCTCGATAGCGAAGCGCTGCTCTACTACACCGAGCAGCGTTTCGATAACTATTATGTCGGCAAAGGCTCCACCTACCCGCAGATCAACGGAAGCGTGGGTATCTTGTTCGAAGTCGGCGCGGCCCGCGGCGGCTCGATCGAGTCGCCCAATGGCCTGCGCGATTACGGTGATAACATCCGTACCCATTTCCGGACGACCCTCAGCACGATTGAGGGCGCGATGGCGGAAAAAGAGGCGATTGCTGAGTATCACCGCGGCTTCTTTGAGCGAGCGGCAGAGGACGCCGCCAAAGATCCGACCAAGGCCTATGTCTTCACGACGCAAGGGGATCGCACGCGCCTCGGCCGGTTCCTTGATGTTCTCCAGCGCCACGACATCACCGTGCACCGCCTAGCGGAGACCGTGGAGGTGGGCGGCGTCACCTACACGCCGGAGGGCGCCTTTGTTGTCAGCCTGGATCAGGCACAATACCGGATGATCCGCGGTGTTTTTGATCGTGTGACAGAGTTTGAGGAGTCAGTCTTCTACGACGTGAGCGGATGGACTTTGCCACTGGCTTATGATCTTGATCACGCACCGCTTGGGGTCCGCGCGGATGATCGGCGCGGCATCGGGCGGTTCTCCCCCGACCTCCTGGGCGCTGTCCTGCCTGTCCGGCCGCATGTTGCCACGGCGATTGTTCCGCCCAAGGCCAGCTATGGTTACGTTATTCCTTGGTCCGATCATTTGGCGCCGAAGGCAGCGTACCGGCTCTTGGACGAGGGTTTGTTGGTGCGCGCGGCCACAGAAGCGTTCTCTATTGCGACCACGAATGGTGTCGAGAGTTTCCCTGCTGGCACGCTTTTCGTCCCGCTCGCGGGTCAGACGGTCGATGACGTGAAGGTGCATCTTCTTGCCCGCTCGGTGGCGGCTCAGGAAGGGATCCCCGTTCTCGCCGCTGTCTCTGGCGCCGGCGATACGTCAATCAAAGCCGTCGGTGGGCCGAGCTTTCAGTCCCTCGAGAAGCCCAGTATCCTCCTCCTGATGGATGGCGGGGTGGCTCGCTATGATATGGGCGAAGTCTGGCATCTTCTCGATTTTGAGATGGAGATCCCTGTCACCATCCGGCGCATTGATGAGCTCGGCGGTATGGATTGGTCGCGCTACACCCATATCATCATGCCCGGCGGCAATGCCCGGCTTGATGAGGCGACGACCAAGCGCGTGACCCAGTGGATCCGTGAGGAAAGCGGCACCCTGATCGCGCTTCGCGGAACCGCGCTCTGGGCCCAACAGACCTTTATCGGTTCAGGCGATGAGGAGCATGCTGATGAAGAGGATACTGAGAAAGAACGCCAGCGGATCAATTACGGTGACATGCTGGCCAACAATGCTGAGCACGTGATTGGCGGCGCCATCGTCGCGACCGATATCGACACCAGCCATCCTATTGGTTTTGGCTACGCGGACCGGCTGCTTCCGGCCCATCGCAACACGACAGGCGTTCTGAAATTGCCGGATGACGATCCCTATGCCGTCGTCTCGGCCTATCCCAGCAGCGATATCGTCCTAAGCGGCTACGTCTCCGAACGTCGTCAAGCGGAACTCGCCGGTGCGCCCGCGGTGATTGCTGAGCCTGTGGGGCAAGGGCATGTCATCATGATGTCTGACAACCCTGTCTTCCGCGCCACGTTCCTCGGGACCAACAAGCTGCTGCTGAACAGCCTGTTCTTCAGTGATATGATCAATCGCCCCAGAACCAGTGACGAGGAGGAATAGCTGGCATCAGCCAAGCGCTGCGGCGGCGATGTCTTTCATCGACACTGCCGGGTCGGCGAGGGTCGCCGGGTCGACCTTCGCGCCGGCGATGATCAGCTTTTTTGAGACCATGAACTCAGGCGGGCTGTTGATGGCATCCACGGCGATCAGCTTTCCGTCCTTCAGGTAGAAAACAGCAAACTTGCGGTCTTCTGGATCACCTCGTTTGACGATCTCATCGTGTCCTGACGAAAGTCCGGCGATCTGCAGCTTCAGATCGTACTGATCCGACCAAAACCACGGGCAGTCTTCGGGTGGTCGGGGCTTGCCGAGGATAGCCGCGGCTGCTTGCTTGCCTTGTTCAATGGCGTTGTGAACGCTTTCAAGGCGCCCCTCGCGCCCGCAATGGACGATGTCCCTTCGCGTGCAGTCGCCTGCTGCAAAGATCCGGGGGTCGCTGGTGCGTGCATCGCGATCGACCGGGATCCCGTCATGGCAAGAGAGGCCCGCGTCCGATGCCAAATCATCATTGGGCAGAATACCGATACCAACCAGCACGATATCCGCTGGAACAACCTCATCGCCCATCAGCCGGACGCCTGTGACGTTGGTCTCGCCTTCGATCGCTTCCGTCGCAGCGCCGGTGCGAATATCAACACCTTCGGCGCGGTGAACGTCCTCGTAAAAGGCGCTGATGACGGGGGAGGTCACCCGCTCAAGCACCCGGGGCGCGCGTTCTAGCACCGTCACGTCGAGCCCTAGCTGCCGCGCCACCGCTGCGGCTTCCAGGCCGATATAGCCTGCGCCGATGATCACAAGCCGTTTGCCCGCCACCATCAGTGGCCGCATCGCCTCCACATCGCTCAGTGTGCGAAGGGCAAAGACGCCTTCAAGATCAGCTCCTGGAAGCGGCAGTGCCCGTGGTCTCGAGCCTGTGGCCAAGATCAGAGCGTCATAGGACAGCGCCTCGCCACCCTCCAAAGTGACAGTGCGCGCATCACGGTCAATCGACGTTGCTTTCTCACCAAGGCGCAGTGATACATCTTGATCAGTGTACCACTCTTTTGGCTTGAAGAAGAGCCGTTCCTTATCGAGTTCGCCCTTCATATACGCCTTCGAAAGAGGCGGTCTTTGGTAGGGAAGGGCGTCCTCCTCGCCGATAAGCGTGATGGCGCCTTCAAACTTGCCGAGCCTCAGCGACTGAATGGCTTGAGCTGCCGCCTGCCCACCACCAACAACAATGACGGATTTGATCTCTGCGGGATCCAACGAACTGTCCATGGCGCGGGAGCTAGCGCGGCTTTCACCGGGCGCCAAGCGCGGGCGCGCCGCAGCAGCGCTCAGCCGTTTGCAGCGGGGTCACGCGCCGCTAATGCCGCGCCCACGACAACTGATGGAGGACATTATGAAAATCGAAGGTACAGGCGCTCTGGTCACGGGCGGCGCATCCGGCCTTGGCGAGGCCACCGTTCGCATGCTTGCGGCCAATGGCGGCAAGGCGCTGATCCTCGACCGGGACGAAGCGAAGGGCACCGCCCTTGCGGTAGAGCTCGGCGACGCCGCTGATTTCATGATGGCCGACGTGACCGATGAGGCTTCGGTCCAGGCCGCCGTCGATCACGCCGTTTCAAGCTTCGGCGCGCTCCATATCGTCTGCAACTTCGCCGGGATCGCGACGCCATCGAAAACCGTCGGCAAAGAGGGACCGCATTCGCTTGAGCTGTTCCGCAAGGTCATCGACATCAACTTGGTCGGCTCGTTCAACGTCCTACGCCTCGCAGCAGAGAAGATGATGGCAAACGATCCGGTCGGTGATGCGGGGCAGCGCGGCGTAATCATCAACACCGCGTCTGTCGCCGCGTTTGAAGGCCAGATGGGTCAAGCGGCCTACAGCGCCTCGAAAGGCGGCATCGTGGGGATGACCCTGCCCGTGGCGCGGGACCTTGGCCGGTTCGGGATCCGCTGCAACACGATTGCCCCCGGCCTCATTCACACGCCGCTTTTCAATGCCCTGCCTGAGGAGGCCGTGCGCTCGCTCAACGAGCAACCGGTGAACCCCAAGCGTCTTGGAAAGCCCGAGGAAATTGCCAAGACCGCGCAATTCATCATCGAGAACGACTACGTCAACGGCGAGACGATTCGGGTTGATGGTGCGATCCGGATGCAACCGCGATAAGCGGAACGTCCTCTGGTGCGGAGTGGCTCTTTTCTGGTCCCTCCGCGGCTGTTTCTGTCAGGGTTGGGCGGAATTGTGACCGACCCTGACGAATCGCATCTCATGATATTCTCCGTGCACGAGATATGCGTGCCCTAATTTCGCCAAAAGGTTGTGTTTTCCTGCTGTCATGTGCGAGCATCTTGCTCGGCTTTTCGTACATTTTGGACAGAATTAATTTGTCTAAAATACTCATTAATCGGAATTGATCTTTATTTTTCCTGGTCGAGACTGTCCCGAAATGAAATTCTAACCTGTCGCACGATCCCTTGGCTCGCCGCCTGTTTGGTGGTCACGCGCCGAGCATTCCTGCTAAGTTTCGAGAACAACACCTTTATCAGAAGAACGGGACGCGCTGCCGATCATCAGCGATCACGGTCAAGTGTCCAAAAATGAGAATATTGCAACTGTTCATCACCCGCTGAATGTTCCAAACGGTAACGATTCCATCCGAAAACAGAATAATCCGGGTTAGGATTCTTTAGCATTGGTCGCGTGCACGGAGGATCCTTTAACCCTTGGGCGCTAACACACTCCCGAAAATACGGTATTGGTCATCCTGCGGAGCTTCCGTTTTGTTTGTCATGAAAGTGCCATGGAACTGCCAATATCGCCCGACACGCTACGCGACGATGCCCGTTTGAAACTGCAGGGCCGTTCTAGGAAGACAATGATCAAGACTGCTCAACATATCATAGGTGCGGCTGCTATCTTGGCCTTGGCCGCGTGTAAGATCCCCGTTGGATCCGATGATGGTGAGGGAGAGGCCACGCAAGCCTCTGTCGAGGTTGAAGACCCCGCGACGCAGACACCTGATCCTACACCTGCTCCCGCTCCTGCACCGTCAACGCCGCCAATGCCTTTGCCGCCGCCTGACGATCAAGATGCGGTGAAGTTCTTCAGCCAGGCATCCTTCGGCGGTTCCGAAGACGATATCGCTACGCTCCAAACCATCGGCATCGAAAACTGGATCTTGGATCAGATCGACCAGCCGATGTATTCAACCGTTGACCGCATTGAGGAACATCGGGCTGTCCAGGCTGCCAACGCTAATGCATATGCTCGCCTTTTTTGGGAGCGTGCCCTGAATGCGGATGATCAGCTCAGGCAACGTGTCGCCTACGCGTTGTCACAAATCGTCGTGGCGTCACTGAGCGATAGTGTCATCAGGGCCAATGCGAGATCGTACGCTGTTTACCTCGACATGCTTCAAGAGCAGGCATTGGGAAATTATTGTACACTGATCAAAGACGTCTCGATCAATCCGATGATGGGGGTTTATCTGACCCATCTGGGCAACCGAAAGGCCGATGAAACAGCCGGATTTGTGCCTGACGAGAACTACGCCCGCGAGGTGATGCAGCTTTTCACCATCGGCCTTGAAAACCTCAACAGCGACGGTACCGGTCAAGGCACTGAAACCTACACGATTGAAGACGTTCAAGGACTTGCTGCTGTCTTCACTGGCCTCAGCTGGTCCGATACGAACTTCTTCTTTCCATCGATCAACGATGACAATCGGTTCCTCCCGATGGAAGGGTTTTCGGCCCAACACGAAGAAGATCCAAAATCGTTCCTCGGGACGACGATTGATCTGGGTACAGATGCAGTAACAAGCGTCAATGCGGCGCTCGACTATCTGCTGGCTCACCCCAACGTTGCTCCGTTTATCTCTAAACAGCTTATTCAGAAGCTTGTGACGTCGAATCCGACGCCTGGTTACGTGTCACGCGTCGCCGCTGCCTTTGAGGCAGGGATCTACGGCATGCCTGGCGGAGACCAGGTGGGGACGGGCAATCGGTGCGACATGGCTGCGACAGTTGCTGCCATTCTGCTGGACGATGAAGCACGCGGTGCTCCGTTGGATGACAATTTTGGGAAGCTTCGCAACCCGGTGCTTCGTGTGGCCCAGTACCTCCGTGCCTTTCGCGTCGACAGGGATCAATTGCTGACTGGGGTGCTACCCAGCGCTTTCACGCTCGACAGTCTCGAGGACTTCAACCGGCTCGGTATCAACGCGTACAACTCGCCGTCGGTTTTCAACGACTTTCGGCCAGGATATGTTGCTCCAGGTACGGAGAGTGCCGATGCGGGTCTCGTCGCTCCAGAGTTCCAAATTGCAACCAGCAACTCTATCGTCGTCTACATCAACACCATGGAAAGCTTTATCGATGGTGTGCCTACCGATGGTGTCAACCAGAACGCGGCCAGTGTCGATTTCACCGACATCGATGCTGATGCAAACGATCCAGCTGTGTTGGTCGATCGGCTAAGCCGTATTTTGACTGGCAGCACACTGAGCGATGCAAACCGTACCGCTATCATTGATGCGGTGTCGCTCATTGATATCGCAGGTTCAGATCAAGACAACGATCGCAAAGATCGCCGGGAGGTTGCGCTGATGATGCTCGTGACCTCGCCGGAGTACATGGTTCAACGTTGAGGCCGACAATGATATCGCGACGCCACTTTCTTCAGTCTTCCGGTGCAGCCCTCAGCCTGAGCCCGTTTGCATCTATGGGCGCGCTTGCCGCTGACACGTCTGGGTACAAAGCACTTGTTTGTGTGTTCCTGTTCGGCGGATGTGATACCCACGATGTGCTCATCGGTCAGGACGTCACGTCTTACAACACTTGGGCGGACTCGCGGTCATCGATTTTGGATGCCTTTGCCGCGTCGTCGACGCCGACGGCCAGAGACCGGACATCTCTTCTCACACTTAACCCGACCAACGCGGCTGACTATGGCAGTCGGACTTTCGGTATGCCGCCAGAGATGTCGGGGCTCCATGGTCTTTTTGAATCAGGAAACGCGGCCATTGTCCCCAATGTTGGCCCACTGATTGAACCGACCAATCGTCAGGGTGTGGTGGACAAAACAGCGACGCTGCCAGGACGCCTTCAGTCGCATAACGATCAGCAGTCGACATGGCAGTCTTTCGGTGCTGAGGGCACTGGGACAGGCTGGGGCGGCCGCATCTTGGATGCCGTTGCTGAAGCATCGCCTTTCTCGGCCATGTCAATCAACTCCAACGCCGTCTTCCTCTCGGGCGATCAAACGCAGCCTGTTTCCGTGGCTGCCAGCGGCAACGTTCCACAGGTCTGGCCCACGAACACCTTACTCCACGGAAGTAGCACGCTGCCTGGCGTCATCCGGGATTACTACCGGACATCCGCACAAACTGCGGTGAACCCGATGATGCGGGACATCATCGCCAAACAGGCCAGTGCCATCGAAGACGGAGAGGCGCTCATCACTGCGCTCGCGGGTCAAACCTTGCGCGACTCCATTGTCATCTCTGGAAACAGCCTCTCAGAGCAGTTGGGTACCATCGCCAACATCATTGGTGCACGCGGAACGATCGGCGCCAGCCGCCAGGTCTTTTTCGCGAGCATGGGCGGGTTTGATACACACAACAGCCAAGCCTCGACGCTTCCGGTTCTGCTGGAGAGAGTCTCCGAAGCCATCACCAGCTTCCAAACGGCGATCGATGGTGCAGGTCTGGCCAACGACGTGACGCTCTTCACGGCATCTGATTTTGGCCGGACACTGACGGCCAATGCAACCGGTACAGATCATGGCTGGGGTTCTCACCATTTTGTGGTCGGGGGAGCGGTCAATGGCCAGCAGATTCACGGCGACGTGCCAGTGTTCGACGCTGAGCATGATCAGGATCTCAAGCGTGGTGCCCTGATCCCGCAGATCTCTGTCGATCAGTACGGCGCAGAACTCGCCAGCTGGTTTGGTCTCACCAACAGCGAGATCAACATGGTGTTCCCCAACCTCGGCAACTTCGATACGAACGCTCTGCAGCTCTTCTAGAGCGCTCCCCACACGGTGCGTTTTCGATAGATCGTTGACGGATTGATCTCCAATAGTCTTGCCGCTTCCTGGATGTTGCCTTCGGTCACGGCAAGTGCTCGTTCGATGGCACGTCGCTCGGTGAGATGCAGCGGTTCTACCGACGCGTCGCTCTGGTGCTGTTGCGCGTTGGACGCGCGCGGGGCAGCTGCACTTGCGATGCTGACCTCTGCGCAGAGCATGAGGTCGTCTGCAGTCACGAGTGTTTGTGCGTCAAGCGTCAAGATCACAACCCGCCGCACGATGTTCATAAGCTCACGGACATTGCCTTGCCATGTCTGTGAGGCCAGCCAGGCGCGGGCGCTGTCATCAAAGCCGTTAAACCGTTTGTGCTCTTCCGCTGCAAACCGTTCAAGAAAACTCTGGGCCAGGAGCAAAATGTCTCCGCTGCGGTCGCGCAGCGGCGGCATCACGATCGGCACCACGCTCAGGCGGAAAAAGAGATCCTCCCGCAGATACCCATCACGGATGGCCTCATCCGGCCGACGGTTCGTGGCTGCGATGAATCGAATGTCTGCACGCCGTTCTTTCGCCTCACCGACCCGCGAATAGGTACCGGACTGCAAGAGGCGCAGGAGCTTGCTCTGAAGACCGATATCCATCTCGCCAAGCTCGTCAAGGAACAACGTGCCGCCATCGGCAAGCTCCGCGGCACCCGGACGGTCGCTGACCGCCCCGGTGAAGGCGCCTTTCACATGGCCGAACACGTGGCTTTCCAGCATGTCCTTAGGGATCGCTGCGCAGTTGAGGATCGTCAGGGGGCGCTGCGCTCGTCGCGATTGGAGGTGAATGGCCTCAGCTGCAAGCTCTTTGCCTGTGCCGCTCTCGCCTGTGATCATCACGCTGGCATTGCTTGGGGCCGCCGCCTCGATCGTCCGGAATACGGCCTTCATGGCGAGCGATGAGCCCAGAAAATCTGTGATCTTACGAACGGCTGGCGCTGACTTTTCTACTGTCTCAGCGCTGGTGGCAATTTCGGCGTCGGTGTTGGGCACTGGCGCCGGTTCGCCTCGCGCGAAGGCTTGCTCAAGCGCCGAGACGAGCCGTGTCGCAGCGAACGGTTTCACGAGAAAATCTCTGGCGCCCTCGCGCATGGCCTCAATTGCTGTGGTCATCGATCCATTGGCGGTCATCGCGATGACTGGCATGGTGTGTCCGTTTGCCAGCATCCATTTCAGGACTTTGAGGCCTGACGTATCCGGAAGATGGAGATCAAGCAGCACGGCGTCCGGATCGGTCGCAGCAATGGCTGTCGTACCTTCATCGCCATTGGTCGCTGTGACGGCTTGCATACCAGCTTTGCGCAGGAAGCCTTCATAGGTGCGGGCCATCGATGGGCTGTCTTCGATGATCAAAACAGTCGTGGTCATGATGCCATCCCCCGACGTTGAACCGCGATGGCTTCGATCGTGTCATCGATCACCGTCAACAAGTTGGGCAGAAGGACGGCCATTTGAGATCGGCGATCATCCTTAGCGAGAGCATCCATCTCCACGGCCAACTGCTGCAACTGCAAGGCGCCGACATTGCCAGCGGAACTTTTGAGGGAATGGGCCTCGTTCCCGATCGCCGCTGCATCAAAGGCCCCCGTTGCCGACGCGAGTCGGTCACGCACGGACCGAAGTTCATCTTCATAGGTCCGAAGAACTTCCGCATAGAGCTCAAGATCGTCGTCCCAGTCCGCGGCAGCCTTGGTTGGGGAGAGAAGATGAGGCTCTGGTGATGGTTCGGCCCCGGTGTGCCGCAACACGGTATCGATGAGCTCCGGCATCGCAATCGGCTTGGCCACATAGTCCGTCATTCCAGCGGCTAGGCAGCGCTCTTTGTCACCCCGAAGCGCGTGGGCTGTCAGTGCAATGATCGGTAGCCGCGATGACGCTTCCTGCTTGTCGCGAATACAACGGGTCGCCGTGAGGCCGTCGACTTCTGGCATCGAGACATCCATCAAAACGATGTCATAGTTCCGTGCCTCGACGAAATTGATCGCCTCGCGGCCGTTGATCGCGCGATCCACCGCCGCTCCTCGCGCCTGGAGCTTGCGGGTGACGACGAGGGCGTTGGTTTCGCTGTCCTCGGCCAGCAAGATGCGAAGGCCTTCGAGGGGGCGATCCTCGTCCCGGGCATGCTCGACGAGGGATCGAGCCATCTCGCGATCTCTGACAGATGAGGCAGGGATCGAAAAACGGAAGCGGGACCCTGCTCCTGGCTCGCTCTCCACACTGATCGTACCGCCCATCAGGGTCACGAGCTGTTTGGTGATGGCGAGGCCCAGGCCAGCGCCGCCATACCGGCGGCTGAGGCCAGTATGGGCCTGCGTGAAGCGATCAAAGAGCGTGCTCAGCTTGTCCGGAGTGATGCCGATGCCTTGATCTTCAACGCTTACGGATAAAATCCCGTCGAACCGATCATAGTCGCAGCTGACCCGCACCTGTCCGTTCGGCGTGAACTTCACCGCGTTGGAAAGCAGGTTGGTCAACACCTGGCGCAAGCGTGCACCGTCCGCCTCGATCCGTGCAGGAACCTCATTTGTGATCGTGACTTGAATATCGGGCTGTTCACTCTCGTAAGTCGCCTTCACAATCTCAAGCGATTGGTCAACGAAATCAGCGGTCCGCATCGGCGCCAGTTCGATATCCATCTCACCGGCTTCGATCCGCGAAAGGTCAAGAAGATCAGAGAGGAGGGTGAGGAGAGCGTCCGCCGACGCCGCCGCGGTTTCCAAGAATTCCTTCTGTTCACCGGTCAGCGTCGTCTCACCCAAAAGATCAAGCAGGCCGATGACACCGTTCAGCGGTGTACGCATCTCGTGGCTCATGGAGGCGAGGAAATGGCTTTTGGCGATGTTCGCCGCCTCAGCGTCTTCCTTGGCCTTGGTCAGCGCTTCGTTGGTCTCGGCGACACGGGTGATGTCCTGTAGGGTGCCGACGATCTTCGTCGTACGACCTTTCTTGTTGCGCACCGGCTCACCGCGGCCTTCGACCACCCGCTTTGTGCCGTCATCGAGAACGATCCGATGGCTGACTTCATAGGCTTCGCCGTCAACAATTGCGCGCCGGATTGATGCGTCGATGAATGCGCGATCATCGGGATGGACACGGGCCTTGTATTCACTCAGCGTGGGGCTGTGTTCATCGCCATCAAGCCCGAAGATCGCGTAGGTTTCCTTCGACCACAGAAGCTCGTCTGTTTCGATCGTCCATTCAAAACTGCCGACTTGAGCAAGACGTTGGGAGTGAGCGAGAAGCTTCTGGTACCGCTCGCGTTCGGCTTCGTGCCGTTTCCGCTCAGAGATGTCACGGACGACACCGTGGACCAAAGGCGCTTCATCGGTTTCTACCCGGCGGGCGGAGAGTTCAGCAGCGAAGGAACGACCATCCGCTCCCAAAAACTCCGTCTCGACGCGGACTTCTTCGCCTGCCATCACTCGTTTCACGGCATCGCGTGAGGCGTCCAATGCGCTTTGCGGATGCAGCTCTTTGACGTGACAACCAACAAGATCGTCGCGGGATCTGCCAAGCAGCTCGACGGCTTTGCCATTGGTCTCAACGATGATGCCATCAAGCGTGTGAACAATGATAGCGTCGGTCGAGAGCTCAAAGAGGTTTTGGTATTTGTTCTGAGAACTGCGGATCTCTGTCTCGGCAGCAATCCGTAGGCTGATATCGCGCAGGTAGGCGGTGAAGTAATGCTCGCCATAGCACTCGACCGGGGTGATCGCGAGCTCCACAGGGATTTCTGATCCATCGGCACAGAGAGCTTCAATCTCAATCCGTGTGCCAATGACAGGGCCGTCCCCCGTCTTCTTGTAGCGCTCCATCCCATCGATATGCATCTGGCGATACCGCTCGGGCACCAAGATCTCTGCCAGGTTGCGGCCCAGGGTGTCCTCTCGCTTGTACCCAAAGGTGCTGCAGGCGGCAGGGTTAAACTCGACGATCCCGCCATCGCCATCAATGATGACGACGCAGTCCAGCGCCTGATCGATCACCGCGTTGCGCAGCGCAATCTCGAGTGTGCTGTCGGCAGTCTGCGGATCCTTCTGGCCCGGCATCGCGGGTCTCCCTCGTGAGCGCATATCCATGTGATCGTCCTCATCCCTCGGTTCAGCAGGAAAGGATCACGATGCGTGCCAGGGAGAAGACGTCAAAAAATCAAAGATTTCGCGAAACGGTGATGCAAATTGCATGACCCATCTTTGCAAATTGCAAGAGAGGTCTTGCCATTTGCAAAGCGAGAAAGAGGGCGCAGCTCCCGCTAGAGCGCAGCGTTGCGCTGAAAAACAGGACCGCCGACCTGCAGGCGCCAGGCGCCCTTGCTGCTTAACCGGCCGGCCTCACGGCGGTGATCGAAGGTGTGGTTGGCCGCAAAGTCGAAGAGGCTCCCCACGCCGATAACCAGGTTTGCTTCCAGGTGGTGGGCGTAACGATCCATCCACAGCTGCTGCCGTGGCGCGTCCATGCCCACCATGACCACCTGGGCTTTTCTCGTGTTAATCCGCTCAACAAGACTTGCCGACTCCCAAAGGTCGAAGGAGCTGTCTTGGCAGCCGACGAGACGCAGATGCGGCCAGGTTTCCTTGAGGTTGATGGCCACTCTTTCAGTCACCTCTGGACGCGATCCGAGTTGAAAAAAGGTCGTGGCGCTCGGCAGCGCGCGGAGGAGGGCGGGGATCAGGTCGCGCGGGTTCAAATTGACCATGAAGCGATGGCCCGTCATCCGCTCGGCCACCGCGACACCCGACCCGTCCGGCAAAAGCGCGTCCATGCGCCGGAGCGCCGTTGCGAGATAGGGATCGTGCTGAGCCAAGTGCAGCGTGTGGGCCGACGTAAAGGACAGGCGCTTGCGCTCACCTTCGGCAAGCGTGTCCGCCAACCAACGAACAGTGTCTGCGGCTGAGGCATTGATCAGCTGACAGCCGTTCCATTCCACCGTGTTCGGCGTCAGTTCGGCTTCGCTCTCCGTCTGCCATGCGACGGCTTCACCATAGGCCATGTGCTCATCTCCCATTGTTTTCGGAGGCTGTTGCAACCGAAAGACCTCGAGAGGTGACGATTTAATTTATTGATATCTATGGAGAAAATGAGGCCTGAGGGAGAGGGCTTCGCAAAACGCGTCACCAGTTTGCGCAGCGCCGCGCTGCATTTTGCGAGTGTTAGGGCTTCGGCGATGGCGGAGTGGTTGGATCCACAGACTCGCTGATCTCCGCCTTGGCCGCCCGAAGCCGTGCTTTAAGCCGATCAGTGGGCGCGTCGCTCAGGCGTTCGTCCAAAACCTCGCGAAGACGCCGGTCCAGGGCATCCTCCTCGGTCTTGGCGCTTTCGCTTCGTGATGACGACATGGTGAAAAAATCCTCGACGCGTAACCGTAGCGCCGCGCTGAACGAAAACCCAATAGGCCTCCCGAATATTCACACGCTCGCGAAGTTCTCTAAAAACGGGTTGAACGGGCAATCGGCGCGCTGAAGAGGGCACGGCACTGGCTGAAGTGACAGACAAAGACTTGCTGGCGCTTGTCGCGAGCGGTGACGAGGCTGCGATGCGCGGTCTCTACGAGCGGCATCAAGCGGCGGTCTTCGCTTTTGCCATGGCCCGCCTGGGCGACAGGATGGCGGCGGCCGATGTGCTGCACGACGTGATGCTTGATGTATGGCGGCAGGCTGGCCGGTTTGAGGGCCGGTCAGCGGTCAGGACGTGGATCCTCACCATGACCCGCAACAAGTCGATCGATGCCATACGCAAGACCGCTCGCACGGACTACGGCGATGACGGCGACACGCTGATCGACGAGGAACCAACGCCCGAGGCGGCGGTGGCGGCGGCCCAGGACCAGGAGCGCGTGCGGTCTTGCGTCTCGAAACTTCCCGATCGGCAAAAGACCGTGGTGCATCTGACGTTCTTTGAAGGGCTCTCCTATCCCGAGGCGGCCGAAGTCGAGGACGTCCCCGTGGGCACCATCAAGACCCGGATCTTCCACGCCAAGAAGGCTCTGGCCGCCTGTCTGACGGCCGCGGGTGTTCAGTCGACCTGAACGCTCTCCACGAGGTCCTCTGCGTCTCTCAACGCCGCGGCGATATCCTCGAGTTCTGCCTCACCCGTTGGGCGGATCGAGTAGAGGCCGATGGCGCTCGGCCCCGCCACGATCTCCGCCGATTGCTCAAGAAGCAGCATCCGGATGCTTTCCTCAGTCACGCTTGGGACAAAGGCCACGGTGATGGTCGGCAGCGAGATGGGCGCAGACGCTGTCTGATAAGTCGGTTTCGTCTCATCAGAGGCCACTTGCGAGACCATGGTGAGCTGGCCGAGCGCCAGAGCTGCGGCGACGGAGGCTGCCAGCTGCCAAGGCGCCACTTGGGCCTGACGCCACCAGGGCGCTGCCGCCTGCGGCTTCTCTTGCCTGATCGAGCGCTGGAGCCGTGCCCAGGCGAAATCGCTGATGGGCTCGTCCTCGGGCTTCGCCGCAGCGACGCCAGCGATGAACGCGCGCTCGCGCTTCTCCGCTTCGTTTTGCGGCTCCGTTCCCTCGCGATGCGCCTTCAGCATCGCTTCTGTGTCTGGTGTCCGTTGCTCTGTCATGGCTGACCTTTGCCGTTTCATGCTGCTTTGTCGTGCAGCGAGGCGAAACGGTTCATCTCTTGTCGCGAGATAGACCGAGCCGGTAGGGAGGGGCCAGGGGTTCGATGGGTTCAACGTTAGTGCTCTTTGTTTTGGCTGCATCCTTGGCGGCGTCTGCGACCGAACTCAGCGATACGGGCGCCTCTCTCCGCATCCGCCACGAAACCGTTGATGCTGGCGATGCGACGGCGGACGCGCTGACGCTCAGAGCCGCAGCGTTCGGCGCGATCGAGCCCCATGAAAACATCACGATCTTTGGTGAGGTGGAGGCGATCACCGTCTTGTCGGGGAACTTTGATGATGGCGAGGGACCACCCAACGGTCGGCCAGTGATCCCTGATCCCGCCTCCTTGAAGCTCAACCAAGCCTTCATCGAGGGGCGCCCGCACAAGGATGCCGCTGTGAGGATCGGACGGCAGGTCATCAATCTGGGCGAGCAACGCTTTGTTGGCGCCGTGGCGTTTCGGCAGAACGACCAGGTCTTTGATGCGGCCCGAGGGCTCGCGACACTGCCGTTCGGAATAGGTGTCGACGCCACCCGCGTCCTTGCGGTGAACCGGCCTTTTGGTCCGCGAGACCAGGACGATCAGTTGGGCGGCAACGCCACACTCATCAGGGTCGAGAAATCCGTGCCGTTCGGGCAGCTGATTGGCTTTCGCTACGATCTCGACCTCAAAGAAGACGATATGATTGCCCGGGTGGCGGGCGCGCGAAGCGTCACCCACGGCGCTGAATGGACTGGGCGCGCAGGCCTTGGCGATGCCGCGCTCTCCTGGTCAGGCGTCTTGGCGCAGCAAGAGAATGACGTCTCCGGGACCAAATCTCCTTACGGCAAGGCGGAAGGGACCCTGATCTTTGAGCGAATCGACTTGACGGTGCGCTACGAGCGGCTTGGCGGCGGGGAAGAGGCGTTCCAGACGCCGCTCGGCACAAACCACGCGTTCCAAGGCTTTGCGGACCTGTTCTTGGTCACACCCGATGACGGGATCGAGGATCTCTCTTTCGGTTGGCGGCTGCGTCTGGGCGATTTCGGGCCCGTCCGCGGGGTGCGCTTTGATGGCCGTGTGCATCAGTTCGATGCCACCGAGACATCGGCCGACTATGGCGACGAAATCGATTTGACGCTGTCCTGGCGGACGAAACGCGCCAGGTTCTCCATCGAGCGGGGTGCTTATCGCGCCGAGACCTTCGGCGAGGACACCACACGCTGGTGGTTCACCGCTGGAACAAAATTTTGAACCGTTGATCGCCCTCGCGCGACCAACCGGTCAAACAGAGGTGAAAACGATGATCTCTCGTAAAGCATCCGCGCTCTTACTCGCCGCCGCCAGCACGGCGCTCACCGCTTGCGAGAGTTTCGTTCTCGATCCGCCGGCTCTGGCCCAGATCCAGGCTGATAGCGACGACGTGATGGACGCGCAGGAGATTGTCGTCCTCGCCGACACGCGGGCCCAGGCCGCAGACCTCACCAGGAAGGCAAGCGGCGCGGGGTACCGGGTGCGAGCCAATGATGATCTCAGCTCCCTTGGCCTTGTGCAGGTGGTGCTGGAGATCCCGGCGGGCCGGACCGGGGTGCAGGCGATCCGCGAGCTTGAGGGCCTCACCCCCGGCGTGACCGCCGGCGTCAACCACGCATACCGTCAGCAGGCGAACCAAATCAGTCGCCATTATGCGCCGGCTGCGATGGACTGGCCCACAATGGGCTGCCGCGCGCAACGGCCCGTTGGCGTGATCGATAGCGGTGTGATGACCGACGACCCGCGGGTTCATCTGCGTGGTTTCGCCGACGATCTGTCAGCGGATAAAGAACACGGAAGCGCGGTTGTTGCGCTCCTCCGGGACCCCGCTTTGGCTTCTGATACCGAAGTTTACATCGCGGCTGTGATCGAAGAGTTGCCGGGCGGGGGAGCTGCCGCCGGCGTTGACTCCCTCGTTCGCGCCATCGCTTGGCTTATGGCGGAGGACGTCCGTGTCGTGAACATGAGCCTCGCTGGCCCCTATAACAAAATTCTTGATCGCGCGCTTCAACGGGCGAGCGATCGCGGCGCCCTCATTGTGGCTGCAGCCGGAAACGATGGGCCCCAGGCGCCGCCCCGCTACCCTGCAGCTCTTCAAGATGTGATTGCAGTGACGGCCGTTGACGCGTCGAAGCAAGTCTATGCCGATGCGGTCCGTGGTCCTCATATCGATGTGGCCGCACCCGGCGTTGATGTCTTCATCAATCATCAGGGCGGGGTTTATCATTCGGGTACGTCGTTTGCAGCACCGTTTGTCACCCTTTACTTTGCGACCAGCGAGGCGATGCCATCCGACGCCCGGGAGGCACGCCGCACCCTCGCTCGATCGAGTGCAGATCTCGGTGCGCCAGGTCACGACCATATTTTCGGCGCAGGCGCATTGCGGGCCAACGACCTATGCTGAGCGTTGCTGAACAAAATGCACCAGCGGTTGAACCGATTAGCTCCGCTCCGCGACCAAAAGACATGTGTGCTCCAGGGAACGAAGTCGAAGCTGGGATCGAGGCGCTCCTGCCGCGGTTTTGGCGTTTTGCCATCAGCCTGACGCGGGATCCGCAGTTGGCGGAGGACCTGGTGCAGGACACTTGCCTACGGATGTTAGAGAAGTGGCAGCATTTCCGTCCGGGTACGCATCTCGATCGGTGGGGTTTCACCGTCATGGCCAATCTCTGGCGCAGCAACCTCCGCCGCAAGACCCCGCAAATGCTGGATGATGAGGCGATGGAGCGTGTGGAAGACAACGCCCCGCTGCCCGATCGCCACTTTTTTGTCGGCCAAGTGCTCGACGCTATCGACGCTTTGCCTGAGGCCCAGCGGAGCCTCGTGGTCCTCGTTTACGGTGAGGGCTTCAGCTACCGCGAAGCTGCGGACATCATGGATGTGCCAATCGGTACCGTGATGAGCCGTCTGCACACGGCGCGGGCAAAACTCGCTCATCTCTCTGAGTAAGACTTAGGGCCGATAGTTGTTTCGGCCCTTTTTGATTTTCCCAACAAAAAAGGGGGCAGCACGGATGCTACCCCCAAGGCCTTCAAGCTTCCACAGGGAGCTCAGAAGCTAGCGCGAAGGCCAAAGCTGACGGTTGTGGCGCCGTTGTCGCTATCCAGTACACTGTCCAATGCGCCAGTGGTTAGGATCGAGCGCTCAACCTGAGTATCGCCGAACTCAACAAACCGTCCGTCCACGATGAAGGAGAGGTTCGGCGTGATCTCGGCTTCCGCGCCGATCACGAACTGATAGGCCAGCGTGGTCTCGGTCGAAGGAATGGCAATGGCGAGGTTTCCGCCTGCTTCTTGTGGCCGCTCAACCAGGTACCGGACCTCGTGGTCGATGCTGCCAACGCCAAAGCCAGCACCGGCAAACCCGCGAAAACGCTCAGCAAATTGAGGTGTATCGTAGTAAGCGTTGACCATCACGGTGGTGGCTGAGAGTTCAGAACCATCACGAACGCGGCGCTCCACGTCGTTCAGCACCAGCTCGTCCACGTCACCGTCGCGGAAGGCGGCCTCAACGTCGAACCGTACACGGCCATACTCGTTTTCACCTGCGATGAAGCCGAGCGAACCCGCGATGAACTGACCGCTGTCAAACTCGATATCGATGTTGCGGGGTGCGCCCGCGGCATTCGACCCGCGGAGCTCGCCGTCGCTGAACGAGTTCTGGCCAAAGTTGATGCCAGCGTAGAATTTTGGCTCCGCATGGGCGGCAGCAGTTAAGGCGGCCACCGACGAGGCGACCGCGAGAACGGTTTTGATCATGGAAGACTCCTCTGTTCCAGGACGGCTTGTTGCCGCCTTGTGAAGAGAACGCCTGCTGGCCCGATATATTTGGACGCGAACGGAGTTTAATCGTCTAATTTACGTGGTTTAGGAAAGCTTCCAAGCGGCGACGCCCGCGGGCGGGATCGTTCGTCCGCCCACCACAAAACTGTCATCTTTTGGGCCGATCGCGTGCGGCAAGATGACCTCCTCTGGCGCGTAGTTGAATGCGAATTGATGCCCTCGGCCAGAGCGAAGCCGAAGCCCTTCAGGAAGGGTCGCGGCTGGCAGTCCTTCATCGGTGAAGATGCGCTGCAGTACCGATGTCAGCCACGCTTGATCAGGCAGGGCCGCGAAGTAGTGCACGCGATTGTTTTCGAACAACACGGCGCGGCCTTCCTCATCGGTCGCGGCAGGCGTCAGCGCGGTTTCCACGTCGTCGCGCCAGCCATACCACGCCCCGCCCGCCACGGCGGTTCCAGCACCTGCAGGAACAGTCTCGCTGCGCGCCACGGTCAGCGGAATGACGCGTTTGAGGGGTCCGGGTCCGAGGTCGCGGCAGAGATTGCCGTGCGCGTCCTTTGATCCGCAGCGCGGACCGATCACCACGGGCGCCGTTGTGGCTTCGAGCGCCTGGATCGTCGCCTCGGTGATGTGGAGGAGGGCGGGTATCAAGATCACTTGGTACCCGGAGAGATCAGCGCCTTGGGGAAGGATATCGATGTCGGCCCCCAGGGATCGAGCGGCGGCGTACCAGTTGAGGACAATGTCCTCTGTGTGCCACTCTGAACCTTGCGGTTGGATCTCCGCCATCCACAGGCTGTCATAGTCGAACAACAACGCGACCTTGGCCTTCTGGTTATCATCAGTAAGCGCAGGGAGGATATCGCGCACATTCGCGACCTCAGCGTGGGCGGCGGCTGGTGCATCGTCCGCTCGCAAAATGCCCGCATGGTTCAGCTCTTGCGCAAATGGTGACTGTCGCCACCGGAACACGGATGAAAACCTTCCGCCATGGGCCAGGGTCTCAAGGCTCCAGAGTTTCACCATACCCGGCAAAGGAATGGGGTTGTCAGGTGCCCAGTTCACCGGCCCTGGCTGTTGTTCGATCACCGCAAAGTCTGCACACCCACGATAAAGGTCGTGATGAAAGCCGGCAAAGTCCGGATCACCCTGGCGCAGGTAGCGGCGCTTGAAATCCTGATCGCGCCGGCTCATCGACAGAAACCCCAGCGGATAACTGTCCCATGTCAGAATATCAACGTGCTTACCAAAGGCGAAATGATCAAAATGGGTGAAAAAGCCCATGGCGTTGTGGGTGATCACCGCATCCGGCGCGTGGGCACGGATGATCTCCGCCTGTTCCTTGTGAAAGCTGATCACCTGGTCTGACGAGAAACGATAGAAATCAAGCTGGTGGGAGGGGCTCGCCTCTGTCACCGTGCCGCTTGGCAGCTCGATTTCATCAAAGCTGCGATAGAGCATCGACCAAAACACATTGCCCCAAGCTTCGTTCAGTTGAGCGATTGTTCCGTACCGTTCCGAAAGCCAGTGCCGAAAAGCATCGCGCGCCATGGGCGAGTAACTGCGCACCGTCTCATGGCACCCAAACTCATTGTCGGTCTGCCACATCGTGACGGCAGGGTTGGAACCATACCGCTTAGCCAGCACTTCGGTGATCCGGCGGGACTCAGCGCGATAGGCGGTAGAGGAGAAGCAGTAGTGGCGCCGCGAGCCAAAGCCGCGTTCGCGCCCATGCTCATCCCATGCCAGAATATCGGTATACTTATCGATCAGCCATTTCGGCGGCGTCGCTGTCGGTGTGCCGAGCATCACGCTGACGCCAGCGCTGCTTAGCACCTCAACCGCATCGTCGAGCCACGCAAAGTCGAAAACGCCAGGCTCGGGCTCCATCAAGGCCCAAGCGAACTCACCGATGCGTGCGAAGGACAGGCCCAACTCTGCCATCCGTTCGGCATCGCGCTGCCACATGCTGCGGTCCCAGTGTTCGGGGTAGTAGCAGACGCCAAGGCTCATCGGGGCATCCTTTCTATCGGGGGCTTGCCAGGGGATCGGCGGATAGCCTTTGTTCGGCTCTTTGATGGAGTCAATTGCGAGCGGATATGCGGCAGCAGAGTTTTGGTCATTTGCGCGACAGGCGAGAGGCGCAGCTCTTCACCTTGACCAACAGCGCGGGCGCGAGTCTCAGTGTGACGAACTATGGCTGCATCATCACAGCGCTTTGCATGCCGGATCGAGATGGCGCGCTGGCAAACGTGGTGCTCGGCTACGACACGCTCGCTGCCTATGAACATGACACCGCGGTGATGGGCGCCTTTGTCGGCCGCTTCGCCAACCGCATCGCGGACGGTCATGTGAGGATCGGCGGGCGCGACTATCAGTTAGCGAAGAACAAAGGCCCGCATCACCTTCATGGAGGGGCCATGGGTTTTCATAAGCACCTGTGGGCAGCGGAGCTTGCCACCTCAGATCAGGGCGCTCAGATTGTCCTGAAACGGACGAGTCCTGATGGCGAAGAGAACTATCCGGGCGAGCTCCAAACCGCCGTCGTTTACACCCTGACCGAGGGCAATGCTGTTGTGATGGATGTCACGGCGACCACGGATCGTTCGACCATTGTCAACGTCACCCAGCATAGTTATTTCAACTTGTCGGGTAGCCACGGCAGCGTCCTCGATCACGAACTTCTCATCAACGCGGATCAGGTGCTGTGTACGGATCAGGACCTCATTCCTAGCGGTGAGATGAAATCAGTCGAGGGAACACCTTTTGATTTTCGGCGGTTTCGCCGCGTGGGAGAGGCGATCGATGATCCCGACCCTCTGCTTGTGAGTGGCCACGGCTATGACCATTGCTTTGTGCTCAATTCGGGAGACCAGCTTTGCGCCCGGCTCCGGCACCAAGCGAGCGGGCGGGAGTTGACGGTCACCACCGATGAGCCGGGCCTACAGCTCTACACGGGCAATTGGTTGAGCGGACCGCATCCGCGACGCTCTGGGCTTTGTCTTGAGACGCAGCACTTCCCAGATAGTCCGCACCACCCGAGTTTTCCGTCCACGGCGCTTGAACCCGGCGAGGTTTTTCGGAGCCGTACTGTTTATCAGTTCAGCGTGATGCCGGATCTGGCAGGCAAGCCATAGCGGCCTTACAGGCGCTCGCCCACCTTAGCCCGCTGCTCCTCCTGGATGAGGACGGATTCCCCTGCTTGTTGACTGGCTGACACCACATCAATCGGTACAGTGAGGAGTTAGCTGATGGCCGGGACGTAGTGCTGGATCGATGTGACGATTGTTAGACGCCAATCTTCCCGAAAAATGAGTGGCGAGAGCGGGGAACCCGTTTAAACCTGGTTCTTGTCGCTTCGATGTAACTCGGGTGACTGCGCGTTGGTTGCCGAAACATGAGCGGGGTGTTGGCTTTGGGCATCAAAGATTCACTTGAGCGGGCTCTCGAGCGCTACGTTGAGTTCCTTGATCGGCAAGTCCCTATGTGGGCCGTCCTCACCGGTCTCTTGCTTGCCATTCCCGCGGTTGTCGTTTTCGGCGCCGCTGTGCGCGACAAGGCGATCGGCGCTGGGCGGCTCGGGCCGATATCCGATGCGGCCTTCCAGATCGCGTCGTTTCCCGCCATGGTCGAAGACGTCTTCACTGAGGTCTCGGTGCCTCTGTCCCAGGACCTCACGATCGATGTGCCGCCGGTGGATCTCACCGGCTACACCGCGCCCAGCAACGCTTCGGACTTCGAACTTGCGGGCCTCTATCTTCGGGCGGCGCCGGGTGCCCCCCAAGCTTGGCGCCTCGTGATCGGTAAGTTCTCAATCGGCGGGAAGCGACTGAACGCAGCGCTGCTTTTGGATCCTGACAACGCGATCCAGAACCTTTGGTTTCTTGGCCCGGGCGGCGCGACCCGGAACGAGGCGCTCGACCGCCCTGTGTTTCCGCATGGGGCCGTGCTGCTCAGCGACGGTTCGTTGGTGTATACGTCAGATGGCGGATCTTCTATCGAGAAGCAGTCGGCATGCGGAACAGTGCTGTGGTCTTTGGATGGAAGCTACAATCACTCGGTCAGTATGGGTGTCGGCGGTCATACCGTATGGTCGCTAAGAGCAGACAGTCTGACCCTCGACCACTTTGTTGAGATCGATGTGGCCACGGGAGACATTGTCCGATCGATCTCCACGGACGACATCATCGCGGCCAATCCCGAAATTGATATCCTTGAGATCCGGCAAGTGCACGCCAATGAGGTGTCGTCGAATCCGGGAAGCATTCCCGGCGATTGGCTCCATGACCCTTTCCACCACAACGATCTTGAACCCTTGCCCGCGTCCCTGGTTGGTGCGTTCCCAGCGTTCGCGATCGGCGATCTTCTTGTCAGTGCACGAACAAATAACCTTGTATACGTCGTTGATCCCCAAACCGCGAAGATCAAATGGTGGTCAGTGGGTAGGAGCATCCGGCAGCACGATCCCGACTGGGCAGCGGATGGCAAGATCTATGTCTACAACAACCGTATGAACCGGGATCTCAGCCAGATCATCAGTATCGACCCTGTCACCTACGAGACCGATATTGTTTATGAGGATCCCGCATTCTACAGCCGGATCCGCGGCAAGCACGAGACGCTGCCAAGCGGTTTTTCTCGGATCACCAGTCCGCAACAAGGCCGTGCCTTTGAGATAGGAGCTGGTGGTGAGACGGTGTTTCAGCTCTATAACCGTGACTCAGTCTCACCCACGAGAGGGCTTGTGGTCTCTGAGTTGGCGGGGTTCCCGGAAGGCTATTTCGAAGAGGGCGCGTTTCGCTGCGAAAGTGGTCGGTAGTCGTCCTCGCGCGGCCTGAGACGCACCTGTTTGGTCTTAGGGTTAAACCGACGAACGGTTGCGAGCACTTCGTTCATTAGTTATCCCGGTGGTGGACGCTAGCGATCTTGGCGCCCGACGGATCTGCATCATCGAGGTGACAACATGGGTAGAATAGGGGCGATTGTGACCGTGGGCCTTTGGGCGACGGCGCTTGCAGGGATACTCACACCTGCTCACGCTTATGTTGGTCCCGGCCTTGGCGTCGCCGTTGTGGTGACCGTGCTAGGCGTTCTCTTTGGGTTTGGCCTCGCTCTTTTTGCGGTGATCCACTACCCGCTCAAGCGCGCCATGAAAAAGAGAAAAGCCAAGGCTGTTGCTGAAGCCGAGGCTCAGACCCAGACGATGAGCGGTGCGGAAACCGACGACGCGGCGGTCTCGCCTGGCACGACCAACGCTGGGTGATGATCACTCATTATGCGGTTTATGGGTTGTGCTTGGTCGTCACGGCCGAGCTTTTGATCCGCCTACCCCTGTTTCGCACCTCTTCGCGCATCCGGGCGCTCGTGACGCGCGTGATGTCACTGATCACCAATGATGCGATATCGGATCATTGGAAAGAGCTGGTGGTCCCCCACTACGCTGGCAAGATCATTTTCGCTTCGCTGAGCGTTATGTTTTGGACCATCGCTGCATTCTCACCTTTCATCGGCTTGATCGTCGCAGATGAGCTTGGGTTGACGCCGGGGATTGGCGAAGGCTTGATGACCTGGCCCGTGCTTCTTGGGTTGACCCTAGGCGGAGTTGCTTACGCGGTGGTGCGCTCGAGGTTAGGCGCGCCAGCTGCCGCGAAACCCAAGAACTCAGATTATTCGCCGACCGAACAATTGCTGCACGACGTGATCCTGGCTGATCAGACCCGCGGCCAATATCTCTTTGGCATCGAGCGTCGGATGGCCAAGGTGGACGCGGAAAGCATGCGGGAGCATGCGCCGGTTTTTGTTTCTGGTCTCGCCAGGGCTGGGACCACCAGTCTCATGCGCGCGATCTATCAAAGCGGCGCGTTCACGTCGCTCACCTATCGCGATATGCCTTTCGTCCTCGCTCCTAACCTCTGGCGTAGACTGAACAAAAACCAAAAGAAGGAGATGGACGCAAAAGAACGCGCCCATGGCGACAGCATTCTGGTCGATTTTGATAGCCCTGAAGCGCTGGAGGAGCCGTTCTGGCTCGCCTTTTCCAAACAGCAATACGTAAAGATCGACCGCTTGGTACCCTATCAGCCGGATGCGGACATTGTCGATAAGTACCGGTCCTTCGTGGGGCACGCGATCAAAGACGCGCCGGGCAAAAGGTATCTGGCGAAGAACAACAACAACATTTTGCGCCTTCCAAGCCTCGGCCAAGCCTTTCCGAACGCGACCGTCTTGATTCCGTTCCGTGACCCTGTTGCGCAGGCATCGTCGCTGCTCAACCAGCATCTTCGGTTTACGGAAGACACCGATGACTTCACCCCGCGCTACATGACCTATCTCGGCCACTACGAGTTTGGCCCACGCCACAAAGCTTTCGCGTTGAACGGTCACATCCCAAAGGATGATCCGCAGACGCTCGATTACTGGCTTCACCAGTGGGTCACCGTGTACGAATACCTGCTTGAGCAGTCGCAGCAGCTCACCGCGCCGCCGCAATTCGTCAGCTATGAGCGCCTATGCGCTGAGGGGAGTGACTATTGGGACTCGATCGCTAGGCGTATCGATGTACCGACGGGCGCGAAACCTGATTTCCGCCTGTCACCGCGCCAGTCGGATCGAGACGGTGAGATCAGTGATGCTCTTCTCGAACGCGCACGCAAAATCTACGCAGAGCTTGACCACGCCTCAACGAACACGCTCTGACCGACCAGTATCGCCAGTATGTTCGATCATGTGAGGGAAGTGGCGCACCGGGGAAGATTCGAACTCCCGACCCCGTGATTCGTAGTCACGTGCTCTATCCAGCTGAGCTACCGGTGCTGAGCGGCGGTGTATGCCCATCGGCGCGCGCGGATGCAAGAGGCGAAATCCGCTTCTTTGGCGCTTTTCCGCACGCTTGTGTTCTTGGGGAAAAGAGCTGCTTGCCGATGGGCGCTTTGCTCCTGAAGTCTGCCCGCTCAGCACCCGACGGAGAGACGAGCAATGGCGGACGGTAGCGCAAGTTTTGAGCCCAGCGGCACGAGCACAGTGGCAGGCGAACGCCTCAAGCTCTTCATCGAACGGGTTGAACGCCTCGAAGAGGACAAAAAGGCCGTGATGGACGACATCAAGGAGGTCTTTGCCGAGGCGAAGGGCGAGGGCTACGACACCAAGGTCATGCGCCAAATCGTCCGCCTTCGGAAAATGGACCATGCTGATCGGCAGGAGCAAGAGGCGCTCCTTGAGCTCTATCTCAGCGCCATCGGCGAGGGGTGATCAGACTCCGCCACCTTTGAGGTCAAACGCGCTGCGGATGAACCGGGTGAAGACGAACGGCCAGGGGATGATCACCAGGTCGAGCCCGACGCCGATCGCCATCGCCATGAAGAGGTCATCCTCCATCGGGACGATCTGGCCGGCCTGCGCCAGCGGCCAGCCGACAAAACCCACCCACAAAAGCTTATAGAGAAACTGCAGCAGAAGCAGAGGCAGCATCGTCTGCGGAAAGCGAACCCCGAGAAGCGCTAACGTGGAGAGGGCGGTGAGATACGCATCGCCCACCCCCACTTCGCCATCAATCAGCTCACCTGGCGACAGCATGTAGGACCACATCGCCGGCGCGAGACCTAAGAAGGTGATGAAAAAGAGCGCCCGCATCGCCCAGATGCGCCAAAGCGGCAATTGTCGTTGTTGCACGGTCTCTATCCCCGAACCCTTCGCGATAAACGATAAAGGCGGGGTCAGCCGTTGGCAATCCGAACGGGCTGGTTAGCGGCCGGGCGGTAGCGCGAGGCAATCCTCGCCAGCGCGGCGAAGTTTGAAGCAGGCGTCATCGGCCTCTTCAGCCGTAAGACCGGTGAACCGGGCCCGGTAGAGCGTGCGACCGCGGCTGGTGTTCGGCACAATCATCCGTTCGGCGCCGGGGATCCACTCCGCAAAGTCGGGCTGGAGATCGCCAAGTCGCGCCATGGCCTGGTCCTGACGCCGGTAAGCACCGACCTGGACAGCCCAGTCCCGCGGATCCGGCTGATCCGTATCGCCTTCGCCGATCAGCGAGCCGACTTCGAGAGCGGCGACGCTCTGCGCGAGCACCTGATAGTTGAGATCTGCGGTGGACACATCGTTCGACGGAAGTGCGCTATCGGCGCGGGCAAGAACCACAGGTGCGCGGCCGCCTGGCTTGCCTTTCGGTACCGGAGGCCGGGTCCATGCCACTTTGATCCGCGAGGGGCGCTGTTCAATCGCGCGATAGGCGCGGGTCAAGATATCCCGCATGTGGCGGTCCCGCGTCGCGCCTGAACGACCGCCCAGGACCACGCCGACGAGGGGATGACCATCCCGCTCTGCTGTGGTCGCCAGGTTATAGCCCGACGCCCGGGTGTAGCCTGTCTTGAGGCCCGTTGAGCCCGAATAGTTGTTGAGAAGCTTGTTGTGGGTCCGGTAGGTCCGGCCGTTCCAGCGGAAGCTCTGCTGGGTGAAGAAATCCTGGTACTGAGGAAAATCTTGCCGAAGACGCTGCGCAAGCCGGGCCATGTCCCGCGCCGTTGTCACTTGGCGAGAGTTCGGAAGGCCGGATGCATTCCGGAAGGTGGTCGAGCGCATGCCAAGGTCGCGCGCTGTGCGAGTCATCCGGCGAGCAAACGCCACTTCGGTGCCCGAGACGTGCTCGGCCACCGCCGTTGCCACATCGTTGGCTGATTTGATGACCAGCGCTTCGATGGCTGTCTCGACTTTAATGGTGCTGCCAGAGCGGATGCCGAGCTTTGACGCTGGCTGTCTCGCCGCGCGGCTGGATACCTTGATCTTGTCATCGAGGGAGGTCCGGCCCGCTTCGATGTCTTCGAACAAGACATAGAGCGTCATCATCTTTGTCAGCGACGCGGGATACCGGCGAGAGTCGGCATAGCGTGAGAAAAGCACGTCGCCCGTGCCCTCATGCATCACAAAAGCTGCGTATTTAGGGTTAGCGGAAGCCGTCCCGAAAGCCGTGCTGGCTGCCGATACGATCACCATCAAAACAGTTACCCACGCTGACCGCATTGCCCATCCACCGTCGCGAAGTCATTGAAAAGCTAGTCTAGCAAGCCCCGTTCCGCACGTTGCAAGCACGACACCTGAAGACTTGACGTTAGCCCTCGCAACCTCTCCAAACCGTTAACCAAAAAGTTGCCAAACCACCGCATGAACTTAGGGTGGTGACGGCTCTCGCCCACACGCTGAGCGAGTTTGTGCACTGCAGTAAACCTCTTGACACCCCTCATCGAATCACTATGTTGCAGCGCAGCAATAGTGGTGGAGGGGGTCCATCAACTGGCGCGCCTTAGGCTCCGACGTTTGCGGGTCTGAGGGAGAACAACAAACAGACGACACCGGAGACAACCCATGAGCGCAACGCGCAAAACGAAAGCCACTGAAGAAGCCGCCACCGAGTCGGTCTTCACCGCAGCCAACACGGCCCAAACCACCATCAACGAAGGTGTTGAGCGTATGACCAAAGGCATGAGCCAGATGGGCACTTTCGCTCAAGAGAACACCGAAGCTGTCATGCAGGCTGCTTCTGTCGTGGCCAAAGGCTACGAGAAGCTCGCTCAAGAGAGCGCAGACTTCGCCAAGACGCAGCTCGAAGCCAGCCAAGAGCGTGTCCAAGGCCTGACCAAAGCGAAGACCCCACAAGAGTTCTTTGAAGCTCAAAGCGAGCTCTTCCGTTCGACCATGGAAGCCCAAATCAGCCAGGTGAACAAAGTCAGCGACATGATGATCGCGACTGCCAAGGACGCTGCTCAGCCGCTTTCGAAGCGTTACAGCGCCCTCGTGGAGCTGATGCAGCAGCGCTAAGCGCTCACGCATAACCGAATAAAGAGGCCCCGCTGGTTCTGCCAGCGGGGCTTTCTTTTGGGCTGGTGTGCTTGGGGCGAGTCCCGAGGTGGGTAGGGGCTTTGCCGGACTTTCTTCGCGGCACGACTGCCGATAGGTCACGCCGCTTGTTGATCGATTGGAGCGCCTGCGAACCTCTATGCCCCTTGCTTCGAAGCGGATCTTGCTGCTCGAGGATGAGCCCATCATCGCGATGTTGGCTGAGGATCTCCTTCGGTCGCTGGGCGCCTCAGAGATTGAGCGAGAGGCGACGCTCGCCGACGCGGAGCGGGCCGTGAATGGCCCCTCGTTTGATGCGGCGCTTGTCGATGTCGATCTTCAGGGCGAGAGCAGCTTGTCGCTCGCAGGCGAACTCAAGCGGGCAGGGACGCCGGTGGTCCTTGCCAGTGGGTACTCCCATCTCACCCGCGAAGCGGCCGACGATTTCATTGTCATCGCCAAGCCTTTCACGCTGGCGAAACTCAAAACGGCCTTTCTACAAGCCTTTGAACACGCGGACGCTTGAGACGTTTTTTCCCTATCGCGCACCCAGGGTTGCGGAAGCGGGCAGAAGAGCCATTTACTAGGCCCGCGAGCAGACGAGACCAGACCGACCAGAATGAGCGAAGAGCGCGACGACGATAGCGGCTACGGAACCGGCACCATCACCAAGACGGCACCGAAGACCAAACGGCCGTCCCTCTACAAGGTCCTGCTTCTGAACGACGACTACACCCCGCAGGAGTTCGTGGTGTGGCTGCTCGAGGCTGTCTTCAACAAAGGTCGCGAGGACGCGACCCGCATCATGCTGCACGTCCACCAGAACGGCGTGGGCGTGTGCGGGGTCTACACCTTTGAGGTGGCCGAAACGAAAGTGGCGCAGGTCCTTGAACTTGCGCGGCGCAATGAGCACCCTCTTCAGTGCACGATGGAAAAGGAATAGCCGATGGCGAGTTTTGCATCAGGACTTGAGCGCGCGATCCACCAGGCGATCGCCATGGCGACCGAGCGACGTCAGGAATTGGCGACGCTGGAGCACCTTCTTTACGCGCTCCTGGATGATGCTGATGCCAAGGCGCTACTTGCTGCGTGCGCGGTGGATCTCGGCGATCTCCGGGAAGCTCTGACGGAGTATATAGAAGACGACCTCGCCAATCTCGTGGTCGAGGACATCGATGAGGCGAAACCCACGACCAGCTTCCACCGTGTCGTGCAGCGCGCGCTCATCCACGTGGAGACCTCCGGCCGCGCAGAAGTGACCGGCGCCAACATCATCGTCGCGATCTTTGCTGAGCGTGAGAGCCACGCCGCGTACTTCCTGCAAAGCCAGGGCATGACGCGCTACGACGCGGTCAACTACATCTCCCACGGCCTCGCCAAAAACGGCCAGAGCCAGCCCAAGACTCCCCGCGGCGCGGACGAGGAGGAAGAGACCCAAACCAAACAAGGCCCCGAGGCGCTGGAGGCTTACTGCGTCAACCTCAATGACAAGGCGCGCAAAGGGAATGTCGATCCGCTCATCGGCCGCCTCAAAGAGGTCGAGCGCGCGATCCAAATCCTCTGCAGACGGCGCAAAAACAACCCGCTCTTCGTCGGTGACCCCGGCGTCGGCAAAACCGCCATTGCAGAAGGCCTCGCGCGTCAGATCGTCGATGAGGAGGTGCCCGAGGTCCTGGCTGAGGCGACGATCTTCTCCCTCGACATGGGCGCGCTCCTGGCCGGCACCCGTTACCGCGGCGACTTTGAAGAGCGCCTCAAGGCGGTCATCAAAGAGTGTGAGAACCACCACCACGCGATCCTCTTCATTGATGAGATCCACACCATCATCGGCGCCGGTGCGACCTCCGGCGGCGCGATGGATGCGTCGAACCTACTGAAGCCCGCGCTGCAGCAGGGCACGCTCAAATGCATGGGTTCCACGACCTTCAAAGAGTACAAGCAGCATTTCGAGAAGGACCGCGCGCTCTCCCGCCGGTTTCAGAAGATCGACGTGCACGAACCTTCTGTGCCGGATACGATCGAGATCCTCCGCGGCCTTCGCCCTGCGTTTGAGAAGCATCACAATCTCACCTACACGGACGAAGCGATCAAAACCGCTGTCGAGCTGTCGGCGAAATACATGACCGACCGCAAACTGCCCGATAAGGCGATCGACGTGATCGACGAGGCGGGTGCGCGCCAGATGCTCTTCAAAGAAGAGGATCGGGTGAAAGAGATCGGCACCCACCAGGTCGAAGAGATCGTGGCCGTGATGGCCCGCATCCCGCCGAAATCGGTGTCGAAATCCGACACCGAGCGGCTCAAAAATCTCGATGCAGATATCAAGCGCGTGGTCTTCGGCCAGGACGAGGCGATCGACCAACTCGCCGCGGCAATCAAACTCAGCCGCGCTGGCCTGCGGGAGCCGGAGAAGCCCATCGGCAACTACCTCTTCGCTGGCCCCACCGGCGTCGGTAAGACCGAGGTTGCGAAACAGCTCGCCTCGATGATGGGGGTCGAGCTCCTGCGCTTTGACATGTCCGAATATATGGAGCGTCATACTGTCAGTCGTCTGATCGGTGCGCCTCCTGGCTATGTCGGCTTTGACCAGGGCGGCGGTCTTTTGACCGATCAGGTCGACCAGAACCCCCACGCGGTGGTCCTGCTTGACGAGATCGAAAAGGCGCACCCGGAGATTTTCAATATCCTGCTCCAGGTGATGGACAATGGCTCCCTCACCGACAGCCACGGCAAGAAGATCGATTTCCGGAACATCATCCTCATCATGACGACCAATGCGGGTGCGGCGGATGCCAACCGGATGGAGATCGGCTTTGGCCGCGGCCGGGCGCAGTCGGAGCAAGAGACGGCGATCAACAAGCTCTTCACGCCAGAGTTCCGGAACCGTCTCGACGCGGTGATCCAGTTCGCTGGCCTCAGTAAGCCGATCATCGACCGCATCGTCGCCAAGTTCGTCCTGCAGCTGGAGGCCCAGCTCGCTGACCGCAACGTCACGTTCGAGCTCACGGACGAGGCCACCCGCTGGCTCTCCACCCGCGGCTTTGACGAGGAAATGGGCGCACGGCCGCTCAGCCGCACGATCCAAGAGCACATCAAAAAACCGATCGCGGACGAAATCCTCTTCGGCTCCTTACGCTTCGGCGGCGTCGTCCGGGTCACGCTGGGTGATGACGAAAAACTCGCCTTCGAATTCATCCCCGAAGACCCCGCCAGGGTCGAAGCGGCGGACAAAGACGCCGAAGACGAGAAGGAACGGGTGCGTTAGTCTCTGAGTTGTTTGGAGGTAGACCTAACTGATGATCCAGTCCATCTTGGTACGAATTATTTCTGCAGTCCCGCCATTTTGTATGATTGGCTGCGCGTCGTTTGGGTATCCGCCCGAAGTTCAAGCCGACGCATGTGCCATCACTGATTTGGTGATTGCTGAAACATATCAAAATGTTGAGCGTCGTGTTGATTTGGAACGTGGTCTGGACACTTTGAGTAACGACGTTGATCAAACGTTAAGTGGTATACCGGTCCGTAGTTTTAGCTGCCCCTCTGGCAACAAGATCAAAAAAGGCACCTTCGTCGAGCAAGTTTATCTCAGCTATCCTGAACGGCGTGCAAATGTTAGGGGTTTGACCGGTCGACCTGACGGATCGATTTGGACGTGCGAGGTTGCTCACGACGGCAAGGCATGGGCCAGGGTCAACTGTTCTGAGTTCAGTACAGACGAGAACGGAGCAACGGTCGTTCGGTCCAGCCCTGACCTCCTCGGATATCCGCAGGTTTTTCCGAGTCGATAGGCCCTCAATCGACCGCCTAACGCCGTTCTGGAAAAAGTCTTGTCTGATGATGGGAAGGAAAGTGAAACCGATCATTAGGGCGTTGGTTAAGTGCGTACACCGTCACACTCCTATATGATCGTCGGCGGAACTCCGAGCCCAACAACTGCTCGACCAGCAGACTCGATAGCTCGTCGATGCGAGCGGTGTCTTCTACCGGCACGTCAGTGATGTAGGTGAAGTGCTGCTGCTTCTTCCTCTTTACTGTTTGGTATGCTTGACCGATCAGTTCGACCGATAGCCCTGGTTCGAGTTCTATCGATTGGTTGGGCCCGGAGAGCCTATAGCTCGAGGGACCAACGGGAACGTCTGCCTGGCTTGCGCGGCGACAACGTGCGTCGGGGGTGCAGGTAAACTCAACAACAGTAGATGTCGAATAGTCATCTTCGAAAGAGGAAAGGAGCTCTCGCCAGAACCAATTAAGTACTGCAGGATCATTGTCACCAGCAAACTGAGAGATGCCTCCCATTGATATATACTCCCAGCCAACGAGAACTCTTGTTTGCTCAGCTACATCAGATTGAATATTGGCGCACGTTTCGAAAACAACCTCGAAAAACTCTTCCGCTACCGCCACTCGCTCTTGAAGAAGGGCGGTCTCGTTCATGTTCGAATGATTAGGGGTTGAGGGAATGCCAATATAAGCAGCACACTGAACATCATTATGCGCAACATTATATGGGCCCATGGCCTGCACATCTCGGCCATCAAAAAGGAACCCTCGGTATCCTGGTACTGCCCAGGCGCATTGAACGGAAGTGAAGAAGGCTGCGGATATCGTCAATACTCTCGTCCACTGCTTTGTCGCAGGCATCTCACTAGTCTCCAGAGCCGAATTGATTAGAAAAAACAGATACTCGTGTCCCCGACATAACATTTCACCGTTGCGAAGCAACAACGCTTGTGAGCGAGGTATCCCATGGATCCCGGACAAGCGCTGGTGCGCTTTCCGGGATGACGGGGAGCGATCTCTCACCAAGGCGCTTGCCACGGCGTAGACCGTGGCACCCATCTCGTTCATTCTGAACCACGTGGCGTCAGGGTGATGGGCTCCACGGTCTTCGCTCACGCTTCGCCGTGGAGAGCGCTTGCGTGTCCTTTATCCCCCTACGTCTAATCCGCGCTACTCTTCTCACAAAGTAGGAGCAGGGCGGTTGGATCCATTGCCCATCGCCTGCTGAGGTTGGTTGTTGCTGTTCGCAATGGCAGCCGGGTGCGTGAGCTATCAGTTTGGCCGTGTCCGGATCGTCGATGACCGACCGCGCGTGCAGCCTTGGTTTGGCAACCTTCAGACCGAGGGCCCGCCCGAAGAGAACACATGAACGCCCACGGTCGGGCCGCACGCGCTCCCCGCATCTTTGCACTCCTCGGTACGCTGAGGGGTTATCTCGCTATGGCCGTCACAGGCGCTCACCACGGCAACGACCGTGGTGCCCAGCTCTTGGGTGATGGGCTCCACGGTCTTCGCTCACGTTTCGCCATGGAGAGCAGCGATGAGGGAAAAGGGAGCGACCATGCCCAGAAAGCACCGGAACACGCCTTGTGAGAAAGAACGCGCTGCGCGGCTCAAAAACCCGCCACTCACCCGGGCGCAGCTCAAGGCCAAGGTGGAGGCGATGCTGCTCCACCACGCGCGCACCTTGGGCAAAGACGAACTCCTCCGCCGTCTGAAAGAGCGCGGCTTCACCGATGAGGAGCTTGCCGAGTTCCAAAACGAGAAAAGCCCCGCTCACGGGGGGTGAGCAGGGCTAAACATCAGTAGGCCGAAGGCCTTAGTCGTGGGCGTGGGCGACGAGGAGGTCGCGTGAGCAGCCAGCTTTGACGTAGTCTTCAAGCTCGTGCTCGACTGAAGGATGCTTCGCCTTCAGATCATCGATCAGGTGCGCAGGGTCTGCGGTGTGATCGTGGAGGATGTCGTAGGCTTTGAGCGCGGTGTCGGCGCCGAGAACCTCGTCGATATGAATGGCGTGTGCGTCGCAATCATCGCCGGCAGCGGCGGTGGAGAGAAGAAGAGCGGCGGCAGAGCTGAGCAGTGATCCCATGGCGTCAGGGTCCTTCCTTAGGTGTGATGTGTTATAACATACAACCTAAGGCTTAAGGGCCCTTGAATGGGGAAGATCAGATCGCGTCCTAAAGCGCGCCAATCATCGGCAAAGTCCGTTTCCGGCCCGCATCATCCATACCGTAGCCGACGAGATAGGCATCGGCGTCCGCCTCGAACGCGGCATAGTCCGCCTCGACCGGGATCGCGCGCGGTTTGTCTTTCCGAACCGCGACAGCGATGCGCCAATCCTTGGCTTTGCGCTCCTCGAGCATGGTGACAGCGTGGGCCAGGCTGCGGCCGGAATCGAGGATGTCGTCCACCAGGAGGACCGTCTTGCCCTCAATCGGGGAAGTGAAATCCTTCACGACACGGACAATGCCGGAGCTCACGCGTTCTTTGCCGTAAGAGGCGAGCTGCACGAAATCGATCTCAGGGTCCGCGCCCGCATCATGCAGCGCCCGGGCGAGGTCGGCGCCAAAGACGAAGCCGCCGGTGAGGATCGGCACCAGCACGAAATCAGTCCCAAGGTCCTCGATCACTTGATGCGCGATCGCTTCGACCCGCGCGGCGATGGCCTTTTCGGAAAACAGGGTTTTCAAGGGACGCGCTCCTCAAATGGTTAAAGACGAGCCCCTGCCACGAGCCGGGGTGCGAGGGAAGGCTCGGTTTCACACCGCGGTGAGGGGCCTGGTGCGACGGCCTGACGCGGCTTAAGCTAGGCCAACGTGAGGGGAAGGAAAGACAATGAAACCGAGCGTGCTTTTTTGGATTGTCGGTGTCCTGGGGTTTCTCCTGAACCTGGGCGGCTTCGCGCAGATGGTGCTCTACTTTACTGCCAATGAAGTGTTCCGCGAGGGCTTTACCGCCGAGCAGCTGGCCCATGTGGACGCGCTGCCAGCCTGGCGTTCCGGCATTTGGGTGTTGGGGGTCAGCTCAGCGGTGATCGCCTCGGTGCTGATGCTGTTGAAGCGCAGTGCGTCGGCGCCCCTGATGTTTTTTGGCCTGGTGATGCTGCTGATCGGCATGTTCCACGATGCGTCGCTGGGATGGTTCGAGATCACCGGCGGAGCGGGCGTGATCATGTACCTGTTCGTGGCTTCGCAGGTGACGTTCCTCTGGCTCTACGCCAGGCGACAGAACAAAATCGGTGTGCTGCGCTAGGCCTTAGGACAGGCTGCAAAGCGCCGTGGCCGTGCCCACCCGGGGGTAACCGGTGCGCAGCTCGTGGCCCTCGGCGTCCACCGCCGCCGCTTCGATCGTCACGGTAGGAGCGCCGGTCATCAGGTCCATCGGAATCACGCTGAAGCCGAGGACCGGCTCTGTCTCCTCGTTCTCGAGGACCAGGGTTGCAACCTCGGCGTGGCGTCCGCCGATCAGGTCGCTGCGGACCCAGGCGCCGGGGCTCGTGTCCGCGATCGTGCCGCCAAAGACGATGACCTGCATCGCTTGGGGCTTGAAATCACCAGCGATCGCGGCCGCGAATGGTGCCGGATAACCATTGTCGATAGCGAAGTACTCGCCGCGCCGTTCGATGCCGGAGCCGCAGGAGACCCGAAGATCACTGCCTGAGCGCGGTCCCGAATGGGTGACCATCGCGCGACCGTGGAAGACGGCCAGCGCAGGATCAGCGGTCGGTTCCACCGCCTGGCTGCTGAACGTGCAGGCGGAGGTCGAGACAAGAAGGAGGAGGGCAGCAATCCGGCTCATAGCACCGGCACTGTAACCCGGCAGGCTTACCCGGGTGTCAACGCGGCGAGCCCGATTGATCCCTGCGGCGCACACCGTTAAGCGCTGCCATGGACCAGAACCTCACCACCCCCCACCACGAACGCATCCTTATCGTCGATTTCGGCAGCCAGGTGACGCAGCTCATCGCTCGGCGGCTGCGCGAAGACGGCATCTACTGCGAGATCCATCCCTACACCAAGGCGGATACGGAGCTTTTATCCTCCTTCGCCCCGAAAGGCATTATTCTGTCTGGCGGGCCGAACAGCGTGACCAGCGAGGATCGGCCAAGCGTTGGCGCTCTTCTCGATCACGGCGTGCCGGTGCTTGGCATCTGCTATGGGCAGCAGGTGATGGTGGCAGAGCTTGGCGGAGAGGTTGAGGTCTCGGGCGAGCGTGAGTTTGGTCGTGCGGAAATCCAGGTGAAGTCCGAAGGGCCGTTGTTCTCAAACTGCTGGGGCGAGGGTGGCCGGTATCAAGTGTGGATGAGCCATGGCGACCGTGTGGTGAGCTTACCGGGCGGTTTTCAAACCATCGGCGTCAGCGAAAATGCTCCGTTTGCGGCCATCGCCGATGAAGAGCGTCAGTTCTACGGCGTCCAATTCCATCCAGAGGTGGTCCATACCCTGGATGGTGCACGGTTGCTGTCGAACTTTACACGGAACATTTGCGGCCTCTCTGGCGATTGGACCATGGCAGCGTTCCGTGAGGAGATGATTGCCAAGATCCGTGATCAGGTCGGTGATGCGAAAGTGATCTGTGGTCTATCCGGCGGCGTCGATAGCGCGGTGGCCGCGGTCCTGATCCACGAGGCAATTGGTGATCAACTGACATGTGTGTTCGTGGATACGGGCCTTATGCGCCTGAACGAGGGGCGCGAGGTCGTCGACCTATTTCGCGGCAGCTACAACATTCCGCTGGTCCATATCCAGGCGGAAGACCAATTCCTCGGTGAGCTGAGCGGTGTCTCTGACCCAGAGACCAAGCGGAAGATCATCGGCCGTGTTTTTGTCGAGATCTTTGAGGCGGAGGCGAAGAAGGTCGAGGGCGCGCGGTTCTTGGCCCAAGGAACGCTCTACCCGGATGTGATCGAAAGCGTGTCAGCCACCGGCGGGCCTTCGGTGACCATCAAATCGCACCACAACGTTGGCGGTCTACCGGAGCGAATGGGCCTTGATCTCGTCGAACCTCTACGGGAGTTGTTCAAAGACGAGGTGCGCGCTTTGGGCCGGGAGCTGGGTCTTCCCGATGCATTTGTCAGTAGGCACCCTTTCCCCGGTCCTGGCCTGGCGATCCGCTTACCTGGAGAGATCACCAAAGAAGCGGCGGACCTTCTGCGCAAAGCGGACAATATCTACCTTGAAGCCATCCGCGAGGAGGGGCTCTATAACGAGATCTGGCAGGCGTTCTCCGTCTTGCTCCCTGTTCGCACCGTCGGCGTCATGGGTGATGCGCGAACCTACGACCAGGTGTTGGCCTTACGTGCTGTGACGTCCACGGATGGTATGACCGCGGATACCTATCCGTTCACCCACGATTTCCTCAGCCGTGTCTCCACCAAGATCATCAACAACTGCGAAGGCATCGGCCGGGTGGTCTACGACATCACATCCAAACCTCCGGGCACGATCGAGTGGGAGTAAAGGTCAATAAGATCAACGAGGTCACGGCAAAAACGACACTGATTTCACTGGATTTTTTCTTCCCAAGAACTGCGGCACAAACGGATTTGACGGTATTTCTGACGGTATCGGCCGTCCGACGTCATTGAAACCGAGCCGACACCGTTAGAAGTACGGTCAGCTGGTAGTGCAAGTCGTAAAAGCCTAAAGAAACAGTGGCTCGTGTCAGCTTCAATACCGTTGCTGTCCCTCACGAAGGGGCGTTTTCCCCACCCACTTGCGCATTCCGCCACGGGCCCCGCGGCCAGAGTGAAACAATCGTCCAACTCCCCACAAATCCGGGCCATCGCGTGAGGTGGCTTGCGTTTTCAGAACACGCTTCTTCATCGCCTCGGTCGAGCCATTATGAGCCACAGCGAAAAGAGAATGAACAGTGCTTCCTAGAAGTAGGTTCTGATCGCGTCGCAGACTTGATAGTCGTCGTCGACCACATACAGGAGGCGCCATTTATCAAACGTTGTACACGGATGGGATATACCGACGCTCACAAGGTCGCCAACGTTGAGCTCGAGGTTGTCGCTATGGCGAAAAAATGCATGCTGATCATTGAGTGCTTCGATCACGCCGACCTGATCGGGAAATGCGGTGGGCTGTGTATCTCCGGGTTGAAGGCGCAACTTGGGAACGGGCAGGCCCATATCATGGGACACATCGCGCTTGCCGAAACTCAAAATTGACAAGCCGGGTTCGGGCCGTGACTGAACGTAAGACCACACCTCCAACGCAGGCTGCAGTTGATCGGGTGTGGCCCCGCCCGGCCCAAGCCGTTCAGCGGCGCGCTGGGTTTCAGCTTGAAAGAAGCGATTATCGAGCGTGATGTAACAGCCCGCTCTCACCACGACGTCAGCTGGTTTCGAGAGCACCAGTTGCTTCAAACGATCCTGCGCGACATCGAAATGAGTGGTGCCGCCCGCAGTTAAAATGACCCGATCGGTTTCAAACACTCTCCGCGCATCTGCAAGATGAGCAATGTCGGCGACACGATCGAAGAGGGACTGGACGGCGGCGTCGATCTCAGTATCGCTGTCCCCTGGAACGGCGCCTTCAAAGGCTTCGATCCCTGTCAAACAAAGAACGTCCCGCGCTTCATCTAAAGCAGCAATCGTCGCTCTCGCTTGATCAGCTGTCCGTATACCGCAACGACCGCCATAGGTCCCCACTTCAATGAGAACATTCAGCCGAACTTCGGTTTCTAGCTGCCGGAGATGGTCCGTCAAATGCCGCACCGATTCCTCTGTGTCGACGAGACACCAAAACGCGAAGTTGGGATCGCGTTCGATTTCTTCGGCGACATACCGAACATGGTGTGCACCAACCAATTGATTGGCGAAGAAGATCCGCTCGACGCCGAATTGCCGGTACACCATCAATTGCTCGACGGTGGCGCATGTCATCGCCCAGGCACCATCATCAAGCTGCATCTCAAAGAGCTGAGGCGCCATGGTCGTCTTGCCATGGGGCGCGAAGAAGACACCTTTCTCATCGGCGAACCGTTTCATCCATGCCCGATTGGACTGAAGCGCAGTTTTTTTGATAACGGCGACGGGGAAGGGGGTCAGTTCGTCGAACAATCGCCAACCCTGTTCACCGATCTCGCCCAGCGCCATTGGTGCGCGTGCGGGATAACCTTTGAAGGATCGATCAATCTGTGAGCGGCGAATAGCAGTGGAGTCGATTGGCATAGCAAAAACATCAGTAAGCGGTTAGTGGTAAGAGGATGAGGCTCAGTCGAACACCGCGAGCCACCGTTCTTTGTCTTTCGGCGGCTCTAGGTTCATCATGGTCTGGTACCAGATATCGGTAAGGAAGACGGCGAGGTCCGTCATCGTTGCGAACTTGTCGATCCAGGGCTGCCGAAACGCATCATCCTCAAACACAAAGTAGTTGCGGCAGAAATCATCGACCATACCGCCCAAGAGAGTGGCTTTCAGATTGAGGTCTTCGATCGATTGATTGGGAACGGCGCGTTGAACCCGGCGCGCGCTTCTAAGAGCATACTCCGCCGAGAGTCGCTGCCAACGTTTGGCGACAACCGTTCGCTCCGCGCCAATCTGAAGGACACAGCGATAAAGCCCGGGATTTGCCGAAGCGACGTTGAGAACTTGCAGATTGGAGAGATAGATAACTCCGTAAGGGTCGTCTGTCTCCTTTGCTTGTTGTTGTCCTGCTGCCCATCGATCGACCCTCAGCCGAATGATGAACTGCAAGAACAGGTCGATCACATGACTGACGATCTCGGTCTTGTTGGGGAAGTACTGATAAAATGTCGAAACGTTGATCCCAGCAGCATCGCAGACATGATTGTGCGTCAGTCCATGCAGTCCGGAATCTTCAAGCAGTCGACCGGTGCTCGCGATGAGTCGTGCTTTCGTTTTTTCGCCCTTTCGGCCGGTCAGCTGCGCCGCTGACGCATCGAGATGCGCCGCAAATGAGAACTCTGCGGCCAACTCGTTTTTGGCTTTAGATGGTTGTATTTCCGCCAATTTTGGTGCGCGCTCAGCCATCTTAGTCCTCTGGCGATTGATCGTTGGGTTGATTGTATCGCAAATCCATGGATAAATACCAAAAATAAATTTGGTTTTGTAAATCGGGAGGGAAAGATGGAAAGTCTCTTATCAGCCAAGGCAACTCGAAAGGGTCGCTTCGTTCACAAAGCAATGGGAGCGGTTTCTATCGCGGCGATCGGCGCGGCGCTTTCAACCCCCACGCTAGCCCAAACGGCGCCGCCAGAAGCTCCAGATGAAGACATCATCTTCGTCACTGCGAACAAGCGAGAGCAGAATCTTCAGGATGCGGCGCTTGCCGTCACGGTGATCGGTGGGGAGACCCTTGAGGCTCCGGCGGTCTCGTCGCTCGCAGACATTGCGAACCGCGTACCAGGCCTGTCGGTCAATCAGATCAGTGCAAGTGAGAACATCGTTTCAATTCGCGGCTTGGTGCCGACGAACTTCCGTGTGAACTCATTTCCCTTGGTCGCAACGTACATTGATGAAACGCCGATCTCGGAGCCGATCACACCAAACATCGCCCTTTACGACCTGGAGCGGGTCGAGGTGTTGCGGGGACCTCAAGGCACGCTTTACGGGGAGAGCTCGATGGGCGGTACCATCCGTTACGTCACCCGTGCGCCAAACCTCACTAAGTATGAAGCCAGTGTCGACTCGACGATTTCGACCACCAAGGATGGCGGCGAAAACTATGCCGTGAACGGGGTCGTTAACATTCCTCTTGTTGAGAGCACAGCCGCCTTGCGTCTTGTTGCCTCTTACGAAGATGATGGCGGTTTTGTCGACAACGAGTTCCTGGGTACTGAAGATATCGACGCCTTTGAGCGCTTGGGGCTCAGAGGATCTTTGCTCCTGACGCCGATCGATCCACTATCAATCCGGATTACCGGGATTTATCAAGATTTCGAGACTGGCGATGCGCCGCGGGTCTTCAACCAACCTTTCTCGCTCGACCTTCACCCGGCATTGCCAGGAATTGGCGACACAGCCGGCTTCAGACAGTTCGAGGGGCGTCAGGATCAGGAGCTGACATCCCTGAACGCCACGATTGAGTATGACCTCGGCCCCGGGACGCTGACGTCCGCTACAACCTACTACGATAAATCGGAGAATGTCCTCCAAGATGAAACGCAAACGACGATTGATCTGAATGCGTTCTTGGGCGGCGCTGCGGTCATCCAGACCGGAACGCCTGTTGCGTTCGACGGTGATATCGAGGTGTTCACCCAAGAACTTCGGTATACGGCGCGCCTTGCAGATCGCGTCGATCTGACTGTTGGGGGGTATTATCGCAACCGAGAGCTGGCCTCGAACCTGCAAACGTCATCGCCGGAATTTGGCCAGATTCTGTCCGGCTTGTTCATGGTGGATTATGATGGCTTCCTGCAAAGCGCTGTCGAGCAGTCCGAGTACGAGCAGTTCGCAGTGTTCGGCCAAGCGACGCTAAGCGTGACTGACACATTCCGTATCACCGGCGGCCTCAGGTATTTCGACGAAGACATTCAAGGGGAGGCAACACTCGGTCAGCTTGACCCCAACACCTTGACGGCTGTCATCGTAGCACCCGACGTTCTCGACGATAGTGAAAGTGATGTTCTGTTCAAAGCTGGGGTCGAGTTCGATGTCACGCCCGACATTCTTCTCTACACCAATTTTGGACAAGGTTTCAGGCCAGGCGGAGTCAATGCGCGGTTCAATCCCTTCGTATCCGCTGAGCTTTCGCCGCGCACGTTTGGGAGCGATTCCGTCAACTCCTATGATGTGGGTGTCAAATCTCAGTTCTTCGACGGCACGCTAACACTGAACGCCGAAGCCTATTTCATCGATTATGATGATCCGCAATTCACCGACACAAGGGACCCGCAATTCCAACCGGTCACCAATGCTGGGGCTGCGGAGTCCTACGGGATTGAGATCGAGGCGTTCGCTCTGTTAACGGACAATTGGACGCTGGGTGGGGCCTTGTCCTGGAACAATGCTGAGTTCACTGAGAGCGCGCTTGCTGATGGGCTTGGCGGGTTCGTTATCAATGACGGCCAGGAACTCCCCGTCAATCGGGACACAACCTTTAACGCATTCACCCAATACCGCCATCCGGTTATGGGCGGGCGAGCGGATCTCGTGCTCGATGCGGATATCAGCTACGCAAGCGACGCGCTGTCCGATATCCGTGACTCGGCTGATCCACTGTTCCGGGTGCTCGATTCCTATACGGTGGGGAATCTCTCACTTGGTCTTGAGACGGATCAGTATCGCTTCGCGTTCTTCGTCAACAATCTCGGAAACGAAGTGATCGAACTCGGTGGAGATGACGCCTCTGGCGTTTTGCGTAACAAGCCACGGACCATCGGCGTACGCCTTGGCGCGTCCTTCTAAACCGATGGCGGCGGCGGTTCTTGAGACAGATGCACGCTTGGGCGTGCTCCAAGATCGTGTGGCGAGCGCGTTCTACCGTCTCAAGAACTGGCTTCCCCCAACACCGCTCCTCAACAACCCTGTGATCGATGATGCTGCGGGGTGCTCGGTTTTTCTTAAGGCTGAGCCGCTGCAGCCCACGGGCTCCTTCAAGGTGCGAGGGGCATTCAACAGGTTGATGCAGCTGTCGAAGGAGGGGGCCGCACGGGGCGTCGTCGCCTGGTCCGCTGGTAACCACGGCCAAGCGCTTGCCTATGTAGGCCGCCTGCTGAACATCTCAGTCGTGGTCGTTGCCCCGAACGACGCGCCGAAGGTGAAGCTCGACCGAATGCGCGATCATGGTGCGGAGGTTGTCCTCTATGATCGCGCCACGGAAAGCCGCGAAGGCATTGGCCAAGAGATCGCGCGCGACACTGGGCGCATCATCGTTCCGCCCTTTGATGATTTAGACGTGATGGCTGGACAAGGAACCTTGGCTATCGAAGCCTACCGTCAGGCAGCCGTGCTCGGGGTTCGGTTCGATAGCGCAGTTGTGTGTGTTGGCGGCGGCGGTCTTATCTCTGGGATTGGTCTCGGATTGCGGGCGATGGGGGCGGCAACGCGGCTCTACTCAGCCGAACCGGAAGGATATGACGACACAAGACGATCGCTCATCGCAAAAGCCCGGGTGAAGAATGATGTCACCTATCGCTGCATCTCTGACGCGTTGATGACAGAGACACCCGGTGAGTTGACCTTTCCGATAATGCAAGAGCTCGTGAACGATGGATTCTCCGTATCAGAGCAATCGATCCGGTTGGCGATGCGGCTTTGCTTTGATCATGCTCGGATCGTTTTGGAACCTGGCGGTGCTGCGGCTCTCGCTGCTGTCCTGTCGTACCCTGACACTTTTAAGGATCAGAACGTTCTCATCACGTTGTCCGGAGGCAATGTCGATCCGTCGCTCTTCTGCGAGATGCTGGCTGATGAGGAGGTATTATGATCCGTACCCATTTCATATTTCTCGTAGCGAACCTTTTCGGAGCGCTCTGCACAGTGAGTGCAACGCCTACAGATGACCCATCATTCGGGCATTTCATTGACGCTGAGATCTCCGCCGCTATGGACGCCAACGGTGTGCTTGGAGGCGTCGCGGTCATCGTAGATGGCGGCGAAATCACTCATCTGAAAGGGTATGGTTTTAGAGATCTCGATCGCTCGACCCCCATCGGTCCTGAACGCGATCTGTTCCGGGTCGCCTCTGTCACCAAGGTCTTCACGGGGCTTTTGGCGAGCGACCTTATGGAACGCGGCCTCCTCGACCTTGATGTGCCGATCGACAAGGTGGGAGGCCAAGCCCGCCAGCATACGTTTCGCCATCCGGTAACGCTGCGTCAGCTCTTGACCCATTCCGCTGGCTTTGAAGAGGCGGGTCTTGAATTCTACGATGGCAGCGCGCCGCCGAAGGGTGATGACGCTGAGCCACTTGGCGCTTTCCTGGCGCGCACCGCGCCCGGCCAGGTGTTCGAGCCCGACACCGTCCGTGCTTATTCGAATTACGGATACGCATTGATCGCCCACCTCATCGCAAGTGCAGGCAGCGCTCCTTATGCAGATCAACTCCAAACCCGTGTTCTACGGCCATTGGAAATGAACCGTTCAACCGCCGCAAACGGCGGTGAACTCGTCGAAAAGCATTTCGCACCAGGCTATATCCGTCGCGGTGACGGCCTCGTCAAAGCGCCGCTCGAAACCGTCCGCGGCGTCGGGTCGGCGGGGCTCTCGACCACCGCGCCTGATATGGCGCGCTTTATGATCGCCATGATGGCACCAAAACCGGCTGCTGACGATGAAGCGCCGATTCCATATGCTGTACGCCGACGCCTCTTTGAGCCGCTCCGTACAGAGCATCCAGCGGCTACACAGCTCGCTGCCGCTGCATGGATCGATCAGCGCGGCGACCAGTTGTTTGTGAGCCACGGAGGCGACGGTGTCGGATATGTCGCGCTCGTCCTAATGGAGCCAGCCCTTGAGCGCGGTGTCTTCATCGCCTTCAACACATCGGCATTTGGCGCGATCCAGGATGTCGAATCTGCAATCTTGCAGCGGTGGTCGCCGACCCCGCCGGTCATCGGTGTTCCCCTCCCTGATGATTTTGATGCCGCGCTTGGCGAGTATCATGGTTCGCGTCGCGCTTTTACTCATTTTGGTATTATGGCGACCCTTTTTGGCGACGCTGTCAGCGAGCTATCCCGTGTCGATGACACAACCATTCGTGTCGGCGGACGCTCCTACATCCATGAAGGCGATCTGGTGTTTCGGTCGCAAACGGGGGCGGTGCTGGCTTTCGTCAGCGCGCCCGGTGAGAGGCCTGCTTATTTGGCGCGCGGAACCCAGATTTTCACGAAGGCGAGCGCAACAGAAACGCTGTCAACGAGATGGGTGGTAGGCGGAGGATTACTGCTTCTTTGCTTAGCGCTTGCTATCTTCGGCGGCGTCCGTGCGCGGTCAAACAGCGCCCCGTCCCAAGGCCTAGCGGTTGCAGCGACAGCGATTGCTGCTGGCACTTGCGTCGCGGTGCTCGGCTCTGTGGCGATGGTTGGTGCTGATCCGATCGATTGGCAGTTCGGTGTGCCTCCGGGGGTTCGCATCACCCTGGCCCTCGCGCTTGTGCTTCCCGCTGCCGCGCTGACGACGGTAATCGTCGCGATCAACACCTGGATGCGCGGCGCGGAAGGGCGGCTTTATGCGTCCCTATCTCTGTTTGCGGTGACCGGGCTGACGATCTGGATGCACAGCCACGGCCTTGTCGGATGGAGGTTCGCATGACCGCGAGCGCCGTTCACCAACCTGCCACGCGGACCCTTGTTTGGGGTTATGGCGCAGGCTCGATCGCCAACAGTGCTGCGGCGACCATTCCGCCGCTCCTTTTTCTTTACTTCCTCACCCAGATTGTCGGTGCGCCGCCGGCGGTTGCCGGGTTTGCCCTGTTGATCCCGCAGGCCCTTGATTTCATCTCGACGCCCTTCATCGGTCTGTGGGCGGACCGAATGGACAATCCTGGCGAGGGGCGGCGGAAACTGTTGCGCCTCGGTCTCATTGCCGTTTCGCTCGGCTTTGCAGGTATCTTCGCTGTGCCTGATATCGGCGGATGGGTCCTTCAGCTCGTTCTTGCGACGCTGATCTATACTGTGATGGTGTTTGGCAACTCGCTCTTTGCAGTCCCCTACCTCGCTTTGCCCGCCGAAATGACGCCTAGAAACGATGAGCGGACCCGCTTCGTCGCTGCACGAATGACCTTCGTTATGATCGGGATTCTCGTCACCGGCTCCGTGGCGCAACCCATTGTCGAGGCCTTTGGCGGTGGCCGAACTGGCTACAGCGCACTGTCATTCGTCCTCGCAGTCACCTGTGCCCTATCAATGGCTATCACCTTATGGGCGACAAAGAGCGCGCCAAGAGAGGTGCGTCGCGGCCCTAGAACCTCCGTACTCAGTCATTTGAAGTCGACCGCGACTTATGGGCCATTCCGAGTGATTTGTGCAGGCTATCTGGCGCAGGCGATCGGCCTTGGCTGCGGCCTGGGCGCTTGGCCATTCTTCGCCACCTACGTTGTTGGTGACGAAAGCGCCGTCGCCTTTATGTTCGCAACCGCGATGGGCGTTGCAGCGCTCACCACTCCCGTTTGGGGGCGCATCTCAAGCCACCTTGGCAAACCGCTCACCTACTCGGTCGGCGTTCTTTTGTTCGTCGCGGGGTACGGCGCACTGTTCCTTCTCTCGAACAATATCAGCATGGTGAGGATTCTCACGGCGATGGCGATTGCCGGGGCGGGAACCGGCGCTCTCCAGCTCGTCCCCTTCGCAGCTGTTGCTGACCTCGCAAGAGAGGTCGCCGACCGCGAAGGCGCTGCCATGGCGGCATCGATCAACGGTCTTTGGGTCGCCGTTGAAAAAGGCGGGTTCGCACTGAGCGGTTTGGTGCTTGGGCTGATGCTCATGGCTTGTGGCTTTGCTGAGGGGGGCGGTGAGCAATCGACCATGGCCGTTCGAGGGGTGGTGATTGCGGCAACCCTCGCCCCATGCTTTTTCATTCTCATGAGCGCAGCCGTCCTCGCGATCCACGACGAGTGGCGTCGCGGCGCCGTGGCTCTCCCGACGACGAAGGAGCGTCTGTCATGAAGGCGACCTCGCTGATCCCATCAGACCGACCTGACGTTCTCGTTTTCGAGCAAGATGAGGTCCGCCGCGCGGTTCCGTTGGACAAGGCACTCATCGACGCCGTCGAAGACAGCTTTCGCGATCTGGGCGCAACTGGGGTGATCATGCCCCCCATTATGCAGTTTCTCTTTGACGAGGTGGACGGACAAACCTGCGCCAAGGGAGCAGCGTGCCCGCGGTTGCCGTACTTTGCCGTCAAGCTTTCCAGTATCTTCAGGAGACCCTCAGCAGCCCGTGCAAGCGAAGCAAACGGCCTCTCCATTTTGCTTGATCGCGCCAATGGACGCGTCGCGTGCGTCCTTCTCGATCACGGATATCTAACGGAGGTGCGAACCGCCGCTGCCAGCGCCGTCAGTATACGTTATATCGCACCAAAAGAGGTTGAAGCTGTCGCAGTCATCGGCTCCGGCAAACAAGCTGTCTTGCAAGCAGAAGCGGCGTTTCAAGAGCGCCCCTGGCAGGAATTGCGCCTTTGGGCGCGGCGCCCGGATGCGGCTGCAGACGCCGCCGCTGAAATCGGTCGCCGCACCGGTGCTAAGGCCCGCCCCGCTGGGACCCGTGAAGAGGCATGTGAAGGCGCACAAGTCATCATCACCACGACGACCTCATCGTCGCCGGTGCTTCTTGCTGATCATGTGTCACCCGGCACGCACGTCGTCGCGATGGGGTCCGATGCACCCGGCAAGAACGAGCTTGATCCCAAGCTCCTTCAGAAGGCGGATCTTTACGCTCCCGATAGCCTTGAGCAGTGCCGCCGCTACGGAGAACTTGCGGCTCTAAGCGAGATCGGGGGGGAGGCGTTGCTGTCACGCATCGTGTCTCTGCCGGACATAGTTTTGGGCCGCGAACAAGGCCGAACATCGGATGATGCCATTACGATAGCGGATCACACGGGCGTCGGCATTCAAGACACCGCGGCGGGCAATCTTGCCTTCACTGCACTGACAAAAACAAACGAGAACTGAGAGGAGACCAGAGCCATGTCGACAATTGATGACACCAAGATCGAAGCGACCATCGATGACCTTAAGAATATGCTCGGTGAGCAGATGGGGCGCTCGGACGTTCTTGAACTCACTCAGGACAGAGTGACGGCCTTTGGCGGCGTCACTCTGGACTTCGACCCTCACCATATTGATCCTACGCAGGCGGAGAAGGGACCGTTCGGCGGCGCTGCAGCTCAAGGGTTTCTGACACTCTCCCTACTGACCTATTTTATCTCCACCTCACGGATGAAGGTCGATATCAAACAGCATATCAATTATGGCCTCAACAAGGTCCGCTTCATCAAACCTGCAATGGTCGGGGAGCATCTCCAGGCTGTCTTCACCCTCCAAGGTGTTGATGAGAGAAAACCGGGCGCGCCCATTCTCTCGTTTCGTGTCGAAGTGCTGTCTAAAGAGCAAGACGCGCCGGTGATGGTCGCCGAGTGGCTCGCCATGGTGATCGTGTAGGTTCTATCCACGATGACGACCTGGCAACGAATACCGCTGGACGAGATCCCAGCCTTTGATCGGCTGTTTGACTATGTCCGCCACTATGCAGGCACCCAACCTGACGCAGAAGCGTGTGTCGACCTTGGAGGCCGCCGCGTCACCTATGCAGGCCTTGCTACAGAGGTCGAAGCGATGCGGGCAAGCCTTATAGCATCGGGGGTTGAGCCAGGGGATGTCGTCGGACTTCTGGCCCATCCGTGTTTAGAGTTCTTTTCCTTCTTTCTCGCTGTGGCTGAGATGGGCGCAGTGTTCCTTGGTCTTAACCCAAAGTACACTGACGAAGAAATTGCTAGGATCGCGGATTTGGCCCAACCCGTTCGAGTGTTTCTGCCACAAGAGCTCGAAGGCCGAGAGTTTGATGAGATGTCCAAGGAGTTAGGTAGCGGCAGGTCGTCGGACGTGAAAATCACTCAGTACCAGGTCGGAGTTCTTCGTGAGGCGCTTGATCGGTCGCAAGCTCAAACCGGCGCAGTTCGAACGACGCCAGGTAGCGATGCACCGTGTGCTCTCGTGTTTACGTCTGGTTCGTCTGGTACGCCGAAAGGTGCGCTGCTCAAACAAAGCGGCTTTGTCGCGTGTTCTCGTACGCAAGCGCATCACTACGGGCGCCGTGGTGCCCGGACTTTCAACGCACTACCGATCAATCACGTGGGGTCCTTATGCGATACAGCGACCACGCTTATGATCCTGGGTGGATGCCAAATCTTCACGCCGTTTGATACGGCAAAGATGGTTGCTGCCATAGGACCGGAGCGCATTGACACGCTTGGCGGCGTGCCAACGATGCTGCAACTGATGGTGATGGAGCCAGCGTTTCAGTCTGCTGATCTTACGTCTCTAAAGCGCATCCTTTGGTCCGGCGCGCCGATGCCGCGCGCGCTGGGGAGGAGGCTGAAACAGCTCGGCCTACCCATGCACAATTTCTATGGCATGACCGAAACCACAGGTAGCATCGCATTCACCGAACCTGACGCATCTTTCGACGATCTCGTCGGTACCATAGGTAAGCCGCATAGAGACTATCAGGTTCGCATCGGCGATCCGTCCACTGGTCAACCGCTCTCTACGGGCGAGACTGGTGAGATCCAAACCAAATCCCCCGGTGTCTTTCACAGCTATCTTGGTGATGAGGAGGCGACCCAAAACGCATTCACCATAGATGGGTGGTTCAAGACCGGTGACCTCGCCTCCCAAAGAGAAGACGGATCGCTGGCGCTCGCTGGGCGCCTCAAGGAGATGTTCAAATCAGGCGGATACAATGTTTACCCGCGCGAGGTCGAGGCCGTCCTTGAAGGGATCGATGGCGTTGCTGTTGCAGCTGTGGTGCCAGTTCCAGACCCGACTTTCCATGAAGTCGGATATGCCTTCTATGTCCCAGCTTCTGCCGAGGCGGTCGGCGACGCGGCGCTCAAGCAGGCGGCCAGCGAAAAACTGGCCAACTACAAGATTCCTAAGCGCTTCATTCCTTTGCTGGATCCGCCGCTTCTGCCGTCGGGGAAGATTGACAAAGGCGCTTTGAAAGACCGGGGGAGGGCCGTCGCCCAGGGAGAGGCGCCATGACCGATTTTGAGTTTCTTCGACCTCATGCGGAAAAACCAGCATCTCGCCTTTTTCTCTTCTTTGGCCTGACCTTTTTGATCACGTGGGGCCTGGCGGCTCTCCTCCTGATCGCGCCTGACTTCGTCGATAGCGTTGGCGGCCCCGATCCCCAAGATCCCTACGCGAGCTGGCTTTATTATATAGCCGTCTACGGACCAACGCTTGCGGCACTAATCCTGCTTTTGGTTTTTCAGGGACCACGCGGCATCCTCCAACTTGGAAGGGATGCGCTCGCGCCGGGCCGACCGCTGTCTTGGGTGTCGTGGATCGCGCTGGGCTATCTGATCTTACCCATCGGTTGGATTTTGTTTGATCACGTCGGAAAAGCAATCGGACAAGAGGCGTTGTTTGGGACCACGTCTCTAAGGGGTCTGTTCTGGACCGCGCCCGTGACGCTCGCCACGACCAATTACTTGCTCATGGACCCAGGCCCCGTCGGCGAGGAGCCAGGTTGGCGGGGTTACGCGATGCCCCGCTTGCTTTTGGTGATGCATCCAATTCTCGCTGGTGCTCTTCTCGGAGCGATTTGGGGTGTGTGGCACCTTCCGGCGTTTTTGGCGGCGGGAAGTTCGCAATCTGAGGACGGCCTTAACTTCTTCTGGTTTTGCCTAAGCCTCACGAGCCAGGGCGTCATGATGACATGGATTTATCTCCGGTCTCGCGGCAATTGGTTCGCAGCGGGTCTCTTGCCGCACGCGGCTGTCAACGTGTCGTCGTCGATCGGCGCGTTCGCAAACACCGGGCTCATGTATCCGTTAGCGCCGGTTCTTTGGGCGGTATTGATCTGTGGACTTGATCCTGTGATGCGTCAACGTATTCGGCTGACAGGCGTATCGTGATGGGGCTTTCCGAAAACCTTCGTGAGCTGATCGACACCCACGACTGGCCCGGTATATCAGCTTGTATTCTGTCAGCGGATGGTCATAGCCAGATGGCCGCGGCAGGAAAAGCCTTAGACGGCAAGCGACTGCTTCATGCGACCGACCGTGTGCTAACCGCATCGACGGGAAAAATGGTGACTGCTGCGACCGGCGTTGTTCTTGCGGCAAAAGGGATAGTTGGCCTTGATCATCCTGCCAAACGGTACCTTCACGCTCGTGAATGGTGGCCTGCAGACGGATCTCTGGACCATGTCACGTTGCGAACTGCACTCCAGCATCGTACCGGCTTACGGGATCATGTGGGTACCGATGTTTTTGGTGATGCGGTGCTTGAACGCGCCGGAAGCGACCCCGATCAGTGGGTCGCTCCAGATGAAGCGATTGCTATTGCGTTGTCGCTGGGGTCGATTGCTTCAGGCGTGACTCTGTACTCCGACGCCAACTATCTCATTGCTGGTCTGATGATTGAAGAGGCCACCGGGTCATCGCTCGCCGCCCTCGCTGAGGATTTGGTGATCACACCATCCGGCGCTGATTTGTGGCCCCACGACACCCGCTATGTTCCGGGCTTAGTCGACGGACGACCTGATCCCACGGGACCATTGAGCGGTTTTTCTGGTGTTCTCGGTCCCGATGGGGGATTGATTTATCATCCGCAAACTGAATGGGCCGGTGGTGGCTACAGCGGCACGGCTGAGGATCTGTGCCAGCTTGTCATGCATTTGTTCGGGGCGAGGGCAGAACCAACGATTGCCCATGCAATGATGGATCTGCATCCCATTTTCGATAGAGCGCCAGGCGCCCATTACGGCCTTGGGGTCGTCGTCGAGGCGACGCCGTTTGGTCCTGCTATCGGGCACACGGGTTCTATCCCTGGATACCGGTCCTACGCCAGTTACTTCCCGCAGCTCGATTGCGCTTTGGCGTTTGTCATCACGACCGACGCGGCCAGTTCGAGCCAACTCTGCCATTCACGAGATGTATTGCTCGCAGCCTATCATCCAAGCCAGTTTGCGGGCTGAGAGGTGCATTGGCGTCAAGCGATCTGTCAGTACTAACCATGGATCACTCAAGCACAGCAACTGCTGAGTTCCGAATCTATCAGTCGGTATAGGGTTTAGTTCCGAACCAGAGCTCCTGATCCGATGGCTGCCGCGTGATAGCACGGCGTTTCAAGTGAAACAGGCGCGCCTATTCGTCGAAAGACACGAGTGATCAAATTCATCACCCCAGCGCTCTAGCTGAAAATGTGATTTGGCCAAGAATGTCCGAATGCCGCGTACGGCGCTAAGGCTTGTCTAAGTTCGAGATTCTCTTTCTGATCGAGATACGTTCCCATACCGATTGTGAGAATGTCGACGACGGTCAAATCCTAGACGCCACTGAGCTTCGCTTAGAAGTTTGCTGATTTGATCAGGCCACCGTCGACACGGATGTTTGTGCCCGTGACGTAAGAGGCATTGTCGCCGCTCAAAAATGCGATGACATTGGCGATTTCGTCGGGGGTGGCCAGGCGCTTCATGGGAATCATCGAGACTGCTCGCTCGTAGGCTTCCGGGTTTGTTGCTTTGATCTTGCCCCACCATCCGTCGTCGGCGTAAACCGGGCCTGGCGACACCGCATTGATGCGGATGTTCTGTGCTGCAAGAACGTTGGCCCACTGACCTGTCAGGTTCACCAGGGCCGCTTTCATTGCGCCATAGGCTTCCTCATAAGGAGGAAGTGTTGTGAGGACGGAGGCAACGGACGCAACGAACACAAGGCTTCCGCCGCCGCTGCTGATCATTTCAGGAACACAGAGTTCTTTGAGCAGGACGTGTTGTTTGAGATCGGTATCGAACGTTTCGAGCCACCATTCGGGACTTGATGGATCGATCCGTGTCGAGACGTTACTGACGGCACCGTCCAGGCCGCCCAAAGCCTCTGTGGCTTCCCCAATGAACATTTCGAGGGCGGCTGGATCGCGGATATCGAAGGCTTTCGTGAACAGATGGGTATTGTCAGCACCGGTGTCCGCCCTGAGCCTTTCGAGGCCGTCTGTCCCACGGGCGCAGGTGGCGACGCGGGCACCGCTTGCAAGCAGTGCGGACACGGTGGCTCGGCCGATCCCTCGGCTTCCTCCGGTGACGATAAAGCGTTTGTTAGAAAGCTGAAAATCCATGGCAAAATCCACTTCTCCGGCCATATTGCACATAAAGTCAATAAAGGGAATTGGCTGAACTGCCCTGCGCCGATCTGTCAGTCATTCTCGGCCGAAGGTCGCTACATCGATCCATGCTTTCTCGGCGATGGACGGTGTGACAGCGCTTTTGGATCGTTGTTCGAGGGCGAGGAGATTTCCGTCGGGATCCCGAAAATAGGCGATGTCCCAGCCCGCCACATTGCTCGGCTCACCAATGATTGGGATGCCTTGCGCCTTAAGATGCGCGATACCCGCCTTAAGGTCAGTCACCTCAAACGTCATGAGGTTGTACCCCAGGCGATCGATCAAGGGCGGTGCCTCATAGGCGACCGTCTCCGGCTTGACGTAACTCCAAAGCTCGAGCTCGATATTCCGAAGGACGAACCAGGCGCCATTGATGCTCACGCCATCAAGATCGGCAACGTCATCAAGGCGCGGATGCTTGGGTATACTGAGTGTCGTTCGAACATCGTATCCGAGCAGGCTTTCGTAAAACGCGACCAGGCGATCGATATCCGGTGTGACGGTTGCGATATGACCGACCCAAAAGTCTCCGGACCGTATGGGCTCGGGCGCCATCTCCAGTTCGACCATCGTCCCGTTGGGGTCGCGGCCATAGGCGTAAAGGTAGCCCACACCCCGGATATCCACGGGCGCATCACCGCGGCTAATATACTCCATCCCGGCAGACCCAAACTGTGCGTAGGCGTCGTTCTCGAGGGGCGATATCAGTGCCATATGATTGAAACCGGCCTGATAGACGGGCCTTTCAACGCCAGCTGGTGCCTTTTCCGCAGAGAAATCAAAAAGCCGGAGGTAGACATTGGGAAGTTCGATCTCAGCAACCTGCACCGTACTATCCGAGAGGTCCGATGTGAGCGCTCCAAACACCTCGGCATCGACCGTGTATCGCGCAACCACCGCCATCGGATACACCTGTTCATAGAACGCAATCGTCGCTTCGATGTCGGGAACTGCAACGCCAATGGTCCGGAGGCCGATGATCGGTGAACTCTTTTCTGCGCAGCCCGACTGTGTTAAAAACATAAGAGCCAGGCTTGCAGTGATTACGCGTAACGTTGTGGTTGTATGAGCCATCAGTTTCCTTCCGATCGGAAGATCAGCAGAGCATTGCCGGGAATTTGTCCGAACTTATCATATCCGGAATTGATCACCATGCGGTCGCCGGCAATGATCGGCCCGCTTGAGTCGATGCTCCCGCCGGTCACTTGGACATCGTTCTCAGCTTGGAAGCTTCTATTGGTGTCAAAGCTCCAAAGAACCGATCCGTCTACGGCATGATAGGCTTTGATCCGTCCATCTAGGCCACCAGCGATCACGGCGCCAGGCACGGCTGTGATTGCCGCTGAAATGTTGGTTTGGCACGCGTGGAGGTGGTCGTCGCAATAGGCGGGCTCCGGCGTCGACCAAAGCGGCTCGCCTGTTGTGACGTCAAACGCATGCATGCCAGGGCGGCGCGGACCTTGGGCTGTTTCGTGTCCGCCGTTGTCGGCGATTCCAACGAACAGGCGCTGGCCATCGGTCGCCATGCCCCAATGAACGCCACCGCTATATCCTCCGCGCCCCACCTTTCGGCGCCAGAGGATGTCACCGTCCCTGTCGGGGTCGATGCCGAAGATCTCCCCCGATTTTTGTCCGGCAAGAATGATGGAGCCTCCACCGTCAAGGTCGACCAAAATGGGGGCGGCGCCAAAATCGAAATCTGGTCCGTGTTCATCGGGGCAGTTGACTTTGTCGGTGAGGCAGGAAGCGTTCCAAGCATCCTCAGGGACGGTCTGCGTGGCCCAGGCAAGGGAGCCATCATCCATCCGCAGGGCGAGGATAGCGCTCGAAAGATCGTTGGCTGGTGTTGAGTAGTTTTGGCCAGTGCCGATATAGAGAAGGCCTCGTTTCAGGTCAGCTGTCGGTACTGACCAAACAGGTGCCCCTGATGGTCCGAATTGCTCCGTACCAGCGGTGTTCTCGCCCTGACGTTGGGCCTCGTCTGTCGTGAAGAAGCGCCAGCGCATCTCGCCACTGAACAAATCAAGGGCAGTGATCCCTCCGCGGAACGTGCAGCAGGGATAGGCGGGATCGAAAGCGCTGACGACTTCGCGAGAACTCATCGGAACAAAGACTTGTCCGCCAGCGACGGTGAGTGAGCCTGTGATCGTCCCGTCGGGATGATCGCGAACGTCCTGGCGCCAGATGAGAGCCCCATCGACGGCAGAAACGGCATGCACATGCGCATCGAAATCACCGAAGACCAGCATCGGATCGCTAACGTCATCGAGCCAGAGTGTCGGCGAGCTGCGGACCTCAGCGCCCGCTTCGTATCGCCAATATTGGCAGCGTTCAGACAAATCGATGGCGTAAACCGTTCCGCTTTGGCTTCCGAAGAACGCGACATCGCCGGTGACAACGGGTTGCGAGCGGGCACGCGCAGCGCCGGGAAGGCCAAACACCCATTCGAGAGAAGCGTTCTCGAACCAATTCCCATTGATCTCTGTAGAGATGGAGTCGAGATACCTCGTGTTGGCGAGCTCGGCGCCCCATCGCGGCCATGCCGTTTCCGCCTGCAACACGGGAGCAGCCTTGCAAGCCGGCAGCTCTGTTTCCGGCGTTTCCTCCGTATCCGAAAGCCACTGTGCTATAGCTTGCCTGTCTTTCGGGGTAAGACTTGCGCCTTGTTGGCTCATCACCCCGTCCTGCAGAGCCTTGTGGATCGTCTCTTCTGACAAGCGTCGCAGCGCTGACGTCAGCGGAGCTTCGTTGATCCCGCCATCGTGGCAGGATGCGCAGCTCGTTTGAAACAGCCTTTCGATGCGAGCGATCTCCGCCGAACTCACCTGTTCAATGGGCCAGGCGACGTTCTCTCCAAGAACCACGGCGTCGCCGCCATCGTCTCCGCAAGCGCACAAGACGAGAAACATCAGCAGGATAAGCGATGCAAAGTCGGCTCTCATAGCGCCATGGTTAGCTTTATTGACGAAATGCGCAATAGGGATAAACGTCAATCGAAAAGGAGACGCGCGTGGCCTTTGGAGCGATCCTGACAGTGCTGGCGATGGAAGGTGCGGCGGCAGCATCTCTGGATGCCGTGGAACTGCTAAACCGCGAAGTGGGTGCCGAAGTTTTTGCATCGCAGATGGTGCAGGTGAACGGTCGAGAGCTTCATGCTGTGACCGGTGGGCATGGCGAGTTGGTTTTGTTCGTCCACGGTTTTCCGAGCTTCTGGTACCACTTCCATGATCAGATGATCGACCTGGTTACTGACTATCAAGTGGTCGCGATTGATGCATTGGGTGCCGGCGCATCCGAGAAGCCGTCGGAAACAGACGCCTACGCGATCTCCGATCTTGCGGCGCAGCTTGATGGTGTCGCGTCCGCCTTCGCAGGCGATGAGCCGTTCTTCATCGTGGGCCATGATTGGGGCGGGGCGCTGGTTTTGGCGTTCGCCGAGGATCGTCCGGATCGTTTGAAGGGCGCAGTCAGTTTGGCCGCTCCGCCGTTTACGGAGATGTTGAAGCTTCTCGCCTCATCACCGGAGCAGCGAGCACGTTCAGGGTACATCGAGCGGTTCGGGGACATCACCTACGACGACATCGTCGATGGCCCTGTTTCTGAAACGCTTTTTGAGATCTCTTACAGGGCTAATATCGATGCTGGGGAGCTTTCGACGGAAGAAGGGCGTCTCTTCGAACGTGCGATCACTGACCCCGATGCCCTTTATGCCGGGATGAACTGGTACCGCGCCAATTTCCCTTCGTTTGACAAGATCGACGAAGATGCCACGTGGCCAAGCGCGGACGTGCAGTTGAACGTGCCGGCACTGATCATTTGGGGTGAGAACGATCCCGTTTTTGTTCCGGAGACGTGGCAATCCCTGGGGAAGAAGGGACCCGACGTGGCCATTGAAGCCATCGCCGGATCCCGTCACTGGCTGACCTTCGAAGACCCCAGCGAAGTGAATGCTGCACTTCGCCGGTTCTTTGAGAGGAGGAAGAAGGCCGAGCCTAGTCGAAACTGACCCGCAACTGCGCGCCAATGACCCGCGGGTCGAGCAGGAAGACACCGCGGAAGCTGCCAACGAGCTCGGAGTTCGCTTCGGCGAAGGTGATGTCATCCTCGTCCAGAACGTTCTTGACGAACGCTGTGAACTGCCACGGTGCATCATCTCGGGTGAACTGAACTTGCAGGTCAAGCTGATCCCAGCCGTCCAATTCATCAGCACCGGTGTTGAACTCGCGGGAGTAGAAGCTGCCTTGCGTATAGTAATCAACACGCGGACGGACGGTCACACCATTGGCGAGGGGCTGAACGTACTCGGCCGCCAGCTTGATCGTATGGTTGGGAGCGTTGGGAAGCTCGTTGCCTTTGAGTTGGAAGAACGCGCCGCCCCGTGTCGGATCTGACGATAGGAAGTCGCTCAAGACCTCTGTATCGAGAACGCCTAGGGACGCCTCGAGCCGCAAGCGGTCTGTCGGTGTTGCGACCATCTCGGCCTCAAAGCCCCGTACACGCACTTCAGGAATATTCACATTGGTGGCCAGCGTGCCAACAATGTTCCCGACGATCAGGTTTTCATAATCGTAGTGGAACGCCGCCAGGTTCAGGCGCACATCGCCGTTCGCGAAGGTGCTCTTGGCACCGATCTCAAAGGCATCGATGAACTCTGAGTCGAAGGTGGGGTTATCGACATTGCCGGGGTTGAAGCCGCCGGATTTGAACCCGCGCTGGTAGGTGGCGTAGAGATTGCTCTCATCACTGAATGGCAATTCAGGTGACCAGCTGATGCTCGCGCGACCCGTCCATGCTTCGAAGGTTGTTTCATCTTCGAAAAACGCGGGAAGGGCGAAGGTGCCGCTGGCGGTCTGAATGCTCTTTTCGTCCTCGGTGTAGCGGGCCCCGCCAAGGATCTGTAGATTATCGGTGAGATCGATGTAAACCTCACCGAACACGGCATAGGACTCCGTCGTCGCCTCTGGCGTGTTACCGCTGGCGATGAAACCGAAGGTGCGGTTGGCCGGGGTGAACGTCGTCACTTCGCCGCTGTTCTCGGCATCAAGATAGTAAGCACCAAGAAGGAAGTTCAGCGCGCCATCATAGTCCGACGCAAGACGAACCTCCTGGCTGAACTGCTCCGCCGTGCTGCGTCCGAGCTGTGAACTGCGATAGTCCGTGGTGGTGACCAACTCCTCATCAAGAAGATAGGTCAAGACACCATTGCCAAACCCGTTGTCGGGAACGGTCAGGGGGCCGAAGGGTGTCAGAAAATCCCCAGGATTGAAGGCGTTCTGGCGCACGCCTTGGTCAAAGTCGCGGTTACCGTCGCCTTCAGCATCACGATAGCCCGTGACAGAAGTGAGAGTCAGGGCGCCGAATTCTTTGTTGAGCTCAAGGCTTACCAGCAAGTCTTCCGCACGCGTTTCTGGATCGATGTCGAAGTTGACCTGCCGCAGATTTGATGGGTTTTCTGCAAAGGTGTCAGGCCGGACGATACCGTTGATCAGAGCCTGATCGATCGGGAAGTTGACGGACGGGAAGTCCGTTGCCAGCGCATCTGGCGAGCAGCCGAAGATGGGGTCGGGTGCACAAAGCGCTTTGGCGTTGTTCCCCCGATCGGAGTCTTCGTGGAAATAAGTTACGAACAGATCCGCTGTGAAACCGTCTGCGTTCTGATAGCGCGTTGTCGAACGCAGAGTGTACTGATCCCGACCGTCAATGCGGTTTCCGTTGAACAGGTTCTCGGTGTAGCCGTCTCGCTTGAGGTAGTGCGCAGCAAAACGTTGTGAGAACCCGCCGCCAAGCGGGATGTTGAGGGCGCCTTCTGAGCGGATACCCTCATAGCTTTCCAGTTGAACGGAGAGGTAGCCGCCAAACTCATCCTTTGGCTTCGCTGGCACCACACTCAAAACACCGCCCGTTGTATTGCGACCGAAGAGCGTACCCTGCGGTCCACGGAGGACCTCAATCCGCTCAAGATCAAAGAATTCGCCGAAGGTGCTGCCCGACTGCAGGAAGACACCATTGTAGAGGACGCCGATATTGGTGTCGTTGCTGCCGCCAAAGGATTGCGAGCCCACACCGCGGATCGTCAGGTTGCGGTTCGCCGATAGGATCACGTTCGGCGCGTTGAACTGAAGGTCGAGTGTGTCCTCGATTCGCGCTGCCGCAATGTCCCTACCGGTGAGCGCGGTTACCGCGAGCGGCACCTCTTGAAGTGATTGCTCCTGACGCTGTGCAGTCACGATCACAACGTCTTCGTCACGGTCCGTTGTCTGTGCGTTTGCGCCGAGATGAGGGCTCAGGACCCCTAAGGCGGTGGTGAGCAGCAGTGCTCTCGTTGTGAATGTCATGGTTCCCTCCCGACTGAGCCGTTGACCGGCGTTTGTTGAACTGTAGGCTTATTGTACTAATCGTCAATAGTGTGATGCGCCCCGAGTGTGGCGCTGCTTTTTTGGGCGGAAACAATTGCATCGGCGGGCTGAGGCGCCATGCTGATGGCAGGATGAAGGTGCGCGAGATGACGAATAGACAGAGAAATTGTTGGGTTTTGATGCTGGCGGTGGCCGTTGTGGTCACCGGATGCAGCAAGGGCGATCTTGGGCCTCGGACGATTGTTCCGGATCCAGCCACGCGGGTTGAGATCGATGGCGGCGCCGCGGTGGGCTTTATCGAGGAGAATGGTGCACATGTCTGGCGGGGCTTACCCTTCGCCGGTGATACGGGCGGAGAAGGGCGTTGGCGCGCACCAAGGCCGGTCGAACCCTGGGAGGGCGTTCACGATGGAACGGCCTTTGGTCCAGCCTGCGCACAGGTTGCCACGCCGTTCACCCGAATCGAGGGATGGGAGAATGGTCGCGTTGAGGGCAGTGAGAAATGCCTCAACCTCGATGTCTACGCACCCTCTGCAGGCGGAGAAGACCTTCCCGTTATGGTGTGGGTTCATGGTGGGTCCAACGTGTCCGGAGCGTCTCAGCTCTATAAGGCGCACAATTTGGCGGAGAACGAGAATGTCATCGTTGTCGTCCTGCAGTATCGCCTAGGCCCGCTGGGCTTCTTCGCGGTTCCAGACGATGGTAACGAGGCCGAGGAGAGTGTTCGTCAGCCTGCCAACTTTGCATTGCTCGATATCATTGCTGCCTTGGAATGGGTCCAGCGCAATGCGCTCGTCTTTGGTGGAAGCTCCTCAAATATAACGATCTTTGGTGAAAGTGCGGGTGGTCACAACATCAACGCGCTGTTGATGAGCCCGTTGGCGGAGGGGCTTTTCAGTCGCGCTATCGTCCAGTCAGGGCTGATGGACAGCGTGTCCGTTTCGGACGCTCTAGGCCAAACGGGAGAGCTTCAGAACGCCTCAAAAGCCGTGGTCGAGCGAGCAGGTGGGATGGAGGCACTTCGTGCACGAAGCACAGAAGACGTCTTCGAGGCGTATGAGCGCACAGATGGCTTGTGGCTCGACTTGCCCCGGATCATCGAGGACGGAGCCACGATCCCTGATCGGCCACTGCTGGAAGTGGTTGGTGAAACCGGTCCAAGCCAGAACGTGCCCATCATCACCGGCACCAATCGTGACGAGATGAAGCTTTTTTTCGCGTTCGATGATCTCCTGACGCGGAAGAAGCTTTGGTTCTTCCGTGAGCCGATTGATCCGGACTTCTACGAAGCCGCATCAGAGTACTCGGCGCGCATATGGCGGCTGCGGGCGGTTCACATGCTCGCGGAGGGTACGGGAGCGGCCGGCAATCCGGATGTTTACTCGTATCAGTTTGATTGGGATGACGCGGGCAGCTTCCTTTTGACCGATTTCGGAACGCTCTTCGGTGCTGCTCATGCGTTCGAAATTCCGTTTGTGTTTAATAGGTTTGCGCTCTTGGGCGACGCGGATCAGTTTGTTTTTTCCGCGAAGACAGGGGACAGCCGAGAAGAGCTAAGCCGGGCGATGGGTGCCTATTGGGCCTCCTTCGCCCGCGATGGCTCGCCCGTTGTTGACGGTTTGCCCAATTGGCCCCGGCACGGCGAAGATGCACACACGATGATCTTCGACTCTCGCGACGATCAGGGGCTCGTCGTGAAAGGGTCCCCCGACTCGCTCGCTCGTATCACGGAGGATTTGGAGAGTGATCAGCGGTTAGACGCTGAGCAGCGTTGCGCGCTTTACGGACTTCTTGTGAACCTCAACGGCTTGACGGACGAAGATGTTCCGGCGGCTTGTGTGCAGTAGCGCTCCGGCCGCGTCGTTTGCTGTTGGAGCCGGGTTCAAAAAACAGGCACCGTCTCGCACCGATTTGGTGTAATGGAGAAGAATGACCCAAGTTTCGCGGGCCAAAGAAGCCTCTCAACCACGTCGGCAACGCCTTGATCCGGAGATCCGGGCCGAGATGATCATGGACGTCACCGCCAAGATCGTCGCGGAAGAAGGCGTCGGCGTGATCACGATGGATCTCATCGGGCGCAAGGCTGGGATCAGCAAGTCCCTCGTCTACAACTACTTCCCCAACGTGTCAGAGCTGCTGGTGGCTGTTCTAACACGGGAGCTCAAGCGTCTCAGGGAGGCGCAAGCTGAGGCGATGCAGAAGGCGGACACGTTTGAGGGCCTCGTGCGCGGCGTGACCCGCGCCTATGTTCAGCACATTCAAGAGCGTGGGCTGATTATCGAGCGGCTTCAGTCCGAGCCAACGATCTCAGAACGAGGTGATCCGACGCAATATGATCGCAGCAGTGCGGTGAAGGCCCTGGCGAAACTGCTGGCCAAACAGTTCGGGTTCCCTCCGCACTTGGCTGAAATGGTCACGGACATATCCTTCGGTATTCCAGCGGCGGCGGGGGCGTTCCTGCTGAACACCGGTGCGTCGCCGGAGGAGGTTGAAGACGTCACGGTCAAGATGATCATCGGGTCCGTCACTGCGGTGGCGACGGACCGGATGGTGTCTCAGAAATCGCTGGGGTAGGTGTGCGCTGTATAAGGAGCAACAGATGCTCCTTACCCTGTGCGCGCCTGGCCCCAACGCTACGGCCCGCGGCGTTAGTCCTTCTTCACGTCTAAAGCGAACCGCGCGGCATTCTCCTTGAGGAAATCGTCCGCACTCGCGTCAGCATCCCAGAATTGCGGTTGTGCCTTCGGGATCGTGAGGGCCTTTTGTACGGCAGCGCGCGCGTCGATGCGGTCGAACCAGGCCTTGAGATTTGGCAAGTCATCAACCGCCACCCGGGCCCACGGATAGGCTCGTGCCCAGGGATAGATCATCATATCCGCAATTGTATACTGATCATCAACCAGCCACTCGCGGCCATCAAGGCGGGTGTTCAGAACTTCCATAAGCCGACGGCTCTCATCGACATACCGTTTGATCGCAAACGGATGGTTCTCTCCATTCGGCGCGGCGATCCGCTGAAAGTACATCGCCTGGCCCATGATCGGGCCCACATGACCCACCTGGAAAAGCAGCCACTGCAACACCTCGGACTTGGCGATCGCGTCGGTCGGCAGAAACTTGCCGTACTTTTCGGCGAGATGCATGAGGATCGCGCCCGATTCAAAAATCGCACGGCCCTCTGGCCGATCAACAATGGTCGGGATTTTGCCGTTAGGATTGAGCTTGAGGTATTCGGGCGCCTTCTGCTCTTGCTTGGCGAAATCGACCAACGTGAGATCATACGGCACGCCGGCTTCCTCAAGAAAGATCACCGGTTTGTAGCCGTTCATCGTCGCAGCGGTGTACAGATGGATATCGGGTTGGCTCATTGGGGGTCTCCTAAGAATGATCAAAGGCTAGGAACGAAAGGTCGCTTCCAGGTGGGCGTCAAAACGCTGGAAGTCGTTCTCAATGTCGGCGTTCTTCATCACGTCAAACGCACCGAATGAGGGGAGCTGTGACATCCCAAAGAACTTGGCATTCAAGTGCACTGGGCGAAGAAGTTCGTCCAGTGAAAGGCCTTCGAAGAACGGCTCTGCAACATCGTCAAAGGCTTCATACGGGGCGTTGAGTGTTGTCGAAAGCATGTACTGCGTCCCCGCTAGCGAGCCGCCCATGCCGTAATTCGCCTTTGGCTTGTCCGCAGCTCTGCCGTCTCCGACGCAAAGTCGACCGTCCATTCCGGCCGTGTACACCTCATCCATGTACTGTTTGAACACCCAAGGCACCATCATCCAATTCACCGGGAACTGCATAACCACAATATCGGCCCACTGATGCTTTTCGATCTCGTCATCAGTCGTGTATCCTTGCGCCACAGCGGTCGACCGGACGTTATCCCCGCGCGATAGGAAGAACTCCTCCGCTTTTTTGGCCAACGCCGCGTTCAGTTCCCCCTTTGCGAAGGGGTAGGGTTGGTGGCCGTTGATGATGAAGACGTTGCTCATGTTTGTTCCATTGATCCTGGCAGGGTTGACCGCTGCCTCGTGCTCGACCCAGATACGGCCGAGGGAACGAAGATCAACCAGTATACTTTTGGTAACCTAGAGGGCTGACTTGATGAAGGCACGTGTTGAGCAAGACAGCGCAGGGCGCCGGATAGCGATCGATGCCTGCGATGACCCTTGCGCTATCGAAAGGGGTATGCGGATCATTGGGGGCAAATGGACCGGGTCCATCCTTTGGCACCTCAGGCACGAGCCCGTCCGGTTTAACGACCTGGCCCGGATGGTGAGCGGCGCGAGCAAAAAGATGATCACGGAACGCCTTCGCCAGCTCGAGGCCTATGGTCTGATCACACGTGAGGTGCTCGAGACCTCGCCGGTGTCGGTGCAGTACGCGATCACCCCGCTGGGGCGGAGTGCACTTGGGTTCCTTGATGAGTTGAGGAAGTGGGTGGAGGATCTGCCGGCCGACTGAGTTGGAGACTCGGAGCAGGTGCTCAGCGTACAAAGAGCCGTCCAATAAAAGGTTGTGATGGTCGTCGATGTACGGACAATACAGAAAAGAGCTAAGACGGGTGGCTTAGCCCGCTGTGCGCGCGGTTGTGGGACACTGGGCCGGGTTGGCGTCTGACTGATCCGCTATGAGACCATCAGCGACCAGTGAGGCCACCAACTCCAGGATTTTGTCTCGCGTGATAGGCTTGGTGAGATAACCGTCGAAGCCTCTTGCCAAGTATTCATCAACCTGATGCTGCATCGCGTGGGCCGTGTTGGCGACAATGATGGGCGCGTTCTCGCCGAGTTCACTCCGGATGCGGTCCATCGCCTCGACGCCGTCCATGTTCGGCATCGCGATGTCCATAAGGATGATATCAAAGTCTTCGGCGGTCGCGAGTTCGATCGCCATTTGTCCGGACTCGGCCTGCACTGAGGTCACATTCATCCGGTTCAGGAACGACGTGGCCACCATGCGGTTCACCTCGTTGTCGTCCACGACGAGGACGCGTGCGCCTTCGATACTGGGTTCTTGGGACTTCGCCTGATTGATCAAGCGCGGCTTGAGTTTGACAGACTTGTCCGCTTCCAACGGAAGGACGATGATCGCCTTGGTCCCTATGCCGGGTGCGGATTGCATGTCGAACTCCCCGCCCATGGCACTGACGAGACCGGAAAGAATGGAAAGGCCCAATCCGGTTCCGCCATATTTGCGCGTGGTCGATGCGTCGGCCTGGACGAACGGTTTGAGCGCCTTTTCAAGCTGGGCCTCGTCCATTCCAATGCCGGTGTCTTCCACCACGATCGAGAGCCATCCATCGCGAGTATGATCCGTGATATGAATACGGACGTGACCTTCATCGGTGAATTTGATGGCGTTGCTGACAGCGTTCTGGAGCACCTGCGTCAGCCGGTGTTGATCACCAATTCTGGTGCGATGGATGCCGGACGCAATGTGGACGTTGAGGTCGATGCCCTTGGAAGCCGCTTGAGGCGTATGCAGACTGGTGATGCGCAGCGCCACTTCGCTGATGTCAAACGACGTCGTTTCTAACTCAATCTCGGCCGCCTCAATCTTTGAGATATCCAAGATATCGTTCAGAAGATCCAACAGCAGCATGCTCGAGGCATGCATGGTCTCCGCATAACCCTTGCTGGGTTGCGAGAGGTGTTGTTGTCTCAGAAGCTCTGCCATGCCGATCACACCATTAAGCGGTGTACGAATCTCATGGCTCATCGTGGCGAGAAAGCCGGATTTGGCTTCGTTGGCCGCGATAGCGTCGTGTCTTTGCTTGACTGCTTCCAAACGCGCGGCTTCCTGGTCTGCGGCGGCGCCCCTCACTGTTCGGAAGGTCGACAGCATGTGGAGCATGTAAAGCGCCACGGCAAACGACCCGAGGATGAGGCCAACCAGGCTAATCTCACCACTGATAAATGAGGCCAACGGAAGTGCACCAAAAACAATCAGGTGCGGCGCAGAGCTGAACATCCAAATGTCTTTGTGGCGGAAATGGTGCATCGTTGTGTGAAGCAACCCGCCGGTCAGCCAAAGCGCTCCGAGCAGCTTGATGCCGGCATCATCGACAAACCAAAGGCCAATGGGAATAAGGCCGTATACGAAAGAGGCCTGAGCGACACTGATTTTCACCACCCAGACTGATGCCTGGGACTTTGTTTCGTCTTGCGACAGGCGCTTCCACGCCCAGTAGTCGAAGGCTTGGCTGGCGACGATGCACAGGAAGCAGATCAAACCCGTAAGCGGTGTTTGCACAAGGCCAACCGCCGCGCTTCCCACCAAGCCGTAGGAAATGCGCCGCGGAACTTGTTTCCGGCGGCTCGCGGCCACATCGGTCCAGTTATCGCCTGCTAAAGTGTTGAGCATCCCCGTCACTCTATCCCCTAGGCGGATTTGTAGCAGTCGACAGCTAATGCGCTGTTAATCTGTGTATACGCATTAGTCGAAAACTGTGCGGGCCCAGCAATTCTGCGTGCCTCGGTAGAGCGATTACGACCGTCTACAGACCGATAAGGTCCTGTTTTCGAAGAGCCGTCAACACAACATCGACGGCCAAGAAGGCCGCCAATGATAACCCTACAAGGGGCAAGAATGCGCCAAGAATCAAGATGATGGCGACCACGCCCATTGCGATGTGCCTCTCACTTGGCATGGGCGGAATGCCGATCCGCATTGCAGGCCGGCGCTTCCACCACATCCAAACCCCGCTGACGGAGAGAGTGATCACACCAAGCGCTGCGACAACTCCGAGCGCTTGGTTGAGCGGGCCAAAAAGGGCGCCTTCGTGGAACGCGATGCCGTAGGATGCCACCTGTTTGACCGGATGATAGTCGGTGAACCGAACCCGCATCACTTCCTCTGTGGTCCAACGGTCGAAGTGAACCGTCGCGCGGTGGGGGCGGTTCTGGGTCATGGAACGCACCGTCCACACACCATTGTCCCCCTTGGGCGGCTGGATCTCAACCGGGCTTTTCAGCTGGAGTGCCATGGCCCTGTCCGTGATATGGTCCAGTGGCGCGGGTTCGATCTGCCCGTGAGGAGGGCCAGACTGGAGTGTCACGTCCGATTCTTCGCCAGCGCCGCGTTGCCAAAGATCAAGGCCGTCGGTCGGTGCGCCTGACTGTAGGGTCACGACCCATTCCTGTCCGGGGCCGTCCCATCCCATCACTTCTTGCACCCGGTCAAAGCCGCCGCCCCAAACTTGCGTCCACGGAAGACCTGAGATGAGGAGCGCCAAGACGATCGTGCTGATCCATACGCCGATCGCACCGTGCAAACGCCTCAAGACCTCTCGGACAGGCTGGCCGCGAAGGCTAGGGAAAAGAACATCACGCCACGGTGTCCCTCGCGGCCAGTGCAGGAAGAGGCCAGTGACCATCAGCACGATCATCCAGCCGGCCATCAGCTCGACGAGATAGGATCCCCTGTTTCCTGCAAGGAGGTTGCCGTGGATGTCCTGGGCGATGTTCATCAAGCGCCGGTCCTTGGGCGTATCGTGCAGGATATCACCCGTATACTGATCCAACCAAAGAACGCGGTCCTGACCGCCGATGCGCAGCTCAACCTCATAGGTCCGATCTTCGTCGCTGCGAGGTAAGGTCAGTCGTCGGAACTGTGCTCCGGGATAGTGCTGGGTCGCTGTATGCACCAAGGCCCCTGACGTGAGTGCCTGGCCTTCGATAGCGGTGTCTGCTCGCGCGTTGATGTTTCTTTCGACCGCAGCTTCGAACTGCGGCTTAAAGAGATAGACACCGCCGGTGACGGCCAGAATGACCGCAAACGGAACAACCATCAGACCAGCAAAGAAATGCCAACGCCAAACGCGATGCTGCAGACTGGTGCGGGACAGGCTTGCCATGGCTTAGAAACCTCCGGTCCAGCCTAGGGAGAGAAGCACTGTGCGGCCCGGATAAGGGTGGAACACAAAGGCGCGCTCATCAAAGACGTTGTCAACACCCGCGGAGATCTCAAAGTTCTGAAACCGCCGCGTTGCTTTCAAGTCGACAAAGGAGAAGTTCGACACACAGAAGAACGTTCCGCACTGGGACGTTGAGGTGTTCTCGATGTTCCGGTCTGGCGTGTCCTGATAGCGCCAACCCGCCGCAAACAGCCAGTTCTCGTTGGGGGCATAGCGGACGCTGGCATTGGCCCTGATGTCGGGCACGCGGGGGAACCTGTTGCCCTCAAGATCTTGATTGATCGCGTTGCTGCGCACTTCGGCGTCGAGGAAGGTGACATTGGCGTCGATGGCGAGACCTTCGATGATCCAATCCTGGGTTGCCACCACCACGTCGATACCGTCCGTACGCACTTCGTCGATGTTGGTGGTGACGCTTGTGCCAAGCTCCGGTACCGTTTGGGAGAAGAGGGTGTCGTCGACGTCTTGCCGGAACAAGCTGACGGTCACTGCCGCCTTGTCAAAGTACCGCGTGCCGGTGAGTTGAAGGTCGAGTGCCTCTTCGGGCGCAAGATCGGGATTGAACGCACCAAAGTCCAGGTCGCCGACATTGGGGCCGAACTGGATCAAGGGCGCTTGATAAAGCTCTCGCACCGTCGGGAACCGGGTGGCTAGGGCCGCAGAGGCTGTGAACGACCAATCGTCTGTGGGCACATAGGTGAGAGCGGCTTTCGGTGACAGGGCTTCTTCTGACCGTGAGGCGTAGTTCACGCGGGTGCCCTGATTGATCAGGAAACCGTCATCCGCTTCCCACGCCTCAGCCCGTAGGCCGAGGGTGGCCGTCCATTGAGGCGAGAGGGTGATCACGTCTTCGACAAAGACGCCGTAGAGCCGGGTGTCACCGCCAGATGCGTCGCGCAGGTCACCGCTGGTGCCGACCTCCCAGTTCGTGAGGTTGAAACGCGGCGTATCGAACGTGTACCCTGCATAAGAGAGCCCAGCAGCGACAGCATGACGACCAAACGTGCGTTCGGCGACCCCCTCAACGCTGTTCCAGGCGACATCTTCTGCGATTGTCACCTGGCCGGTCGCAGGGGCGAGCCCGGTCGTTATGTCAAAGTTATCCGACTGCCGATCTTCACTGTCCAGCACGTCAAAGCGGCTGACGGCGAGGTCGACGGACCATCCTGCCAGCTCGCCAGCAAGGCCAAGTCCGACAAGAAGTTCGGTGCTTTCCGACACGCCGAGCCGCACGCCGCTAACACCGATAAAGGACGGCTCGCCATTCTCATCGACGAGGAAGGAGCGGGGATTTGTTGTCTCCTCCTCGTCGATGAGAAGCGCGGCGAGGCCACGCCCTTTCCATCCGCGACCAAAGTCATAGGTGCCGCGGACACGGATTTGTTGTTCGGTGACGTCGACGATTGAATCCTCTGATGCGATCCGCAAAAAAGTGAGCTCGTCATCGACAATGGCTTGGTCGAAATAGTCCGGAGTGACCACGCCATCATCGATCAAGGTTTGCCGTTCGCTGCCTCCGACGACCCGTCGCCACTGTTGCGGCTGGCCCTCATTCTCGAAGTAGCGATAGGACACCCCAAGCGTTGCGCGCTCTCCGATCACAAAGTCGAGGCCGCCGTCGATCGCATATCCATCAAGCTTCAGATCAGTATCGTAGTAGTCATAGGTACCGCGGAAAGTTTGCGCGGTGAGACGGGCCTGGTTCTCTGTAATCTCGCGGGTGCTGAGGAGCAGGGTGCCGCCCAGCGAGTGGCCGGAGTAGCGCGCGGACGTGGGGCCGTAGACGATCTCGACACGGTCGATATCACCCGGGGCGAGCACCCCCCATTTGGGCGCCGTGTCAAAGCTCGCGCCGAGGAAGTTGGAGATGGTGAAGCCGTCAACGCTGACCAGGGCTCTTGGCGTCTGGGTCGTGTGGTTGCCGCGGAAGGACAGGGTGGCGTTGTTGTCACCGATATAGCGTTTACGGACGATAAGGTTCGGCGCGTATTTGAAACTGTCTTCGACGTTAAAGGCGTTGACCGCTGCGATCTGCTCTTCGCCAATACCGACGCCGAAGGTCGGTGCCTTCAGTGTCTGAAGCGATCGCTCTTCCAGCTTTTGTGCGGTGACGATGATCGTGTCGTCTGGGTTGTCGGTTTGCGCTGCTGCACCACTGGCGAGCGCGATAAGGCTGCTCGCCCAAAGGGTTGGTTGTTTCATGGGTTCACTCTGAAAATGCGCAAGTGGCCGAGGCCGTGCGCAGGGCTGACGGTTGGTGGGAACGGTCAGAGAGTGAGAGGTGGGCTCCGGGGCGGCACCGCGGCGCCGCTCACTTGCTCCAGCGGCGGTGCGCGCGGCATTGGCCACTGATGGTCGTGGCCATGCACAGCTGCAACATCGGCCGCGGCGCAGAGCGGTGCCCCCGCTAGGGCTGTCGCGGCCTGGGCGCAGGCTGCGTTCGCCATGTCATCAGGGTCATGATCGGAGGGGCCATCGTGCCCGCCTTCGCTGACAACGGTCGACTGACCGGTAGCGAGATCGATCCGTACGAACTGCTTGGCGAGACCTTGGGTACAGATCTCGACCACGATCGATCCGTCGGCCGGAGACTGGGCAACCATGTAACCCGTCGGCACCATTCCCTGCAGCGCCATCGCCAAAACGACGATGAGCGCACTCCACCGGGTCCGATGGCGCAAAGAGTTGACGACAGACTTCATGACAGGCCTTTAAGCTCAGATTGCTTCGCCTGCCAATGTGAGGGCTGCGGATTTTGGGCGTGCCGTTCAGCCGCATCCGCCCAAGAGCGCTGATATTTCGACAATCACTGTACGGATTGGCGCTACCAGGCGAATTCTTTCTTGTCGTAGAAGAAGCCGCCATTGGGACCATCGTCCGGCAGGGTACCGAGCCAGAAGGCTGTCTCTGCCGCCTCTTCGGGTGCTCGCGCCGCTCCTGATCCGCCCATCCGTGTTCGGACCCAACCCGGGTGCATGGCATTGATTTTGATGGAACTTGGCAAATCCTTGGCCAACCGAACCGTGGATGCGTTCATCGCCGCTTTGGTCACGCCATAGGCGCCCGGACCGCCGATTCCGCCGGCAAATGATCCCCAATCCGACGAGACATTGACAATTCGTCCGTATCCCCGCTCCGCCATGCCAGGGGCAAGTGCCCGCACAAGCCAAATCGGGCCGAGGACATTGATGTCGAAACTGGCGGTCAGGTCATCATCCGACATATCCGCGAGGGTTCCGTCGGGAAGGATTCCCGCATTGTTGATCAGGACAGAGATCGTCACACCGTCATCATCGAGCTGTTTGATCGCGCTCTTGATGCTCTCACGGTCACCGGTATCGAGGACGAGGCCACTGACAGGGAGGCCATCCTTACGCAGTTTGTCAACCGCATCGCTGACAGCGTCAGGTCGCCGGCCAGACAGAACGGTGGCGAACCCTTCACGGGCGAAACGTTGAACGATCGCGAGGCCGATCCCCTGGTTGCCGCCGGTTACCAAGACTGATTGTCTCATTCTCGTCCTCCTTGGGCGCCCGTCGGTGCTCACGCTCGGGGAGGCGACAGCGCCCACCTGGCGTGGTGGTCTGCGATAGCTGTGTCAACGACGCCGTGCACCCATCACCGGCATTTAGGGAACCTGATCATCCATGTCATCTCTGTACGGAGGAACAGCCCTATACCGCTCCCTCTCAGCGTCCATGGCCTGACGCCAGCGTTTGCGAAGTGGCGCCGATCGTTCGGGAATCGGGTCCGCTAACATCTCGGCCGATTGCATCCGATCGGTGCGGAAGTACCTGAAACCCTCACGGAGCTCACACCAAGCCGCCAGGATCCGGCCGGTGTCGCGATACCCAAGGAGCACTGGCCAAACAACGCGCTCGGTCACGGCGCCCTTATCATCTTTGTACCGAAGGGCAATTTTCCTCCTTGTGCGAAGAGCCTTGCGGAGGAGGGAGGAACTGACGAGATCAGCTTCCCGGACCTCGGTCGGTCGGACACTCAGGGCTGGTTCGAGGATATGGGGCTTCAGGGTTTTGGGCGCGATGGCCTCGATCTTCGCGATTAGGTTTTCGGCCGCTTTGGCCAGTTCCGGTTCTCCGCGCGACGCGACCCACATCGCACCCAGCACCGCGGCGTCAATCTCGTCCGTCGTCAGCATCAGCGGCGGCATGTCGAAACCGCGCTCAAGCACATAGCCGATACCGGGCTCGCCGATGATCGGTACCCGCTGCGCCATGAGAGCGGCGATGTCGCGATAGACCGAGCGCTTGGAGACCTCGAGTTCGTTCGCAATCATTTGTGCAGAGATCGGATCCCGCTGCCGGCGCAGGATCTGGACGATCTCAAAAAGGCGTTCGGCGCGGCGCATCAGCACTCACTCGCAAATCAATGCTGACACCATGCTGTCAGCATCACCGCCTTACCACAGGCTCGGCGAAGATCGACAGGAGGAAGCCCGGGCAGATGACAGAGATCAAGGGAAGCTGCGGATGCGGGACGGTGCGCTTTGCACTGACAGCGCCGCCAAAGATGATGGCGACCTGCCATTGTTCACGGTGCCGAAAATTTGGCGCCAGCACGTTTGTGATGGTGGATGCCAAGACGTTCCGCTGGGAAGCGGGGCAAGACGCTGTCGCGACGCTGGAGGCCAAAACGCCGTATAAGTACAATCGGAATTTCTGCGGTGTGTGCGGCACGGCGCTAGGCGAGGTTCTCTCAGAGGGTGAGATGTTTCCCGTCGCCGCCAATTGCCTTGACGCCGATCCAGGGGTGCGCACCGCCTTTCATGAGTTCGTGGGTGAGAAGCCCGCTTGGTACGACGTTTGTGATGATGCCAAGCAGTTTGAGGGGCACCCGGAGCTCTGAGGTTAGGCCGCTCTGCGACGGGTGCCGGGCGCTGGTGGGTCTTCTGCTGCGCCAGCAAAACACTGGGCCATACCCATCCACTCGGTGGCGATCGGCCCCGTCACACGAAGATCCGTGTCCGCAATGTTGCGGGTCTGGGTGACGACCTGGCAGAACTCCGTGGCGGATCCTTCGATCACTTCATCCTGACGCTCATCGTTCCAGGTCCACGTGTCTCCTGATGGTGCGGTCAGGCGCACAAAGGGCTTGCTTTCAGGTTTGTCGCGGCCACGGACCTTATAGGTCCATCCAAATGTCCGGACACCGAGCTCCGCAATGGCTTTGATCCTGTCACTGTCTTGCCGTTCAAGGCCCGCCGCGTCGTAGACAGCCTGGGCATGGGCCCAGGTCTCCATCAGGCGTGCTGTGATCGAGGACTCAGCGCTCATCGGCGGTCCCGCCCAGGCCAGCCGAAGCTCAGGGTCCGCTTCACGAAAGGCCAAGGCTGTGTTCCGCGCAGTCTCTAGCCACGCATCGATCAGCGCTTGTCCCTCAAGGTCAGCAAGGCGCTGGTCCTCCGTCGCGCGGATGCCGGCCTGCATCATCAGCGGCATGACGTCGTTCAGGAGCGCTGTGAAACTGTCTGGGTCCTGAAGCGACAACCGCGCCGCCTCATTCCAGAAATGCAGATGACGGACGACCGCTGTCACGGTCCACCCTTTAAAGAGCGTCGCAGCGTCAAACGCGAGACCTGACTGCGCGATTGTCACCGCGAGGGCTTCTGTTTCAGCCAGAAAGTCGTCAGCAACCGCGATCATGCGTCGATGGTCTCGGTCAACCGCTCGTAAGCTTCCGCGAATTCTTCCTTGAACCGCTGAACAACGCCCGCCGCGCTTTCGGTTTCGTTCATCAGACCCACGGCCTGTCCGACCCAATAGGTGCTGAGGGCTTTCGCTGCTTCATCGCCGCCGTCACCAAGCTTGTCGAGTTTTCTCAAAGCTGGCTCTGAAACCAATGTCTGCAGCGGCATTGCGAGGGGGGTTGGTCCGCTCGCTTCCCAAGCATCCGTCCACGGACTGCGGAGTTGGCGAGAGGGCTTGCCTGTTCGTGACCGGGACCGAACGGTGTCCGCCGAAGTTGCCGTCAGCATCTTCTCCTTGACGCTTTCCGAGGTCTCCGCCTCGGTGGTGGTGAGCCAGACCGAGCCGCACCATGCGCCTGCCGCGCCCATGGCCATCAATCCTGCCATCTGTCCGCCGGTCGCGATGCCGCCAGCGGCGAGAACAGGGACGCCCTTCGCTGCACGGACGACTTCTGGGACGAGCACGATCGTGGAGACTTCGCCGCAATGCCCGCCAGCTTCGCCGCCAGCCGCGATGAGGACATCGACGCCCGCTTCGGCTTGCTTGGCCGCGTGATGGGCCGAGCCCACCAGCGCTCCGACTTTGGCGCCGTTCTCGCGGGCCCGGTCCATCATGATCTGTGGCGGAACGCCGAGGGCGTTGACCACAAGCTTGACCGGATGGCTGAACGCGACATCCAGCGCTTTGCCCGCGCCTTCCGTAGAGAGATTATCAGCAAAGAATAGGTGCTCACGGGCTTCATCAGCATCAATGGGCGAGTCCACGCCGCCTTTCGCCAGCACCTCGTTGGCGAAGTCCCGGTGTTCTTGCGGAACTGCGGCGAGGAGAGCCTCTTTATTCGGAGCACCCGCGCCGAGTGCGGATGAGGTGGGGACAATCAAATCGAGGCCATAAGGCTTGCCGTCGACATGCTCGTCAATCCAGCTGAGCTCTTCCTCCAGAAGTTCCGGGGTGTGATTAACCGCGCCAAAGACGCCCATGCCGCCGGCCTTCGACACGGCGGCGACCACGTCCCGGCAATGGCTGAACGCCAGTAGTGGGAATTCGATCCCGAACATTTCGCAAATGGGCGACTTCATGTTTCCTCCTCCGGCTCAATGACGATCAGGATATCTCCTGCGCCAACCTGCGCGCCCGCTTTGCCCGCGATCTCTGTCACGGTTCCGGCGATGGGCGCTGTGAGCTCATGTTGCATTTTCATGGCCTCTAAGATGGCCAGTTTTTCGCCTTTGGCCACCTTCTGGCCTGTCTCAACAGTGATTTCGGTGATCGCGCCGTGCATGGGGGCGGTGATGGCGCCAGAGCCCGCCGCGTCGGCGCCGCTTGCGGACATCTGGTAAGCATCGGTGAAGCGGTAGGCGTGGTCTGAGGTTGAAAGCTCAACCGAAGCATCCTCACACAGATAGGTTGCGGAGAGGGGCGCGCCGTTGATCACAAGCTCGACGGTTGATGCTGACCTATCGACCACCTTCGCTGTCAGTGTCTCCTCACCCACAACGATCCGGTAGGCGTCGCGGTGGGCAGCTACGGTCACTCGGACGACTTCGTCACCTCGGTTGAGGCCGTAGGGCGCGGGGAGGTCGGCGCCGCCTTGCCATCCCAGCAGTGCACCAGGGATCGGGCCTGCTGCCGCAAGGGCTGTATCGCGCCGGGTGAGGTGCAGAACGAGGGCACTGGCCGCAAGCGTCCGGTCATCGGCCACAGGAGCGATGGGCGCAGGGGATTGGTCAATCGTCGTCGTGAGGGCCCGACCTTCAGCAAACGGTGCATCGCGCAAGAGATCGAGGAGAAACCCGCGGTTGGTGCGCACACCGAGCAGCGCGGTGTCCTCAAGTGCGGCGATCAGCCGACGCCGCGCTTCCTCGCGCGTGCTGCCATGGACGATGATCTTAGTGAGCATGGGATCATAGTTGGGGGACACCTCGCCGCCGGTTTCGATCCCGGCATCGCTCCGCGCGATCGCGGGCGCCCGCCACAGTTTGACCGGTCCCGCTTGGGGCAGAAAGCCGTCTTCGGGGGCCTCAGCATAGAGCCGCGCCTCGATAGCGTGGCCAGAAAGGCTGACGTCCTCTTGGCTGAACCCGAGCGGCAGACCCTCTGCCACCCGGAGTTGGAGGGCGACCAGGTCGAGGCCTGTCACCTCCTCCGTCACCGGATGTTCCACCTGGAGGCGTGTGTTCATTTCGAGGAAGTAGAAAGCGCCGTCGTTGGCCAGCAGGAACTCCACCGTGCCTGCGCCGACATAGCCGACGGCGCGTGCTGCCTCGATGGCCGCCTGCCCCATCCGCTCACGGAGTTCTGGGTCAACAGCGGGGCTTGGCGCCTCTTCGATGACTTTTTGATGGCGCCGCTGGAGGGAGCAGTCGCGCTCGCCAAGATGCACGGTGGTGCCGTGGGTGTCAGCGAAGACTTGAACCTCAACGTGGCGCGCCTCCGTCACAGCCTTTTCGATCAGCAAGCGGCCATCGCCGAAGGAGGCCTCGGCCTCTGACCGGGCGCGGGCGATCGCTTCAGGCAGATCGCCCGGTGAGGAGACGATCCGCATACCCTTACCGCCGCCGCCAGCCGACGCTTTCACCATCACGGGATAGCCAATAAGGTCCGCTTCGGAGGCAAAGAGGGCCTCGTCCTGCGCTTCGCCCTCATAGCCGGGAATGCAAGGCACGCCCGCTTCGATCATCAGGCGCTTTGACGTCGCTTTGTCGCCCATGGCGGCGATCGCGTCCGGCGGCGGGCCGACAAAGATCAACCCTGCCTCATCGACAGCGCGCGCGAATGAGGCGTTCTCGGACAAAAATCCATAGCCTGGGTGGATCGCTTCGGCGCCGGCTTCCTTGGCCGCTGCCAGGACTTTGTCTTGGTCGAGATAGGACTGCGCGGCGGGGGCAGGGCCGATGACGATGCACCGATCCGCGGCCTTGGCGTGGGGTGCGTCTTTGTCGATCTCCGAAGCGATCGCCACGGTTTTGATGCCGAGTGCCTTCGCTGTCCGGAAGATCCGTACCACGATTTCTCCGCGATTGGCCACCAAGAGTGTACGGATTGGACGGCTCATGGGACCCACCTCGGCTTGCGCTTCTCAGCAAAGGCAGCAATGCCTTCGCGCCCTTCATCCGACATCAGCGTTTCGGCAAAAACCTGGGCCGCTTCGTTGGTCATCGCCTCCGGCGTGAGGTGAGGCGCGGCGCGGCAAAGCGCCTTGGTCGCAGCGATGGCGCCTGGAGCAGCTTTCAGCACTGACGCGATGATACCCTCCGCATACTCATCAAGACCTGCTGCATCGTCAGCCAGATGGTCGGCGAGCCCCAAACGATGTGCCTCCCGCCCATCAAACCGCGCCGCCGTTACCATGAGACGCCGACCAGCGGTGGGGCCAAAACGGCGCAGGATGTAAGGAGCAATCTGTGCCGCGACGATACCAAGATTGACCTCCGTCAGAGCGAACCGCGCCTCTGGCGTGACCGCGACGACATCCGCGCAGCAAACAAGCCCCAGACCGCCTGCCATTGCGGGCCCGTCGACAAGCGCGATGACCGGCTGGGGTTGGCTGTCCACCATCGCGAAAAGCTCGCCAGCGCCGCGGCTGAGGTCCTTCACGGCCTCAATCCCGCCCGCTTGCAGGTCGGTTTTGAAGGCTTTGAGATCGCCGCCTGCGCAAAAGACACCGCCAGCGCCGCGCAGGGTGATGCCGCGTACGGATCGGTCATCATGGACGTTGGTCAGGGCGGCCTGCAACGCCTCGGACATCTCATCGGAGAGGGCATTGCGCCGAGCGGGGTCGTCCATGGTGAGGGTCAGCCAACCGCCCGAGAGATCTTGCTTCAGGATCGTCATCACATCCTCGCTGCGCCAAAGGAAAGACGGTTGGGTTTGCGGCCGCGCCCTTCCATCACCGTACCGAGCAAAAAGCCGAGAACCCGCCGGGTATCGCGAGGGTCAATCATGCCGTCATCGAGATTGTGGCCCGACGTATAGAAAGCATCCGCCTGGCTATCAAATTGATGTTTGAGGGCGGCCTCTTGCATAGCGAGTGCTTCGCGGTTGGGTTCCACACCTTTCGCTGCCGCTGCGTCTTCGGCGACGATGCTCATCACCTTGGCTGCCTGCTCGCCGCCCATCACGCCGGTCATCGCGTTGGGCCAGGTGAAGAGGAAATCGGGATCAAACCCGCGTCCGCACATCCCGTAATTTCCGGCACCAAAACTTGCACCGATGTTGAGCGTGATCCGCGGCACTGTGACGTTGGCAACGGCCTGGATCATTTTGGAGCCGTTTTTGATCATCCCTGCACGTTCAGTTTCTGTACCGACCATATACCCGGTGGTGTTCTGCAAGAAGATGATGGGGTGACCCGCGCTCTCCATCAGTTGCATGAACTGCGCGGCCTTATGTGCCCCCGCGTTATCGATGGGACCGTTGTTGCCGATGATCCCGCAAGGTTGACCATAGATTGATGCCTGCGCGCATACCGTGGCCGAGCCGAAGCGCGGTTTGAAGTCCGTGAAGTCCGAACCATCGACCACGCGGCCGATGACCTCGCGAACATCATAAGGCTGACGATAGTCTGCAGGAACCACGCCGGCGAGTTCATCGGCGTCGTAGACCGGCTCGTCGAAATGCCCGTCGCGCCCCGGCGGGGCACTTTCATTCCACCGGACACGGCCCATCACCTCCCGCGCAATCAGCATCGCGTCTGCGTCGTCTTCGGCTAGGTATTCAGCAAGACCGGAGACGGAGGCGTGCATATCCGCGCCGCCCAGGTCTTCATCATTGGCAACTTCGCCGGTGGCGGCTTTCAGAAGTGGTGGCCCTGCCAAGAACGCTTTGCCGCGTCCCTTCACCGCCACGACGTAGTCGGAAAGACCTGGCATATAGGCGCCGCCTGCCGTCGATGAGCCGTGGAGCACCGCGAGTGTCGGTATGCCGGCCCCGGACAATCGTGCCAGATTGGCGAACAGTGCGCCATAGATGACGAAACCTTCAACCGTGTAGTTGAGAAGGTCTCCGCCAGCGCTCTCCACCAGGTGGATGTAGGGAAGGTTTTGTTCGAGTGCGATCTTTTCGCAGCGGTCGAGCTTGTAACCCGCGCCGCCCTTGATCGCACCAGCGGCGATTCCGCTGTCGTCGACGGTGATCACGCAGCGTGTGCCGGCCACATAGCCGATCCCGGCGACCAGCGTTGATCCGGGAACAGACTTCGTCTCGTCCTTGGTATCAGTCATGTAGCCAGAGAGGTTGCCGATCGGCAGGAAGGGCATCCCAGGGTCGAGCAACCGGGCGAGCCGTTCACGCGGCAGAAGCTGTCCGCGTGCTTCGAACCGGTCCTGACGTCGCGCGGAGAGGGCGGGCGCACGAGCGTTGAGCTCTTCCATACGGCCGATGAGCGCGAGCATATCCTCGCGGTTTTGCTGAAAGCTCTCGCTTTCAGGATCGATCTTGGAACGGAAGACAGTCATGACGCGATCAACCTTTCAGGGACGCGGACGGGCATGGTGAGCATCACTTGGCTGAACCCTTTTCCTTGCGCATCGGCGCGGAGGCTGGCGATGCCGCCGCCGCCGAGGGCCTCAGTGAGAAGAAAATTGATAGCGCCGAGGCCGGGCATGGCGAAGCGCTGCACTTCGCCTTCAAGCACGTGGCTGAATCTCGCGGCGACGGCGTCCTCGGTGAGCTGTTCCCAGAGATAGGGCAGAAGGTCGGGGTGCCGCGCAATCACGCCAGCATTGGCACTCGCGCCCTTATCCCCAGAGCGGGCCCATGCTGCCTTGATCAGCGGGACTTCGACGAGAGGTTCATCGGTCGTGACCGCAGAGACCTCCACGTCAGAAGCGTCATCAGCCTGGGCTCCTGTGATCGGTACAGAGAAGGGCACGGGGCCGTCGCCCATATCGATGGCGATATCCACCTGATCCTTGGGCAGAAGGAACGAGAAAAGCCGAACAACGGGAGAAGGTTTCGGTCGCGCACCGGCAAAGCCTGAGAGGCCTGGCGCGCTTGCAAGGCCGATCCCGGCGGCTTCTTTGAGCAAGACGCCAACCCCGACGGCATCAGGGTGGCGCGCCGCCAGTTTGACGACGACTTCGTCGGCCGTGCGGCTCTCACCCAAAAGGCTCCCCGCGCCGATCACCTCGACACTGGTCTCTGTCAGGGGAGGGAGGTTGGCGGCCCGCAGGCGGGCTTCTGTTCGAGCGATCACGTCGTCTGCAAAGGCGCGGGCTTTGGCGTCCGCTTCAAACCCATAGAATGTGGGCGTCAGACCGGCACGCCAGCCGTCGCCATAGGTGGCGCAGACTTTGTAGGTGGACGGAGCGGAACGGCCCTTGGCACCGGTAACACGCACGCAGTTCTCGCCTGCTTGCTCGACCTCAACGCTCCGAAAGTCGCAAACAACGTCGGGCAGGAGGTAGGCACCGGGATCGCCGATCTCATAGACGATCTGTTCAGATACGGTCCCGACACTGACAAGGCCGCCTGATCCTTCTGGCTTGGAGATGACCGCGCTTCCGTCCGCAGCAACCTCAGCGATGGGGTATCCGATCTCGGCCCGGTTGGGGACATCGCGCCAGTCGGTGAAGTTCCCGCCGGTTGCTTGCGGCCCGCATTCGAGAACGTGGCCGACCAGGCTGCCTGCGGCCAAGAGGTTCCAGTCTTCTGGACCCCAGCCATATTCAGCGATCAGCGCACCGAGTGTCACGGCGCTGTCAACGCAGCGGCCCGTGACGACGATGTCCGCGCCCTGGCGCAGCGCCTCGGCGATCGGAAACGCGCCGAGATACGCGTTCATGCTGGCAAGACGCTTGACGCTCGGAAAAGCCTCCCCGCTGAACATCTCGGTGTGCCCCGCGCCAGCGATATCCTCAGCTTGCTGCGAAAGATCGTCCCCGGTCACCACAGCGACCTTCAGGGAAAGCCCCGCCTCTGCGATCAAGCCGCGCAGTGCTCGCCCGCAGGCCTCGGGGTTCACCCCGCCCGCATTGCTGATCACCTTGGTCCCGGAACGCGCGATTTCGGTGAGGTGCGGTTTCATCGCCGCGCTGATGAAGTCAGTGGCAAAGCCGGCTTCCGGATCTTTCGCCTTGGCGCGCGCCAGCAGGCTCATCGTGATCTCGGCGAGGTAGTCGTAGACCAAAACGTCGACGCCGGCCGCCAAGAGCTGCGGCGTCGCCATGGCGCTTTCACCCCAATATCCGCTCGCTCCGCCGATCCGCATAGCGCTTCTCCTCTGGCTGTCTTCATGCCCTTGACCGAAGAATTGAGCAACCCTCATAATGAATGAGGCGCACTCGAAAGGCAGCTACGTCATGCTCGATCCCTTCAGCACTGAGGAACGCGAGGCGTTCCGGGACACCATCCGCCGCTATGTCGATGATCGGCTGCGGCCCAACGCCGACGAGTGGGATGAGGCAGGGGAGATCCCCTGGGCGATCCACGAGGAGGTGGGCGCGCTCGGCGGCTACGGTTTCGGGGTGCCCGAGGAGCTGGGCGGTCTCGGCTTCGATGACTGTTTTATGCGTGCGGCCTATCAGGAAGAGCTCGCGCGTGCCGGGGCGGGCGGCATTGCTGCAGCGATCAATGGACGGACGATCTCGATCGATCCCATCGTCCGGCTCGCGTCGCCTGACATTCCCAAGCGGGTTGTGCCCGAGGTCGTCTCGGGGCGGAAAGGCAGCTCGCTTGGGATCACCGAACCGGGCGGCGGCTCTGATGTGGCCAGTATGAAGACAACTGCTCGGCGCGACGGGAACGGTTGGCGCCTCAACGGGTCAAAGACCTTCATCACCGGCGGCATGACCTCGGACTATTTCGTCGTCGGCGCGCGGACCGGCGGAGAAGGTCTTCAGGGTATCTCCCTCTTCTTCGTTGATGCCGATACGGAGGGTTTCACCCGGCAATCGCTCGACCGGAAGATGGGGTGGTGGTGTTCTGATCAGGCCACACTCTTTTTCGACGATGCGTTTGTGCCTGCTGAAGCGCTGATGGGCGACGTCGACCACGGCTTCATTGCGATCATGGAGAACTTCAATCTAGAGCGCGTGGGCCTCATCGCCGGGTCTCTTGGCGCGATGAAGGCCGTCTATGAGGACGCTCTCGCCTGGGCACAAGATCGGGTGACGTTCGGCAAACCGCTGATCAAACACCAGGTTATCCGGCACAAGATCGCGGATATGAGTGCACGGATCGATGCGACCGAGGCCTATCTCAACCAAATCTGTTGGCAGGTGAACGAAGCCTTTGAAAACCGCGCCCCAATGCCCGTCGCAGAGATTTGTAAGGGCAAAGTCTTCACCACCAAGAATCTCGAGTTTGTCGCGTCAGAGGGTATGCAGATCATGGGCGGCGCGGGGTATCTCCGCGGTAACCGGATCGAACGTATCTACCGTGAGGTCAAAGTCATGGCGATCGGCGGCGGTTCTGAGGAGATCATGCGTGACCTTGCTGTCCGGCAGATGGGGTTCTAACCCGCTGTCATGAGTGAGTCCTTGCAAAGAACAAACCAGACCAAACGCGAACGGCTCGCCGAGCGTGAAGAGGCGATCGTTGCTGCCGCGCGCGAGGCCTTTCTAGAAGGTGGTTTGCGCGGTGCACGGATGGCGGAGATTGCCGAGCGCGCTGGGGTCGCGGAAGGCACCCTCTATCTCTACTACAAGAACAAATCGGATCTCATGCGGGCGGTGGTGGCGCAGCATTGGGAGGATCTCACCCGTGGGGCGCATAGGGCTGTGGACGATGCTGGTGACGATCCCGTCGCGCAGCTTGAAGGCCTCACGCGTTTCCACCTGGACCTTCTGATCACAGATTGGCCGTTGCTCGAGCTGTCGTTCTCGCTCACTTACATGGAAGGCGATGATCCTCCGTCTTCCTACAAACGAGACTATGTGATCGTCCTCGACCGGGTTTTGCGCCGGGGGCAGGATATGGGGGTCTTCACGCCCATGGCTGAGATCCGTGTCCTGCGCGATATGCTCTACGGGACGCTTGAGTACGCGGGCCGGAGCGCCCTCTTGCTTGATGGTCCAAAACGGCAAGATCATTGTGCCCAGGCGATCACGGCACTGATGACAGCGATGCTGGCTGTGCTGCAGGGGCCGCGACAGGCAACTGAACGGGCCCCGGACATGATGGATCGGCTGCACAACGCCATCGATCGGCTCGAGGCCATGTCGGTGAAATAGCGGGGCTGGCGTCCACGCACACCGCGCATTTGTCCGGCCGACTGAGCAAACGTGATCGCCGTTCGCCACATCGGCGATGCCGTGCTATCTCTTCAAAAAAATCACTGGAGGGGTCCATGGCTGCTTGGCCACGTTACGTCACTCTTGTCGGCCTTGCGGTCGTCTTGATCTTCTTAAGCCTGATCTACGGATACCGGTTCGGCTTGGTGCCGCTCATGAGCGTGTTCGGCGGCATGCGGATGCTTGTTCCGGTTTTGCTCATCGCGTCGCTGGCGACAGTGGCGGCGTCGGGCGCGCTTTTCTTCCGCCGGACATTTCTCGCCGGCTTCGCCGCTCTTGCCGTGGCGGCGTCGGCCGGTGTCTTGGGCATGGTCCCGCTCTGGATGAGCGGCGAGGCGAAGAAGGTGCCGCCAATTCACGACATCACGACGGACACGATGGACCCGCCGGTCTTCGTCGATATCGTCCCGCTGCGCGCCGATGCGTCGAACCCTCCGGCGTATGATCCGGGGCAGACGGAGCAACAGCTTGAGGCCTATCCGCATTTGAGGCCGCTTGTGATGCCAGTTCCCATCCAAGAGGCGTTCGTGATCGCCCAAGATGCGGTGCGCGCGGAGGGTCTGACCCTTGTGGCCAGTGTTCCCGAAGAGGGGCGGATTGAGGCCTATGCCCGGACGCCGCTTTTTGACTTCAAAGACGATGTGGTGATCCGCCTGCGCGACGCGCACGGTACCGCGACGGTCATCGACATCCGCTCAAAGTCGCGGGTGGGACGGTCCGATCTTGGGTTTAACGCCCGGCGGATCGACAGCTTGATCGAAAAGATGGAAGCCAAGGGCGGTCGGCTCGACTTCGACCATGCGCCGGTGACCGGCGACGTTTAGCGCTTTTGACCGGCGCGTTTGACCATTTCGGTTTCCGCGTCGGTCGGTCGGCTTCCGTCTTCGCGGCGGGCATCCTCGCGCAGGGTCCGAAAGATCTGCTCAGCACGGACAGTCCGCCGATATTCGGTGGATGCCAGTTGCTCCAAGAGCTCTCTCGTTTTGGACCGTTCGCTTGTCATACCCCAATCCGACCGAAATTCTTTACGCCCCATTAATCTTGAGTTCGCTTGGGAACGTTAAGAAAGGGTGAAGCGCTTTGTCTGCCAAGACAAGAATGCCTGGTGAAATTTGCCAAAATCAGAATGGGCGGGCAGCGATTTTCTTAAAATCCCCGCCTGCTGATCACTCGGCTTTGACTTTCACATAAGAGCCAGGCGCGTCTTCAAGAACAGGAAGACCGCCGTCACCCGGTTCTCTCGCATCCACCTCGCCGGGCGAATGCTCGTCCAGCCATTGGATCCAATAGGGCCACCAGCTGTAGTCGTGGAGTTCTGAGCCGTCCTTCCACGCCTCAAGCGTGTCGGGCAGCTCCTCGTTCACCCGGTAGTGGTACTTTTTCTTCTCCGGATGGTTCACGACCCCCGCGATGTGACCGGAGCCGGCCAGCATATAGGTCACGTCGCCACCAAAGAGGCGCGCAGAGCGATAGACCGACCGCGGCGGCGCGATATGGTCTTTCTCTCCGGCCTGCATGAAGATCGGAATGCTGACACTTGAGAGATCGATCGGCACGCCTTCGATCTCCAATCCGCCCTCGGACAGTTTGTTGTGCTGGTAGAACTCACGCAGGTAGTAGAGGTGACATGCCTTGGTCATCCGCGTGGAGTCCGCGTTCCAGTAGAGCAGGTCGAACTTTTTCGCCTCTTTGCCGAGATAGTAGTTATCGACGAAGGCGGACCAAATAAGATCGTTCGGACGCAACATGTTGAAAGTCCGCGCCATGGCGGACCCTTCAAGCACGCCGCCTGAGGCGTCGATCTGTTTCTCGATGTTATCGAGCTGCTTATCATCGACAAAGAGGAGGAGATCTCCAGCTTCCGCGAAATCCGTTTGGGCGGTGAAGAAGGTGGCGGTGTTGATCCGCTCGTCACCCTGATCAGCCATATAGGCGAGGGTGGTCGAAAGCAGCGTTCCGCCGATGCAGTAACCGATCGTATCAAAGCTTTCGACGCCGGTGGCGCGGGTCACAGCCTCCAGCGCTTCGTACACGCCCTGACGCATATAGTCGGGGAACGACTTATCTTTCAGCTCTGGCCCTGGATTGACCCAAGACACAACGAACACGGTCCGGCCTTGGCTCACGAGCCAACGAATGAAGCTGTTCTGGGGCTGCAGGTCGAGGATGTAGAACTTGTTGATCCATGGTGGGAAAATCACCATGGGCCGCTCGGCAACCGTTTCCGTTGTGGGGCTGTACTGAATAAGCTGCATGAGCTCATTCTGGTAGACAACCTTGCCCGGGGTCGTGGCGAGGTTCTTACCGACCTCAAAAAAGTCGAGGTCCGCCTGCCGGATCGCGAGCTCCCCGTGACCACGCTCGAGGTCGGCCATAAAGTTCTCAAGTCCACGGACAAAGTTCTGGCCGTTGGAGTTGACCGTCTCCTCATAGACCTCGGGGTTGAGGGCCGGGACATTGGTCGGCGACATCGCCGCAAGGAACTGATCCGCATGGAACTGCGCGCGCCGTTTGGTGGCGTCGTCAACGCCTTCCGTCGACAAGATCACCTCATCCACCCAGCGCGCCATGAGAAGGTAGCTCTGCTTCACGAAGTCGAGCGCAGGATTCTCCGTCCACGCCTCATGTTTGAAGCGCTTGTCGCTCGCCGCCGGTTTGATCACTGGTTCGGACGTCTGGCCCGAAAAGCGCTCGGCCATGTTCGTGAACAGCTTGGTGTAATTGTCCCACAGCGACATCTGCAGGTTCATCACCCGCATGGGGTCAGTGGAGAGAGCGGTCACGACATCGGTCGTCGCACCTGCCACGTCCAAGGGATCCGCCGCAGGCTCGGCGCCGCGCATGGTGTAGTCCATCCGCCGCTCGGTGACGTCTTTCATGACGTCCTGGGCCTTCACGTTGATGTCGGCCATCGTGCGGGCAAAGCGCGCCATGTCCGCATAGGGCGCCATGGGGTCGATACCGGATGAGGCGCCAGCAGGCTTCTTGCTGGGTTCAGCGCGTTTGGCGGCGGCAACCCGCTCGGCGGCCGCTTTCACCTCCTCGGAAGGAGCCTTCTTCGCGGTCGCCTTTTTCGTCGCGCGTTTGACTCCAGCAGGCTTACGAGTGCCAGGCTTTGAGGGCTCCTGCCGCTTCGGCGCTGCTTTTTTGGTCGTCGTGGCCGTCTTCTTTGATCGGGCAGGCTTTTTGGCTTCGGGCTCGTCGTCCATCGGATCCTGGCTAGGCTCAGTTTTTGACATCTCTAAGGCGCTCACTTTTTCTTGGCCGCCGTTACGAACAGGTGTTCAACCAAGCCGCTAGGTGATTGCAACCGGGACGCACAGATGCGGCTTACGATTTTCGCAATGGTCATGGTGCTCGCTGCATGTGCGAGCAGGGAGCCTGAAAGCGCGCAGGCCCAGTATTTTGCGGCCCTTGCGGACGAGCGGAAGAAGGTCGAGCGGTTCCCGGTTCTGCGCGATTTGCCTGATTCTGCTACGCCGGATGGAACGACCATCGACCCCGCAACGTCGGTCCAGCTGGTCGAAGCGGCTGAGACCTTATCGCCAGTCCGGTCCGAAGCCGAGGCAGCGACGGCGGAGAGCCAGCTCAGCGTCGAGGAGGTCGCTGCTGAGCTGTTGCGGGAAGTCGAGCTCTTGCGGGCCAAACAAGGTCTGCCGCCAAGCTCGATCAAACCAGAGGACCTTCGCTTTCCAACGCCGCCCCCGCTTGAGGACTAGCGATCGGGCCGCGCGGCGGATCCTGCGAGCAGACCTCCGTCCACCTGAAGCTCCGTTCCCGTCATATAGCGGCATTCGTCCGAGGCCAGCATAAGGGCGAGTTCCGCCACCTCATCCACTGTCCCAAAACGCTTGAGCGGCGTGTCCGCGGTGAAGGCGGCCATCCGCTCTTCGCGGTCCGGACCGTCCCCAAGCATCGGCTCCCACATTGGGGTAAGGATCGCTGCGGGGTGGATCGAGTTGCATCGCACCTGCCAGCCTTGTTCCGCGGCATAGAGCGCGACCGTCTTGGTGTGATTGCGCACGGCCGCTTTCGACGATGCATAGGCCGCGGCGCCGGGGATGCCCACAAGGCCTGAGCGAGATGAGACGTTGATGATGGAGCCTTCGCCGCTCTTCCGCATCGCGCGAAGGGCATAGCGGCAGCCAAGAAAGACGCCGTCAAGATTAACAGCGTGCACGGATCGCCAGTCGCTGAGCGATGCGTTCTCAGGATCATGAGGCGCCGTCGCGCTATCTTCGAACCCGGTGATGCCCGCATTGTTGACGACGATGTCGACCGCCGGATGGGTCTCAAAAAGGCGCTCCCAGTCCTCTTCTCCGGTCACATCGAGGCGCATGAACGACGCGTGGTCATGCAAGGACGCGGCGGCGTCTCCGCTTATTTCATCAATGTCGGTGAGCACCACATGGGCGCCTTCACGCAAGAAGGCTTCAGCGATGGCGAGGCCAATACCGCGCGCAGCACCGGTCACAACGGCGCGTTTTCCTTGTAATCTGGGCATAAAAAGATCTCGTTTTGATGGAATACAACAGCGCAATGCGCTGGTGAGCAGGTCGTTAGCCGCGAGCGCGGTGGCGTTTGTCCATCACAAAATCTCCTGAGGCGTAGATATGAAGCGCTCCTGGCTCTCGTACAACCCTTTTGGCCACGCCCTCCGCTTTACCCAGCACCGAAACTGCGTAAGTCGGGCCCATTCTGATTGAGGAGGGTCTCCATTGGCTCCATTGCGCGTAGCGATTGCTGGTCTTGGCACCGTGGGAACGGGGCTTGTGCGGATTGTTGCATCGGGGGCGCCGCAGGAACCGATGCAGATCTCAGGCGTCAGTGCGCGGGACAGAACTCGCGACCGCGGGATCGATTTGTCTGCCTTTGAGTGGTTCGACGATCCGATTGCGATGGCCGAAGCGTCCGGGACGGACGTCTTCGTCGAGCTTATCGGCGGCGATGAAGGTGTCGCCAAGGACGCGATCGAGGCGGCCCTCTCTGCCGGCAAGCATGTGGTGACGGCAAACAAGGCCCTCATCGCCAAGCATGGCCTTGCTTTGGCCGCCCTTGCCGAAGCCAAAGGCGTGGCCCTTCGGTTCGAAGCCGCGGTTGCCGGCGGGATCCCGGTGATCCGTGCCCTGCGCGATGGGCTCTCCGGAACCCAAGTCACGGCGCTCCAGGGTGTTCTCAACGGAACCTGCAATTTCATCCTTGCGTCGATGGAAGCCGGCGCGAGCTATGCTGATGCGCTTGCTGAGGCGCAGCGGATCGGATTTGCCGAAGCTGACCCGAGTTTTGATGTGGGCGGGATCGATGCGGCGCAAAAGCTTGCGATCTTGGCCGCGCTCGCGTTTGGCGTGATGCCGCCGATCGACGCGATCGGGCCGATCGGTATCGATACGGCGTCACCTGAGGATCTAGCGGCGGCGGAGAACCTCGGCCTACGGATGAAGCTCGTGGCCATTCTGCGGCGGGAGAATGATGGGCTGGCCGCGCGGGTAGCGCCAGCGCTGGTGCCGTTGACCTCAGCCCTTGATATCGGCGGCGGCGGCGAGAACATCGTTGTGGCTGATGCTGAACCCCTCGGCCGTGTGGCCTTTTCTGGTCCTGGGGCAGGGGGCGGGCCCACAGCTTCGTCAGTCATGGCCGATCTTGTGGACATCGCTCGCGGCTCCACCGGTCCCGCTTTCGGCAAGCCTGCTGATGCGATCGATGCCAGTCCCAACGTCATGCCGGACAGTGCACCGGTGCCGCATTTCCTCCGCGTGCTGGTCGAAGATCGCCCCGGCGTTCTGGCTAGCCTCACTGAGATCCTCGCAGAAGCCTTCATCAGCGTTGAGACGATCCGCCAAAGCCCCGTCGCCGATAACGGCGATGTTGAGGTCGTGATCACCACCCACGCCGCGCCCACCGGCGCCTTGACCATGGCGGCGAAGGCAGCCGAGGCGTTGACCTCCGTCACCTCTGCGCCGTCCATCTATCCTATCCTAAGAGAGGCCCCATCGTCATGAGCATGACCGACAGCAAAGACTATCTAGACCGTATTCTGACGATTGAGCTTGGCCGCTGCACCGAGGCCGCCGCTGTCGCTGCCTCCACCATGATCGGCCGGGGCGACAAAGAAGGCGCGGACCAAGAGGCGGTGACCGCCCTCCGCGCAGCTTTCAACAATCTCGACATCGACGGCACCATCGTGATCGGCGAGGGCGAGCGCGATGAGGCGCCGATGCTCTATATCGGCGAGAAGGTCGGCAAAGGTGGACCCAAGATCGATATCGCGCTCGATCCGCTGGAGGGGACAACCCTGACGGCCAAGGCGATGTCCAATGCCCTCGCTGTGGTCGCGATGGCGACAGGCGGCGGCCTCCTCCATGCGCCTGACGTTTACATGCAGAAGATCGCCTGCGGCCCCGGGTTCCCGGACGGCATCATCGATCTTGATGCGCCGACCGAAGACAACATCATTGCCCTTGCAAAGGCCAAAGGCGTTGACCGGTCAGAAATCACGCTTTGCGTCCTCGACCGTCCGCGCCATGACGATATCATCCAAGCAGCGCGGAAAGTGGGTGCGCGGGTGTTCCTGATCCCTGACGGCGACGTTGCCGGTGTCTTCCACACGACCGACCCCGAACAGTCCGGCATCGACCTTTACGTCGGCACCGGCGGCGCACCAGAAGGCGTCCTGGCTGCCTCGGCTCTCCGCTGCGTCGGCGGCCAGATGGAAGGCCGCCTTCTTTTCCGCAACGATGATGAACGCGCGCGGGCAGAGAAGGCGGGTATCTCCGACCTCGACCGCAAATACGGCCTGACCGACATGGCCTCCGGCGATATCATGTTCGCCGCCACAGGCGTCACCGACGGCACGATGCTGAAAGGCGTCAAATGGCGCGGCGATCAAGTCAGCACCCAAACCATCGTGATGCGGAGCAAATCGGGCACCGTGCGCTACATCGATGCCGTCAGCAAAGCGGAGAGCTTTAACCGGAGCTACAGGGGGTAGAAACCCTTCTAACCCCAAGGCTCGGTTGAAAGCGAACCTGCCGCACCTGTACACAACATACTGGGACCGCTTGCTGTGACCAATCTATCGTGTGTTGCATTCTCACACTCAGGTGATACACGAGGATAGGGCGAAAAGGGGGCATTTTCACATGCGTTTATCCTCAGTACTCATTTCGATATCGAGTGTTGCTTTGGCGATGGCGGCTGGAGCTTCGGCGGAGGAGCTGACCGGACCTCGCAATTACGCTCAGGCTGGGCTTGGGGTTTTCACGGTGGCTGACGATGACGTCACCTTCCGGAACGGCGGAACCACGACCAACGATACGGGCGTGAGCATCGCAGCGAACGCGTTGGTCGGACGTCAGCTCACGAAGTATTTCTCAGTCGAGGGGGACCTCGGTGTCTACGCGGCGAGCTGGGACGGTTTCGACAACGGCGCCATCGTCTTTGTTTGTGACGATGATGATGACTGCCTCGACCCGACGATCACCACGCTCTCGCTGACCGTCAACGGTGTCCTGTCGGCACCGATGGATGCCAAGTTCCGGCCCTATGTCGGTGTCGGCGGCGGCTTCATGCGTACCTCTTACAATCTTGATGATGTCGATGCGGACAATGGTTTTGGCTACCTGATCAAGGCTGGCGCTGATGTACCGATTGCGGGGAACCTCCGCGTCGGCCTTCAGTACACGTATCTGGGTGCGCCAGAAGTTGAGTTTGCCGACGGCTTTGCAACCTTCGATGTGGCGGGCAGCGCGGTCACGGCGACGGTGGCGACAAGGTTCTAACGCTCTTCGCACCTGCGGGACACTGCAGGAAACGGCTTGGTGGTGCGGGGCGTGTCCGCTAAACGGCGGGCATGTCTCAAGATTCCCACGGCGTGCATGATTACATCGAAGATCCGCGGAATGCGGATGTTCTGATTTCTGTCAATGGTGAGCTGAAGCACCGAAACGAAGCTGTCGTTTCGGTTTTTGAGTCTGGCTACCTCATGGGCGATGGTGTCTGGGAGGGGCTGCGGATCAAAGAGGGTGGGGTGGCCTTTTGGCCAGAGCATCTCAAGCGGCTTTACGCAGGTGCGAAGACGATCGATATGGATATCGGTCTGACGCCTGACGAAATGACTACTCGGCTCTTTGACTGTCTCAAGGGCAACGAGATGACCGACGGCGTCCATGTTCGCCTGATGGTCACGCGAGGGATTAAGAAGAGCCCTTATCAGGGTCCTCGCTTCACGATCTCCAAAGCGACGATGGTGATCATCCCCGAGTACAAAACGCCGGTGCCCGAGATCATCGCGCGCGGTCAGAGCCTTTTCACCGTCCATATCCGCCGCACAGGTCCAGCCGAGCAAGACCAGAAGCTCAACTCCCATTCCAAGCTCAACTGTATCCAGGCGTGCATCCAGGCGGAAAAGGCGGGTGCGGATGAAGCGCTGATGCTTGACCCCGATGGGTTCGTCGCCACTTGCAACTCGACCCATTTCTTTATCGTGCGAGACGGTGAGGTCTGGACCTCACCACCGGAGTATTGCCTGGGCGGGATCACCCGCGGCAATATTATCCGGGTCTGCCGAGAAGCTGGCATCCCGGTCTACGAGAAGCGGTTCTCGCTTTTTGATGTCTATTCCGCTGACGAAGCGTTCCTTACAGGGACGTTCGCTGGCGTCAGTCCGATCCGTGAGGTCGATGGCCGGGTCATCGACAGCCTCAACGGAGAGATGACGCAGCGGATTGGATCGCTCTACCAAGATCTCGTCACGCGAAACCTCACGGCCATTGTATGAGTGATTTTGACCCTGTACGGATCGCCATGTGGTCCGGGCCACGTAATCTGTCTACGGCAATGATGCGGAGTTTCTCAGCGCGGGGCGATACGGTGTGTGTGGACGAACCGTTCTACGCAGCCTACCTCGCCATCACTGGGCTTGAGCATCCGATGCATGCGGAGATTTTGGAGGCGCAGGACACGAACCCGCACCAGGTTGCGCGCGCGATGAGCGCGGAACGCACGCCCAAGCCGATCTTCTACCAAAAGCAGATGACCCATCACATGGTGGCGGACATCCCTCGCGCTTGGATGGCGGGCGTCCGCCATGCGTTTTTGATCCGGCATCCCGCGCGTGTTCTCGCGTCCTACGATAAGAAGATGGAAGAGGTCTCGCTCGAGGGGATCGGTTTTACGCAGCAGGCGGAGCTCTACGACGCCGCTTGCAAGTTGAGCGACCAGCCGCCGGTCATCGTTGATGCTGAAGAGATCCGCCGCCATCCGGAGCGAGAGCTCAAGCGGCTTTGCGCGGGATTGGGGATCGAGTTCAAACCGTCGATGTTGTCTTGGACCCCCGGCGCCAAACCCGAAGACGGTGTCTGGGCACCCCACTGGTATGACGCCGTCAACAAGTCGTCGGGTTTTACGCCGCCATCGGAGGAGATCCCTGACTTGTCACCTGAATACGCCCCCATCCTCGAGGCGGCGCTCGAGATCTATGACGGGCTGGCAGAAACGATGAGAGAGCAGCAGGCTGCACCGCACTAGCTTGAGCGGTTTGCTCGGCGGACTTTCGTCGGAGCCGTCGCCGGGCTAACCCAACCCCATGACCACACCACAGGAAATCGCTGGCGACGTTCTTCATTTTTGGCTCGAAGAGCTCGACCCCAAGCAGCACTTTACCCAGGACGACGCGCTTGATGAGATGATCCGCACGCGCTTCGGTGATCTGCATACAGAGTTGGCGAAGGGCGTACCGGATCTGTGGTTGGAGACGCCGCAAACAGCTGTCGCAGCGGTCATCGTACTGGATCAATTCAGTCGCAACATGTTCCGGGGCGAGGGCCGCGCCTTTGCCACCGACGCGGAGGCGCTCCGTGTGGCGAGGATTGCAGTGGAACGAGGGGATCTTGATCGCATGTCGGACCGCGAGGCCTACTACCTCATCATGCCGTATATGCATGCGGAGGATGTCGCGACGATCGATGAGTGCGAGACGCTGTTCGAGAAGCAGCTCCCTGATGGCCAGGGCGCGCATTACGCAAGGCTGCATCGCGCCTCGGTGGCGCGGTTTGGTCGTTACCCGGCTCGCAATAAGGCGTTGGGCCGCGAAAGCACGTCAGAAGAGCTGGCCTTTCTTGAGGAGAACCCTGCTGGGTTCTGATGCAGGTCAGCTGTTTTTGCTGTGCCAGAGATAAGGCGCGCGGCCAGCATCAAAAGGGCTGACCTGCA
>JBCBMW010000001.1:0-380290 GCA_039822105.1 Pseudomonadota bacterium | reverse complement strand
CAAGCTGTGGTAGAGCGCCCTTTCGCTGATCGGGAAGTAGGATTTCCGACCGCAGCGGTCAACTTTGTAATCGCCGGCAGTTTGCCGCGCCGAGATTGATAGTGAGCCCATGGCAGAAGTGATTTTCCCCGGACCCGAAGGACGGCTTGAAGGCCATCACCGCAAGGCCCGGGAAGACAACGCCCCGATCGCGTTGATCCTCCACCCCCACCCGCAGTTCGGCGGGACGATGAACGACAAGATCACCTACGATATGTATCACCTGTTCGCCCGTCGGGGCTTTTCGGTGATGCGCTTCAACTTCCGCGGTGTCGGCAAGTCGGAGGGTGAGTACGATCAGGGCCAGGGTGAGTTGTCCGATGCCGCGACGGCGCTCGACTATCTCCAACAGCTGAACCCCACGGCGCCCTTTGCGTGGGTCGCTGGTTTTTCCTTCGGCGCCTATGTCGGCATGCAACTCCTGATGCGCCGCCCGGAGATCGTTGGCTTCATCTCGATTTCTGCGGCCGCCAACCTTTTCGACTTCAGCTTCCTCGCGCCCTGCCCATCGTCGGGCGTGGTGATTCACGGCGATGCGGACAAGATCTGCCCGCCGCAGCTGACCAAAGACACAATGGCAAAAACCCGTACCCAAAAGGGTCGCCGGATCGAGTTCGAAGTGATCCCAGGCGCCGACCACTTCTTTAGCCAACACCAAGAGGCGCTGCTGGAAACCTCAGCCGCTTATCTCGACCGGCGCTTGGAAGAGCCGCCCGAAGGCCACCTCTTCGACGTCTGATCGCCATGACCCGTTACATCGACCCCGATCGCGAGGCGTTTCGCCAATTCGCCAAAATGGAGGTCGATGGACCGGTCCACATGCTGAACCTCCTCAAACTGCTCGAGAAAGCGGCGTATGAGGATGGGCGCGAGGCCACGGGCGCTGAAGCCTATGCCGCCTATGGGCGGGAGTCGGCGCCGATTATGTCGAGGGTTGGCGGCAAGATTCACTGGCGGGGCGTGCCGCGTTTTCCGCTGATCGGGCCAAGCGATGAGACCTGGGATCAGGCGTTCATCGCGGCCTATCCAAGCAAAGATGCCTTCATCGCGATGCTGAAGGACCCGACCTACCAGAGCATTGTCTACCACCGGCAGGCCGCGGTCCTCACCTCGCGGCTTTACTGCTTCTCGCCCACGGATGTGGGGAGCAATTTCGCAAGCTAGCCAGCAGGCGCCGCTTCCATATGGAGCAAGACCTCGACCTCGAGGCCGACCCATTCGCCGGTGGCAAACTGGCCCTCTCCGATATTGAAGTCAGAACGGTCGAGCATCACCGAACCATCAGCGACGGCGCGGCCCGCCTCGTCGACGACCACCGTGAACGGCATCACGACGTCTTTGGTGACGCCTTTGATCGAAAGCTGGCCTTGCGCCTCATAGGTCCCCTCACCGGTGAGGGTGACTGCGTCCGAAGAGAACTCAGAGACCGGGAACATCGCGACGTGGAACCAGTCCTTTGTGGGCAGGCTGCCATTGCGCTCGGTGTTGCCCGCATCGGCGGAGGCCAGATCGATCCGCGCGAAAAGCGCGCCTTCAGCCGCCGGATCTTCGAGATCGAGGGCGATGGACGCATCCCAGCGGCCAAAGGTGCCGTCGAACTGATTGTCGTTCTGGGTGGCGCGGAAGCCGATGCTCGAAGCTTCACGGTCAATAACCCAGGCCGCGGCTGACGCTGGCTGCTCCACCGAAACATCGACGCCTTCGCGCGAGATCTCGGCTTCTGGTGCCTCAGGCTCTCCGCCGCCACATGCGACGAGGACCAAGAGGGAGGCGGAAAGGGCAAAGTTCTTGATCATGACTAATCATCCTCTGGGGTGATGAAGGGAAGCGACCGGCGACGGTCAAAGAAATTGGCCACGGGACCCGGCATCATCCGAAGGAGCACGTCGTCGAGCAGGACAAAGTGGTGCTTCAGCGCCGCCCCCACATGCAGAACCAAAAGACCGAGGGTCGCGAAAGCCATATACTCGTGGCTCGTCAGCAGGATCTCATAAAGCGCCTCACTCTGGGGGAGCGGAAAGTGCGGGATTGGGATCAGAAAGAAGAGCTTGGTCGGAATGCCGATCGGGGCCGACGACACCATCGCCCATCCGATCAGCGGAATGCCGATCATGACGACATAAAAGCCGATATGCGTGACCCGCGCCGCGATCTTCTCCCACGGCTTGAGATTATCAGGCAGCGGCGGAACGGGGTGCATCAACCGCCAGACAAGGCGGAAAATGGCAAGAGCGAGCACCGTCAGGCCGAAAGACTTATGCACCTGATAGATCAGGAACTTGGTCTCCCCGAACGGCATATTATGCATGATGAGTCCCGCGGGAATCAGCGTAAGAATCATCAACGCAATGGCCCAGTGAAGGGCCTTGGCAACGGAGGAATAGCGGTCTGGCACATTCGTCATACCAGCCATCTCTCTCTACTGGCGGCGCCGGGCAAGTCCTCAGCACCGCAAGACTGTATTTCCCCAAAATTCAAGCTCGAAGATTCACATCACCTTCATGCGAATCAGCCAGAGTAACGTTAATGAGGATCGCCAAGCGTCGCTCTCCTGGCCCCCGAGGCCACCCGCGCAGAACGCGCCTTCCTCTCTCCCTTTCTTCAGCAGCCGCACCGTAAAGGAGATGCGTCATGGCTCGTCGTTCAGCGAAAAAATCGATCAAGAGATCGGGCACCCAACGCCAAGAAGACCGACGCGCCATGCCGGACAATGTCCGGGTACTGTTTGAAGACGGATGGTCACCTGTAGAAGGCGAGGGCCCGAGCGAAGGACCGAGGGATCAGAGCTACAAAAAGAAAATCCGCCCTCAGAACGAAACACAGGAAGAACTCTTCAAGCAGATCGAAGAACGCTCCGTGGTTTTCGCCACCGGTCCTGCGGGTACTGGCAAGACTTATGTCGCCGTGGCCAAGGCGGTGGAAGCTTTGGAAGCTGGCCGTATTGGCCGGATCATTCTCTCTCGCCCCGCTGTTGAAGCTGGCGAGTCCCTTGGCTTCCTGCCTGGCGACATGGAAGAGAAGCTCTCCCCCTATCTCCGTCCTCTCTATGATGCGCTGACCGACCGACTGTCTGCCAAGAAGGTCCGTCAGCTGATGGCAGAGGGTGTGATTGAGGTGGCGCCGATTGCGTTTATGCGCGGCCGCACCCTCAACAACGCCTTTGTGGTGATTGATGAGGCGCAGAACTGCACCTACGCGCAGCTCAAAATGCTCCTCACACGGCTTGGTTGGCATTCCACCATGGTGGTGACTGGCGACCCTGAGCAAACCGACCTCCTGCCTGGTGTTTCGGGCCTCGCGGACATCTGCGACAAGCTCGAAGAAATCGAAGAGATCGGCGTCACGCGGTTCAAGTCGGGCGACATTGTCCGCCACCCACTCGTCGCCAAAATGGTTGGCAAGATCTAAAAAAACATTCGTGGGCGCATCACCGGTGCGCCCACCTCAGTCTTCCTGGGAAAAGGTGACGGCTTAGTCGTACCAGCCGTCACGCGCCTCCTCTTCGGCGCCTTCACGCCAGACTTTCATCGCTGGCAGATTCCACACCGTATCCATGTAGTCAGCAAACGGTGCAAAGCTCGGCACCGGACCATAAGTCCGTATGCGCGAGACAACAGGCGCAAACATCGCATCGACAGCGCCAAAGGGGCCAAAGAGGAATGGTCCGTCTTCGGTCTTCTTCGCGAAAGCATCGCTCCAAAGGGTATGGATCCGCTTAAGGTCCTTCGCCACGCCAGGCGGACAGGTCAAAGACTTATCCACATTGACCATATCCATCGGCCACGTGCCGCGGAGCTGAGAAAAACCAGAATGCATCTCCGCGGCCATCGACCGGGCCCTTGCCCGTGCTTCAAGATCCTTCGGCCAGATCGGGTGCTCCGGGTAAAGATCAGCGAAATACTCAATGATCGCCAAACTGTCGCCGATTGTTAGGTCGCCCTTCATAAGGCAGGGGACAAGACCAGACGGGGAGTTCTTTTTCACCTCTGAATAGGTTTCTGGCGTGTCGAGCCGGATCTTCAATTCCTTAACAGGAAGGCCAAAATGCTGAGCAACGATCCACGGCCGCAACGACCACGATGAGAGGTTTTTGTTGCCAATGAGGAGCGTGAGATTAGACATATGAGGTCTCCCTTTCGCGCCTGTCTGAAGCTGACCTGGAACGCCTTGGCAACTCGCAAGGCGAGGCCGACTTCCCCCTTGCCTTCAACCGCGGCTAAAGCTTGTGTCGGGCATAGGGCTTCCTTGAACCGATCTTGGGGATGAACAGCATGGCGCGGCGACCACAATCGGGAGCAAACACCTCCATGGGAGGCGATATCGTCCAGGAGGAGTCGGGCTGGCGCTACCCTTTCCTGATTTTCCTCGCGACGCTGTTTCTCTCAGGCTTCGTGCTGATTTACTATTTCGGGCCTCGTCCCGAGGAGCTCGCTGGGGACGCGCCGCGACCGAGCCTGTCCGAAGACTCGGTCATCATCACCGTCGGCGGCGTGCCTTTTGACGTCCCGGCCAACCACACCGTCTTTCCAAAAGATCGGCGACCAGGAAACCGCGAGCAGCTGTCTCTCTATGCGGCTTGGCCACGGATGGACGGCTACACCCCATCGCGGCGCATCGATTTCATCGAGAACCGAGCGAACTCCCGCCGCATCGACGTGATCATCGAGACCAACAACACCCCGTTCGATGAACGCGAGCGGCTCGAGATCCTCTATATGCAGCATGTCACCGAGGCTGGCGGTGTCCCGAGCGAGCATGGGCTCACACGCTATGAGTTTCAGTCAAGCTCCAGCCTCTCTCCGGGCTCAGGTTATGAGAACCGGATCATGTTCTTGGGCGACACCGAGACTGGCCAGCGGGCGGTGCTCTTTTGCTACGACCACGGCGATGAGGACCTGATCCCGCCGGAGTGCTTTAGGACCTACGACATCACGGAAGATGTTTGGGTGCGCTACTCCTTCAAAGAGCCCTATCTTCCTGAATGGCGGCGGATCGACGGGGCCGTGCAAGCCTTTGTCGACGACCTCATGGCGCAGTAGGTCGTTTACTTCTGGCTAACCATGATGGGCGCAAGTGCAAGTCATGGACGCCCTCCTCTATCTCTTGTCGTTGGGCTTTTCCGGCTCTGACCTGACCCGCGCGCTCATTTTGGTGCTGCTCGGATCGCTTTTTGTCAGTGCTCGTTTTCAGCCCTGGAAGATGACGCTGCTGATCCTCGTGATCGATTTGCTGTGGCCCTATTACTCCATGCTGCAGGACGGCGTCGGCATGGGTGTGGTCGTCGATACCTTGGCTGGATACGCGGACCATTGGCAGGACAACGCGGTTGGCCTCGCGGTCCGCTGGGCAGGCTTCTACGTCTTTATCCGCGGCATGTTCTCGTTCCGGCGGAAGCTCCACAACGCTTTGCCTGAAGAGAAAAAAGCAGGCTCGATGTCTTACTAAGGGCTCGGCGCCTCAAGCAGCGTTTGATCGAGATCCACCGGCGTGAGTTCCTGACGAAGCGGCCGAAGGCGCACCGCGATCCGGTTTGCATCTCCTCTGAACCGCTCAGAAATCAGGCGCACCACCTGGCGGTCGTCCCGCCAAAACACCCCCGAAAACGCATCGAGCACAGCCTTCGCCACGTTGTCGACATCATGGGCACCGCGTTTTTCCGCCATCACGCTGGTCCAGATCCGCACCTCGAACGGTCCAAACCACGGCCTCACGCTCGCCGCTTCGCGCTTGATGAAAGACGAGACGTATTTCTTGAGCGCCCGGGTTTGCGTGGTGGCCGCATCAATAATGACGAGGGTCTCGTCGCCCTTGGTTATGACCCTCACCTTGCCAGCTCCCGAACCCATGATCTGCTCCCTCAAACTTCGTGCTGATTGGTATGCTAAGCGCGATCGAGGCAGCACGGGAAATGAACCTCCTGCGCCACATCCTGCCAAGGGTGCACAAAGCCAGATCAGTTAAAGGCTCGCCCCAGCGTTGCCCTCATGACCCACCTCGCCTACCTCGCAGGCAATCATGAAGGAGACCCCAGCGATGGCTGAGACCCGCACCGAAACCGACAGCTTTGGCCCCCTCGAGGTTCCCACAGACAAGTATTACGGCGCTCAGTCCGCTCGTTCGTTGATCAATTTCGCGATTGGCGTGGAGACAATGGCGCCGGCGATGATCCGCGCCCTTGGCGTGGTGAAGCGCTCGGCCGCGCGCGCCAATATGGGCCTCGATAACCTTGAGAGCAAAGTGGGCGAAGCGATCGTCGATGCCGCCACCGAGGTCGCAGAAGGCAAGCTCAACGAACACTTCCCGCTTTCGGTTTGGCAGACAGGCTCGGGCACCCAATCCAACATGAACGTCAACGAGGTGGTCGCGAACCGCGCGATTGAAATTCTCGGCGGTGAGATCGGTTCGAAAGATCCGGTGCACCCGAACGATCACGTGAACCGCAGTCAGTCATCGAACGACACCTTCCCCACCGCCATGCATATCGCCGCGGCGGAAGAAGTGGTCCACCGCTTGGTGCCAGCGCTGCAAAAGCTCCGTAATGCGCTCAATGATAAAGCCGAAGCGTTCAAAGACATCATCAAGATCGGCCGGACGCACCTTCAGGACGCAACGCCCCTGACCCTTGGCCAAGAGTTCTCCGGCTACGTGGCGATGCTCGACTACGGCATCCAAGGTCTCGAAGCGGAACTGCCAAGCCTTTATGAGCTGGCCCAAGGCGGAACGGCGGTGGGCACCGGCCTCAATGCCAAGCCAGGGTTTGCAGAGGCCTTCGCTGAAGAGGTCGCCAACTTCACCAAGCTGCCATTCGTCACAGCACAGAACAAATTCGAGGCTCTGGCGACCCATGACGCCCTGGTCTCTGCCCATGGCGCGCTCAACAACATGGCTGTCAGCCTCTTTAAGATCGCCAATGACTTGCGGCTCTTGGGTTCCGGACCTCGTTCGGGCCTTGCCGAGCTTCGTCTCCCAGAGAACGAGCCAGGCAGCTCGATCATGCCGGGCAAGGTGAACCCTACGCAGTGTGAAGCCATGACCATGGTTTGCGCTCAAGTGATGGGGAACAACGCAGCGGTCAGCTTTGCTGGCAGCCAAGGTCACTTTGAGCTCAACGTCTTCAAGCCGGTGATCATCTATAACGTTCTGCAGTCGATCAGCCTGCTGTCTGATGCAGCCATCAGCTTCACCGACAAATGCGTCGTCGGCATTGAGGCGAATGAAGAGCAGATCAAGTCGCTGATGGAGCGTTCGCTGATGCTCGTCACGGCACTGGCGCCAACGATTGGCTACGACAACGCCACGACGATCGCCAAGACGGCACACAAGAACGGCACCACGCTTCGCGAAGAAGCTGTCGGCCTCGGCTTTGTGTCAGAGGAAGACTACGATGATATCGTCCGCCCAGAGAAGATGATCGGACCACGCTAAGCACTCTTTTGAGGCGCGGCGTCACTGCCGCGCCTCAACACTGCAAGATACAGAAATTCTAAAGTCCGAATTTATTCGGTCCGATTTCACTTAAATTTATTTATAGTGAAAACTCAAACACATCAGTAACCACACCATCCACGCTCCGAAAAAACGGCCGGGGAATTGACCCCTGCATTTGGAGACGAGGATGACACACCATTTGAAAAAGTCTGTGCTTGGAGCAATCGGCGGCCTTGCCGCGGCCGTGGGAGCCGCGCATGCGACGTCCCTCACCATCACGGTCGAAAACTTCCAAACCAACAGCGATGAAGGAAACGGCCTGTCCCTCACGCCGGTTTGGTTCTCCTTCCTGGATAGCTCGAGCACCTTTGATGCGTTCAACGTTGGCGAAGCGGCAAGCGCTGCCCTCGAAGAAATCGCTGAGGTGGGCAGCTTCAACCTGCTCGATCAAGAAGCAGCGGCAGCCCAGGCCGATGCGATCACTGGCGCTGTGACAGCTCCCGGCGGTGTTGCTGGCACCATTGATCCAGGCGAAACGGGCACCATCGTTGTGGAAGTCGATCCGTTTGCAAATGATTGGTTCCAGTTCCTATCGATGGTGGTCCCCACCAACGATACGTTCGTCGGGCTGAACAACCCAGTCGATCTCTTCGATGACAATGGCGACTTCATCGGCGAGCAGGTGTTCGACATCACCCGTGGCCGGGTTTATGATGCGGGCACAGAGGAAAATATCCTTCTTGATGGCGCAGCATTCCTAGCCAACGTGGACGGCACCCTCGGTACAGAGACGATCGACGGCGTGATCGGATCGGCGATCCGAACCGACTTCACCCGAGAGCTGCTCGCGGATGGTCAAACGTTCCTCGATCCGCTCCTGGCCCGGGCGTTCCTAGGCAGCCCAGATCCCGACGTTTTGGCACGGATCACGGTGTCTTTGACACCAGAAGCGCCTGTTCCTGTTCCAGGGGCCGCGCTTCTCTTCGGCAGCATCATGGCCGGCGGTGCGGCCATGCGGCGACGCCAGCAAAAAGCCTAAGCGCTCAAGCTGCAGGCGGTTGGAGCCCGATCGCCTGCAGAACCGACACCTGCACCAAGAACACTCCCAGCCAGTGGCCGCTGTTGATCGCAGTCAGGGCGAGAGACCGCCCCTCGTAGCGGTGGTTCACCAGCATCACCGGTAGGACAAAACCGATCCACAAAATGAAAGCGGTACCGAAGGCCATGGTCCACGCCCCCGCCTCTGGCGGCGCCAGGATCAAAGCGCCCGCCATGATGGACGCGACCCAGAACTCGGCGATGAAGGCGATAACGAAAGGCCAAGGGGACGGGTTTTTGACGTCTTGATCGGTCAGGCCCGCTGCCGCCATCCAAGGCTGACCGAGGACACCATAATAGACCGCGCCAAAGACAAACGCCGCGGCCGTCGCCGCCAAGATCGGCAAGACATTGATCACGATATAGATCACGGTCATCCTCACGCGACCGGTACAAAGCCGCGCTCCCTCATCCCACGCGGTCCATGTAGGGAATGACGCGTCCGATTCCTACGGCTGTTGCGCAAACTCCTCAGTTTGTAAGCGCTCCGCAGGCGTCACGAAAATTTCATTGGCATTTCTCAGCAATGGGTGTATTCGGGCCGGCTGCCTTGCGCCCAAGATGCAAGGATGCACTGAGGTTACAATGTTGTTCCGCATATTTGAGAGCTTTGTTGATCCGCTCAAGGACGAGCCGCCCGCTCGGCCGCCATCGAGCCTGCGTGACTTTGTGTGGCATTATACCAAGCCTTTCAAGTGGTTGTTCCTGACCACGATCGTGACGTCCATACTCATCGCGCTGATTGAGGTCTTCGCGTTTGAGCGTATCGGTCACCTCATCGACCTTGCCAACGAGTCCGGTGCAGACAGTTTCCTTGCGGAACATGGCGGTGAGCTTGCGATCGTGATGGTCATGATTGCCGTCCTCTGGCCACTGATGAGCTTGGTTGATGAACTGGCATTGTTGCAAGGGATCATGGGCAATATGCCCATGTCCATCCGTTGGCGTGCGCACCGTTACCTGTTGCGTCAGTCAGCGTCCTTTTTTGCTGACGATTTCGCCGGTCGCGTGGCCACCAAGGTCATGCAGGCGGCGCTCGGCGCGCGGGAGACGGCCGCAAAGATCACCAATTTGCTCGTCTGGGGCGCGGTCTACTTTGGGTCCGCCTTTGTCCTCTTCTTCGCGAATGATTGGCGCCTGACGATCCCACTGGTCATCTGGTTTGTGGCCTATATCGCAGCGGGCCGGTACTTCCTGCCGAAACTCGCGGCCGTCTCGCAGAAGCAGTCGGATGATCGGTCGATGCTGACCGGGCGGGTTGTTGATGCGTACACCAATATCGGAACGGTGAAGCTGTTCTCCACTGGCCCGGCTGAAGACGCCTACGCCCGCGAGGGCATGAAGACGATGTTGGGCTCGGTCTACGGACAGATGCGGCTGGCGACAGGTCTTTCCATGAGCCTCCATATCATGAACGGGATCCTGATCGCGGGCACCCTCGGCTTTGGTCTTTGGCTTTGGTCGACGGGCGCCATCACCATAGGCGCGGTGGCATTTGCTGCGTCCTTGGCGCTCCGTATGCAGGGGATCAGTGAGTTCTTCCTGTGGGAGGTGGCAAACCTTTTTGAGAACATTGGCATGACGCAAGACGGCATGGAGATGATTTCAAAGCCGTTGACGATCAAGGATAAGTCCGATCGCGCACTAACGGTACCGAAAGGTGAGATCGCGTTCAACGATGTCTCTTTCCACTACGGCAAGGACGACCGGCGGGTGATCACCGGGCTGGACCTCGGCATTCAGCCTGGGGAGAAAGTGGGCCTCGTTGGTCGCTCGGGCGCTGGCAAGTCCACCTTGGTGAACCTCCTCCTCCGTCTTCACGATGTGGAGGGCGGCAAGATCTTGATCGATGATCAGGAAATTGCAGATGTGACCCAGGACTCGCTGCGATCGGCCATCGGTGTTGTGACGCAAGACACGTCGCTGATGCACCGTTCGATCCGCGAGAACATCGCCTACGGACGACCAGAGGCGACCGAGGACGACATCGTTGCCGCCGCGAAGAAGGCCGAGGCGTGGACGTTTATCGAAGAGCTTGAGGACCAAAAGGGCCGCAAAGGGCTTGATGCCCATGTCGGCGAACGCGGGGTCAAGCTATCCGGCGGCCAGCGCCAACGGATCGCAATTGCCCGTGTGATCTTGAAAGACGCGCCGATCTTGATCTTCGACGAGGCCACCTCCGCCCTCGACAGTGAGGTGGAGGCCGCGATCCAGGAGCGGCTCGATGATCTGATGGGTGAGAAAACGGTGATCGCCATCGCCCACCGGCTCTCCACCATCGCAGCGATGGACCGGCTGATCGTGCTCGATCAGGGTGAGATCGTCGAGGAAGGCACCCACAACGCTCTCCTTGCGCAAAACGGTCTTTATGCATCGCTTTGGAAACGCCAGTCCGGCGGTTTCATCGGTGCAGCGGAAGACGCGGCATGATGGGCCGCGTCGCCCTCCTGGCCCCGGCGGCGCTCCTCCTGATGTTGGTGGGGTGCGGCCACGGGCAGAGGGTGCTCCTACCCTTGGGCGAACGGCTGCAGCCCGAGGCGCTCTTCCGTCTGCCTACCGAGGAACGTGTGATCTATCTCACCATCGATGATGGCCCCTCACCGTCCACCGCCGCCATTCTTGACCTTCTTGCGGCATACAACGCAACGGCGACGATGTTCGTGCATACGGACCATGTTACCGGCCATGAAGACTTGGTGCTGCGCGCCGTGGCCGAGGGCCACACCTTTGCCAACCACCTGCCCGAGGACCGCTCGGCAAAAGATTTCTCTGCGGAGAAGTTCGAGGCGGAGTTTCGCGAGAGCCATTGCGCGATCGAGGCGCTGACCGGCGCGGCGCCCACCTACTACCGCCCGCCCCTTGGCGCCTATAGGTCCGAGCGGATGGGTCCAGCGCTTCGGTCCTTGAGCTATGAAGCGCCCGGCGGTCGGCCTTACATCTTGACGTCGTTCCTCCCCTGGGACGCCGGCGGGATGACGGAGACCCGCTTTGATGGCTGGAACCGTTTTGCGGCGGGGTTCTACGGCAGGCAGCTTGGCGGGTCCGCTTTTCCGGGTGCTATCGTGATCTTCCACGACGGCCCACGCGCCGTCCGAACCAAGCACACGCTGCGTAGCCTTGAGATTTTTCTGAAGCGCGCCACCGCTCGCGGTTTTGCCATTCGCGGCCTGCCCGCTCCTGCGGCGACCCCGCAATCGCCCTGCTAAGAAACAGAAAAAGCCAGCTTGCATCGCACCGGTCAGCTGGCTAATGAGCGCGTTCCTCGCGGAATGCGACGGGGCTATAGCTCAATTGGTAGAGCGCTTGCATGGCATGCAAGAGGTCGGCGGTTCGATTCCGCCTAGCTCCACCATTCCGCCGGAGTTGCGTCCCTCCAGATCATCGTATTCGGGCAGCGACGTGCTGTGGAGGCTAAACACGAACCTTTGATGCCCGCTCGCCCTTTCTAATTGTGCGTATCGACGCCATCAGGCGCCAGCTCGCTGGCTTCTTACGGTCGAAAAAGCGCCGATGTTGACACCGAATAGGCCGTGCACAGTGTATTGGTGCTACTGGTCAGCGATGCGGCGCTGGAGTTCCTCGATCCGCTTGCTGACGTTATTATCTGGAGAAACCAGCTGCTGCTGAAGGCCGTAGAAGATCGTGAGGGCTTGCTCGAGATTGCCTTGGATCTCATTACAAACACCGACATTGTAGATGAGGTCAAAGTCGCGTTCTGTCCTCGCGAGGTCAAACATCCTGCCGCACCCCTCAGCTGTCTGACCTTGCTGTACAAACTCAATAGCGCCGGCCATGCGGGCCCGCCCTTCGCTCGAGAGGTTGGAGCCGCTGGTACGCCAAGCGACAATCATATTCTCTTGGTACGGTGCGACTTCCCGAATGAAGAGCGATACCGCTTCCCCAGCAGAGGCATTCAGAAGCTCAGCATCGCTTGGCGGATTGGCTGTCGCGCTCTGGAACAGCGCGCTCCAGAAGGACTCGCCCTCCCCAATGCGCCGAGGCGCCTCGCCATCGCACTGTTTGATCTTCTCGCTGCCCGCCGCCGGGCTCGAAGCGAGGATCCGTCCGTCCGACAGGCTGACAACCCGGCCCGTGAAGCTGACCGACGCGCTGCGGATGAGACAGCTGATCGAGACGTCGCCATAGGCCTGGCATTTGCCTTTGCTATCCTGATTGCGGCAGACGCGGCGCGTCTCTCGCGTTCGCTCCGCACTCACCCCATAGGCCAACATGTCACCGTACAGAACGATTTCGGCTGCGGTCAGGCGGCCAAGCTCAACCACGGTGCTTCGGTCCAATAGACCGCTTGACGCCTGGCGGCCGAGGCGGCGTTCGAGATCGGCCCGGTTAAAATCCTCGACCACAGTGAAGACGGATCGGCCGGTTGCGTTGGTGGCCTCGGTCGCGCGCGATTCGATCAGGCTCCGGACCTCTTGCCCGCCGCGCCCGGTGAACGTGGCAACGGCCAGCCGTACCGGTCGGCCGTCGGCGCTGTCGATCAGAGCTTTCATTTGGGGAGACTCTGGCGCCCGGGTGACCTGAACACTTGACGTTGTCGCACATGCAGAAAGAACGAGCCCCAGCGCGAGTACCAAAGACCATCGGCGCCCCATGCTGCTGAACCTGGTCATCACGGTCGTCCCCCATTCGGCGTGCCCTGGCGACGGGCGCGCGTTGTTACGCCTAGAAATTGCTAACAAAGACCATAGGTCCCATCAAGATACAGCCGGTCATGGCCAAGTGCTGTTCGCGCCGGTTTTGGCGGCGATCAGCTCCATACTTCAAACCATAGATGGACAAGCCCTGTGTCATCTTCTGGCTTCCTTTGAGTTGCCTTGGCCGCACCCACTCATGGAGCCAGCAGGACGTTGACGATGTCTTCCGCCACGGCCGAGGCCAGATCGTCCTGATAGTCACGCCGCGCATCTGTCCGTGAACCGCCGAAACCGCGCGCCTCATGGCGGAAACCGGACAGCACGTTGCCTGCGCTATCGAGGAGATTGCCGTTGATATCCGCGTTGGCTGAGAAGATCTGTGCACGATTTTCATAGAAAAAGCTCTCTCGCACGGAATAGGCGATCACCACATCACTGGGCCCGCCTTGAGCCTGGAGGTTGATACCAGCTTCGTCGCGGAGGGCTGCGGCGAGATCTGATTGGATAGCACGGCTCGTGCTGTCACCCGGCCTCAGGACAAAGCGCAGGCCATCAAGACTGGCGACCGCGGCCTGGCTGATCTGCGCAACACGCGCATCCATCGGTGCACGTCTCACGTTCATACCGACGAGCGCCAGTTCACGCTCGAGTTTGTCCCGCCGGGCAGCGAGTGCGATGACAGGGAAAAGGGCGCGCGCCCGGTCCAGCCGATCATTCGTGCGTGCGGCCGATGCGAAGCCTGCGATCTCCGCATCCGTCGCCGCGATCTTGCCCAAGATCTCACCCTCCGCGGTGGGACGATGCAGTTCGACACGGACGTAGTAGTAGGAAGCGACGTCACCGGCGGCGCTGTTGGTCTCTTTGAGCCCCGTGATTGGTACGCCTTCGACCTCGATCACCGCTTCCTCGATCACGGAGCGCGTGATGGTTGATTGCGCACCCAATGCCTCCATCCGTTCCCGGACTGTCAGGACAGATGTCACGTTTGCCTCGAGTTTGCGGGCGATGGATGCGTAGGACTTCTCGAGAGCTTCCTCACGCGCAGCGGCCTGACTGCCGGCCATGCGAATGCTGACCCCTTCGCAGGCAATCAGCGTGTCATCCGTATCCACCACCTGGCACCAGTCAGGCACACCCACAAAGAGGCTACCGCCAGCGACGTCAGGCAGTTGATCCACCGGAACAGGCGACATTGCGCAGGAAGCGAGGCTGCCTGTGAGAACGACAGCGACCACTCTTGACATAAAAGCACGCACACCGACCATCAGATAGATCCGTATTTGGCGGACTTGTCGCGCACCTTGACGATGTAAGAGCGCGTTTCGGCGTAGGGCAGATTTCGCTCCATATGGTCGAATGCCTCGCTGGGGCTCATCGCATTCACAACGCGCTCCGCCTCAGAGCGGTTGCGGCCAAAGGCCTTACGAACATTACCGGAGCCGGTGTTGTAAGCAGCAATCGTCGCCCAAAGCCGCGTGCGCTCATCGGTGATCCATCTCAGATAATTGTTGAACACCAAGCGGAGGTAAGCCGTACCCAGCTCAATATTTTCATTGGGCTGATAAAGGTACTCCTCGCTGACGATCTTGTCCTCTTTGTGCACATAGCGATAGGCATCGCGACCGCCGCTCCAGGGGACAAGTTGCATCAAACCGAAAGCCGGGACAGAGGACTTGGCCCGAGGTCGGAACGCGCTTTCGGTTTCCATGACCGACCACACGACAGGCGTCCGGATACTGAATGTCTCAGCATGGGTATCGACGTAATCGACATAGTTCTTGGCGCGCCGCTCGACATGGTCCGGCAGCAAGTTGAAATTGACCGTCACCACCTGGCGCTCAGTGCCGTCTTGGCTTGCCACCGGTGAGAGAGAGGGCGGCCGCGCGGCCACGACTTCGGCAAAGGCCTTCGGCGTTTGCCCAGCAAGATCAACCTGATCGCTCAAGATGGACTCTCCGCTCCGTTCCGGTTCGCCAGGATCCTCCGCGAGCTCAGTGAGGTCTCGCTGGTCAGGACCTTCCGTCAGCATACCCTCGATCTCAGCGGCCAAGCGTTCGCGCACGCTTTCGCTGGCCGGATCTTCACCAGGCTCAAGGAGGATCGACGCCTCGGCCGTCCCCTCCTCGTAATCGACCACCCGGCGCGAGTTTTGGCTGTCGTCATACTCAACGAGGGTGACGCCGTCCGGCAACGCCGCATCGTCGCCCCAGTCTTCGCGGATCTTGGCCGCGTATTCAGCATAACGCTCACGAAGATCAGCGGCCTGACGGCTATAACTGCTCCGGAAGTTCCGCGCCCTCGCCCGGAAGTCGTCAGCGGCGTCCGCCTGATCTTGAGGCGCCCCAAGCGCCGTGCCGCGCAAGGCAGGAACAGTGCCGATGGCCAGGGCAGCGAACCCTGTTCCCAAAACACCGCGACGATCGGGGCCTTTATGCTTCACCATGCTCGAAACTCCCCCTTTTTTGCGGCAAGTGGGGCGGGATTAGACGTTCAGCACCCTGACGCACACCGCGCCCCAGGCCGCCGAACGACCAACGCGCTCTTTAGGAGTCGCCACCTTCAAGACGTTCGCGCTCTTCTTGTTTGAAGAGGCTTTCGTAGACAGCGTCCTCGCCGAAGAAGATCTCCTGGCGCTCAAGCGACATGTTCACCCGCGAGACGAGATCGCTTTTGCTCTCCTCGTCGAGATACACCATAGCGCAGAGGTTCCGGACCCCGTCGAGGCTCACATAGTCAAGCTTGTGGGTCCGGGCGTTGGTCAGGGTCTCGGAGGCAAAGAGATCCGTTAACTGAACAGTGGTTCGCTCGTTGGTGATCGCTGACTTGCGGCCGTCCTCGGCTGAACCGGTGATCTGGGTGTCCGTTGCGTTGGTCTCAAGGCTGGTGGAGATCGATGAGGCCACACGCGAATTTGCGCGGCGGGTCAGCTCTCCCATCGCTGTTGAAAGGGCCGAAGCTTTATCAGCCGAGAAATTGCCGGTGGCTGCCGAACAACCGGTCGCCGCATAGGTCTCCGCAAAGCCGTTCACATCATTGGGCGAACTGACCCACATCGGCAGAGAACTCTCCGCTGGCTGACGCTCCATCGCGACATCACCGGTTGATTGGCAGGCCGCCACAGCGGCCAGTGCCGCTCCCATCGCAAACCACTTCGCACGCATAGCTGTCATCTCCTGGCGGTCACCGCCCCCTTCAGAACACGCGGTATGGTTAGCATAGGAAGCGGCGCAGCAGCAAATCACAAGGACAGAAGCACCAACGCCGACCCTTTGTTTTTGTTGATAAAACAAATGTGAAGTTGAATACCGAATGCAACAGCATCTGTGACCGGGGGCAGCGGCGCTTAACGCTGCCTTGTCCAGTGCTCGGTGTTGATACCCGCGAAGAGAAGCCAGAGCCCAGCGACCAGCTCAAAAAGCGAACCCGGGAGGAAGAACACCATCACAAAGTCTTGGATCGGGGGATGGATCAGGATGCTCGCCGAAAGGGCGATCATCACGAGATATGTGAGCACGCCCCACGCCGCGAGCCACCTTGGAATGAACCGGGCACGGAAGAAAAGCGCGAAGAGGATCGCTGCACCAACGCCCATGAAGATCAAGAGGACGAAGAACCCTGATCCAGCGACGCTAACCAACAGCCGATTGACCCCGAGCCGCTCTTCCGCAGTGAACACCTCGCCAAATCCCGGGTGCACCAAAGCTTGGAAGGCTGCGTATTTGACGACGATGAAGACAGCGCCGAGGGCCGCTTCGACCAGCCGGCAGAACCCGCCAACGATCGCGAGGCCGGGGCTGACAGGCTTCAGCGCGGCATACATCGCCGCTGCCGCGATCGCCACGAAGACATATAGAACCGTCTCGGCCACGATACCGGTCCGAAGGAGGAGTTCAGCGCCGGCCGGCGCTGTTGCAGGGTCGGCAAAGACGCGCGTGACGGGCACCGGCCCGAACGTGATGTAAGCGCCGAAGCTCGTGTACATCAGATAGGAAAACCCAGAGAGTCGGGCCATCGCCTTGGCCGATTGAATGGATGGGTCGTCGATCGCCATGGGTGGCTGCTCCTTCAAATCTCAAACGCCAGAAGGCCGCCTTGTGGGCAGCCAATACGTCCTGAGAATTGTCGAAGAAGCAGGCGCCGGTCGTCCGAATGGGCCTATTCGGAAGCCATGGGCGCCGGATTCACGCTGGCGGCAGGCCCGGCTCCTGAAAGGCTGGCTCGGTAGGCACTGGGGGTGAGCCCCGCGTGTTTTTTGAAAGCTGCGTTGAAGGTCGAGCGGGAGTTAAAGCCGACCTCGATCGCAATGCCCAAAAGGTTGGTGTCCGTCTCAGCGATCAAGCGCTGGGCATCAGCGACGCGGTGGCGATTGACGAAGTCAAAGAAGTTCGTGCCGAGATGTTGCGACAGCGTCTCTGAGATGTGGTTCTTGCTGATGCCTGTCGCACCGGAAAGCCGCTGCAGCGAGAGGTCAGGTTCGGCAAAGAACCGTTCCGCCGACAAAGCCGACGTCAGGCGCGCCGCGACACGCTCCATGCGCTCGGCCGAGAGGATCGGTTCGCGCGGCGCCGGTGCCTCCTCTCGCTGCGGCGCCAGGACCGGCTGGTGCAGAGCGAGATGGGCAAAGACAGCCAGCGCCGATGTCTCGATCAAGGCCAGCGCCACGCTTAGTGGAGCAGAATAGAGCCCGGCAAACCAAAGGGTCTGCTCGCCCGCGTAGATCAGCCAAGCCGCGCCCCAGACGAGGAGCATCACCCGCAACCAATCAAGCGACCGCTTCTCGATGTTGGCGTATTCCGTCTTCACCAACGCACGGTGCTGAGCCTGAAGCCGGAAGGCAGCGACCAGATAAGCGGCCGTGACCACCAAGAACGTCAGCATGCCGCCTATACAAGCCACCAGCGCCAGCCGAAAATGCGCAGCATCCCGGGTCACAGGATCGGCCAGCGCCAGCTTCTCCTCTGCGCTGAGGACAAAGAAAGGCAGACTGATAAGGACGACGAAGAGCGGGCCGATCAGCGCCATCCAGTCTTTCCCGCCGAACCTATAGCGATCCCGCGCCACCATGCTGCAGACGTAAACGTAAAGCGCAGGGCCAAGCGCCACGCGAACCGGGATGCTGGGGCCTGCAAGATGGGGGGCGACACGGTAAAACTCGGTCGCCATCACAAGCTCACCCAGCGTGTTGATGAGGAGGATCACCAGGAGCGCGGTCAGCGACCACACCTGGTCGCGTCGCCGCTCAGCCTGCGACCACGCGCTCGCCAAAGCGAAGACGATGATGCCGGCCATCGCCGAGAAGAGGACGGTGGAAACGGTTTGCGCCATATTCCTTGTCTATAGCACCGGGGAGCTCGCTTTCGCGCAAAAGCTGCGCCATCGCACCGGAACGATCAAAGTGATACAAACTTTCACAGTCTTCACGTCGATGTATCTATCGCGGGGCTATCAATTCCGGTGCAACGGTCGTTTCAAAGGGCTAGGCGGCCACGAACAAATTATGGTGGAAACACAATCAACCGCTCAGGGCTGGTCTAGAGTGCTTTACGTGGCGCATCGGCTGGGTTTTGGGGACCTACTCTTCCAAGGAGATGCGCCAAGATGGTGACACAACGGATCATGCTGAGCTGCGCGGCAGCAGCCCTTATCGCGGGCGGCGCCAGCGCATCAGCGCAAGACGTTGAAATTAGCGACGACCTCACGACGCCGCAGTCCACGCCGAGCACCGGATCCTTCACCATTGTCGAAGGGGGCTCGATCACAGTCACCGATCTCGACGCGATCACTGTCGACACCGATTCCGACGTCACCATGGACGGGACGCTTGTCCTTGAAGGTGACGGCAACGATGTGGCCGCGATCAGGATCATCGGCGATCGCACGCTGAACCTCAGCACCGATGGCGGCATCAATCTCGACACCTCGTTGGAAGTTGAAAACGAAGTCCCGGTGGATTTCACTGACAATCGGTTCGGCATCGTCCTCGAGAGCGGCGGTTCGATAACCGGCGACATCCTGATCGATCTCGGCACGTCAATCGTTCTTGAGGGTGATGATGGCGGGGGCATCGTACTCCAGGGAGATCTCAACGGCAGTTACGAACAGATCGGTGACATCACCGTTGATGGCGACCGATCTGACGGCGTGGCGCTCACCAACGTGACCGGCGATGTCATCTTCGACGTCAACAGCTCGGTCAATGTCACAGGGGTCGACTCTGACGGCATCACTGTCTCCGGTGACGTAGGCGGCGCGTTCGTCTATGGCGGCGCGATGCAAGTTACGGGCTACACGGACTTGGCACGGGACCTTGAGTCGGACGACGAGGACGTCGACCCTGAGGACGACAACAACGATCTTCAGGCCACACTGACATCAGGGGACGGTCTTTCGATTCTCGGTAGCGTTGGCGGCGGTATTCTGATCGACGGTCAGATTGACCTCGACTCCACACTGGATGACGACGACGACACTGAAGCTGGCCAAACTCTCGACGCCACCATTTCGGTTTTCGGTAGCGGCAACGCTCTTCTGATCGGCAACGAAAGCACCGTGAGCAGCATCGGTACCATCGGGCCGGAGGAAGGCCTCGCGGCGGACTATGGTTCGTGGAGCATCATCAACCGCGGCTCGTTGACCGCTAGCGGTGTCTACGAAGGCATCGCCACAGAAGTCGTTCGTATCCAGAACATCACCGCCACCGAAGGCATTCGCAACAGCGGCAACATTATCGGCGCGTCGCTTGAGGCCGATTCTGTGGGCATGATCATCACCGGCACCACGAGCGTACCAGAGCTCCGGGCTGAACAAGACATTGGCGCCACCGTGGCAGGAGCCGGCAACGCCACCGCCCTTATCATTGACGCAGACGTCACCCTTCCATCGATCACGGTTGAGAGCACCAGCGCAACAATTAGCGCCAACGCTGACGGCGGCGAAGCCGTGGCCATACGCGATTTAAGCGGTACCGTGACGAGTTTCCACAACAGCGGGATCGTGCGGGCCACCCAAAGTGACGATGGCGACGACGATGATGATGACGTGGATAACGGCGTTACCATCGCCCTGGACTTTGCAGCCAACACGTCCGGCGTGGACATCACCAACACAGTGCCCGAGGATTTTGAGCCAGAGGAAGAAGACGACAACCTTCTCGTCGGTTTCATCATCGGCGATATCTTCACCGGCTCTGGTAACGACAGCCTGATCTCGGACGCCGGGGGCGTTGGCGGCGATCTCTTCTTGGGCGCTGGTGACGATACTGTTCGGTTTACGGAGGGCTCAGTCTATGACGGCGACATATCCGCAGGCACAGGTAACGACACGGTTGAATTTTCGTCTTTCACTGGCGAAGGCAACACGACCTTCGGTGCGGGCAACGACGTCTTCCGGTTGAGCGACGAAGCGATTTGGACCGGCGATGCCGATTTCGGCGCCGGCTCCGATATCTTGGCCCTCACAGGTCAGTCCGAGTGGACAGGTACGCTGAGCAATGCCGACGACCTCGACATCACGGTCGACAATTCGATCCTGACCCTGACCAACACAGAGCAGGTCGTGGTATCAGACGTTACGGTGGCAAACGGCAGCACCCTGGCCTTCGCCCTCACCGCGACCAGCGATGATATTGCTCGGCTCCAAACAGCAGGAACCGTCAGCATCGACGACACCTCGACCGTCAATTTTTCCTCCGTGGAAGGGTTCACAGGAACAATTGAGAACCGCCTGATCACGGCGGGCAATCTCATCATCGACGTCGATGCGATCAACATTGATGAGGCGGAGAACAGCTCCTTCCTCGTTGAAGAGACGCTGCTGCTCGACCCCAGCAACGACAACTCGCTGATCCTGCGTCGGCGGAGACGCAGCGCCAGTGAGGTGGGGATTTCTGCTCAACAAGCCAGCGCCTTCGAACCGGCGCTCGCCGCGATTGAGGTCGATGAGGACCTCACCAACGCTGTCTATAATGCAACGTCTGAGGACGACTTTTTCGAGCTTTACGGCCAGCTTCAACCTGAACCGCTCGACCTCGCGCTGACCGCCGTGCGCGCCCACAACAACGCTATGACGTCGATCCTTCGTCACCGCACGTTGCTTGAAGGTGAGGGTCTGCGCCTTGGTCACCGGCAGGCTTGGGTGAAGCAAGAAGTCTTCTACATCAACCGATCCGAAGGCCGCGGATCTGAAGGGTTCGACGGCTACGGCATCGTGATCGCAGCCGGTGCGGACCGCAAAGTGCCGGGCTTGGACGTCGTGGGAATCGCTGGCTCGCTCGGATCGACGCAGCTTGAAGAAAAGCTCGGTGAGGACTTCCCGATCACCCGTACCACGTTCGGGCTTGATCTTTATGCTGCGAAATCCTTCCGCCGTCTCGCGATTGATGGCCGTTTCGGTTACGGCTGGGCATCATCAGACAGTGAGCGGAACATCGCGTTCGATGACCAGCGCCGCGATTTCGAAGCGTCCTGGGACGGAACACAGCTAACCGGCAACGGACGGCTTCAATACTTCGTCAAAGCAGGCCGCTTTGACATCATCCCCACTGTGTCGATCGACTATATCAGCCTTGAAGAAGATGGGTATACGGAGGCCAATCTCGACGACAGCGCCGCGATCACGGCCGAGGATCGCGACGCAGAATCGCTGCGGGTCAATAGCGGGCTCAATCTTGGCTGGACTCGCAAGCAAAGCCGCCGCAACGAATTCACCGCGGTCAACGCCGCTGGTCCGATCACGGCGGAGACGCGCTTCTCCTTATCGGCTGGCGTCAGCCAGGAACTGCAAAGCGATCCGCTCACCGGCACCTATCGGTTCGGCGAAGGTGAGGCCTTCACCCTCGAAATGGATCTTGAGGAGACGGGCTATTACGTCGGCGGGGATCTCACGTACCGCAACGGCTTCATGCGTTTCTCCACGGGCTTCAACGGCTCGTTCGGCGAGGAAACGACAATCGGAAGTGCGTATCTTTCCGTAGGTATCGACTGGTAAGCGAAAATTCTGAGGCAAATCAAAGATGCGTGATCTGAGCGCCGATAGCGTTGTGCGACGCTTAGGAAGGATCACGCCATGGCCCTCGACTATGTCTTCGTTCCCGCCATTGACGAAAAGAGCCTGGAGCACGGCTTAACCGCCGCGTTGGAGCTCGCCCGGGAACACAACGGTCACCTCTCTGTCTGCCATATTGAGCAGCGCTACCCCGCCAACGACGTTGCCCTTGCCTATTGGCAAGCGAGCACCATCAGGTCGTTTGAGGCTGACGCCCGTGCACAGACGGAAAAACTCGGCAAGCTCTTTGAAAGCTTCTGCAGCGAGAACAACATTGAAATCGTGGACCCGCAGAAGCCGCCTCGCAAGGATGCCGTGACGGCGTCATGGATCGCTCTTCTCTCTGATCCTTACACCGAGTTTGGACATATGGCCCGCTCCGCTGACGTGTCTGTGTTGTGCAGATCATCTGACGAATCGGAGCCCCTGACCGCCAACGTCAGGGCTGATCTCTTGGTTCGCTCGGGCGTGCCACTTCTCAACGTGCCAGCTGAACGCGGGTACAAACCGGCGAAGAAGATCCTCGTAGGCTGGAATGGTACCGTTGAATCGAAGCGCGCCCTCACCGCCGCCATGCCGCTGATCGAACGCGCCGACACGGTCTCTCTCCTCTCAGCTGGCCTCAAGAATGACGGCCGTCCGACAGCGGAGCACATTGCCGCAGTGCTCCGGCGGAAAGGCATTGACGCCACCGGTCAGGATATTGAGGGAGAGAGGCAACCTGACCAGCAGGTCGTTGCCGCCGCACAAGAAGGCGGAATCGACCTTATGGTGATCGGCGCCTATTCCCAGCCCCGTTGGCGGGAGTCGATGTTTGGCGGCATGACGCTGCGTATGCTGAACAATCCACCTCTTCCGGTCTTCATGGTTCACTAATCGAGCCGAACACCGGGCCTCACAAGGGAATCGAGTGCGTCTCTCAAGACCAGGACCGATCCCTTGAAAGGGCCAAACAGCCCGAATTGGTGCATACGGTAGAAGAGATCGTGAGCCCGCATCGCAAACCAACCGCGGATGGCGATCGTCGGCACCACACCTTGCTTGGCTAGCGAACCGTATGCACCGTATTGACTGAGTGATACAAGACTTCCCATATCTTTGTACCGAAAAGTGCGAATTGACTCGCCGTTGAGATAGGCCGGGATCGCCTTGGTGAGATGGTCAGCCTGCTGGCGGGCCACTTGGCCGGTCGGCGGCAAGGGCCGTTCAGCGCCGTCTGGGGTCAAGCTGGCGCAATCGCCCATTGCGAAGACAGCGGGGCTGCTAACGCTCTGCAGAGTCGGCCTCACAACGACCTGACCGCCGCGTGACGTTTCGAACGCTCCGACACTTGAAAGAACATCGGGTGCCTTCACACCCGCGGCCCACACGCGGATCGCCGCATCAACGCGCGAGCCATCTTTCAGGGCGAAACCCTTCCTATCCGCGCTTGCCACCTGCGCGTCACTGCGGATGGTCACGCCCAAACCCCCCAATGTTTCCGCCGCACGCTGAGAGACACCTTCGGGGAAACTGGCGAGTATGCGTGGTCCCGCGTCAAGAAGTGTGAGCTTCAACCGTTTGGTGAGGTCAAAGGCGCCAAAGGACTCGCCAAGCTCGACAAGACGTGCTGTCTCCGCGGCAAACTCGACCCCCGTGGCGCCTCCCCCAACAACGGCAATCTCCACATCTCCTCCGGTGATCAGGCGGTAGACAATCTCCTCACGGATCGCTTTGTTGAGGGCCTCCGCTTGGTGGAGACTATCGATAAAGTGACAGTTGTCTTGGACGCCTTCGGTGCCGAAGTCATGGGCCTGGCTACCGATCGCCAGCACCAGTGCATCATACCGAATTGTGTGATCCAGCAGCGGCCGATCAGGAAGATCTGTAATCCGTAGAGAGATCGTCTGGGCATCTGTACCAATTGCGTAGAACTCGCCAGGCAAGTATGTGAAACCAGCTCGCTTCGCCTGCGCCACAAAGGGAATACCATCCTCATGCGCATTCGCGATTCCCGCGGCAAAGGTATGAAGCATCGGCTTCCACACATGCACCGCTGTCCGATCGACCAAGATGACACGGACGTCCTTCTGGCGCCGAAAACGCCGCGCCAGGCGGGTTGCCAGCATCAAACCGCCGATGCCGCCGCCAACGATGACAATCTGCTTGGTGTTATCCTCCTGATACACCGGATGCCGGTCGGTCTCGTCAGTTGTCATCGTGTCTGCCCCGTCCAACGCGAAGCGACTTCATGGCGCAACGTGCTTTATGCCAAAGGCCAAAGAGCGACATTGTCAGCACAAATGACGACAGCCCTACTCGTCCGTGAACGCGAAGGGCGCGACAGGACGTCGGAACACGTCTTCTGCCACTGGCCGACCGATCGGCGGCTCGGCACGGGCCGCGCATTTCGTCCGGTGGCAGAGACGGCACGTCACACCGATCGGGGTTGGCCTGGTCGGACTGACGCTCGGATCATCGGTATAGACCAGTTTCTTCGCATGCTGTTCGGCGCAGGCGAGCGCGATTGCTCGCTCAGCGCGCGGAGCGCCGTAGGCACCGCCGCCCGCCGTCACGGTGCGTGCGATGGAAAAGAAACGCTCACCACCCGGAAGCTCTAGCCATTCGGGGATGATTTGCCGCGGTGTACGGAATGCATGGTGAACCGACCACAGGGGGCAAGAGCCGCCGTGCCGCGCAAAGGGAAACCCCGCACCGTCGAGCCGTTTGGAGATGTTGCCCGCCGCGTCCACCCGGATGAAGAAGAACGGCACCCCCTCCTGCCCGCGCTTTTGCAGCGTCGTGAGGCGATGCGCGGTCTGCTCAAAGCTGGCACCAAACCGGCGCGACAGCGCTTCAATGTCATAGCGCCGTTCTTCTGCGGTGTGCTGAAAATCGCGATAGGGCATGATGATCGCAGCGGCGGCGTAGTTCGCAAGGGCACGTCGCGCCAGACGGCGCCCGTTTTCACTTTGAAAGGCGCCCTCGGCCAGCGCCGCCTCGATCGCGTCGCCAAGCTGCAAATACGCAAGTTGGAGCGCCACCTGAAAATGGCGCGTCGCGCCATCAAGGGTCTCATCGAGCGCTAACTCTCGCCGATGGTGGTCCAGGCGCCGGATCGCGCCGACCATGACATCGCGCGGCAGCCGTCGCACCTCAAAGCCGTGCTGCTTCTCAAGGTGCTGGGTCAACCCGCCGCTCTCTTCCGCCGTCGTCGCAAGGCGCTCGGCCTGCTCATCGACCGCCGGAAAGAAATTCTTCCGTGCCCCTAGGAAGTAGCGTGCCTCTGCGACCGGATCAGGGCCACTCGGCGCCTGCTTGTTGCGGTCGGCGAGCGCCATCTCCCCTTCCCTGTACGCCGCATGCAGCCGCAAGATGGCGTCAGCGATCCCGGGATACCCGCTCGCGACATCCGCAGCGTCCGTGCCGCCCAAATCAATATCCGCAAACATCGGATCACGGAGGATATCGCTCAAGCGGTCCGAAACATCGCTCGCGCTGCCCCCGCCGAACTCCGCGATATCAACGGCGTAGGTCGCAGCGAGCCGCAGCAGCATCTCCGCGGTCACCGGGCGCTGGTTGCGCTCCATCAGCGCGACATAGGACGGCGAGACCTCAAGATCCTCCGCCATGGCCGCCTGGGTCAGCGCCAATTCCCGGCGTAACCGGCGCAGGCGAGGTCCGATGTAAGCGGCGCGTTCTCGGTTCGAGCGACTGGGCATCCCTGATCGTACAACGACTTTACAAAATGACAAGCAAAGCTTGTACAGTTGTACTTCCTTACTTGAAAATGGTTCCGATGCTGCCAACGAGTCGTTATCGCGGCTGCGCTAGGCCTCAATTCTCGCGGGCCAGCCATTCTAAGGAAATCCGATGACCTATCAGTCTGACATCAATCAAATTTCTCAGCTCATCATGAGCTATGACGGGACCTGGAACGGCATTTCGGCCGAAAGCGTCGCGCGGATGCGCGCCCAGAACCGTTTCCGCACCGGCCTCGATATCGCCCGCTACACCGCGAAGATCATGCGCGAGGACATGGCGGCCTATGACGCTGATCCTGCGAACTACACTCAGTCGCTTGGCTGCTGGCACGGTTTTGTCGGTCAGCAGAAGATGATCTCCATCAAGAAGCATTTCGGCTCGACCAAGCGCCGCTACCTCTACCTCTCGGGCTGGATGGTTGCTGCGCTTCGTTCCGAGTTTGGTCCGCTTCCTGACCAGTCGATGCACGAGAAGACATCGGTTCCTGCACTGATCGAAGAGCTTTACACGTTCCTCAAGCAAGCTGACGCGCGCGAACTGGGCATGATGTTCCGTGACATCGACGCGGCCCGCGCCGCTGGCGACACGGCGAAGGAAAAAGAGCTTCTGGACGCTGTCGACAACTACGAAACCCACGTTGTTCCGATCATCGCCGACATCGACGCTGGTTTCGGTAACGCAGAAGCGACCTACCTTCTTGCCAAAAAAATGATCGAAGCGGGTGCTTGCGCCCTTCAGATCGAGAACCAGGTCTCTGACGAGAAACAGTGCGGTCACCAGGACGGCAAAGTGACCGTTCCGCACGAGGACTTCCTCGCCAAGGTTCGCGCCTGCCGCTACGCCTTCCTCGAAATGGGTGTCGAAGACGGTATCGTTGTGACCCGGACCGACTCGCTCGGCGCTGGCCTCACCAAACAGATCGCTTACTCAAGCGAGCCAGGCGACCTCGGTGATCAGTACAACGCCTTCATCGATTGTGAAGAGGTGACGGCTGACCAGCTCGACCCATCGGACGTCGTGATCAAGCGTGACGGCAAGCTGATGCGTCCTAAGCGCCTGCCTTCGAACCTGTTCCAGTTCAAGCCTGGCACCGGTGCAGACCGCTGCGTTCTCGACTGCATCACATCGCTGCAGAACGGTGCTGACCTCCTCTGGATCGAAACCGAGAAGCCGCATGTTGAGCAAATTGCATCGATGGTCGACCGCATCCGTGAGGTCATCCCGAACGCGAAGCTCGTCTACAACAACTCGCCATCGTTCAACTGGACACTGAACTTCCGTCAGCAGGTCTTCGATGCTTGGTCGGAAGCCGGCAAAGACGTCTCAGCTTACGACCGCGACAAGCTCATGTCGGTTGATTATGACGAGACCGACCTCGCGAAAGAGGCCGACGAGAAGATCCGCACGTTCCAGCGTGATGGTTCGAAGCGTGCAGGCATCTTCCACCACCTTATCACTCTTCCGACCTACCACACGGCTGCTTTGTCCACGGACAATCTCGCCAAGCGGTATTTCGGCGAAGAAGCGATGCTCGGCTATGTCAAAAACGTGCAGCGTGAGGAGATCCGTCAGCAGATCGCCTGCGTCAAGCACCAGAACATGGCTGGCTCGGACATGGGCGATGACCACAAAGAGTACTTCGCCGGTGACGCTGCCCTCAAAGCGGGCGGCAAAGACAACACGATGAACCAGTTCTCGTAGGGTCTAGGACGTAGGAAACGCCAAAAACATCCGGTAACGGATGGAAGAGGGCTCGCCGAACACCGGCGGGCCCTTTTTTATGAGCTACCTCTGCGCCCGGCGCCGCGCGGCATGGGGCGTCTCGCCGGTCCATGATTTGAACGCACGCGAGAAGCTGCGGACATCAGCAAAGCCAAGCTCTGTCGCGACCGCCACCATCGCCGCATCTGAGGCCAGAAGCTCCATCGCGCGCGCCGAGAGAACCTGGGTCTTGAGGGCGCGGAAACTGGTATCCTCTGACGAGAGACGCCGGCGCAAGGTCGCTACGGACATACCCAGCAGCGCCGCCACGGTGGGCTGATCGGCGGTGCCCCGCATAATCAGGCGCTCCACTTCATCGCAGACGCGCCGCTTCGGTCGAGGGGTAAGCGCCGTTCGCGGAGCAACCGGCCCAAACGACGGATCCATACCGGGGGCACGCAGCGGCACGGAGTTGCGGTCCTCAGAGCGATGGCTGTCCACGCGTACGTCTCCCCAATGCTAAGGAGAACATAGGGCACCAATGCGTCAGAGGCGCGACCCCAGGACAGCAATCTTCACTGCTTTAAACACTTGCGCTTTGCGCGCTCTTAGGGGTCACCGACCCGCCGGGTCATCTCATCGTGCCGTTCAGCAAGGACGCGGGGAACAGAGGGGGTCACCGCGCTGACGCCGAAGATGGCAGCGGTCGCCAGAGCAAAGCCAGGGATGATAGCCGCAAGGCCCGACCGCAACTCACCGAACGCACTCGGTGGCGCATAGATCCAAAAGAGGACCACCAATGCGCCCGTCAGCATCCCTGCCAGCGCGCCATCCCTGGTCATCCTACGCGAGAACAGGCTGAAGAGGATCACCGGGCCAAAGGCTGAACCGAAACCGAACCAAGCGTTTGAGACCAGGTTCAAGATGTTGCTCGAGCGATCAAAAGCGAGGGCAATGGCCACAGCCGAAACTGCAAGAACCGAAAGGCGGCCCACGGCCACTAGCTCGCGCTCGCTCGCCGACCGTTTCACGAACACGCGATAAATGTCCTCCGTAAGCGAACTGGACGACACGAGGAGCTGGCTCGAAATCGTCGACATGATCGCGGCCAATATGGCGGCCAGCAGGAACCCTGCGACAAGCGGGTGGAACAACACCTGGCTCAAGAGGATGAAGATCGTCTCGGGATCAAACGCCGCAAGACCGCCGCGGCCCGCCTCATCAAGATAGGCCGCAATCCCGCCCTCACCCGAAGCCACATACGCCCGGCCAGCAAGGCCCGTGAGCACCGCACCGAGCACCGTGATCACCATCCACGACATGCCGATATGGCGCGCGGTCGGGATGTCTTTCACAGAGCGGATCGCCATGAAGCGCACAATGATGTGGGGCTGCCCAAAATAGCCGAGCCCCCAAGCCAGGAGCGAGATGAGCCCGAGGAACGATAACGCCTGCGCGCCGCCATTTGCCGTCGCTTCCTGAAACACAGCAAGGAGTGCGGGGTTTGTCTCGGTCAAGATTCCGCTCGTACTGCCCCAGCCGCCGAGCACACCTATTGTCACCACCGGCACCATCACAAGCGCCACGAACATGATGCTCCCCTGCACAAAGTCTGTCAGGGAGACGGCCAAAAAACCGCCGAACACGGTGTAAGCCATCACCACACCCACTGTGAGGAACAGCCCGATCCGGTAGTCGAGGCCAAAAGACGCCTCAAACAGCTTCCCGCCCGCCACGACGCCGGATGATGTGTAGACGGTGAAAAAGACGATGATGACGACGGCGGAGAGTATCCGCAGCGCGCGGCGGCTGTCGTCAAAGCGCTTCTCAAGATAGTCCGGGATGGTGATCGCGTCGTCGGCAAGCTCCGTGTAAACACGAAGACGGGGCGCCACGAGCAAGTAGTTGAAAAACGCACCAATGGTGAGACCGACCGCGATCCAAGCGCTTGAAAGCCCTGAGACATAAACAGCACCCGGAAGACCAAGAAGGATCCATCCTGACATGTCCGACGCCCCAGCGGAAAGCGCGCCAACGGCGGGTCCAAGTTGCCGGCCGCCGAGAAGGTAAGCAGCGCTGTCACTGGTCGACTTGCGATAGGCGTAAACACCGATCGCCAGCATAAGAACGAAGTAACCGCCAAGAGATACAAGCGCCGCGGCGTTCATCACTATCTGTCTCCGATGATGGCCACGTGCCTGAGGCCTTGTTGTTCTGCCTCAGGGCCTTGTCTGTCCGGAGCCCCGTACTGTGTATTTGTACGTACACAGCTGCTCCAGCCCAACCGGGCCTCGCGCATGCATTTTGCCTGTCGCGATGCCGATCTCCGCCCCCATCCCGAACTCACCGCCATCGGCAAACTGGGTCGACGCGTTGTGCATGACGATGGCGCTGTCGACCTCAACCAGGAAACGGTTGGCCGCCGCTTGATCCTCAGTGATGATCGCGTCGGTGTGGTTTGACGAGTAGCGGGCGATGTGCGCCAGCGCTTCATTCAATCCACCCACGACCTTCACCGAAATGATACTATCGAGATACTCCTGGCCCCAATCATCGTCCGTAGCAGGAAGAACGCGGCTATCGGTGGCTTGAGCCTCGTCGTCGCCGCGCACCTCGCAGCCTTGAAGCGCGTCGATGATGGCCGGAAGCATGCCCAGGGCTGAACGGTCGATGACAACACTCTCCGCCGCGCCGCAGACGCCCGTCCGGCGGAGCTTGGCGTTCTGGATGATAGCGGCAGCCTTCTCCGGATCGGCCCCTCCGTGCACGTAAGAATGGCAATTGCCGTCGAGATGCAAGAGCGTCGGCACCCGCGCCTGATCACGCACCAGGCTGACGAGCCCCTTGCCGCCCCGGGGGATGACCAGATCGACAAGACCTACTGCGCTCAATAGCTCAGCGACGGCTGCGCGATCGTTGGTCGGAACTTTTTGAACCGCCGCCTCAGGGAGACCCGCTGCGCGCAAGCCCTCGGCCATACACGAGACAATGACCTCCGTGGACCGAGCACTTTCCGACCCGCCGCGCAGGATGACAGCGTTCCCTGACTTGAGGCACAGCCCACCTGCATCGGCGCCAACATTGGGCCGCGACTCGTAGATCATCCCGATAACGCCGATCGGAACGGCGACACGCTCAATGACCAAACCGTTGGGCCGCTCAATCGTCGCTAGGCTGCGGCCCACAGGATCGGGAAGCGCGATCATCTCCTCAAGGCCCCGCGCGATCCCTTCGACACGATCCTCCGTGAGCTTCAGCCGGTCGATGAAAGCCGCCGTTTTCCCTGCCGCCTGGACACTGGCCACGTCTTCAGCGTTCGCAGCGAGCAACTCAGCCGACCGCGCGCGCAACGAAGCCGCCGCAGCCCGGAGCGCTTCATCCTTGGTCTTCGGCGAAGACGCCGCAAGAACGCGGGCAGCTTCTCGGGCGCGGAGGCACAGCGCCTCAATCTCTGCGCGCACGCCGTTTTCGACCGTATCGAGCATGGTTTTGTCCTTCATTGCCCAGCGCGCTCTTAACCAATCACGCCGGGAACGATGGACCTTAGCGGGTCAGCGCCTCTTTGACGACAGCCGCGACGGTGGTGAGCGTGAACGGCTTTTGCAGGTACCGTGCGCCCTCAATCGTGTTGAGCTTGTCGCGCATCGCGGCCTCAGCGTAGCCGGACATAAAGACCACCTGCGCGCCGCCGAGCTTCTCGCCCGCCTCTTCGATCAGCGTCGGGCCGTCCATCTCGGGCATCATGATATCGGTGAGGACGAGGTCGAACTTGTCGGCGTCCTCTTCGAGGATCTCGAGGGCTTCGTCGCCATCAGAGGCTTCGACAATCTCGTAGCCGCACATCGAAAGGGCCCGGACAACAATGCTCCGTACGCCGTCTTCGTCCTCAACAACGAGGATCCGGCCTTTGCCTGTCGGATCAGCCGCCTCGTCATTTTTGACGACATTGGCCGCGTTGCGTTCAGCGGCAGCCTCCGCTTCTTCGGCACTCACCGCTGGCAGGAAGATGCGGAACGTGGCGCCTTCGCCGATACGGTTATAGAGGAAGATGCGGCCGCCCATTTGCGCGATCGCTCCGGCCACGGTGGAAAGGCCGAGGCCTGTTCCCTGACCCTCGCCTTTGGTCGTGTAGAACGGTTCGAAGATATGGTCAGCATGCTCGGCCGGCACCCCGCCGCCAGTGTCCGCGACCTCGACCAGGACGTGATCGACTTCCTCGAGGACTTCGTAGCCATAGTCCGCAATCTCATCAGCGGTGACATGCTTGGTCTCGATACGGAGCGAGCCGCCGCCGGGCATCGCGTCGCGAGCGTTCACCGCGAGGTTCATCACGGCCAGATGGATCTGGCCCTTATCCGCCTTGACCTGCGGAATGCTCCGGCCGTGGACGACATCCAGCGACACCTTCTCAGACACGTAGCGTTTGAGCGCCGGGGTGAAGTCGTTCAAAAGCTCCGTCATCGAACAGACCTCTGGTTTGAGGGTCTGTTTGCGGGAGAAGGCAAGAAGGTTGCGGGTTAGGTTCTGTGCCCGCTGCGCCGTCTCGTAGATCATCGCAAGGTCGCGATAGGACGGATCGCCAACGGGGTGGTTGCGCATCAGAAGTTCTGTCGAGCCCATCACCACAACGAGCAAGTTGTTGAAGTCGTGCGCGACCGAACCGGCAATCTGGCCGATCTGCTGGAGCTTCTGTCCCTGGACGCTGTCCTCCTCCATACGGCGCTGATAAGTGATATCAACCGCATAAAGAACAGTTTGCCGAGGACCATAGGCGCCGCGCCGACGGCGCACGGGACGGGCATAGACCCGGAAGATGTGCGCCTGCGCACCTTCACCAACACGGATCTCGATCGGCTTGGTGAGCGGCTTCTGGCTTTGACGCGCCCGCATGGCTGCTGCGAGCTCGTTGATCGCCGCGGCACTCAAAACGCTGGAGAAGCGTGCGCCTTCCGACGCCTCCGGGAAGTAGGAGGCGAAGAGGTTGTTGGCATAGGTGATCTTACCGTCCGTCGAGGGATCGCCTTCCAGAACAGCGACGCCGAACGGCGCTTCGGTCAGGTCCGCGCCCGCTTGCATCCCTGTGACGTCAGCGGTCTGCGCGCCCTTTTCGATCACTTCCACACAGACGAAGCCCTCACCCGGACCGCCTTTGGTGAACGGCGTCAGAATAACCTCGCGAGACGTGCCCGGACGATCAGAGGAGCGATCGCGGATGCGGGCCTCATACTCTTCCGCATCCGGCTCCCAGAGGTGGGTGATCACGGGTTTGACTTCACCCATGATGACATCGCTAAGGGCCAGGGTGTGGCCAGGTTTCGTACCGAAAAGCTCCGCCGCTTTGATGTTCATCCAAGCGACAGCGCCGGAGCGTTCGAGCGCAACGACAGCGCGCGGCAGGTTGAAATAGGCCGACTTCAGCGAGTCCTGTTGCCGGTCGACGGGCATCTCGTGCAGTCGCCAGGCCGAATAGATCTCTCCGTCACCAGCCGGGCGCATAGGACGCACAAAGACATTGAAACGGCGGAGCGGCAGCTCCCCCTGCCCCGCCTGCGAGGCGGCGCCCATCGTCTGGGTCAGCACTTCCTCGGCGGCGGTGCCACTGCGGCAAGCCTTGGCAAGCCGGAACATCTTTGAGCTTTCCGTACCCGACTGACCAAAGAGGCGGTCAATCCGGGGCGGCAGGCCGGTGGAGCCTTTGATGCCAGCCTCCTCAGCGACACGAAGGTAAGCGTCGTTGGCGTAGACCACGACACCGTCGCGGGTCGTCACCAGGCGCGCATCCGCGTCCGCGTCGATGATCGCCTCGGCAAGACCAAGCGTGTTGAGGATTTCGCTTCCCGCAAGGACGGCAGCACTCGTTTTGTTCTTACGCAGACGTTTCCACAGGAAGCTTGTCAGAAGGATCGGCGAGTAGGCCTTCGCCGCGCCGGCCAAAATCAGGATACTGCCGAACGTCAGAAGTCCCCCGCCGAAGAGCGAGGCAACAACCACATCGACACCGCCAGCCCACGCGCCATAGACCAAAGACGCGATGACCATGGCCATCGACAGCCACATCGCGAGCGGAGTGAGAAACTCCGTGAGCTTCTGAAAACGTGGGTCCTCCGGCTTTGCGGAGACCAGGCGCGGGGTCGCAGCGAAGGACATGCCGTTGCCATCACCCGAGCCGAACGCGGCGAGCGGCGGTTCTGGTGCATCAGCCTCGTCGTCATCGTCGTCGCTGCTTTCAAGCGGAATGTCCGCAAGCAGACGTTTCAAGAACGGGTCTTGGTCATCGATCTCAGCCGCAGGCGCAGCTGCAACAGGATCAGCGCCAGTCTCTACCGCAGGCGCTTCGGCCTTCCCCGCCTTCTCAGGCTCGGCCTCTTTGCCCTTGCCCCAAAGCCGGCGTTTCGGCTTTTCAGCCTTAGCCTCGGCCTCGGCTTTCTTTTTCTCGCGCTTCGCTTTGCCTTTAACCGGCGTGGGTTCTTCAGCCGTCAAAGCTTCTGCTGCGTCAGCGTCGTCTTCGGGCTCGTCATCGTCGGCCCACAGATCGTCGGCACCCGCTGCTGGGTCTTGCGCCTGAACATCGGCCAGGGCCTTGGCAAAGGGTGAGAGCTGGGCGTCTTGCTCGCTCGGTTGCTCGAGAACCGGCTCTGGCTGCGCCTCAGCGGGGGCGGGCTCCGGAGCTGGCGCCTTGGCCTCTGGCTCTTTGGGAGGCACCGGCGCCTTCAGTTCCGCCTTCGGCGCGGGAGCCGGTTCAGCTGCAGGCTGCGGCCGCTTCGGCGCCGCGCCAGCCATCGCTTCGCGCGCCTCGATGAGCTGCTGCATGTCCGCTGGCTCGGCGAGATCGTCATCTTCGGGTTCAGTTTGCGCGCCGCGAGCTTTCAGCACACGGTCGGCAAGACGCTTGGCGAGTTCCGCCGCAGCCTCGTGATCTTTGCTCGTGAGCTGGCTCTCCGAGGCGCCTTTGTCCTGCTTGAGCACGTCCTGCAGGATGGCGTCGAAATCGCGGTCGGCTTCGGCTTCATCAGCCTCCGGCGCGAACTGCATCGCGCTTTTGAGATCTTTGCCATTGCCCGCCTGGCCTTTCGGCTGCGGTTTCAATGTGGCCCGCCGAACTCCGCGCGGGAGTTTGAATGGTGAGCGGTTCGCGGCTTCTGCCATGATGTCCTCGCTTTGAACCGGGACCGACGCGCTGATCTTGTGGCTTCTGCCGCGACCAGTCGCCGGGATCTTTTCCCGGAATCCTCACCTGTTCTGAGTCGCAGTCCAGCGTTACTCCTTGATTAAGATTCCTTGCGAGAATCTTATGCTTTTAACTCACGTTAGGACCTCATGACTGAACCGCAGATAAAACTTGGCATGGCGTGGGGCTCCGGCGGCGCCCGCGGATGGGCGCATGTGGGCGTCTTGCGCGCCTTTGAGGAGCTCGGCCTCGAGGTCGATATCGAGGCAGGGTGCTCAGCGGGCGCGCTGGTCTCAGCCGCGCGGCGGCTTGGGATCTGGGAAGAGTTCCTCGCCTGGGGCCGGGAGATCGGCCCGATCGGCGCGCTCAGCCAGTTCGCGATCCGCCTGGGCGCAGGCGGTTTCATCAACCCCGACCGCGCCATCGAGACCTTCCGCTATGCGGACAAGAGCATCGAAGAGCTTGAGAAGCCTTGGGGCGCGGTCGCAACCGACCTCGCCACCGGTCAAGAGGTCTGGCTGACCAAGGGTTCGGTGCTCGATGCCGCCCGCGCCTCCGCCTCGATCCCCATGGTGCTGCAGGCAGCGCCGGTCACGGTGGATGGGATCGAGCGCTGGATGATCGACGGCGCCACATCGAATCCGGTTCCGGTCAGCCTGGCCCATGCCCTCGGCGCTGACCGGGTGATCGCCGTGGATCTCAACACCTTGGCCGCGACCCTCTCCCGTTTCGATCGGCCGGACACGCGGGAGATCACCGTGGTCGAGCCCAAACCGCAGCCGCCCAACGAGAGCCCACTGCCCGACGCGGTGGTCAATCTCTTGCGCGAGACGAGAGACTATGTCGGCCGCGAAATCGCGATGGCCAAGGCGAAGTCCCAGGCGAAGCCGCATCTCTTTGAGACCGCCGCAGCAACGCTCGACATCGTGCAGGTCCACCTCGCCGAGGCGCGCGCCAGGATCGATGTCGCCGATGTGCGGATCAAACCCGACCTCAGCGATCTTTCGCCAGCAGCTTTTCACCAACATGCTGAAATTGAAGAGCGCGGCTATCTTGCTGCCATGGATGTCCGTGACCAATTGGTGGCTTTGCGCGAAGAACGAGATGCAGCGCGATAGCTGCGGTACGATTGAGGGGCTTTGCCATGAACCGTGTTGTGACTGTGACGACGATCGCCTTGGGCGCGGCCCTGGTGGCAGCATGTGCTGACCCGGTGGCCGCCGATCCCGTGGCTGCTCCCGCCGCTGAACAATCACCCGTTGATCAGGCCCGCTACATCGTGACCGAGAGCGCGTTTGATCACGACACCACCCTCAACCGTTTGTTCGAGGCGATTGATCGCCGGGACCTCACGGTGTTTGCGACGGTCGATCACCAGGCCGGTGCGGCCACCGTTGAGCTCGACATGCCGCCGGCCACCGTGGTGATTTTTGGGGCGCCGCAGATTGGAACGCCGCTGATGTTGGCTGAGCCGGTGATGGCGGCTGAATTGCCTTTGAGGGCAGCCGTTTTTGAGGATGCCGAAGGGGTCACGCACCTCGCCGTCACTTCACCGGCTTCGATCGGTCGGGCCTTCCCCGTCTTGGCCACCGATCAGGCTCAACGCCTTGAAGGGATCACCCGCAACCTCACCGCGCTGAGCGCCGAGGTCACGGGCGACGCAAGTTAGGCCTTAGCCCGCCGTCGGCAGCAGCACGCCGTCGATCACGTGCACCACACCATTGGACGCTGGCACATCGGTGCTCAGCACTTTGATGGCGTTGCCTGCTTGGTCGGTGAGCGTGACGTCGCCATCGACGATCGCTGCCGTGAAGGTCACACCTGCGACTGTCTCCACGGTGGTCGCGCCGCCATTTTCCCGGATCAGCGCGACCAGATCAGCCGCTTTCACCTTACCGGCCACCACATGATAGGTGAGCACGTTGCGCAAAGCGGGCTGGTTCTCCTCCTGGAGAAGCATATCCACCATACCGTCGGGCAACGCATCGAAAGCCGCATTGACCGGCGCAAACACCGTGAACGGACCATCTCCGTCCAACGTTTCGACAAGATCAGCGGCCGTGACCGCTGCAACAAGCGTCGAGAAGTCGTCATTACCAGTGGCAACGCCGACGATCGTCGGCGCCTCGGCGTGCATGTCCTTCGACGGATCATCAGCATAAGCCGGGGCAAGCGTCATCGCTGCCGCGGCAAGGCTAGCCGCTGCCAAAGTGAGGGTCTTCATCAGATTGTCTCCGTGTCTGCCAGGATAGGCAGGTGTCCACATAGACCACAATTGTAGGCTGAGGAGGGGTCAAATTGTGACCAAATGGCCACTTCTCCGAACATGTCGGATTTCTAATATACTGTATGAAAACAAAGACATGAAGTCTTGGAAAGATTGTGGGCGTTGCTTGTCACAACGCCCCTCTTTTTCGGCGACTTAGAGCCGGTCGAGGCCCAGCATCAGCGAGGTGACCTCGTCCCGCGGCACGATCGTCTCACTGCGGAGGAATTGGCCAACCGTCGCTTTTGAGACGTTCCGGATGCGAACGTTGCGCTGCTCCGGCGTGCCGTTGCGATCGAGGTCTACGATCACTTCATAGCGCGTGGGGAACCTGTAGGGGTTGGGGCGCTGGTGGATGCCGGAATACTGGCTCGCGGTCAGCCCCTTATGAAGAAGACAGGTGCTGACCATCGTGATCGAGTCCCCCGGCTGGCTGCGAGGGGCGCGGCGGATCACGCGAGACTGCTCTTTGGCGTAAACTGGATTGGCTGTCTCATCGCAGGGCGGCACGGCGCTCGGGGTGGGCGACGCGAGGCCAACGGGCACCAGGTTTGAGCCGCGAAGCTGGCGCAGCGTGTTGAAGTTGATTTCGTCCTGCGGGAACAGGCGAGACGCATAAGTCTCCCAGTCGGTCCGCTTGTAGTCACGGCGGTTGAGGTGGTTCTCTTCGCTCTTAATGAGGACGCGGTTCACGCCGACCTTATCAATGCGCACAAAGTAATCGCCGTCGATCATCACGTATTTGACGCTGAACGCCCCTGTCTCAGGAACAGGCGGCACGCTGGACGCGCAAGCGGCCAGAGAAAAAACGGCCAAAACCAAAGCTGTCAGACGCATTGAAGGGGTCCCCCAGGGTCACCAAACTCTTAACTTGGGGCCTGCAATGCAAAATGTGAACCAGAAGCGCAAGGCTCTCACAAACCGCGCGTTTCCTGGAGAAGCTCCGCCTCGAGCTCCTCAAGAATCGCTTCGTTGGCCCCGCCCGGAACGCTCTCTCGGCCCATTTCCAGCATCACCGGGACAGCCAGCGGCGACACCCGATCGAGATCTCGGTGCACGAGATGGCCGCGGACACGCGCGAGGAGCTCTGACAAACGCCCAAGATCAAGAAAACCCGCCGATGCGTCCGTCCAAGCCGCTTTCATCAGGATGTGGTCAGGCTCATGATCGCGGAGGACATCGTAGATCAGCCCTGCTGAGAAGCTCACCTGTCGCCCGGACTTCTCTTGTCCCGGATGGTTCTTCTCGATCATCCCGGCGATCATCGCACAGTTTCTGAAGGTGCGCTTCATCAGCTGCGCGTCGGCAAGCCAGAGATCGAGATCGTCACCGAGGAGATCTTCCTCGAACAGCGATGCCATATCGACACCGGCCGGATCTTTCCGCATCCAAACAGAAAGCGCATACTCCGTGGGGCAGAACCCGAGCGGCTGCAGACCAAAGCGTTCGAGGCGCCGGGTCACCAAGGTACCGAGCGACTGGTGCGCCATCCGCCCTTCAAAAGGATAGCAGACCAGGAAGTGTTTCCCGGACCTCGGGAACGTCTCGATCAAGAGCTCTTCTGGGCGCGGCAGATAGGATTTCTGCCGCTGAAGATCGAGCCACTCACGGACGGGGTCCGGAAGGCCGCCCCACGTTTCAGGGTCGTTCAGCATCGTCCGCACACGATTGGCAAGAAAGCTCGACAGTGGAAATTTGGCGCCCACCCAGGTCGGGATCTTGACCTCCTCGCCCGCCGCCCGCGTGACATAGACGTCCATATCGTGAACACCTTCGAGGCGGAGGACCTCACCCGCGAAGATAAAGGTGTCACCAGGGGTGAGCTGGCTCAGGAAAAACTCCTCAATTGTACCAAGCTTCCGGCCACCTCGCGGCGCGCCGGCGCGACCGTCCTTCTTCTTCATCCTCCCCAAACGGACATTATAGGAGGGAAGATCGATGATCGTTCCAGCGTTCAACCGGTAAAGCTGCGCCGTGCGAGCATCCCTGATCCGCATGCGGCCATCAGGCATCGGTACGATCCGGCGAAACCGGTCATAGGCTCGCATCGCGTATCCGCCCGTCGCCACGAAATCGAGCGCCTCGTCAAACTGCTCACGTATCAGATCAGCGTACGGCGCGGCGCCCTTGATCTCTTCAAACAAGCGATCGGGATAGAAGGGCTCTGCCGCAGCCATGCCCCAAATGTGTTGACACAGAACATCGAGCGCGCCGCCCTGGTAGGGATCACCGTCCAGAAGCCCTTGATCCACCGCCTCTTTCGCCGCGACGCATTCGAGCACCTCGAACCGGTTCGCAGGGACAAGCATCGCCTCGGATGGCTCATCCATCCGGTGATTGGAGCGTCCAATCCGCTGCACCAGTCGCGCGGCGCCCTTGGGTGCACCGAGGCAAATGCAAAGATCCACCGCACCCCAATCAATGCCCATATCGAGGGTCGCAGTGCAGACGACCGCCTTCAAGGAGCCCTCCGCCATCGCCGCTTCCACACGCTGCCGCTGCTCCCGCTCCAGGCTGCCATGGTGGAGGGCGATGGGCAGCGCATCATCATTCATCCGCCAGAGCTCTTGAAAGCAGACCTCCGCCTGGCTCCTCGTGTTGGTGAAGATGAGCGTTGTGGTGTGCGATTTGATAGCATCATAAATCGCATCAAAAGCATGCCGCCCCGAATGGCCCGACCACGGAATGTTTTCACCCGGCGTGAAGACATCGACCGACGGCTTGACGCCGCCCCTGGCCAGCACCAGCTCGGCCAGCCCATCATCACCCTGGTTTTGGGGCACCAGATAGCGCCTCAAAGGCTCAGGGTCATCAACCGTCGCTGACAAGCCAACCGTCCGCATACCCGGCGCCAAGGTCCAAAGCCGCGCAAGAGCGAGAGACAGGAGATCACCCCGCTTCGACCCCCTGAGCGCGTGCAGCTCATCAAGCACAACGCATCGAAGGCCCGAGAAAAGGTCGTTGGCGGACGGGTGCGCCAAGAGCAGCGACAACTGTTCCGGCGTGGTCAGAAGAATATCTGGCGGCGCTGTTCTTTGTCGTTGGCGGACGGAGGATTTGGTGTCGCCGGTCCGGCTCTCCACAACCACGGGGAGCTTCATCTCCTCCACCGGCGTCATCAAATTGCGTGCGATATCAACCGCCAGCGCTTTGAGCGGTGAAATGTAGAGCGTGTGCAGCGTTCGCTCGTTCTTGGGCGCAGCAGCGAGCTCCACAAGGCTTGGCAAGAAGCCCGCCAGCGTTTTCCCGCCGCCCGTTGGCGCGATCAACAGTGCCGACTGACCAGCCAGCCCTGCCTTGAGAACAGCTTCTTGATGATCACGGAGGTGCCAACCGCGGCCACTGAACCAGTCTTGGAACCGGCTTGGAAGGACCGCGGCGTCCGTCACTGCTTAAAGGTCGAGTTCCGCTTCCAACGCGCGGGTCTGGATAAAGGTTTTACGCGGCTCGACCACGTCACCCATCAGCTTGCTGAAGGTCTCGTCCGCCTCGTCGGCTTCCTCGATTTGCACCTGGAGAAGCTGCCGTGCGTTGGCATCGAGGGTGGTCTCCCAGAGCTGCTCCGGGTTCATTTCACCAAGGCCCTTATAGCGCTGCATGGTGACACCTTTGCCGCCAGCGGTGCGCAGAGCTTCAAGGAAATCAAGCGGTCCGTAAACCAGCGTTTCTGTCTCACCGCGCTTGAGGGTCGAGGTGCCCGCAAAAGCCTCGCGGATGGCTTCAGCATCAGCGGACAAGCGCCGCGCGTCAGCGCCGCCCCGGAGATCTTCGTTCAAGACGTAAGCCTCGCGCACGCCGCGCACCTCGCGAGCGAGAACAATGTCGCCTGCGTCAAAGGTAGCGGACCAGCCTTGCTCATACTCCTCACTGATCGCATCGAGGCGCTCAGCCAGTGCCGTGAGCTGCTCAGGCGCAGGATCATCAGCACCAAGCACGCCGGCAAGTGCGGCGAGCACCAGCACATCGCGACGGATCCAAGACGGGAAAGCCTCCACCCGCTGTGCGACCGAACGGCTTTTCTCAATGAGATCAGCCAGATCCCGGCCCATCCGCTGTTCACCTTGGGCATCAGTGAGAACCGCACCCTCAACACCCTCAGCATAAAGATAATCGGCGAGCGCCTTCTCATCGGTCAAGTAGCGCTGCGAACGCGACTTCTCGACCCGGTAAAGCGGCGGCTGAGCGATATAGAGATGCCCGCGCCGGATAAGCTCTGGCATCTGACGATAGAAGAACGTGAGCAGCAATGTCCGGATATGGGCGCCGTCGACATCGGCATCAGTCATGATGACGATCTTGTGGTAACGCAATTTATCCGCATCAAAATCATCGCGACCGATACCTGTGCCAAGCGCCGTGATCAGTGTCCCGACCTCTTGGCTTGAGAGCATCTTATCAAACCGAGCGCGTTCGACATTGAGGATCTTACCCCGGAGCGGCAGGATCGCCTGGTTCTCACGGTTACGGGCCTGTTTGGCGGAGCCGCCCGCCGAGTCGCCCTCGACCAGGAAGATTTCTGATTTCGCCGGATCACGCTCTTGGCAGTCAGCCAGTTTGCCCGGCAATGACGAGACATCGAGCGCACCCTTACGGCGGGTGAGCTCGCGCGCCTTCCGCGCCGCCTCACGGGCCGCAGCAGCCTCGATCACCTTGCCGACAAGGCGCTTTGCATCGGTGGGATGCTCCTCGAACCACGTGCCAAGCTCTTGACCGACCACGGTTTCCACCACCGGACGCACCTCCGACGAGACAAGCTTATCCTTGGTCTGAGAACTGAATTTCGGGTCAGGGACTTTCACCGACACAATCGCGGTGAGACCCTCGCGGGCATCGTCTCCTGAAAGCGACACCTTCTCCCGTTTCAAGAGCCCTGAGCTGGTGGCATAGCCGTTAACCACACGCGTCAGGGCCGCGCGGAAGCCCGCAAGGTGCGTACCGCCATCACGCTGCGGAATGTTGTTCGTGAACAGAAGAACCTTTTCGTGGTAGCTGTCGTTCCACCACATGGCGACTTCCACCGTGATGCCATCCTTCTCGGCCGTCATGGTGATTGGCTCACTGACCAATGCCTGTTTGGAAGCATCGAGATGGCGCACAAACTCCGTAAGCCCGCCCTCGTAGTGAAGCTCAAGCTCCTGCACCTCTGCCCGGCGCTTGTCGCAGAGAAGGATCTTGAGACCGGAGTTCAGGAAGGCGAGCTCCCGCAAGCGGCGCTCAAGTGTTCCGTAGTCAAACTCGGTTTGGGTGAATGTTTGCGGGGACGGCAGAAAGGTGACTTGCGTCCCGCTTTCATCTGTATCGCCCGTGACGACGAGATCTTTTTCCGCCTCTCCGTGCACGAAGCGCATCTCGTGCACGTGGCCGCCGCGCCAGATCTTGAGGTCCAGCCGTTCTGACAGTGCGTTCACGACAGAAACACCCACACCGTGAAGACCGCCGGACACCTTGTAGCTGTTTTGGTCGAACTTCCCGCCCGCGTGCAGCTGGGTCATGATGACCTGAGCCGCCGACATGCCTTCACCAGGATGCATCTCCGTGGGGATGCCCCGGCCATTGTCGCGCACAGTGACCGACCCATCGTCGTTCAAAATGACGTGCACGGTGTCGCAATAGCCTGCGAGGGCTTCGTCGATCGCGTTGTCCACGACCTCATAGACCATGTGATGCAGACCAGAGCCGTCATCGGTGTCACCGATATACATACCTGGACGCTTCCGGACGGCGTCGAGCCCCTTCAGAACTTTGATAGATTGCGCGCCGTAATCGGCTGCGTCTGGGCCCGGATTCGTCTCCGGAACTGCCTCTGAGGCCATGGATTCTGTCTTCTCAAAAAAATTCGCGATTCGTCGATTTATATAGAGGTTTTGGGCCTCAATCCCAACCCCTGAGAGCGCAAAAACGCGCCCGAAAACCCTTGCAAATGAACAACTTACTGGCGTTCAGCAGCGGGCCGGTTGGAGGTGATCCATATGCTCCAAAAAGGGTGCAAATGCCTCCTCATCTGTGCCCGTGAGGAAGGCCTGAAGACCCAAATCGTGAAGCGTGGCGGCCAACGCCTCGCGGCGGATTTCGTCGAGATGAGCCACGATTTCGTCGAGCAAGAGGACCAACGCGCCCTCCCCCTGGCTCTTGGCGGCTGACGCCCGCGCCAGGATCAGGCCAATGAGCAACGCCTTTTGCTCACCGGTGGAGCAATGCTTGGCCGGCATCTCTTTTTCGAGATGGGTGACAATGAGGTCAGAGCGATGGGGGCCCGCCAATGTGCGCCGGGCGTCGCGATCGATCCGCCGGTTGCGGACAAGACGTTCTGCAAACGCGGACGCGGCTGCCTCTTTGCCTTCGCGCGCAAGGTCGGTCTCAACATCGCCTTCGATAAAGAGATGGGCGCGGGGAAAGGCCGCCTGGCGGAGCGTTTCGTATCCCGCCGCGAGGCCCTCTGCTGTTTCGAGGCGGCATTCGGTGATCGCGAGCCCCGCCTCCACCATCTCCTGCTCGAACGCGGCAAGGAGCGTGGGGTCGCCGCCCGTGTCGAGGAGCGCCATGCGCTGCTTCATCGCCTTTTCGTAGCGCGCGGCATTTTGAGCGTGCTCGGAGGATCCCGCAGCGGCGATCCGGTCGAGGAATTTGCGGCGCTCCGCCGGCGCGTCCGCAAAAAGGCGATCCATAGCAGGGATGAGCCACAAAAACCGGATCACCCCGGCCAAGGCCGACGCGCTTTTGACCGCCTCGCCGTCGATTTTCACCTCGCGCCGGTCAAAGCGCGGCGGCGGAATGGAGACGACCAGTCGCAACGGATCCTCATCCTCTGTACTAAGAGAAAGCGCCGCACCCGGTGCCCCGCCCGCGCCTTGGCGGACCACATCGGAAAGCTTGGCGCCGCGCAGGCCCCGGCCCGCCGCAAAAAGGGTGAGCGTCTCTAAGAGATTGGTCTTGCCCGCACCATTGGGGCCGGTGATCACAACCGAGCGCCCCGTGAGCTTTGCGTCGAAAGCCTCATAGGAACGGATGTCACGGAGGGTGAGCGACGTGATGCGGCGCATGGCGCAGCGCCGATCAGACCCGCAGCGGCATCAAGACATAGAGCGCACGCGGATCTTCATCATCGGTAATCACCGTTGGAGACGCTGTGTCACCAAAGGCAAAGGTCACTGTCTCGCCGTCGATTTGCGCTGTTATATCGAGAAGATATTTGGCGTTGAAGCCGATTTCGATCGCCTCGCCTGGGTAGTCGACCGACATATCCTCTGTGGCCGTCCCGGTTTCGGGGCTGTTGACGTTGAGCTGGAGCTTATCGCCTTCAATCGCGAGTTTGACTGAGCGTGTTTTGTCAGCGGACACGGTCGAGACGCGATCCACCGATTTGGCAAACTCCGCAGGGCTGACCCGCATGATCTTGTCATTGCCCTCTGGGATCACCCGCGCATAGTCCGGGAACGTCCCATCGATCAGCTTGGTCGTCAGAGCGATATCGTCAAAACGGAAACGCATCCGGCCAGCGGAGACCAGGACATCAACGGTTTTACCCGCGTCATCGAGAAGACGCCGCAGCTCCAGAACCGCCTTTCGCGGAACAATGACCCCGGCCATACCCTCAGCGCCCGGAGGAATATCAGCATCAAGACGCGCCAGGCGGTGACCGTCCGTCGACACCGCGCGCAAGGTCTGCTCACCCCCCTCTTCTGAAGCGTGGAGGTAGATGCCGTTGAGGTAGTAGCGCGTCTCCTCTTGGCTCATGGCAAAGCGGGCTTTGTCGATCAGGCGCGCAAGATCCTCGGTCGGCATCGTGAAGGCCTGGCCATCGTCCGCCTGCGGTAGAGAAGGAAAATCCTCTTCGGGTAGGATCGCGAGGCTGAATTCCGACTGGCCTGCCGAAAGACGCAACCGGCCAGCTGAGGTTTTCTCAAGCTCCACTTGGCTGCCGTCCGGCAATTTTTTGACGATGTCGAACAGCGTCACCGCAGCGGCCGTGGCCGCGCCAGGTTGATCCGCATCTGCTGGCACTTGCTCCACGATCTCGATATCAAGATCGGTCGCGGTGAGCGCCAATGTCCCGCCTTCTGCTCGCAGCAAGACATTGGAAAGAATAGGAATTGTGTTGCGGCGTTCGACCACCGATTGGACGTGAGACAGCGCCTTGAGGAGCGTTCCTCGTTCGATGGTGACCTTCACGGGTCCGTTCTCCTTCTGGTCGCGGAGCCGTTACGCCGACTCGCCCGGGGCGCAGACAACAGCATACCAGATCGCAGAGCGCTAGGTTCGAATGCCGAAAGCACCCTCAAGAATTGTGGTCGAACTCATCGAAGATCTGCGTGATCCGCGCGCCAAAGGTCGCATCAGACTCCGCCAAGATCTCCGCCGTCTTGATCGAATGCATCACCGTGGTGTGATCCCGGCCGATCATCGAGCCAATCGCGGTCAGCGGCGTGTCCGTCAGCTTCCGCACAGCCAGGCAAAAGGCGTGACGCCCCCGCACGATCGGCTGTTTGCGGGAGCGACCGAGAAGATCGGTCTTGGAAAGGCCGAAGACCTCGGTGGTGTAGTCGAAAATCGCCTCTGGCGTCAGCGAAGGCCGACGGTTGTTGAGGTGGTCCGCCAAGAGATGCCGCAGCCGGTCATCGCTGAGCTCTTTGCCGATATCAGCCTCAGCCTCAGTCGCGACCTGCACCAGGCTCATGACACCTTCAAGTTCGCGTACGGAATCCTCGCAGCGCCGCGCAATGAACTCGACATGGCGACGGAGGATCGAAACACCCGAAGCGGCAGCCGCTTCCTCTGCCAGTTGCAAAGCAATCTTCAGTCGCAAGTCGAGGTCAGGCTTGTTCACCTGGACACAAAGACCACCGCCCAGACGGCCGGCCAGTCGCGCGGAGATTCCTGTCTCGGCCAGTTTCGCCGGCGGCAGCGCACCCGCCACCAGGACCCGCTTACCTGCGCCGCGCAGCTTATCGATCAAACAGTCCAGCTCTTCCTGCGTCCTTTTCCGTCCACGGAGGAGTTGGATATCATCGATCAGCAACACATCCGTGTTTTGAAGAAACGTCCGAAGTTCCTTCACGCTTTTTGAGATGAAGGCCTCTGACACGTCGGTCATCAACGAGTCATATGTCAGGTAAAGGACATTATCGCCGGGGTTACGATGCAGCCATTCCTGACCCACCGCGTTCAGAAGATGGGTTTTGCCCCGGCCAGCTGCGCCATGGATCATGGTCACGCCCTGACCCGCCTCATCAAGAATCTTTGCAGCAGCCCGCCGCGCAAGACGGTTGGTGTCGTTCGTACAAAACCGGTCGAGCGTCATGCCCTGGGCAAAAATGCCTGTGGCAGCGCTATCGAAAGACGACGTGGTCTTTTCGTCTTGGGACGGACGGGCTTGGACGGCAGACGGCATAGGCTTGGCGGCTTGTGTGGCCTCTGGCGAGGACGAGGTTGGCGACGGAGCGCCCACAACATCTTGAGCGCCTTTGACACGAAGATTTTGTACTGGTCCGTACCGCTCAGACCACATCTGCCGCATACGGACGGCAAAACGCTGTGAAATGAGTGATGCTGAAAAACGCGACGGTGCGCAAAACGTTACACCGCCCTCGTCAGCCTCCGCAAGGCTTAGTCCGTCAAAATAGCTGTCGTAAATGGCCTCACCAAATTGCTCCCGAAGGAGAGATTTAAAATCGCTGAACTGTTGGGTCGGAGAATATTCGTGCGTACTCTGAGCGTTCTGCATCATGCGCCTTTGCATAGCAAAAGTGTTCGGCCGTTTATCAGGCCGCCATCAAGTTTTTTGTTTAGGAGTGTCGTGCTGTCCCTAGACGAGCTACTTATCCGTAAGGGAAAGGTTTTGTCCACCAGGTTTGACCCAGCAGAGCGAGCGAATTTGCTCATCGGCGCATGCGGAATAATCTAGAAAATTCAAGAGTTGAATTTCTTGCTGGGGTTTTTTTTTCATCCTTATGTGCCTCCCTCATGAAGCGGTGCGCCCGAATGCCCGCTGTTTCATCAAGCTACCTATTACTTCGTTAATGACAAGCGTGTGACGAACCAGATTACAGAGCATTTGGTCACCCCCCGATCCCGCGGATTCGTGAACCATCGAAAGTTTCAAGCGAATCGCCGTTGATCGTTTCACAATCACGCGAGCGAAAATTTTCCACAGCCCATAACCGACGCAAACGGAACAATAAAAAAGCCGCCCATAAAAATGAGCGGCGTGCCGAAGCTCTGCCTAAAGACGTTCAGTCGTCAGATCGTAGAGCTTAGGAAGCTAGTGCTTTCACACGCTTCGACAAGCGAGAAACTTTACGAGATGCAGTGTTCTTATGAATGACGCCTTTAGCGACGGCTCGCATGATCTCAGATTCAGCCGAACGAAGGGCCGATTGGGCCGTTGCGAGATCACCCGCCTCAACCGCACTATCGATCCTCTTGATGAACGTCCGAACACGGCTCCGCCGAGATTTGTTGACCGCCGTACGGCGCTCAATCTTGCGAACCATCTTCTGTGCCGACGTTGTGTTGGCCATAACTGGGAGGAACCCTCTTTCTAGACGAGCGGAGGCCATAGACGAGATAATTTGCCGGGGTCAACGCCCTTCTCAAAAGTTTTTGCGCTAACGCTGACAGGAGCTGCAGTAGAAGGTCGAACGCCCTGATTGAACGAGCCTTTTGACAGGTGCGGCGCATTGGAGACAGGGCTCACCCTCGCGTCCGTAGACAAAAAAGCGCTGCTGAAACTCACCCTCTTGTCCGTCAGCAGCCGCGTAGTCGCGCAAGGTGGAACCGCCCGCCTCGATCGCCTCAGCAAGGACATCTTTAATGGCAGCGACGAGTCTCTCCGCTCGTGCCGGACCAATGGTACGCGCCAAGCGCTTCGGACTGATCCCAGAACGAAAGAGCGCCTCACAGACATAGATGTTGCCCAGGCCCGCGACCACTTTTTGATCGAGAAGGGCCGACTTGATCGGCGTTGCCTTGCCCTTGAGCCTGCGCACCAGGTCATCTGGAGAAAAGGTGTCGCTGAGGGGCTCTGGCCCCAACGGATCAAGCCGTTCCGTCGCCAGCGCCTCTCCCGAGAAAAGCTCGACAAAGCCAAAGCGCCGCGGATCAGAGAAGGTCACGCGCACTGGACCGCCGCTGGGGTCCCGAAGATCCATCACCAGATGATCGTGGCCACCCGGCGGGTCAGGAGCATAAAACGCACCCGGCTCGAGCTTGCGGGAGCCCGCCTCCACCGAGAACCGACCCGTCATTCCCAGATGAGCGACCATTGTTTCGCCGGTGCTCAGCGGAAACAGAAGAAACTTTGCGCGCCGGCCAACCGCTTCGACGGTAGCGCCGGTTAGGCGCTGAGCGAAATTGTCAGGGAACGGAAAACGAAGATCTGGCCGGCGCTGGTCGACACGGGTGATCACCGCTCCTGTCATCGCTGGCGCCAGACCGCGCCGCACCGTCTCGACTTCTGGTAACTCTGGCATCAGCCCTTAGAGCCAGCGGCGGACGCGCTGGCGATAGTCCTCAAAGTCGCGCCCGAAGAGAGCCGCGAGGTGCCGCTCCTCTGGGGCGGCTGCCAACCGGTCGATGAGAAGAAAAACAGCGCCAATGGCTGGAACCGCCCAAATGTTCCGGGTCGCCATCCCCACGCCCAGAAGCAGCGCCAGATTGGCGACATAGATAGGGTTCCGGCTCACCGAAAACGGGCCCGTCGTCACAAGATGGCTCGCACCCCGATCGGGGCGGATGGTCGTCTTGTGCCGGCGAAAGATCATCAGCACCCAGAGATCGACGGCCAAGGCGAGAACGACAAGAACAACGCCGACGGGCTGAAGCAGCCGCGGGCTAGGCTCCATCGGCACAAGGCGTCCCAACGCCACCATAGCGGCAATTCCCGCGAGCGTGATCACTGGCGGCCAGGGAAAACCGCTTGGACGGTCGGTCTCAGACATCAAAGATCAATCGGTCCTAACGCGGCAACGCGCCCATCAGCGCTTGCTTCTCCGCCGCATCAAGAAGATCGAGCGACTGGATAAAGGCTTCTGCTTCTTCACGGCTGGCGCCGCGGTCAGCAGTTAAGGGGAGAACGGCTTTGCTCGACAGCTCCTCACGGGCCTCTTCAAGCTCCGACACAAGAGCGCCCGCGGCGAGGCCTTTGACGATCTCGGCGCCTTGTTCGGTGACCTCGAGAGCCGCGGCCTGACCGCCGCGCTTTTGGAACGCGATCACTGAGCGGCCCGGAAAACGGGCCGTGGTGATCTCGTAGTCGCCAGGTGCGCCGAGCGGATCACCTTCGACGCCTTGGCTGTTTCGACGCTTAAGGATGCTCTTGATCACCATACGCCTCCCTCGATCGAAGGACCTGTGGGTCCGAAGCAGCTAAAGGCTACACATAGCGCAGCGGAAAACGGAAGGAAAAAAAAGAGAAACTGATCCACAACGCTGGAACGCGCTTAAACTCTAGAGTTCTGGAGCATCAACTGCGAAAGACCCACGCCCGCGAAACGCCAGACTGCTTTCAAAAATGAGCCTCTGCATTATAGATTAACACCTCACAGATCTGTCATCCTCAATGTCAACTTCTGAGCACATCAGCTCTCTTCGCAAGCGCAGCATTTCATCCTGTTGAGCGGCGTGAAGGCACGCGGACAGCGACAAGCCAGAAGAGCATCGCGAGCAGCGGGACAAACGCGAAGAGGAACGGCAACGGCGTGGCGTTGAACCAATCGGGGAAGACCTGAGGCTGCCCCAAGAACAAAGACCCCGATGCGAGAAACATCGAAACGCACATGCGCCAAAGATGCCGCGCGATGCGCGCCGCGCCCGCAAGGTTGCGCCGGATCAGAAAGTTGAGCTCGCCCAGCACGGCGAAGGAGCCTGCCACCGTAAAAACGATGAAGGCTTCAGGCGGGGAGCCATCCACTGTGCCCGTTGGACTGTTCGAGGCCATCTGCATAAAGATGAACCCGGTCGACGCGATCGCCAGCGCGATAGCAAACCCCGTTATGTCCTCGGTACCCGCAGACAAGTTCGTACGCTTAGCAGTCCGCCAACCGGTGATCAGGAGATAAAGCGCCAATATACCTGCAACGAAGTTGGGTCGCTGCTGCTCCGCAAGAAAAGGGGCAACGCCGGCACCGATTAGGTAAGTGATGAACATCGCCGGCAGGAAGATCTTGCCCGCCGCGCGGTGGATCGTGCCGCCTTTCTTTGCGGTGAGCGCCGCGACCCCCGACGCGAGGCCGATGACCCCTCCACCAATATGCAACGTGAGGAGAAGAGCCGCTCCGAGATGCTGCCAAATCGGTGCATCAGGGGCGACCTCGAGCCTTATCGCGTGGGCTGATCCCGTCGCCATCACGCCAGCAGCCACGAGAGAGGTGAGGAGAAGTGCGGGTCGAAACGCCGCCCGGCGCCTAGGTGACTGCGGACTTTGTTCAATGAATTGCATAGGGCTCATCGTTTCCTGAGCAGGCCAAACTGGGCGCCTGCTTCAAGGGCTCTTATTGAAAAACGATGAATGCGTAAACGCCTTGTGCAAACAAAAAGGGCGACCCAGGGGCCGCCCTTTTCAGAAGCTCTATGACTTCAGAAAATCCCGAGAGGGATCTTCTTACATCATGCCGCCGCGTGATATCGGCCTCGGCCGATATCACCACCTTTGATGATGGGCGGCTTTATGACTTCAGAAGATCCCTAGGGGGATCTTCTTACATCATGCCGCCCATGCCGCCCATGTCGGGCATAGCAGGCGCTGCGCCGCCGTCTTTCTTCGGCGCGTCAGCGATCATGGCTTCCGTCGTGATGAGGAGGCCAGAGACCGATGCTGCATCTTGAAGAGCGGTGCGGACCACTTTGGCTGGGTCAACGATACCCATCGCGGTGAGGTCACCGAACTCGCCGGTTTGCGCGTTGTAGCCGAACTTGGTGTCGGACTGCTCGAGGAGCTTACCAACAACGATCGAGCCCTCTTCGCCAGCGTTCTCAACGATCTGACGGATAGGCGCTTGAAGCGCACGGCGGACGATCGCGACACCAGCAGTCTGGTCGTCGTTCGCACCGGTCAGGCCCTCGAGGCCTTTCGAGGCGTAAAGAAGAGCCGAACCGCCACCTGGGACGATGCCTTCTTCGACAGCTGCGCGGGTTGCGTTGAGAGCATCATCGACGCGGTCTTTGCGCTCTTTCACTTCCACTTCCGTCGCGCCGCCGACTTTGATCACAGCCACACCGCCAGCGAGTTTCGCCAGGCGCTCTTGCAGTTTCTCACGGTCGTAGTCCGACGAGGTTTCTTCGATCTGTGCACGGATCTGAGCGGTCCGGCCTTCGATGTCGCCTTTGTCGCCAGCACCATCAACGATGACAGTGTCGTCTTTGTTGATGACGACGCGCTTGGCGGTGCCGAGCATGTCGAGGCCAACGTTTTCGAGCTTGATGCCGAGATCTTCAGAGACCGTTTGGCCACCGGTGAGGATCGCGATGTCTTCCAGCATGGCTTTGCGGCGATCGCCGAAACCAGGCGCTTTGACAGCGGCCACTTTCAGGCCGCCGCGCAGTTTGTTGACGACGAGAGTCGCGAGAGCTTCGCCTTCGACGTCTTCAGCGATGATGAGGAGCGGACGGCTCGACTGAACAACGCTCTCGAGGAGAGGAAGCATCGACTGGAGGTTCGAGAGTTTCTTCTCGTGCAGGAGGATGAATGGATCCTCGAGCTCCACCGACATTTTCTCCGCGTTCGTCACGAAGTATGGCGAGAGGTAGCCGCGGTCGAACTGCATGCCTTCCACGACGTCGAGTTCGGTTTCAGCCGTCTTGCTCTCTTCAACCGTGATGACGCCTTCGTTGCCGACTTTGTCCATCGCGTGGGCGATCATTTCGCCGATCGAAGTTTCGCCGTTGGCCGAGATGGTGCCGACTTGGGTGATGCCTTGGCTTCCCTCGACAGGGGTCGAGTTCGACTTGATGGTTTCAAGAACCTGAGCCGTGGCGAGGTCGATGCCGCGCTTGAGGTCCATCGGGTTCATGCCAGCAGCAACCGACTTCGAGCCTTCTTTGACGATGGCTTGAGCCAGCACGGTCGCAGTGGTCGTGCCGTCACCAGCGATGTCGTTGGTTTTCGAGGCGACCTCTTTGATGAGCTGAGCGCCCATGTTCTCGAACTTGTCTTCCAGCTCGATCTCTTTGGCGACAGTGACGCCGTCTTTGGTCGTGCGTGGTGCGCCGAAGGACTTGTCGATGACGACGTTGCGGCCTTTCGGGCCGAGGGTCACTTTGACAGCGTTGGCGAGGGTATCGACGCCTTTGAGCATCCGCTCACGGGCATCGGCTTCGAAGCGAACTTCTTTAGCAGCCATGATATTCTCCTAAAATTCGTGGGTAAACTGATGAAATGCGATGCGCTTAGGCGAGGATGCCCAGGATGTCGCTTTCCTTCATGATCAGAAGGTCTTCGCCGTCGAGCTTGACCTCAGTGCCGGACCATTTGCCGAACAGGATCTTGTCGCCTGCGCTGACGTCGAGAGGCGTGATGTCGCCGTTCTCGGACTTCGTGCCGGTGCCAACAGCGACGACTTCGCCCTGCTGCGGCTTCTCTTTAGCGGAATCAGGAATGATGATGCCGCCAGCGGTTTTTTCGTCTTCTTCGACGCGGCGAACGAGGACCCGGTCGTGAAGTGGTCTGAAAGCCATGGTGCTCTCCAGATAGAGGTTGGTGATAAGGGACAGACCGCTTTTAGCACTCAAGGCCGGCGGCTGCTAACGCGCTATCTAAGGGCTGATACGGAGGCGTCAATAAGTTCGTTGCGATCGAAATCATCTCGCCCGCAACGCAAGGATGCTTGCGGCCTGTTCAGCTTGAGAACACAATGACTTCATGGCTTTCCTGTCGCGCATCACCCCCGCCCTCGCCGCTTTGCTTCTTGCGGCTTGCGCCACCTCCGGTGATGGCCAGGGCGGCGGCACGTCTTCCAACGCGTCAACGCCCAGCGGACTTGCACCTGGTTTCTCGCCTGAGAGCGAGCTGCTCCTCTGCCCGCGCCTCAGCGTCAGCAATGCGCCGCGCGCAGACGGTGACGGCCGGGTCACAGGCTATGCGCCTTTTGCCCGGGTGAATGGTCAGCGGCTGTTGATCAATCCTGCGCCGAAATCCTGCCTCTCGTCCAATTTCGGCAACCGCCGCGGCAAGCTGCACAAGGGGATCGACCTACAAAGTCGCCCTGCTGGTCCCGTGGTCGCCGCAGGGCCAGGGACAGTCGTGGAGTCAGGCTATCGGGACGACTACGGCAACTATGTGCTGATCAAGCACTCCGAAACCGTCTTCACCCGCTACGCCCATCTGCAAAACCGTACGGGCGAGGCGCAAGAAGGCAGGACAGTGCAAACGGGGACAGTGCTCGGCATCATGGGCAACACCGCAAGCTATTCGATCCCGATCCACCTGCATTACGAGATCCTGACCGGAGACTATGACACACCGAAAGGCGCGTTTGGCTTGACGCCCATGAACATCCTCACCTTGGCCGCTCGCTAGAGGTGGCGAAACAAGACGAGGCATGGATGCGAGCCGCGCTGGCGCTGGCGGAGCAGGCTGCGGAAAAGGGCGAGGTGCCTGTCGGCGCCTTGGTCGTGGACCCTGAAGGCGTGGTCATCGCCGAGGCGCATAACGCTCCGATCGCGGAACAAGATCCCACCGGACATGCCGAGATGCTCGCGTTACGACGCGCAGCCAAAGCTTTGGGAAACTACCGCCTCACAGGCTGCACGTTGGTGGTCACGCTTGAGCCTTGCGCGATGTGCGCAGGGGCCATCAGCCACGCGCGGATCGCACGGCTCGTTTATGGCACAGATGATGCCAAAGGCGGGGCTGTGGCGCACGGCCCGAAGCTCTTTGACCAGCCAACAATCCACCACCGGCCAGAGGTGACCGGCGGTGTGTTGGCCGATGAAGCTGCCGCCCTCTTACGCGGCTTCTTCGCCGCTCGCCGCCGCTGAGCGGGTGACGAGGAAGGCAACGGGCACGCCCAGTGCGGTGGCCACCGTACCGGTGAGACCGCCAGGGAAGACAAGCTCCATGCCCTTGGTCGTGGCCAAAAGGTTCACCGCCAACGCAGCGACCCCGCCTAAACCAGCGACCAGCGCCCAGATCTTCGACAGAGGATTGCCATCTTTGAAGAGGTCAAAAGACAGACCAGCAATCCCAGCGGCCGTCAGCGCCTTGCCGACAAAAAAGAAGTAGAAGGAGCTGTTCACGACCGTGAAGGTCAGCTGCACGTGCTCTTCGGCGGATGTGGCAAAGCCTTGGAAGAGGCTGATCCCCATGGCGGTGGAGACAAAACCGCCGAGGCTACCAAGGGCAATGGCGTTCCACGCGGCACGGCCTTTGGTCTGCTCAGCCGCCAAACCAAAGGCGGCGATCGCGCAGAGGACGAGACCCACGCATTCCACGGTCCACACGGTGACAATATCGTCCCACCGCTCTGTCACGTAGGTTTTGAAGCCCTCGTATCCGGACTCGTCGGGTCCGCCGAGGGTGATCATGTAGACGATCATGGTAGCCACCGGGATCGCGAGACCCAAGCTGGCCGCCAACCCGGCGCGTTTTCTGTAAGCGTTATCCATTGCCCTCATCCCTATTCTGTCAGGCGTGCTCTGTGCCTGGTGACCTTGTTCGTTCAGCCGGTCCAAAAGTCACAACAAACAGGCTTTGACCAAATGGCAATGGCCGTGCTCAATTTACGAGAAAACAGCTCATCCGATTCTGAAAGAGGAAACCGCCATGCATTTTGACCACACCGACAAGGTCAAAGACCTGATCCGCAAGGTCGAGGACTTCATGGCCGAGCACATCGTGCCTGGCTACGAGGTCTACAAACAGCAGCATGCGGAGTTCCGCGCGCAGGGAAACCCTTGGCAGGTTCCGCCCGTCATTGAGGAGCTCAAAGACAAGGCCAAAGAGGCCGGTCTTTGGAACATGTTCTTGCCTGACCCTGAGCTCGGTGCGGGCCTCACCAACCTCGAATATGCTCCGATTGCGGAGATTACGGGCAAGTGCCACATCGCGCCTGAAGTCTTCAACTGCGCAGCGCCCGACACCGGCAACATGGAAGTGCTCTATAAATACGGCACACCGGAGCAGAAAGAAGAGTGGCTGATGCCGCTTCTCGACGGCAAGATCCGCTCGGCCTTCCTCATGACCGAACCAGCCGTCGCTTCGTCCGACGCCACCAACATTGAGACCCGGATCGAACGTGACGGCGATGAGTATGTCATCAACGGCACCAAGTGGTGGTCGTCAGGCGCCGGTGACCCGCGCTGCGCCATCTACATCGTGATGGGCAAAAATGATCCGAATGCTGCACGTCACCAACAGCAGTCGCAGATCCTCGTGCCCGCCAACACACCCGGTGTGACGGTCAAGCGTCACCTCCCGGTCTTCGGTTACGACGACGCGCCGCACGGCCATATGGAAGTCGAGCTGAAAGATGTCCGTGTTCCCGCATCGAACATGCTGCTCGGCGAGGGCCGCGGCTTCGAAATTGCGCAAGGCCGGCTTGGACCAGGCCGCATCCACCACTGTATGCGGACGATTGGCGTTGCGGAAAAGGCCATCGAAGCGATGGTCAAGCGTCTCTCTAGCCGCGAGGCCTTTGGCAAAAAGATCATCCAGCATTCGATCTGGGAACAGCGCATTGGTGAGGGCCGTCTCAACATCGAGATGACTCGCCTTCTCTGCCTCAAAGCCGCCTACATGATGGACACGGTCGGCAACAAAGCCGCCCAAGGCGAAATCGCGATGATCAAAGTCGCCGCTCCGAACATGGCGCTGAAAATCATCGACGACGCGATCCAGGCCCATGGCGGCGGCGGTGTCTCCGCTGATTTCGACGTGGCTGAGATGTACGCCCACATGCGCACCCTGCGTCTGGCTGACGGCCCAGACGAAGTGCACAACCGCGCCATCTCACGGATCGAAGCGCGCCGCCTGATGAACGACTAAGTTCGCAGGCGCCGGACTCAAGGGGAACAAGACGATGGCGAAGCTCTTTGTGCTTCTAAACGCTATCTTGTTCCTCGGGTTCGGGATCATCACGTTTTTTGATCCGGCGAACCTGTTTGTATCTCAGGGCATCGATCCCGCCGATATCAACAACAGCGTCATGTACGAGCTGCGCAGCAATTACGGCGGCGTGAATATCGGCATCGGGCTTGGCTGTGCCGCCGCCGTGTTGCGACCAAGTTTGCAGCGTCCGGCACTTTTTCTCTTGCTCGCGTTCACCGGCGGCTATGGCCTCGGTCGCGTTCTCTCCCTGCCGTTCGACGGTGTCCCGTCGCTCAACCTCATCGGCTACGCGTGCTATGAGATCGTCACGGCCACGATCGCCTTCCTGCTGTTAAGGTCTGGCAAGGCCGACGGCTAAGCCTCATCGTTTTCGAAAAACGGCGAGTGGGCTGCAATCCGATCACCCTATGCTCACCAAGCTGCGGTAGGAATCGGTGAGCGATGGATCTTCAGGACTGGCATATCCTTCTCGCCGGTATCGTGCTGGGCGCGATCCTGGTCACCTGCATGAGCATCACCAAAAGTGGAGCACCGTTGGGGGTCAAAACCACCGGCATCGGGTTTTGCGTCGGCGTGGCTGGCTACTCGCTTGAGAGCATCTCCTACGACGCGCCATTTCTGATCAGCCTCGTCGCGTGCCAGACCTTGAGTTTTCTCTGGCCGTTCGTGGCCCTGAGCTTTGGGATATCGGTGAGCGTTTGGCTGCTGGCGCTGCCGGGAGCCCTCATGACCCTAAGCTTCATCTCGCGCGAGATCGCCACGGGTGACGCGGCGATCATCTGCTCCTTCGGCCAAAACATGGTGGAGGCAGGGATCGGCGTTCTCGTCCTCTGGGCTGTCTGGAGGAGCGAGGATGACGACCTCGACAGCGAGCGTCGCCGGGTTCGTCGCCCCTTCATGGCAGTCATCGCGGTTTATGTGATCGCCCTCGCCGCGTTTGATTTCATTGCCGACGAAGGCGCCAGGTGGCAGCCGGTCTTGATCTTCGACGAAGTGCTCACAACCGCCTTGGCCATCGTCGGCGCGCTGATCTTCACCTCACCCCGCTCAGGGCTCTTGGACGCTCCGGCCAAGCCGCTGCCCACCATCACGCCAGTATCCGCGCCCCAGCCGGAGCCGGAAGACCAACTGCTCGCCAGCCTCAACCATGAGATGGTGACCAACGAGGCCTGGCGCGTCGAAGGCCTCACCGTCGGCGGTTTGGCAGATCGCTTGGGGATACCGGAACATCGCCTGCGGCCCGTGATCAATCAAAAGCTCGGCTATCGGAACTTTGCGGCGTTCATCAATTCTCATCGCTTGGAAGAGGTGAAACGCCGGCTGGTGGATCCTGAGCACGCCAAAGAGACGATCGCCTCGATCGCTTATGAGTGCGGCTTTGGCTCACTCGGCCCGTTCGGCCGCGCCTTCAAAGCGGAGACGGGGATGACGCCAACGGCCTTCCGCAACCAAGCCAAGCGATCGGAAGCGGAATCCGCACCGATTTTGAAATTGGCATCAAGCCAAGACGAACCGGCGAGACATACCGGCTGACGGCCCGCGAAATGGGCGCAGCAGCCCGTATACAAAGGAGGCAACGGAATGGGTGAGATCGTTCTCGATACCTTGCGTGAGATCCCCGAATGGATGCTCACCGATCTTCAGCGCTATGCCATACTCGCGGTCGGCGTTTGGCTGATCCTGTGGGTGGGCCTGGCAGGCATCCTCCGCCATCGGAAGATCCGGAAGGAATGGCCGCCGCGCGAGCAATTGCTTGTCGAGTTTGCCCATTCGCTGCGCTCCATCGCGATCTTCTCAGTTCTCAGTGTCAGCACCTATTTCATGTGGCGAGCGGGCCTGCTTCCCTGGGCTTCGGTTAACGAGCAGATGACGGGGCCCATTTGGTTCTGGGGATCGGTCGCGCTGATGTTGGTCGCCCACGACGCTTACTTTTACTGGGTGCACCGCTGGATGCATGATCCCAAGCGTTTCCGGCTTTATCACCGGCGTCACCACCGCTCGATGAACCCATCGCCTTTCACCGCCTACAGCTTTGACCTGCGCGAAGCGGGGTTGATGGTGCTGTTTGTCATTCTTTGGGAGATCGCTGTACCCAACCCTCCGGGCGCAACGGGAACATTTGTCATCATCTCACTGATCAAAAACACGCTGGGCCATTCCGGCTTTGAGTTGATGCCAGCCACCAAAGACCGGCGTCCAATGTTCGACTGGTTCACCACCACCGTGCACCACGACCTCCACCATGCCCGGGCTGGCTACAATTTCGGCCTATACTTCACCTGGTGGGACAAATGGATGGGGACGGAGGATCCTACCTACTACGACGAGTTCAAGCGGGTGGTTGATCAACGCAGGCTCGCCCGCGCGGAGGCGAAGAGCCCGGCCGCGGAGCCTGCGCTCGGCTAAGCCGCTTTTGAACGGCGCGCTGGCTTGCTAAGGCGCGCCGCCATGGCCAAGGAACCGACCCAACCCCTGCCCCCCAACAGCCGCGCCGCCAGGCGCGCGGCGTTTCTTGAGGTGGCAACGGAGACCTTCGTCGAGTTCGGTTACGACCGGACATCGCTCGACGACATCGTGGCCCGCGCTGGAGGCTCGAAATCCACAATCTACGCCAATTACGGCAACAAAGAGGGCCTCTTCCGCGCCATCATGCAGGACATGGTAGACGCCATCTTCCAAGACACCGCCAATGAAGAGACGGATACGGAACACCAAGGCCTCCCCGTTCGCGATCGCCTCACCCATTATGGCCTTGGGATCACGAAGGGCCTGTGCCATCCGCGCAACGACGCCATGTGGCGGCTGCTGATGAGCGCGTCCTGGCAGTTTCCCGACATCGCTGAGCGGCACTATGCCATCGGCCCCAAATCGGCCGTCGCTGATGTCTCCGCCATTCTTTCGGACGCCGTGGCGCGGGGCGAGATCAAGAGCATCGACACCCGCCGCGGCGCTGAGATCTTCCTAGGCTCCATGCGGCATTTCGATGTGGTGATCGGCCGGCTCCTTGGCGTGGCGAAGGCCCCGTCCCCGGCTGAGCAAAAGGCGATCGTCCAAGACGCGGTGGACACCTTCCTCGGCGGACTGGCGACAGGCGAGTAGCGCCCAGACGAAGAAAGGGCCTCGCACTCTGCGCTCAGGCCGGTATATCGCCCCGATGACTGAGAATCTGACCGACGCCGCCCTGTTCGACAACGCGAAAGCCTGGCCCTTCCAAGAGGCCAAGGCTCTGATCAAGCGTTTGGACAAGATGGGCAAAAAGGACGGCATCGTCACGTTCGAGACAGGCTACGGCCCCTCGGGCCCGCCGCATATCGGCACCTTTGGCGAGGTCGCCCGGACCTCGATGGTGCGTCACGCGTTTGAGCAACTGACCGGTCGCGAAAGCCGTATCGTCTGCGTCTCCGACGACATGGACGGTATGCGGAAGGTTCCGCCAGTGCCGAACGCAGAGATTTTGGAACCCTACCTCCAGCAACCGCTCTCACGCGTGCCAGACCCCGCGGGTGAGTATCCGAGTTTCGCCGCCCACAACAACGCACGCTTGCGTGCGTTTCTCGATCGGTTCGGCTTTGACTATGAGTTCGTCTCAGCAACAGAGGCCTACGAAACAGGGAAACTGGATAGCGCCTTGATCCGTATGCTGGAGGTCTATGACGACGTCATGGACATCATCTTGCCCACATTGGGCGAAGAGCGGCGACAGACCTACTCCCCGATCCTCCCTATCAGCCCTGAAAGCGGGCGCGTGCTCTATGTCCCGCTTCTGGAGCGCGACGCAGCAAGCGGCATGATCGTCTATCAGGACGAAGACGGCACGCGGCGGGAACAGTCCGTCAAAGGCGGCGCCTGCAAACTTCAGTGGAAGGCCGATTGGGCCGGCCGCTGGTATGCCCTCGGCGTCGACTATGAGATGGCGGGCGAGGACCTGACGGAGTCGACACGACTCTCCTCGAGGATCGTCCGTGCACTGGGCGGCGAACCTCCGGCAGGCTTCAACTACCAGCTCTTCCTCGACGAAGAAGGCAAAAAGATCTCCAAGACCAAAGGCAACGGCATCACCATTGATGAATGGCTGCGCTATGCGAGCCCCGAAAGCCTGCAGCTCTTCAACTTCGCCGCGCCGAAAAAGGCGAAGAAGCTCTATTTCGACATCATCCCAAAAACGGCGGACGAGTACTGGACGCATGTTGCGAAGTACAAAGAGCAAGAGCCGGATAAGCGCGCCGAGAACCCCGCTTGGCACATTCACACAGGTGACGTGCCAACAGTCACGCCGCCGGTGAGCTTCGGTTTGCTCCTCAATATCGTCGATGCGTCTGGCACATCAGACCCTGAGATCCTGCGCGGGTTTGTGGCCAAATATCGGCCTGACGCGAGCGCTGAGGAAATGGCGGCTCTCGAGCCACTTCTTCCCTATGCGGTGAATTACTTCCAGGACTTTGTGAAACCAAAGAAGGTTTACCGCACACCAACGGATCAAGAGCGTGCTGCGCTTGAATTCTTCGCAGCCCGTCTTCGGGAGCTCGGCGATGGTCAGGACGAAGACGCCTATCAAACATCGGTCTTTGATGCGGGCAAATCGCAAGCCTACGAGAACATCCGCGAATGGTTCAAAGGCCTCTACGAGGTGGTCTTTGGCCAAGCCGAAGGTCCCCGCATGGGCCCGTTCGTCAAGATCTACGGCGCGACAGAAACAGCTGAGCTGATCGAAACAGCGCTCAAGCGGGACTAGATCCCAAAAAATGCAGCGGGTTCTGAACGTCTAAAGCCATAATAGACGTTCAGCCACCACGCCTCCGGATAATCCAAGACGTTGTCAAAATAAGGCGCACCCTGAGCACCAAGCTCTTTGCGCCGAACCATTGTGCGCAGATTGTTGATCAGCAGGGCATCACCCCGGTTGAGGACGATCTTCTCAGCATCAGCGTCGGCCATCTCGATCGCTTTCAAAAGCGCGGCAAACGCTCGGCGGATCGCGCCGTCGGTTCCCACGAACTGTGACCAGTCGATCCGGTTGGGATCCCAGCGCAAAACCCAGTGCGGGTTCTCGCGATCATTGCGAAGATCTTTGAGGACCGGCTCGGGGATCAACGCGACCTCAGACCGCTGTCGCAACGTCTTCTCGTCCCATTTCCCGAACATCGTGATGTCGGTCTCGGTCAGAAGATCGAGGATCGCGTCGACCTCGTAGTCCATTTCCTCTTCGGTGAGTTCCTCGTCCTCATAGAGCCAGCGCGCAGCATCACGGAGCTTTCCCATGACCTGGTCAACCGTGATCGCCCAGAGCGGAATGTTCACCGGGTTCTCAACGCCCATATAGAGCACCCAAGGCGCCGTCTCGCCCTGGCTGCTCTCGCGCCGATCATCAGGCCAGCGATAATGGGGCGCGCCTGTCCGGTAGCGCAGCGTGACGTCAGCGTTGTCCCGGATCGTTGTGACCTGATGGTGCTCGTCGGTGTAGCGGGTGCGGCGCCAGTTCTCCCCCGTGGCGATCTCATCGCGCAGCTCGGCATCCAGCGTGTCAAAAATCAGGCTGGCACGAATGCCGTTCCGCGCCGCCCGGGACTGAATGAAGTACCGGTTGGTGTAGGCAGAAAGCTCACGCGGAGACATCAGCCCCTGGCGCAGATAGTCGGCCTTGTACTTCCGCTCAAAAAGCTCGCGGATGTGCAGAACGGACTCAGTGCCGTCCCTCATCTCTTCGAGTTCACGGCGCAGCCGCTTGGGCAGGATCGAGATCGTGTCGGTGGTTTCGTAGAGATATTCGACCGCTTCGAAGGTCATTTCTGGCTGCCGCTGCAACCACTGAAGCGCCGCCGTGGCCATCTGCATACGGCGGTTCTGATTCAAGAACTTCTGTTCAAAGACGAAGACCTCTGCGACCTGTTGGTAGAGCGGGAATTTGGCAAGCGCACTGCCAAGCGATGAGAAGATGAGGTAGGTGATGAGGCCGCCAACGCCGCCGAGCACGACAGGCGCCATGGACGAGGTGAAGAACTGAAAACCCGTCCGCCCAGCAAGCTCTTCGCCATACGCCATGCTCGCCGCTGCGCCGCCAGCGAGGCCCAAACCTATCAGCAGTAGGGTCGAGATGCTGACAGTGTTGTTCTCAAAATCGTTGATTATTGGCTGGAATTTCGAGGACTTAGCGATGAGGCGGGTGTAGATGGCTTCAGCGACCTCATGCAAGGCGCCGCGCTCGAACACATTTAGCCGCAATTTGCGCACCAGAAGGCCCCCAGCCAATCCCCAGAGTCCTTAACCAACCCGATAACACCCGTCGAGCCGTGCGCGATATCGTCGCCCCGACCACAAAAGCCCTGCAACGGGGCCAACCCATCTAAAATGTCAGAATACGGCCCTTGCCGAGGTTATCGAGAAGCGAAACATTTGTGCTCCGGACTGGGGGATTCTTCGAAGGAATCGTGCTTGGATCTTATCGCCAAGAGCGCATCATGATCGTATTATCTTTACCAGTCGCGTTCATGATGAGTGGTCAGGGTCCTAGCTCGTTCAGGATGGGGCCTTGCCGCATCATGTAATTGGTTCGGCGAGGTGGTGGTGGCCTTGGTGAGCCTAGTGGCCCGAGAAACGGGCAGAAACGGGTGGCGGTTGTGAGCATGACAATGGACAGTGATTTGGACATCTTCGATGCATTTGCCGAAGGCTATGAACGCACGAAGCATGAAGAAATGTCGCTTCGCGATTACCTCCTCGGGTGCCGCGACGACGTCATGTTCTACGCCTCTCCGGCGGAACGCATGGTCAAGGCGATTGGCGAGCCGGAATTCATCGACACATCGAAGGATCCGCGTCTGAGCCGGATTTTCTTCAACCGCACCATCAAGCGCTACAAAGCCTTCGAGGGCTTCTATGGCATGGAAGACACGATCGAACGGATCGTTGGCTACTTCCGCCATGCGGCCCAAGGCCTCGAAGAAAAACGCCAGGTGGTCTACCTCCTCGGCCCGGTCGGCGGCGGTAAGTCGTCGCTCGCTGAACGCCTCAAGGACCTGATGGAAGAGTATCCCATCTATGTCCTCAAAGCCGGTGATGAACTCTCGCCCGTGTTCGAAAGCCCGCTTGGCCTCTTCCAGACCGAACAGCTGAAGTCCCTGCTCGAAGACAAATACGGCATTGAGCGTCGTCGCCTCACCGGCATCATGAGCCCATGGGCGGTGAAGCGCCTCGACGAGTATGGCGGCGACATCTCGAAATTCTCGGTGGTGAAACTTTACCCATCGAAGCTCCGCCAGGTCGGCATCACCAAGACCGAGCCAGGTGATGAGAACAACCAGGACATCTCCGCCCTCGTCGGTAAGGTCGACATCCGGAAGCTGGAGCATTTCAGCCAAGACGACACCGACGCCTATTCCTATTCAGGCGGTCTTTGCCACGCGAACCAGGGCCTTCTTGAGTTCGTCGAAATGTTCAAAGCACCGATCAAAGTGCTCCACCCACTGCTGACCGCCACGCAAGAAGGCAACTATGTCGGCACCGAGAGCCTCGGCCCGATCCCCTTCCAGGGCGTGATCCTTGCGCACTCGAACGAGAGCGAATGGCAGGCCTTCCGCAACAACCGCAACAATGAAGCGTTCCTGGACCGGATCTCGGTGATCAAAGTGCCTTACGCGCTGCGTCCCACCGAAGAGACGGCGATTTACGAGAAACTCCTGAAATCATCGGAGCTTTCCGATGCTCCGTGCGCGCCAGAAACGCTGCCCATGCTGGCCCGTTTCTCGGTTCTCACACGCCTCAAAGAGCATGAGAACTCGAATCTCTATTCGAAAATGCGCGTCTATGACGGCGAGAAGCTGAAGGACACGGACCCGAAAGCGAAGTCGCACCAGGAATACCGCGATGCCGCCGGCGTGGACGAAGGCATGGACGGGATCTCCACCCGCTTTGCTTTCAAAGTCCTGTCCGAGACCTTCAACTTCGACACCGAAGAGGTCTCCGCTGACCCTGTGCACCTCATGTATGTGCTCGAAAACGCGATCAAGCGGGAGCAGTTCCCGGATGAGACCGAGAAGACCTATCTTGAGTTCATCAAGGCTGAGCTTGCGCCGCGCTACGCGGACTTTATCGGCAAAGAGATCCAGAAGGCTTATCTCGAAAGCTATGGTGAGTACGGACAGAACCTTTTTGACCGCTACATCTCCTACGCCGATGCTTGGATCGAAGATCAGGACTTCAAGGACCCTGACACGGGTCAGCTGCTTGATCGTGCGACCCTCGACACCGAGCTCTCGAAGATCGAGAAACCTGCGGGCATCGCGAACCCGAAAGACTTCCGCAACGAGGTCGTGAAATTCGCCCTCCGCGCCCGCGCTGCCAATGCTGGTAAGAACCCAGCGTGGACGAGCTATGAAAAGCTCCGCCGGGTGATCGAAACGCGGATGTTCACGCAGGTCGAAGACCTCCTGCCGGTCATCTCTTTCGACTCGAAGAAGGATTCAGAGACCGCGAAGAAGCACGACGACTTCGTCAGCCGGATGACCGAACGCGGCTATACCAGCCGCCAAGTCCGCCGCCTGGTCGAGTGGTACATGCGGGTCAACAAGGCGGGTTAGGCTCGCCAGACCAAGTTTCCGGCAACCGATTGAAGCGTTCTGCTCAAGTTGCGGGACGCTTTTTCACGTGCGCGTAAGGATATTTGGCGAGTTAGGTTGTGCGTGCGTCTGAAGCCTTAGGGGAACGAGCTAGCGCCCATGAACGTCGCCACGGAAGCTTTGCGCCGGCTCCTTGAGGAGCTTGGGCCTCGCCGGTTCTTGTCGCGGGCCGCTGACTCGCTGACGCCGCCAGAGCCTGGCGTGAACCTCGCCTTGCAGGGCGGCGGGCCGCTTGGCGCTTTCACCTGGGGGGTTCTCGAAGCGTTTTTGGAGCTCGACGCCCGGCCGATCGTCAAATTGTCGGGTGCATCGGCCGGTGCGCTCAACGCCGCTGTCCTGTCGACGGGGATGGTGCGCGGCGGACGCAAAGAGGCACGCACGGCGCTCGATGCGTTCTGGGATGACGTGTCCGGCGTGGCAGCGACTGCGCAAGCCCTCCTCACGCCGCAAACGATCAGTGAACGGCTTACAGGATTTCGCCTCCCGCTGCCCACACGCAACCGCGGCGGCGACGCCTTACGCGATATCATCGCCAAGCACGTCGACATTGATGCGTTGCAAAGCGGCACGGCACCTCGCCTCGCCGTTGCAGCCACCCACGTTCCCAGTGGGCGTGCACGGATTTTCTCCAACGCCGATATCTCGCATGACGCGCTTTGGGCTTCCGCCTGCCTGCCGCAGGTTCAGGCGCCCGTGATGATCGACGGGGCGCCCTATTGGGATGGCGGCTTCACCTCCAACCCGCCGATCGCGCCTCTTTTGAACAGCACCCAGACGGTTGTTCTCGTACGCCTGCTCTCAAGCGGCATCGACAAGATCCCGACCAAGACCGCTGAGATCGAACGGCAGCTGCAGCAGTTCCTCTTTGCCCGCCCGCTCGACACCGAGCTCGAAGCGCTGGGGAAGGATGCTGAACACCTCCAAGAGATCGCGCTTCACGACTGGCTGCCTGGCCGCTCGATGGAAGGCCTGCCCACACCGCGCGTTGTGCGCACGCTGTTCGAAGCGGGCCGCAATGCGGGCTCTGTGTTCCTTGATGAAGAAGCAGCCAAGGCAGAGGCAGCAACGGCTTAAGCGCCTTCCAGATAGGCGGTCACGAGCCGAAGCTTTCGCCGCGTGGGCCGGATGATCGCGACGAGCGTCCGTCCGCCGAGTTCCTCGACCGACAAACGCCAAATCTCTGTACGGAAACGGTCACCCTGCGCGGTGCTGTCTGGCCGATGGACCAGTTGGCGCAGCCACACCCGTTTGATGCCGCGCCGCTCGACCGCCAGTTTGGCGTGGCGCGTCAGGACCAACTCCACCGGCGAGCTCGGCTACGGCTTGTAAGCTGCGATGCCTTCTTGGATAAGGCGCTGGGCGTCTTCTTTGCCCTGCCACTCCTTCACCGTCACCCACTTGTTGGGTTCAAGATCCTTGTAATGATCAAAGAAGTGCCAGATTCGCTCAAGCAAGATCGGCTGCACGTCTTCGTAGGTCTCGATGTTATCGTAAAAACGCGTCAGCTTCGGATGCGGCGCCGCGAGGAGCTTCTCGTCAATGCCTGCTTCGTCTTCCATGATCAGCACACCGATCGGACGCGCGCGCAGGACACAGCCAGGCACAAGCGGCCGGTTGCCCAGGCACATCACATCCACGGGATCGCCATCGCCGGACAGCGTGTGCGGGATGAAGCCGTAATTACAAGGATAGCGCATCGCGGTGTAGAGAAAGCGGTCGACAAAGATCGCGCCCGACGGCTTATCGAATTCGTACTTGATCGGCTCATTGCCGAGCGGCACCTCGATGATGACGTTGATATCCTCTGGTGGGTTTTCCCCCACGGGGATCTCAGAGATGCGCATAGTGGTATTCCTTCTGGCATGTTGCGGCGCACAGTGCAGGAGTGGGTAGACCACCTCTTGCAACCTCTTCCTAGCCCTTTCGTCGACATGATGACCATTCGACGATTTCGCAGTGCGAGAGAGCGATTCTGCGCTTGACGCGCTTCACGAGGTCCTAAATGGGGCGGCGGAAGTCTCTGGAATCCAATCATTCCAGCGATCGACAGTGGGGATTTCGCACATGAGCGCCGAGATTGTTAACTTGGGATCGCTTAACCAGGATTCCGTCGTGGAAAAGATCTTCCAAGCCATCCTGAGAGACGGGTCGGACACGATCCTCGTCAGTGACGTGCTCGCAGCCCTCGAGGCCTGCGGCCTGGATGAGCGCGACAAACGCATCCGCGAGACCATGCGCAACCTCAAGCGCCTCAACAGACGCGACGAGCTGGATCTGGCAAAGTTCTCCGAAGTGGTGGCCCCCGAGAACGCGACGCTGATCGCCCGCGGCCTGTCCGGTGACTTCGTGATCCCCAACTTCTCAGGCTTCCGGGACCAGGTGTCGAAGATCTTCGACACCGTGGCCGAGAACCGGGGCGGCAAAGTTGCAAGCTATATCCCCCAGCTTGAACGGGTGGACCCCGACCTCTTTGCGCTCGCGGTCTGCACCGTTGATGGTCAACAATTCTCGCTCGGCGACGACGAAGAGACCTTCTGTGTGCAGTCGACCTGCAAGCCGGTGAGCTATGCCATCGCACTCGACGATCTGGGGCGCGATCAAGTGCACCAGCATGTGGGGCGCGAGCCTTCCGGCCAGGGGTTCAACGAGCTGACGCTCAATGAGCAAGGCCTGCCGCACAACCCGATGATCAACTCTGGCGCCATCATGTGCGCATCGCTGATCAAACCAGAGCTGAGCCTGGCTGATCGTTTTGACCATGTCATGACGGCTTGGAAGGCTCTTTGCGGCGGCAGGACCTGCGGCTTCGACAACACGATTTTCTTGTCTGAAAAGGAAACTGCTGATCGGAACTTCGCCCTCGCCTATTTCATGCGCGAGAAGGGTGCGTTCCCTCCGAACACGAACATTATCAACACCCTCGATTTCTACTTCCAGAATTGCTCGATCACGCTGGACGTTCGTCAGATGGCGGTGCTTGCTGGTACGCTCGCGAATGGCGGGATCTGCCCGACCACCAACCAGATGGTGTTGCAAAGCGCGACGGTGAAGGATTGCCTGTCGCTGATGTACTCCTGCGGCATGTATGATTTCTCAGGCGAGTACGCGTTCTCTGTAGGTATACCGGCAAAATCTGGTGTGTCCGGAGCACTTTATATGGTGGTCCCCGGCGTTTGCGGCATCGCGCTTTACAGCCCGCGGCTTGATAAGCTTGGAAACTCCGTCCGCGGCGTCGAGTTCTCAAAGAAGCTTGTCGAACGCTATGCCTTCCACACCTACGCAAATATGGTCCAGGACCAGAGCTTGATCGACCCGCGCCGCCCTGCTGTCGAGCGGGCAGCCGATCAATCCACCTATCTTTGCGGCGCGGCGTCTCGGGGCGATATCGGTGAGCTCCGCCGGCTGGTGGCCAGCGGTATCAATCCGTGCACCGCTGACTATGACGGGCGCACCGCTCTTCACCTCTCAGCGAGTGAGGGCCAGGAGATGGCCGTGCGCTATCTCATGTCCATCTGCCCGGAGATCCGGCCGATCGACCGTTGGGGCAACTCCCCGCTCGACGATGCCCGGCGCGAGGGCAACGAGACAATCGTTCGGATGCTCGAAGACGCTTACGGCGAAGACAAGCAGACCGCTTAGGCGCTCGTTTCGCTCTGCGCAGCGACGAAACAATCACCGGGGATGGCCCGGCATAGCTGGCGCGCTTCGGTCTCAGTCGTAGGGCCGAGCATCACGCGAAAGAGGGTCTGTCCACCGATGATTTGCGGCTTGATGTAGCCATTGGTGTAGCCAGTGGACGTGATCGCGGACAAAAGCCGAAGATCCGCGCTCTCCCGTGAGCCAAAGGCCCCTGCCTGGGCGTAGTACCCTTGCGGCACGGGTGCAGAATGGGCGCCCCTCCACATAGAGATAAGGTCAATCTCATCGTTCGGCTCTGGGCCAAGAACAAGCGGCGGGTTTGACGGGCGAGGCGCGCTTGGGGGCGGCGGTGCAGGCCGAGGCGTCTTGGCTGCCGGGGCTGACCTGGCGCCGCCCACCTGAAAGCCGTCCACCTCAGTCGGCCCAGGCTCCTCACCGCGAAGCCCAACGGGTGTGGCGGTGAAGGTCGTGCCCATACGGAGGAACTCAAGCTCCATCCGCATCCGCTCAATCTCGAGCTGGTAGAGCCTGGTGCAATCCAGCCGCTTGGCCCGCTTGCCAATCGGCACAACAATCCGGCCATAAACCGCGGCGCTGTCACGCTCGTAGAAGTCCTGGCTCTGCAGCACACCGACATCGAGATACGGCCCCCCCGATCCGATCGCGGTTTGACAGCTGGTGCCGTCCGCACCGCGAACAATATCCTGACCCGTGGTGATCGGCGCAGTCGGCAGATTGACGCTGTTTTGATTGAAGACAGAGCTTTGCGACGGCACCACAATGGGCTGGCCGCCTTGGGTCACCTCTTGCTGAGCCGAAGCGATACCGAGGGCGGCAGCAAGCCCTAGAAGGAGCGATGGATGACGCGATATCGTCCGCATACCTGCCCCCTGACCCCGGCGCTAGACTGCCGATAGGGCACGGACGTGGCGCACAGATAGATCGTCCGCTCCGGCTCCCCTTCGAGCGGCAAGACAGCCAAGAGCGAGGTCTGCCCACCCGGCGCGAGAGAGAGCCGCGAGCGGGTGAGTTGCACATCGCTGACGGCGTTCCAGTTGAGGTCGAACGCCTCAATCTCAAACCGCCGCGCATCGGCATAGGGATTGCGCAGAGCAGCCCGAACCGCACCCACCTCGCCAAAGGTCACAACGTCAGCCTCCATCGGCGACATGCTCTGGGCACGGCTCACCCCAGCGACCAGCGTCAGCGAGAGAAGGATCAGAACTACGGCGCGCATCGCACGGTCGCCGTGAGAGAGTAAGAACCGGCCGAGAAGATCCCCGACGTCTTGGTGGCGCTCGCGTTCACCGCAAGTGTGGTGATACCGGATCCAAGATTGGTGGGCGTCGCGCCCGCAACACCCGATGCCGTGGTGGCGCCGCTGGCGTTGTAGGTGGTGGCAAAGTTGGTGTTGGTATCGGCGTCTGCCGGACCCGTGGTGAAGGCCGTGATGTTGTCGATCGTCACGTTGAACGTCGTGTTGGTGGCGGTGACCGTCGCCTGACCCGCCGAACCGCCGCTCTCGGTGCTCGCAAGAACAGTTCCCGTACCGTTGAGGCCCAGCGTCCCGTTTGTATCAGCGACCACTGTGCAGCTGTCGGAGACCGTCGCGTTGAAGATGACGTCGTCCGTTTGCGCAAAACCTGTGCCCGTCGCGATCAACAGCACCGGGGCGAAGCCGAGCACCCTTTTCATCGCCAACCTCCAATTCAACTGGAGAAACCGTTACCCCATTCGCTTTAAGGTTGTGTTGGCGGTAACCTTCGAGAATCCTGGCGTAAGGTTAAGTCATGGGAAACCATAGGAGCCGCTTCTCACGCTTGGCGCCCGGCACTCTAAGCCTTAATGGCCTCGCAGGAACTGTTGGAGGTATCGCACATGTTCGAAGATCTGCGGGGGCGCAAAGCCGTTATCACCGGATCAACATCAGGCATCGGGTTGGCTTTTGCTGAAGGCCTCGCCGCCCAGGGTGTTGATGTCACGCTGAATGGTTTTGGCGATGCTGATGAGATCGAAAGCAACCGTGCACGGATTGCTGGCGAGTACGGTGTCGATGTGCGCTACGACGGCGCGGACATGACCAAGCGAGAAGAGATCCAAGGGCTGATCCGCGGTGCAGAAGCTGCCCACGGCCGTGTTGATATTCTCATCAACAATGCCGGCATCCAAAAGGTTGCGCCGATTGATGACTATGATGACGACACCTGGGACCGCATCATCGCGATCAACCTGACGTCGAACTATCACTCCATCAAACATGTTCTGCCTGGCATGCGAGCACGCAAATTTGGCCGTATCGTGAACATTGCCTCGGCCCACGGCCTCATCGCGTCGCCCTTTAAGTCCGCTTACATCGCCGCCAAGCATGGTGTGGTTGGCCTCACCAAAACGGTGGCTTTGGAGACAGCTGAGGACGGCATCACGTGCAACGCGATCTGCCCGGGCTTTACCCTTACGCCCCTGTTGGAAGCGCAGATGACTGACAACGCCAAGGCGCGCGGCATCACCGAAGAAGAAGCGAAAGCCAAACTCCTCAACGATGCCCACGCGACCAAGGAGTTCGTCACCTATGAAAACCTTGTCGGCATGCTGATCTATCTCTGCTCCAACGCTGGTTCAGGCGCGACGGGCTATCCCTATGCCGTTGATGGCGGCTGGGTCGCCCACTGATGGCGAGCGGGCGCAAGTCGATCAACCTGGCCCTGCAAGGCGGGGGCGCGCACGGCGCCTTCACCTGGGGGGTCTGTGATCGCTTGCTTGAGAGCGAACAGATCCATCTCAACGCGATCACCGCTACATCAGCGGGGGCCATGAACGCTACTGTGATTGCTTATGGTGTGCACATGGCCGACGATCAAGGCGGCCGGGACAAGCTTGATGAGTTTTGGGAAGAGGTCAGCAAGCTTTCGAACCCCTTCGACCTGCCATTTGGAAGCTTGCACGGGTTCTGGTCGCACCAGGCGATGTCAGCAGCAACCAAGGCCTTCTCGCCCTACCAGCTCAATCCCATGAACTGGAACCCGCTCAAGGAGCTCATCGATCGGCTGGTCGATTTCGAAGCGCTGCGGTGTTGCACCAAGACCAAGCTTTTTGTCAGTGCCACGAATGTTCGTACAGGCAAGGTTCGGGTCTTTGAGCGCGAAGAGATTTCGAGCAATGCCGTCATGGCTTCCGCCTGCCTGCCGCAGCTGTTCCAAGCTGTGGAGATCGACGGCGAGGCCTATTGGGATGGGGGCTATATGGGTAATCCATCCTTGTGGCCGCTCTTCTATGAAACGGATGTCGAGGACCTCCTCGTCGTGCATATCAACCCTATGTTTCGGGATGACCTTCCCACCACAGTGCCCGATATCGACAACCGGCTGAACGAGATCACGTTCAACGCAGCCCTCCTCAAAGAGATGCGCGCTATTTCGTTCGTACAGAAGCTGTTGCACGAGGGCTGGCTCAAGGATGAGTACAAAGATCAGCTGTCAGACATTCGGTATCACTCGATCCGTGCTGACGAGGTGCTGAAGGACTTCCCGCTACCAACGAAGTACAACACCGACCTCAACTTCTTAAAAGAACTGAAGGCGATCGGTCGCGAGGCAGCGGACGCGTGGATCACCAACAATTGGGATGCGGTCGGCGGCGACAGCACCTGCGACCTGCGTCACCAATTCCTGGTGAATTGAGGCTTTAGCCGCCGAAGTCCCCGCCGAGACCCTCAATTTGATCCTGGTAAGGACGGAGGGTGTCACGATCGGCTTGAGGCACACTGTCGATGGCGTTGGCGAAAAGCTGCGCCCGCTTCATGGCCTCAAGAATGCCCGCTGGCAGGTTCTCGACCGCCTCGCTCGGCAGGTTCTCAATGCTGCGCAGATCGTTGAGATCAGCCTGGGAGATATTGAGGGCGAAGACGGTCAGCGTGATACGGTCACCGATGGATCCGAACTCTTCAACATCATCAAAGCCGCCGTCTTTTACAGCTTTGCGGAAATCCCGCCCGACCGTCGGATTGGAGGCAAGCTCACTCGAGAGCACCGACATGATGTGCGGCTCGCCATTCTCACCGAAAATGGTCTCAAGGATCTTCTGCGGATCCCCGCCAAACATATCGATATCAATGTCGGGATAGGTCTCTTCGAGCGCCTCAAGCGACTGACCAACGGCGATAAACCGCTCGATGTCGCGGGCCGTCAGCGGTTCTGCAGCATGGGCGAGACCCCACGCGAAAACGACGATGGACGCAAAAAACCGGACCATGAGCATGTTCCTTCCGAGTTAGCGGAGTATTTTTGGCCCGCGCGAACAGATATCAATGGCCAGGACCGCTTTTTCTTCTGTCGCGCCGCGTGACGGGCCGCACAGGAGGGCGTAGCGCTCAGTCACAGTTCAGGAGATTCGCCATGACGGAAGCCCGCCCCACCCTGTCTGTTGGCGCTGTGGTGATGAGAGGACAGGAGGTGCTCCTGATCCAGCGTGGCCGTGCGCCTCTCAAAGGCCACTGGTCGATTCCCGGCGGCAAGGTCGAGTACGGCGAGAGCCTCTACAAAGCGATTGTCCGCGAGGTGGAGGAGGAGACCGGGATCATTTGCGAACCCGTGGGCCTCATCGGCGCTTTTGAGTCCCTGCCCGCTCACAATGGCGAGCGTCACTACGTGATGGTCGACTACGCCGCTCAATATGTCAGCGGGGACGTGAAGGCCGGAGACGACGCCATGGACGCGGAGTTCTTACCGCTCGCCGAAGCCCTCTCCCGTGTCGCGTGGGACGAAACCCGCCGAGCCGTTCAAGGCGCGCTTCGCTTCTTTGGTGACGACTGATGGCAACAGCGGTGCCTCTCCTTGCAGCCTTGATGCTGGCGCAAAGCATCACGGGGCAGCTGATGGGCCCGCCAGAAGCCAAGTCGCACTTTGCCAGCCGCCAAGGCGATCTCATCCTGCTGGCGCAGCATCTGGGCACGCTGCACCGATTGGCCCAGGTCTGCCCACAAACCCGGGAGGGTGACCTCTACCGTGAGCGGATGAAGCAGATCATCGACGGGGAGAGCCCGCCACGTTTCACGAGGGAAGCGATGATCGGCGCGTTCAATCGCGGCTTCCGCGGCGCTTCATCGGAGTACTATTCATGCTCCCGCCGAGCACAGCAGCGCCTCCGCAATGAGAGCTTTGATGCCATGAACGTAACAGAGCGGCTTTACGCGCCGCTCCGCATGCGGGAGCAGAACTAGCCCTACTCCTCGTCGAGACTCATCGGTCCAGCGACGAGCTGCGCGTCAATCGGCTGACGGTTCCAGTTGAGACCCCAGTGAAGGTGAGGACCCGTTGCGCGCCCTGTCATACCGACAGCACCGACAACCTGGCCTTTGTTCACCACCTGCCCTGGCCGCACGTCCACGCGGGACAAGTGCAGGAGCGTCGATTCCAGACCTAGACCATGGTCGATAAAAATCGTGCCGCCCTCAAAGAACATGTCAGGCTCAGCCAACGTCACGACACCGGATGACGGCGCGCGAACATCCGTGCCCTGAAACTCCATCGGCGTGGTGCCAGGAGGCGCTGCGACATCGACACCGGAATGCGGCCGGCGCGGCTCTCCATTGTAGATCCGCCGTGAACCGAAAACGCCGCTGATTCGCCCTTCCACTGGCCAGTCGAAGCCTGCACGCCAATAAGCCGTCCGAGCAACGTTCTCACGCGCCGCGTTCTTGAGGTCCCGCTCCTCGGCGATCTGCGCAAGATCCTCGGCAGAGAACGGGTTCACCTTGGTGTCATCGGCAATGGTGATGCGGCTTTCAGGGAAATCACGGTCCGTGATCTCAAGATCCCGAGTCTCCGTTGTGCCGTCCGGGAAGACAACGCGGAGCTCCGCTGAGCCGTCGTAGTCGCGGCCAAAGCCAGCAACGAAGTACCCGTCGCGATCCACCTCGATCAGCTTTCCGTTGAGGAACGCTTCGCTGCCAGGCTCAGTCCGCCAAAACGTCAGGCCGCCTTGCGTCAACCGGCCGCGCTCGAGGACGATCGCCGGCCCAAGGTCGGTCACCTCAGGCAGGTCAGCCGCCCGATCGTCATCGCTGCTCGCCCGCGCGGGGCTCAAATTGGGGGGAGGCTGATCGGCCGCACTCGCGCACGCCACAAGCGCCATCACCAAAACTGAAGCTCTCCACATCTTAAAAGCCCTCTCCTTTGGCCAGCGCCTGATCGCGCGCTTTGTTCGCTGTCGCGGCGTCGATATAGGCTTCTTGCCGATCGACGCTCCAATACCTCAAGTCGTTCAAAGGGATAACGGTATCGGTGACGGCGCATCTGACGAATCGCCCCGGCCGTATCACTTCAAAATCGGCATCCAGAAAGCGAAGAACGGCTTCGCCCCCACCCGTTGAAAATTGGTTCATAGCGGCCCTCGTAACCGCGCCACCAGGAAACGGAAACCTTTCTCTTGCCCATGCTCTTTCCCGACGTTGACCCAGGCCTGGGGCAGGATTAGAGGGCCCGGCGAATTCCTTCGCGGCGCAACTTCAAGAGCGGTGCCTGCGGCCTCATGAGCGACGAAGACAACGATCGGCGCTCCGACCTCGACAAGCTTGGCGAACGTATCGCCAAAGCGCGCGGGGAGGAGACAAAGCCCGAACCCGGATTGTCACCCGGCGCCTCGGCAGGAGACGGCTTGCGAGTCGCGGTGGAGTTTGTGGTGTCGGTCCTGGTGGGAACCGGGCTCGGCTACGCGATCGGCAGCTTTTTTGGCGCGCCGGTCATTGGATTGGTTATCGGCATGCCCTTCGGCTTCGCGGCGGGTTTGCGCACGGTGTACCGCGGCATGACCGCGGGCGAGAAAGGACAGGGTCCCGATGGGGATGACTGACACGGCATTGGCCTATCTGTTCGGCGTTTTTGCGGCTGGGCCGATGGACCAGTTCATTGTGAAGACGATTATTCCCTTCTCGTTCGGCGACACCGACATCTCGTTCACCAACGCATCCTTTTGGATGATGATCGGCGTTCTGACGGCCCTCGGCTTCTTCACGCTGGCCACCAAGCGGCTCGCTCTGATCCCTGGCGGCATGCAGTCGATGGGTGAGATGGCCTATGAGTTCATCGCGGACATGGTGCGCGATACGTTGGGCGAGGAAGGCCGGGTGTTCTTCCCCTTCGTCTTCACGCTCTTCACGTTCATCTTCTTGAGCAACCTGCTCGGTCTTTTGCCAGCGATCCCTGGCACACCGTCAGAGATCCACACCTTCACGCCGACCAGCCATATTGTTGCGACGTTCACCCTCGCGCTTCTGAGCTTTGGCCTTGTGGTGATCTACGGCCTCTTCAAGCACGGCGTTGGTTTCCTGGGCATCTTCGCGCCATCGGGCGTGCCGCTTTGGCTGATGCCTCTTATCGTTCCTATCGAGATCATCTCGTTCCTGTCACGTCCTGTGAGCCTTGCGGTTCGTCTGTTCGCGAACATGCTGGCCGGTCACGTGGTCCTCAAAGTCTTTGCTGGCTTTGTCGGCACGCTGCTGACAGCGGGCGGGGTTCTCTCGGTGATCTCGATCGTACCGCTTTTCGGAATTGTGGCCGTCTTCCTGCTCGAGTTCCTTGTGGCGTTCCTGCAGGCCTTCGTCTTCACCATCCTCACCTGCATCTATCTCAAAGATGCGCTTCACCCTCACCACTAGTTTCCAACCACCGCAGCAAGATCGGGCGGTTCGCCCGCACAAGGAGTAAATCATGGACGCGGAAGCAGCAAAGTACATCGGCGCAGGTCTCGCCGTTCTCCCACTTTTCGGTGTCGGCATCGGCCTCGGCATCCTCTTCGGTAACTTCATGCAGGGCGCTTTCCGGAACCCATCGGCCACCGCTGGCCTGACCGGCAACTTCTTCATCGCCTTCGCACTGACCGAAGCGACGGGCCTTTTCGCCCTCGTCATCGCCTTCCTCATCCTCTTCTCCTAAGAATGACGATGATGCGGTGGCTTCAGGCGGGCGCCGCGGGGGCGCTTGCCTTCGCCGGCACCGCCTTCGCTGCCGACCCTGCGGGTGCGGAAGCAGCGACAGGCGGATTGCCTCAACTCAATGCCGGCACCTATGCGGGCCAGATTTTCTGGCTCCTGGTTTTCTTTGTTGTTCTTTATCTCCTCATGTCGCGGATCTTCCTGCCGCGCCTTGGCTCGGTGATCGAAGAACGGCGTTCACGGATCGCTGACGACTTCGACAAAGCGGCGGAATTCAAACGCCAAGCGGACGAGGCCGAGGCGGGCTACAAAAAGGCTCTCGCTGACGCTCGGGCCAACGCATCCAAGATTGCCGCGGAAACGCGCGAGCAGATTGATGCGGAAATCCGCGCGATGCAGGCCGAGACGGACAAGAAGCTCGAGGCCGACATTGAGTCGGCTGAAGCACGGATCGCCGAAACGTCTGCCAAGGCTGCCGCCACGGTGCGCGAAGCGGCCAAGGACACGACACGGGACATCGTCGTGGCTTTGATCGACGAGACGCCGAGCGACGACACGATCGACGCGGCCCTACAGGCTGCTGGAGGTACGCGATAATGCGTCAACTGATGAGCACAGCTGCTGTTCTCGCGCTCTTCGCGGGCTCAGCACTCGCCGCTGACGCCAAAGAGGGCGGAAGCATTCTTCTCGACACCAATCTTTGGGTGCTCGTGGGCTTCATCATCGTGGTCGGCATCCTGGCGAGCCAAGGCGTCGGCAAAACGGTGAGCAATGCGCTCTCAAGCCGTGCCAAGACGATCCAAGACCAGCTTGATGAAGCGCGGACGCTTCGCGAAGATGCGCAAAAGCTTCTGGCCGACTACCAGAAACGTCAGCGTGACGCCGAAGCAGAAGCCGAAGGCATTGTCGCCCAAGCCAAAGCTGACGCGAAAGCCATGGCCGCCGAAGCCAAGGTCAAAATGGAAGAGCAAGTGGCCCGCCGCACCGAGGCTGCTCAAGAGCGGATTGCTCGCGCGGAGGCGCAAGCCCTCGCAGAAGTCCGTGCCCAGACCGCCGACCTCGCAATCGAGGCGGCTCGCGGTATCATTCAGGCGCGCACCGACGCGTCGGCGCAAAAAGGTCTTCTCGACCGCGCCATCACCGACATTCGCGGTAAACTCAACTAGTCTTGATCTTTTGACGGACGGAAGAGGCGCCACGCCATGGCGCCTCCCTGTCCGGCAAGAAGCAGCGTGAGCGGGATCGACCCCGCCACAGCCAAGGCACGCGTCGTATCTTGCCCGCTGCGAGCCAGGAGTGCCGCAGCCGTTAGAGCGGCCAAGATGCCTCCCCAATACATCCGCACACCAGGTGATGGATCCGCGTCGCGCTCCGAAAACATCGCCAGCACATAGGATCCGCTGTCGGCGCTCGTGATCAGGAAAACGATCACCAAAGCCATCGTGACCCATTGCCAAAACGTGGTGAGCGGAAGGCCCTCCAGCATCACATAGGTCGCCTGCGGCGCCGTGGCGAAATCGTTGACCCCAAGATCAATGCCAGACTGCTGCTGCGCGATGGCAGCGCCGCCAAGGACGGAAAACCAAAGAATTGACGCTGCGGTCGGGACAATCACAGCGGCCAAGACAAAGACGCGGAGAGATCGCCCGCGGCTGATCCGTGCCAGGAACACCCCCACAAACGGCGTCCAGGCGACCCACCAGAGAAAGTAAGTGAGCGACCAGGCCCGGGTCCAATCCCGCGCCTCCCCTTCAGGACGGAGGGAGGCCGAAAGCTCCGCAAACGAAGCGAGATAGGCCACCGTGCTTTCCCACAAGGTGACAAAGATGGTGCCCGTCGGTCCAGCAATGAGGATGTAGGCCGCAAGAAGCGCCGCAATCGCCATATTGACGTTGGAAAGAATAGCGATGCCGCGCCGCAGCCCGAGCCAGGCTGAGGCGAGATAGCCCGCTGTCATCAACAGGAGAAAGATCATCTGCGTGGTGATCGAGCTCGGAAACGTCCCCCCGGAGATGACACGGAGCCCCGCGCTGACCTGAAAGACCCCCTGCCCCAAGGACGCGACGATGCCGAACATCACGGCGACCAGCGCGGCCCAATCGATCACCCGCCTCCAAACAAGCGGCAGGCCTGAAAAAGGCGCACTCGGAAGAATAAGCCCGCCGCGGCTGAGAGAGAGACCGATCGCCATGGCCGACACAGCGTAAATGGCCCAGGCGTGAAGCCCCCAATGGAACTGCGTGATGGCAAGCGCCTGCCTGCGCGCAGTGTCCGAACCGGGCTCGATCCCAGCCCCTGGGGGCGGCGTGTTGAGGTGAATGAGCGGTTCCGCTGAACCCCAGAACACAAGACCTGAACCCATCCCCGCCGCGAACATCATGGCGATCCAGGTCACCATCCGAAACTGCGGCTTGGCATCAGCGCCGCCGATCACTTCGCGCCCCTGGGGCAGAATGGCGACCGCCACGCACAAGAGGAAACAGGCGGTGGGCAGAACAAGGGTCCAGAGATCAAAATACCTGAGGAACAACCCTGCCGCCGCTTGCATGAAGCCAGCGAATGATCCTGGGGCCAGCATCGCGAGAAGCGTTAGGCCGCCGATCGTGAGAGGAAGCGCCTGCTTACGCCTTCGACTGTCTCCGTCATTCATGGTGCGGCCTTTCGGGACAAAGACGCTGTCACCGTGACGAGACCAATCGCGAGGCCAAACCAGGTCAGGGCATAGCCCAGATGCGCGTTGCGGAAATCAAGCCGCGTCGTACCGCCCTGCGGAAGCTCCGTAGGCAGTGTGCTGTCCACGGCAAAGGGGAGAAACAATCCCTCCTCTCCTGGCGCGAGGTAGGCGATGAGCGCGGCTGGGTCCCGGTCAAAGAAGACGCCGTCATCTGGCCGCGCGGGTGGGGCGACCATCGCAGCCAACCCGCGCGCAGGGCCATAGTGACGAACAAGACCGGTCATCGCTGGTGCGTTGGGCAAAGGGTAAGTCGCCGCTTTCTCATCCTGCGGAACAAAACCCCGGTTGATGAGGATTTGGCGGTCCGAACCATCGTCGAGACGCATTGCTTGGAAGGCGTAATAGCCGGCCCGACCCTCAAGCGTGCCAAAAACGTGGGCGACCTTTTCGCTGGGGAAGCCGCCGGACACGGCCACGGGAAGATACTCAGCATCCGCCTCAGCGTAGCCAGCAGCCAAAACCTGCTCCAACGGCTGGGGCGAGAGGCTCGCACGTTCCTCGACCATCGCGATCAGATCGTTCTTCCACGCCAGGCGCTGCACTTGCCAGGTGCCGAGGCTCAGCAGCACCAAGGTGCCCAGAGTTGCGAAGACCAGAAGAACCGGCCGGAGAACAAAACTCACGACAGCCGGCCCTCGGACGCATCATTTTTGTACTGAAGACCGATCAGGAGCCCCTTCATCGGCCTCAGGCTCGCAAAGGTCACGGCCAGCGACACCGCGAACGAAACGAGAAGAGCCACCCCAGCCGGCGCATCAAACGCGAAGCGGACCACGAAAGCGACAATCACGGCGACGAGGCCAGTGATCGACATCACAAAGAACGCAGGGCCATCGCCGCTATCGGCAAATGACAGATCAAGTTCGCACACCGAACATGTCGGCCGAACGGCGAGGAAACCCTCGAACAACTCACCCTGCCCGCAGCGAGGACAGCGCCCGCCCATCGAGGCGCGCGCTGGTTCGGGGACTTGGGTGTAATGGACCATGAGCCGTTAGCTCAGCAGCCCTTGGTTCCCGAGCACATAGATGGCGGCGAAGAGGAAAAGCCACACCACGTCGACGAAGTGCCAGTACCATGCTGCCGCTTCGAAGCCGAAGTGACGTTTCCGCGTGAACTGTCCACGCAGGCCACGGATCAAACAGACGAAGAGGAAGATCGTGCCGACCAGGACGTGGAAACCGTGGAAACCGGTCGCCATGAAGAACGACGAGCCGTAGATCGTCGAGTTGTTGAACGTGAAGAGGCCGCCTGCGAGCGCTTCGTAGTACTCGACGCCCTGGAAGACAGAGAAGATCGCGCCCAGGCCAACCGTCGCGATCATGCCCCATTTGAAGCCAGCACGGTCACCAACCTGAAGCGCGTGGTGCGCCCAGGTCACCGTGGTGCCGGAGAGAAGAAGGATGATCGTGTTCACGAGCGGCAATTGCCACGGGCTGAGAGGTTCAACGCCTTCGGGCAGGGCATTGCCAGAGAAGATGTGACCTTTCGCATCGTTCTGGAGGAACGCAGGCTGACCTTCTGCGTTGAGCATTTGCTCGCCGCCGGAAAGCATCACCGCCTCACCGGCGCCAGGGAACAATGCCCAGGCGAAGAACGCCCAGAACCAGGCCACGAAGAACATGACCTCAGAAAGAATGAAGAGGACAACGCCATAGCGGAGGCCGATGCGGACGACGTCGCTCGTGTTCTCGCCATTAAGGCTTTCGCGGACGACATCCCGCCACCAGCCGAACATCGAGAAGATCACGCCGCCGAAGCCAGCGATGAACAGCCACGGGCCGGACATGCCGAAGAGCTTGATCTCAGAGTAACGCCAGACGACCGCGCCGAGCATCATCAGCATCGCTGCGACTGATGCCACGAAGGGCCAAGGGCTAGGGTTCACAAGGTGGTAATCGTGTTTGACGTCAGCGGCCATGGTCGACTCTTTTCGAACTTTGAAGGGGCGTTAGCGCCAGCCTCGCCGGAGCGCAATGTGACAGGGGGTTCCCTCGCATCTCCAGCTTGTGACACCCTTAACGCTGCGGTACGATTTCTTGGAAGCGCATAGAGGGAGACTGGCTTGGGCGGCACCATTGAACGTGTTCATCCTCGCTGCGGTACCGCCGCAGCTGCCGTGCCCTCGCGTGACCTGATCTCTCTTTCTCATGATCTCGGCCCCTTAAGAGCAGAGCCCTACGCCGATTGGGACACGCGGCCGCCCAGGCGATTCGGTGGCTCCAGGTGGCGACGTCTGGCCGAACCTTTGGACGATGTGCTTGTGGGCATTGGCGCTGTGGCTGCGTTTGTCCTTCTGGCGGCAGGCGGCTCTTATGCCGGTCACATGGCGGCGAAAGCGACCAAGAAAGGCCCGGCGCCGAGCACGTATCAAGTGGCGGTGGCCAATCACGCCGGCGTTGTTATCCCCGACACTGATGCGGACGGTCCGTGCGCAGCCTTTGCTCCAGGACAGTGCCCCGAGCCGCTGCAGGCGCAGGAGCTTCGGCGCCAGGCGCAGTATTATCTGCATCGCGGAGATGCGGAGGTGGCCGTGGGCCGTCGCGATGAAGCGCGGTCCTTTTACAGCCGCGCGGTGGTCATTGGCCGAACGGCCGAAGCGCCAAGCGCAGATCTTGCAACCCGCCGTCTGAACTTCTTGGAGCTCGCCTGCGCCGATGGTGAGGTGTCGAGCGCACCTATCGGCACCCCAGAGCAACAACGTGCACTGAGGGCTTTGGGGTACCACCAGGGTCGCACAGAGCTTCTGCACGGCCAGGCATTGAGTGACGCCATTCGCGCGTTTCAGTCAGACCTCTGGCTTGATGCGACCGGTCGGCTGAGCGCGGCGGAAAGCGTGCTGCTGATGTGCGGTGCTGCGGAGCTCGCCAAGGACGCGGCGTCCCAGCGGCAACTCGGCCTCCTCTACGCAGCAGGACACGGCGTGGAGCGAGACACGGCTCGCGGGATCGAGCTGCTTGAAGAGGCTTCTCTACGAGGTGATGCCGTAGCGAGCTGGAACCTCGCTTTGCTCTACGGCGCGGGAATGCTTGCGGACCGCAGCTCTGTTTGCGGCGTCGAGCGTGATCTCGATCGTGCCGATCAGTACCTCGCTGAAGCCGCTCTGGCCGGGGACCAGCGCGCGGTCGCGTTTGACGATTTTGTCCGCGGACAGAGCGCCCCAGAGCGTTGGCAGCAGGTATACGATGCGATGTCGAGGCCAGGTCAGACGGCTGGGTCTTGCAACCTTCAAGGTTAGGCCTTGTCGTTCCTGATCCGCCTGACGCGTCAGTCACGATGAGATGCTCGGCGCCTGGCTTTGATCTCGCCGCCAGGCGCTTAGCCGTTTCGCCCTACTCAGCAGGCTTCAGTGTTGCATCATCGGCTGAGACGGTCGGCCGAAGGGGCACACCGAGGGGCAGGTCCGGCGCTTTGTCGGAGCGCGGCGAGTAGCGTCGCGCCAATGTCTCCCACTCGAGCACCATCTCACCGCCAGTGGACTCATGGCGACGGCGCCAAGCCGTCAGCATGTCGAGGCATGCATGGTCGATATAGGTGAGCTCTTCCACGTGGATGTGGACCTGCGCGCCAGTCTTCACGCGGTCGAGGGCAGCGCTCAGCTGCGGGATCGAGAAGAAAGTGGCCGAGCCTTTGAGGTGAAGATCGATGCGGCCGGCATCACCCTCTTCAACGTCGATATCCATGTGCGACAGGACATAGACCAGCTTCGCGGTGGCAAGGAGGAAGCCAAGAATAACGCCGGTGAGAAGATCGATGGCCACAACGCCGATCAGCGTCGTCAGGTAGATGGCCAGTTCCATCTTTCCGAACTTCGTGATCTTCCGGATCTGCGCCAGGTTGACGAGCTTATAGCCCGTGTACACCAGAATCGCGGCGAGCACCGAGGTCGGAATGTTGTTGAGCAGCCAAGGCAGCGCGGCAACGGTCAGCAACAACCAAGCGCCGTGTAAGATGGCGGAAAGCCGGGTGGTCGCCCCAGCCTGAACGTTCGCTGTCGAACGCACGATCACACCGGTCATCGGCAAGGCACCGACAGCGCCGCAGAGAAGGTTGCCCACGCCTTGAGCGCGCAGCTCTTTGTCATAGTTGGTGCGGACGCCGGAGTGCATCTGATCGACGGCGGTCGCGCAGAGAAGGGTCTCGGCACTCGCCACAAAGGCAAAGATGAAACCAGTGAGCAGAATCGCGGGCGTCATCGACGCGAAGGCTTCGAGCGTTGGGATGTTGAGGGAGTCGGCGAGGTTCGCCGGCACATCCACTTTCGCGATGGGGAACTGCAGCAGCGCCGCCGCCACCGAACCGACGATCACGGCCACAAGCGGCGCCGGGATCATCTTGAGAACTGTTGGTTTAAATCGGTCCCAGGCAAAGATGGTGACGATCGTCAGGATACCGATAAAGGCGGCCAGATGGTGGATGCTCCCGTCCATGGGAAGAACGCCCTTGTACACCGCCTCTGGGATGGAGCTGATGTTTTGAAGCCCGCCACCGCGCGGCGTGTCATCCACCATGACGTGGAACTGCGAAGAGAAGATCAGAACGCCGATGCCTGCGAGCATGCCGTGGATCACCGAAGGCGAAATCGCGCGGAACCATTGGCCCAAGCGCAAGATGCCAGCCGTGAGCTGAACAGCGCCAGCGATCAGAACGACGACACCGAGGACTGCGAGACCCTGCTTGGTCACAAGCTCATAAACAAGGACCGCCATCCCAGCCGCGGGGCCAGAGACCTGAAGCGGTGAGCCCGCGACGAAACCGACGACAAGGCCGCCAACAATACCGGTCACCAGGCCCAAGGCGGGCGGCGCACCCGAAGCGATCGCAATCCCCATACAGAGCGGCAGCGCCACAAGAAAAACAACCACCGAAGCCAAGATGTCATTGGTACGGCTGCTGATGTCGAAACCTGGGGTCGAGGCAGTTGCAGTCATAGGGGGGTTCCTTCGTCAACTTCGACAATTAGGGCAAAAAACACATCCGTCCAGACGCCTTGGCATGCGGCTTTGGTCGTGGATGCACCATCATGGAACCGAAAAGCGGTCATTCAAACTGAGAGTTGGGACAGCAAAGGCGCTGACGGCCATCCGTTGAGAATGATCCGCTCACGTCGCTCAATGCCAGGACGCCCGCGCGCCGCAGACCCAGTCGCCGTGAAAGCAATGGCCGATGATTCGCCCACACCTCTTCTCATGCTGCATCGCACACAGAAGAGCAATGCATGGACAGCGGTGGCCTCCAATCGTCCAGGGAACAACGCCAAGAGTTGTTTTGATGGTTACCGATTGGCCGATGCGGCCACATCTTTTCCGTCGCCCTCAGAACCGATCGTGCAGATCGAGACCAGCGAAGCGCTAAAGGGGAAACTGCGAGAGCTCGTCATTGTGCAGTGCACAGTGCAGAAACTATCGTCTTAGAAGTCGAGAAGCAGAGTTACGGCGCGGTCTTCTCAATCGCCTTGCGAATGACCGGAGGACATTTCGATTTGATGTTGAGCATCGCCTTGTTCACCGGAGCAAACTTGCACCGCATCGAACGCACAAGCTTTTGAATTGGCTTGAAATAAGGGGCCAGGAACAAGAGGCCGATGGCGATCATGATCGCGCCGACAGGGATCGGCATTGGGAACAGCACCAAACCAGCGAACACCAACACGCCGCCAGTTACTTTATGCACTAAGGTCAGAAGACTTGCTGTCAACGGGCCCATCAGACTTTCACCACCATCATTGCCACTCCGTAACAGCAGTGACATCCCAACGCAATTCTATCTAGCGAAGATGATGCCGTTATGAAGCAACATATCGCTTTTTCCACCTGCGGCTTAACCCACCCGTGACCGAAACTGCCCCTTAGGACATAAGCAGGGCATGGCTTACCGATCCCTCCGCGACTTTCTCGAGAAACTCGAATCCGAAGGTGAACTCCTTCGCGTGACCGATCCTGTCTCCACTGATTTGGAGATGACTGCGTTCCAACGTGAGATGCTCGCCCGCGGTGGGCCAGCGGTCTTGTTCGAAAACGTGACAACAGAGACCGGCGAGACGTCCGACATGCCGGTGCTCGTCAATCTCTTCGGTACGGTCCGGCGCGTGGCGATGGCGGTGACCTTTGGCGGCAAGGAACGGCGGACCGGCGAGGAGCTGCGCGAGGTGGGGGAGACCCTCGCCTTCCTCCGCCAGCCTGAGCCGCCCCAGGGCTTACGCGACGCGATGGAACTTCTGCCGCTGGCCAAGCAAGTGCTGGCTATGCGGCCAAGCAACACGAAGAAAGCTCCGTGTCAGGAGGTCGTCCTGACCGGTGATGATATCGATCTGCACAAGATCCCGATCCAAACTTGCTGGCCGGGGGAACCAGCGCCGCTGATCACCTGGCCGCTGATCGTCACCAAGGGCCCATCGGATAAACGCGAGGACAATTTCAATCTCGGCATCTACCGTATGCAGAGACTGTCGAAGAACAAGACGATCATGCGCTGGCTGAAGCACCGCGGCGGGGCGCAGCATCATCATCGCTGGAGCAAGGAGAAAACCGAACCCCTCCCCGCCGCTGCGGTTCTCGGCGCGGATCCGGGGACCATTCTCGCAGCTGTCACGCCCGTGCCTGACACCCTCTCCGAATACCAGTTCGCGGGTCTCTTACGCGGCAAGAAGGCCGAACTCGTGGATTGCAAGACGGTTCCTTTGCAAGTCCCTGCGGAGGCCGAGATCGTGCTTGAGGGCCATGTTTCGCTCGATGAGTATGCGGACGAGGGGCCCTATGGCGACCACACGGGGTACTACAACTCGGTGGAGCCCTTCCCGGTCTTCACCGTCACGGCCATCACGATGCGGAAGGATCCGATCTATCTCTCCACCTTCACCGGGCGTCCGCCGGATGAGCCCTCGATCCTGGGCGAAGCGCTCAATGAGGTGTTCATCCCCCTGCTCCAGCAGCAGTTTCCTGAGATCACGGACTTCTGGCTGCCGCCAGAAGGCTGCTCCTATCGTATTGCAGTGATCAGCATGAAGAAGGCTTATGCTGGTCACGCCAAGCGCGTGATGATGGGGGCGTGGAGCTATCTGCGGCAGTTCATGTACACCAAGTGGGTCATCGTCGTGGATGACGACATCAATGCGCGCGACTGGAAGGATGTCTGGTGGGCAATCTCCACCAAGATGGATCCTGTGCGGGACATCACCCCGCTCGAGAATACGCCCATCGACTATCTTGATTTCGCAAGCCCTGTTTCGGGCCTCGGCTCCAAAATCGGGCTCGACGCCACCGACAAGTGGGAAGGCGAGACGAACCGAGAATGGGGCGAAATCCTGCACATGGACGAAGATGTCGAGGAGCGGATGCGCGACCTTATCGATCGTTTAGCGGAGCTACAACAGAACAACGATTGACGTGGACTATGCGGAAAAGGACGATCACCCGGCATTTTACTTCTGCAATGGTCGCTCCGTACTCTTGAAGTTCTTCAACCTTCACAAGCCTCTGTGCAAAATGTAGGTATTTAACGGGTTTAGGCGGGATACTGTTATGACAAGATCCGATATGATATTTGGCGTTTTATTTTTGGCGATCACTACGCTGGTAGGCATAGGATTCTTTTCTTTTGCAAGTCTAACTGCGAGAGCGCCTGATATCAGCTCGTCGAGCGCGAGAGTATCATTGAATCAGTCTTTGACAAGTTTTCAGAAAGCGGTAGATGAACTCAATAGATCCTTACTAATATTGGACGAAATAGAAAATGAATTAGTTGAAAAAGAGAAAATTGTAGAAGAACTTTCAAAAAAAGAAGAAATACTTTCAGAAATTGTTGGTAATAAGGAAGAAGAAGCTGCACAGCTTTTTAATTATCTTCAAATCGAGCTCGATAAAAGGGAAAATGATCAAATTCAAAGAGATATATTACTAGGTTTAGGCTTCTCGATCATTGGTTCTGGTCCAGGGTATTTCTTTGGTCGCTTACGAATGAAAGCCCGAAATCAGGCAGCATAGGGCACGGCTTTGCGGCTAACCATCACATAGCACCAAGACGACAAGTCCGTGCTCTGTGTGGCGACGAGTTTGCGATCCATTCAATCGCACGAGGAATCGCCATGTCTTGGGCCGCCGAGCATCAGTCGAGTTGCTCGTATGCGACCTTATCGATCGTTTATCGGGCCCGAGTGAAACTTGATCACAATAATGAAGTGAATATGGTCTAGCCGCGGGGGTTAGATAGCTGGACCAACCAGCCGAATGGAGAGGGTGTCGTGGGCCAGCTCAATCGCACACTTCTGGGAATAGTCGCCGGTACAACCCTACTCGCCAGCTGCGGCGGAGGCGGCGGTGACGGCGGTGACGGCGGGTCCAGCGGAGCCGCCACATTCAGCGTCTCCGGCACCCTTTTGTCCGACCCTGTCCTGATAACGGACAGCGACATCAACGATCCCGACGCCGCGCCGTTGGACAATGACAGCATCAGCCTGTCGCAAGCTCTGGCCGCTGACAACGAAGTCCGCGGTTTCGTCACCAGGTCAGCCACATCGGATGTTGTGTCGAACGACAACTTCGCGCTGAGCGGCGACGAGTCTGACTTCTATGAGGTCACGCTCGGTTCTGGTCAAGACATCATCATGACGTTTGCGGATTATCAGCCGAGCAATCCCACCGCGAACGATCTTGATCTCATCCTCTACAACTCTTTTGGCCTGCGCGTCGCGATCTCACAGCTCATCCAATCGCCTACGGAACAAATCACCGTGAGTTCGCCGGGCACATACTTCATCCAAGTGTTCGCGTTCTCCGGAGCATCCAACTACACGCTCACCATCAACGATGCAGCACAGATCGGCCCAGAAACCAGTGCACAGGTGAACCTCGCCACAATGGCACCGCGGCGCGCGACAGCGATGAACGGTGACGTTGCCTCCCTATCGACGGCCTTCAAAGACGCTAAAGACCGCCCGGGCGCCCTGTCCACGAGCAGCAAAGGCGCGATCAAGCCGCATACGTTGTGGCTCGAGTCGACCGAGCTTCCGATGGCCAAGGAGGGACCGCTGTCCGATGGATTTCCGTTGGCGGAGGTTCTCGGTCTGGAACCGAGCGAGGCCGCGGAAGACGAAACGCATGACCAGAAACTCGCACTCCTCCACCATATCAAACAGGTGAACAGGCTGGCTGGCGCCGATGTTTTGCGGCCCTACCATTTTCCTCGCTACCTCGCCGATCCTCCGCAAAACCCGGTTCTCCAATGGAACCTTCTTGCGATTGAGTGGGAAGAGGCGCTGGACGAGGTGGAGATCCAAGCGCCGACAATCGGACGCCCACTGATCGCTGTTATCGATAGCGGTGTGTTCTCAAGCCATCCCAAGATCGCCCCAGCCCTTACCGATGCCCGCGATTTCGTGGCCGCTTTCATCGACGGTGATGAGATCGACGATGCGGAGGCCTCGGCGAATGGCGGCAATGCCGCTGAAGCCGAAGAGAACGTCTCGCTCACCGAAACTGACCCGGACTCCTGCTACACATTCCACGGCACCCATGTGGCGAGTATCGCGGTGGCCCCCTCCGCAGGCGGAACGATCAACGGGGTGAACATGGACGGGACCCTACCGTTTGCCGACCTCATGATGCTGAAAGTGGGCAACAACATCTCCCCCGACTGTGAGTTCATCGTGGGCGATGTTGCAGGGGCCATCCGCTACGCCGCTGGTCTCCCCAACAGCTCAGGCGTTCTTCCGGCACGCGCGGCTGACGTCATCTCCATGTCGTTTGGCGGGTTCGAACCTGATCCCGCGACGCAAGCCGCGATCCAAGAAGCTGCGGCCGTTGGCGTGATCATGGTCGCCGCAGCGGGCAACAATGGTCAGTCTTTTCTGCAGCAGCCGGAATATCCGGCCTCGTTCAATGACGTGTTCGCCGTCGCGGCCACCGACATCAACAACAATCGCTCATTCTACAGCTCCTTCTATCCGCAAGTGGAGATCGCAGCACCGGGCGGCGACTCGCGGTTCGACAGCAACTTTGATGCAGAACCTGACGCCATCGTCGGCGGTATCGCGACCTTGAACGCAGGAGGCACGGCCTTTGACGCCGACTATGCCATCTATCAAGGCACATCGATGGCGACACCCCAGGTCGCCGCTGGCTTTGCGCTCATGAAGGCGATCCACCCTCAGCTCAACACGGATGAAGCCCGCAGCGTCCTCCAGTCTGGCCTTTTGACCACGGATATTGATGCGGCCGGACGTGATGACAACACCGGTTATGGCCTGATGTCGCTGAAGAAGATGGTGGATACGGCCGTTGCCCTGCGGGACCAGACGATTTCCCTGCCCTCTGACTTCCTGATCACACCCGATGCACTGGCGCTAGGGAATATCACAACGACCGCCACGATCGCCATTCTGCGCTCCGGCAACCCGTCCTTCTCGATCACCAGCGTCACCACATCAAATGGCGGCCTACCGGCGAGCGTAACCCCTGACGCAACACCCCTTGTGATCGATGCTGAAGGTTTTGGTACGTATGAAGTCGCAATCAACCGCACGGAGGCAAGCCCCGGTACCTATGAGGTCAATGTCGAGGTCACCTCGAGCGATGGGGTCACCAAAACCGTGCCCCTCAGCTTCGTGGTGCCAGAGCAGAGCACGCAAGCGGACACAGCACCCGCTTTGGTGATCCTGCAGCGCGAACAAACGCCAGGCAATTTCGTCACGGTCACGTCCACCGTGGCCGCTGGCGGTGCGGGCAGCACAATCACGTTCAACGCCCTGGAACCGGGGGAGTACCGCGTGCTCTACACCACCGACATGGACAATGACGGCGATGTTTGTGACGTGGGCGAACTTGGCGGCTCCTTCCCCGGCGGCGACTGCGACTCAAGCGATACCGTCAGCATCTCCGCCAACGCCTCGAACCTTGAATTTGTCCTGACCCGTATCAATGACTAGTGATCGGACTTCGCCTCGTCAGGGCGTGACGTCATTTTGGGGTGAAGGCGGAGGGAATCACTGACCCGCGGCTTGCCCTCTAACGCCACGATGTCATCAAGCGCAGCCAAAACGATGTCCAGGCTCAAAGGATTGGCCACCTGATAGACGCCTGGCATCGACGAGAACTCCCAATCGGCAACGCCCTCGGCAGGGTTCGAGATCACAATGATGCAAGCATAGTTCATACCGAGCATGCGGGCATAAGCCATCTCTGTCGCGACGTTCATCGTCACGACATCACCGCCCCATTGGGCCATCATTGCGATCTCAGCTGCCGTCTCAAACCGCCCGCCCCGCGCCTGCATGACGATACCGCCGTCGAAGAGATCGATGTCTTTATACGCCGTATCGGCCTCAAGCGCCGACGCCGATTCCGTCAGCAAGATCTCTCTCAAATCTGGGTCCATTGCCGGGACAAAGCGCGGCAGAGGGATGTCATCGGGATTGCGATAGATCTCTCGCGGAAAGTTCAGAGGGCGGTTGATGTTGAGATCAATGAAATCGTCCGGAATGATGTAGTCCAGCACCGCCATCTCGGGATTGATCGCACCCGCGGTCGCACCGCCAATGACCTCTACGACGCCGAGATCATAGAGCGCCACCCACGTCGCCTGAAGCGCTGCGCTGCCGTGCATATGGACATAGTAGAAGGGAATGCCCTCATACTCCGCATACGCAATCGGGACGGAGGGGCCCATTTTGGTGTCAATGACGGCTGTGTCTTGGATCAAATCACGGAAATAGATCTCGTCATTGATGAAGGTGCCGCCGACCACCGCGATCTTCGCCGGCGGCAGGTCCTGCGCCGCCGCGCTCGTCACCCACACAAAAAGCCCAAAAATCAGTCCCGCGATCCGCATCTTTCGCCCCTTCATCAACCTACCGGAAACAGTGGATCATGAGTTTTGCTGCATTGCAACATGACGCTGACCTCCAAGATTTTGCGGCATCGACTGAACCATTGGCCCTGGCAGCACGACAAAGCATCATGAACGGGCCATGGGCATGAGGAGCGGCCCTCCTCGGCATCGTTCGACACTGATTTTGCGGGAGCCAAACGATGTCTGTTCTACCTAATGCCGTTGCGATCGACGTTGACCTCGATATGGGGGACAGAGCCGAGCAGCTCTTCCTCCAAGCCCTGATGAACAAAGGTGCGTGTACGAAGCGTTTTAGACAAGGAAGCGACTCCACCGATAAAGGCATCGGTTCGGTCTACCATTTGCGGTACACGGCAGGTCGGCGTTGGGGCGGGGTGTGCAAAGCGCTCTGTATCTATTGGATGTCCTCCCATGCCAACGACCACGATTTTTGGAGCTGGCTGTTCGACAACAACGGACACATCAATGTCCGGAAGGCTGGCATGATCGCCGATATGCAGGGCGCCTATATGGGGCAGGCCAACCACGCTGGCGGCCTCAACGTCAGAAACGCCCTCGTTGAATCGAAGTACCACTTCATGAAGCGGATGCTTCAAAAAATGGGATTGGTGGAACGCAAGACCGCGCATGGCAACAGCCGCTCAGTCAATGAGCAGGCCTTTGCTCCTGGCAACAGCTTTTCCCGCGGCCGGGAGCTCGCCGAGCTGGTCGCCCCTGAGTACGTCATGGGGCAAGCGATGTACAAACAGCTGAGCTTCCACGGTAACAGAGGCGGCCACGCCGTCGCCCTTTGGGTCGCGCAGGACGTGATGTTCTTCGACCCCAATTTCGGCGAGTTCTGGTTCGAACACGTCGCCGATTTCCGCCGGTGGTTCACCCACCACTTCTGGGAAAAGTCGGGATACGGACGGATGTTCGACCAGGAATACACGGTCCATTGCTTCGGCAAGTCGATCGGGAAGTTCAAGGTTGGGGTTTGAGCGACGCGCAGCCTAACGGCACGCCGCGGCCTCAGGACACGGACGTTAGGTGTGAGGAGCACGCGCACGGGTTGCCGCGGCGAGAGGTCTCTTTGATCTGATGCTGCGGCATAAAGGGGTCCCACACCCTGCCCGCGCGCGCGGCGACCATCCCCACTCTCTGCCGAGGGCCAAACTGATAGCTCACCCCAGCAGCGCCGTCAGACGGAGGACAACCGCACAGCAGGCAACACGAGTGACGGGCCCCGTCGTCCTGACCCTGCTGATGCGGTGATCCTAGCACGGATGGTGTGGGGGGTGGATAGAGTGGGATAAGCTTTCACCACCCGTCATCCCGGAAAGCGCGAAGCGCTTATCCGGGACCCATGGCAGAAAGAACCATCAAATCCATCCACCCTCGTCATCCCGGCCAAAGAGCCGGGATCCATGACCGAAAGACTGAGCATGAGCCTACGCAAGATGAGAGCACCTGCCCTGGATCCCGGATAGGGGCTCCGGCCATTCCGGGATAACGGTTAGAGGGGATCAAGGTCGAACCAAAGATCGCGCCAGTCGGGATTCTCTTTTTCAATCAGCTCGATCTTCCACTGGCGGCGCCAGCGTTTCATACGCTTCTCCGCCGCGACGGCCTCGGACATACGTTCAAAGCCCTCATACCAGACAAGGCGTTTTAATCCGTACTTTGAGGTAAATCCGGGGGTGAGACCCTCGCGATGCTCATAAACCCGTTTCGCCAGGTTCGACGTCACCCCAATGTAAAGCGTCCCCCGCTTCTGATTGGTCATGATGTAGACGGACGGAAGCATGCAGTTCTTTAACGCAATCTCCCCGCCGCGTCATCCCGGACGCCGAAGGCGATCCGGGACCCATGGCAGAAAGACTGGTCAGATCCCACCACCACCGTCATCCCGGCCGAAGAGCCGGGATCCATGGCAGAAAGAACGACAACGAGCCTACGCAGAAGGAAAGAGCCAGCCCTGGGTCCCGGATATGGGCTCCGCCCATTCCGGGATGACGGGAAACGCCGTACGCATGAAGAGTTAGTTGGTCCGAGTAACTTTCGAGATGCTGCTGCGAACGCTTCGGCAACTCGGTCTCGCAAGACGTTACGCCCCTAAATTTGGTTCTACCCCTTACGTTGATATCAGCAAAAAGTGTTCACCTACAACGCTGGTGACCACGAACATAGGTACCATCTTTCCGACGATATCCATCTACCCAGTGGCAGTTCGAATTTGATTTGTACGGTGTCTGATAAGTTCTCGTAGTGCGATAGCTAGTAGGATCGAATTCACAAGCAAAACCATCTCCGTCTCTGTCTAAATCACTGGGATCAGAAGATGGACCTCCTAGCCGAACAAATGCACGCTGAGCTTCAGCAGAGCTTGAGAAGTCGGCACAATCATAAAGATCGACGCCGCCGATAGACGAACTGGTTCCAGTATAAGAACCAGATGATGCATAGGCATTTTTTTTATTTAGTCCCAATTGCGAGTAATCGGAAGGGCTTACATAAATTGTATCTTGAGAACCTAGAGAAGTGCAAGATATGGTCGCTGTTGTTAAGACGAGGCAAAATAAAAGTCGCATCGTTGCACCCCACGCTGCCTAAGCAGATTTCTACCATAGGTTAGTATAGGCGCAACGCCAAAACTCACATCACCCCTTCATCTTCTCAAACTGGGCCCAGACGCCGTCGGCGCCGTGCCAGGCGCCTTGGGTGGCGCCTTTGGAATACTCCGTGGCCCGCGCTTCGAAGAAGTTGGCGTGTTCGACACCGTTGAGCATTTCACGGAGCCAGGGGAGCGGGTGTTTGGAGACGCCGTAGACCTCGGGCAGGCCGAGTTGGCCGAGGCGCCAGTCGGCCACGTGGCGGATATATTGTTTGATGTCCTCAGGCGTCATGCCAGGAATGTCGCCCGTCTCGAAGGCGAGGTCGATGAACCGGTCTTCAAGGCTCACCACCGTTTTGCAGCAATCGACGATATCGTCGGCGACAGACTTCGTCAGGCAGTTCGTCTCCTGAGCAAAGGTGTGGAAGAGCTTGATCATCCCTTCGCAGTGGAGGCTCTCGTCGCGGATCGACCAGGTCACAATCTGGCCCATGCCCTTCATCTTGTTCTGGCGCGGGAAGTTCATCAGCATCGCGAAAGACGCGAAAAGTTGGAGGCCCTCCGTGAACGCACCGAACATCGCGACCGTGCGGGCGATGTCGGCCTCGCTGTCGACACCGAATTCCTGCATATAGTCGTGCTTGTCCGCCATCTCTTTATAATCGAGAAAGGCGGAGAATTCGGCCTCAGGCATGCCGATGGTTTCGAGGAGGAGCGCATAAGCCGCGATATGGATCGTCTCCATATTGGAGAAGGCCGAGAGCATCATCTTCACTTCGACCGGTTTGAAGACCCGGGCGTAGCGCTCCATGTAGTTGTCGTTCACCTCGACATCACTTTGCGTGAAGAAGCGGAAGATCTGTGTCAGGAGGTTCCGCTCACCATCGGATAGCGCCCGCGCCCAGTCCTTGCAGTCCTCACCGAGGGGCACCTCTTCGGGCATCCAGTGGACCTGCTGCTGCTTTTTCCAAAAGTCATAGGCCCAAGGGTAACGGTGAGGTTTGTACCCCTTGGACGGGATCATCAGACCGGGAAGCTGGCGACCGTTTTCGGGGGCGTCGAACATGAACTCTCTCCTCTTAGAACCTTAAGCCCTGGGCTCTAGCGATTGGGTGAACAGATGCTTAACACACACAGGATGTTGTGTCTCTCCCCCTTCGCAGGGCTGTTTGTCCACAAGATAAAGGGATGAGGTGTCGCATGGGGCAAGCCGTAACCTTGCCCGCAGGCGGCGCGAAAGATCAGATGGACAAAATGACCGCAACCGTTGAGCTCTCACTATGAAAAAGCTGATCCTGCTTTTCGCCCTTCCCTTTGCCTTTCTCGCTGGATGCGGTGCGGAGGCGCAGCGTGAGCTCGGGCCCATGCCGCAAGACCTGAAAGAGATGCTGGTCGCGGGCGGCTGCTTCTGGTGTGTCGAGGCCGACTTTGAAAAGGTCGACGGCGTTTACGAGGTCGTCTCCGGCTATGGCGGCGGTTCCGTCGCCAATCCCACATACCGGAACTACAGCGATAACGGGCACCGAGAGGTGGCGCTGATCCGCTACAACCCAGAGATCGTGACGTTTGAGGAGCTCGCTACGCTCTTTATCCGGACGATCGACGTGACCGATGCTGGCGGGCAATTCTGTGACCGCGGCTTTGGCTACACCACGGCGGTCTATTACGGGACGCTCGAGGAGCAAGAGATCCTCGAGCGTGTGATTGTCGAAGGTGAGGACGAGATCGGCCAGGACATCGTGACGCCGATCGAGCCGCTGCCGACATTCTATGCGGCGGAGGACTACCACCAGGATTACTATAAGAAGAACCCTGGCCGGTATCAGGTCTATCGGGGGCTCTGCGGCCGCGACCGGACAGTGCGCAGCATCTGGGGCAGCGCCCCCGGGGACGCTTAAGCCTCAGGCCGCGAGAGCAGAAGCGTCGGCAGAAGGATCGCCACGAAACCTGTGTTGGTGACGACATTGAGCGGGTAGCCGTAGATCACTGACGTCGCGTTATCGAGAACGTACCAGACCACAAGGCCCACAAGCGCAGCGTCCCAAACGACGCGCACACCCGAGCGCATGGCGATAGCGATCGTGAGAAACCATCCCGCCATGATCGCGCCCATCAGGCCGTAGCAAAAGTTGAGGGTGCGATCGACAAACGGGTCGGCAAGCGGCGCTGGCCGGTCGGCGCCGTAGAACAACAACTCGAACGGATACATCCGAGCGAGATGGGGGAACACGTTGAAAAAGAACGCATAGGCGACGAACGCGAACATGATCGTGCTCGCCGTTTTGGTGCTGATCCGTGGGCCGCTGGGGGCCTGGACTGTGGTGGTGCTCATTGGGGTTTACCTCCATGATGACGCTGCGGAAGCTTTCGCAAAGACATCGCGGACACCATGATCTCCGAGGTCATGGCGCTGGGCACCCCCCACGCGGTAAGCGTGCATCATGTTCGGATCAGAACTCAAAAGGTGGCGTCTCGCCAAACGCTTGAGCCAAGAGGGTTTGGGCGATCTCGCTGGGGTCTCCCCTCGCCATGTATCGTGCCTCGAGCGAGGCGTGGCATGGCCCTCGGAATCGATGGTTTTGCGCCTCGCACGCGCCCTTGAGTTGCCGCTGAGGGAGCGCAATTCGCTTCTGGGTTGTGCTGGCTATGTCCAGCGCTGGAGCGATGCGGGTGATCAAATCCCTGAAAAGCTCGTTCCCGTTGTCGATCGGCTGCTGCGCGGACAGCGTGCCCCGGCCTATGTGCTGAACGGCGTCTACACGGTGCTGCGGGCCAATGATCTGGGCTGGCAGCTGCTTGGTCTTCTCGAGCCTCTGGCCAAGGAAGGCATGAACATGGCGGAGGCCTTTCTCCGCGAGGGCCCGCACCGCGACCGCATTGAGAACTACAAAACCGTGGCCCAATCGTTCCTGGCACGGATCAGGTCGGAAGCGTCACACCAAGGGTCAGCATCAGCGCTTTGGCCGATCATCGAAAAGGCCGAAAACGACCCTCTGATCCAGGGTGGCGGCGAACCCCCCTTGCTGGTCGGGGAGCCCGTCATCCCGATCTCGATGAAGACTTTCGGGACGACCACGAGTTGGATGACGGTCCTCATGACCTTCGGCTCGCCACAAGACGCGATGGTTGAGCAGCTGACCGTCGAGCAATTTCTGCCTGCTGATGATCACACGGCAGCTTTTGTCGAGGCGCTCTATCTGTCATCTCCAGTGCCGAGCACGAGAGACGAGCAGCCGGTCACGGTTCCTTAAAGCGGGCGGCAGATGTCGCCCTTCGCTGCCTCTTCCGCCATTGCGTAATAGGCGTCAGTGGGCGCCACTCGGCGAATGAGCGCAAGCCCCTTTGGGCTGCTCAAGACCTGAAAGCGCATGCCCTCAGGGACAGGATGGTCTTTGTGCTTTGCAAGGCCAATCACAGTACCCGTGACAACCGGGGTCTCTGGTCCGAGGTCAAAGCCGACGACATTGTCCGTTTGCCCATCATAAACGTTGAGCGATCCGTAGCTGTCCCACGGCGCGCCTTGAACGAGCACGGGACCGCGGGAGAGGTCGAACCGGCACACCGAGTAGGCCACGTCAGGCGAGCTGCGCACGACCGACTGGCTTTCAGGTGTCGCTCGCGGCGCCACGACGAACTGATGCAGGGGAACGCCCCGCTCTGCCATCGTATCGATCGCACGCGTCATAATCACACTGGGAAGCTTCGACAGCGTCAACGCGTGCGCCACCGCCGCGACCAGGACAAAGACAGCGGCAGGCAAGACCCACGACCGGTTCATGCGGCACCCCCGCAAGACAGCCGCTCCACCGATGGGGCATTCACATGCGCCATCGGATCACTGAGCACATCGTCAGAAGGCCGATAAAGCCTCAAAGTGAGATCAAACTCACCGGCCGCGCGGCTTGATACCCATGCCCCGTCGGAAGGTGCCTCCGCTGCGATCAGAGCTTCCCACGCGCCATCGCCGCTCACATCGCTGGCATCGAAGGAAGGCGCCCGATCATCATTGCGCGCCAACATGCTGTCGCCATCATAAAGCGTGATCGACCACCAGTAGGCGTCTTGCCCACCGCCACTTAGCCGGTAGCTGCATGCATCCGTCAGCTGACGACCCTGATCGTCCGCATCACGCACGAAGTAGACTGCCCCTTCTTTCCGCATGGCGAGCAATCCGTACCGGGCAATGCGTGCGCGCAAGTAAGGGTTCGCAGCCTCTGATCCCACCGACCAGTCACCGCGCCACCCGCCGACATCCATGTCAGCAGAAGACGACCACGCACCACCACCCAACAGACCAGCGCCCCAAAGCGCCGATATTGGTCCGATCACGGCGCCAAGCACCGCAGCAGAAGCAAAAGCCAAAACACGCATCATAGATCAACGGTAGGGTCGCGCGCAGGGTACGACAAGCAAACGACTGAAACTCCTCTCTTCACTATCGACACACTGTGTGTCAATATCTCGAGAAAGCAGGGGCAAATCTGCAGGAGGGAACCATGGCACGCCTTTGGCACTTCGCCCTTTGCCTTGTCGGCATGTGGGCGAGTTTTTCATACGCACACGCCCAAGAACAACCGAATGTCGTGATCGTGCTGGTCGACGATGTCGGCTTCATGGATTTCGGCGCCTTTGGCGGCGAAGCGAAGACGCCAACGATCGATAGCTTGGCAGCCAGCGGCACCATGTTCACGCGTGCGCACACCTCGCCCCTGTGTGCCCCGTCCCGCGCGATGCTACTCACCGGGATCGACAGCCATCGCGCCGGGGTATCCTCGATACCCGAGGTGCTCCCCCCCTCGCTTGCCGACAAGCCAGGATACGGGTTGAGCCTTGAACCGGGTGTACGGACCATTGCAACGCACTTACGCGCCGCGGGCTATCGCACCTTCATGACGGGCAAGTGGCATTTGGGCAGTGGACCAGGAGAGCTTCCGGTCGACCACGGCTTTGACCGCTCCTTCGCCCTCGACGCATCGGGCGCAGACAATTGGGACGATAAGGCCTACATGCCTTACTACGACGATGCGCCGTGGTATGAAGATGGGGACGAAGCCTCGCTCCCAGAGGACTTTTACAGCTCAGAGTTCATCGTCGATAAGATGATCAACTATCTTGATATTGATGAACGAGAGAGCGCGCCTTTTCTAGCTTATCTGGCGTTCCAAGCCATCCACATTCCCGTTCAGGCGCCGCGAGAGTTTACTGAACAGTATGTCGAGACCTACTCGGTTGGTTGGGAGCAGTTGCGGCAGGACCGGTATCAGCGAGCGAAGGCAATGGGCCTGATACCGGAGGACGCAGCGCTTGGCCCCATGCACCCGAGCCTTGACCGCTGGGATGACCTCAGCCCGAAGGAGCAAGCCTTCCGAGCTAAGAGCATGGCCGTCAATGCCGGGATGCTGGCGGCGATGGATCATCATCTTGGCCGTTTCATCGACTATCTGCGCGGAACCGGAGCCTTTGAGAACACGGTATTCGTGATCACCTCGGACAACGGACCTGAATACAATGATCCGCTCACGGCGACTGGTATGGGCACGTGGCTTCGCCTCAACGGATACAATTGGGACACAGAGACATTGGGCGAGCGCGGAAGCTATGGCTTCATCGGGCCCGCCTGGGCCAGTGCGGCCGCCAGCCCCAGCGCGCGTTTCAAGTTCTATCAGTCCGAGGGCGGAACACGGGTGCCCCTGATCGTGACGGGACCTGGCCTGCCCGCGGACCAGCGCTCCGACGCGTTCACCTATGTCACCGATATCACACCAACCCTGCTTGACCTCACAAACGCCAAGCCCGTCGACGGTGTTGAGATCACCGGCCGCAGTCTGGCGCCGGTGATCCGCGGCGCGGCGGATATGGTCTATGGTCCAGACGAGCCGGTCGGGATGGAGATGGCTGGTCACGCGGCGCTTGTTCGCGGGCGCTACAAGCTCTTGCGCGACGGAGCTCCCTATAGCGACAATGTCTGGCGACTCTACGATATTGTGGCCGACCCCGGTGAGACCAACGACCTTGCCGCATCCATGCCAGGTCTCTTTGTCAGCATGATGAGCGACTATGAGGCCTATACCGAGGAGTTTGGGGTCCTGCCACTGCCGGAGGGCTACTCCGCGGCAAAGCAACTGGTGATCAACGGTTTCCAGCAGTCGCTCAAAAAGTACTGGTGGATGTTGCTCGCCCTTCTGTTTGTGCCGCTCGTCGCGTTTGGAGCGGCGGTGCGCTTCTTTATCCGATATCTCCGTGCCGGGAGGGCATAAATGATCGTGAGAGTCTTTTCCGCTGTTGCCGGGTTGGTGGCCGTCTTGGCTGGCCTGGTTTGGCTTAACTACGAAACCATCATTCTTGCGCTCGCCTCGCGAGCAAAGATCGGAGAGTTTGCTCCGACCCAGGATATTGTCTGGGAGCAAGGGCCACGTGAACCCATGGAGGGGGAGCGCCCACCCAACATCGTTTTCATCCTCGCCGACGATCTGGGTTTCAATGACATCTCGACCTATGGGGGCGGGATGGCCGGGGGCACGGTCCCGACGCCCAACATCGACCGCCTTCGCGCCCGCGGGGTCAGCTTTGATGTCGCATATTCAGGGACTGCGAGCTGCGCGCCGTCACGGGGTATGCTGATGACCGGGCGCTATCCCACACGGACCGGGTTTGAGTTCACCCCGACGCCAGGCCGCATGTCGCCCATCATTGCGACGATCGCCAACCGCAACCGCCGGGGGCGTCCGAGGATCAACGTCAACAAAGACGGTGTCACCCTTCCCTACGAGCTTCAGGGCCTTCCCGGATCTGAGATCACGATCGCCGAGGTTCTTCAGGATGCTGGCTATCACACCGTGCATATCGGGAAGTGGCATATGGGTCGCGAGGGTGAATTCAGACCAAACAGTCAGGGCTTTGATGAAAGCCTCCTGATGGCAAGTGGCCTGTTCCTCCCCGAAGATGATCCTGGCGTTGTCAACGCTAAGCTCGACTTCGATCCCATCGACCAGTTCCTGTGGGCCTCAATGGAGTATGCTGCACAGTTCAACAATGGTGAGTGGTTTGAACCTGGCGGATATCTCACCGATTGGTGGACGGACGAAGCCATCGACGTCATTGAGGCCAACAAGAACCGTCCCTTCTTCCTCTATCTGGCCCATTGGGCTGTCCACACACCGCTGCAGGCACGAAAGGAAGACTACGAAGCATTGGCCCATATCGAGGACCATGACGAGCGGGTCTATGCGGGCATGATGCTGTCGCTGGACCGGAGCGTTGGCCGCGTCCTTGACGCGCTTGATGAGCAGGGCCTCTCGGACAACACCCTTATTGTGTTCAGCTCTGACAATGGCGGCGCAGGCTATCTCGGTATTCCCGACGTCAATGCGCCTTATCGTGGCTATAAGCTCACCTTTTTCGAGGGCGGGATCCGTGTACCGATGTTCATGACCTGGCCCGGTGAGATCGGAGCAGACACAACGGTAACGGCACCGGTCAGCCATATCGATCTTATGCCGACCCTGGCCGCCGCAGCGGGTGCCCCCCTCCCCGATGTCGAGATTGACGGCGTTGATCTTCTGCCTCTGGCGCGCGGTGAAACCGACGACGCACCGCATGAAGCCATCTTCTTTCAGTCGGCCTGGTACCGCGTGGTGCGGGCCGGTGACTGGAAACTGCAGCTCGACGCGCGGCCAGACAGTGTCCATCTCTTCAACCTCGCTGATGATCCAACCGAGCAGGTGAACGTCGCTGGTCAGTACCCAGAGAAGGTGGTTGAACTTACCGCTATGATTGAAGAGCACAGTAGGGCGGGAGGCGAACCTCTCTACGCCCACCAAATCGAAGGCGTGATCTCTGTCGACAAAACCATTGATGAGCAGATCGACGTTACCGAAGACGAATACATCATCTGGCCGAACTGACGCCGCCAACCAGACGTCAGAAGAGCCGCGTCAGTTGCACGCTGTCGCTTCCGATCGGTAGGCTGAACAGCATGCCGTCTTCGGTAACGGTGATCGGGCCGTCAAAGTGCTTTGGCGCGTCGCCGAGATAAGCCGGGTACAGAAAACGAACCGGTGGCGGCGGGATAAGGTGGTAGAACGCAAGGTACCCTGCGCCCGCCTCGGTGGCCATCTGCGCTGCCTCTTCAGGCGTCGCGTGGTAGTCGGGGATATCATGGGTGATGATCGCAACCTGCTCATTGCCGTTCGCCGCTGCGGTCGCTTCCAAAATCGAGACGAGGTCCTGCTGGAGGCCATCGTGAATGAGGAGGTCCGCGTCTCGGGCTGCCTCAATCATATTGTTGTTATACGCCGTATCGCCACTTATCGTGACCCTGCGGCCCTTATAGTCAAAACGAAAGGCGACGGCATGCTCCACCGGTTCATGGTCCACCGCGAACGCGGTCACGGTTAAACCGCCGGACTCAAAGACGATCTGAGACTCGTCCGCCTCCACTATAAATTCCGTGGCCACCCCGCCAAAGCCGGCTGGCGGAATGGCAGTCTCACCATGGTGCGCGATGCGGTAAGTCGCATCGACCGCGTATGCGAGGTTGAACCCCTCCACGACCTGGGCCGTCCCAACAGGACCATGAACGGGCATCGGTGTTTGACGGCGACCACCCGCCCACGACTGTAGCAGCAGCTCGCCGAGGCCATCGATATGATCTGAATGCAGATGGGTGAGAAGAATCGCGTCAATATCACCAGAGTCGATGCCCATGACGCCGATTTGGCGAGGGCTGCCGCCTCCGACATCAACCACGACAGTCGTCTCTCCTGCATGAACGAGCAGACACGGACCGGCGCGACCAGGCCCTGGCAAGGGCGAAGATGATCCGCAGACGGCAACATGAAGGCCATCTGGTAAGTCACCGAGCACGGATGTTGCCATGCGCTGCGCCGCCATGCGCTCAAACAGCGCCAGGCCGATGCTGCGCTGATTGGCCTTCACCAGGACAGCGCCAAGCACAACCGCTCCCGCCATGACTGCAGCGATGCGGACGATTTTCACGACTGGCCCATAGCGTGCGGCGGCAGCACGGTCTCGATATTGAGTTGCCCGTCAAGCCCTGCCGTGCGGTGTACGGCGATGTCCTGCCACTTTTGTGAGGTGGCCATGCGAAAAAGTGCATTGCGGTTGGGATAGGTCGCGATCGCCACCTCATGCCACATCTCTTCCACCTGCCCCAGGGCCAGGAAGGTGACGTCACCAGCAAAGACGATCTTTCCATCAAACTCTTGGATCAGCTTCACCACCTCTTTGGCATAGAGGTTGTAGGCTTCACGGCCTGTAAGATCCGTAGCCCGACCGTCTTCATACTCCGCCTTCTCTTTGAAACGGAGAAGGTTGACCATGAAGATGGGACCGGCCGGCCCCTCCTCAGCCATCTGTTCAATCTGCTTGGGATCGCTGGGGTGCAGCTCGTTGATAACTTCCATGCCGGGTCCTCCATCAGGGCCGAGCGAGACGCAGATTTGCGTCCTCGCCAGGCTTCTTTATATTATGACACAATCTGTGCCATAATATAGCAGGAGGTCAACGACAGAAGGCGTGGCCAGCCGTCAGGGCGTGGTTTTTGAGATACTCGGCCGTTCATTCAGTTTTTCGCGCCAGCGCCAGATGTTGGTCATCTCCTCAGGCGGCCGTGCCTTCACGACTTTCGAGAAATCAACCGCGACGACGGCAACGATGTCAGCCGCTGAGAACTCATCAGTGGCAAGATAATCGCGGCCCTCCAGCGCTTTGTTCAGGACCTCCCAAAAGACCCCAACCCGTTTCACGCCGCGCTCCGCCAACTCCGGGATCTGGTCATAGGAGACGGGACCCGTCAGGGCGCGTCCCTTCATCCGCGGTGCGGTGTTGCGAAGAGCCTCAGCGACACCGAGGAGGCCGTCGAACTCCACCTTGGCGCACCAGGATGCCACCGCAGCCTTCTCGGCGGGGTTGGAGCCCAAAAGCGGACGCTCTGGATACGCCGCATCGAGATAAGCGAGAATGCCTGCATTGTCGGTCAGGACCGTTCCGTCTTCAATCTTCAGAGCAGGAACCGTGCAGCTCGGGTTGATCGCGCGATACTCTTCGCCAAGATGCTCACCGGTCGAAAGGTCGACAACGACCTCGTCATACTCGACACCCTTCTCGATCAGGATGATCTCTGCACGGCGAGGGCTCGGTGCTTTCGGGAACGTATAGAATGTGTACGTCATATCAGGACGCCTTTGCAAAATCGACGACCAGGCCGCGCGATGGGTTGACCTTGCCGTTCACGGTGTCCCGCCAAGCGGCGGCGGCGCCCTCCGCACCGGAGATGTGATCGTACTCGAAGATCCCCTGGAGGCCCTCGGCGGCCTTGGCCCAAGCGACGGCCGCACGTCCCATGACGACGCCTGGCCCGAAATCTTTCTCACGCTTCGCGATCTGCGACGGGGCAAAGAACATCGTGGGCTGAGCACCAGGAAGAGGCTCACGCTGCCGCGGGGCCTCCCAATGGGTGGCGCCGACAATCGAACTCACCACAACGTTGTCACCGAGGTGATTGTGGATGGCCGTGATCACCTCGGCGTTGCCCGACATATCGACAAAAGCGGTCGAGACCTGGGGCAGCGAGGTGATCTGATCGTAAGTCAGTTGCTCGTCAAAAGTGTTCAGTGCTTTGACAAAATTAAGGTTGCGCGGAGAGGTGAGGCCATAGGACTTTGGACGGTCGCCATCATGCTGGTTGAGGACGGCGCCGACGCCAAAGCCTGTCTTAGACGACGCGCTGCCCACCACGATCTGCTTTGCGCCGAAAAAGTCGTTATCGATCAGCCAGTCATAAATGACATAGGACGTGCCGAAGAGCGGGAACAGAACCTGCCGCTCATCTTCCTTACCCTGAAGGATGTCAGGCTCTTCCGCCACCAGCTGATAGTTGTTGTAAACTGCGGGCAACTCAGCCCGATGGGCGGCCATGCATTTCACCGCGCCAGTTTTGCGGCGAGGCTGCAAGACGGCGTGGCTGGCCATGGGAAAGAAGCCATAAATCCGCTCGCCAACAGCCATTTGATCCGTCTTGGAACTGACCACTTTGCCGTAACCCCAAACCGGCACCACGCCGCGGCCCTCGGCGCCCTCAACAGGGTAGAACCGCCAATAGCCGATCATGTCGCCGGTCACCGCATAGGTGACGTTGTTCGCCGTGAGGCCATAGCTTTCGACCTCAACCAGGACTTCGCCGTCGGTGATCTCAGGCATCGGCCGCTCTCGCAGTTCGACATCGCCAATCGCGTCTTTCTTCACCAAGAGTTCGGTCAGCATGGGGCGGTCCTCCAAAATGTGATGCGCATTTGCGCTCTCTATGCCATTCGTTTGGGCCAGACCTTGTCGGCCAGCAAGGCCATGACGAGAATGATCAGCAGCACCACCAGCCGTGGCCCGATCACCAGCCCAGGTGCCGCGGGAAAAGCGCTCGTCGCCTCCACCGCGGCGAATTTATAGGGATGGGCCTCCGAAAAGCGGGGATCCGCAACGATTTCCATGAGGTCGCGGCGGCTGCGGTAGCGCACGACGGCGAAGAACGCCCACTGGCGCTCCTCAGCATTCCAAAGCTCCACGGGTCCCGCATAAGAGGGGCCCTGGACCACGAGCCACCCTGCACGGCTCAGGAACTGCCTCGCCATATACCCTTGAAAATACTGGGCCATCAGGTCGCCTGCGGATGCGTCTGGATCAAAGCCGTCAAGCTGAAGCGGGACATCTCGCAACGTCACGAGATTGACCATGAAGAAGCCACGACCGTCATCTTCGAGCAAGAACTGACGCAGGTCCTCGGTGCGGCTAGCCTCCTCCGGCGTGATCTCCTGGGCGTTTCTCATCGCGATGAACGCCTCGACCTCAGCTTCGGTCAGGGGATCGGGGATAGGTCCGTACCAGAGCAGAAAGAGAAGATAGAGAAGCGCCGCTCCACCGCCGATGATCAAATGCCTGCGCATCCTCGCTCCTTCATCTGGAGAGCGTCTTTTGGCATTGATCGTGTCACTTCTCAACGGTACGAAAACAGGAGCGAAAAGAGGCCGCGTTGGCGTGCCGCGATGAGGACCCCTCCCATGACGAACGCCCCCTACATCTTGTACGGCATGCCGCTGTCTCTCTACACCGGCAAAGTCCGCGCCTATCTCATCCGTCGCCGGATCGCTTTTGAAGAGCGGATAGCGGCCGACCCTTCGTTTACGTCGGAAATCATCCCGAAAATCGGTCGGTTCATCATCCCGGTGCTGGTCACGCCGGAGGGCGAGGTCTGGCAGGACGGCTCTGAGATCATCGACCGCTTAGAAGAGCGGCACCCGAACGATTATCCCGTGGTGCCGACATCGCAGAGCCATGCCGTTATCGCGCACCTTTTTGCCCTCTTCGGTTCAGAAGGCCTATTGCGGCCCGCCATGCACTACCGCTGGAACTTTGACGACCAGAACCTGGCCTACATTCGCGAGGGGTTCATGGAGGGCGTTCCGATCCCGCGGGACAATGAGGCGTGGGAAGGGTTTTTCCTGAAAGCAAGCGGACGCATGCGGGCGGCGAAGACAGCCTTCGGCGTCAACGACGACACCGTTCCAACGATTGAAACGGCGTATAAGGAGTTTTTAAGCCTCTTCAATGCGCACCTTAAGGATCATCCCTTCCTTCTCGGCGATCACCCCACGATTGGCGACGAAGGGCTCTACGGTCCGCTCTTCCCCCACCTGGGCCGGGACCCTGTTCCGTCGATGATCATGAAGAACGAGGCCCACGAGGTTTATCGCTGGACGGAACGGTTGGCCCATCCTGGTCACCGTTTGGGAGAGACCTTGGTCGATCTTGAGAACCCGCCAGCGACGCTCACCGCGCTCTTGGTCTATATCAGAGATGAGTATCTCGCTGAAATCATAGCGCATATTGACTTCACCGAAGGGTGGTTGGCCGAGCGCCCGGATCTTGGTGTAGGTGAAAGCGGTGTCGACAAGCGCTCTAAGCGAGGCCTGGGCTTTGCGGAGTATGAATGGCGTGGTCAGACCATCAGCAGCGTGATCATGCCCTATCGGCTCTGGCTCTTGGAACGCTTGCAGATCGCCTACGCGTCAACCGAAGGACCCGATCGTGAGATCGTAGACAAGCTGTTCGCCGACGCAGGACTGACCCCCATGCTCACACGCCGGACGTCGCGTCCGGTGCTGCGTGAGGACAACATGGAAGTATGGGGCGCGCCGCGCAGCACGGAGCTTAACGCCTAAAGGTCGCGGGTCAGCGACTTTACCAGGCGCCGCATCACGGCGCCTGCTGCCTCGACGGAAAGCTCTTGGTCGAGACGAAGGCCCCGCCAGCACTGAAAACTGGTCACCACACGGAGGCTTTCAAAAAGCTCGTCGTCTACATTGTCGACAACTGACAATGCCAAGCGTAAGCCGCACTCTTCCAAGCGAAGGCCATCATGATAGTCCGACATGATGAAATCGGACGAGAAGCGGCGGATATTGGCAGCGATCTTGGTGGGCATCACCAATTCGTACGCGGCCACTCGTCGGCGGACGAGATGGTCAAGCCGTTCGTGGACATTCGCCCCCTCGAAATCTCCGGCGATCACAGGCTCTAGATCTTTGCGGACAAGACGGGACATCTCTCGGTAGAGGGAGTCCATATCATCAAAATGCCGATAGACGGTCCTCAGACCGACGCCCGCAAGGTCAGCCACCTTGGCGGCGTTCGGGGTGGTTTCCCCGGCCTCCACAAGATCCATCATAGCACGAACGATAGCGTCACGATTGGCCTGACCGCGTCGCCGACGCCCATCGCGTTCAGGTTCGCCTTCGGTCTGCACCAAGCCTTCTAACATCACGCACGTCCAATCTCACGAAGCCGGTCTCACGACCGGCATAGCGACGCGAGTGCGGGGTCAGCGCGGCAAGCGCGCCGAGAAACTGGCAGGAGATTGCCACTAATTTACGCTCAGGGGAAGGAAAAGGTTCAACCCGCGGCGCGGGTATCACCCTGACGCCTGGAACGCCAGCCTTTGGGCGCCACCACTTTGAAATATTGTCGTTTTTCTTCCCAATCGGCGAGCAGCGCTTCAGCGATCACCGATCCCGTCGCGGCATGATGGCGGGCCACGAGCTCGTGGCACTCCTCTGCGAGGTCACCCAAGGCTGAGAGCTCGACATGCTCAGGATTGAGCCGTTCTGGCAGCCTATCGTCCTCGTCCAAGACGAAGGCGAGGCCGCCCGTCATACCGGCCGCGAAGTTGTCGCCCACCGGACCGAGGACCAAAACCTCACCGCCGGTCATGTACTCGCAGCCATTGGTGCCGCAGCCCTCGATGACTGCCGTGGCGCCAGAGTTGCGCACCGCAAACCGTTCGCCTGCGGAACCTGCTGCGAACAAGGAACCCGCGGTCGCGCCATAAAGGCACGTGTTGCCCACAACAGCCGGAGCCGTCAGCGCCTCGCGCGTTGGCGGGGTGACGATAATCTCCGCACCCGACAGGCCCTTGCCGACATAGTCATTGGCATCACCCACCAGCTCAATCCGCAGACCCGTGGCTCCGAACGCACCGAGAGACTGGCCTGCCGAGCCCTTGAGGCGGAGGCAGAGATGCCCCGCAGGAAGGCTGTGCGCACCAAACCGGCGGACGATCTCACCAGACGTCCGTGTCCCCACCGCCCTATGCGTATTCCGCACAGTGTAGGTGAGCTGCATCTTCTCACGCCGTTCCCACACCGGGGCCGCGTCGGCCAGGATCTGCTGGTCCAAGGTCGGATCAACCTCGTTCCTACCCGTCCGTGTGCTGCGCGGTGGGCGCGTGCCGACCTCGGCGCGTACGAGAAGCGGACCGAGATCGAAGTCATCAAGAAGCTCTGACCCGCGGCTTTGCTGGCGCAGGAGGTCAGCACGGCCGATCACATCCTCAAGCGACCTTGCGCCAATCGATGCGAGAATCTCGCGCGTCTCTTCCGCGATGAAGGTCATGAGGTTGACGACATGGTCCGCAGTGCCGGTGAACCGGTCACGCAAACGAGGATCTTGGGTGCAAACGCCCACGGGGCAAGTGTTTGAGTGGCACTGACGCACCATGAGGCAGCCCATCGCGACGAGCGACAGTGTGCCGATGCCATACTCCTCCGCGCCCAGCATAGCGGCGATCACAACATCACGGCCTGTCTTGATACCGCCATCCGTCCGTAAGGTGACCGACTCGCGCAACCGGTTGAGCGAAAGCACTTGATTGACCTCAGCAAGGCCAAGCTCCCATGGGCTGCCGGCGAATTTGATCGAGGTCTGGGGGCTTGCGCCGGTGCCGCCGACATTGCCTGAGATGAGGATGACGTCCGCTTTCGCCTTGGCAACTCCAGCAGCGATCGTCCCGACGCCTGCGGAGGATACGAGCTTCACGCATACGCGCGCGATGGGGTTCACTTGTTTCAGGTCGAAGATCAGCTGGGCCAAATCCTCGATCGAATAGATATCGTGGTGCGGCGGCGGCGAGATCAGCGTAACGCCTGGTGTGGAGTGCCGCATCTTCGCGACGAACTCCGTCACCTTAAAACCAGGCAGCTGCCCGCCCTCGCCGGGCTTTGCGCCCTGGGCAACTTTGATCTCGATCTCACGGCATTGATTGAGATACTCCGCACTGACACCAAACCGGCCGGAGGCGACCTGCTTGACCACGGAGTTCATGTTGTCGCCATTGGGTAGCGGGGTGTACCGCGCCGGGTCTTCCCCGCCTTCGCCGGACACCGACTTGGCGCCGATCCTGTTCATCGCGACGTTCAGCGCACCGTGGGCCTCAGGCGAGAGGGCACCGAGCGACATGCCTGGGGTGAGGAAGCGTTGGCGGATAGCGTTGACACTCTCCACTTGGTCGAGCGGAATCGCCCGCCCCTCACGGAAGGTTAGAAGGTCGCGAAGACTGACTTGCCCTGCGCCTTTCGATGCTTCGACGAAGCGCCGATAGGCGTCTTGGTCATCGTTCCGCACAGCATTCTGAAGCTCACGGATCATGTCGGCTTCATAAGCATGACGTTCACCGCCGCTCCGGACACGGTAGAAACTGCCAACCGGCAGCGCTTCTACACGATCATCCCAAGCACGCGCATGGACACTGGCAAGCATCTGTTCGATACCGCTGAGGCCTAAGCCGGACAGCCTGGACGACGCGCCAGGCAGGAACTGGTCCACGAGACTGCGCGAGAGGCCCAGCACCTCAAAGTTGCACCCACCGCGGTAAGCGGAGAGAACGGAGACACCCATCTTCGAGAGGATCTTGAGAAGGCCGTCCTCGACCGCCTTCTTATAGCGCAGGGTCAACGGGCCGATCTGTTCATCACCGTAAAGACCATCTGCCTGCTGCGCCGCAATCGTATCAAGGGCGAGGTAGGGGTTCACCGCCGTCGCGCCGACACCAATAAGGACCGCCGCATAATGGCTATCGAGACATTCGGCAGCCCGCGCCGTGATCGAGCATTTGGAGCGCAGCTGATGGGTCACAAGCGCCGAGTGAACCGCCGCCACGGCCAACACCATAGGCACACCCATGCGATCAGCGCCCTGATGCTCATCGGTGAGAACGAGGTGGCTGGAACCAGAGCGAACCGCAGACAGCGCCTCCGTCACGATATCCTGGAGGCGAGTTTGAAGGGCGGCGCCTGCAGGCTCCGTCAGGGCACTGCGCATGATCGAACAATCGATCGCTGCGCCCTGACCACCGAGCTCCACCGATAGGCGCTCCAGCATGCCGTTGGTGAGGATCGGTCCGTCGAGGACAAACACATCCGTCTGCGTTTCATCCTCAGCCAGAATATTGCCGAGGTTCTTAAACCGCGTCTTGAGGCTCATCACACGACCTTCCCGCAAGGGGTCGATCGGCGGGTTGGTCACCTGGCTAAAACGCTGACGGAAGAAATGCGGCAGTGGGCGGTACTGGTCCGAAAGAACCGCCAACGGCGTGTCGTCGCCCATGGAGCCGATAGCCTCTTTGCCGTCAACGGCCATCGGCTTGAGGATGAGATCAAGATCCTCGCGCGTGAGTCCCGCGCCAAGCTGTCGCCGGCGCAGCGCCTCAGCATCAAAAAGGCGTTCCTCAGCACCCGGTCCAATGATAGGATCGAGCTGCTTCACATTGCCAAGCCACTTTTGGTACGGGTGCGCCTCAACCAGTGAGCCGATGACGTCGTCCTGGTCGAGAAACCTTCCTTCGTCCAAGTCAGCGGCGATGATGCCGCCAGCCGCCACAGCGCCGCGAACCGTCACCTGCTTGTCGTTGAGCGGGCACATCCCCGTCTCTGAACCAACAGCGAGAAGACCGTCCGCTGTCAGAGCATAACGGAGCGGGCGCAAACCGTTTCGATCGAGCCCCGCAATCACATAGCGGCCATCAAACGCGCAAATGGCAGCCGGACCGTCCCAGGGCTCCATCACCGCGTTGCAGTATTCATAGAGCGCCCGGACCTCAGGCTTCATCACATCACCGCGCTTGGACCACGCCTCTGGCATGAGGAGCGCTTTGGCCATCGGTGCGCTGCGGCCCGCGCGCACAAGCAGCTCGAACACCCCGTCAAGTGCCGCACTGTCCGACGCACCCGGAAGGATAACCGGCTTCACATCATCATCGTGCAGACCGAAGGCGCGGCTCGCCATCTCCGGCTCGTGGCTCTCCATCCAACGAATGTTGCCGCGCACGGTATTGATTTCACCGTTATGGGCCAACATGCGGAAGGGTTGCGCCAAGCGCCATTCGGGGAATGTGTTCGTCGAATAGCGCTGGTGGAAAATGGCAAAGGCGGAACTGAACGTTTCGTCCTGGAGGTCGTGATAGAAGGCATCGATATCCTGGGCACGGAACATGCCCTTATAAATGACGTCTTCCATCGACAACGAACAGATATAGGCATCCGAAAGACGCTCGGCCTGCAGACGATTTTCAATCCGGCGGCGGACGATGAAAAGGTGACGCGCCACCTCAGCCGAGGACCGGTCTTGAGGATCAAAAAAGAGGACCTGCTCAATCTCGGGACGCGCCTCACGCGCTTGATCGCCGATCACGGTCTCGTCAATCGGCACCTGTCGCCAACCATAAAGACCCAGGCCAAACGAAAGAACCTCAGCTTCAATGATGGCTCTTGCGCGATCCTGGGCCGCAAAATCGGTGCGCGGAAGGAAGATCATCCCAACACCGATGGCGCGCTCGCCAGGTTCATGGCCTGCCGCGCGGACGCATGCGCGGAAAAACTCTTGCGGCACACCGGTGCGAAGGCCCGCGCCGTCGCCCGTCTTCCCGTCTGAGGCGAGCGCGCCGCGGTGCCAGACATTGTTCAGGGCCGCGATCGCCTTGGTCACAACCTCGCGGCGCGGCTTACCGTCGAGCGCGGCGACAACACCAACACCGCAAGCATCGTGCTCATCAGCACGCCGATAAAGTCCGCGGGACTCAAGGTCGTCGCGGGAGAGAAGCGTAGAAGTCATGCGTTTACCGATTGAAGTGCCTGCGCGGCGTCTGCCTGATCAGCACCGCGGCTTTGCAAATAGGTGTGAATGCCAGCGGCCGCCTTCTGCCCGTCATGCACGGCCCAAACCACAAGGCTTGCGCCGCGAATGATATCGCCCGCGGCGAAAACGCCGGGCTCCGCCGTCTCAAACGTGTGGCCATTGACCCGCAGCGTGCCCCAACGCGAAACCTCAAGCGTGGGCACGCCGAACGCGGTGACGATATCTTCTGGCTCGAAACCCAAGGCCGCAATCACAAGATCGGCCGAGAGGAGCGCCTCGCCACCCGCCACTTCCTCGGGCTGCTGACGACCTGTGCGATCCTTTGGACCCAGGCGCATGCGCGCGACATTCACGCCAAGCGCTTCGCCCTGCTTGCTGACCGATTTGGGGTTTGAGAGCCAACGGAAAGTGACACCCTCTTCCTCAGCATGCGCCACCTCGCGTGCGGATCCCGGCATATTTGCACGGTCCCGGCGGTAAAGGCATGTCACCTCTTTGGCGCCCTGGCGCACGGCTGTGCGTACGCAGTCCATCGCCGTATCACCGCCGCCGATAACCACAACGCGCTTTCCGTCCGCATCAAGAGCACCGCTGTCGAACTCGGGCACATCGTCGCCGAAACCCTTGCGGTTCGATGCCGTCAGATAGTCGAGCGCCGGGATGACCTGACCAGGCTCGCATGGCGCCGGAAGCGGGCGAGCCTTATAAACACCCGTGGCAATCAAGACAGCGTCGTGCTTGCTCCGGATGTCAGCGAAGGGCGTAGAGCCCCCGACATCGGCGTTCTGCACGAAGGTGACACCAGCATCTGCCAAGCGCTTGACGCGCCGTCCGACGACGTCCTTTTCAAGCTTAAAGCCCGGAATACCGTAAGTGAGAAGCCCCCCGGCACGGTCGTAACGATCATAGATCGTGACCTGGTACCCCTCTGCCCGCAGATGATCTGCTGCTGCCATACCAGCCGGACCTGCGCCGATGATGGCGACGCTCTCAGAACGCTCCTGATCCGGCGTGATCGGCTCGACCCATCCCTCGTCCCAAGCCCGGTCGGTGATTGTCTTCTCAATAGCGCCGATGGTGACCGTTCCGTGCCCGGACTGCTCAATCACGCAAGAGCCTTCGCATAGCCGGTCTTGCGGACAGATGCGGCCGCAAATCTCGGGCATCGTCGAGGTGCTGGCCGAGACAGCGTAAGCTTCTTTGAACTCACCTTCCGCGGCCAGACGAAGCCAGTCGGGAACATGGTTCCCGAGCGGACAACCGGACGAGCAAAAGGGCACACCGCATTGCGAGCACCGCGAGGCCTGCACCTTCGCGGCGGCTTCCTGGAAACCATCATCAATCTCGCGAAAATCGCGAGCACGTTCATCCGCCGGACGTTTCTCTGGCGGATGACGCTCCTGATCCACAAAGCGGAGCATGTCAGCCATTGTTCTATTCCCTGGACTTTGACCGGGCGTGCAGCCGCGCTGATCTAAACGGGGGCGCCACATCAAGGTCGCCGTTGCCCGCGCACTGCTCGCCAGCTTCTAGAGAATCTCCTCGCACTGCACAAGATGATGCAGTGGGTTCGTGCGTTACGCCATGAAGGAGGAGCAGATTCTGTCACGCCGGGGGCGCCGCGGGGCTGGCAAGGCCAGAGCACGTTAATTAATCAGTTAAGCACACTAGCCCCGGCGCGCAGGCACGGTTACCATCGTCCCCGTGAGTGAAAGCGTTGCAAAACCTACCGTGCGGCTGGCTGGGAGATCCAGGTCATGAAGCAGGCACGTGCCGAAAGGAAGCCCAATGACACGCGGCAATCACTGATTGTCGCAGCGGCCAGCTTGATGAGCGAAAAAGACACGCTCGACATCTCCTTGGCCGAAATCGGCCGAACAGCGGGCGCCAACTCAGCTCTCATCAAGTACTATTTCGGCAGCAAAGAAGGCCTACTGATGGCCGTCTTGGAACAAGACTTTGAGACTGGTCTCCGGCGGCTGGAGCGCCTTGTGCAGTCTGACAGGTCCCCGGAAGAGAAAATGCGGCTTCATATCCGCGGTCTGGTCGAGACCTATCACAGCCACCCCTATCTCAACCGCCTCGTCCAGAAGATGTCACGCGAGGCGCTGCCAGAGAATGTCGAGCGGCTGGCCAATGAGTTCATCAAGCCAATTTCGGAGGCGCAATCGACCATCCTGGAAGACGGGGTCGCAGCGGGCGTCTTCCGACCGATCGAGTCCTGGTCGTTTTACTTTCAAGTCGTGGGGTCAGCGAGCCACATCTATGGCCACCGCTATGTCCTGAAATCCGGGCTCGGTGTTTCTCGCCTCAGCAAGAAACAGCACGAGCAGAATGTCGAACAGGTCGTCGACATCATCATGCGGGGTATCGCCGCTTAACCGTTAAGCGAGACGGTCAGCGACGAAATAGCGTGCACGAAGTTGTTTGGTGCAATCTGCATATCACCCGTCCACCGAATGTCCGGGAACCGCGCAAGGATCTTCCGGTAAGCGGCCTCAAGCTGCATATTCGCAACGCGTTGGCCGAGACACACATGGGGCCCAATGCCGAAGGCGATGTGGTCCTTCGCGTTTTGACGCTCGACATCAAAAGCGTCCGCATTGGCGAACACCTCTTCGTCACGGTTGGCGGCGCCGTAATACATCACGACCTTCTCCCCCTCCGCGATCTTCTGACCAGCCACTTCGCAGTCTTCGGTCGCAGTCCGCCTCATATAGATGACCGGCGAGACAAAGCGGATGGCCTCATGAGTCATGTTGGCAATGAGGTCAGGGTTTTCGAGGAGCTTCGCCTTTTGCTCGGGAAAATCGGTCAGCGCCTTGATCGTGCCAGAGAGAGAGTTCCTCGTCGTATCGTTCCCTGCAAAGACAATGAGGAGCCAGGATCCGTCGAGATACTCAACAGGCAGTTCGTCACCCTCCAACGTCGCTTTGGCAATCGCTGTCAGGAGGTCTTCCCGCGGGTTGGCCCGACGATCAGCGAGGATTTCCCGTCCGTAGTCGAACATTTCCTGAATCGCGGCCATAAACGTCATGATCATAGCGGGATCGACTTCGCCCAAGCTCTTCTGCGCCATGGTCTCTGATGCGAGTTCAAGGTGGTGCATCCAGCTGACGAGCTTCGGCCGATCGGCCTCCGGCACGCCCAACATCTCACACAGCGTGAAGAGCGGCAGCTCAGCAGAGAAATGCTTCACCATATCGAGTTCGGGACCTGCATCCTCCATCTTATCGAGAAGACTATCGATCTCCGTCTCCACACGGTCCTTCAGCTCAGCAACATATTTCGGTGTGAAGAAGGGCATGTGCTCGCGGCGGAGCGGCAGGTGATGCGGCTGATCGAGCGTGATCATGGTGTTGAGGCTGGCCGGCAACAAAAGCGGATGGCGCGTCGCAGGATCGCCATAGCTCAAGTTGATGCCGCCACGTTGGGACGAGAACGTCTCGGTGGCGAGTTCAATCGCTTTCACATCGTGATAGCGCGTCACGGCCCAAAAACCTGGGCCCTTCCGCTCACCCGCGTAAGGCTCCGGACACCAACAAACCGGCGCCTCTTCCCGCATCGCCTTGAACATATCGAAGGGCTGACCCTTCATGAACTCTTTGTTCGATGACAGATCAAACGTCAGGTCAAAATTGTACTTACGGTCGAACTTGGGCTCGGCCGGGGCGCCGTCGTCGTCCTGAAATGTCTCACTTACGAGTGGCAGCATAGGAGAAGCTCCGGTTTTGATGGTGTGGCGAGATCATCCAATGATCCCGCGATCCTTATAATCCTGATACGCATCGCTTTGCCCAAGCTCAGCCAACAGCGCCTCACTGTCGGACCCCGTGGTCGGCGGAGGTGTCGGCGCACTGGTCATCGTTCCTGAGTAGCGCGGCGCTGGCGCGGGTTGAACGAACGGGCCGACCTTTGTGAAGGTCTCGCGCTCCACATTGTGGGGGTGTTGGGGCGCCTCCTCAAGCGACAAGACCGGGGCAAAGCACGCATCCGTATGCTCCAAGATCGCGCACCATTCATCACGCGTCTTGGTACGGAAGACATCTGCCAACTTGTCCTTCAGCGCCGGCCAATTCTCTTTGTCCATCTGCTGATCGTAGGCAGGATCATCGAGGCCCACGCGTTCACGGAACTCTGCATAGAACTGAGGCTCGATCGCGCCGAGAGCGATATGGCGACCGTCGCTCGTTTCATAAGTGTCATAGAAATGGGCGCCCGTATCGATAACATTGTCGCCGCGCTGATCCGTCCAGAAACCAGCGTCCTTGAACCCGTAAATCATGCTCGCCAGCAGCGCAGAGCCATCCGTCATCGCACAGTCGATGACTTGCCCATCAGCGCCATTCTTCACAGAGAGCAGTGCACTGACTATCCCAAAGGCGAGCATCATCGCGCCGCCGCCAAAGTCACCGACGAAGTTGCAGGCGGGAGTTGGCTTCTCCCCTGCCCGCCCGGAGGCATGGAGCGAGCCAGAAAGTGCGATGTAGTTGATGTCGTGACCCGCATAAGGAGCATAGGGCCCTGTTTGACCCCAGCCGGTCATCCGTCCGTAGACAAGCTTTGGATTGACAGCCAAGAGGTCGTCAGGACCGAGGCCAAGCCGTTCCATCACACCAGGACGAAAGCCTTCGATGATGCCGTCAGCGGTCTTCACAAGATCCTTGGCGAGGGCCACACCCTCAGGCGTTCTGGTGTTGATGGCGATCGACTTGCGGGAGCGAAGAAGCGGATCCGTCGGCGCCGTAAAGGCACCAATACGGTCGATGCGGATCACCTCAGCACCGTGATCCGCAAGCATCATGCCGCAGAACGGGCCCGGACCAATACCGGCGAACTCAATAATCCGTAGACCGTTCAGCGGACCCGCCATAACGCCAGACCCCTTCGTTTAGCGCGGCGCCATGCGGATGGCACCATCGAGGCGGATATCCTCGCCATTGATGTAAGGGTTGCGGCAAAGCTCGAGCGCGAAGCGCGCAAACTCATCTGGCTGGCCGAGACGCGCCGGGTTGGGCACTGATGCGCACAGCGCCTGGTACGCGGGCTCTGGCAGGCCAGCGAGCAGCGGGGTGTCAAAGATGCCAGGCAAGATCGTGTTGACCCGGATGAATTCGCGCGCGAGGTCCCGCGCAATCGGCAAGGTCATACCCACAACACCAGCTTTCGATGCCGAGTAGCTCGCTTGGCCGATTTGTCCGTCTTCAGCAGCAACAGAAGCGGTGTTCACGATCGCGCCGCGTTCGCCATCGATCGGGTCGAGGGTCATCATGCCCGCCGCCGATTTGGCGATACAGCGGAATGTCCCCACCAGATTGATTTGGATGATGAAATCAAAGGAGTCGGCGGGAAAATGGGAAATCTCCCCGGTTTTCTTGTCCCGGCTTGCGGTCTTGATCGCGTTGCCGATGCCTGCGCAATTGATCAGGACACGCTCTTGTCCGATTGCTTCGCGCGCTTTGGCGAAACCAGCGTCGACACTTTCGTCCGAGGTCACGTTGACGTGGCAGAAAACGCCGTCGAGCTCTTTCGCCAACGCCTCGCCTTTCTCTTCGTTGAGATCAAAGAGCGCCACACGCACGCCTTGTTCAGCGAGGCGGCGAGCGGTCGCGGCGCCGAGGCCGGATGCGCCGCCGGTGATGACGGCCGAGAGGGATGAGTTCAGTTCCATGGTCGTATTCCTACAGTCTACGAATTGTTCAAAGTCGTTCGATGATGACAGCGGGGGCCATGCCGCCTGCTGCGCACATCGTGATCAGCGCATAGCGGCCACCTGACCGCTCAAGCTCATCGAGGGCGGTGCCAATCAGGATCGAGCCTGTCGCACCGATCGGGTGACCAAGGGCGATGGCGCCGCCATTGATGTTGACCTTTTCGCGATCGAGATTCAGGTCACGAATGAATTTCTCAGCAACAACGGCGAAGGCCTCGTTGATCTCGAAAACATCGATGTCATCGACTGTGAGACCCGCGATCCGCAGCGCCTTTTGCGCAGATGGGACCGGTGCGTTCAGCATCAGTGTCGGACAATCACCCATATTCGCGGTCGCCACGATCCGTGCACGGGGCGTCAGGCCGCTGCTCGACGCGTAGTCCTCTGACGCGAGAAGAAGAGCGGCCGCACCGTCCACCACACCGGAAGAGTTCCCCGCGTGATGAATGTGGTTCATGCCGTCTTTGAGCTGAGGATAAACGTCAGTGATCTGCGAACCATAGGTCTCACCCGCCTCACCGATCGGGACATCCACGAATGCCTCGAAAAATGGCCTGAGGCCACTGAGCGCCTCCATCGTGGTCGAGGGTCGAGGGAATTCGTCGCGGGAGAGAGCGACAGAGCCATCGTCGTTCTTGACGGGGATCAATGAGCCGTCGAAGCGGCCTTCCTCCATCGCCTTTGCGGCACGCTGCTGGCTGACAAGAGCCAGTGCATCTGCCGTCTCGCGATCGATGCCCTCAAGCGTGGCAATGGCATCTGCGCAGACACCTTGATGCGACTGCGGATGTTTGGCGCGCAGCGTGAGGTTGCCGGAGTCGAGCACCTGCGGTTCGCCAGGCACGGCGATCGAGGCGGCGTGGCTCATCATCTCGGTGCCGCCGGCAACGACCACTTGCTCCATACCCGACATGATTTGCGCCGCGGCCATGTTCACGGTGGTGATACCGGAGCCGCAAAAGCGATCAAGCGTGACGCCGGACGAACGGACGTCGTAACCCGCCTCCAGCGCCGCCATGCGGCCGAGGTCGTTGCCCTGCTTGCCGCGCTGGGTAGATGTACCCCAGATGATGTCATCGACATCAGCCGTGTCGAGATCATTACGCTCTTGGATGGCGGCCAGCACCGTGGCGCCTAGTCGTTGCGGGTGCAGATGCGCAAGCGAGCCTTTGCCCACTTTGCCAATGCCGCGCGGGGTGCGGCAGGCATCAATAATCAACGCTTCAGGCATGGAAACCTCCTTATGCGTTCTTCCACTCAGGCTTACGCTTGGCGACGAAGGCCTGAACGCCCTCTTGGAAGTCCTGAGTCTGCATCAGCTCCATGAAGACCTTGCCGGTGCCGTCCAGCGACTGGGCCAGCGGTTCCATGGCTTCGTATTCGTTCAGCACACGCTTGCTGGCGCGCACGGAAGACGGTGACACCGCGAGAATCTCATCAGCCAGCGCCCGCGCCGCTTCCATGACGCCGGAGCCTTCTTTGTCGGAGATGCGGTTTATGATGCCGAGGTCCTTGGCCTCTTCAGGCAGGACATGACGACCGGTGAGGATCATCTCCATCGCCATTTTGCGACCGATGTTTCTGGTTAGGCGCTGCACACCGCTGGCCGCAGCAAAGAGACCCACTTTCACTTCCGGCAACGCGAACTTGGCGTTCGGGGCGGCGACGATGAGATCCGTGGAGAGAGCAATCTCCATTCCGCCGCCCATGGCCACACCGTTCACCGCAGCGATAATCGGCTTTTCACGGTCAAAGCGTGAGGTCAGTCCACCAAAGCCGCTTGGCGGCGAGCTGATGTCGCCGCCTGACGCGGTGGCCTTGAGATCATTCCCGCTACAGAAGGCTTTCTCGCCTTCGCCCGTGACAATCGCCACCCAAAGGTCCTGATCCGCCTCATAGGCATCCCAGATCTCGTGTAGCTCTTTATGCGCTGGACCGTGCAGAGCGTTGTAGTTCTCCGGCCGGTTCAGGGTCACAATGAGGAGGTGTCCCTCCTTCTCGACTTTGACAAATTCGTACTCACCCATCGGAATTCTCCTTGTCGGTGCGAGGTTTTAAAGAGAGCGCGCGATCAGCAGACGCATGATTTCGCTGGAGCCGCCAAAGATCCGCGTCACACGCGCGTCGCGGTACATTTTCGCGATCGGATACTCATTGATATATCCAGCGCCGCCGTGGAACTGGAGGCACTGATCCACACACCGTCCCTGCAGCTCCGTGATCCAAAGCTTGGCAATCGCCGCGGTCGTCGTGTCGCATCCCCCCTCAAGCACCCGCTTAATGCAGTCATTGAGGAACACACGGCAGATCGTCGCCTCTGCCTTGAGGTCGGCCAGCTTAAACTGCGTGTTCTGAAAATCGATGACACGGCGACCAAAGGCTTTGCGCTCGCTTGTGTAAGCCACGGTCTCGTTGAGCGCTTGCTCAATCGCCAACATCGACTGCACAGCGATGATCACCCGCTCACCGGGCAACTCGCCCATGAGCTGGTAGAAGCCGCGCCCCTCTTCCCCGCCGAGAAGATTGTCCGCAGGCACAAAGACGTTGTCGAAGAAAAGCTCGGACGTATCCTGCGCCGTCTGACCGATTTTATCGAGGTTCTTGCCGCGACTGAAACCCTCAGCATCCTCCGTTTCTAGAACAAGAAGCGATGTGCCAGCAGCGCCCTGCTCCGGGTCCGTCTTACAGACAACAACGATGAGGTTGGCAATCTGGCCGTTGGAGATCCACGTCTTGGAGCCGTTGATGCGGTATCCGTTGCCATCTTTCTTCGCGGTTGTGCGGATGGCCTGGAGGTCCGAACCGGCATCAGGTTCGCTCATCGCGATCGCAGAAATGAACTCGCCGCTGGTCAGTTTGGGGATCCAGCGACGCTTCTGCTCATCCGTACCGTGATTGATGATGTAGGGCATGATGATGGTGTTGTGCAGGCTGGCAGCAAAACCGCCGACGGCCTTATGATGCTGCTGCTCAACGACCACCACATCGTGACGGAAGTCACCGCCATGGCCACCAAAATCTGCCGGCGCGGACACGCCCAAAAGGCCTGCTTCACCTGCTTCGCGCCAGAAGGCCGGCTCGACTTTTCCTTCTGCTTCCCACTGTGCGACCCTTTCGCGCGGGGCGTGGCGTTCAAAAAACTTCCCCGCCGCATCGGAGAACATTTCGATCTCCGGGTCGGTCATGAAATCGGGACGCGGAACATCAATCACAGGCATGGGCGCTCTCCTGGCTCGGTTCTGCGGCCGCCTCGCCGCAACACAAATGTTGCCAGAGTTAGCGCCGAGGGGATAGCGCATCTCCGGCTCGATAAATTAATTGCTTAATTAGTTATAGGCCGAAAATCCCCCCGTCAACGCCGGGTTTTCAGGGTGCACTGCAGCATGAGTAACTGGCTGCACAAGCTGTGAAATCACCGCTTGGGAAGCTCGACAGACGCCGCCAGTTGCGCATTTACTGATGGTGTTTGACCGCCCAAAGGACACAGCGAACTCGCCATGACCACAATCGTACCCGCCGCTGACGACACCTTCGACTATATCATTGCCGGGGGCGGATCAGCCGGCGCAGTTCTTGCCAACAGACTGAGCGAAGATCCGTCGGTACGCGTCTGTTTGCTCGAAGCGGGCCCGAAGGACACCAGTCCACTGATCAAAATGCCGTCCGGTTTTGCGTTCATGCCGCAACTGGCGCCGAAGCTTAACTGGGCGTTCGATACCGTTCCTCAGAAGCATATGAATGGCCGCATCTGCTATCAGCCGAGAGGGCGCACCTTAGGCGGATCAAGTTCGATCAACGGAATGATTTACATCCGCGGGTCTCGGCACGACTACGACCGCTGGGAGGATGCAGGATGCCCTGGTTGGGGGTACAAAGACGTTCTGCCCTACTTCATCAAATCTGAAGACAATGCGCGCGGCGCCGATGACTACCATGGAACAGGTGGGCGGCTCTCGGTCTCGGAACTCCGCTATTGCAGCAGTGCTGGACAGGCATTTCTGGAAGCCACGCGTGAGCTTCAGCTGCCGCAAAATGATGACTTCAACGGAGAAAAGCAGGACGGCTTTGGCCCCTACCAGCTGACCCAACGCGACGGGCAACGCTGTTCCACCAGTTTTGCGTTTCTCCACGACATCCTCGATCGACCGAACCTCACGGTGATGACGGACGCGTTGACGGAGCGTGTTCTCTTCACGGATCGACGCGCTACGGGTGTGGCCATAAGTGTCAAGAAAGAGAAACGATCGCTTCACGCCCAGCGCGAGGTGATCCTTGCAAGCGGCGTCTTTGGTTCCCCTCAGATCCTGCAATTGTCCGGGATAGGACCGAGCGAACACCTCAGAAGCTTGGGCATTGAGGTTTTGGTGAACTCACCGAGCGTCGGCGAGAATCTGCAGGACCATCTCGATTGGACCGGGATCTACAAATCAACCGCCAAGGACACATTCGGGCTGCATTGGCAGTTCCTGTCATCATTCTTCTCCTCGCTAAAGGCCTACCGGACCCGGCGCGAGGGCATTCTCACCACCAATTTTGCAGAGGTCGGAGGATTTATCCGAACCAATCCAGAAGAGGAAGAAACCGACGTCCAGCTTCATTTCGTGAACACAATCGTCGATGACCACGGACGGAAGAAACACTTCGGCCTTGGCGTTTCGTGCCACGCGTGCCTCCTTCGCCCACTTAGCCGCGGCACAGTCCGCCTGGCCTCACCTCACCCCGGCGACACTCCGTTGATCGACCCCAACTTTCTGTCTGAGCAGGACGATCTCGATCGCCTGCGTAAAGCCGCTAGAATCAGTCAACGGATCATGTCTGCGCCGGCGGTGGCCGGGTTGGTGACCGAGCAGGTCTACATCCAAGACGATGCCAGCGATGAAGAGCTTGAGGAAGATATCCGTAATCGTTCTGACACGATCTATCATCCCGTCGGGACGTGCCGCATGGGCGGTGATCCCGGGTCAGTGGTCGATCCCGAACTGCGTGTACGCGGCGTTGATGGTCTGCGCGTCGTTGACGCCTCGATCATGCCCACACTCGTGTCGGGCAACACCAACGCCCCTACGATTATGATCGCAGAGAAGGCGGCTGACATGATCATGGCCGCGTAGTGATGGCGAGCTACCGCGACAAGCGATAGATCGCGAGGTCGTTCGTGAATTCCGCCACACCCAGCGCGCCCGTCGCCCGCATGATCTCAAACGCGGCCACCCGGCTGTCGCGCTTAGCCACCGCAAGATCCACCTGAGCCGCAAGCAGCTCTTGCTCAGCATTCAGCACATCGAGTGTTGAGCGACTGCCAAGCTTAGCCTCTTGCTGCACCCCTTCGAGTGCCTCAGTGTTGGCCTTCACCTGCTCATTGGACGTGTCGATGCGGCGCTGAGCCTCTCGAAATTGATGCCACGCAATGGAAACCTCAACATCCACTTGCCGCTGCGCCGCGGTGAGCCGCGAGCGATCGCGCGTGTTAAGAGCACGGGCCTCCCGGGTACGGGCCTGACGCAGACCACTGGCCACCAAGGGGATCGATGCCACGACACCGTAAGAGAACTGCTCATCCTCATCGAGAAAGGATGATTCTTCCTCTGCATACCGAAAGTTGGAGCGCAGTGAAATAGAAGGAGAGTAGGCGCTTTGTTCGATAGCGATCTGACGACGCGACGCGCGCTCCTCTCGTTGAGCCAAGATAATGGTGGGCGACAACACCCGCCCAAGGTCAAGCGCCGCTTGCTCAGTTGGCGGAAGTTCGGGAAGGCGCGGATCAGCATCCAAACTGCCTGGCATATCACCCACAAACTGGCGGTAACGTGCACGACTTGCTGACAACTGGGCTTGAGACGACGAAGCCCGGGCACGCGCCCCAGCAAGGCGCGCTTCGGCCTGCCGGACATCGGTCTTTGTCACATCACCATAGACGTAGCGCGCGCTGACCTCATCCAACTGGTTGATCAGGACAAGGATGTTGTTTCGATTGGCCTCGTGAATTTCCATGTCGCGCACGACGTCGAAATACGCGGCGGCAGCGTCAGACAAGATCTGTTGTTCGGTGGCGCGAAGCCTCGCCTCCCCCGCGCTGACGCGGTCTTGTGCTTGCTTGATGAGGTTTAGGCCCCGCAGTCCGTCAAAAACCACGAGCTGACCGCTGACACCAGCAGTGAAAGGACGAAGGTCGAAACTGCGTTCCTCCGTCACTGTCTCGCCAAATACCTCGGAGTTGACCGTTTGCTCATTCTGCAAGGACTCGTAGGAAACCTCGCCTGATACCTGCGGCAGTATCTCGGCTCTGGCCTGGGGCACCCCCTGTTCGGTCGCAGCAAGCTGCGCCCGTTCTGCGCGGATCTCCGGGTTGGTCTGATAAACCAGCGACAAGACCTCATTGAGCGCCTGGGCATGGGCCGCGCCGCCCGTGGACGCGAAGAGGCAGGCCACCATAAGCCAGCTCACCAAACGCACCATCGACAACCCCACCGAAACACGAGCCCAAGACTCTGTCGCAGCAGAAATATCAAGGAATTTCAATGGCCCCTGAGCCAACGCTCAGAGACCATCGCGATTGGCACGCTCAGAACCGGCACGTGGCTAGAGCGCCGCCGCCACCGTCCAACGATCAGTCAGGTGCGAGTCATCCTGGCGAGAAGGCCCGCCAAAGCCTGCTCCGCCATGGGCATCGAAACCGGCCATGGACTGGATCATCGAAGCGTAGGCCGCTTCGAGCGACGACTCTCCGCCTTCTGCTGCAGCTCCTGTTGCTGGCTGCTCCACATGAAGCGGCAGCGACACAATCGCAACATCATCAGTAGACGTTGCACCAATACCTGTCGGTTCAGCTGAGCCCGCCGGCTCATCAAACGCCTCCCGCATGTCCTGGTACATATCATCGAGGCTCGCGCCGCCCAGGACACTGGTCGCTTCCGTATCGTCTATGGTGGACTGATCATCGGATGGTGCCATGCCTTCAAGATACCAGAACGCGACGTCACCCACCTCGCCGACATGACCGTCATCGGTGACGTACTCACTCGTAGCAGAGATGACATTGACCCCTTCGGTCTCATCCACCTCGCGCAGAGTTCTGGTGAGGGAGATTCCAGCGATACCGACCTCTTCCAGTGTACGGAGCTCACCCGCATCGCTGATGCCGTCGCTGTTGGCATCCTGCCAGAGCAGGAAGGACCCCCAAGCAGCATCACGACTGTCGAGCACCATGTCACCGGTGGTGTCGTAGGCGACAAGCCCCTCAAGGTCCGATTGGGCGCCCTCCAGATCTTGGATAAAGGAGATCTCCAGACCATTGTCGATCGTACCGTTACCGTTCCGGTCGAGAGCCAACAGCCCGTCATCGGCCCCGACCCAGCCAGCCCGATCCATGATACCGTCAGCGTTCATATCAAAACGCACGCCGCCATCACTGACCTCAATCAACTCCGTGCCGTCACCATCAAGATCCAACACAACTGGGTACCATTGGCCGCCACCTGGAGGGGCAACCTGCTCGCGCTCAATCGTCACTGTTCGGTAGGTAACGCCGCCACTGCTTGAAATCCGAATGGTCGCGCTTCCGTGACCGTATCCGGCCCTGACGGTGCCATGCGAGTTGACGGTCACGCCGATCAGTGATCCCGTCGTGCTGTGCACCGCGTAGGAAACAGGTGAGCCCTCAGGATCATAGGCATCAATGTCTGCCCAATACTCAATGTAGCCGTGGCTCTGCGAAGCATCGTTGAAATAGCGGTCCACCGCCGTCACCACGGGGCCTTCGTTCACGTTGATCACGCCGATGGTGAAGTTTTCATTCCGAATGGCGCCACCAGCGTCTCTGATCCGGACTGTGATACCGTGCGATGTCGCCGATTCGTAGTTGATCAAACCGGCATTCGCGACGGTGAGGATACCGTTCGACGCGTTGATCGCAAACCGGCCGCCCGCACTGTTGGTGAGAGAGTAAGTGACGGCGCCGCCGCTCGGGTCGCTATGATTGAAATTCGCGACCTGGGTTCCGTTACCGGCGCTCTCCGACACAGACATTGAACCCGTTGGAATAATATCCGTAGGCGCTGCATTCTGAACACCGATCGTGAAGTTCTCAGTGCGGTGTTCACCATCGACATGGGTGGCCCTCACCGAAATCGTGTGCGCAGTGGCGGATTCGTAGTTGATGGCCCCGGCGTTCGCCACGGTGAGCACACCGTTCGACGCGTTGATAGCGAACCGGCCACCGGCGCTGTTGGTGAGAGAGTAGGTCACCCCCCCGCCATAAGGGACCGTGTGGTTGAAGTCCGCGACCTGTGTGCCGTTGCCAGCCGCCTCCGAAACAGACATCGCGCCCGTCGGGATGATATCTGTTGGCGCCTCATTCACGTTGGCGACACCGATGGTGAAGTCTTCGGAAATGGTAAGGCCACCAGTGTCCGTGATACGCACTCTGATGCCATAAGAAGCGGCGGCCTCACGATTAAGGACCCCGGCATTCGCGACCGTCAGCACACCGTTCGATGCGTTGATCGCAAATAGGCCGTTTGCGCTGTTATCGAGACTGTACACCATGGAACCACCGTCCGGATCCACATGATCGAAATTCGCAACTTGCGTACCGTTGCTGGTAATCTCCGAAACGGACATTGCACCCGTTTCTATGATGTCCGTAGGCTGCTCATTCACGTCATTGATGGAGACAGCGAAGCTTTCGGTCCTTGTCAGGCCACCTGAGTCTGTGACGCGGACCTCAATCGTGTGGTTGGCACCGGCTTCATGGTCGAAGTTTGAACCGGCACGCAAGAGGCCGTCCGCGTCCAACAAGAACCGTCCACCAGCATCGTTGAGCAGTGTAAAGACCAGTGTCTCGCCGGCATCGACGTCGCTGGCCAGCATCCATGCAAGGTCGGCCCCATAGGCGGCGTTCTCGTCGAACGACAGGGCGCGATCTGCCCAGATATCGCTTGGCGCCTCGTTGAGATCGTTGACCGATACGTTGAAGTCATCCTCAAACGACAAGCCACCCTGGTCAGTGACGCGAATGCGGATCGTATGGGTGTCGTCGACCTCATGATCGAGAAGTGTACTGTTGAGTACAGTGACGACACCGCTGGTACCGTCAATGGCGAAGAGACCATTGGCGTCATTCACAAGCAAATAGGTGTAGCTACCGGCAGTGTCCGGATCGGTATGGGACGCATCGCCGACAATCGTGGTGTTAGGCGAATGCTCGTCCACTGAGCCCGCGAAAGCGATGCCCGTGGGTGCACCGTTGACGGCCACGCTCAGTGTTGTCGTCAGAGACTCCGTCAACCCGCCGTCGGACGCGATCGCCGTGACGGTCAGATTGATATCGCTCGCGTCATCGGCCGCTGGCGTCAGCGTGAGACCAGCGAGTTCGGTCGGCGTCAGGCGCCAGACCCCCGAGCCAATGTCCGTTCCTGCACTGAGTGATGCTGTCGCGGGAACGCCGCTGACCTCGACCGTCAGTGTTTCCGATGGGTCGGACAGACCAGCAACGATCGACAGGGCGATCGGTGTGCCCGCGTTGCCGCTCGCCGACGAGACAGCCAATGTAGGAGCATCGGCAACCGGATTGACCGTTAGGGCCAAGGTCTCGGTTGCGACCAGGCTGCCACCGTCGCTGGCCTCAAGCGTGATTGTGACCGCACCGCTGGCGTTGGCCTTTGGCGTGATTGTGACTTGTCTATATCCATCGGCATCTGGAGCACCGAAGATGATATCCGGACTCGGATCATCGGAACTCGCAACGATGGTGCCGTCGGACGAAAGCGCGCGAACAGTCAACAGTGATGCGTCAACGCGATCATCATAGATCCGTGCAGTGAACGAAATCGTACCATCCTCGTCCACCGTGAGGTCGTTGACGTCATCGATTGTCGGCGGTGTAGCAAACCCCCACAAGTCATCGATCTGTCCGCCAATGTTCGACATCACGACGTCCATGTCCGCAACGGACTGAGGAACAGAAACGCCTTGGTCGATCAGGTACTGATCCATGAGTGCGGCCAGCCCTTCAGCAGCCACGTCGAACGTTTCGTTGGTACCGGCAATGAAGAGACCGATATCGTAGGGGTTACCGACCCCGCTTCCCATATACCAATCAACGATCGTGGTTGCGGTGGACGTCCCGATGATGGACACCACCATATCGTTGCCGACCCTTGAGAACCATAGATCTGTATACGCGATATCATCCGAGTAAGTCAGTGTATCGTTCGCATTCATCGGATCGTAGTTGTGAACGGCATCGGCGCCAGAGTTCCGGTTGATGAGGTAACGATCCCTATCCGCGCCGCCAATCAGCGTGTCAGCACCTTCCCCGCCGTCAATAATATCCAAGCCGTCACCGGCGTCGATGTAGTCGTCACCAACACCGCCATAGACCTCATCGTCACCGCCATCGCCTATAATGGTGTCGTTGCCGCCAAGGCCGTAGAAGATGTTGCCTGAAGCATCACCTTGCAGCGTGTCGTCGAAGCCTGAACCTTTCACAGTCTCAATACTGATCAAAATATCGCCAGCGGCTTCTCCAGTGTTGTTGGCTGCATTGAGCAGATCAACCGTCACACCGCCAGCGGCAGTTTCGTAAGAGACCGTATCCGATCCTGCGCCGCCGTCGAGATCGTCCGCACCCGCCCCGCCAAAGAGAACGTCATTGCCTGCACCGCCGCTCAGCGTATCATTGCCATCGCCGCCAATCAGGGTGTCGTTGTTGGCGCCGCCAGACAGCACATCACTGCCGCTGCCGCCGTCGAGCTCATCGACACCGTCACCGCCGGTGAGGTCATCGCCGCCCGTTCCGCCAGAGATGATGTCGTCACCGACGCCGCCGTCGACAACATCGTTGCCAGCGCCGCCATCAATGGTGTCAGCGCCAGCCCCGCCATTGATGATGTCTGCGCCGTCAAAACCACGAAGAACATCGTCGCCGTCATAACCGTTGATATGATCAATGCCCGCTTCACCGTCGAGGACATCAACACCCGATGTACCCTCAAGCAGATCAATCAAGTCATTGACGTTCAGTACAAAGCTCTTTGCAAAGGAGAGCCCGGCGCCGCCCTCATCCGTAGCGGTAACCGTGACAATCACCGTCGGCTCGTTCTCGAAGTTGAGGCTCACGCCCGGCTTGAGCCGCAACCTGTTGGCGCCATCAATCTCAAATCGGCTGTCGTCCACAGTGAACGCGTGCTGTGAGAAAGCCCCGCCCGTCGGTCCATCGGCATCGGTCGCAGAGACAGTCCCAATCACCGCACCATCGGCGTTCTCGTCGACACTGGTCGAGGTCAGCAGCACATCGGTTGGTGCCTCATTGACGTTATCGACCGTGAACGACACGGCGGCCGCGGCGGAAAGATAGCCGCCCGCCCCCGCATTATCGTGCACCAATGCCGTCAGCGCATAGGACGTGGTCGTCTCAAAATCGAGTGACGCCGACGCCACAGTGATCACGCCCGTCAACGGATCAACACTGAACAATCCGTCTTCAGTGGTTGTGATGGCCGCTCCACTGGTCGATTGGATGAAATAGCGCAGATCCCCGAACGCACCGGTATCGCTGTCGGTCGCGGCCATGGTGGCAACGACAGACCCCACGGCGCTGTCTTCGGCGATGTTGGCCGAGATGGACGACAGGACCGGCGCTTCGTTGATATCGTTGACCGCGAACGTGATCATCAGCGGCGGCGCCTGCAAACCACCGACATCGCTAGCAAGGATTTGTACTGTCACGGATGGTTCGGCCTCGAAATCGAAGGCCGCCGCGTTCCGCAGCCGCAAGACATCATCGATGATTTCGAAGCGGGTGTCGTCAACCGTGATGACGTGCTCAAAGGGCGTGCCATCGATATCAGCAACCGTCAGATTACCGAGAGTGAAGTCGCTCGCTGTTTCGTCGAAGTCGGTTGGCCCATCAAAGGCGATCGCCGTCGGCGCGTCGTTGACCGGCGCCACAGCGATCTGCACCAACATATCGCTGACATTGCCCTCGGCGTCTTCCACACTGACAAAGAACTCATCATCTCCGTAGGCGTCAGGATCTGGCGTGTAGGTGAAGTCGCCAGTCACCTCGTCGATCGTCACGTCACCGAACAGCGGCGTGCCACTCAGAGTGTAACCCGTGACATTGTTATCATGGTCAATCGCCGTGATCGTACCGCTAAGGGGCACATCCTCATCGGTCGCAAAGGAGACAGTTGTCTCCTCAGGTCGCGCATCCCCAAACAGATGCCAGAAGCGATCGAGTTCGGCGGCAATGGCGGCATCAGGGGCTGTCGCATCGGCAGGGAGAGAACCGAAAAGACCAACCAACGGCTCGACATAGTCGAGATACAGAACATAGTCCCCCGCCAAGATCCGGTGAACATCTGTACCACCACTCGCCGCATAATGATCAGTAAGCGTCACAGAGCTATCAGCACCCATAACCGAGATCACAAGGTCGTCACCGACCCGATCAAAGCGGAGGCTCGCTCGATCAACCGCCACAAAGGTGACATCGTTGATGCCTTCACTGTCAGTAATTGTATCGTGCCCGGAGAAAGCGTCGACTTCGTAGAGGTCATTGCCAAGACCACCGCGCATTTGGTCGTTACCCGCATCTCCAATGAGGATATCGTCGCCGGCCTCGCCCCATAGGTTATCGTTGCCGGCACCGCCGCTCAGCAGGTCGTTGTCGTGCCCGCCATAAAGCGTGTCGTCACCCTCTTCACCCGAGAGGAAGTCGTCGTTGCTGGAGCCGTGAAGCTGGTCGTTGCCAGCGCCGCCGAGCAAGGAGTCATTGCCGTCTTGACCGCGCATGACGTCATTACCGTCATTGCCCTCAAGGATGTCATCGCCGGCACCACCGCTGATATCGTCCGCGCCATCGCCGCCGAGGAGGATATCGTCGCCGTTGCCGCCATCGATGACGTCGTTGCCCTCATTGCCGAAGAGTTGGTTGTCTTCAGCGTCGCCGGTCAGCGTGTCCGCATGCTGAGAACCCTCGACCGCCTCGATTCCAGCGAAGCTATCACCCGCTGCCTCACCGCCTGAGGCAGCGCCAGTCGCGAGATTAACAATAACGCCCACTGATGAACCGAGATAGCGAACAGTATCCAAGCCTGTGCCGCCATCGAGATGGTCACCGCCAGCACCGCCTTCCAACAGATCATCACCATCACCAGCGACCAACGTGTCGTTGCCGCCATTGCCCGAAAGAACGTCATCGCCCGCATGACCCGTCAACGTTTCAGAGGACGCTGTTCCGACGAGGAAGTCCTCCTCAGCGGTACCGGCACCATTGAACACGATGTTCGCCAGGGACGCAGAGGCACCATCGGCAAGCGTGAACTCTTCGACGACAGAGTAGCTGTTGCTGACACTGTAAACGGTGACGCTCTCAGAAGCGCCGGTGATCGTAAGATGGTGGCTACCCAGCATAGCGAAGGTGAGGTTTGAGAAGCTCTCACCTGTTAGCCACTCGATTGTGTCCGTGCCGCCATCAAAATAATTGGGTGTACCAACGGTTCTTGAAACTTCGGCACCGTTGCCGGTGGGCGCGAAACCGTTCTGCCAAAAGGCACTAAGATAAGACGACGGCCGGATCGCCCCAAGATCTACATTGCTCAAAGCCTGGCTGTAGGCGACGGCTCCTGAAGCATCGTGGATGACTTCCCACGTGTACGCATAAATAATGCCGCCCAAGGTTGGTTCAGCCTCGAAATTCTTCACCGATGTTGAGAAACCTGCCCCAATCTCACCAGTCGATGTCATGGCGACCTGGAGGCTGAGGGGAGACTCATCCTCACCACGATCGAGGATGGTGTCGTCCCCGCTGCCAGCGGTGATGACGTAATGGTCGTCGCCGTCTCGGCCTTGCAAGAAATCATCGCCCGCACCGCCGATGAGTTCATTGTCGCCGCTGTCCGCCACCAAGGTGTCGTTGAACGCTGAGCCCTCGAGCCCTTCAATACCGCTGAACACGTCTTTGTTGGCGTTCTGATCAACGGCAATGTCATTCACCAATTTGACAATGACGCCTTCGGATGAACTCGCATACGAAGCAATATCAAACCCTTGCCCGCCGACAAGCGCATCAACGCCAGCACCGCCGTCGAGCACATCATCACCGGAACCGCCCAGGAGAGTGTCGTCGCCATCGCCGCCTGAAAGAACGTCGTCGCCGCCATGCCCGACAAGCAAATCGTCGTCCGCCAGGCCGTCGAGACTGTCGTTCCCGCGGCCGCCGGTAAGCCAATCATCGCCAGCAGATCCAAAGAGCGCATCATTACCGTCGGTACCGCCAGCCATAACGGACAGGGTACTGACAGACCAAATGCCAGCGTTAAAGAACCACCAGTCCTCGATACTGCGACCGGCGGTGTTCCAGTCTTGCAGACGAATCTGATCGCTCAAGGAGTCGAATGTTTCATTGTCTGAGGTGGCGGTGTTGATCCCCACCATGAGATCATCACCATCCGACTGCAGAACGATGTCGCCGATCTCGATGCCGATCTCGAACTCAATGCGGTCTTTCGCGCCGCTGTTGCCGACCTGATCCTGGGTCCGGTAGCGAACAATACCCGCCACTAAGTCGAATTCGAGGCCATCGACCCAATTGTAGCCATTGTACACCGTATCGGCGCCGTAACGAAGTTGAATAATATCAGCAGTTTGACTATTCCCGTCATGATCGACTGAGACTTGTGTGATCCCCGCTTGCCAATCTGACAGCGTCACCTCGGTCCATCCGGCTCCGACAAAGCTGTCGTAGAACGTGTCGATACCGTCGCCGCGGTTATACTGGAACACATCGTTGCCGCCGCCGCCCGAAACTGTGTCCGTGCCGCGCCCACCAGAGAGGATGTCATTGCCGTCGCCGCCGCTGACATTGTCATCGCCGTCATCACCGGAAACGACATCATTACCAGCACCGCCATGGACGTGATCATTATCGTCGCCGCCAACAACAATGTCGTCGCCCTGCCTGCCAAAGATCAGATCGTCATCGGGACCGCCGCTTGCGAAGTCATCGCCGGCCAACACGTCAACGTAATCGTCGCCGCTTCCGGCATAGACAAAATCATTCCCGTTCGTACCAATGATCGTGTCATCGCCATCGGTGCCAACCGTGAACGTGGTGAAGTTGCCCAAACGGATGCTCTGTCCGTCGGCAAACTCAAGCCACTCAATTCGGTTGAAGGGGTCAAACCAATCGGTCAGCGTGATTGCGTCACCCGTGAGCACGCCATCATTGCCGACGATCTCGACAACCAAGTCATCGGCCACACCTGCGCCATCTTCAACACGCCGCAGGCGGATATTCTGAAGCCCAATACCCTGACCGAGAACGAGACGGTCCTCACCGCCCTGGGCCTTGCCCTGTTGCGTTACGGCAGCGGTTGAGATGTCATTGCCAAGATCGACAGGCTCAGAAGCGCCCCAATAGGCCCGCACATCCCAATTGATGCTGATGAGGCCCATCGACAGCGCCTCAAACCGGGAATAGGTGAGCCCCTCGCTCACGACCGTTAGGTCAGGACGTTCTGGCGCGCTTTGCGCAAATCCTTCATCCGATAACGTATCAACTCCGTCACCAAGGTTGAAGACATAAGTGTCGTCGCCGCGGCCGCCGCGAACATCGTCACCGTTGCCTGCGCCGCCGGTGAGATAGTCATCGCCGTCACCGCCATCGAGCGTGTCGACACCCGCGCCGCCGTCCAGCCAGTCCGACCCGCCGCGGCCAATCAGTTGGTCATTACCCGCACCGCCGTCGAGATAGTTGCCGCTGTCGCTCTCCACCGCATCGAGGACATCGTTGCCGTCCCCACCAAAGAGCCAATCGGCCGTCCGCCCACCATAAAGATGGTCGTCCCCGCCCTCGCCGTAAAGATCATTACCCCGATCACCGCCGTAGATAACGTCATTACCCGCGCCGCCGCGAATCTGCGCGACGCCGTCGATGACAAAACCATCTACCGACAGGGCGTCGCCGTTGACTGTCAAGCCGCCGGTGGAATGCACATGGCTGACCGCCTCACCACTGACAATGATGGTATCGTTGCCAGCAGTCCCCTGGACGATGTCAGCGCTACCGCTATCGGCATTGTCTCCGATAGACACCAGTGTCCCGTTTTCGTCCGTAAACGATATAATGCGCTCGCCACTAGCGGCGTCTGTTGAAAGCTCAACAGTACCACGAAGCGCCCCAGCTTCCTCCAAGAAGAAGTCCCAGCCGCCATGCCAATCGCTCGCCTGCCGCCGATGCAAGCCAAGCTCAAACGCTCGCTGCAACGTAATAATCCAACCAGCAGCGTAGCCAGAGTCCGGTTGCGACATAATGAGTGTGTCGATTGTCAGTCGATTATCGACATAGATTTCGTAGTCTCGCGCGATGGTGAGGTCGCCAAGCAAGACCTCTATCTCGGGATCGTTGAGATCATTGGTATCGGTCAAGCGCGCCCGTAGCTCCCCACCGGCGAACTGATTGTCCAAGCTAGCGTTCAAGGCCCTCTTGACGAACACGCTGCCGCCAAGAATTTCGAAATCCCGCAAGGCGTTCAAAGCACCATATGTTACGAGATGCCCAATGTCATCGAAGTTCGTACGAGCGCCACCTCGATGAGTCTGGTAAGTAAACTTAGACTTCCGCATACCATAATACCCAGGCTCAACGAGCTCTGGATTCATCAGTGTGCCGCCTGTCAGTAAGATCACGCCATTTAGGGTACTTGCAACCTGACTCGAAATATGTTCGGCAGTCTCGCGAGACCCTTTTCCCTTTTTGTATGATGCTCCCACCACGAATTGTCGGCTCGCTTCATCATACACCAGGTCAGCACCAGAGCGCGGCACCTTGCCGAAGAGGTCTCCTATCAGGGTACCAATGATCGTCCCAACGAAAGCCCCAATACCAGGAACAAGAATTGCTCCCACCGCTTTTCCAAAGGCGTTTCCGATCAACTTACCAGCGATCAGTGAACCCACAGACGCTCCGACCTGCCCACCTAGTTGACCGGCGGTGGTGCTAGCACTTATCACTTGCCCTGCGAGCTTTGAACCGAGCAAGGATCCTACGGCGTTGCCGAACGTCGCCGCAGGGGTACCAAAGCCAGCTAACGGATCCAATATGTCTGGATCGAGAACGTTACTAATGATTTGATTAACAGCTTTAGTACCAACGCTCGACGCCAGATCTCCGCCGAAACCCTCTATTCCGATTGCATTGATAAACTCCGCCGATAGGTATGAACTGACGGCACCAACACCGGCAGACTGCAAACTGCCCGCAAGGTCTTGATCGAAGTTGTCAAAGGCATCAGCAAATGACCCGCCGTCGACAATTTTTGACGCTACAGCTTCAAACAAGTTTTGGCCCAGTGCTGTTGCGGCCCCCTGGCCCAACACACGGACAAAAACGTTCTGATCACCCAAGAAATGTCTCGAAAGCGTCGAGCCGATCACCGCGCCAATTTCTGCGGACGTTTCTATAACCTTGTAACCTCGGGCCCCAGTCCTATCGACGTTCTGGTCAGCAGAATCCTCAACGAGGTTTTGAACGCCATCAGCACCTTCGACCTCGTAGGCTGACACCTTCTCCGGTTCAGCGATCGTGTCATCGGCCAGCTCCGGATCTGATAACCGCTGCACCTTGACTATGACAACCGACCCGACGTACTCACCATTATCCCAAGTATCGTAAAACTCAGTTGACGAATGAATGAAATCGCCGTCCGCAATATATCGGACTGTGTTTTGGACCTCCGCAAGAATAGTACCGTCGAGTGGCTCGGACTCCGAAACATCCGACCCAAAGACCACCGAACTAGAGCGCTCTCTCGTTTCCGGATCAATCGTGATGACAGATATTCGCTCATTCCTAAGAACGCCGTTCTCATCCAACGAAACAACAGCACGCTGAAGGCTTGTCACATTGCCATTGTCGTCAGTTGTGAGCGTTTCATCAACAACCGCGAACGTCGTACCATCACGTTCTTCAATTTGAATCGACGCTGTGAAGCGTCCTGCGTGGAACACCGCGGCGGTTTGTGATGTCTGTCCACTGAGGGCGTCATTCACAAAATCATTGACCGCCTGGTGCAAGTTCAAGCGAGCCGTGCTGTCTGAACGAGATTGGTCGAGAATAACCTGAAGCGCGGAAGGTGCAGAGAGATCTCTGAGAGAAATCGTCTCGGCCAACGCATCGATAGCCCTCAAACCCTGGTGCTCAATGACGGTGCCCAACGAGCGAGACGCCAAAACGCCACCCTCATATATTGCCGCCGCTTCCTCCGCGCGCTGCCCGCGGCTCACTGCATACACCCAAGCGGCACGAACTGTCTGCGATAGACCCCATGTACGTGCAGCAACACCACCGAGACCAATACGAACGCCCTCAATCAAAAGTCGCTCACTGAGATCAGAAGGCGGAATAACGACGCGATTACCCTCTCTTCCCTCCCCTTCATAATCTAACCATGGGTTAGCTGGTACCACGTCCGCATCCACACCGTAGTCAAGCCTGAATGTGCGGTCTCCTCGTGGGTTCTCTTCAGGAACAAACTCGCCGGTAACCGGATCGAACGATCCCGAAACGTAAGGCGGCGCATTGAGCGCATCGATTCGCTCAATAACGATGTCGGTGTTATCATCAAGGTAGGCAGCAGCAATCTCTGCCTTCAACCCGCCCCCCGACGAACCAACCAGTTGGACCTCTGACAGATTCAGTCCTCGCGCCTCGGCAAGCGCCAATGCATCACCAAGGGTCCCATTATTCGTGGAGTCACTCGGGTCCCCAACAAGGCTTTCGTAAAAGACTGGTTGGTTTAACCGACCGGGATCACCAGAAATGAAGTCCTGAACAAATGGCCTCTCTACATCAGAGCCGACATCAAAAGACTCAAATAGAATAACCGCCTCAGCACCAGTTCCATTCTTCCTTCTTAATACGACAATAGACTCTTCATCGCCACTTTGACCTGGCTGCCCAAAACCTACGCTGGAAACAAACTCGAAATTCTCCAGCACATAGGCCACGTAGTTATCATCTACTTGCTGGAGTGATCCAGGAGCGGATAATAAATCTCGTTCGAACGCAGACTCAATCCGGGCACGGTCGATATCGTCGATCACGCCATCACTTGCTGCTGCTAAATATTCTTGCTCAGTTCTACCAAAATCAGTTCCTCCAATCACCGCCAGGACAGTCGACTCAAAAGCACGACGCTGATCTGCAACAGACATGTCATGAACATTGATAGTCGTTTCAACACTCATCGCTTATCTCCACTGTCATTGGAAAAATATTTCTAGAAGTGATCCCGGTGGTCGAGACAACTCAGGACTACAACGGTGTTGTTGAGACACAAAATCTGGTTTTGGCAGCATCGGCGCTATCTCAACTGAGAACCACCCCACCCGACTCACCACAACGCGTTCACTGCGGTCATGAACCTTATACGAGGTCCCTCGAACACTTCGCCCAAGTATATCTGCATACGACTTATTACTGCGACTGTGAATGACCTTGGACTCAAAGGCGTATCGAGACGAGAGTTCCTGTGCTTTCGACAGCCCCAGGCACACGGCAGATCGGTCGTGACTCCCGACTTGGTGCCTCCCAGAAGATTCGGTCCAGCGCATCTTCTCGGTATACGAATCGCATAATGGGTCGCCTGACCTGCGGCGAGTAACTCGATAGACTGCATCACCAAGCTGATCACGTTCGCGAAGCGCTTCGAAAAGTGTTCCGTTAACCACATTGTTGCCCACGAACTCGATGTAACCCAAGCCGTCTGGCCATCCAGCGGGAAGTAAGGGGAAATCGCCCCTGAGCTCAATTGAATCGACCTCTATCGGCTTCGTCGGCCATTCGCCGGTGTTGGTCCTGCAAAAATCTGCAAACTGCCGAATAACCAAGAGCTCTTGGACTGGAATATAGCCCACGATGGCCATCAGTATGCAAACTATTACAACAGGCTTCACAGACCCAACTCCCTTTCCTCTTGCTTACCTGTTGCTGGATCTATGAGGTGGAGCTTGAACTTTCTTTCGCCGAATACGTTATCGATGAGATCAGCAAGCATTGCCTCCTGCAATTTGTTATCGGCGGTTGCGAACGGGGCTACGAGCTCGATCAGCCATAGCCTGTCGCCAGACCTCCACTCGTCAGGACGTAGTCTTGCACCGCGCCCAGCATCCACTTGTTCTTTGAACCGCGTTTCGGCCTCTTCTGAAAAAGAGGCCCACAGAGCAAAACCCATGGGGTGCTGTTCACCGCGAAAGACACGGAACTGCTCCAGCAGAATGGCTGGCATCACCATCCACTCAAGATCACCGATGGCGAAGTGTTTGTGTGCCTTGGACTGCGACAAAAGCCATGTCACCTCTCCGAGCATATGCGACACCGTTGGTGCCGCATCACCCGTAGACGGACCATTTGCGCCAGAAAACACGCTTTCCCCGCCGTTTACATCTGTAGGCTGCATATCAAAACCCTCCATGAACTGACAAAACTCCGTCTGCCCCCTCTTTCGAGGGGGAGCAAGTTCATTCGATTTACAACCTTAGCCCGATCTTCACCTTCTGCCTTAACTCGTTCGTTGTAAAGGATGGTGATGGGGTTTCGTGCAGCCAATTGCAGTGCCTCACGAAAAAGTCAGTGCGCTTCAGTGTTGAGTGAAATTATCTCTCGCGCAGAGCCTCGTCGCGGTATCTGAGGAGCGGGGACAGCAAAAACTCTATGATGCGGCGCTTACCGGTCTTGATCTCTGCGGTTGCCGCCATGCCAGCGGATAGGCGCACCTCGCGACCCTCGACCATTATGGTCTGCCGATCGAGCGTCACGCGGACCTGATAGACAAGGCCCAGATTCTCATCCTGGATGGCGTCATTCGAAATGATCTCCACACGTCCATCGATAACACCATATTTTGTAAAGGGAAAAGCTTCGAGTTTGACCTCTGCAACATCACCCTCTGTCACAAAACCGAAATCTTTGTTGGCCAGGAGCGCCTCAACAACGAGATCCCCGTCGCCGGGGACCACCATCATTAACTCTTGCGCAGGCTGCACCACGCCGCCAATGGTGTGCACGGAAAGCTGTTGTACAACACCGTCGACCGGCGAGGCCAAACTTTGCAGCGCAAAACGCTGCGAAGCTTTGTTGAGGTCCTCTTCCGCAAGCCTTGCATTGGCCTCGGCCTCCGCCAGATCGGCAAGCACCGTTTTGCGAAATTCTTCGGTGTATTGATCGATCTGACGAGCAACAGCGGACAATGCTGCCTCCGCTTTGATGGTCTCATCCTGCGCGATCAACAGGTCCTGCTGCATAGCAACATGGCGCTCGCGAGCCTCGAGGAGGACCAAGCGCGCGCCAAACCCCTGCTCGGTCAAAGCCTCCCGCGCCGTTAGCTGCTCGCGCACCATTGGGAGCATGTCACGAAGTTTCGACGCCTGGCTATTCGCAACAGCAATGTCTGCCAGGCGCTCGTCACGTTGACGCTCCAACGTCTCTCGTTGAGCAACATACTCGGCCACTTGAGCATCAATGAGCGCCTGCTGCCGTTGAGCGATCTTCTCATCGACCCCCTCCTGATCAAAATGGGCCTGGTCGCCGTCGAGAAAGGCGAGGATGGCCTCGCCGCGGGCCAGATCAATGCGGGCGATCGCAAGTTGCTCATTGGCCTGCGCCCGGTCGGCCGCCGCTTGCGTCGGATCAAGATCGATCAGCGGGTCGCCCAGTTGGACGCGCATGCCATCAAGCACGTGAATGGCGCGCACCACGCCAACCTCAGAAGCCTGGACGACCTTGACCCGCTCTAAAGGTAGGGTCTTGCCCGGAGCAGCAGCCACCACATCAACACGGCCAAAGATCGACCAGATCACAGCGAGGGCAAAAAACGCCATGATTGTCCACGCCATGAGCCGACCAATGGGGGACGGCGGCTTTTCTAGAATTTCGAGTGCAGCAGGTAGAAACTCTTCCTGCCGGTAGACGCGTTTGGTCTTGGCACGCTCGTTCTCCTCCGACCAAGCGGCCTTGAGCACAGCCCAGTGATGCGAAAGGAATGTCAGCATACCCGCACCTTACGTCTCACCCGCCGCCAGACCCATTTGCTTTCGCCATAGCCGGGCATAAAGCCCATCTTGCGCCAGCAACACGTCATGGCTGCCATCTTCCACGATCTCACCCTTTTGCAGCGCGATAATGCGATCAGCCTGCCGAATAGCGGACAGCCGGTGAGCGATAATGACAACCGTTCTCCCCTCGGCGATCGTCCTGAGGTTCTTCTGGATCACCTCTTCACTTTCCGCGTCGAGAGCACTGGTGGCTTCGTCAAAGATTAGGATCCGCGGGTCGGTCAGCAAGGCCCGAGCAATGGCGATGCGCTGCCGTTGACCACCAGAAAGATTGCCGCCGCGCTCATCGATCTCCGTATCGTAACCCTCCGCAAGCGAGAGAATGAAGTCATGGGCCCCGGCAAGCTGCGCCGCCGCGATCACCGCATTCATATCGCGCGCTGGATCGGCAAGAGCGATATTCTCACGCACTGTCCGCTTAAAGAGGATGTTCTCTTGCAGCACCACGCCGACCTGTCGGCGCAACCAAGCGGGATCAGCGAGGCTAAGATCCACACCGTCGATCAAGACACGGCCGCTTTCTGGGACATACATCCGCTGGATAAGCTTGGCCAAAGTCGACTTTCCGGACCCAGAGGGGCCAACAACGCCGAGAACCGTCCCCGCATCCAGCTTGAAGTTGACACGGCGCAACACTTCAGGCGCGTCAGGGCGGTAACGGAACGTCACCTGCTCGAAATCGATCTCGCCACGGATCGTTCCCAGATTGGTGCGGTTGGGATTGCTAGCCGGCTCAGGAGGTGTGTTCAGCACGTCGCCAAGACGAGCCACAGATATCCGCATCTGCTGGAAGTCTTGCCACAACTGGGCCAGACGCAGGATTGGCATGGCCACGCGACCAGCCAGCATGTTGAAGGCGACAAGCTGCCCCACAGTGATGTCGCCGCCGATCGCCAACTTGGCACCGACATAGAGAGTCGCTGCGGTCGTGAGCTTGTTGATCAACTGCACAGCTTGACTGCCCCAATTGCCGAGCATGTTGGCGCTGAAAGAGGCGCCGACATAGCCAGCAAGCTTCTCCTCCCACTGACGTTTCATCTGCGGCTCAACCGCCATCGCCTTAAGGGTTTCAACCCCAACGACGCTCTCCACCAAGAAGGCTTGGTTTTCCGCGCCACGCTTGAACTTCTCATCAAGGCGCGCCCGCAATGGTGGGGTGATGAACCAGCTCACAAGAACGTAGAACGGCAACGACAGACCGACGATCAGCGTCAAGAGCGGTGAGTAGAGATACATCACTGCGAAAAAAACGACGGTGAAAAAGAGATCGATCACAAGCGTGACTGAGGACGATGTGAGGAAGTCTCGAATGTTCTCCAGCTCACGCACCCGCGCGACCGAGTGGCCCACTGGACGCGCCTCGAAATAGGCAAGAGGCAAGCGCAGCAAGTGATCGAAGAGCCGCGCACCCAATTCGACGTCCACGCGATTGGTCGTGTGGGAGAACACGTAAGTCCGTAAACCTCCCATCACGACCTCAAAGATCGACACCACAGCAAGACCGAGAAGCATCACGTCGAGGGTTGTAAGACCCTTATGCACCAGCACTTTATCGATCACGACCTGAAAGAAGAGCGGTGTGATCAAGCCGAAGAGCTGAAGAAAAAAGGACGCCGCCAAGACCTCGCCCAGAAGGCTACGATACTTCACCAGTGCAGGGATGAACCACGAGATATCGAAAATGCGTTCTTCGCCCGCCAGGCGTGCTCGCGTTGTGACAAGCACCAGCTCACCGGACCAACGCTCCGCGAACGTCTCTCGGTCCATCGTCAACGGCTTGCCTGCGACCGGGTCTTGCAGCAGCACCTCGGTTTCAGAGGCACGCCCAACGATGAAAAAACCACCATCGCGCCATCGTCCTATCGCTGGCAATGGATGGGATGATAAATCTGTGTTCGGCTCTTCTCGAATGAGGCGCGCCTTCGCTCCTACATCCTTTGCGAGCCGCACAAGGTCACGCGGTGACACCGATCCATCGCTCGCGCCCAATTGGTGGGCCAACTGCTGCGGCTCCGCAGCGATATTCAGAAACTTCAGGACCAGGGCGAGGCAAACGAAGCCCGTAACATCTGGCTCCGGCTCATCACCAAGCCCCTCCGCGTCGAGTGTGGTTGAACTCATTGCGGAGCCCCAAACCCAGCCGACCGTGGCCCACGCAACGAACGCATTTTCCCTGCATCTACCGACGCTTGCACGACGGCGCCTCACCCACTGCACCTGGTTGTGAACTTAGAACCCAACTCGCTTATTGCAAGCACGCAGCGCCTATGGTGGAGATAGAAAGATCATGCGATCTCATACGCCACTCATGCTCGCAGGGCTCATCTGGCTTCTTGCGAGCTGCATGATCACTGCTCCGACAGCGGATGGTGAGTATGCCTTTCGTGGAGAGGCTTGGCCGACCGCCGAAGCTGAGTTTGCCCCCTTGGCCGAGGCGGGTGATGCGACCGCTCAGTTTTATATGGTGGTGATGTCGCTTCGGGGCCTTCTTGCAACACCGCTCAGCGACGATGCCCAGAGGTCTTACCTTATTTCTTCCGCTAGCGGAGGAGAGCTGCGAGCACTCGGGTTGATGGTTTGGCTGTCGGCAAACACGGAGCAACGCGGCGAATGGCTCGAGGCCTACAGAACAGGCTGGGCTGAGGTGCATACCATCAACGACGACGGAGACATCCTTGAGCAGCTGAGGGCCCTCGGCGTCATGGACCGCGTGTTGCTGGCACCTATGGAAGAACTCATCGACGGCCCCCTCTCGCCCGGCACATTCTCCAACCTCTTTCCCATGATCACACCGCAAACGGAGGATAGCTTTTTGTCGGCGTCGCTTGCGTTCACTGACGCAGACTTCCTCGCCGTTGATCAGGCACTGGCGCGCGACAAAAACAAAGAGGCGCAAACCCGCCTCGCCCTGCGGCATCAGACGGGCCGCGGGGTCGAAAAGGATCCTAAGCGCTCTATCCGACTGTTAAGGGCAGCAGCCTCCAACACGCCGGCGCCGCGGAACTGTTTTTACCAGGCGCAAGTGGGCGACACGCCCGCGTCAGTGCAATGCTTTGGTCAGGGCGCCGCAACACCGGGTAATCCCCGCGCGCAGTGGGAACTCTGTCAGATCTACGCGTTTGGGCGGGATACTGAACAAGATGAAGGCAAGGCGGAGTTCTGGTGCAACCGGGCCATGCGCGACCCCCGATATCGGACACTGGCGCGCGATACGCTTATTGAGATGGCCCCGCCACCATCTTCTGAATGAGGCCACCAAGCTGCTCCGTGAACACCGCATCGAGAGCGTCATAACGAAGGTCACCGAAGATCCCGCGCAAGGTCGGCTCGGACACGGCGTAGTAATTGATCGCGCCCAGGAGCTGATAAACAGCAGCCAGCGCTTCCGCATCGGTCGCTTCGCGCCAAGCCGGTAGCGCCGTCACCATCTCCACCAAACCCTCAAGAAAGCCCTTGAGATACCAGACACCGGCCGAACTCGCCCGGCGTTTGTTGTCCAGCAGCTCGCGCATCAAAAGACGGGAACGGACGGTGTCCTCGGGCGTCCGGCTGACCATCGCCAAAAGGTAGGTTTGCAGCTCATCTTCCGGCGCGCGCCCCGCCGCCAGGACGTCAGCCCTCATCAGCTCAAAGTGTTGGGAGATCTCCTCGAGAACCTCGCCATAGAGCTTCTCCTTGGTTGAGAAGTGGTGGAGCAGCGCCTGCTTCGTGAGGCCCACCTCGCCCGCGACATTCGCAATGCTGACGCCGTAAAAACCCCGCTCAGAAAACAGCACCTTCGCTGCATCAAGCATCTGATCGCGGGTGGTTTGAGACATGCCGGCTGACCTTCTTTGCTATCCAGTCTTGACACCTACCGACCGGTAAGTCCATGACTTACCGGTCGGTAGGTGGAGAAGTGACCTATGGAACGCGCAACAGAGCTGGAACTGATCGATGAGCTCCTGGGACTGAAGGCCCAGACCTCGCCCTTCCTCGACCAGAACACGGCGCAAAACCCAGTCAGCCACTATACGAGCCAAGAGCGCTTTGACCGAGAGCGGAGCGCCATCTTCAAGACCCTGCCCCATGCGGTGGCCCATATCAGTGAACTGAAAAATCCCGGCGACTTCATACGCTGCGAGGCGGCAGGTGTCCCCATTCTCTTAACGCGGACAGCGAGCGGTGAGACACGCGCCTTCATCAACGCTTGCCGCCACCGGGGCACACGGCTGGTCGACGACGAAAAAGGGTGTAAGCGGCGCTTCTCATGCCCTTATCACGCATGGACATACGCCAACACCGGTGAGCTTCTGGCCGCACCACATTTCGACTCTGGGTTTCCAGATCAAGACAAATCAGAGCTCGGTCTTGTCGAACTCGAATGCGCGGAGCGCTTTGGGCTGGTGTGGGTGATGCCGACGCCGGAGAGTGCGATCGATATCGATACGCTCTTTGCACCGCTTGCGGAGGAACTGACAGCGCTGGGCATGGCGGATCTGTCCGTGGTGGCGGACACCACTGAGACACGATCGGCCAACTGGAAGATCCTCGTGGAAGGAGGGATCGAAGCCTACCATTTCAAGGTCGCTCACCGCTCCACCATCGGCCCCTACTTCGAGGATAACCTCTCAAGCTATCGCCCCTACGGCCCCCATATGCGGGCCGTTCTTCCGCGGGTGAGCCTGGCCGACCTCGATCACGACACCCGCGACAGCTGGCGCCTGCGTGATCATGCCAACATTCTCTATACGCTCTTTCCCAGCACGCAGCTTCTCGTGCAGCAGGACCACGTCGTGTGGATTCGATCGAACCCCCAAGGTCCCGGCACCACAGAGCTCCGAATGACGACCCTGGCACCCCCTACCGATGACGCCGAACACTGGCAGCGCAACCATACGATCACCACACGGACGTTGGATGAGGATTTCGTGATCGGAGAAAGCATGCAAGCCACAGCCTCGTCAGGCGCAAATGACACGATGCTCTTTGGCAGGTTTGAAGGGGCGCTGGCGACCTTCAACACGACTGTTAATCAGTATTTGGACAGAGAAACTGAGCGGTGAGCAACGGCGCGACCAAAGACAGCTAACGCTTCGACGCTGCGTCCAAAATGGCCCGCGCCGCCATGACATCAAGATGCGCGCCCCCACCATTCTTGAAGACCGTCACAGCGTTGTCACTGGTACGACCCGCGCCGCCAGCGATGAGGTCGTAGAGGTCGCCGCGCACGTCTTCTCGCCGGATCACCCCCGAGGCTAAAGGTATCATCAGTTCACCGATATGGTCGAGCGTGGTCTCGCGGCAATCGACAAATAGATCCCCGCGCCCCATAAGGTCATCGTCAGCCTCACGCATATCGGGCTTGTAGGCACCGATGAGGTCCACATGCGTCCCGGGTTGCACATCAGCACCGGCAATGAGCGGCTCCGTCGACATCGTCGCCGCAGCAATGATATCGGCACGGCCCACCGCAGCCGGCAACTCACTCACACTGACGATCTCTGCTGGCCCCGAGCTCTTCAGGAGTGACGCAAGAGCCGACGCTTTTTCTGGTGTGCGATTCCAGATCTCGATGGTCTTCAGCTTAGGGAACAATGCTTGATATGCGTCAACCAGGTTCCTGGCGACTTCCCCGGCGCCCAATATCAAAAGCCGTTCGCTGTCGGGCCTCGCAAGCAGTGACGCACCCAGAACACTGTCTGCAGCGGTCTTCCACTTGGTCACAAGATCGCTATCGATGATCGCTTCGGGAGCGCCAGTGCCGTCTTCGAACAACAGCATCGCGCCCTGCACCGTCGGCAGTTTGCGTTCTGCATTGCTTTTGAAAACGGTGACCGTCTTGACGCCGATCCCCACACGTTCGACCCACCCTGCGCGACTGAGAAGGGCATCACCGCCGCGATCAATCAGGCAATCGCGCGTTTCTGCCTTGGGGCCCCGGTGTCCTTCCGCGAGGGCATCCACGACCATGCGCCAGGTGAGCTTCCCATCCACATCGGCAGCTGTCATGTAAGGGATCATCGGCATGGGAGCGGTCCGCCAGTAACTTCGCTAGACTGATTATCCCGAAACAGCAGAGAGAAACAGGCTTGTCATCGTGCGCAGTTCAAAGCTCATCCATGTTGTCTCTTGTCACGCCGAGGGCGAGGTCGGTGACGTCATCGTTGGCGGGGTTGCGCCGCCGCCGGGCGAGACGCTTTGGGATCAACGCCGTTTCATTGCGCAGGACCAGGAGCTTCGGAACTTTGTCCTCAACGAGCCGCGAGGCGGCGTCTTTCGCCATGTGAACCTGCTAGTGCCGCCCAAACATGAGGACGCGGCGATGGGCTGGATCATCATGGAGCCGGAGGACACGCCGCCGATGTCGGGGTCGAACTCGATCTGTGTGTCGACTGTTCTCTTGGAGACAGGGATCGTCCCGATGGTTGAGCCCGAGACGCATATGACGCTGGAGGCACCGGGCGGCTTGGTCCGTGTGCGTGCAGAATGCCAGGACGGCAAAGCACGGCGGATTTCGGTTGAAAACCTGCCGTCCTTCGCGGCCCAGCTCGACGCAACGTTGGAGATCGAGGGTTTGGGGCCCTTGACCGTCGACACAGCCTATGGCGGCGACAGTTTCGTTGTCGTCGATCCCAAAGCGCTCGGGTTTGAGATCGCGCCGCACGAAGCCCAAGACATCGCAGCACTCGGCGTCAAGATCTCCGACGCAGCGACAGAACAGCTGGGCTTTCACCACCCGGAGCAAACGGATTGGAAGCACATCTCGTTCTGCCTCTTTGCCGGAGAGATGACGCGGAAGGGCGGCGAGCTGTCCGCGCGGTCGGCGGTGGCCATCCGGCCAGGCAAAGTGGATCGCTCGCCCACCGGCACAGCCGTCTCAGCGCGCATGGCCATCTTGCACGCGCGCGGCAAGATGAAGGTCGGTGAGACATTCCGTGCCCGATCGATCATCGGGTCGGAGTTTGTCGGCCGTATACTCGGCGAAACCTCTGTGGGCGACAAGCCGGCCATCAGACCCGAAATCTCTGGCCGGGCATGGATCACCGGCGTTCATCAACACACCCTTGATCCAGAGGACCCCTGGCCAGGCGGGTACCGTTTGAGCGACACCTGGCCCGGCGCAAAGTGAGGCCGCGCCGCCTTCCCGCGGCTCTACTGTCGAAGCGCCGGAACCCGGCCCGACGTCCACGGAACACCCTTGGCTTCCAGACTGTCCTCAAACACCGTCATGTCCTCGTCCACACGGGTGAGCTCGCTAAGGACAGTCGCCGCCTCGGCTTCTGCAATGGCAAACGCATCCCTATGCACACCGGTCACCGGGGAGAGCGCATGCCAATGGCCATCGATGATCGACGATATGCGGGCATCAAGGGACCATGGCGTCCGCTCAAATCGGCTTGAGATCGTGGTGTCACCATTCAGCTGAAGATCGATCGCATAGAGACGGTCGTCAAGGGCATTGAGGGCAGCCCGGTCTTCTTCCGTCGCGGCGGGTGCCAGGAAGAGGGCTTGCCGTAAGCTCGCAACACGCATCTTGAGCTCGGTGAGCTTTTCATCAGCACCAGAAACAACCCGCGCTAGCTCTGCCGTTGCCGCCTGAAACGCCGCGAGCTCCTCGCGATCCGCACCCGTTGCTTCCTCCGGTGAAAGACCAAGAGGTTTCACGGTGAACGTCTGGGCCGCACCGATCTCCGTTTCTTCGCGATCAACAACCTTCGAAAGCTGGACGGAATAGACGCCTGGCGCGACCAACGGGCCACCATCCGTGACGGCCCAGTGGTTGTACTCATCATCCGCGATGGGTTCGAAGGGGGCATGCTGAAGATCCCAAAAGATTTGGTGGAAGCCAGGTTCGATGGGGCCAGTGATACGGCGGATGACGGCGCCAGCCTCGTCCCGGATGGTGGCCACGACGGTGGGGGCAATCTCCCGGTCCTCGGCACGCAGATCATCCCAAGCCGGGTAAGGCGTATCGCCGCCATCGGCCTCGGTCGCACGCTCCGCCTCACGCCGCGCATCGCGCTTGGTCTCATAGCCATCTTGCAAGTGATAAGAGATCACAGCACCAAAAGGCGGGTTCGGAGCATTGAAAAACGCATCGCCCAAGTCACCCTTGCCGTCGGCGCTGTAGCCGCCCCAGCGGTCACCCTCGACATAGAGATAGGGATCGCGCACCGGAAACGATGTCGCCTCGGTCTGGGTCAGCTCATCCATCTTGGTCCGGAGCGGCGCATAGTCATCAAGCACATAGATGCTTCGGCCAAAGGTGGCGATGACGAGGTCGCTCTCTCGCCGCTGGATCTCAATATCCCGTACAGAGATGGTCGGCAGCTCCGTGAGCTCATGCCAAGAACCGCCGGCGTCCTGGGTATAGAAGACGCCGTACTCCGTGCCCACAAAGAGAAGATCGGGGTCAACATGGTCTTCGGCGATGGTGTGAACCGTTCCGTTCTCTGGTAGGTTACCATCAATCGGGCTCCAGGTACGACCACGATCCTCCGTCTTCATCACATAAGGGGCGAAGTCGCCGCGCTTATGATTGTCAAAGACGGCGTAAGCGCGATCAGCGTCATGGACGGACGCGATGATCTTCTCGACATACGTCATCTCCGGCACACCATTGATGCGTGAGAGCGACCTCCAGTCTTCGCCGCCGTTTTCTGTGACATGGATCATGCCATCATCCGTACCCACATAGAGAAGGTCCGCCTGCAGCGGGCTTTCATCAAAGGCAATCGTCGATCCGTAGAAAGACGTCCAATAGTTCTTACGAACCGCATCGACCGACCAGACACGATCACCAACCTCGAGCAAGTTGCGATCGACGCCGCGGCTCAAGTCACCGCTGATGGCCGTCCAGCTGTCGCCGCGATCATCAGAACGGAAGATCTTCTCCGCGCCAAAGTAGAGCCGCTTTGAGTTGTGAGGGGAAATCAGAAGCGGCGCATTCCAATTCCAGTTGAACGCAGTCTCACCGCTCTCCGGTTGGGGCGTGATCGAGACGCGCTCCGTCGTCCGGCGGTCATAGCGCACAAGGCCAGCATACTGATATTGCGCATAAATGATGTTGGGATCATCAGGATCGATCTGAGGTTCAAAACCATCACCGCCCAGAACAATCTCCCAATCAAAGTTGACGATACCATGGACAAGATTGGTCCGGGATGGACCGCAAAGGGTGTTGTTATCCTGGGTGCCCGCGCAGACATTGTAGAACGGCGCAGCGTTGTCGACCTCCACGCGATAGAACTGCGTGATGGGCAGATTCAGCATACGGCGGACCGTGTCGCCACCGTCCCAGGTTTCGTAAATCCCGCCATCGCTGCCGATATACATGTGCTGGCTGTCGTCGGGATCGAACCAGAACGCGTGGTCATCCACATGGCGGTTGTCGTAGCGCATCTGCGCCCAGGTAGTACCGCCGTCAAAGGTCTCCCACGAGAAGGTGTCGATCAAGATCGCATGGTCAGCATCATTGGGATCGACCGTCAGCTCTCCGTAATACGCGCTATCGTTCGTACCGCGATCAGATCGCTTCTCCCAGGTCGCACCGAAATCATCAGAGTGATAGATCCCGCCAACTTCGTCCTGACCCACCACAGATGCGTAAACCACATCAGGGTGCTGCGCAGACCAACCAAAGGCGATGCGGCCCATGTCGACATCGGTGGGCAAACCATGGCCGATCTCGTCCCAAGTCTCGCCGCCATCGGTCGTGCGATAGACCGCAGAACCAGGGCCACCATTGATCACCGACCAGGTCCGCCGGTAGCGCTCATAGGTCGAGACGATCATGAGATCCGGATTCTCAGGATGGATGACGAACTCATTCGCGCCGGTGAATGGATCAACGTCCAGCAGCTTCTCCCACGTCTCGCCGCCATCGCTGGTCTTGTAAAAGCCGCGATCTCCGCCCTCGGACCAAAGGGGGCCAATCGCCGCGACATAAACCGTCTTCGGATCTGTTGGATGAAAGCGTATCTGACCGATGTGGCCTGAGTTTTCGAGTCCCACGCGGGTCCAGCTATCACCGCCGTTGACGGATTTGTAAACGCCGTCGCCCGCGCCGACCGAGCGCTGGTTGTTGTTCTCGCCCGTACCCACCCAGATCTCGTTGGCGTTCGACGGGCTCATCTCGATATCGCCCGTCGCGTAGGAGCCTTCATTTTCAAAGACTGGGGTCCAGGTTGTGCCTGCATTCTCCGTACGCCACACACCACCAGAGGCCGTCGCGACAAAGAACCGGCCTTTCCGGTTTGGGTCAAAGGCAAAATCAGCGATCCGCCCCGACGAGTGCGCAGGTCCAATCATCCGCATCGGCAAAGCGGCGTAGACATTATCCGCGTCGGAGGCTCCAGGGCGCGCTCGGTCGCCGCCCTCCTGCGCACATGACGCCGTGCCAACACTTAAGGATGCGGCCAGGGCAGTGAGCCCCAACCTCAAACGACAGCTCATCATCACGCACAACCTTTTCTCTCAGAACCGGCGATCGAGGGACGAACGCCTACGCACTTTTGGAAAGCTTCTCATTTTCGCGTCGCTGCTTCAATTCCGGCTCAGCAGGATGACCAGAGCGAGCTGGTTCGCCTATAGAAGATGAGAAGAGCGCTGAATGTCAGCCAAACAACGGGGTAGACGCCATGGCCGTGAGCACCATCGCCATTCCGCCAAAGATTAGCACCGGCGAACGCAGGGGCCGCCTTCGCGCATTACGCGAAAGAATGGCGGAACACGCCGTTGACGTTGTCGTCCTCTCACCGGGTAGCAGCATGCGCTATTTCACGGGTTTGGGATGGGGAGAAACCGAGCGGCTTGTCTGCGCCCTGGTGGATGCGGAGCGTATAGAGTTCATCTGCCCACAATTCGAAGCAAGCTCACTGACGGCCTCGGTGAGCATTGGCGTCGGGGACGCTTCCTACTGGGAAGAGCACGAGGACCCTCATCAGCTCACGGCGGATCGCTTAAAGGCGCGCGGTGCTGGACGCGTTGCCCTTGATACCAATTGCTCTTTCGGCCACGCGAGCCGGCTGATTGATGCAGGGGACACTGTTCAATGGCAGCCCGCTGATCTTCTGATTGCGCCCCTACGCGCTCGCAAGTCCGAGGCTGAGCTCGCACTCATGACGGCGGCCAAGCAGATCACTTTGAACGTTCACAGACAGATTTTTGAGAACCTCACGCGGGGCACGCGTTCGAGCGAGGTGAAGGCTGAAATCGATCGCCTCCATAAGGCTGCTGGATCGGATAGCGGCAGCACGTTTTGCGCCGTGCAGTTTGGCGAAGCGACGTCCCACCCGCACGGTGTGCCCGGTGACCCCCCGCTTCAGCCGGGCGAGCTGGTTCTGATCGACACAGGCTGCTCGCTTGATGGGTACAACTCTGACATCACCCGTTCGTATGCGCTCGATCAGGTCGACAAGCGCGTCGAGGAGATATGGGCGATCGAGAAAGAGACGCAGGGCGCAACCTTTGCCGCAGCACGCCCCGGTTTGGCGTGTGAGGAGCTGGACCGTGTTGCTCGCGATTGCTTGGCGCAATACGATCTTGGTCCGGATTATCAGCTCCCCGGCCTACCCCACCGCGTCGGTCACGGCATCGGGCTCGACATCCATGAAGGGCCCTATCTTGTGCGCGGGGACACGACACGTCTTGAGCCCGGTATGTGCTTTTCCAACGAGCCGATGATCGTTGTCCCAGGCGCGTTTGGCGTGCGGCTGGAGGATCATTTCTACATCACAGACGACGGCGCAGCGTGGTTCACTGAGCCGCAAAAGAGCCTCTACGAACCGTTCTAAGAGCCGGGATATCGGGGGAGAATGGTACCGCCTCCCCGGTTCGAACGGGGGACCTCTTGATCCACAATCAAGCGCTCTAACCTACTGAGCTAAGGCGGCATCGGCCTGGCTTGGTCGCCAGAGCGAGGCTCATAAGGGAACGGGAGGGGCGCGTCACCCCTTTTTCGTGGGCATTCCTGCGTCCGCTTAGCAGCGGCGACCGAGACGAGCTGCCTCTTGCCGAAGTGTCCGAATGCGCGTTTCGGAAGCAGGGTGGGTCGATGCAAATTCAGCGGGGCGAGGCTGGCCAGCAGACGCACGGGTCATTGTCTCCCAGAACCTCAGCGACTCGCATACGTCATAGCCTGCACGTTGCATGTAGCGTAGCCCGCCTACGTCCGCTTCCAGCTCATGTTTACGGCTATAGGGCAGAAGCGCCCCAAACAACGCACCTGTTCCTAACGCCTGACCGGCCGTGGAGCTTCGATCCTGGCAAGCCGTATCGCGGCTATTGCAACCAGCACCCAGCGCCACTGTGGCACCGATGACACCGACCGAAGCCAACACGTTTTGGCTATAGCGCTCCGCAGAGTGCCGGTAGAGAACGTGAGCAACCTCATGCCCAACAACGGCCGCCAGCTGAGCATCATTGGCCATGATGTCCATGATGCCCGTGAACATACCAATGCGATTACCCGGCATGGCAAACGCGTTGAGGTCATCGTTCTCAAATACAAGATACTCCCATTGAGCCGGATTCTGGCCTGCAGCGTTTAAGATCCGCGGAGCTACGCGATTGAGCCGCGAGGTATAGGCAGGATCACGCGAAATCCGCTGCGTTTGCTTAATCTGGTTCCAACTCGACGTTGCCTGCTGCGCCATACTAGCTTCACCTGTGAAGATCAGTTGGCTGCGTCCGAGTTCCGGGTTGTACGTACAGCTAACAACGGCAGCGCAAGCTGCCGCGAAGAACGCCTTCCGCATCGTGGTTTGTCTCGCCATCCTGCCGGTCCCTACTTTTGCCCCTGCCGCGGGCTCACTGCTCTCTCGCGCCGCGCATCCCCTGTCATCGCCAGGAAACCGTTCTGATTCAAGCCGCGCCGTCTTCAGCATGGGCTGACTTTGACAGCGCCAGGCGGCCTCCGTCGACGAAAAGCACCTGGCCTGTGATGAAAGACGCTTCATCACCGCAGAGGAAATGGATGGCGTTGGCGACCTCTTTTGGCTCACCGCGCCGGCCCATGGGTGTCTGTTCGATCGTGGCCTTGCGCTGCTCAGCCGTGGTCACCGCAAGCTGGTCGTAGAGCTCTTTTACGCCGCCAATGCTAACAGCGTTGGCCCGCGCGCCATAAGGCGACAGGGTCATAGCCACCGCTTTGGTGAGCTGCACGAGAGCGCCTTGGCTGGCCGCAAAAAGCGCGTCTTCGGTGTTGGCCGTCACCGCATCGTTCGAGACCACATTGACGATCGCGCCTGAGACCGCGGTGTCGACGCCGCCATCGCTGGTGTCGGCGGCCTGCTTGATGATCTGACGTGCGACCGCCTTGCTGATCAAAAAGGCTGCGCGAAGGTTGCGGTCCATCACCTCATTGAACTGCTCCTCGGTGCTCTCGAGGAAAGGCGCCTCATGGTAATAGGTGGCGCAGTGGGCGAGCACATTGACCGCGCCGAAACTGTCGAGCGCCTCCGCCATCACATTGTGCACATCGAGGGCGTGGTGGAGATCCGCTTGTAGAAAGACAGCCCGCCCGCCGCGGCTGATCACCTCGTCACGAACCGCCTGACCCGCGTCGCGATCAGGGTCTGTCAGCAGCAATTTGTCAGAAGATTTGGCAAAACGAAGAGCGACGGCTCTTCCCAGCGTCCCGGCCGCACCGGTCACAATAATCGAACGTCCCATGGGACCCCCGCTCTTTCAAAGCCCTATACGACAACGCCCCGAGCAGGGCCGGGGCGCGTCGAGGGTCTGTCTTTAGCTGTGCAAGGTTTCAGATTGAAGGGTCAGCATTTCATCTTTGATGGCCAGTTTTTGCCGTTTGATCTCGCTGATCTTTTCCTCGTCAAAGGCTGGGTAACTTCGTTCTTCCTGGAGCGCGGCTTCGAGAGCCTGGTGACGTTCTACGAGGGTGTCTAATCGTGCTTGAATGGTCATCAACGTCTCCTTTCAACGCCCCGCCGAGGCAGAGGCGGGGAGGAAAACGAAGCACTGAGGCGGCCCATCTGTCACGGACATTTCCCAGTGATTTCTGGGTATGTGAACTTCGTTAAATGGAGCGGTCGACCGTTTTTTGAGAAAAATCAGTCAGGTCCTATCTTCCACGTGAGACCGTCTCACACAGTAATGTTACGATAGCAGAGGTTTTGGTGCCCATGGCGACCCAGAGAATCATCGTCGGCGTAAGCGGCGCATCGGGCATGATCTACGCGGACCGTCTTCTGACCAAGGCGAAAGAAGCCGGCGCAGAAACCCATGTGGTTGTGTCCCGCGCCGCCAAAATGACCCTCGCCTATGAGATGGGCGAAGACTTCGCCCTCACGAGTGCCGACCACATCTACGGCATCCAAGACGTAGGCGCGCCGATCGCATCGGGGAGCTTTGAGACTCTCGGTATGGTGGTTGTTCCGTGCTCGGTACGCAGCATGTCGGAGATCGCGAGCGGAGTGACCTCGACACTTTTGAGCCGCGCCGCTGATGTCTGCCTGAAGGAGCGCCGAACCCTGGCGCTGATGGTCCGGGAGACACCGTTTCACCTGGGCCACCTTCGGACCATGACCTCGCTCACCGAAATGGGCGCGATCATCGCGCCGCCGCTTCCTGCATTCTACGCCGAGCCCACAACGATCGAAGAGATGGTCGATCAGTCCGTTGGCCGGGTGCTCGATCTCTTCGGCCTCAAGGCTCCGGGTACGAAGCGTTGGGGCGAGGACCTCGAGAAGGGTCGGCGCTAGGCCATGCGCCTCTGGGACTACGCCGTTCAGGTCTACGGCATTGAGGGTGTCCAGGAACGGCTTTTGGCCTGGCAAGACCGTCATGGCGGAGACGTCAACATCGCCCTTTGGTGCCTCTGGTGCGGACGGAAAGGACTGACGGTCGCCGCAGACGACGTACCCGTCATTCTCTTAAGCGCCGATGCCATCACGAGTGGCGCGGTCCGTCCCTTGAGAGGCGCCCGGCGTTACCTCACGGCACCGAAACCAGACCAGGACAGCGAAGCTTTTGCAGCTCTGCGCAAAGAGGTGCTGGCGCTGGAGCTCAAAGCGGAAGAACTCGTTCTCAACCAACTGGATGCCGATACCCGCCAGCGCACCGCCGAGGCCAAAGACCCACCGCCGATGGAGGAAATCGCATCACAGCTGTTCACGCTAGCGCTCAAGCAGATGGACATGGCCGCGCCAAAGAGCGATGAGGACGATCCGGAGAGCCCCATGCGCCTCTTCGAATCCATCCTGATGTTGGCGAAGGATCATGGTCCATGAGCGATGACGACAAACCGCGTTTCCAGGTCATCGACGGGGAAGGGGCAAACGCGCATGGGGACGGCGCTGCTGGCGCCAATGATGAAGCGTTGCAGATGAAGATCAGCCAGCTCGAGCAAGAGCACCGCGATCTCGACCAAGCGATCCTGACGATGGAAGAGCGCATGCCTTATGACCGTCTGACCATCGGGCGGATGAAAAAGCGTAAGCTGGCTCTCAAAGACCAGATCGGGAAACTGCGGGACGATCTTTTTCCCGATATCATCGCCTGAAGCGGCTCGCGCTGGCACGCGCTTGGCAGTAAGGGTGATCAGGAACCAACGAGTGGTAGGGGTCACCATGCGGATCGTGCTTTTGGCCGTCTTGTCTGTTTTCGCCATCAGCGCCTGTTCATCCGGCGCAACAGCGAAGCGTGGCCACACTCAAGAGGGCGCCCTTGCCGCCAGTGGCTGGCGCCCAGCACCGCTCGGGGGCACAGCGACCGCCGTCAAAACGAGCGCACGGCCAAGCATGCCCGCTTCGCCTGCGCGGCCGCGCCCTAGTTTTCCATCGGCGCCGAACTTCGACATCCCTGTAGCGCCCACCCACCAGGGCCAGGGCTTCACCGGCTGCACTGGTGAGCCCGACGACCGGGACTGTTTCGTTGATGGGCAATGGGTCGACTCGCTGGCTCGGTTTGAGCCGCAGACAGGACGGCACTGGTTCCTCGACCCGAACACGGGGAACACTTATTATGCGGATAATGGAGAGTTCCGCACCGGCGATGCCTTCCAAGAGGCGCTGCGCCAAGGGCTCATTTCCTACTGAGGAGAGTGTTTCTCTTTTTTGAGCTTTTTCGTGGTCGAACTCTCCTGAAGTGAAGGAGATGTCGCCATGGATGGCGAAGAGGACCCCGATCGCGATCGCTTAAGGCCATTTACCGGCCCGGAGCTCGGCGCCTTGGCGCACCTTTACCGCGGTGAAGTCTATCGCTCGACCATCTGGCGAACCCGGCTTGATGCCACAACGAACTGGTCGGTGGTGAGCCTGGGGCTCGCTCTGACGATCTCCTATCAGTCGCCTGATGCCTCGGCGCTGCCACTCTTCCTCGTTGCCTTCCTGATTGGCGTCTTTCTCTATTTGGAGGCCAGGCGGTACCGTTACTTCAACGTGTGGCGGGCCAGAGCGCGTTGGCTCGAGATCCATTTCTACGCGCCGATGCTTCACCAGCGGCCAGTGGAAAACCTTCAGTGGCAGGATCGTCTGGCGCAGGATTACGAGCGGCCCGAGCATCATATCCAATTCCGCCGCGCGCTGGGGCGGCGCCTGCGCCGAAACTATCTCTGGATCTTCGGGGTGCAGACCCTGGCGCTGCTCGGCAAGGTGTTCGCACACGAAGCCCCAGGCGACGACACAGTGAACTTCGACAACCTCGCCCTCGGACCGATACCAGGCGAGGTCGCACTGGCGATCAATCTCGGCGGGTTCTTGGGCCTCGTGCTCTTCACCTGGATCATCTGGCTCATGGACCGCAGGCGCTTCACCCAAAACATGAACCCAATTTCAATGGGGTGAGCTTGGCGCACTCGCGCCCTAAGGCACTGCCTTAAGTGATTGACAGATCCGAAGCTCTTGCAAGACTTCTTCGGCAACGAGGGAGTGCGATATGGGTAAGGTTGGGCTGATCACACTGCACGGCATGGGTGAGACCGAGCGGGACTATGCAAGAAAACTGTTCGACGAGATCGAAGAGCGGGTCCCAAGCTCAAAGTATCCCGAGATCGTCAAGTATCCGGTGTTTTACCAGGACATCATGCAAGACAATCAGGAGAGCTATCTGCAAGAAGTCAAACAGGATGTGGAGTGGGACTGGCTACGCCGGTTCATGCTCTATGGCTTCAGTGATGCAGCAACCCTTGAATCTTTCAAGAGCGGGAACAACAGCCCCTACTACCTGGCCCAAAAGGCCATTCTGCTAGGTTTTCAGAGCATCTACACACGAGCTGGGGGCGCTGTGCCCACCATCATCGTTGCGCAGTCGCTGGGTGGTCAGGTGATCACCAACTATCTTTACGATGCAGGGCAAACCGCTTCGACCCCTGACAATGGCGTCTGGTCATCGCCGCCGCCCATGAAGACCAAGGAAGAAGACTTCTGCCGCGGCAAGTCAGTTCATCGGCTCTTCACAACCGGTTGCAACATTCCATTATTTGTTGGTGGGCGGAGTAAGAAGCAGATCAAACCCATCGACCCCACCAGGTTCGGTCCGAGCTTTGAATGGCACAACTACTACGACAAAGATGATGTTCTCGGCTGGCCACTGAGCCCGCTGTCGCCCGCCTACAGCTTTGTCAAAGACCACCGCATGAACGCGGGCGGAGTCTTCTCGTCATCAACGCCGTTCAGCCACACCCGCTATTGGACGGACAAAGACTTTGTCCGTCCGTTGGTGAAAACGCTCGAGGCCTATCTCTAAAAATGCCGAATGCGGGAGCATGCGCAGGTTGCTCCCGCATGGTCGTCAGCGCTTGTTGCGGCGGCGACGTGCGATGATCAGAGCACCGAGGGGGAAGAGTGCCGCTGCGGCAGGAACCGGTACGGGGTCAGCGGGGACCGGCTCACCGAAGATAAAGTCGTCCATCACCACGCCGTCGCGGCCGCGGAAGCTGGTGCCATCAAAGATCGCGTTGCCAGACGTGACCGAAACCCGCGCGATCTCAAAGCTGTCAAAAACGACGCCCAGGAACGAAAGGCCCTGATTGCCGGCGACCAAGACGTCGCGCGAAAGGAGAAGGTTGTCATCCTTGTCGAAGAAATCGACGGTGGTGCTGCCTTCAACTTCGACATCCACAAAGACAATACCGAGACCCCGGGTCGTCGCCGGGGTGGTCTGATCAACCGGATCAAAAAACAGGACATCGAACGTTGTTCCGCCTACGGGGGTGAAGACCCGCTCGGGGCTGAAGGCCTGAAAGTTCTGCTCATTGCCAAAGAGCGGCGGCTCACCGGACGCTTCGGTCGATGAAAGCTGGAAGCCCGTGGTCGAGCCCGTCTCCCTGAACTCGATGCCCCTGGCCCGCGGATTGACATCGGCGTTGAAGAAGTCGCCGGGGAACGGGTTGGGGTCCGAGATCCCGTCAGGTGCCGCGTCCCAATTGATCTGCCTGCGGCCAAATGGATCGCCGGAGACCGGCGCATTTCCATTGTTGGGGCCCAACGCGTCGCGGAAATCATCGACGACCCGCTGAATGCTTTCGGCGTCGGGGCCCTGCCCCTCATAGATCGCCACGGCGGCGTCAGCGCCAACCGGCGCCAGGCCGACGGCAACGGCCGCTGCCAGGTTTGAAAATTTCATGATGCTCTGTCCCTCTGCTCAATTGTGCGATGCAGGGTGAACAGGGCGCGTGCTGTCTTTATTCGTTGGTTGGCTGCACTTTGTCGCGAACCGCGCGGTAGGGGTCAGGCGATGATCAGCCTCAAGACCAGATAGGGGACCAAGTTGAAGACGATGATGAGCAGCTTGTAGACGACCAAGTAGAGGAAATAGAGCTTGGAAAGCTCATCCTTCGGGATCCCGAAGATCGCGCCATGGATGGACGAGACTGATCCGCGAAATCCAACCAGCGCCAGGGTCGCCCCGATTAGCAAGCCAAAATTGATCAGTGTGCACCACGCTAGAAAGGTGGTGATGTCCAAAAGCGCCACGAAGGTCTCCCTCAAGCCATATCAAAACAGCTTAAAGGAGGGCTCCACGTCATCTTTGCGGCGGATCAAGCCTTATTGGGCGGGGCGGCGGCGCGAGAATGCCGCGAAGCCAGCAACTCCCGTTAGGAGAAGCGAAATTGCGCCCGGAACAGGCACCGGGTTACCGGCGGCCGACACGGTCACAGAGAACGTGCCGAGCGGGGAATCGTTGCCGATGGTGCTCGAGAAAAAGAGCACGCCCATCACGTCAGAGTAAAAGCCGCTGGAATCGGTGATCGACAACACGGCCTCGAGATCGATTTCCGTCTGGGTGCCGCCAGCCGCGGGGGCAAGATCGGCGACCACGGTGTCGACAACGGTGAAGGTCAGGGTACCCGATTGGCTGCCAAGGCCGCTGTCATCGGCGAAATCGGTGACGCCGGAGCGGTCGTAGTCGACAGTGAAGCTTTCGCCGTTGTTGTCGGCGCCGGTCGAGAGGACGAGGTCAAATCCGTCCGAGCCGAGATCAATCGAACTCGTGGTCAGGCCTTCGAACTCTTCGGTCGCGCCGATGATGCCTGTGAGGAATGTGAAGCTAAGCGTGTCGCCGGCGTCAGGACCGGGTGCCCCGAGGAGTTCCACAAACCCAGCGAAACTGAAGGTCGCGGTTTCACCTGTGTCTGCGAACGCGGCGGCTGATGCCTCGGCAGAGGCCAACACGGCGACTGAACCCAGTGCGCCAAGAACTGTTTTCTTCATGATTCCCCTTATCCGTTACTTGATCACCAAAAACAACTTTAAGTATATCATCAATTTGTTGCATTGCAAAAGTGAATAAACAGGAAATTGGGTATCAAAGAGTATTGTGACGTTATATAGTCACGTCTTGATCAAGTCTTGAGAGGGGACAAACTGCGTTATGCAGCGCTGAAACAGGGGGCGGGGCGGTATTCGGTGATCTCGATCTCTTTCCAGACTTCGCCTTTGACGTAAGGGTCGTCGGCCAAAAGGGCGTCGAGCGCGGCGCGGCTTTCGACGTTCATAATCAGCATAGAGCCGATCATCGCCCCTTCATCGTCGAGCAAGGCGCCGCCATGGACGAGGACGCCCTCCCCCATCAGGCGTTTCGCCACCGCCAGATGCGCATTCCGCTCCCGCGCGCGCCGTTCAGGCTCCCCAGGATAATCGCGGCCAATGACATGGAAATGGGGCATGGTGGATCTCCTTTGACAAGGAGCTAGCGCAGAACCCCCGCCGCGTCATCCCGGGCGCACGTCAGGGGGTTAGCCCAGCATGATCTCAGCACTGAGGTCATCCCAATGCCGATTGCTCGCCTCGATGAGATCGACCTTCCATCGCCTGGGCCAAGTCTTGATGCGCCTTTCCCGATGAACCGCGGCGCCAATCGTGGCGTGGCGTTCAAACCACACGAGCTTGCCGCAGCCATACTTTGCGGGAAATCGTGCACCGGCGCCCGCCTTGTGTTGGCTCATCCGTGTCAGGAGGTCTGACGACGCCCCTGTGTAAAGCGCCCCATTCCTTCGGTTCGCGAGCATGTAGGTGGCGATGAGATCAAACCGAGCCATCACTTATGTTCGCATTATGTTCTTTTTCGGTCAAGCCTTTTCGCCAGCGCTCTCCACGGCGAAGGCGTCGCCTGAGACCGTGGAGCCCATCTCGGAACGTCCGTGCACTCCACTTTCGGGAGCTGGGCGCCACGGTCGAGCCGTGGCGAGCGCTTGAAGGAAACGACGTGACTTTGATGACCCATCGGGGAGCTCACGCCAAAGATCGTCGCCAGACGGACAAACGCATCGCGGGCAGGCTTCGAAGCCGGTGTGCAACGCACATTGGAAGGTTCGGGGAACCTTCCGAAGGCGAAGAAGGCCACGGCAGTGGCGCCGCCCAACGATCCGGCTCGCCCCGGTCCTGCCGATGTGGGGATTATAGATACGGCAGAGATGGCGGGCATAAAGCAGGGATCATTTCGCCCGCGGGCCCGTCTTGCCAGCGCTTTTGTCATGTGCAGGGGTGGCGGTTTTTATTTGTATACTGCATAGCTGCGAAGCTGAATGAGCGTTGCGTTTTCGTTGGGATTGGAGCGCAAGTCTGGAGCCGGAACCACGCACATCAACTCGACGATAGCGTCGGTGCGTGAGTTCTGCGCATGATAGTTGCCGCAAACAATTTTTGGTGGGTAGTAGCTCCTAATGAAGGCTCAACCAAATTCGAATGGCATTCGAGGCATACTTTATGAGTGAAGGCAACTTAGAAGATCTCGTATTCTGGGTTCAGCGCCATGTCGCTGAAAGCGATTTAGTCGAGAAGATGGGACGACTGATTGCAGAACTCGATTCAGTTTCAAGACTCAAAGTTCGGGTACCTCGTGACGAACTGAGGACTGCTGCTAACAATGTCGCGGTTACACTTAGAGAATTGCTGAGCGATACTGACATCACTATTTCCCCAAAAGACCTGGTGGCATTTGATATATCCGGAAACGAACTCATCTATATCATGGAGTTTTCAGAGAAAATTTCTTCGGGAGGAGAAATCAGCAAATCCCGATTCGAGGAGGTTGTTCGGCGGAACCATTTCCTTTTTCAGAGAGCTCTAGATTGGTTCTCGATTTCCGTTTCATTGAGTGGCGAATTCCCCAAGAACTATTCCCGCGAAAGTCCGCACCCAGATCTATTTGCAGTAGACATAGTCTTTCAACAAGACGCAAGCCTAAGCTCTGTGTCCGATCTAAGAGATTGGTCGAACGCTTGGTTCGAAATTGGTAGAGGCTTTACCATGGCGTCCGGGGAACGGCCTGAAGATCTTAAGCTACTCGGCGTAAGGTCCGGATCAGTAGTATTAGTACTAGGCGCCACCGCCGCTTCAATCAAAATAATCAGCGATGCCACCAAAGCACTTCTTTCAGTTTTAGACGACGTCTTTGAATTACGAAAAAAATCCATAGAAATTCAAAGGATGAAGCTTGAAAATGAGAAGATCTCAAGAGCCTTGAGAGAGGCCTCACAAGATCTTTTTAGGAACGCATCAAGTAAAGTCATTACCGAAATTGACCTCAGCAATATTGACGGAGAAACCGAAAATGCGATTCGTAGATCCATCGACCTAATGGGAAAATTTTTTAGCGAAGGTGGACAGTTACAAATAATAGCCCCTGCAAATCATGAGAATGACTCTGTTATTACATACCAAGAAATCACAGAGATTAATCAATACTGGAAAAACCGAGCACTACTGCATGAAGCTGAAAGCGTCGAGGATAACTCGAGCTCTTCCTCACCTCACTGACAAGCTAAACATTCATCATAGTCGGTCTTTTCGACCGTGAAGCCTTCGACCTCGGCGCTGTCTTCCTTCTCTTTGCCGCCGGCATAGGCCGTGCGCTGAACGCTTTGGCTGCGGCAGTAGTAGAGGGACTTCACGCCCTTCTCCCAGGCGGTCCAGTGGAGCATGTGGAGGTCCCACTTATCGACATCGCCGGGGAGGAAGATGTTGATCGACTGGGACTGGCAGATGAACGGCGCGCGGTCGGCGGCGAGTTCGATGACCCAGCGCTGATCGAGCTCAAACGCCGTTTTGAAGACGTCTTTTTCGTCTTGGGTCAGAGCATCGATATGCTGGACCGAGCCGCCATTCTCAAGAATGCCTGCCCAGGTGTCGTCGTCGTTGAGACCCTTCTCCTCAAGGAGCTTCTCGAGCGCCTGATTCTTGACCGAGAAGGAACCTGAGAGGGTTTTGTGGGTGTAGTAATTGGTTGGGATCGGCTCAACACACGCACTGGTCCCGCCGCAGATGATCGAAATCGACGCGGTCGGAGCAATCGCCAATTTGTGGCTGAAGCGTTGCATGATGCCGCGCTCTTCGGCGTCCATGCACGCCCCACGCTCTTCAGCAAGACGGACAGAGGCGGCGTCGGCCTTCATCCGGATATGTTTGAAGAGGCGCATGTTCCAGGACTTGGCCATGCCGCTTTCAAACGGGATGCCTTTGTTCTGCAGCATCGAGTGGAAGCCCATGAGGCCGAGGCCCACGGAACGTTCGCGCATCGCGGAATACCGCGCCTTCGACATATCGTCCGGTGCATCGGTGATGAAGGAGGAGAGGACATTGTCGAGGAAGCGCATCACGTCCTCGATGAACTGCTCATCGTCCTTCCACTCCTCATAAGTCTCCGCGTTGAGTGAGCTCAGGCAGCAGACGGCGGTGCGGTCATTGCCCAGGTGATCCTCGCCGGTGTGCAGCATGATCTCTGCACAGAGGTTCGAGGTGGACACTTTCAGCCCCAGGTCCTTCTGGTGCTTTGGCATCGCGTTGTTCACAGTGTCGGAGAAGATGAGATACGGCTCACCGGTCTGCAGACGGATCTCAAGGATCTTCTGCCACAGCTCCCGCGCGTCGACCTTCTTCATCACCTCGCCGGTCTTCGGCGACTTGAGGGCGAAGGAACGACCCTCACGGACGGCTTCCATGAAGTCATCGGTGATGTTGAGACCGTGGTGCAGGTTGAGCGAGCGGCGGTTGAAGTCGCCGGAAGGCTTCCGGATCTCCAGGAACTCTTCGATCTCCGGGTGGTGCACGTCGAGGTAGACCGCTGCCGAGCCGCGGCGGAGGGAGCCTTGGCTGATCGCGAGTGTGAGGCTGTCCATGACGCGGATGAACGGAATGATGCCAGAAGTCGCGCCTGCGCCTTTGACCTTTTCTCCAATCGAACGAACGCCGCCCCAATAGGTGCCGATGCCGCCGCCATTGGAGGCGAGCCAAACATTTTCGTTCCAGGTGCCGACAATGCCCTCAAGGCTGTCATCCACGGCGTTCAAGAAGCATGAAATCGGCAGGCCGCGCTTCGCCCCACCATTCGAGAGAACCGGCGTCGCTGGCATGAACCAAAGACGCGAGATGTAGTCGTAGATCCGCTGGGCGTGCTCACCATCATCGCAATAAGCGACGGCGACGCGCGCGAACATGTCTTGATAGCTTTCGCCCTCGAGCAGGTAGCGATCGTCCATCGTCTTCTTGCCGAAATCGGTCAGAAGAGCATCGCGCGAGGGATCGGTGACGATCTTGATCTGCGGAACGATCTTCAGATCAGGTTTCGCCGAGGCTGGTTTGGGGGTCACTTCCCCGCGTTTCAGCTCCGAAACGGTCGTCTCCGTGGCACTCATATCGGCATCCCTTTACTCACTGGCGCGGAAGGGCTTCAGCGCATCAGACACCATATGTTGGGGTCATCGTTCACAAAAAGCCTAGCTCTAGTTTTCAAGAGTGATTCGGAAAAAGCAGCCAAGCAACATCTTAGCGGCCAAATTCACCCTCCATTTACAGAATCTGTGAGGTCGCTAGGGACATCAGAGCAACCCAAGTTTCGAGGCCCTTTTTGATGAAGACCACCCCTCTCCTCGCGATCGCCACGAGCGTTCTGGCTATCGCTGCCTGTGCAGAAGAAGCGACCACATCCGCCGCGGCGCCCGCTGCAACGGCCGCTGTGGAAGCCACCCCAACGCTGTTCGGCGCTGAGCCCGTGCCAGCAGAGTTCCAGAACCCCATCCTGCCCGCCGCCACCGGCGAGGACTTCCTCGCAGCATTCGGTGCCCTGGAAGGCACGACCACCACTGAGAGCGGCCTTGTGCTGCAGACCTTGCGTGAAGGCAGCGGCGTTCAGGTGAGCTCAGACGACCTCGTACGGGTACACTTTGTCGCGCGCCTTGCTGGCCAGGGTGAGCCTTTTGAGTCGACCTATGAGAACAGCGGCTCGGTCGTGTTCCTGGTCAACGACACGCTGCCAGGTTGGTCAGAGGCCCTGCCGATGACCCGCGGCGGAAGCCTGGTGCGCGTCGCCTTGCCAGCCTCCCTCGCCTTTGGTGATCAAGGCATGCCAGGCGGCCCGGTCGGCCCTAACCAAGTGACCCTCTACGATCTTGAGGTCGTTGATGTGTACCCAGCAAGCGACGCCGGATCGGCCGAGCGTTTGGCCAACGAATCAGAAGCCATCATCCAAGAGATCAGCACTGGCGTGCAGCGTGTCCAAGCCATGGCGCAGCAAGAGTACCGCGCGCTTGGCCTTGCGAACTTCATCAAGTCCGCATCGTTCCTCGCGGCTCAAGAAGCCCGGGAAGGCGTCATCAAAACCGAAAGCGGCCTTCTCTACGAAGTGATCACCGATGCCCCCGAGGGTGACAGCCCGACACCAGAGAATGTCGTCACCGTGCACTACACAGGCACACTGGCTGACGGCACGGTCTTTGACAGCTCCGTCCAACGCGGTCAGCCTGCTGAGTTCCAACTGAACGCGGTGATCGCCGCCTGGACCGAAGGCCTGCAGCTGATGAATGTTGGCGACAAGTTCAAACTCTACGTGCCGCCGGCTCTCGGCTACGGTGAGCAAGGCACGCCAGGTGGTCCGATCGGCCCGAATGACGCCCTCGTTTTTGAGGTCGAACTTCTCGGTGTCGCTGACGCACCTGCACCAGCAGCAACGGAGTAACCCATGCGCGGCTTGTTTGTTCGTTTCTTCAGCCTGCTGAGTGCAGCAGCCCTGTTAGCAGCATGCGGAGGAGGCGAACCTTACGAGCCGCCAGCCTCTCGGGCGGTGACGCCCGAAGAGATCGTGGAAGCCAAAGCTTATCTGGAAGCGAACTATACGCCGCTTCCAGACGGGTGGGAGTTCTCTTGGATCACCTTTGACGACGAGAAGTCCTTGCGTGTTGGACACGCGACGCCTGAGAGCGCGAAGGCCACGGTACTGTTCGTGCCGGGCTACACCTCCAGCCCTGAACTCGCCTCGGACTTTATGGCCCATTGGTTTGACCTGGGCTACGAGGTCGCTAGCGTTGATATGCCCGGCCAAGGCGGCTCTGAGCGCCGGGACGACGATTATCAAAAGACGTATACGGGTGATTTCCACCTTTACGGCCGGGCGCTGGGCGCAGCGTTTGACCATATCCGCGAGACACGCCTTTCGGATGGTCCACTGATCGTCGCGGGTGACAGCTTTGGTGGGCATGTGCTTCTTCGCGCGGCAGCCGATGGCGAGCTTGATGGAGCTGACGCTCTCTTCCCTCTTGTTCCTGGCCTGTCAGCCAATCTCGGCTGGGTTCCTGAATGGCTCGCTCTCAGCGCAATTAAAAGCGGTGCCAAAAAGAATGGGCCCACCGCCTATATGGATGGTGAAGGCCCTTGGGATCCTGATTCATGGGGCCCTGATGCTTATGAGTTTTGCGGCCGTGGCAGGGTTGACCGTGTGCTGAAGAACCAATCGCTGTTCACGATTCAGCCCGAGTTGCGGGTCGGCGGTGTCTCCAACGAGTATGCGATCGGGTTCACCGAATCCGGCAACGAGCTGATCAGCAACAAGGTGCTGGCCTCCCTCGACATCCCTGTGTCGATGGTCACCGCGGGGCATGAGCGTGTGGTGACCACCAAAGACGCGCATAAGCTTTGTAACCGCAATATGGGGACATGTGAGCTGGTGCACCTTCGTGAGGCCGATCACTGCCTTTATATCAGCCCCCAGAGCATTCAGGACCAAGTTCACGAGGCTCTCGAAGCGCTTTACCAACGCGCGACGTAACCAATGGGGCACCGCTGGAGAACTCCTGAGGGCGTTCTCCAAATTCGCCGCCGAAAGGTTCCAGACATGAGCGACTTCACAGGCCTCAAGGCTCTCTTTTTGAACACAACGCTCAAGCGATCACCTGAACCGTCCCACACAGAGCGGCTCATGCAGAACGCGATGGCAATCATGAAGGCCAATGGCGTTGAGGTGGATATCCTCCGCGTCATTGATCACCCGGTCGCATACGGCGTCTACCCCGATATGACCGAGCATGGCGCGCCAGAAGATGCTTGGCCCACCGCCTTTTGGCCAAAGGTGCGGGATGCAGACATCTTGGTGATCGGCACGCCCCTTTGGCTTGGCGAAGAAAGCTCCGTGTGCCGCGTCGCCATCGAACGGCTCTATGCCCATTCAGGCCAGCGGAACGACAAGGGTCAATACATCTACTACGGCAAGGTTGGCGGCTGTATGGTCACGGGCAATGAGGACGGCGTGAAACACGCCGGCATGACCGTGCTCTACGCGCTTCAGCATATCGGCTACACCGTTCCTCCGCAGGCCGATTGCGGGTGGATTGGTGAGGCAGGGCCAGGCGACAGCTATGGCGATAATGGCGCAGGGCTCGACAACGATTTCACGCGACGTAACACAACTTTCATGACGTGGAACCTGATGCATATGGCAAAGATGCTGAAAGATCAGGGCGGCATCCCCAACAAAGGCAATGACGTCGTCGCCTGGAACAATGGGGAGCGTTTCGATCATCCTCCCGTTCCGGGGACATGAAACAGACGGAGCGCAAGCTCCACGAGGACAGACCCATGAACAAGACTGAAGCCTTCAAGAAAGCCCTCCGCGAACGGATCGTCATTCTCGACGGCCCTGGCGGCACCATGATCCAGCAGCACAAGCCCACCGAAGAGGACTATCGGGGCGAACGCTTTGCTGATTGGGGCCAGGATGTTCAGGGGAACAACGATCTTTTGAACCTGACGCGTCCCGACATCATCACCGGCATTCACCGGGCCTATCTCGAGGTGGGCGCGGACATCATTGAGACCAACACATTCAGCTCCACGACCATCGCCCAGGCTGACTATGGGATGGAAAGCCTCGCACGGGAGATGAATGTCGAAGGCGCGCGCCTCGCTCGCGCAGAAGCCGACCGCTTTGAAGCCCAAGACGGCCGCCCGCGCTTTGTCGCTGGCGCAATCGGGCCGACCAACCGGACCTGCTCGATCAGCCCTGATGTTAATGATCCGGGTGCCCGCAATGTGACCTTCGACCAACTTGTGGAGGCCTACAAAGAAGCGGCAAGCGGACTGATCGAAGGCGGCTCCGATCTTCTCCTGATTGAAACGATCTTCGACACGCTGAACGCCAAAGCCGCACTTTACGGTATCCAAGACCTCTTCGACGAGACAGGGTTGGAGACCCCGATCATTCTTTCGGCCACGATCACGGACCAGTCCGGACGGACGCTCAGTGGTCAGACGGCAACCGCATTCTATCACTCCGTGCGCCACGCCAAGCCGATTTCGGTGGGCCTCAACTGTGCCCTCGGCCCGGACCTGATGCGCCAGTATGTGGATGAGCTCTCAGGGGTGGCAGAGGCCTATATCATCGCCTACCCCAATGCTGGACTGCCGAACGCGTTTGGTGAGTATGACGAGACGCCCGAGAGCATGACCACACATATCAAGGAATGGGCCGAGTCCGGACTTTTGAACATCATCGGCGGCTGTTGCGGCACAACACCTGATCACATTGCCGCCTATGTTGAGGCGCTCAAAGACCTTCCGCCGCGGCAAATCCCAGAGCTCGACAACAGCATGCGCCTCTCAGGGCTTGAGCCCTTCACGATGGCAAGCCGAAACGAGCTTCGCGGTCAGTCCGAAGCCGCCTCATCGCCTGGCGGAGGCGGAGGCTGCTGCCAATAAGGACAAGGCTGATCCCGCCGATCTCTAGGACCGCGTTCATGCGGATATAGGGCGCGATCTCAGTGGAGATGAGCCGGTCCATTCCGTGAAAGGACGATGCGCGGATCGCAACAAAGGCGATCACCAGAGCTGTGCCCACTTGCGCAATGCGGTTGGGCCAAGGTGATCGCCACCACAAAACGACAATCACCAGAAATGACAGTGCCGCGCCTGCACCAACGCCGGTGATGAACATCTCCTGCGCCTGGCGCCGGGTGTCGTACCACCCCTGCTCGCGCGCCATGACGCGGCCGATATCTGTCATCAGGGACTGCAGATCGAGCTGCTTGTTGATCGACAGGGCTGCGAAGGTCAGCGCGATCAGCGCCCAAAACCGCGCTTCTTGCCGCAAGATGATCGGCTTACGGAAAGCAGAAGCAAGCGTGACCGCAAGCACTGCCGCGATCGCATACAAAAAAACCGTCAACCAACCTGTGACCGTGGGATCACCGATCCCCGGGCGCCATGCAATCTCCATGGCGTCCGGTGTGACGCCGCGAGTTTAATTCAGCGTGCCGAGTCGCTTCTCCCAAGCGATCGCCGTGCGGGCCATCTCTTCCAGGCTGTCATGCTGAGGCTGCCAGCCGGGTAGTGTCTCGCGGATCCGGGTGGTGTCTGAGACGAGGATCGGCGCGTCGCCCGCGCGCCGGGGAGCGGGTCTCGCGTCAATCGTCTGGCCGGTCACGGCTTCTGCGGCGGCGATCACCTCTTTGACGGTGGAGCCGCGCCCATAGCCGCAATTCATGGTCACTTGGCCACCGGCGCTCACCACATGCTGGTAAGTCTCAACATGGGCCGAGGCGAGGTCGCTGACATGGATATAGTCGCGGATGCAGGTGCCATCGGGCGTGGCGTAGTCCTCGCCATAAATCTCCATATACGGCCGCGCACCGACGGCGACCTGGCTTGCGATCTTGAGGAGATGGGTGGCATTGGCCCCTGACTGCCCCGTCCGGCCATCAGGGTCGGCCCCTGCAACATTGAAGTAGCGAAGGATGCCGGCCTGTAGACCGTGAGCGTGACCGACGTCGCGGATCATCGCCTCGGTCATCAATTTGGACTGACCGTATGGTGACAGCGGGGCCTTCGGCGAATCCTCGCCCAGGGGTTCGCCATCAGGACGAGGCTCGTAAACAGCCGCGGTCGAGGAAAACAGGATCGTCGGGACCTCTGCCGCCACCATCTCAGCGATCAGGCCCAAAGAAGCGGCCGTATTCTCCGCGTAGTACTTGATCGGATTTTCCACAGACTCGGGCACAATGATGCGCCCAGCAAAGTGAAAGACGGCCTTGATGCCTTCGCTTCTGAAAAGCTTCTGGAGAAGGGACCTATCTTCAACGCTGCCGCGGATAAATTCGGCCTCCGCCGGAACGCAATGCTCAGCCCCTGTGGACAAATCATCAAGCACAATGACCCGATGGCCCGCGTCCAAACACGCATAGGATGTATGGCTGCCGATATATCCGGCGCCTCCGGTGACCAAAATCGTGTCGCTCATACGCCGTTCCCCAGGTGTGATCTCGGATCGGGTTCTTGTGCGGTGAAGCGATTTGGTTCAACCTCTCGGTGTCGAAGGGTGCGAATCGCTAAGCATTCATACTGAGCAGATTGCGCGAGGGCATAGGCATATGACCAGTCTGGCAAGTCAGCACGAATTTCCCAACGAAGGACGTCGGGTCCGCCTAACCAAAAATGACAAGCTGGTTTTGACCGCCCTCGAGGATGCCGATGGGCCACTGAAAGCTTACGACCTTTTGGAGCGGCTGAAAGAGCAAGGCATTGGCGCTCCGATGACAGTTTATCGAGCGCTGGATCGCCTTCAAAAACAAGGGCTTGTGCACAAGCTCGATGGCCTTGGTGCCTTCGTTGTTTGTAAGCATGGCGCACCCCACGCGGTCGAAGCATTCCAGATCTGCACGAAATGCGACAATGTCGAAGAGCTGTGGGAAGTCGACAGCACCCTCCATCAACTGGTGCACGACGCCTCTGAAAAGGGTGCTTTCCACGCTGAGATGGTGCGGGTGGAGGTCAGGGGCCTCTGCACCAAGTGCAACCACTGATTGAGGTCAGGGCTCAGCCCCGGAGCTCAATGAAGCTCCGCATCCATTGGGCAATCTGACTTCGGTCCGATTCGTTGACCAAACTGGCTTGGCCAAGATCACGCCGTTCCTGCGGGATGCGGTCAGCGCGCAGGTCCATGAGGGCCGCGGCAAAGTTGTGCTCGAACTCCGGATGCATTTGGAACGTCATGACCGGCAGCTCGTCATGCGCCAACGCGCCAAACGGGCAAAATGCTGATCCTGCGATCCGGGTGAAACCGTCCGGCGCCTCCAGCACCTGATCCTGGTGCGACACCGCGCAGGAAAAGCGAGAGGGACCCGTCCCCCAAGGCGTCTCTCCCACGACCTCATACGTGTGCACGCCGACACCCCAGCCTTTGTCTGACTTCTCGACACGGGCACCGAAGGCCTTGGCGATCAGTTGATGTCCGAAACAGATCCCAAGAACTGGGCGCTCCGCCCCCGCCCAGGCACGGACGGCATTCTCTAGCCCCGGGATCCAGTCATGATCTTCATAGACGCCCTGAGGAGAACCCGTGACCAGCAATGTCTGGCCCGCGCGAGGTTCGGGCAGCGACTGCCCCGCCATCACGTTGAAGGTTTCGACCTCAAAGGATGCCCCCGCCTGCTCGAACATCGTCTCGAACATTTGCGGGTACGTGCCCCAATCGGAACCAAGACCCTCGGGCGGAACACCCGTCTCTGCGATCACCAATTTCATGCGCTTGCGCCCTTTGCATCAGATGGGTTCACTGGTGCCAAATGGAGGAATTGTCGATGAGTGAACATGTCATCACGACGCTTGAAGATGGGGTGCTGACCGTCACCCTCAACCGGCCAGACAAAAAGAATGCGATGACGCGGCCCATGTACCGGGCGCTGACGGACGCGTTCGTTAGGGCTGATGAGGACGACGATATCCGCGTCCTTGTCTGGGCCGCCGAGGGCGACAGCTTTTGCGCGGGGAACGACCTCGCTGGCTTCGTGGCGGTGGAAGACACCGGCGAAGAACCGCCTGTCATCTCCCTGATCCGCAGCGGTCTCTCAATCCGGAAACCCGTCGTTGCAGCCGTTAAGGGATGGTGTGTTGGCATCGGCGCGACGATGATGCTGCATGTCGACTTTATCTATGCGGAGCGTTCGGCAAAGTTCAAAATGCCGTTCACGGAGCTTGGCGGGGTGCCTGAGGCTGGCGCGACGAAATACCTGATCGAGCGCTTTGGCCGTCAGATCACCGCAGAATGGCTGCTTTTGTCCGAAGCAATCCCAGCTGAGCGCGCCTATGACTGGCGGATGGTCAACGAGGTCGTCGATGACGGCATGGCGCTATCGCGGGCGATGGAAACAGCGAAGCGGCTCGCAGCGCTTCCGCCGCTCAGTATGCGTGACACCAAACGCTTGATCCAAGGCGACTATGAGGCGGTGATGCCGCTGATCAGGGAAGAGATGCGGATTTTCTCAGAGCGCCTAAGGTCCGAAGAGATGCAGCAAGTGATCGCTGCACGGATGATGGGCAAGAAGTAGGCTTACTGCAGCTCAAAGACCGCAGTCACGCGGACCTGCACCTGTTGCTCGCCCGCTTCGATAGGAGCGGGCGATGCCATATCCGCCTCCATCGCCATGGCGCGCATCATCATCGGCTGCGGAGACGAGGCGGAGGATGCATTGATCGTCAGGACAGGCCCCAGGCGTGCGCCAGCGGCTTCCGCCATGGCTTCGGCTTTCGCCTTCGCGTCCTTGACCGCAGCGACGCGAGCGTCAGCCTGCATCGACTTGGGATCATCAAAACCCATGCGGAAGCTTTGAAGCTCATTCGCACCCGCGCGGACAGCTGCGTCAATGGCTGCGCCCGCGGTATCAATATCGCGCAGACGCACCGTGAGGCTGTTCATCGCCTCATAAGCCACGATACGCGAACGGTCCTGATAGCCGCGACTGTTCTGGTCGTAGACAGGCGACAAGGAGATTTGATCCGTTTGCAGATCGCGTGGTTCAATCCCTTGCGCCTTTAAGACATCGACCACCTGGCGCATCTGGGTACTGTTGGCAGAGAAAGCCTCACCAGCGCCCTCGCCTCGTGTACGGACGGAAAAGCGCAAAAGCGCAATATCGGGCGTACCGCTGACGACGCCTTCGCCTTGAACGGTGATCGAGCGAGTCTGGTGATCGTCGGCGCGGCTCTCTTCGACACCACATGCTGTGAGCGCGAGCGTGGCGATGGCGGCTGTCAGGATACGCGGCACTAGGGAAGGCCTACAAACTCTTCGTGCGGAAGACCTTGATCCATCTCCTCGGCGGCAGCTTTCGCGCAGCGGCCGACCGGTTTTGCCGGCACACCAGCCACGGTGCAGAACGCCTTCACCGGATCAAGCACGACCGAGCCGGAAGCGACCTTCGCACCCTCACCGATCACAATGTCGCCTAGCACCTTGGCGCCGGCACCGATCAACACGCCTGCACCCACTGTGGGATGACGCTGCTGGGTTTCTTTACCGGTACCGCCAAGCGTCACACCGTGGAGAAGCGAGCAATTGTCACCCAGCTTCGCCGTCTCGCCAATCACAATGCCTGTGGCGTGATCAAAGAAGAGCCCGTGACCAAGCTCAGCTGCCGGATGAATATCCACCTGGAACAGCTCCGACATGCGCGACTGCAGGTAAAGCGCCAGGGCTTCGCGCCCCTGCCCCCAAAGCCAATGGGCCAAACGATAGGACTGGATCGCGTGGTAGCCTTTGAAATGCAGGAAAGGTTGCGACGTCGACTTGGTCGCCGGATCGCGATCGACATAAGCCTGAATGTCAGCCATCGCCGACGAAACGATGCTCTCATCATCCGTGTAGGCGTCTTCGGCGACTTCTCGCCACAGCATGGCGTTCATCTCGCCATCCGATAACTTTTGCGCGAGCCGATAGCTCAAAGCGCTCTGGAAATCGCGGTGATTGAGGATGGTGGCGGACAGAAAGCTCGCGAGGATCGGCTCCTGCGCAGCGTCCGTCGCTGCTTCCACCCGCATCCGGGACCATACGCCGTCAACAGCGGCTAAGGACGGGGCGCCCTTGGCTTTGGTGGCTGACATGCCGTCTCTCCTCAACTCAGCGCCCGCGCACCGCCTGCAGGATCAGCGATGCCGGGGCTTCCGGCAGCAACCCGGCCATGGCCTTTGACACCGCGGTCAGGACCAAAAGCTGGGTCAACGCATCATCGACGCGTCCTGCATGGATGTCGGCGATCAGTTCGGCGAGTGCAATCCGCTTATATCTAAAGACCTCATCAGGTTCTGGCGAAGCCTCCCCTTCGGTGAGGTCCCAAGCGAGGTAGAGAAAGGCCCTCTCATCGGTCACGGAATTGGAAAGATCCGCCTGCCCGAACTCGTGCCAATGGGCAGCTGTGGCGCCCACTTCTTCTTTCAGCTCGCGCTTGGCGGAATCGAGAGGCGATTGATCCTTCGGCCCTCCGCCCTCGGGCAATTCCCAGGTGTCGCGGCCAAGAGCGAAGCGGAACTGTCCCACCATGGGAACGGTCCCGTCGGCGAATAGCGGCAGCACACCGATCGCGAGATTGGCAAACCGCACCACGCCATAGATGCCCGGCTCTCCATCAGGGCGGTCAACATCGTGATGCTCCACCGTCACCCACGGGTTCTTGTAGGCATCGTGAACCGACTTGATGGTCCACGGACCGTGTTTAAATTCTGACATCTTTAAATGCTACCAAAATCTAAAAGAATCGTCAAAATGGTGTACGTATAACAATTGTGGGTTGTCGGAATGAGTAAAAATGCATATTATAGGACAGATATAACTGATAGTCGTCTCGACGAGAAAATAAAGAAATCACACCTCAAAATTTTTATTCCGACCGCTGCTATATTCAGCATTTTTGGTTTTTTAGTTAGCCACATGATTACGTTACATAACACAAACAATAGTCTTGTTGCAGAAAACGTTGCCAACACGTTTTACATACAGAGACAAAAAGATATTGAGAATGCTATTATTGAATTTGAAAAAGAAAAGAACAATAATATTGTACTTTTTACCAAACAGACTGCAGATGCTATAAAGAAATTTAATGGGCGCGCGGAAGCTCAACAGCAAAAAATTGACATGCTTAACTCGGAAGCGGCGGCACTTCAAGAACGCATTGATGCTTTGGCCACCAACATTGCCAACGGGGCACTGACCCCAGAAGATCGTCAGATGATTGCCAATGTAGTATTGCTACAAGCTGAAAGTGAAATTTCTAAGATTCAAGACGCCCTAGATCAAGAGCAAACACAAAATTGGCCGCTAGCAATACGTTGCGCGTATCCTGATGATAGAAGCAACACTATGTTCTTCCACTTGGCGCACTTACCACCCAACAATAGTTCGAAGCGACTTGCACGTTACCGCATTAGTGGGCGCGGTACTGCCAATTTTCACGACGTGATCTTTAATCTGGATTCGGGTAAGATAACGAGCTACGGCGGAGTATCGCTTCAAGGCAGGCTGCCCGACTGCCGAGTTGGTATGTCTTTAGATAATATCATCGAGCGAGGTGATGCATTTGGCTCAGTAAGCATAGCTGCCTCACCCAATTTTTCCTTACAATGATGATAGAACGCAACTAATTAGTCTTTGCGCACGGGGATTGTCAGTTGGCAGAGGTCGGCATGATCTGGGCGATGGTACCAAAAGCCCGACGGGCGGTTGGCGATCGACGCGACATAGGCTGCGAAAGTGTCAGAGCTTGTGTCCATGACCTGGTAGCCAGGACGTTGCGCCTCGGGCAAGTCACTCGCCATCCGGACTCGGAAGATCTTTGTTCGGTTTTCAGGTTTCTCGATGATGCCGATGTTCACCTCACGGTCGCCGCGGGGGAAGCGTTGGACTGCATCCATACCGTCAATGACCCGTCCGGCAACCGTCAGGTTGCGGTCAAGATAGCGCTGCGGCTGAAGCGTGATGTAGATCTCTGATGAGGCGCTGTCCCGCGCATCCTCTCGGCCATAGGCAAAAGCGCCAGTGCAGTGGGCGAGCCAGGCTGTCTTCGTCTCGGGGTCGCGGCCCGCTGGTATGCCGCCGATGAAACCGGCCTCGGGCGCGTAACCATCCGCATACCCCAAGGGCGCGAAGACAGCGCCCTCGGGCAGAGGCTCTTCGAACTCCGGCTCCATCTTCGCTTTGGCCTCGCCGAGCTCTCGGGTTTCTTCAAGGACCCCGCCTTGCGCCACGAACCCGTCGATCACGCGGTAGAAGCTGAGGCCATCATAGTAATGTTGACTAACGAGCGTCTTCATCTGCTCCACGTGGCCCTGGGCCATGGTGCTCGACAGCATCACAGCCACGCGGCCGAAGGCTGTGTCGATCAGCAACAGCTGATCAGGGTCCACCGTCACCCAGGCATCAGCTGGCGCCTCGGCGACGATCTCGGAGGGAGTCTTGAGAGGCTCGTCAGCAACAAGAGCGTCGATCACGCCTCCTCCTCGGCCATGTACATCGAGTTCTTGGGCGCCGCGAAGACCCGCTCGACCATCGGTATAAAGAACTCAAGTGGTTCACTTTCGTAGTCGGGGTCGAAGGCCATTTGGTCGTATTTGTGGCAAAACTCTGCCGTGTACTGGTAGTAAGGGTGATCCTTGAACTGATCACGCATGTTCCGGTCAAGGCCAACGTGGTGGAAGAAATAGTACCCTTGGAAAATGCCGTGATTGGCGATCATCCAGTGGTTCTTTTCACTGACGAAAGGTTTGAGGATCGCGGCGGCCACGTCCTGGTGGTTATAGCCGCCCAGCGTGTCGCCGATATCGTGGAGCAGCGCGCAGACCACGTATTCCTCGTCGCGGCCATCACGATGGGCGCGGGTCGCTGTCTGCAGGCAATGGGTCAGCCGATCGACAGGGAACCCACCGAAATCGCCGTCCAACAGCTTGAGATGATCGATGATCCGGCCCGCAAGGCCTGCATTGAACGCCATCGCGGCGGTGAAGATCTTTTCGTAATCCTGGGCCGTGCCCTCGGTCATCGCCTTGAACGTTGCGCGGTCTTCGGGGCTTTGGTTGCCGTCAGCCATGGCTTCCCTCCTGGTTTTGCCAAACGGTACCAATAGGTGGCGCGACCGCCAAATCCGCTGGTCAGCAACTGGCCGCTTTGCGACACTCCGCCCATGGCCGAAAACAAGACCAAACCCACCCAGGCCGACCCGCGCGCCTTTATCGCGAAGGTCGAGGACGAGCAGAAACGCGCTGACTGCGAGGTGCTCCTGGACATGATGGAACGCGTGACGGGAGAGCCGCCGGTCATGTGGGGCGAGACCATGGTGGGGTTCGGGAGCTATCACTACAAATATGCCAGCGGGCGAGAGGGCGACTATTTCCTCACGGGGTTTTCACAACGGAAGGCCAATATCACCGTCTACATCTTACCCGGGGGGTTTGAGCCTTTTGAGGAGATGCTCGCGCGCCTTGGTAAGTTCAAAAAATCAGTGAGCTGCCTTTATATAAAGAAGCTCGCTGATGTGGATGTCAATGTGCTCGAGGAGATCGTGGTTGGGGGCGTCGCACGGGTGCGGGAGTTGTATAGGGAGTAGTTCTTCTCACACCGACAGGAAGATCCCAAGCAGACTCGTCAGTGACGCACGTATTCCAGACTAGGAGTTAGAAATATGGCCAAAGACCCCAATGAGAACCCTTACTGGTCACCTCTCCCCCAGGGTCCAGTTTTTGACGTTATCGATGTCAAAAACTGGTGTACCACGGCATTTTTAATCTACCTCGGTTCGAAAGGACTAAATCATGTTGTTATTTCGAAAGACGAGGCCGTTGATTTTAAAATCGAAGATCGCTGGGTTCATCCGGATCTCATTGAACTTTACCAAAAGGCCAGGGACAAGACTCTTCCCACTTTGTTGTTGCGCCTCGCCATTTCCTTCCGTGTCTTACAAGATCGAGAGTCTGACAATACAGCTTTGAACACCAAAATAGAGCAAATAGATGCCAATCATCCCAACGGCATTTTCAGTTGGGATGAGGAAGACCCCAATTGCAGTGTTACCCTTCGTGAATTGTGCAACAAAATTATTCATGGATCTGATATTCGGTACCCACATGATAGTGATGACCCACTACTGGATGGAGAGGTCCATTCAATGACTGGTGTTGTTGAAATCGCTGGTGTTCGTGGCAAAAAGAAGAAGAAATGGTCAATATATTTTCATTTATGTGACTTCCTAGACGCCATTCTTGAAATTGCTCACTGGATGGAAGCAAATCAGCCTAAAAGCCAGTAAAGCTCCGCCTACCCCCGCCCCCGATAGGGCGCGACGCCGGGATCAGGGACATAGAGCCCCTCTGGCACGGGTCCTGTCTGCCAGAAGACGTCGATCGGAATTCCTCCGCGTGGGTACCAGTAGCCGCAGATGCGGAGCCATTGGGGCTTCACCGCATCAATGATCCGTTTACCGACATCAATCGTGCAGTCCTCGTGGAAAGCGCCGTGGTTGCGGTATGAGCCGAGGAGCAGCTTCAGTGATTTTGACTCCACCAGATGTTCGCCCGGGACATAGTCGATCACGAGATGGGCGAAGTCAGGCTGGCCCGTCACCGGGCAGATCGAGGTGAACTCCGGCGCGACGAACCGCGTGAGGTAGAGGAGCCCCTGATGCGGGTTCGGAACCGGATCGAGTTTAGCCTCGTCCGGATGCTGGGGCTGCTGGCTGGCCTGGCCAAGCTCGGCCCGGCCTTCGTAAATGTCTTTGGTCATACGCGCGACCTAGCCCCGAGCAGCAGCAAGGCCAAGAACGACGAGAGCGGGATCAAACCGACAAACGTCACGCGAAACCAAAGCGGCAAGCTGGTCTCCACAAATCCCATCACATAGCCGTCGATGGCGACGCCGATCAGCCAGAACAGGTGGAACGGGATCGACGCCCGCCGCCCACTGGCGATGATGATGGCTGCCGCCCCGAAAAAGAGCGCAGCAGCGGTCGTCGAAAGCGCCGCAAACTGAGGAACCGGTGTGACCGGCAGCGCGTCTGGGCCCCAAGACACCCCGCCCATGCCCCAAAGCCGGGACAGCGCGAACTGAACCGCAAACATCACGATGATGCCGACGATCAGTCGCGCAAACCCTGTCACAAAGGGCATGCCGTGCTCCGGCTCAGCTGAACTTGCGCGTCATCTCGAGCGCCTTCTCTGTGTAAGGCGGATAGCGCAGCGGCGCGTCGGCGAAGAAGCCGCGTTTCATCACCGCTTTCATGTGGCTGAACGTGTCGAACATATGCTTGCCGTGGAAGCTGCCGGTGCCGCTTTCGCCCACACCGCCAAAGGGCAGATTGTGGTTGAGCTGGAACAGAACAGCGTCGTTAACCATAATCGTGCCAGAGCTCGTCTCGTTGACGAAACGTTCGCCGGTCGCGTTCGAGCCAGTGAAAGCATAGACGGCCAGCGGCTTGTCACGCTCGTTGATGAAGGCGATCGCCTCATCCATGTTGGCGACTTTGATCACCGGCAAGATCGGGCCGAAGATCTCTTCCTGCATGGATGGCGAGTCCGGTGTCACGTCGCGCAGGATGGTCGGAGCGATGTAGAGGTTCTCGCGATCGGTCTCACCACCAACGACAACGTTGCCGCCCTCAAGCTTTTTCGCCAGCCGGTCGAAATGCCGCTCATGCACGATGCGCGCATAATCGGGCGATGCCTTCATATCCTCGCCGTAGAACGCCTCAGCTGTGCTTTTGAGGAGCCCAAGGAACTTCTCGTAGACGCTCTCTTCAACCAGGCAGTAGTCCGGCCGCACACAGAGCTGTCCGCTGTTGAGGAAAGCGGCCCAAACGATGCGCCTGGCCGTCACCTCAAGATCAGCATCCGCGGCAACAATGCTGGGGCTCTTGCCGCCGAGCTCGAGCGTCACGGGCGTGAGATGCTTCGCGGCCGCTGTCATAACGATCCGGCCGATGGCGCTGCCACCGGTGAAGAAGATCTTGTCAAAGCGCTGCTCAAGCAGTGCCGTGGTCTCTTCAACCGCACCCAGCACAGTCGCAAAGGCGTCAGGATCGAGGAACTCCTCAACGATCTGGCGCAGGACTTCGGACGCATTCGGCGCGCCTTCGGATGGTTTCAAGACAGCGCAGTTGCCGGCGGCGATCGCCCCGATCAGCGGCCCGAAAACCTCTTGGATCGGATAATTCCACGCACCAATGATGAGGGTGACGCCCAGCGGCTCAGGCTGAATCCGGCTTGAGGCAGGGAGCGTTGTCAGCGGGCTGCCGACGCGCTTGGGCTTCACCCATTTGTGGAGGTGCTTGACCGCCATGCCGGCCTCTTTGGTGAGGTAATCCACCTCGGCCATGGTCGCTTCCATCTTCGGCTTGCCGAGATCCTTGCGCAGCGCCTCAACGATGTCCGCTTCGTGGGCCGCGACGCCCGCTTTCAGCGCCAAAAGCTGCTCACGCCGCCAGTCAAGGGAGCGGGTCTTACCGCTTTTGAAGGTCGCGCGCAGACGCGCCATCGTTTCCGCCAGCTGAGCCGTGATCGTTACGTCACCAAAACCATCCATGGCTTTTCTCCATTTGGTTCTTTTCCAGCAGTCTATGGTCCCACGACGAAAAGCGCAAAACGGAATGGCTGAAGACGCGGTTAGAGACCGAAAACCCGCTTGGCATTGCCTGACAAAAAGAGGGAGGAGACCTCGTCGCTGAGGCCAAGATCCCGAAAACCTTCGAGCGCCTTCGCCGGCATAATCATCGGATAATTCGTGCCGAACATCACCTTTCGGCAGCCATGGGCCTTGAGATAGCCGACGAGTTCCCGGGGATAACGCTCAACCGTGTAGGCCGAAGTATCGATATAGACATTCTCATGTTTGGTCGCGACCGCGATCGCCTCGTCGGTCCAAGGATAACCGATGTGACCGGCGACGATCTTGAGGTCCGGAAAGTCGAGGGCGACCTGATCAAGATAGATCGGACGACCGACCTCCGACGGCATCAAAGGACCGGTGTGGCCAATTTGGGTGCAGAAAGGCACATCCATCTCACAGCACGCGGTGTAGACAGGATAGAACAGCCGATCCGTTGGCGGACGTTCGCAAAGCCACGGCAACACGCGGATCGCTTTGAAACCAAGCTCACTGACGCAGCGCCTGACCTCGGCGACGGCCTCCATCGGCTTTGAGATGTCGACCGAGCCCACACCGATGAGGCGATCAGGCGCCTCAGCCACAAACGAGGCAACCTCATCATTCGAAATCAGGTCCCGGTGCGGCGCCTGCCAAGCAGAGATCAAAGTCTTGTCGACCTTCGCCGCGTCCATTGCCGCACGCGTCGCGGCCACCGGCGGCGCTTCTTTCGGCGGCGCAGATTTTGTCCAACGCCAAAGCGATTCAAAAATCGGCGACTGGATGTGCCGAAGGGTCGGATGCTGCGCCCAAACGTCGATGATCATGACGCAAGCGTAGGAAAGCTCACGCCAAATGCAATCCGCGGCAGCAGGCCGCTTGCCCATGGAGGCTTGGCGGCTACGAAACGTCAGTACACGCTAACGGTAGGATGCATCGAAGGTTTCGGAACCCCCGTGGCTGCTGAGCCAAGCGACCGTGTCGGCGGCATCGACGAGGGCGAGGTCATAAAGGTCAGCCATGAGGAAGAGCTGTTCCCCGCGGAAGAACCATTGTCCGTCCACGCCAAATCGGAGAGGTGGCGCACCATTCTTCTCGTAGGTGCCGGTGACGACCGCTGCCACAGCATTGGGCTCATGCAACCTGATCTTGGAAGCGCGCCAATCGCGGCGGTCAAACTTCTCGTCAAAGCCCGCAAAAGATTTCTGAAACCCGGCGATGACGTTATCCCGCCCGCGCACTTCACAGGCATAGGGCCCTCCGGCCACGACATACATGCAGTCCTCTGTCAGCCAAGGTGTGAGGGCACCCCAATCACCGCCGCTCGCGGCCTCCTCAAAAGTGGTGATCCAACGTTTCCAGGTTTCGTAGAGCATCATTCCTCCGCACAAATTGGCAGAGCCAAGATGCACCAGGCGAGCATTGCCGCCATTCCCAGGAGGGAATGATGAGATCCGTCTACCCGCGCATGATATCTTGCACGGCGCGGTCGGTGGCATCGTCGATGGGGTGGAAATGCTCAATACGCAGACGTTCCGTGTCACTGCTGCCCGGCACCCCGACGCTGGTCACCAGGCACATGAACCCAAGGTCGAGCTCGCCAATGCGGTAGCGTTCGGGGATCACGGCCGCTACCGCGGCTTCTTTGTGAGACGACTGCAGCGCCCTGATATGCGGGTAAGCCGTCACCTCACTGATCAATGCCAGTGCGTCGGCATCGCCTCGCGCCTCACGCAGGACACGCCCCAGGACGGCTGCCAAAAACTGGCCGGGCTCTGCGATGAAGGGGAAGAGCCCTCGCTCGTGGAGGCACAGGCGGAGGATGTTCGGCGGGCCAGACAGTTCGGAGAAATCGTGCCGGCTGTGCTTCTGGGCATAGGCCACCATCGCGTCGAAGCCTGCATTGGTGGCTAGAATGTTCTGCGCCACATCGACAAGGAGCGCCGGATACGGATTTTGTTGCTCCAAAATCCGTGCCGCGCTTTTGCGCACCAGATCGTTGTCGGCCGACATCGCCGCATCGGGCGCGTAGCCCGCTGACGCCAAGAGAAGATCCCGGTCCTCCGCCGTCAGATCAAGCGCCCGCGCCAGACGGCGGACGATGTCCCGCCCGGGGGTGGAGCGGCCGGTCTCAAGAAAGCTGACATAGCGCTGCGATGTCTCTGAACGGAGGGCCAGGTCCAGCTGGCTCGATTTTGCTCGCTCACGGAAGGACCGCAGCATCTCACCGAACGTCATCGCATGCATCCTCGCCCATCTGCGGCGTCCTCCCACCAGGAGATGCATGGTTGTCGACTGGACATTTTGGATCAAGCGGTGGCGTGCGCAGCGGGCGTTCGGTTGAGCGCTCGTCGCGCTCAGGCGTGGCCTCGCCCTTCCTCCGGCCGTGCGGTAGTGTGGGGCCAAGCCATTGGGGATTGCCTGTGATGCGTTGGGTGACATGGAGCGTTCGGGGGCTTGGCGCCCTCATCTTGCTCGCGGCGGTGATCGCAGGCGGAAGCGTCTTTTTGGCGCTCGACTGGAACCGCACCCACACCAAGGCCACGGAGGCCCTGCCCTTCTATGAGGAGGGCATGGGCGACGGGCTCTATCAAGTCCGTGCCAACAATCTGGTGTTCCGCGCACGGGTTTTTGGTTCGTCGAATGACGGTCCGGGCGTCGTCATGCTTCACGGTCATCCCGAGACATCGATCATGTGGGAACCGCTGGCTTCAGAAGCAGCGGCCCGAGGCTACCGCGTCATCGCCTTTGATCAGCGCGGGTACAGCCCCGGTGCACGGCCCCAGGGGGTCGATCCCTATCTCGCGGATCATCAGGTCTCTGATGTTTTGGCTGTCGCGGATGTGATGGGGTTCGATCAGTTCCACCTGGTCGGCCATGACTGGGGCTCTGTCATCGCTTGGGCGACCGCCATCTTGCATGAAGAGCGCCTGACGAGCCTCACCACGATGGCGATCCCGCACCCGCAGACCCTGGTCAAAGATGTTGTGGAGGAGACGCCCGCCTACATTTTGGTGTTCTCTGTTCCATGGTTCGCGGAGACGACGTTGTTGTTCAACGACCTGGCGGGGTATCGCGGTTTCTACAGCTCCCAAACCGATGAGCAGATTGAGGAGTATCTGGGCGTCTTCTCAGAACCAGGCGCGTCCACCGCCGCCCTCAACTGGTACCGCGGCATCCAAGAGAGCATCCAGGTCATCGATTCGGTCGACCCGAATATCAGCCTACCGACGCTCTTCATCTATGGCGATGAGGAAGATTGGGTGACACCTGACTATCTTGATCATCAACGGAGGCTGGTGGGTGACGACTATGCCGAACTCGAACTGGACGCCGGTCATTGGCTGATCCAGGATCAGAGGGAGGCCGTCGTCTCAGCTGTGATCGACCATTTGGAGCGCAACACGCAACAGGTTGAAACTGCTACGGAAGAAGACCTCTAGCCCTCAGCACGCTCGCGCCAGGGTTCAGCCTTTTCATCTTGTTCCGCTGACAGAGGGTTTGCGTCGGCGCCGGTGATGAAATCTGTTTCCATCTCAAGGATGGTGGAGAACAGCTGGTTCGGAAGACCATTGGTACCGGTCGAGGCCATCACAGGGCCCGGCTGAGCGTAAGTATCGACCTGAGGCGCAATGGTCGGACGATAGGGAACGCGGATCTCGCGCGGTGTGCTCACTTCAGCTGACGAGCCCGCGCCCGCGTCGCCGAGGCCAAGGGCGATCTTGCCTTTGAACTCGGCGACGGTGAGGGGCCGTGATCCGTCATAGAAAAGAGGCTGATTGGCTTTCGCAGCACGCGGATCAACGCTTGCTGCAACGGCATTGTCGCCTGCTTCAAGCATGCGCACCGCGCCGCGCTCACCCAAGAAATGAGCCATGTAAACTTCAGAACCGGTGGCCTGGCGCCCAAGCGCCGCACTCAGACGATCCTGCGCAGCAGCCAAGGTCTTGCCCGCCACACCGGCCGCGACCGACGGCTTGAACCGCAGATCCAAGATCTCTTTGCGGCGAGCAGGATCGGCCACCTCAAACCCGTTCTCACCGCGAGTGATGTCAGCCGCAACATCGCCAAGACCCAAGGCCTCGCCGTGCTCTTTGACAGCGCCGAGCCAGGTTTGATCAATAAACTGAAAAAGACCCGAGGCCGACGAGGTCGAGGCCTGGGCATCGGGCCGAAGAGAGCTTTCGCGCTTCGCCACGCCGAGCATGAGATCGAAGTCAACGCCAGCGTCACGCGCAGCGTTGCGGATCGCCGTCTTCACCGAAGCGAAACCGGTCTCCTTCGCGCCAACACCTTGCAGAGCCTCAATGCTCATACGCGCTCCGTCGTTCTTGGTCGTGCAGAAGGCTCGCGAGTTCCGTGAGTTCTGCCTCTTCTTTCATCCGGGCTACCGCAGCAGCTTTACGCTGACGTTGCGCCAGATAGATCTCGAACCGCTTCTGATCAGCATAGAGTTCGTGCAGCCGTTGGCGGGCTTCATCCTCTTGCCGCGCGATGTGCTCGACCACCTCGCGCATATGCGCGGCATGTTTGAGGGCGTGACGGGCGTAGCTGCCAGCTGAACGCTGGGCATCCTGACTGCCCGTGACTGTATCGAACGCGGTCTCAATCGAACGGATCGCATCGACCTGATCTTGAAGCGCCTTCTCTCGCGCCATGCGCAGGTCTGCTACCCGGCGCGCGGCTTCATCCGCACGCTGTTTGAAGGCTTTGAGGACAGCGTCGGGATCGCGCATGGTTTAGTAGACCATCTGGCTTTGCGTTTCGCCGCCGCGCTCGATGATAATGACGTTCGCTTCGGAGAGCTCTTTCGCTTTCCGCACCATCGTGGCTTTGGCCTGTTCGACGTCGCGCATGAGGACGGGACCAAGCGTGTCCATGTTGTCCTGCAAGATCGTCCGTGCCCGCTCGGAGAGGTTCGAGACCACTTTGTTCTTCGTCTCGTTGTCGCAACCTTTGAGAGCCAGGGTGAGGACGTCGCTTTCGATCGCGCGAATAACCGTCCGCAGAGCATGCGGATCGAGGGCCATCAGGTCTTCGAAGGTGAACATCAGCTGTTTGATCTGATGGACTTCCTCTTCGTGATCCTCGCGCAGGGTCTGGAGCAGCGTATCGGAGCGCTCCGTCTCTGTACGGTTGAAGATCTCAGCCATGTGGTTGAGGTTGTTGGTGTCGCCAGCCTGCTTGAAGTTCATCAAGAGGTCGCGCTGCAGCATCTCTTCGATGTCCGCGAGCACGTCTTCGGTCACCGAGTTCATGTTGATCATCCGTTTAAGGACGTTTGCAACCATGTTCTCTGGCAACTCAGCGATGATGGCAGAGGCTTGATCCGGATCGATCTTAGAAAGGACCACGGCAACAGTTTGCGGGTGCTCACCTTGGAGGTATTTCGACAGCATAGCGTTATCCACCATGCTGATTTTCTCCCAGGCCGACGAACCAGCCGGGCCGCGGATGTAGTTCATAATGTCGACGACGCGATCAGCAGGCAGGAAGCTGCGCAGCATCCGCTCTGTTGAATCGGCAGAACCGATGATCGAGCCACCTTGGGCAAATTGCTCCGTGAAGCGCTTAATCAGTTCCTCGAGGACCTCGCCGGTGATCGAACCGAGCGCCGCCATCGCGCGAGTCACAATGCGGACTTCGCTATCATCCATCATCTCAAGGAGGGGGCCGGCCTGCTCTTCACCCAGGGTAAGGAGCATCACAGCGACCTTTTCAGGACCGGTGAGGGCGTCAATCTGATCTCTCATTTGGAGGACAGGCATTGGGGTGGCTCCGGACATAGCGGCCTAGAAAAATGACATGACGAGGCTCTCCGAAAGAAGACGCCATCCGTCGACGAGAACGAAGAAAATCACTTTCATCGAAAGCGATACAGTTTGCGGGGGTAGCATCATCATGCCCATGGACATGAGAATTGCGGCAACAGCGAGGTCGATGACCAAAAAGGGCATCATCAGGAGAAACCCGATCTCAAACGCGCGCGTGAGCTCGGAAATCATGAAAGCCGGGATCAGCGTGGTGAGCGGCGGAAGCGCCAATTGATCCTCGATCGTTGGATCAAGGAGCAAACGGACCTCTTCGTCGGTCATCATACCGCTTGGCAGACCGTCACTTGGCATCTCTGCCTGCTGGCGGGCGGCGAGGCTTTCAAAGAAAAGAAGATCTTCGGCTTCGGTCTGGCGCGCCATGAATTCCTGCAGCGGCTTTGCGGCCCGGCGAACACCCGTGCCCATGTCCACTTGCTCTTCAAGCAGCGGCGACACACCGTTCTGCCAGCTTTCCTCGAACGTCGGTGCCATGATGAAACCGGTGAGGAACAGCGCGAGGGAGATCAACACCACATTGGGCGGTGCTTGCTGCAGGCCGATGGCTGAACGAAGGAGAGAGAACACCACCACGACCCGAATAAAGGACGTGGTCATCACCAAAATGCCCGGCGCGAGGCTGAGCACGGTGACACCCAGGAACAGCTGGATCAGCCGTCCGGAGTAGGAGGATCCTTCGTCGCCAAGATCAAGCGTCACGGACTGGGCCGCCGCTTCTGGCCCGATCATCAGGGCCGCTACAATCAAGGTCGACAAGGCTGCGTTTATCGCTAGCCGGGTCATGCTCTCTCTTGCGTTAGTGCAGGTTCGCTGCGTTGGTAATAATCTCCGTCAGCGTCACACCGAGACGGTCGTCATCAACGATCACGATCTCTCCGCGCGCCACCGGACGGTGGTTGATATGAATTTCGACTTGCTCGCCGACACGGCGGTCAATCTCGACCACGGCGCCCCGGCCAAGCTTCAAGATGTTGCCAATCGGCAGGCGTGCACGGCCAAGGACGACTTGCACCTCAACAGGAACCTGTCCGAGCGCCGACATATTGGTATAGGAACCAAACCCGCTGCCGCCGCCAGCACCGCTGTCGTCGTCGCCGCCAATCATCGCATCGAGCGTGGCAGCAATGTCAGCCTCACTGGCCTCGTCGTCGGTCACGCCGAGATCAGCGGCGTCTTCACCGCCTTCTTCCGAGGCAGTAAAATCCTCGCCGAGACCCGCAAGGCCGCCCTCAGCCTCGGTTTCGTTCTCGCCTGGGCCTTCTGGCTCGTTCGGCTCATCAATCATCGGTTCTCTCCAATTCGGACGCCTCGCCCTGGTCGTCCGTCAATCGTTGAAGGGTTTCTGTGAACACATCGTCGATCGCTTGCATAAAAGCGTACGGATCAAATGTTACTTTTCCGGTTAACCACGCGACTTCGAGTGGCGCATTTTTATCAGCAGTGCGTTCTTCGAAGACGATCCGGTGCTCGGCCGCCAATTCATCAGTTGGTAACCGTAAAGCGTCGCGCAGGTGATCAAGGAATTCCGCCGTCGCGCGGATCGACACTTTGTGTTTTCCGCGCACGGCATGAACAGCCCGCATCGCCACGGTTTCTGCGAGGCGGATCGCCTCACGTTCTGAAAGACCTTTGGCAAGATGGTGAACAACCGCCAGCATCAGACGCGCCATCCGGCTTTCGACCTCTTCAAAAAGCGCATCCTCACGCTCCCGAAGGGCTTCCAGTGAAGCGTGCACCGCGTTCACCTCGTCGGCCACTTGGCTTGAGGTGTCTTCTTTCTGCGCCGCTTGGCCGTCAGCGAAACCCTGGGCATAGGCCTCTTCGCGGGCTTCCTGGGCGGCCTCTTCTGCCATCAACCGGGCCTGGTCGGGCTCAATCCGGTTGTCGATGACAATCGGTTCGGGCTCAGGCGGCAGGTCGGGGGCAGAAAAGTCCCGGGAGAAAGAGAAGGCGCGAACCGTCACGCGTCGGCCTCCTCATACATCCAGCTACGGAGGATCGCGACGACCTCTTCTGGATACTGCTCGGCAATCCGGCCGAGTTTCGCCACCGAGGAAGCACGGACCTTGCCGTCCACGTCGCGGACTTCGAGCATCTGATCGAGCTCATCGTCCATCGTTTTCCGCGGCAGAGCGTGGGCGGTCGCGCCGCCAAGCTCGCCGCCTGTACCGGCCAACTCATCACCCTCAAGAGCAATGTCATCGAGGGTCAGCTCACCCATTGGCAGGGCTTCAGCCGGAGCATCGTAGGTATCCGCTGGGAGCACACGGCTCAGCACCGGACGGACGACACCGAAGATGATCGCAACACCGATCAAGAGAAGAGCAACAGCTTGCGTGATCGCGCTGAAGTTCCGGTAGACGACCTCAGTGATCGTGCTCGGCGCATAGCGCGGCATGGTCTCATCAAGATTGGCAAAGGCCAGGTTCTCGACTGTGATCACGTCGCCGCGACCTTCGTTGAAGCCAACGGCCGAACGCACGAGCGCTGTCAGTTTCGCCAGCTCCTCATCGGTACGAGGACGGAAGGTGACATTGCCCTCTTCATCCGTGACGCGAGCGTTGTCGACAACCACCGAAACCGAGAGACGTTCGATATCACCAGGTTCGATGACCTGTTCAGAGCGAACCGACGACACTTCGTAGTTCACGACCTGCTCAGACCGTTCGATCTCGCTGACCGCTGAACCATTGGCGCCGTCATTGCCGACATCAGCCTCAGGCAGGTTCTGCTCCACGGTCACAGGCGCCTCGTTTGCGTTCTCGCTTGAGGACTCTGTTTCATCGATGATCTGGCGTGAGCGGAGCGCTGTCCCGTTGGGATCATAAAGCTCCTCACGGCGAACTTCGCGTTCGGTGCGAAGATCAGCTGCGACCCGGACGCGCACGCGGCCTGGTCCCAAGTGAGGTGTCAGAACGCTCTCCGCTGCCCGCGCGAGGCGCTCTTCAATCTCCGTCTGGAGACCGTTGACGCTGGCCGCACCGGCCATGGCGCCGCTTTCTTCGGCGAAGACAGCACCCATGCGGGCATCAAGCACGGACACTTTCTGCGGGTTCAAGTTGGGAACAGCAGAGGCCACAAGATGACGAATGGCTGCCGCTTGATCCTCGTCGAGCGCGAGCGCACCGCGCATACGGACCACAACAGATGCTGTGGGCGGAGCGGTTTGCCGACTGAAAGGATCACGCTGCGCCATCACAAGGTGGACGCGCGTGCTTTCAATACTATCGAGGGTTTGGATGGTTCGCGCCAACTCCCCTTCGAGCGCCCGCACCTTGGTCACATCCTGCATGAAGGATGTGAGGCCCAAATTGTTGCGGTCATCGAAGAGCTCATAACCGACCGCGCCGCCCGAAGGCATACCGCGTTCAGCCATCAGCATACGAAGCCGAGGGATCCGCCCGGACGGAGCGTAAATCGTCTTACCGTCCGAGGAGACACGAACCGGAACGTCCATATTCTCTAGTTCGGATACCACCGAGCCGGCATCGGCATCGGATAGCCCTGTATAGAGTATGGCCATTTGAGGTTTCGAGAAGGCGAGTATGATCGCCACCAGCGCCGCAATGACGCCTGCACCAACGGCGCCTGCCGCCATGAGGCGGTTCGCACCAAGATCTTTGAGTCTTTGAACTAAATTTTCCACGCTACCGACATTCTGCCTAGCCGCAGGGTTGTGAGTAGGTCCGGGTTTTTAAACTGGCGATAAAACGCCCCGTGTACCCCACCACCATGGCAGAAAGCCGTGCTCACAATTGAGGCTTCATGGAAGACGAAGAACCGTCCCAGGACGTTGCAGCTGTTGAAGGCCCACAGGCCAAAGGCGCGATGGGGAAGTTTGGCCCGATCCTCTTTGGATTGGCCCTCCTTGTGTCATGCGCAGGCGCCTTTATCGGTGGTGGTTACCTCTCTTTAGGACCTGAGGGTGTCGAAGAGCTCTTCGGAAAAGAAGAGGAAGAGGTGACCGAGGACGGTGAGCTTGTTGCTGCCGCTCCGACTTATGAGTGGATCGAAATCGAAAAGACGATCTATCAGCTCAACCGACGTGAAGAGAGCAATTACGTGCTCGCCGCGTTCACCATTCGGGCGCCGTCGGACAAAGCTGATGAGGTTCGCGAGCGTCTGCCTGAGGTGCAGTTCGCGCTGCAAACCTATATCCGCGAACTGGGACCGCGCGACCTGCAGGGCGCGATGGGCCTTTATAACCTACGCCGCGCCTGTTTGTTCCGCGCGCGACGGATCCTCGGCGAAGACGCCGTTGCAGACATTCTTATCGGCGAATTTCTCGTCGAGTAAACCTTTCACGCCGCATCTGGATGAACCGATGAAGAGGCCAGGATGAAGAAACCTAAGTCAGCTGGACAGTCCCGTGTCGTTATGGAGCGCCTCGCCAATAGCGGGGTGACAAACGAGCGTCTGCCGATGCTCGACATCGTCTTTGACCGGACGGTGCAGATGCTCACCGAGAGCTTTCTACACCTGACGTCAACGGATGTGACGGTTCAACTCGAAGACGTCGGCTATGCCCGCTTCCAGGACTTTATGAACGAGCCTCCCGAGGTCCCGGTGATTGCCATCGTGCGCGCCGTGGAGTGGGATCAATCGTTCTTGATGATGATCAATGGCGATCTTGTCTTCACCCTCGTCGAGATCCTTCTGGGCGGTGCCATTGGCGGTGAAGCCAAACGCCAAGGTGAAGCCCGCAGGCCAACGGCGATCGAGCTGCAACTCACCAACCGGATCTTTAAGCTGATAGCAGAACGGTTGGCTGAAGCGTTTGAGCAGATCGCTGAAGTGGAGTTCCGTGTCGAGCGGCTGGAAATGAACACCCAGTTCGCCGCCATCACCCGAACCACAAGTGCTTGTGTTCGTTCACGTTTTAAGCTCGATATTGCGAAAGCCCGCGGTGAGCTTCAGGTCATCTTCCCTTACCTGACGCTGGAACCGGTCAAAGAAGCGCTGACGCAAATGTTCGTGGGCGACCAATTTGGTGGCGACCGCAGCTGGAACCGTCACTTCGAAAAGGCGCTGGTCCAGACCGAACTCGACTTCAACGCGGTGCTGCATCAGCAAATGACGACCCTGGCCGAAGTCATGTCCTGGAAAGCAGGTCAGACGATCACTTTTGAGTCTGAAGCCGAAACCGATGTTCGGTTTATGCTCGAGGATATGGAATTCTTCCGTGGTCCCATGGGTCGCAAAGGCAGCCGCATTGCGGCCCAGGTCGAAGACATCAATCTTGACACCGATGATGACGACGGCTTCGGCGCAGGAGACTTCCTATGATCCGCCTAATGCTCATCACCAGCCTCGCCACGACAACGGTGGCGGTTCCAGCCACTGTGGCGATGCCAACGATGATGCTGGCCGCCCCGCCTGCCGTTGAGCAGACCGAGAAAAAGGGCGTCGAGAAAAAGGAAGAAGAGTTCGGTGATCACGAACGGCCGTGGGCCGACGATGCGTTGAGCGAAAGCCCAGCGGCGGTGGCCAATGAGGCGCCAGAGCGTCGCGGCCTCGCGCAGTCTCAACGCGAGATCGCTGAATCGCTGAAGCGCGATGACCTCCCCATCCCCGCTGCGCGGGTTTCGTCGATGGCGGCGGTGACCGAGGTCTTGGCCACGATCAGCGAAGAACGTGAGAAGCTCCGCGATGAGTGGGCCACCCTCGCCGACCACAAGGCCGAGGTGGCCCTTGCCAATCGCCGCGCGCTTGAAGAGATCGAGCGTCTGCAAGATCTGCGTACAGAGGTCATGGCGCTGATCGATGAGCTCGAGACCAAGGAAGACGAGAACCTCAAACGTGTCGTCGCCGTGGTCGCCAACATGAGTTCCAAGAACGCAGCCCGCCTGCTCGAGGAAAACGAAACTCGTTTTGTGGTCAACGTCTTCGACCAATTGGGTGAGCGCTCGTCCGCTGAGATCCTCAGCAAAATGACCCCGCGCCGGGCCAACGAAGTGATGGCTGCTATGGCCAACCGCGGACGCCCAGACCAGTCGGTCGCCTCGCTCTAATCAGCCCAAAGCAGGCGATGCTGGCGCGTCGCCGATCCCTATATCAGTGATAAGATGAAGCGCCGGCGCTCTTAGCCGACTCTCTTGTGACGGGTCTCTTGGATAAGAAGCCGATCGAGCAGCACGGCCGAGACACGGTCGAGGTCGAACGTCGCCTCAAGGTCAGCCATCAAAGCCGCTTTGATCGATTCAGGATTGAGCGTCTCAGGCTTGATCTCGCCGCGACGCTCCAACTCGAAAAAGGTTTCCAGCATCATCGCACGGACGGCCGGGCGGTTGTTGGTGAGGAGCGACACGTCATCATACGTGTACACCTCAACATTGACCTCAGCTAGCAAGAAGTAAGGAACATTGCCGCCGTCGAAGATCGGCACAGTGAACTGGCCCGCTTCGAAGATCACCTTCTCGGTCTCTTCCGTGGTGCCCGCTTCGCGCACCCGTGCTGTTTTCTGGGTGATCTCGGCGAGGGAAAACCCACCAATCCCAAAAATCGCCGTCAGAATAGCGAACAGAATGATCTTTCTCACGGCGCCAGCTCTCTTGGCTTAGAATGGGACAACAAACTCGTAGAACCGCTGCCCATAGCGCGGCTGCGCCATACGGCTGATGGTCCCGCGTCCACCGTAAGCAATCCTGGCTTCCGCAATCTTATAGTACTCGATAGTATTTAATGAGGATATATCTTCAGGTCTAATCACTCCAGCAATCTTCAATTCACGAAGCTCGCTGTTGACCCGAACCTCCTGCCGGCCAGCAATCACGAAATTGCCATTAGGCAGACGATCAGTGACCACCGCGGCGATCCGAAGGCTGATCTCCTCGTTCCGGTTGATCTCGCCCTCACCCGTCGTCTCGCTTTCCGACTCCAAGCTGGCCTCGGGCGTATAGCCATCAGGCAGCGCGTTATCGATCGCAGAGTCGATGCCGAAGAGAGATGTCACACCAAACTCGTTGGCGGTATCGCGGGTCTGGCTGGTGGAATTCCGCAGACGTGCATTGTCTTCAATGTCGATTAGCACGGTCAGGATGTCGCCGACATTCCGTGCCCGTTGATCGCGGAAAAAGCTGCGCTTGTTCGCCTCCCAGAGAGAGTTAGGCGAGCTCATACGTGAGCCGTTGAGCGGCATCGGCATCACCACCGTGCGCGCCTCTTCATACTCCTGAGGGTTGCCGACGTCCGAAAGTTGCGGGCCTTCACGCAGCTCTTTGACCGACGCACAGGCCGTCAGGGCGAGCGCGGAGCCAACAAGGAGGGACAGACGAAACATAGGTAAACTCCTCACGTCACCGCACCACAACAAGGCCGGGACCAGTGATCTCTGCAGAGACGATATCGCCTCCGCCTTGCGCCGCGACACGGATCACATCCCCGCGGCCGCCATCTTCAAGAGCTCGGCCGCGTACGGAGAGCTCAAGCCCTCCGCGACGGTAAACAATCTCGACAGCATCATTTTTGTTCAAAAGGCGCGGTGCGCCGACATCCTCATCACGGATGGGGCGCCCAGCGGGCATGGACCGGAGGACGGCGTAACCTTCGAGGTCCTCAGGCGCAGCAAAAGCCGACACGGGAACTTGCGAGAACGGCACATGCCGCACCTCAAGATCACTGCTTGTCAGGGTGTGGTTCCGGCGAACACCGGCGCGGGTCACAACGACGGGGACTGTCACAGCGGCCCGGCCATTGATGCCCTTACGGTTCGGGCCGTGCCCGATGATCGCTGCGAAACGACCCGTGTGCAGATCAAACTCCGTGATCTCGATCGTCTCGACAGCGCCGCGCACCTGGGTCATCGCGACGAGGCGAAGATCGGCGTCAGCAGGCAGCGCGGATGAGCTCCGAAGAGCATCCACCACCCGCGCCTCGAAAGACACAGGAGCAAAACCACTGACAGCGAGAAAGGTGGCAGCAAGGATCAGAAGGCGGATCATCCGTTACCTCATATTCGCGACGCGCTGTGACATCTCATCAGCGGTCTCGATCACTTTGGCGTTCATTTCATAAGCGCGCTGGGCTGAGATGAGGTCGGTCACCTCTTCCACGACGTTCACGTTGGAGTTTTCCACGTAGCCCTGGCGGATGGTGGCAACACCCTCCTCACCCGGAAGGCCGATGAAAGGCTGTCCAGAAGCGAGCGTCTCGAGGAACATATTGTCCCCTTGCGCATCAAGGCCCGCCTCGTTGATGAACGTGGCGAGGGTCACCCGGCCAGCCAGCTGAGGCTGTTCAGCATCCGGCGTGAAAGCAAAAACTTCACCCGAGCGGTTGATCTCAATGTCGGTCACATTGGCAGGCAAAGCGACGGGCGGGTCGAGTTCAAAACCCTCAGGCGTCACGATCGAACCCTCAGGCGAGAGTTGGAACGTACCGGTGCGGGTATAGCCTTGCGTGCCATCAGGCAGTGCAATGACGAAGAAGCCGCGGCCCTGGAGCGCCATATCGAGACGGTTGCCCGTTTGTTGCAGCGAGCCTTGCTCGGTGATCCGAGCCACAGCGGCCGGCTTCACACCAAGGCCAACCTGCACACCCACCGGGATGATCGTGCCGGCATCGGACGAGAAGGTACCCGAGCGTTGCTGGTTCTGATAAATCAGATCCGAAAACTCCGCCCGCGCCCGTTTGAACGCCGTCGTGTTGATATTGGCGATGTTGTTCGAAATGACCTCAACATTGGTTTGTTGAGCCATCATGCCGGTCGCGGCGATCTCAAGAATACGCATGGGATCTTCCTTTCTCTGAGCGCTTATTGCGTGGCGCCTAAGCGCTCGATGGAGTCTTCTTTTTGCTTGTGGATGTCGTCAGAGGCGCCCGACACTTGCGTATAGGCGCGGCTGAGTTCCATCAGTTCAATGATCTCTTTGATCGGATTGATGTTGGAGCTTTCAAGCGCGAACTGCTGCACCTTTGGGTTGGCAACAGGTGTCGCTTCGGCGTCACCGCTGAAGCGTCCGCTGGCTTCACGCACCAGTTGGTTGGGGTCAGCGAACTCAAAAATACCCAGATTGGCGATCTCTGAAGGGATCGGCTCACCCTGGAGCTGCACAGAGACACCGCCGTTTTTCGAAATCGCAATGCTGGCCGCCTCTTGCGGGATCAGGATCGGGTTGCCGCCCTCATCAAGAACCGGAGAGCCATCGACATTGACCAGTTCGCCGTCAGGCGAGACCTCTAGTCGACCGTCACGAGTGTAACGAATGCCGTCCGGTGTCTGAACAGAAAGCCAACCATCACCGACAATGGCGACGTCAAGCTGGTTGCCCGTCTGGGTGACAGAGCCGGTTTGGAAATCTGTGAAGGACGCCCGGTCAATCACGAACGAAACGTCCGCTGCCGGACCAGCATTGAAGGTCACATCGTCAAACATGACGCGTTCAGCCTTATAGGCCGTCGTGTTCACATTGGCGATGTTGTTCGCAATCAGCTCAAGCCGACGTTCCAGCGAGCTTTGATACGATAGATTGACGTAGAGCGACGTATCCAAGGTTCATCCTCTCGCGCCCCATTGCCCACACGGTCGTTCTGCACCGCGCCGATCCTCAAGATCTTACGAAACGCAGGATTAAACTAGCGGGGTCAGTTTAAACCAGGATTTCAAGGAATACCGATGCGTAGGCTGATGAGATTAGTCCTGATTGCCGCCGCGGTGATGGCCGCTTCTATCCCCTCCCATGCCTTTGCGCAGCGCAGCGCTTACGGCATCGAATGGGCTTGCGGGTATGAGTACGGCAACCAGTTTGTCGAGCGTTTAAAGCGCGCCTACCCAGAAGATCTCTCCTGTCTCGCCGGTGCCGGCTTTTGGGAAGAAACAGCGCCCCTCATCGGCGGACGGATGGATGACACACGCCAGCGCCTCCGCAAACTGCTCCTTCTGCTCTTAGAAGACGACGCAGAGGCGCGGACTTTCTTCGAGGAGGAGGCTGCGGCTGGATCAGAAGAGGCTGTGCTCTGGCTACTGATCGCCAATGGTGAACAAGGCCTCCAGCTGTCAACCAAGAGCTCGCGTTCCGCCGCCATCAATCAGTTCATTGGCCTACCCGCTTGGATTCGTGCGCGTTATTCGTCTGATCTAGCCAGCGGGCTGCTGGCTGAAGGCGATAGCCGCGCGGCCGTCACCCTTGCGACAGCGCTTGAGACCATCGCCGTGACCGACGAGGAGATTGGACACGCCGCGATGATCCGTGCCCGGGTCGTCGAGCGCTATGGAACGGTCAATGAAGCGGTGGCGCTTTATGACAAGGCCGCGGACTATGGCGGTAGCGTGTTGTCCGCAGAGGCGGAGCTGCGGAAAATCGCCCTGATGTGGCGGGCTGGCTACCTCGAAACAGCCGAGACCGTCAGTGCGTTGCGGGAACTCGTCACCCTGTGGCGCGGCGAGTCCCTGGGCGCTGGCATCACCATGGCCCTCGCCCGCGCCTACTATTTCGATGGCCAGCTACCGCAGGCCTTGCGGCTCTTGAGCAGCCTTGCGGGCTCAACAGCGCCCGATGCCGTGCGCGAAGAAGCCGAACGCCGGATCAGAGACATCGCGGAAGACCTCTTTGTGCGCCGAACGGCTGAGTCCACCATCGGCGATCTAATGGACGTCTACGAACTGGTTCGGCCCGTCATTCAGCCAAAGGATGAGTTTTGGCCAGGCGATCTCGCACTCAGCAAAATGCTCACGGAAGCCGGGCTCTATGCCGGCGCAGAGGCGATGGTCCGCGGTGTTGACCCGGCCGACATTTACGCCAGCGGCGGCGACGCCTCACTGATGGACAGCGCCGCGTTGATGCTCATCTTCAAGGACCGCGCGGAAGCCCGCCGGTACCTCACCGCGGTCACGCAAGATGCCCTGGACCCCCCGCAAAACCGGCGTTTCACCCAACTCATGATCGAGGCAGCGCTTGTCGAAGACCTCGGCGCCTATCTTGGCGAGGAAGCCAGCAGCTCTGAGATCAGGTCGGTGAGCCGACGCGCTTGGGATGAAGAGGCCTACGGACTTTACCGGAGGTCGCGCCTTCTTCTTGAGGACGAGGCCGACTGGAAAGCAACCATTGCTGATTATCTCGCCGAAGGCACGCGACTCGCTCGGCAAGAGGAAGACGTCCGCGACGATCCACGATTGCAAGCATTGTCACGATCACCGAAACCATCCGTTTACCACACGGACGATTTGAGACCGCTCCTGGTACCTAGCGCAGAAGTTGTAGACTTAGCCGTCAGTTTAACCCGGATCGGGCAAGAGCTTCAGGTGGGCGACGACCCATCGACTTCAACGGGTGGGGTCGATGAGGCGGGTAGTGAGAGAGCGCTATGAAGTTCGGTATCGGCATTGCAATGATATGCTTCTGCATGCTTGGGGGCTATATCGGGGTGGGCGGCAAACTGGCCGTTCTTTGGCAACCTTATGAAATTCTGATCATTATGGGCTCCGCACTCGGCGCTTACGTGGTCGCGAACCCACGCAGTGTGATCATGGACTCGATGTCCGCGACCCTCGCCGCGGTGCGGGGTGATACGCTTAAGGAGCAAGACTATCTTGAGCTGATGTCGCTCCTCTTCACGATCTTCCGTCAGGGTAAAGCCAATGGCGTGATGAGCCTCGAGAACGACATTGAACGTCCGTTTGAGTCAGAAATGTTCCAAAGATACCCGCGCGTTCTGGCCAACAAACGCGCTGTTGCGTTCATTTGTGACTACCTTAGGTTGATTTCACTTGGTGCCGAGGACCCAAAGGAACTCGAACATCTGATGGACGAAGAGATCGTCGCCATCACAAAAGATCTTCAGCGTCCGGTGGGCGCGGTGCAAACGCTTGGTGAAGGTCTCCCCGCTTTCGGGATTGTGGCCGCTGTTCTGGGTATCATCAAGGCGATGGCCTACGTGAACGCAGCGACCGAGATCCTTGGTAAGATGATCGCCGGTGCACTCTGCGGTACGTTCCTCGGTGTTTTGTTCGCCTACGCATTGGTGATGCCGCTCGCGCAGGTTATGATGTCGCGTAAGGATCAAATGCTCAACTACTATCAGAGCATCAAGTCCGGCATGGTGGCCTTCCTTCACGGCTATCCCCCTCAAATCGCTATCGAATATTCGCGCAAAGTGCTGCTGGAAGACGTCCAGCCAAGCTTTGACGATGTCGAGAAAGCCACCAGCGAAGCTGCCCGTAACGCCGCTTCAGCTGAGGCGTAAAAGAGCGCGCGGGAGGGGCTGACCCATGGCGAAGAAGGGCGGCGACGACGGCGGCAATCCAGGTGTCTGGAAACTGGTCTATGCGGACTTTGTGACCGCAATGATGGCCTTCTTTCTGATCCTGTGGCTCGCGAACACGGCAAGTGAAGCCGAGCGCGATCTTCTTGCTGACTATTTCAACCCCATCTCCGTCAGCCGTCAGCAATCGGGTAGCGATGGCGCTGCGGCGGGCCAGGCGAATGCCGAAGAAGGGTCCCAGACTACCGACAATGCCGACAGCGACGAACAACTCACAGTTGCCGTGGCGCAATCGAACAGCGTGCCGACGGATTACCTTGAGAGCTCCGTAGGCACCGGTTCATCAGGTGCCGATGACGGTCTCAAAGCGCTTGAAGAGAAGCTTCAGATCGCGTTCAGGCAACAGGTGGACCCGCTGGGTCTCAACGACGTTGTCTATATCGAACGACGCGAAGACGCTGTATATATTCAGATTCACGACGATGAAGCCTTCGCCATGTTCGAGGCGGGCTCGTCGCAAATGTCGCCGCGTGCGCGTGAGCTGTTCGCTACCGTCGGAGCGATTTTGCGCAACGTGCCGAATGTCATTCGTATCATGGGCCACACGGACGGAAACCCCTTCTCTGGCAGCGCCGGTGTCCGCGGCAATTGGGAACTCTCGGCTGACCGAGCGAACTCGGCACGCCGCGTCATGGAATCTGCTGGTCTGCAGACTGATCGGGTGGAGGCTGTTGAAGGACGTGCCACGCGGGAGCCGCTTGTTCCGTCGCGTCCGAACGATCCGAAAAACCGCCGCATTACCATCAGTGTGCATTCTGATGTTGCCGCGTCTGGTGATCTTCTCTTCACCACCGGGCCGTAACGGCGACTGCCATAATTCCCTCAAATTCTAGACTTTATGCCGGTTTAAATGGCGAAGTGTAAGTCAATCTCAGTCGGGGCGATCAACGCCCTTAGAAGAACTGAGGACAGATCATATGTCGATTGGCAGCGCGCTACAAACCGGTGTGAACGGCCTTCGTGCTCAAGCTACGAAGATTGCTACGATTTCTGATAACATCGCGAACTCAGCGACAATCGGTTACAAGCGCAGCGACACACGGTTCTCGTCATTGGTCGTCAATGGTCTGTCTGCTTCATCTTATACAGCTGGCGGTGTGACCACGAATGTTCGCCAAGAAATCTCAACGACCGGCGCGATCATCAGCACCACAACAGATACCGACCTCGCCGTTCAGGGCGAAGGCTTCTTTGCCGTTTCTACCCGTACTGACGGTTCTGGCCCTGCCCTGACCCGCGCAGGTTCGTTCCGTCCGGACGAAAACGGTGACCTTCGAAATGACGGCGGCTACTATCTCCGCGGTTTCTCTTTGAACGCCGACGGTACGTTCGCCAACGGTGCCCCTAGTCTTTCGACTTTCGATAGTCTGGAGACAGTGAACATTGCCAACCTTCAGGGATCGGCCCAGGCGACCTCCGAGGTAAACTATTCGGGCAACTTGCCTGCTGACACCAGCACGCTTCCGGCACCGGTTGAATTCCAAAACAGCGTCCAGGCCTTTGACGCCCTCGGCGCCGCAAGCACCGTAACCCTTAACTGGTCACAGGCCGTGCCAGGCAGCAACATCTGGGACCTTCAGATTTACGACGGCACAGTCGCCGCCGGTACGCTGGTGACGACCCTCTCGGGCATCGACTTTAGCGGTGCTGGTGGCGGCGGCTTTACGCCGGGTACGCCGGATTACACCGCAACGGCGACCACTGCTGCCCCAGCGGGCTATGCTGTTGGCGTCTTTGACCCGGCAACGGGCACGCTGCCGGTCACCATCCCTGGCCCTGCAGGTCCAGCGTCGCAGACGATCAACATTGCCATCGGCGCTGAAGGCACTCTTGAAGGCGTCACGCAATTCGGCGGCGACTTCACACCGCTTACCTCGGTGGATGGATCGAGCCTCGGTCAGCTGGAAAGCGTTGATTTCGCTGAAGACGGCACAATGATCGCCATCTTCGACAATGGCGAGATCCGGCCGATCTACCAGATCCCTCTTGCTAATGTTCTGAACCCGAACGGTCTTGGCCTCCTGGATGGCAACGCCTACGCGCTGTCCAACGACTCCGGTGAGCTCGCCCTTCAGCTGGCGCCAAACCGGAACGTTGGTTTTGTCCAGTCGGGCGCGCTTGAATCGGCCAATGTCGATATCGCGACCGAGCTGACAGATCTCATTGAAACACAGCGTGCGTACTCATCAAACGCCACTGTCATTCAGACAGCGGATGAAATGCTCGAAGAAGTCACGCGACTGGGTCGATAGTCGCTAACTAACGGAACCCCTCCATGTCCCTTTCGACAGCTCTTAATACCGCGAAGACTGGCCTCTTCTCGACACAGCGACAGGTGTCGGGGGCATCGGAGAATATCGCGAACGCGAACACCCCCGGCTATGTCCGGAAGGAAGCGCGGGTCTCCTCGCTCAGCGCTGATGGTTTCGGTACCGGCGTCACCAGCGATGTGGTCCGCTCGCAGGTGGACTCAATCCTCCTGCGCGACTTGCGCCTCGAGGCAGCGAACCTCGCCACCTACGACGTGCGCGCGCTTTCCGCAGCACGTGTGGGCGATGTGATTGGAACACCGGAAGAAGAGCGGTCCCTGGCCGCTGCGTTCACGGATCTTGAGAACCAGTTCCAAGCGCTCTCAGGCTCCCCAGAGAGCCAAATCCTTCAGCGTGAGGTCTATTACTCAGCGGCGAACCTGGTGCAGCGTTTCGGTGATGCCGAAGACGCCATCCAAAGCGCGCGCCTAGAGGCCGACAACAAAATTGCCGAGGGCGTGGACATCGTCAATGAGGCGCTGTCGAGCATCGAAGGCCTGAACGGCAGCATCTCGGAAGGGATCGCCAGCGGCGAGGATGTCTCCGGCCTTCTGGATGAGCGTGATCGGCAGATTGACGCGATCGCTGAACAGATCGGTATCCGGACCTTCACGCGAAGCGACGGCGAGGTGGTGATCACCACGACCGAGGGCGTCACACTCCTCGATGGTCAAGCTCGCGAGCTTCAATTCACTCCGTCAGCCACCATCACAGCGGCAACGCCGCCTGGCCTCCTCTCCGGCTTGACCGTTGATGGCTTCGATATCGCGCCGTCACCGCCTGCTGGAACGCAAGATCTGCGGACCGGATCTATCGCTGGCTATTTCTTTGCCCGTGATACGGACCTCGTGCAGTATCAAGAGCGAATCGACGCGCTGGCAAAAGAAACGATCGTCCTGTTCCAACAGGCTGACACAAGCTTGGCAGCAGCGCCGCCAGCACCGCCGTTCACCGGTTCGATCTTTGTGGATGGCGCTGGCAACGGCGTTGATCCAGCAGAAACCGCAGCCAACATTGTGGGCCTTGCTGGCTCGATCCAGGTCAACCCGCTGGTCGACCCCACCACGGGCGGTGACACGTCACTCATCCGCGACGGTGTCCTTGGCCCAGCGCAGGCTGAAGGTTACAGCGACCAGATCTTCGCCTTCTTGGATGGTTTGTTCGGCCAACGGACATTCAACCCAGCAGCAGGCCTCGGCGACTTCAACACGCTGCAAGGCTTTGCCACAGAGTTCTCGAGCTCCGCGCTCAACGACCGGGTCAATTTCGAGAACCAGGCTGACCGTTCACGTGTCCTGTTCGACACGCTGGAAACCCGCCGTTTCAACGAAACCGGCGTCAATATCGACGAAGAAAGTGAACGGCTGCTCGAGCTTGAGCAAGCCTATTCCGCCAACGCCCAGGTGATCAACACGATTGCGAGGATGTTCGACGAACTCCTGGCAAGGATTGCTTCGTAAGGGGAGCACGACGATGGAACGTATCTCAACCTTTGGCCAAACCAGCTTCCGGACCGCGCAGCTGCGGCGGCTTGAAAGTGATCTCGCCACCGCGAACCGCGAAATCGCAACCGGCAAGAAGGACGATGTCGCTGAATCCCTCGGCGCGCAACTCGTCACTCTTCAGACCATCCGCAACCAATACTCTGAGAATGAGGAGTATCTGCGGACGACCGATGTTTTCAATCAGCGTGCGTCGCTGATGCAGAATTCACTGGTCGAGGCGAACAACGCCCTGGTCGACCTGCTTGAGATCGCCAGCATCAACAGTGGCTCGGCCGCTGTTTCGGCGAGCGCTGTTCCGATCACGGCAGACACCGTCATCGATCGGATCGCTGTGGCCTTCAACATCGAGATCCAAGGCCGGTTCCTGTTCTCTGGTGACGAAGTGAACAACGCGACCGTGACCCAGCGCGGCACGGTTGGACCGGGCGGTGTGACCCCGGACGAGATCGCCACGGAAATCATCACAGGCACCGCGCCAGGCGCGCTTGCTGGTCCAGACCTTTCCACACCTGCTGATGCTGTCGAGGCCGAAGCGGTGATCGATCGGTTTGAGGCGGTCTTCCAAGGCGGCGCAGGCAGCAACTCGCTTCTGCCGCCTCCAGAGCAATTCTACAGCTTTGAAGAAAGCTTCTTCGGCGGCCAACTCGGCGGCAACCTGACGGAAATCCGCCTGCCATCGAACACTGTTGCGACCCAAGACAATGATCAGTTCGTGCAAGGCCTCCGGGATATCCTTCAGGGTGCTTACATGCTGGCCAATGTCGATCTCAACGCGATCACTGATCCTGAAGCGTATCAGACCTTCATGACGGGCGGCACCACAGGCCGCCTCGGTGCAGTTGACCGGATCGCGCAAGGTCTTGAGGCGATCCAAGAGGTCCAGGGTGACCTTGGCCTGCAACAGCAGCTCGTCGAAGCATCGCGCATCGACACCGAGTCCGAACAGGCCCTCTTCAACAACGAAATCGTCGCGCTTGAAGAGGCCGATCCCTTCGAAACCCAAACCCGGTTCCTCCAGATCGAGAGGCAGTTGGAGGCAAGCTATCTGGCGACAGAGCGAGCATACAACCTCACGCTTCTCAACTTCATCCGCTAAGACGCAAGACCACCCCCACCAACTTGCTGCTAAGCGGTCGAGCCCGCCACCCGAGAACCGGGGGCGGGCTCGCGTTTTTGGACATCCATACAAAGATGGCTGGTGTTGAGCCGCTGGAGCGCTCAGCATTCCCCCCACCGTATGGGCAGGCCAACAGCCGACCACCCCAGGTCGATCGTCTACCGATCATATGGGTACCGAGGGGTGACCTGAGATCAGGTATAAGAAAACCCGCCCCCAGGGCCGGGGCGGGTTGGTTGAACTCTACAGGTGGTGAAGGAAGAGGGCCGTGCGGTGCATCCTACACCGCTGGCTCTCCCTTAAGCAGCGGCCGTCTTACGGCCACCGCCACCAAGGCGCTGAACAATAGTGTTCTCTGGACGGTCCATCTTGTAACCGCGGCAGTAGACGGTCTCGATGAACTGTTGACCGCCGGTCGCGTCCGCAAGCTTCTTCCGCAGCTTACAGATATAAACGTCGATCACTTTATCAAAGGGTTCGCAATCCATCGATCCGTAGACCGCTGAGTAGACGCTCTCTTTGGACACCACCCGGCCGACATTGTTGGCAAGGTAGGTGAAAATGGCATGCTCCCGGTGCGAGAGCTTGATGCGCTGACCAGAAACTTCTGGGTCGCGGCCATCGTAGAAAATCGTGAGTTTTCCGAGCTTAAAGGCTGTAGAAGCCTGGCCCAGCGTGCGCCGCGAGCGGGCAAGAATACGGGCTTTCAGCTCTGATGAGTTGAACGGTTTGACGACAAAGTCATCAGCACCCGCTGAGAATGCTCTGATCGCGAGCTGCGGGTTTTTGACGTCAGAGAGAAGAATGATCGGTGTCTCACCGCAGTCTTTTCTCAGCCCTTCAATCGCCTCAATTGGCTGCTCTATTGAGCCGACCAGGATTGCTCCGTAATGAGAGAGATCCTTTGCCGCAACAGAGGCAATGGTCTCCTCGCAATCGAGGACGTCAACGTCGATGTTGGATGTCTTGCAACGCGCCTGAAGCGCTTCCGCAATGGTGGCGTTCGGTTCTAACAGGATAATCCGCATGCTCTCTCTACCGTGTTGTATCCGCCTGTTTGCCCTGGGCGGAGAAGAGTCCCCATGGCTTCTGCCGGTAGGCCCTTCCCGAATGTTCATGCATGGAAGAAGTAGAGAAAACGTCACCACGTTCGTAATCATTTCTTTGGAAATGAAAGTCTTAGTCAAGACTAATAGGAAGTAAACGAAGCTTTTTAAAGCCCGTTTCACCAAGCCCGTTATGATGCCCACTATGATGTATTTCGTAGAGAGCGCGGCGGCCTTCCGCCCTCGCCGGCGGAGAACCGCCCTCACCCATATGTTGGCGTCGTTTTTGATTGCTTTGGCGATCGTGACGCTGCCTGGATCCACGGCTGAGGCATCTCGGCTAAAGGACATCACCAAGATCGAAGGTGTGCGGGACAACCAATTGATCGGCTACGGTCTTGTGGTGGGCCTTCCGGGTACCGGCGACCGCCTTCAGAACAATCCGTTTACCGAACGCAGCTTGGCCTCGATGCTTGAGCGCCTTGGCGTGGCGGTTAGCGACCAGAACCTTCTTACACGGAACACAGCGGCGGTGATCGTGACCGCATCCCTCCCCGGTTTCTCCCGCGGCGGTGATCAGATTGATGTCACGGTGTCGGCGCTTGGCGATGCCCGGTCACTTCAAGGCGGAACGCTTCTTGTCACGCCGCTGACGGGTGCGGACGGCAATGTCTACGCCGTCGCGCAAGGCCCGCTCATCATTGGCGGCTTTTCGGCGCAAGGCGGCGCGGAATCGATCCAGCGCGGTGTTCCGACCCAAGGCCGTATCCCAGAAGGCGCCACCGTTGAGCGGGAGCTCGCTTTCCCGATCAACGATCTCGACCGTGTGCGGCTTATCTTGAAGAACCCAGACTTCACCACGGCCACGCGTGTCGCCCAGGCGATCGACAACCGCCTTTCCGGCCGGTTTGCCGAAGCGATTGATCTGGCGACGGTGGAGGTCTCTGTGCCTGTCGACTATCGCGGGTCCGTCACCAACATGCTGTCCGCGATTGAAGGCATCGATATCGATGTCGACGATGTGGCACGGGTGGTTGTCGACGAAGGGTCAGGCACGATCGTCATCGGCTCGAACGTTCGGATTTCTCCGATCGCTGTCGCCCATGGCAACATCACCATTCGGATCACGGAGCGTCCGATCCCGAGCCAGCCTTCGCCATTCGCACGTCAGGGTGAGACCGTGGTCGTTCCCCGCACGGAAATCGACGTCGAGGAAGAAATGGGTGTCGGTTTCAGAGCGATTGATGAGCAAGTCACGCTGCAAGAGCTCGTCGATGGGCTGAACGCCCTCGGTGTCTCGCCGCGCGACATGATCTCGATCCTTCAAACCATCAAGACAGCTGGTGCGCTGCAGGCGGAGCTTGTGGTCCAATGAGTTCTGTTGAGATGGTGGGTGCACTGAGTGCACAGACAGCAAGCGAACCCAGCATGGATGACGCCCTCCGGCGCCTCCAGGCTGCGTCTCCCCAGGATGCAAAGAAAGCGGCGGAAGGTTTTGAAGCCGTTTTCCTGACCCAGTTCGTCTCATCAATGTTCCAGGGCCTCGAAACGGACGGCCTCTTTGGCGGCGGCAGCGGCGAGAAAATGTGGCAGGGCTTTCTGACCCAACACATTGCCGAAGCTTTTGCCGAACGGGGCGGTATCGGCATCGCTGATATGGTCCTGCAACAGATCAATCAAAGCTCAGAGGGTTTCAATGAATAAGCCTCCCATGCGCCTCGACGACGTCCAACAGGACAACCTCTTTCCTGAACTCGAAGCTTTCGAGGATCAGGACATCGCGCAGGATCTTCTTGATGATGACCTTCCGCCTTCGCGTGAGCCTGTGGTGCTCCGCGTGATGGGCCGTCTGGCTGATCTTCTGGGCGAAGAAACAGCCGCCATCCGTGACGGCAAGTTTGAAGCTTTCACAGAGCTTCAGCGCGAGAAAAGCATCCTGATCCGTCAGGTTGAACGGCTTGAGCATGATCCAAGTGCCCTTGAGGCTGTGGAGACTCTGGAGCCGGAGGTGCTCAAAGCGCGCCTCCATGAGTTCAACGGTACGATCTCGGCCAATATGCGCGCGATCGGAGCCGTCAAAGACGCTGTTGTTCAAGTCCGCGAGCAAGCTTTGCGTAAGCTTGAAGAAGAAAAGGGTGATGGGGTTTACATGCGGGACGGGGGTAAGAAGAGCCTCGACCGGATTTCTATTAACGATACTAAAGTCAAACTTTAGCTTTTAGGTCCGCTTAAGACCTTGCCGATAATTTATCACGTGCAGCGGCCCGTGGGGGGCCGTATTGCGCGCGTCAGAAGGCGCTCCTCTCAATTCTGAGACAAACTAGGAGCCCATAGAAATGGCATCTCTTCTTACCAACGCGTCTGCTCAAACAGCACTCCGCTCCCTGCGTGATGCTCAGAGCAGCCTGCAAGAAACTCAAGACCGGATCTCAACCGGTCTGAAAGTGCGGAGCCCAGCTGAGAACCCTGCGTTCTTCCTGGTTGCGCAAACCATTCGTGGTGACGTTGCCGTCCTCGACGGTCTTCGTGACAACCTGACGGTGGGTATCTCTGCTGCAACGACCGCTTCGTCGGGCCTCAGCGGTATCACCGATGACATCAACCAGGTTCAATCTGCTCTGACCACGGCTCAAACGGGTACTGCCCTGAGCGAAGTTCAGTTCGCGATCGACCAGGTTGTTGAGTCTGTGGAAGGCCGGATCGACGCTTCGTCGTTCAACGGCATCAACCTGCTTGCAGGCACCGACACCACGACCATCACGACGACGATTACGCGTGAAGCTGGCTCGTTCGAGCTTTCGACATTCACGCTTCAGTCGCAAAACCTCGACAGCACGGAAATTGCTGGCCGTGTCGGTACGACTCCGGTCTTCGCAACGGATGCCAACGCGCAAACCGCGTTTGACAACCTCTACCGTGCGTTCAACTCTGGTCTTGCTGACCGTCTTGACATCAGCGGTAACGGCTCGGTTGACCTGACCCCAACGGGTACGGACGATCAGTTGACTGCCGATGGTATCACGCGTCCAGCTGACCCATTCGGTGGCGGTGAAACGTTCTTCACCTTCTACGGCAGTGATGACGATGTCGCCTTCCTCAACTCTGTTGGTGTTGGTGCTCTGAACCTCGGCAACATCGGCGCTGACTCTTCGCAAGAAGTCATCGCGATCAACCTCGACTCGGCAACGGGTGGCGGTGCCACGCAATCGGTTGCCGGTGTCATCGACGCAACAGCTGCTGGTACCGGCGGTGTTGCCATCAACTTCACCGCGGCAGCAGCTGCTGCTTCTGGTGGTGCAACCGACGTCTTCACCGGCGGTTCGGCTGAAGCTGAATTCGCTGACGTTGCGACGTACCTCCAGTCGGTGGTCTTTGATGACAGCCAACTTCGTGCGTTTGCCGACGCCTCGGGCTTCCGTTCGGTGGCTCGTCAGATCGAAGTTGAAAACTCAGCAACTGCCAACGTGCAAGCTGGCTTCGTGCTTGCTGACACGCTGATCAGCCGTGTGAACGTGGCTGCGACTGTGGTTGGTGTCTTCGAATCGACCCTCGATTCACGCCAGACCTTCCTCTCGGACCTCACCGACTCGCTTGAGCTTGGTGTCGCTGCCCTGACGGAAGCTGACCTCAACGAAGAGTCGAGCACGCTTCAGGCGCTTCAGGTTCAAGAACAGCTCGCTGTTCAGGCCCTGTCGATCGCTAACCAGCGTCCACAGACCATCCTGTCACTCTTCCGTTAATCGGAACAGTAACATCGGCACCCGGAGTTTTGCTCCGGGTGCCATTTTTTTGCCTGCCTTACTCTCGTCAGCCGCCATATCGGCCGCGCCACTCTCCACCCGCTTAAATCTCAGATTCTCTCGCGCCGCCTAGCTTTCACTGTCTGCAGTGAGGGCGGTAAACTTGTCTCTATTTGAAACACCAAGACGACAGAGCTCATCGGCCCTCTCTCTCAAGACATTATGGTCAAAATTTATGTTTCACGACAGGTTAAACTGCTCGCGATACATTAGAACTTGCAATCGGTCTGTGAGGGGCCGGACTGCCCGGCGTCAGAAGGCGCTCCTGACAACTTGAGAAACCAAGGAGCCCATAGAAATGGCATCTCTTCTTACCAACGCGTCTGCTCAAACCGCGCTGCGCTCGCTGCGTGACGCTCAGAGCAGCCTGCAAGAAACTCAAGACCGGATCTCAACCGGTCTGAAAGTGCGGAGCCCATCCGAGAACCCTGCGTTCTTCCTGGTTGCGCAAACCATTCGTGGTGACGTTGCCGTCCTCGACGGTCTTCGTGACAACCTGACGGTGGGTATCTCTGCTGCGACGACCGCTTCGTCCGGTCTGAACGGCATCACCGACGACATCAACCAGGTTCAATCTGCTCTGACCACGGCTCAAACGGGTACCGCCCTGAGCGAAGTTCAGTTCGCGATCGACCAGGTTGTTGAGTCCATCGAAGGCCGGATCGACGCTTCGTCGTTCAACGGTATCAACCTCCTGTCTGGTACTGACTCGACGACGATCACCACGACCATCACACGTGAAGCTGGTTCGTTCGAACTTTCGACGTTCACGCTTCAGTCGCAAAACCTCGACAACATCGAGATTGCTGGTCGTGTTGGTGCAACGCCGATCTATGCAACAGACGCTAACGCTGAAGTCGCTTTCGACAACCTTTACCGTGCGTTCAACTCTGGTCTTGCTGACCGTCTTGACATCAGCGGTAACGGTGCTGTGGATCTGACCCCAACGGGTACGGACGATCAGCTGACTGTTGACGGCGTTGCTCGCCCAGCCGACCCATTCGGTGGTGGTGAGACGTTCTTCACCTTCTACGGCAGTGATGACGACGTTGCGTTCCTCAACTCTGTTGGTGTTGGTGCTCTGAACCTCGGCAACATCGGCGCCGACTCTTCGCAAGAAGTCATCGCGATCAACCTCGACTCCGCTGCTGGCGGCGGTGCTACGCAAACTGTTGCTGGTGTTATCGACGCAACAGCTGCTGGTACCGGCGGTGTGGCCATCAACTACACAGCTGCTGCTGCAGCTGCTTCTGGTGGTGCAACCGACGTCTTCACCGGCGGTACGGCTGAAGCTGAATTCGCTGACGTTGCAACCTACCTCCAGTCGGTCGTTTTCGACGATGGTCAGCTTCGTGCGTTTGCTGACGCTACCGGCTTCCGTTCGGTGGCTCGTCAGATCGAAGTTGAGGACACATCGACTGCCAACGTGCAAGCTGGCTTCGTGCTTGCTGACACGCTGATCAGCCGTGTGAACGTGGCTGCAACGGTCGTTGGTGTCTTCGAATCGACCCTTGAGTCGCGTCAGACTTTCCTCTCGGACCTCACCGACTCGCTCGAGCTTGGTGTCGCTGCCCTGACGGAAGCTGACCTCAACGAAGAGTCGAGCACGCTTCAGGCGCTTCAGGTTCAGGAACAGCTTGCTGTTCAGGCCCTGTCGATCGCTAACCAGCGTCCACAGACCATCCTGTCACTCTTCCGTTAATCGGAACAGTAACATCGGTGTCCGGAGCTTTGCTCCGGACACCAACCCTTCTTGAGACAAACCAAGAAACGTAAGGGACGAGAACAGTCTATGTATGGCAGGGCCGGCGCAAACGCCGCATATAAAAAGACGATCACGGAAACCGAGGAGCCGCGCGAGCTTGAGCGTAAGGTGTTTCTGCAGATCAATGGCGAGTTGGAACGCGCAGCCAAAGCGCAAAGCTTCCCACTCTCAGGCGAAGCGCTTGACGCGCTCAGCCGCAATCAAAAGCTCTGGGGAGAGCTGATGTTTGATTGTGCCTACAAGGACAATCCCCTCCCTGCCCAGCTGAAGGCTGGTATCATTTCGCTCGCGATCTTCGTTGATCGGCACACACCGCTCGTCATCTCTGGCGAGAAAGCGATTGAGCCGCTTCTGGAGATCAACCGCAGCATCATCCGCGGCCTGGCCGGTACCAAACCCGCTGGCGCGACAGAGACAGAGGCAGATTAACCGCCCATGGGACTTCGCTTACGCCTCCGCCCAAACGAACGCATCATCGTGAATGGCTGCGTTTTGACCAATGGCGACCGCCGCAACACGATCACGGTATCGAGCTTTGGTCAGGTTTTGCGCGGGAAATATGTTTTACAGCCCGAAGACGCAAAATCGCCCATTCGCCGGCTTTACTTCACCATTCAGATGCTTCTGATCTCCGGCTGCGACGACGCTATGCTGCGCCACGCCTCAAAACTCGGCGCCTATGTGTTCACCCATATGGATAACGACGAGCATAGGAAGATCCTGCTTGAGGCCATCGATGAAGTGCATCTTCGCGATTTTTATAAGGCTATGGTGAAACTTCATCCGCTACTCGATCTACCAGGAAAGAGTGAGGCGGAGGCCGCCACCAAGTATCCGGCGGAACTCGAAGCAGAAAACAGAGCGTTCCATGCCGCCGCTGAAGCGCGGATGGGTAAATCATTGCAGTCTGCCCACTGACACACAGGAAGGGTTCAAGGAGGCGACGATGACTTCGACTTACACGTCCTATCTCACCTTCAACCGGACCTATGGCAAGCCGCTGGCGCCGGTTGACACCTCCACGATCAGCTCGACAGGCGATCTGGCGCAAGAAGAAGCCTACTTCCGCAACAACATCTGGAAAGTCAGCTCGGGCGAAGAACTCGCGGCCGATCAACGCCTTTGGGAATACGCTCTCACCGCGTTCGGCCTTGAAGATCAGATCAACAACAAAGACTACGTCATCAAAGTTCTCGATGAGGGCATCTTCGATCCCTATGTTGAGTTTACCGATGAGCAGATCGCAGCCGGCACCGGCCAAAGCACGATCAACAGCGTGGCAGAGCTTTTCTGGTTCTCCGATTCCTACCCTCTCGACGTGTTGCTCGACGAAGCGATCTTTGACGCCGTCGGAACGACGATTGATGAATATGCTCAGCGTGCCGATGGCGTGCTTGAAGCGTCTTTCGCTGAAGGTGAGATCGATTACTTCGCGGCCAATGCCGGTCAAGCGCTGACAGCGAAGCAGCTGACCGATGATCCGCGCCTCTATGACTTCATCATTCGCGCCTATGGCCTTGAGTCCGAGTTCGGCAACAAAGAGCTGATCACCAAGGCGCTCGAGGCCGGTGTCTACAACCCTGGCGCCGGTGTGGTGAACACCACCTCAGCTGCGAACACAGCGCAGGACAGCCGGTTTGAGACCTTCGCCCGCGCGTTCGCTTTCAACGAGCTTGGTGACCAGAACGTTCGGAACACGCGCTTTGTGGATACCGTGGTTGAACGGTACAACACCGAAGCGCTTGAGACCCAAGCGCGCGAGGAGCGTGACGAGACACTGCGCGGCGTTCAGTTCAACGCCGAGGACCAGCGCGAAATCGAGTACTTCCGCGAGAACATCGGTAAGGTGCAAAACGCTGACGATCTTATTGCTGATTATCGCCTCTACAGCTTCGTTTTGCGCGCCTATGATCTTGAGAGCTCTCTCGACTCCCAAGGCCTGATCAAGAAGGTCTTGGACGAGGGCGTGACTGACGAAGATGCTCTTGCAAACCAGCTGATCGATGAGAAGTTTCGTATTCTCGCCGCGGATATTGGCTTCGTCGAGGACGGGACCAAGAACGTCCGCAATCCGAATTTCGCCACCGACGTCATCGAACGCTTTGAGCGGGTGACAGCGGAGACTGACGCTGGCGTTGAAAATGTCGGTGTGCGTCTCGCTGCCTATTTCGAGCGCCAGGCGCCGAACATCAACAATTGGCTCGATGTCCTGGGCGACAGCGCCTTGCGTGAAGTCGTCTTCACCGCGTTTGACCTGCCCGAAGAGCTCGGCACACTGGCGCCGGAGCGGCTCGTGCAAATCCTCGAAGGACGCTACGATATCGAGGATCTTCAGAAGCCGGAGCAGCTTGATAAGTTCATCAATCGCTTCGCCGTGCTCTATGACGTCAGGAACGGCGCTCCCGACAGCACCGGCGGATCCAGCTTGCTGTCTCTCTACGGAGTGGGTGGTGACTCGGGTGGCTCCGGCAATGTGAGCATCGACTCAGCAACCTTGAGCGCGACCAACCTCTTCTAAAGGCGTCGCGCCCTTTACGTCTTAAGCGTCGATCACTTCAGGTTCGAGGGCCTCAGGCTCCTCGGTCACCACATCCTGCGGCACGACGAGTTCTGTCGATGGTTCGGGCGCAGGTTCAGCTTCTGGCTCTTGTTCTGTGTTGGTTTGACGTGTCCGGCCAAGAATCGCCGCGAGAGCATCCATGCCGTTTTTGGCCGGCACGCTCTCAAGGCGGTCTTGGTGGCAGAAGCCCTCAATCGCTGGCACTTTCTCGAGCGCACGATCCGTCTCAGGATCACTTCCGCGTTTGTAGAGACCAATCGAGATGATGTCTCGCTTGTCGTCGTAAACGGACAAAAGGCGCCGGGCTTCTGCAGCGATCGCAGCGTCATCCTCGCCAACATAACAGTCGGGGACGAGGCGCGAGACCGAACCCGGAATATCGATCGAAGGATAACGCCCGCGCATCGCGATATCGCGGCTCAAGCGGATATGGCCATCAAGAATACCGCGCACACTGTCGGCAATCGGATCATCATGGTCATCACCATCGACGAGAACCGTGGCGGCCAGGGTGATATCGCCTTGGTTCGCAAGACCCGGCCCCGAGCGCTCAAGAAGGTGCGCCAGCTCACCAAAGACCGAAGGGGGGAAACCCCGCGCCGATGGCGGCTCACCCACCGCGAGCCCAATCTCACGCAGAGCATGGGCAAAGCGGGTGACCGAGTCCATCATACAGAAGACGTTCCGCCCGCGTTTGCGCTGATCCTCGGCCACAGCCATGGTCAGATAAGCAGCCTGACGCCGGGCAAGCGGGCTTTCATCCGAGGTCGCCACAACAACGATCGAACGCTTGAGGCCCTCCTCACCGAGGTCACGCTGCAAGAACTCCTGCACCTCACGGCCCCGCTCACCGATCAGACCAATGACATTGACGTCGGCCGCACTGGAGCGCGCCAGCATAGAAAGAAGGGTCGACTTACCGACACCGGAGCCCGCGAAAATCCCCATCCGCTGACCGCGACAAATCGGGGTGAAGGCATCGATCGATTTGATCCCTGTATCGAGCATCTCACCCACCCGGCGACGCTTGAACGCTGAGGGCGGGGTCCCGCGGAGGGGTGTTGCGAAGGCGCCCTCCGGCAGAGGTCCTTTGCCATCAATGGGTTCCGCCATCGGACCAATCACCCGGCCAAGCCAACCGTCCGACACTTTGATCCGGAAGCGCTGCTCATTGAAACGCACGCGGGCACCAACAGGCACGCCTTCGGTATCTGAGAAACCCATGAGAAGCGTCTGATCACGCTCCACGCCCACCACCTGGCAGGCCAATGGATCGCCGCCGTGGCGCTCCACATGGCAAAGGTCACCAGCGGAGAGGACGCCCGAAAGCCCCCTCACCTTCAGGACCATACCGAGGGCGGAAGAAATCTCGCCTTCCCAAACAGGGCCAGGCAAATGCCGCAACATCGAGGCGGCTTCATCAAGTGTACGGGCAGCTGCGCGTTGATCGCTCATGGGTGTCCCTTCATAGAACGAGACCGTCCTGCCCCATGATCTTTTATGCGGGTTTAAGGCGCGAGTGGTTTTCTTGCCGCCGTGCAAGCAGGAGAACCCGCGCGCCCATGATTGAAGGTATCAACCTCTTCCAGACCATGAGCCAGAAGCTCGACTATCTGGGTGTGCGTCACACCCTCCTTGCGCAGAACGTCGCCAATGCCGACACGCCAGGATACAGCGCACAAGACCTCAAACCCTTTTCCGAAGCTCTGCGCACGGTGGAGCCTGCGGGCATGATGGCCACGCACAACCGCCATATGGTGGCTGAGCAAGGCAACACGACCTACCGCGAAGACCGCCGGGTCGAAGGTTGGGAAGTCGAGCCATCAGGCAACCAGATCAGCCTGGAAGAGCAGATGATCGAGGCGGCCGATAGCGTCAGCCAGTACCAGCTCGCCAGCCAGCTCATGAAGAAACACGTCAGCATGTTGAAAGCCACGCTGTCGACGCGTGCCTAAGGACGGATAGACCATGGATCCTATTTCAGCAGCCATGAAAATCGCCTCGTCGGGCCTTGAAGCGCAATCGCTTCGGGTTCGGATGGTGTCAGAGAACATTGCTAACGCCAGCTCGCTTGGCGCAGCGCCCGGGGCCGATCCCTATCGCCGGAAAACGATTGTTTTCCAGCCGGATTTCGATCGCAACCTTGGCGCAGATCTCGTCACCGTGAAGAAGATCGGTGTGGATCCAGGCGAGTTCAGCCTCTCCTACGATCCGTCGCACCCAGCAGCCAACGCAGACGGGTATGTCAAAGTACCGAACGTCAATCCACTGATCGAAATGACCGATATGCGCGAAGCCACACGGTCTTACGACGCCAACCTCAACCTCATCGAGCAAGCGCGCAGCATGGCCACCGCCACGCTTTCGCTGCTTGAGCGCTAAAGGACTGAGCTGACATGATTGAAGCCATCGCCAGTGTCGCCGCGAACGGATCATCCACCGCCGTCAACATGACGTCAGGTGTGATGGAGACCAAAGAGCTCGCAGGACCAAGCTTTATCGAAGCTCTCAAGAGCACCTCCATGGACACGCTCCAAACGGTGCAACAGAGCGAGCAAATGGCCAGCGCGGCCATGCACGGCAAAGCGAGCCTGCAAGAGGTCGTGCAAGCCACGGTGAAAGCTGAAGTCGCTGTGGAAACTGCGATCTCGATCCGGAACAAAATGATCGAGAGCTATCAAGAAATCATGCGGATGCCGATCTAATGAGTGAGGCGGACGTCATTCAGATCATCCGTGAGGGTTTTATCACGACCCTTATCATCTGCGGCCCGCCCCTTATCGCGGGTACCGTCACCGGTCTTGGCATCGCGCTGTTCCAGGCGTTGACCCAGGTTCAGGAGATGACCCTGACATTCGTTCCGAAGTTCGCCGCGATCTTTGCAACCATCGTCTTCAGCCTACCGATGACGTTCCAAGCCATCACAAAATATGGCTCTTTAGTCGGTGACAAGATCATCCGTTCAGGCGGAATCGGCTAACCCAGCGCCTGCCAGATCGCCTTTTCGCCGCGGTCTGTGATCGTCACCAGACGGCTACCTGCCTCCCGCATGGCCCAGCGCCGGTCCTCCATCAGCGTGAGGACAGCCTGGCCGATACCGCCAGCGAGGTGGTAGCGCCGCATCGACCAATCGAGACAGGTTTTGCAATTGGGCCGACGCGCCGCGTCAATAGCGTGCACATCGATCCCTGCACAGCTGAAACGCTCCCGACCACGCGACGTGAGTTCGATGCCCGAGCCGTTGTCTTCGATCAGCCATCCGCTCTCCAGCCAATGGTCATAGAGCTGAACGGCCAACTCACCGGCCAAGTGGTCATAGCAGACCCGCGCCCGGCGCATCGCGCTGTCCTTCGGACCCGTCCGCACCCGGCGACCCGCGCCGCGTTCTGCCACGCCCATCAACGCCTCGAGCGCCAACGCCACGTCGGGGTGAGCGAGACGAAAATAGCGATGGCGCCCCTGCGCCTCCTTCGCAAGGAGCCCCGCCTCCACCAATTGCGCAAGATGCGTGGAAGCGGTGGCCTTGGTCACCCCGGCCACCTCCGTCAGCTCCCCCGCCGTCAGCGCGCGCCCATCAAGCAGGGCACAGAGGATGTTCGCCCGCGCCGGGTCGCCGATCAGGCTAGCTGTTCTCGCGATGTCGGGACCTTCACGCATGGTTTGATCATAACCAAACCATTCATGTGGGTCGAGTCGCTAAAGAGTGGCTCAGGATAGGAGAGCCCAATGCCGAACCCGATCACTTGCATCATCGAATACGAGATCAAACCCTGGGCCAAGGATGCCTTCACGCACTACGCCCAGCTTTGGGGTCAGGCAATCCCGGCCTGCGGCGCTGATCTCATTGGCTATTTCGCGCCCCATGAGGGGTCTGTGACCAAGGGCTATGGTCTTTACACGCTTGAATCGCTGGCCGCTTATGAATCGTATAAAGAGCGTCTGCGCGCTCACCCCATCGGGCAGGAGGCCTACAGTTTTGCCATGAAGGAGCGGTTCATTCGGCGCGAGGACAGGACCTTCCTGACCCTGGCGTCGGCGCCCCGCGCGCCTGTGGTGACACCATGATTGCTGTGATCTTTGAGGTTGAGCCAGCACATGGCCAGCTGGCCCGGTATCTCGACATGGCTGCCAAGCTCGCACTGCAGCTCAACGAAATTGACGGCTTCTTGTCGATCGAACGGTTTGAAAGCCTATCGGCACCGGGAAAGATCCTATCCCTATCGTTCTGGCGGGACGAGCAAGCGGTTATGGCTTGGCGCCAGCTTGAGAGCCACCGCACGGCACAACGTCAGGGCCGGGACGAAGTCTTTGATGGCTACCGGCTACGGGTGGCCCATGTCGTCCGCGACTACGGCATGGATGAACGAAACGAGGCGCCCTCAGATAGCCGCGCAGCACACGAGGGGCATCAGCCGTAGCGCTTAAGGGAGGGCGAACGCGACCACGTGATCGCCGAGGCGCGTGCCAGCGGTGCTGTGTCCGCCTGCAGCGATCACGACATACTGCTTGCCTTGATAAGTGTACGTCATAGGCGTCGCCTGTCCGCCAGCTGGTAAGCGACCCTTCCAAAGCTCCTTGCCCGTCTCCACGTCGAAGGCGCGAAGGTAATCATCCATCGCTGCTGCGATGAAAATAAGGCCTGATGCGGTGACGATCGGGCCGCCAAGGGTGGGGGTCCCTGTTTTGAGCGCGAGCAAGCCGCCCGTCAGATCCTCTGTCGTGCCGTGGGGTCGGCGCCAAACGATCTCGCCCGTGCTAAGATCGACACCGGCCAGCACGCCCCAAGGCGGCGGGGTGCACGGAAGACCAAGCGGCGACAACAATGGCGATCGGCGCATGGTGTAAGGAGCACCTTCCATGGGCGCGAACTCGGCGCCATCAACAATGCCGCCCGCGGTGGGATTGGCACCGTTCTTTGCCGTCAGCTCAGCGAAACCGCCGAGGTTCGACATGTTGACCACCAAAAGGTTCCGCGACGGATCATAGGCCGCGCTCCCCCAATTGGCGCCGCCGCCCTGAAACGGATAAGCCAACGTCCCGGCCTCGACAGGCGGGGTGTAAAGACCTTCTCGCCTCAACGAGCGGATCTGCGCCGCGCAGGCCCGCTTGTCCCAGAGGGTGACGCCGAACGCGTCCCCTGGCTCCAACGTGCTCGGAACAACGGGCGGGGTGATAACAGGAAAAGGTTGGGTCGGAGACAGCACCTCTCCATCGACCCCGTCTTGGGGCACAGGGCGCTCTTCGATCGGCAAAAACGGCTCCCCCGTCTCCCGGTCGAGGACAAAGATCAGCCCCATCTTGGTCACCTGCGCGACGACGTCATGGACCTCGCCGTCCCGCGTCACCTGATAGAGGCCCGGTTGAGCGGGCAGGTCATAGTCCCAAACATCATGATGGACGGCCTGGAAATGCCACGCCACCTCACCGGTCGCGGCACGGAGAGCAACGACAGAGTTCGCATACCGATTATCACCCACACGGTTTCCGCCGTAATAATCCGGGCTGGGACTTGATGTGGGGAGGAAGATGAGCCCCCGCTCCTCATCGGCGGACATGGTCGACCAGACATTGGTGTGTCCCGTTAGCGGGGCAGACCCATCGGCCCAGGTCGACCAGGCAGGATCGTCCGGCGTCTGGGGCACAGGGTTGAAGCGCCACACCATCTCACCTGTTCGCGCGTCAAAAGCATGGACCGTGCCGGTTGGCGCCTCCGTCCTCAGATTATCACCAATAGCCGAGCCGGTGACGACAACATCCCCGATCACCGCTGGGGCAGAGGTGATCTGGAGCTCCCCCGGCCAGCGAAGCGGGATGTTGGGCTCAACCTCCACCGCACCGCCATCGCCGAAATCCGCGCAAGGGCGCCCTGTTTCCGCATCAAGAGCGATGAGCCGGGAGTCGACGGTTCCGAAAAAGATGCGTGTGCTGCACACCCCGCCGGTCACCTGCTCATCCTGCCAGGCAGAGACGCCGCGGCAGGTGTACTGATTGGCTGGGCGACGGTCAGTGGCAATCTTGGGATCGAACCGCCAGTCCTCCGCCCCGGAGGCAGGATCGACCGCGATCACCTCGCTGAACTGGGTGCAGAAGATCAGCCGCTCACCGACCAAGATCGGCGTGGTCTCAAACGCCGTTCGCCCGCGCGCCTCACCGCGACCCTCAAGCGCGCCGGTTTGGATGGACCATGCCACCTCGAGGTCACGGACATTGCTAGGCGTGATCTCCGCCGCTTGGGAATAGCGTGTGCCCTCCGCGTCGCCGCCATAGGCGGGCCAGCCTTGGCCAAGGGTACTCGGCACAGAGGCTGTGGCCTCCGCGCGGCCTTCAATGGTCAGGGCTTTGTCGACGCCCAGGGCGACCCACATGGCCGAGCCGCCGAGAAACGAGACAGCGACGACGAGCGCCGCGGCGAGGGATGAAATCCAAAACAATCGGCGAACCATGACGCGAGCTTAGCCCGGCCGCGCCATGATTTCATCATCTGTCGCCGAGGATCAGCAGCAGCCTGAGCTGCGCCGCAGCTGCACCGCCTCGTCTTTGGCGAATTCTGGGCCGCGATCGGTCCCGTAGACCTGGACCTGATCCATGGTGTGGAACATCTCCCACACAACGCCCGATGGGTCCTTTGTCCAGTGCTTGTCGCTTTTGGCGTAGCAACACTCCGCCTGCGGCTCATCACGGACCGGAGCTTCGATCGCCGCCAAGCGCCGGTCGAGCTCCTTCAGCTCATCGTCAGTCTCCGCCTTGATCCCCACATGGTCGATGCCAAAGCCGCGCGCCTCTTGCCTGCTGATGGCGAGGTGCACTTGCGGGTCATCGACCTCCCAGCGGACATAGTCAGGCTTCTCAAACGTCGGCTCCTGACCAAAAATGGCTGAGTAGAATTGCTTCGATGTCTGAAGGTCATCGACGCTGATATGGAGGTGAAGGCGTTTCATGCTGTGGCTCCTTGGGTTTTAAGGGCGGATGCTTCCAACCCTTCGATGATCTCAGGCAGGCCCTGGCAGCAGCGGGCCATCAGGAATGACGCAACACCGCGCAAGGCGTCGAAATTAGCGCGATAAAGGATCGTCCGCCCCAAGCGCTCTGACGACACCAACCCTGCCGCACCAAGAACACTGAGGTGCTGGGACATCAAATTGTGCCGCACACCCAGGTGAGCCGCCACGTCACCAGCTTTGATCCCGTCATCCCCCGCCTGCACGAGCAAAGTGAGCGCATCGAGCCGTGTCTCTTGTGACAGGGCGGAGAAGATTTGCAGGGCTTGATCCTTGTCCATGGAGGCAAAATAGCTCCGCACCCTAATATGTCAATAGGTCATGACATAACGACTTATTGGTCCTTGGTGACGGAGAACAGGGCGCGTTAGGCTGCGGTTATGTTCAGGATCATCGCCGCCGCCCTTACCCTCCCTTATCTTGTGCTCACAGCAGCCAACGCTCAGCCCGAGAGCTTTGGACCCGGGCCCCTGATCCCCGAGTTTGGCGTGATCGCAGACGTCGAAGGGCGCGAAGCGCTGCCTGACAACGCTGCGTTCAAAGTCGCTTATGATGTGACAGCAGGCGCGGAACCCGGTGAGGTCAGCCGTTCACTGACCACCGGCGCGCGCTTCCTCAACATGCACGCGGCCGCCGGGGTGAAGCCGGAGAACATGCAGCTCGCCTTCGTCCTCCACGGATCGTCTGTTTTCGATGTGGTGCGTGATGCGCGCTATCAGGCCCAGCATGGAGAAGACAACGCAACAGCTGCTCTCGTTGAGGAGCTTCTGAAGCACAACGTGCAAATCTTCGTCTGCGGACAAAGTGCAGCCTATCAGGACGTGGCAACAGATGACCTCCTCCCGGGCGTGAAGATGTCCCTTTCCGCCATGACCGCCCACGCCCTTCTCCAACAGGAGGGTTACACGCTGAACCCGTTCTAAGTGAGGTGAGGCCTTGCGAACGCCGAAGGCTTTGGACACTCTCGTCTGGTGATTAAGGTGAGTGGTTTGTTGCGGGCGCCAAGCGCGCTGTTGCGTCTTCTGCGAAGAGATGCGCATTGGCGCCAGACGTCCGTGACCGCAGCGGTCGGGTCCGGCATTGGCCTCGTCAACGACGTCTTCTCACCGATAGCACAGTTCTACGCTTTGCTCTTCGGTGTGGCCGCGACCACCTTCGCCTTCTCCTACCTCCGCTGGCGCCAGCAACGACGCTCTGGGGTCGCGTCACCTCGGCTGCAGAAGCGCCGTGCAAAGATGGCCATGGCGAGCCTGGTCTTTGGCGCATCGATCCTGCCATTTTGGATCCTGAACGGCGCCACGAGGAGCGAAGGCGGAACAGTCGCCACCCTCGTCCCGCAAGTCCAAGAGGCGCAGCAGTCCATCCTCGGTGAGCTGCGCATTCTGGGCGAGGCGATGGAGGAGATCCGAGAGGGTCAAGAGGAGCAGACGCAGATCCTGCAAGACTCCGCCGCCGAACAGCAGCGCCAGGGCGAGACCCTGGACACCCTCGCGGCCAGCACCGAACGGCAAGAGGAAAGCCTGGGCGATATTCGCGACAGCAGCAGGCGCCAGGAAGAGAGCCTGAGCGACATCGAAGTCCTGATGAGCGCATCGGTGGCGCTTGAGAGGCTCGCGCAAGCATCGGCGGACCGCGACGGAACCGATATCGGGCAAGCCGAGGCGGTGGAGGCCCTCCTGGCGCGCGGTCGCCGGCTTGAAGGGCGAGACTTCTCGGGGATATCCCTCCGGAGACTGAATGCCAGCGAGATCGATCTCACTGACAGCCCACTTCATTTCACCGACTTCCGTGAAGCGACCCTGAGCGGCGCCACGTTCACGGGGGCAGGGCTGAAATTCACCAATCTTGGCGATGCGGAACTCGACCGCGCGAACCTGGCGGGTACCGAAAGCCACTTCCTGATCGCGCCAGGCGTCAATCTACAGGATGCTGATCTCTCGGGCGGGCAATTCATTGGCGCGGACTTCACCGGTGCCAACTTGGCGGGAGCCAATCTCCAGAACGCGCGCTTCCTGCTCACGGACTTTGAGGGAGCAAACCTCGAGAACGCCAACCTTACAGGTGCAGTCTTCGTCCTATCACGCCTGACAGGCGCCTCGTTGAGTGGCGCCGAGCTGTCCCAAACGATGCTGGAGACATCCTTCGTTGACGAAGACGCCCTGACCCGCCGTCAAAAGGCGGGCACCTGTCGCCATCCGATCAACGAGGTCTCCATCAGCACCTATGAGCGGATCAGTGAGCGCTTCGATGACCCTTCGGATAGCGATGGCTACAGCATCAGCCGGTTTTCTCCTGATGCGTATTATCGTTCGGGTGAAAGGCCGCAATACTCGGTCCTTGGCTGGCCAGACTGGGCGCCGAACCTTCTCAAATCGACGGATCCTCTTTGCGAGACCACACCAGACAGCGGCGGGATCGTCTCTGTATCTGCGCCGCTTCGCTTCACACTGAGGCTTGATCGCTCTTATCTGGGCCAGCGCGATCGCCGGTCATTTGTGAAACGTTATTATACGGAGCAGTACCGGCGATTGTTGATCCCCCGCGATAACGACCGTTTCTTCGTCGGTTCAATGGCGCCGCAGGACCGGTGGATTGACCAATACAAAAGGGCGCTCCGCAGCGACAAACCAGAAAGGGGCGCGGCGTTTTCGTTTGATCGCCAAGCCGATGTTCTTGCGGCCTTCCTGCGCGAGGACGCCTACGAACCCTCAGCCCTCGGATTGGCGCGCCTAGCGGGCAATGATCTCAAAACGGCCGCCGAAGGCTCTGAGCTGGCGTCTCTTCGGGTCGAGCCTGGCAGGGGCGAATACAGCGGGATCGGCGGGTACAGCGACGAGTTTCCGTTCTACGAGGCACCGCCCGAGGCCGGCGCGGCTTACCTCGCCCATGTGGTGAAGACCGCGCCGCGCATGGACGAGGTCCGCGTCAACCTGGACTTCAGTTTCCGCAAGCGTCGTTCGTATGAGCGCGACCCCGAAACCCAGCGCTCACAGGAGGTCTGGACACTCCAGATCGAGAACCAAACAGTCCGCGCACCCACCCTGCCCAATGGCCGCTCCGCCCCGAGCAGAGTGATGTTTTACGATGGGCCATCCAGGCAGCCAGGCCGCGGCGATCGCGTGGGACCCCTTCTCAAACCCTTTGATGAGTTGCCTGAGAACGTCATCGAAGCGATGGAGGGGCGCGGCATCCTCCTCTCCTGGGTCAACACGCGCGCAGGCTCCAATCCCGGCCTGTTCATCGTTCTTGATGACTGGCGCGGCGATGAGATTTTGACGCCGAATGCTGGCCTCACCTCCGATGAGGTGCAGGCGCTGGCGGATCTCTCCGTCAGCCTCGCGTACAAAATCGGCCGCACGATCCACCGTGATCAGGAGAAGGGCATCTTGGTTGTCCAAGGCCGATTGACCGATGGGGTGATCAACTCGACCCCCCCCGGCCTCTTCGACTGAGCACGGACGGGTTCACGAGGGACGCCCCGTCTTACGCCAGATTAACCTCGTCGCTGTCCATTGCCCGCGGGGAGAACCCCCCTTCTTGGGCAGGCAGAAGCCAGCCCTTCGCGTAAGTGAAGGAATACATTGTGGACGCAGCGCTGAAGCTGATCGGTAACGACAGCAATCGTGATGTCGTGTTTGCGCTTGGTGTGATGGGCATCCTCGTGGTCCTATTCGCGCCTCTGCCGGCCTGGGCGCTCGACCTTGGCCTCACCTTCTCTCTCGCTTTTTCGATCTTGATCCTGATGGTCGCTCTGTGGATCGAAAAACCTCTAGATTTCAGCTCTTTCCCGACAGTGCTGCTGATTGCGACGATCTTACGATTGGCGCTCAACATCGCTTCGACCCGGCTTATTCTCTCGAACGGACACACAGGAAGCGACGCCGCAGGGGGCGTCATTTACGGTTTCAGCCAGCTGATGATCGACGGCAACTTCGTCATTGGCCTGATCGTCTTTGCCATCCTCGTCATCATCAACTTCGTCGTGATCACCAAAGGTGCGACCCGGATCGCAGAGGTCGGCGCGCGTTTCACCTTGGACGCCATCCCCGGCAAGCAGATGGCAATCGACGCGGACCTTTCCGCTGGCCTGATCGACGATGTTGAAGCCCGCACACGGCGTAAACAGCTTGAAGACGAAAGCGCCTTCTTCGGCGCCATGGACGGTGCATCGAAATTCGTCCGTGGTGACGCCATTGCAGGCATGATCATCACCTTCATCAACATCATCGGCGGCATCATCGTCGGTGTGGCGCAGATGAACATCACGATGGGCGATGCGGCGGCCAGCTACACGACGCTCACGGTCGGTGACGGCCTCGCCTCACAGATCCCCGCCCTGGTGATCTCCCTCGCCGCTGGTCTCCTTGTCACCAAGGGCCGCAACGAAGGCTCCGCCGACAAAGCCGTGATGGCGCAGCTCGGTGAGTATCCCAAAGCGCTTCTTATGGTTGCTGGCATGATGGCGATCATGGGCTTTGTCCCTGGCCTGCCGCTTCTCCCCTTCGTCGGCATTGCCGCAGGCATCGCTGGCATGGGCGTCTGGCTTCCCAATCGCAAAAAGGCCGCTGCCGCGCTTCTTCAAAAAGAAGACGATACCGTCGTTCCGGAAAAAGAGATCCCTGCGGAGGAAAGCCTCAAGATTGAGGATCTGCAGCTTGAGGTCGGCTCGCGTCTTCTGACCCTCATCTCAAACCCAGAGCGCGGTCTTCCGAACAAGGTCAAGTCCCTGCGCCGTCGTTTCGCGACCGAATTTGGCTTCCTGCTGCCGCCGGTGCGGATCAAGGACAATCTCTACGTGCCGCCGGATGAGTACCGAATTTCTGTCCACGATGTGGAAGTGGCGAAGGGCGTCGTCCGCAGCGGCTGTGTGCTGGCCATGGACCCCGCTGGTGGCCCTGTCGACCTGCCGGGTGAAGAGACGACTGAACCAAGCTTCGGCATGGTGGCCCGCTGGATCAACAATGCGTCCTCTGAAGAGGCTGAGGCCAAAGGCTACACCGTCGCCACCGCCGACAGTGTCCTGATCACCCACCTTTCCGAGACGATCAAAGACAGCCTGCCGAACCTTCTCACCTATTCAGCGATGCAGCGCCTGATCGATACGCTGGAGCCGGAGTATCGGAAGCTGTTGGCTGAGATCGTGCCAACGCAGCTCAGCCAAGTGGCTCTCCAGCGCGTGCTCCAAGGTCTTCTGTCCGAGCGCGTCTCGATCCGGAACCTGCCCGCGATTCTCGAGGCTGTGTCCGAGGCAACCGGCTGGACCCGCAGCCCGAGCGCCATCATCGAGCATGTGCGCCAGCGCCTCTCGAAACAGATCTCGACGTCCCTTCAAGGTGACGACGGCTATGTCGCCGTGATCGCTCTGTCGGGCCGCTGGGAGCGCAGCTTCCTTGAAAGCCTGCAAGGCGATCCTGGCAGCGAGCGCGTCTTCGCCATGCCGCCGAACCAGGTCCAAGAGTTTATCGCGGCCGCCCGCGCACTGCTTCAGAAGTACAAGGACCAAGATCCGCCGCCGGTGATCCTCTGCTCGGCTGAAGCCCGTCCGTTTGTTCGCTCACTTCTCGAGCGCGCCGCTCCGATGGTTCCAATTATTTCACACAATGAGCTGCATAGCTCTGTGGCGATCAAAACCGTGGATCAGATTGGGTGATGAAGCGTCGTATCATTTTCCTCTGTGGCCAAAAGGAAGGCCTTGCGTTTCGCCAGCATGCGGAGAGCCTCGCTCCCGACGTGGAAACGCTCTGGGTCGACAATGTCGAGAGCCTCGACGTTGTCACCGAGGAAAATGCCGAGCGCACACGGCTCTTAAGCTTTCTCACCGACGTGATCGTCCCCAAACGCATTTTGCGGCGCCTTGGCCCCGCACCTTACAATGTTCATCCGGGTTCGCCTGAATATCCTGGCGCCCACGGCATCAACTTCGCGATCTGGGAAGGGGCCAAGCGCTTTGGCGTCACCGCGCACGAGATGACCGCCGCTGTCGATAGCGGCGCCATTGTCATCGCGGACACGTTCGACATTCCCGCCAACGCAGATGCGTTGAGCTTTGGCGACCTCGTCTATGGCCGGGCCGTCAAAGTCATGGACAAGGTCATCCGTCACTGCGTTGCCAGCGACCGCCGGATGGAGCCCGCGGGGCTTCGCTGGTCACCTCGTCAGTGCACAAAGAGTCGCCTGCAAAAGCTCCTCACATCTGCGCCGTCTCTGCTACCTGCAGACTTCAACCGGCTGCAACGCGCCCTCGGCCCAGATCTCTGGCCTAACGATTTTGCGAAGCATCGGCATGGTTGAGATCCCGCTCGAAAACGTGGCGGAACCCATCACGGTCCTGATCCTGACATTCGCTCGGATCGGGACCATTTGCATGCTGATGCCTGGCCTTGGGGAAACCTACGTCCAGCCGCAGATCCGCCTTAGTATCGCCTTCACTTTGACCATAATCCTCTCGGTGAATGTGGGCGGCAACCTTCCTCCAATTGCGGGCTTTGGCGATATCGTGTTCGCCATGGCGTCCGAAGTGGTGGCTGGCCTAATCTTTGGCGGCGCGATGCGGATGTTCCTCGCCGCGCCTCAGATCGCTGGTCAGATGACCTCGCAGCTCACCTCGCTGTCGAACATTTTCGCGTCTGGCGCGCCGCTGATGGAGGCGAGCTCGATCCTTGGCGCGTGGTATGTGGTGGGCGCGATCCTCTTTATCTTTGTCTCGGGTCTTCACTATCTGATGATCGACGCGATGGCCGTCAGCTATGCCATCATCCCGCTCGGCGGCTTTCCCAATATGGGTGACGCGGCGGCGGGGATGACCAAGATCTTCGCTGGCGTCTTTGCTCTCGGTATCCAGATGGCTGCGCCGTTCATTCTGTTGTCGATCATTTTCAACCTAGGGGTGGGTCTCATCAACCGTATGCTGATGAGCCTTCCTTTGTACTTCGTCGCTATGCCGATCTCTATCCTGGGCGGGATTTATGTCCTGGCCTTTGCGATCGGTCCGGTTCTCGCTGCTTTCCGCTCGGCCTTTGCGGCCTGGCTGACGGCCCCGTTCTATTAAGGAGGGGCCGTGGCCGAGGAACCAGACGAGAGTCAGAAGACAGAAGAACCCTCCCCCAAGAAACTCGCGGACGCGAGGAAGAAGGGGGACGTCCCTGTCAGCCGAGAGGTGGCGACTCTCGCATCCATGATCGCAACGGTGCTGCTGATCGCATTCGCCGCGCCGCCGCTGACGCGTGAGATCGTCGGCTCGATCCAACCCTTCGCCACGGCGGTCCACGACATCCGCGTTCAGGATTCCTCCGGGGACGTGACAATGGCCCTCGGCCAGCTGATGCTGAAGATCGCAGCAGCGATGTCGCCGCTCTTTTTGGCTTTTGCAGGCGCAGCGATCCTCGCCGCCTTCTCGCAAAACGCGCTGATCTTTGCCACGGAGCGGATCAAACCGCAGCCCAGTCGCCTCAACCCGATCAAGGGCCTGCAGCGGATCTTCTCCCGCGACAGCCTCGTGGAGCTTGGCAAGAACCTCACCAAAGTGGCCGTCGTCGCGGGTGTGGTGATCACCTTCACCATGAACGAGATCGAGAACTTCACCGCGATGGCGAGCTACGATCTCAACGCTGTGCCCGAGCGCATGCAGGCGATGGTGATCAAGCTCCTCTCAGCCGTTCTGGTCGTCATGGTGCTGATCGCTGTGATCGACGTCATCTGGAAGCAGATGGAGCACAAGCGCAAGCAGCGCATGACCAAGCAAGAGGTCAAGGACGAGTTCAAAGCGACCGAAGGCGACCCGCAAGTCAAGCAGCGCATGGCGGAAATCCGCCGCAACCAAGCGCGCAAAGCGAAGCTCGAAGAGATCCCGAAGGCCACGGTTCTGGTTATGAACCCAACCCACTACGCGGTCGCCCTGCGCTATGTCCCGTCAGAGAGCGAAGCGCCGATCTGTATCGCCAAAGGCCGGAACCTCATTGCACTGAAAATGCGCGAGATCGCCGAGAAGCACAACGTGCCGGTGATCGAGAACCCGCCCCTCGCCCGCGCGCTTCACGCCGGTATCGAAGAGGATCAACCGATCCCCGCCCAATTCTTCCGCGCCGTCGCCGAAGTCATCAACTACGTCTACAGAACAGGTCAGCGCAGTTTGACGCTTTAGTTGCGCAAAATCAGTTCGCCGCTTCTGCAATGGTCCCTTGCTGAAGAGCTTCAATGTATACGGTGACTTGATTTGCCCGCTGTCGCGCGTCAGCAGCATCTATAGAACCGCCCTCCGTTTGGTCGTAATACCGCGCTGACTCATCGAAGAACATGAATGCTTCTTGCCAGTCCGATAACTCCGACGTCAGTTGAGCCTTAAATTCGATGACGCTAGCCAAATTGTATGTTGTCACCGCCAACCAGTCGGTCAAATTCGAGTCGCTGATCTGCCCGTACACGGCACGATACGACTTCTCTGACAGCAACAGATAATCGAGTGTCATCTCCAACCTTTTCTCATCAGATAGTTGATCATTGCGGTCGGAAATGTAAGCCATACCTCTATAAGCGCTCGCAAGCGACGATTGGGCAAACCGCCATTCACGCGGAGCCTCGTCCTGTGTAATGAAGTCGAGGACGCCCTTCAGGATAGCGATGGACTTCTCTAAGGACCCATCTACGTTACGAAGCGTTCCGTCAGAAGACGAAATCTCAACATAGACATCCGCCCATCCCAATTGAACCGTGACCCAAATGGCTGGGGAATACACAGGGTCCACCACATTAGTCAGAAGGCTGTATATTTCCAGTGCGTCACCCAAGGCTTTGGAACCTTGGCTCCGACTATCCTGAGCAATGCTTTCCTGCCCGTCATTACGCTGCTCGAATGCGGATAAATTGTACAATCGCCCCATTGAGGTGTAGCTTTGCGCAATATTGATCTGAGTACTTACCCAATGACCTGGATAGTCTTCTTGCGTCCTCACTTCCAAGGCCAGGCCGAAGTGATGTAGTGCCGTTTTATAGTCCGTGAGCTGCCCATTATAGTTTGCAAGCGCCTGATAAGCCACTCCGATGTTGTTGTGAGTTGATGCCCAAGCAGCAGGAAAACTCTCGCGAGTTCGATACTCTAACGAGGCCTCCAGGGACTCGATCCCAGAAAGAACCAACTCTCTGTCGCCGTTGGTTCTGCTCGCTAATTCAATCTGAGCAACACCCAACCAGTTAAGAGAATCCCCTCTCTCCCGCAGATCGTTCGATAACGCCCCTCGTCCGGCCTCTCGCTCCTGCCGTTCAAAGGCAATGATCTTTTCCAACCAACCTGTGCCACTAGACCCCTGGCCTAAATCAAAAATTATTGATCTGTATGCTGTTCTTAGATTGAGCGCCGTTTTCTCGTCGAACTGCTCATGGACTGCGCCTATGACTCGCTCGAGTTTCAGCGCCACATCTTCAAGCTCATCACTAATGAATTGATTTCCATCAGTGTCTTGCTCTTTGGCCTGAACAAGAATGGAGCCAGCTATAGCGTTAGCAGCCGTATCCAGAAAATCAGGGCCAACAGTAAACTGTTCAATCGCTACAATCTGTGTCTCGCTTTCTTCAACGCGTCCCAGCGAGAAGCTCAGCTTATAGAGATCGTCTCCATCATCATACTGACCAAAAATTGCAACATCGGCAGCACGCGCTGCCAACCAGGTCTCTATGGTGCCGTGTTGGCTTTCTTGAGACCTGGCATTCACCGCGGTGGCTGGAAGAAGACGGCACGAGGGTAGAACCATCATTACACCGCCATGTTCGTCGCGAATGACGTTGATCAGTTTGGTTTGTGCACGATTGTCAGATTCATCGCCTTCGAGACGATAAACCACCGCACGAATTCGGTCATCGCCCTCGTAGGCACCCAATCTCGCGTCGCGCTCTGCTAAGCGCTCGCTGATCTCACAAGACATAGCGGCACTGGAACGCAATGGCCCCGGCGCGAAGTCAAATGCGACGGCCACGGCGTAGGCCAAAACCGCCATCACGACAGCGGTTAGTACTCGTGAAAACATAACAAGCAAAGCCCCCTTGCTCACCCGAGAGGTCAATAGCACCTGCCTGCTCACACAGTAAGTGGAAGCCACCGTGCGCGCGGTCTGTGCTCAGAATTTTCTGCGTCACCGATCTTGAGGAATAAGCGGCGGCCGGTGCGGGTGTCAGGGGGGAGATTGCACCGGCCGCCGAACCCGTGTGGCAGATCGCGAGCGCAAAGGGGGGCCATGCGGTCGCAACCGTTGAAGCCGACGGGCTACAATTCGATACCCACCTTAAAAGGCCGGTCCGCTCGATGGGGGGCAGGAGCGGACAAGGGAGATCGGCAGGTGAATACCGGGTTGGGAGGGGGCCAATAGACCGGGGTCCACCTGCGCGTAAACCCTTTTGTGACAGAAATCTGAATTGCCGCAGGGGAGCGAATGCAATTCGCTCGTTTCTGCTCCTGGCGGGGGATTACGAGGCTGGAGTCGCCACCCGGCGGATCGCATCCGAGCGGATTGTGATCCCGTTGTTGTAGATCAGCTCGGTGCCTTCAGGCTCGAACCGCACCTCTTCAATAAGGCCAATCGAGAAGGTCTGACCGGCGAGGCGCTCTTGGTCAGTCTGCTCAGAGATTGCGACCACCTGCGCGCGATAGATGCCAGGCGCCACTTCGTTGCCATTGGAATCAAGACCGTCCCAGGTGGTGGTGAAGTCGCCGACATTGCCGTCGACCTTGTAGCTGGTTACAAGCTGGCCGCTGTCAGTGAAGATCCGGATCTCCGCATTGTTGGTGGGCGCGTCGATGTTGTAGCCAAAGGTGGCACCGCCCTCACCAAGGAAGATGTCTTCGCTTTCTGCTTCAACGATCTTGCCGAGGTAGGAAATGTCCGTCTGCCGCTCATCCGCCGCGAGGGTCGCCGCGATTTCGTTCAACGCATCGGTCTGCTCAACGCCCTGCTCCAGTTCTGAGAACTGGGTCAGCTGATCCACGAACTCGTTTGCGTCGAGTGGCTCGAGCGGGTCTTGGTTCTCAAGCTGCGCGACGAGGAGGTTGAGGAACGTGTCAAGATCCTCCGATAGCGTCGCATTGGTCACCGTTGAGGTGCTGGCGCTTGTTGTTTGGACTGGTTCAGAGGCGATAGGGGTGACAGAGGTCATGGCTTCGTCTTTCGTCCGTTAAAGGAAGAGGCCTTGGTCGGCTTCTTCGGCAGGGCGGATCACCGCCACGCGTTTCTCGTCATCAGGTTCGTCAAAGGGCCGGCGTTCATCGCGATCGCGACGCTCCTCGGCCGCTTCGCGCTCACCGCGCTGGCTGTGTTGCTCGAAGGTCATCTCATCAGCGTCAAAGCCGGCTTGGCTGAGGCTCTGTTGCAGGCCGCTCGCCCCGCGCTGGAGCGCTTCAAACGCTTGCGGCGTCTCGGTGACGATCATGATCTTGGTGGCACCAGAGGTCTTCTGCATCTGGATCGACACACGCCCCAGCTCCTCTGGGTAAAGATCAAAGCGCATGCGCTCCATGTCACCGCGGACCATCGTCTGAACGTTCTGCGCCAGCTGACGCACGACGGGGTTCGATGTTTCCTGCGTGCCCTGCTGCTGCAGCGCCGCCTCAAGCCGCGGCGTGGCCGCCACGGTGGATTCAATCTTCGGCGTCTGCGGTTCCGGCAGCTGAACTTTGATGTCGGTGCGAGCAGTGGCGTTTTGTGCGGCCTGCTGCAGGATCTCAAAACCCTGGAGCGGTTCACCCGCCTGTTGGCCCTGAAGAGCCGCAGGTTGGACCGCTGGCACACCCTGGAGCGTCTGCTCAGAAACCGGTGTGGGCGTGAAGGTCTGTGTCGGTCGCGAGAGGTCGAGCGGGCGGAAATCGGCGGCACGCCCGCGCTGACCCAACGTGCGCGGCACAAAGGTTTGGGCACCGGCCTCAGCGTCAAGGATCTCAGGCCGTGCAGCTTCAAGACTTGCGATCAAAGACCCTAGTTCTGGAACCGCCTCGCCCTGGGTGGGCACCGGCAGGCCATTGGCGTCGATCTCAATCACACCCTCGGCCTGGAGCTCGGCAAGTTGCTCCACGGCAGCAAGCAGATTGCCAAAATCGCTCGCCTCCTCACCGGACGTTGGGGGTTGATCCTTCCCGGGACCACGGGCGGGCACCACTTTAGGGCCGCCGAGCAGCTGCGCAGCTTCGGTCATAAAAGTTCTCTCTCCACGGTCGAGAGAACACGAGGCCGATCAAGCTGAGTTTAAAGCCCGAAAACCCTGGTCAGACGCTGACCAGGGTGACGTCTTGGGAGAGGTCTTTCCAGCCGCTGCGGCAGAACAGGCAGTCGAAAATCTGCACCGATGGGGCCGCCATTTTCACGCCCTCAATCGCGGCGGAGAGGGTCATGTTGCTGCGGAACTTGCGGTTGCGGACCGTCAGGACGGCGGGGATTTTCGAGGCATGCGCGGCCTTCGCCTCGTACTTCGCTGCGACATCAGACTTCCCAAGGCCTGACGCCTGCGTCGCCGCTTTGGCGTAATCCTGGGCCAGGTTGGTCATGTGATCGATCGCGGCGCCAATCGACTCGTAGGTCTCTTTCATCTTGTTGTGAGAGCCCTGGTACTTGGTCAGGATGTAGTCGAAGCAGTTATCGCCCGTCGACAGCACCTCTTTTGGCGCGCCCAAACTTGTGAAAAAGTTCGTAAACCCCGGATCATTCACGCTGTACTTGTCGTCAGAGTAGAACTGCAGAACCGTGTCGTCACCGACGGTGAAGGAATTGGTGCCGCCAAGCATCGCATGGCCGCCATGGGACGAGATGATCACCCGCTGCGGCGGATCCTTCGGCACGTAGATGTAGAGGCACTCACCAATCTCAGAGACGGTGTAGTTCCCTGAGGCGTCGAGCTTTTTCATGTCCGAACCGGTGAACCAACCCATCTCTTTGCTCCCTCTTGTGCGATGGAGAGAGCATGCGCCGGTTGGCGGGTGAGGGAAAGCTCTCGTCTCACCTCACCCGCTTTAGGGCCCTAGCCCTGAAGTGCGGCCATAGCCTTTTGGACAAACTTCATCGTTTGGCCTGAGCCGTCCTCGAGCATTTTCTCGTTGTCCTCATTGAGGATGTTGTCCATCTGGGCCGCGATCGACTCCGCAGACTGATCTTCCGGCTTGAGGTAGATACCATCGGTTTCGGTGATCCGTGTCGCCGCATATCCGCCCGCGCCTGCGCAAAGGATAAGGCGCGACGGTGCTTCATCACAGCAAAGGTAGATCGCGGCCGGCGTCACGCTTTCGGGTGTCATCAGCCTGAACGCCTCTTCCGGGATCAGGCCTTCGGTCATCCGTGTTCCCGCCGTGGGTGAGAGGGTGTTGACGTGGATGCCCTTCTGCGAACCCTCAATATGCAGAACGTTCATCAGGCCCACGAGACCCGCCTTGGCCGTTCCGTAGTTCGACTGACCAAAATTGCCGTAGATGCCGGAGGAAGAGGAGGTCATCATGATCCGCCCATACTGCCGCTCCCGCATGTGATCCCAGACAGCCTTTGAGCAGATGACCGAGCCCATGACGTGAACGTCCATCACGAACCGGAAGTCATCGAGCGTCATTTTCGAGAAGCTCTTATCACGGAGCACCCCGGCATTGTTCATCAGGATATCGACCTTGCCGAAGGTTTCGATCGCTTCCGAAACCATGTCCGCAACACCTTGGGGATCGGTGACACTGGCGCCATTGGCGATCGCTTCACCGCCACCGTCGCGGATTTCTTGGACGACCTGTTCGGCCGGGCCGAGCGAGCCGCCTTCACCAGCGACCGTACCGCCGAGATCGTTCACCACGACCTTCACGCCGCGCTTGGCCAGCTCCAGCGCATGCGCGCGACCAAGCCCGGCGCCCGCGCCTGTGACGATTGCGACGCGGTTATCAAATGTGATGCTCATGGGACCTCCAGAACGATTGTTGTCTCTGGAGAGGTGACATGCAGCATTTTCGGTGAAAGCCAAGTCGGCAAAGGGCCATCGTCCCAAAACGCCGATGAGCAGCTATGCCCTCACCCGAATTGCGGACTCAGTCGGCGGCTTCTAGGCTGTGAGGCTGGACGAAGGGGCAGATGTTCGATGACCGAAGCGGAGCTGATCGGAATATACAGCACAGCGCGGACCCAGCTTGATGCAGCGATCACCCAGCTTATCGCGCTCAACTTTGCGCTGATCATCGCGGTCTTCTACTTTCTCCATAGATCCAACTTCGCGATGAAGCTGTCGGTCTTCCTCGTCTATCTTTTTGGCTGGACCACGTTCGGTAGCTCTGCAGCCATTTCTGGAAAGCAGATCGAAGGGGCCGCCAGGGATCTCGTGGCGCTTAAAGATGCCGGGCCTGTCACGGTGTCGACGCAACACCTTTTGGACGTTTGGGGCTCCACCGGTGCGATCATCTACTTGGTCGCGCTCAACACTGTGAACATCCTGTTGGTGATCAGCGCGTTCTTCGTCCTCTTCTTCTGGAAACCTCAAGACGCTGAAAAGGGTTAGGGGCGCTGGGATATCGCTGCGATCCCCTTTGACAGGACGTTTGACAACAATAACTAGCGCCTAAGTCCGAGCCTGTTCGCGCGCCCTCATGAGGTGCCGGGACAGCGGGACGTCACCATGAACGCTGAGAAGAGAGATCCACTCCCATGCCCATCACCGAAGCCGAACTCGCCGAAGCCCGCAAAATCTGGGGCGATGCCCTCGTCGCCGTTGCCAAGGCCTATGAAGAAGGCGGTATCGACAGTGCCCGCGATGTCGCCAATGGCGCTCTCGACGCGGCTTACGGCTACAATCTAGGCCCCGTCCTCTTCAAACCGACCCTCGCCAGCGGTGAGAAGACCTTCCGTCCCACCAAGGACGGCGCGCTCTCCTACTTTGTCGGCCACAGCGAGGACTACCCCCTCGACGGCGGCTTTGGCATCAAAGGCTGGCGCACAGTGGAATCCGAAACCTCCGCGAGCTTCATCGAAGGGGATGTCGCGATGTGGATGGGTTGGGTGACGATGACCGACAAGGACGGCGGCGTGACCAAGGTCGACAAGAGCTGGGGCTATAAGAAAGACGCGGACGGCACATTGCGTATTGTGCTCCACCACTCTTCCCTGCCTTATCAGCCGTAAGACAGGCTGATCGGTCAGATATTCTGATAGGTGCCGCCAGTTTTGCGAAAGGCTTTCAACTGGCGGCGTGAACGCCTATGTGCGCCGCAGCGAAAAGAAAAAGACGTCAAAAAGGATCCGTTGTGAGCACCACAGCTGCCGCCAAACCGAAAGTGAACCCCAACGCCCCCACGGCGGAGAAGGTTCTGTCCGTTGAGCACTACACCGACCGGCTGTTTCGGTTCCGCCTGACCCGCCCGCAGAGCTTCCGTTTCCGTTCAGGCGAGTTCGTCATGATCGGCCTGCCGAAGGAAGACGGCAAACCCCTCCTCCGCGCCTACTCAGTCGCCTCGCCTTCCTGGGACGAAGAGCTGGAGTTCTATTCGATCAAAGTGCCGGACGGCCCGCTGACCTCGCGGCTTCAGAAAATCCAAGAGGGCGACGAGGTCCTTTTGGGTAAGAAACCAACCGGCACGCTGGTTCTTGATGCCCTGACACCAGGCAAGCGTCTTTACATGTTCTCGACCGGCACCGGCTTTGCGCCCTTCGCGAGCCTCGTCCGCGACCCCGAGACGTACGAGAAGTTCGAAGAGGTAATCGTCACCCACACCTGCCGCGAGGTGGCCGAGCTTCAATACTCCACCCAGCTCGTCGAAGACGTCATCAACGACCCGCTCGTTGGCGAAATGGCGAACGGCAAGCTCAAGCTCTACACCTCGTGCACGCGGGAAGATCACCAGTGCATGGGCCGGATCACCGACCTCATCACCAGCGGCAAGCTGTTCGAGGATCTCGGCGTGCCGAAGCTCGACCCCGCAACCGACCGCGCGATGATCTGCGGCTCGATGGAGATGATCAACGACACCAAATCGCTGATGATCGAGCACGGCCTGACCGAAGGCTCCAACGCCGCACCAGCTGAATTCGTCATCGAAAAGGCCTTCGCTGGCTAATCGGAGAGTTCCCATGCAACGTATCCTGACCATTGCCGCCTTGGCTTTGCTCATCGGTTGCGCGGGAACGCCCGCTGCCCAGGTTGAGGAGCCTGCTATGATCGATTTTACGACGCTCAAAGTTCCATCAAGCCCCAACACTTGGGTTGTCGCGCCCGAGGGCTACCTGACAACAGCGAAGGCTGACACGGCAGCGCCCGTCTACAGCCAAGACCCCGATGCGGTGTTTGAAAAGCTGGTGGCGATCGTCAAAGCCACGCCCCGGACCTCAAGCGTGAAAGCTGACCCAGCGACGCGGCATATCAGCTACAGCGCGCGCGTCGCTTTCACGGTGTTCCGGGACGACGTGGACATCTCCGTGATTGAGGCCGGTAATGGCGGCTCGACCCTTGTCGCCTATTCGCGCAGCCGCGTCGGCTATAGCGACTTTGGCGTCAACGAGCGTCGGCTCAACAGCCTCATCAGCAAACTGACGGCTGAACTCGCAAAGTAACGGCTAAGACGCTGCGCCCAAGCTGCGTGAGCTGACAAGCTCACCCGCTCCGCCGGGCGCCGCAGCAATGTGCTTGGTGATCACATCGAACAAGCGTGCCGATGAAATCGGCTTGGCGATATGGTCGTCAAAGCCGGCCTCAAGCAGCGCCTTCACCTCATGGTCAAGTGCATGGGCCGTTGTGGCGATGATCGGCACCTGTTGATTGAACTTTGAGCCCGCACGGATCTTTTCGGTGGCCTCTTGCCCATCCATACCCGGCATCGAGATATCCATCAGGATCACATCAAAGGATTGGTCATCCGCATACTGGACACCTTGCTGACCATCACTTGCCTGGGTAAGCGCTGCGTTGGTCGACTTCAGCAGCGATGACAACACCATCAAGTTCACGGGGCTGTCATCGACCGCGAGGATCCGGCATCCCGAAAGATCGGGCGCGTTGGACAGCTGCACCGGTTGAGACCGGACGCTCTTGCCGCCCGCCAAGCTGGCGCGAGGAAGTGGCAGGTCAACGGACACCCGGGTGCCGCGGCCAGGCGCGGTCTCGACATCGATCTCGCCACCCAGTCTTTTCGTCAGGCCCAGGACGATCGAGAGACCAAGACCCGTCCCCCCAAACCGCCTCGACGTTGAGCTGTCGGCTTGAACAAACGGGTTGAACACCTTTTCTACTTGCTGAGGTGTCATTCCGTGACCGGTATCGGCCACCACCATGCGAACGCCATCAGGTTGGCTCTGAATGCTGACATTGACGCTGCCCTGCCGGGTGAACTTGATCGCATTGCTGACCAAATTGCCGATAACCTGGGCCAAGCGGTGCTCATCCCCGGTGCGCCAAGTATCAAGGTTGTCTTCCACAGTGACCGCGAGGAGCAAGCTCTTCTCTGCCGCCATCGGCTTGTAGAGGCTCTCCACCTGGCGGGCGAGCGCTTCGAGATCAAAGGGGCGATTTTCGATTTCCACCGCACCCGCCTCGATTTTCGAGACATCGAGCACGTCATTGATGATCCGCAGCAAAAGCTCGCCAGAGCTCTTGATCACTTGGGCCTTTTTCTGCCCGTCTTTTGAGAGATCCTCTTCGTTGAGAGCATCTGCCAAGGCAATCACGCCGTTCAGCGGCGTGCGGATCTCATGGCTCATATTGGCCAGAAAGTCGGACTTCGCCTTGCTTGCAAGATGCGCTTCGTCCCGGGCCTGCATCGCTGCTTCCAGCGTGGTGCTCGTCATCCGCGCCACGGCCACGCTGAAGACCGTCGTGGCCATGATCGTCATCACCAGGACCACCAGGTAGATCACACTGTCATAGCTGGTCTGGATCGTCGCGTCCGCGAAGTAGAGCGTGAGAAAAACCGCTGTGCTGAAAACGCCCGCCGCAAGCGCGCCGCGATATCCCAAGAGCAGCGCGCCAGCCATCGGTCCGCCAGCGAAAAGCACCGCACCCGGCCCAAAAACACCGCCGAACACCAGCACAAACCCCATCGCACTCAATGTGCTCGAAACAAGCAGAACAATCGCCGCTAGATTGATGCTGCCGCCGCGATTGATGATGAGTACCGACGAGCCGTACAGCGCCAATGTTGCCGGACAAATCAGGGTCTCGAGGTCGATGCCATAGGGGATCACCGTCACCACAGTGATCAGGATAGCGACGACCCCATAAGCAAGCGCCACCAGAAAGACCGCGCGGCGACGCCACAGCTCATTCAGGCTTTCGCCATCGTGTGCGCCAAGGAACCGGTCCAAGCTGCTGTCCACAAAACACTCCTTGAGACCAAAAGCTTAGTCGATGACTCTGTCTTATTGCTTTGAATGCCAGCACGTTTTTTACCAAAGGCGCGCGGCCACCACCAACGTGTACCAGCCCGATTGGCCCTATCAGGCAATGCTGGACGCTGCGCCCAGATCCAAGCAGATGTAGGGCATGATTGTGCTCGCGATTGCCGTTTATGTTGTTGTGCAGTTGGGAATCGCAGCGTGGGCCGCCAGGGGCACAAGCAGCGACGACGACTACCTTGTGGCAGGCCGCAGTTTGGGGGTCGGCGCTGTTGCCATGTCGATCTTCGCCACTTGGTTCGCGGCCGAAACGGTCATTGCAACAGCTGGTGAAACGGCGCAGTTCGGCCTCGCCGGCGCGCGGGTCGAGCCCTTCGCCTACGGCCTTGGGATCATCGTCCTTGCGCTGTTTGTCGCTTACCGGATTAGGGCTGGCGGCCATTTCACTGTGGCTGGTTTTCTTGGCGCCCGGTTCGGTGTTCAGGTCGAAGTCTTAAGCGCGATGATCATCGCGCTCTCCGCCACCGTTTGGGCTGCAGCGCAGCTCAACGCGCTTGCTGTGCTCATCAGCGCGTCCACGGAGCTTCCGTTTCTCGGCGCGATTGTGATCGGCACGGGCCTTATCCTCGCCTACACGCTGATCGGAGGCCTCAAAGGTGACGTGGCGACCGACGTCGTCCAAGGCGGGGTGACCATCCTAGGCCTGATGATCTTGTTTGTCTTGGTCTTGAACCAGGCCGGCGGCGTCGCGGGCGTTCCGGTCAGCGCCCTCTCTTTCAGCACGGAGGGCGAGACGGCCTTCGACAAGCTCGATATTTGGCTCGTGCCGGTGCTCGGCACCATCGTCGCGCAAGAGGCGATCTCAAGGCTTCTTGGCGCCAAAACGCCGGAGGTCGCCCGCAAGGGCGCCCTGCTCGGTGCCGCGATCTACCTGACCGCAGGCCTCCTGCCCGTGGGGATCGGATTGGTGGGTCCGACCCTTGGCCTTGAGCTTGGCACCGGCGATGACTTCTTCACGAGCATCGCCGAGGCTGTTCTGCCGCCGTGGCTCTTCATCATGGTCAGCGGCGCGCTTCTCTCGGCCATCCTATCCTCCGTGGACAGCGCTCTTCTCGCGGCCTCCGCACCGATCACGGAAAGCGGGATCAGACGGCTCCTTCCCGACCTCACCCCGCAAGGCCGGTTGCGGGCAGCAAGGCTCGCGACGATCAGCGCTGGCCTCGTCGCAGCCATCGTCGCTGCGTCCGGTCAATCGATCCGAGACATCGTGCTCACCGCATCAGAGGTCTCAGCCCTGTTGGTCGTGCCCGTTGTCATGTCGATGCTCACGTCTGAGGGCGGACGATCAGCAGCACTGGTGTCGATCATTGTCGGCGGTGTTGCACTGGTGGGTCTCAACTGGACCCTTGGCGTGCCCGGCGGCTTCATCCTCTCGATCGGCCTCGCAGGCGCCGCGTTCGGCATCACCCTCGCCTTCGAAAGGCTTCAGCCAGCGGTCACGAACTCGTCGCGCTTATAGCCCTGCAGGTAGAGGAGCGCTGTCAGATCCATGTGCTGGATCACCACATCCGCCGCCTCGGCCAGCACCGGTTTGGGGCGAAAGCCCACGCCCAGCCCCGCCGCTGTGATCATCGCGCGGTCATTGGCGCCGTCGCCGACCGCAATCACCTCAACAGCTGTGAGGCTTTGCTCCTGACAAAGAGCAGTGAGACGTTCCGCCTTGGCGTTTTGCCCCAAGATGGGCTCGGCCACCTGACCCGTAAAACGAAAATCCGTCGAGCGCAGCCGGTTGGCGAACACATCGTGAAAGCCGACACGCTCAGCAACAGGCGAGGCAAACATGTCAAACCCGCCGGTCACCAAAGCGGCCTTCGCGCCGTGGGCGGTCATGGTTTTGACCAACGTCGCCGCCCCCTCCGTCACCGTGATCCGCTCACTGAGAACTGAGGCCGCTTTGTCGATCCTGTGACCTTTGAGGAGCGCCACTCGCGTTTTGAGCGCGCTCTCAAAATCAAGCTCACCGCGCATGGCCCGGTCGGTGATCTTCGACACCTCGCGGCCAAAACCAAACGCGTCGGCCAAGACGTCGAGGCTCTCCTGCTCGATGATCGTGGAGTCCATATCTGCGAGAAGCAGCTTCTTGCGGCGGCCCTCAAGCGGCACATGGCCAATATCAAAGCTCGCCGAGCGCATGCTCCGTGCCACCTCGGCGGCGCGGTTCTCCGGCAGATGGATCTCCGCTGCATCGGGGCCCAAGGTTGTCATCGGAACGCCGATCTTCCACGCGACAGGGTCGAGTGCGTCTGGTGCGCCCTTCCCCATCACGACAACGGCATGGTTTGCTTCGCTCATAGGCTAGAACCGCAGCGGCACGACCCGCTTGATCAGCGACAGCCCACGGATGGTTTCAAGAACCTTTGGCAAAAGCGGCTCATCAACGGCGATCAGCGCAAGCGCCTCACCGCCCGCTTCCCGGCGACCAAGGTTGAAGGTTGCGATGTTGGCGTCGGCCTTGCGCAGCTCGTCACCAACCGCGCCGATCATACCTGGTTTGTCTTCGTTCACGACAAAGAGCATGTGGCTCTGAAGGCTCGCTTCCAACCGGACGTCATCGATCCGGACGATCCGTGGCTCGCCGCCAAAGAGTGCGCCGGTGGCTGAGAAGCTATGGTCGCCCACCGTCGCTGACACGGTCAGGGTGCTGCCAAAGTTGGGGGATGTGTCCGTCTTCTCCTCGGTGATCGCAAGGCCTCGGTCTTTCGCGATCGAAAGCGCGTTGACCGTGTTCACCGTATCAAGTTGCGGCTTCAGGGCCGCGGACACAGCACCGGCGAGGATCGGGCCGGTTTTAAGCTCAGCCACCTGCCCCGCAAAACGAACGCTGATCTCCGTGATCGCGCCATCGGAGAGCTGACCGACGAGACTGCCAAGGCGTTCGCCCAGATTGATGAACGGGCGCAGCAGCGGCGCTTCCTCGGCCGTCACCGACGGCATGTTGAGCGCGTTCTGCACGGCACCGGTTAGGAGGTAGTCAGCGATTTGCTCAGCAATCTGAATAGCGACGTTCTCCTGGGCCTCTTGGGTGGAGGCGCCAAGATGCGGCGTGACCACGACATTTTCGTGTTCAAACAGAGGATTATCCTTGGCAGGCTCCTCTTCGAAGACATCCAGCGCAGCCCCAGCAACGCGGCCATCATTCAACGCTTCGAGAAGCGCGGTTTCGTCCACCAAGCCGCCGCGGGCACAGTTGATGACATAGGCGCCCTTACGGATCACATCGAACGCTTCACGACCGAGGATATTGCGCGTTTTGTCCGTGAGCGGTGTATGCAGGCTGATGAAGTCTGCGCGGGTGAGAAGCTCGTTGAGGCTGACAAGTTCCACGCCCATTTGCGCGGCCTTTTCCTCGCTCAAGAACGGGTCAAAAGCGACGACCTTCATCTGAAGGCCCTGCGCGCGACTGGCGACAATGCCGCCAATGTTCCCAGCACCGATCAGACCAAGGGTCTTGCCGTAGAGCTCACGGCCCATGAATTTCGACTTCTCCCATTTGGAGAGCTTGGTCGAAGCATCCGCCTGCGGAATACGGCGCGCCACGGCGAACATCATCGCGATCGCGTGTTCAGCCGTGGTGATCGCGTTGCCGAACGGCGTGTTCATCACCGCGATGCCAGCGCCGGTGGCCGCCTCGATATCGACATTGTCGACACCGATACCGGCGCGGCCAACCACTTTGAGCTCAGGCGCGGCGGCAATCACGTCAGCGGTGACTTTGGTCGCGGAGCGGATGGCGAGACCGTTCACATCGGCCAGGGCGGCCTTCAGCGCCTCCGGATCCTTACCCAAATCGGGCGCGAAGACGGTTTCAATTTTGCGGGCTTCCAGAATGCGGACAGCATCCTCGCCCAGTTTGTCAGAAATCAGAACTTTGACCACGGATCGTATCTTTCGTGCTTATAGGGATGAAACTTGCTGCTCGAACGCCCAGTCGATCCAGGGCGTCAGCGCTTCAATGTCAGACGTCTCGACCGTCGCCCCGCACCAGATGCGGAGGCCTGGAGGCGCCGCGCGGTACCCGGCAATATCGAAGGCCGCTTCTTCTTTCTCCAGCGCCTTGGTCATGCCTTTGATAAAGGCTTGCTGGTCTTCGGCGGAGAGCGCCGCGACACGGCTATCGGTGATCTTGAGGCACACGGACGTATTCGACCGGATCTCAGTCGGTGCCAAAAAGTCCACCCAGTCCCGTGAGGCAGCCCAGGCTTCGAGCGCGGCAAGGTTCTTATCCGCCCGTGCTTTCAGGGCCGAAAGACCGCCGAGGCTCTTCGACCAGTTGAGAGCATCGATATAGTCTTCCACAGCCAACATCGATGGTGTGTTGATCGTCTCGCCGCGGAAGATGCCAGCGTTCAGCTCACCTTTTTTCTGAAGGCGGAAGATCTTCGGCATCGGCCAGGTCGGCTTGTGGCTGTTGATCCGATCGACAGCGCGGGGACCGAGGATCAGGATACCGTGCTGCGCTTCCCCGCCGAGCACCTTCTGCCAGGAATAGGTCACGACATCGAGCTTGTCCCAATCGAGGTCCTGGGCGAACGCCGCCGAAGTGGCATCGCAGATGGTGAGGCCCTCGCGATCAGCCGCAATCCAGTCGGCATTCGGCACGCGTGCGCCCGAGGTCGTACCGTTCCAGGTGAAGACGACATCGTGGGACGGATCGACCGCTTCGAGATCAGGAAGAGCGCCATAGTCGGCTTTCAGGACCGTCGGCTCGATCTTGAGCTCGTCGACCGCATCCTTGACCCAATCGAGGCCAAAGCTCTCCCATGCCGCCACCGTGACAGGACGCGGGCCAAGAAGGTTCCACATCGCGATTTCCACAGCGCCGGTATCGGAGGCCGGAACAATCCCGATCAAATGGCTTTCCGGCACCTCCAGCACCTCGCGGGTGAGATCGATCGCTTCAGCGAGGCGCGCTTTCCCCAGGGATGAGCGGTGGGATCGGCCGAGCGCCGAGGTCGGCAGGCTCGAGGCTTCCCAGCCTGGGCGCTTGGCGCATGGGCCGGACGAAAAAGACGGCTGAGCGGGGCGTAGTGTGGGTCGTTCCATGGGGCGCTTCTGGGCAGGGTTTTATGTGCAGTGCAAGAGGTTGAGTTCTCTCGGCTCTATCATCATCCCTAAAAGCACGAGTCTGCTAAGGCCCGCCAGAAGAGGACTGTCGGAAGCCCCTTGGCAGTGGAACCGTTTCGGCGGATAACGGTTCCGATGAGTATGAAAGGCCACACCGATTGGGCGGGCGCAGGACTGGCCTTGGGCCGGTTATCAGAGGCCGTCCGCCGCTCAAAGCTAGGCCGTCTCTGGCTACACCATGAAACAGCGCGCGTTGTGGCTCAACTCTTCAGCCGTGGGGCTCAGCCGATGGCGCCAGAGGACCTTTTGGCCCTCACGGCCCATGTGGGCGACAGAATCCCGAGCCTTGAAGAAAGTGCGGCCCGGCGGTTCTGGTCCGAGGCCCTCGCGCTGTGGACCAAGACCGCGCCGACAGACGACGCGCCACAGTCTTTCGGGGACACTGTGAGGGTTCTTGAGGAGCTGAGGTCAGGCGGGATGTCTGCGGGTGAGCTCGCGATGGAGGCACCGCTTCATTTCAGGGCCCTTATAGGTGCGGCGCTGCCCAGCATCAGCCTGGCGCTACCATCGGACGACACCGGGCTCACGGAGGCTTTCCCGCCAGCTCTGGCGGCGCGTTGCCAAGAGGGGCTCGCGCACCTGGAGGCGTTGGAGCGTGACTTCGCCCGCTGGCGCTCGCTGCTGCCTGAGGCCCGTTCGGATAGCCGGCTCGAGGACACGCTCGTGCTATTGGGGACAGTTCATGCTCTCACACCGCGCTATGTGGGTGACAGCCTCGGTTTGACGCGGCAAGCGTCAGCCAGGCTCCTGAAGCGGCTCGCAGATTTTGGTATTGTCCGCAAAGCCACGAAGCGCCAGCGCTGGCTGATCTATATGGCTGAGAACGCGGCGCCCGCAGGCATTGTCCCTGAAACCACGAGCAATGAGCGCGCCGATCTGGTGGATACGGCGCGCGTCGATCAGGTCTTGGAGGATGCTTACGCGGCCCTGGACCGCGCCGTTCGGCAGGATTCGCTTTAGTCGAGCAGCTCGTTGATGGCCGCGATGACCGCGTCACGGTCTTTGAGCCGAGCGCGAGGGATCGTCAGAACAAGATTGCGCGGCTTGCGCTCGCCTTGGGCCAATAGACGGCCCTTATCATCATGAATACGGCGGACATCGCGCTCAGGACTGGCCTTGGCCGCAGCTTTGAGAGCCTGAAGCGTGGCTGAAGCCGACGACATGTCCCCGTTTGCACGAGCTTCAGCCAGAACGCGCGCTTTGTCCAAAACGCGAGGTGCGGCTTCGCTTGAGAGAAGCGGCGACAGCTCCGCAGCATGGCGAATGCCGATATCACGGACATCGCCGTAGGCGCTCAAGATATCCTGCGGCAGCTCACCAATCCGCAAATAGCGGCTGAGCCAGGTCCGATCGACGCCGATCCTTTCCGCCATGAGCGCTTTGTTGCCATCATAGTAGCTGTCCAGCGCTCGGCCGTAGTCACGGGAACGCTCAAAGTCTGAAATATCCTCGCGCTCGCGGTTCTCGAGATCGGAGAGACGAAAGGCTTCCTCGTCCGTGATGTCACGAATATCGACAAGATAGAGGATGTCTTGGCGGTGCTCAGCCTCGCGCAGATGGCTGACGGCGAAGTGCCGGCGCGCACCGCAAATCACTTCATAGGCGTAGGGCCCATCTTTAAGAGGGCGCACAATCGCTGGCATCTCCTGGCGGCCCACGGCTTTGATGGACTTGATCAGCTCTGAGCAGCTTTCGGGAGTCAGCAGGTCATAAAGGCGGTTGTGGCCGTCCCACATCCGGCATTCCTTTGGGTCAACCAAGCGCAGCTTGCCATTGCGCAGCCGCCCATCCGCCGCATCAGAGAGAAGCGCACCGCGTTCGGCCGTGTATTCTCTCTTCGGCTGGTCGCCGCTGTCGGTACTACTTTCGACCCTCGCGGTGATCGCGTCCGCTAGGATTCTCGCGCGTTTCCGGGCCATACCTTAGGTCCTCGTCCTGGTGGCGTGCACATGTGCACGCTGGGTGGTGGAGGGGTGCGTGCACATGTGCACGGTCACGCGATTCCCTCCTGGCGCAACTTCGCGCGGTGGCTTGGCCAGGTCTGGCGCACCTTCACTTCGAGGTCGTTCATGACAGCAAGGAGGTTGTTCCGGCACCGCCGTGCTGTGCGCGATTGACCACCCGACATCTCAAACACCGTGCGCATCTCCACCGAAGCCGTATCGAACTCAGCCGAATCGAGCAGCGCGGTGGGGAGGATTGAGCCTGAAAAGGCGCGACCCATGACGTCCCGCATCACCTCATGGGCACCCTTCTGCTCGACCACTTTGGTCGCGAGAAGGGTCACAAAGCTATATTCTACAGGGGTTTGAGTCTGGGCGTTCAACGCCTCGACCACCTCTTCGAGCATAGCAAGATACGCTGCGGTCGAGGCGAAATCGATCGACGACGGAGGCGTTGGAATGAGGATCGCCGATGCAGCCTGAAGCACGCTAAGCGAAATCATCCCAAGCGCTGGTGGCGGGTCGATGATCACCACGTCATAGGACTTCGCCGCTTCATGAAGACCGGTCTTCAGCCGCGACAGCCGCGCCACGTCGCCTTTGACCTGCTGCGAGAGAATGTACTCCGCCGAGTAAAGCCCCAAATTCGCAGGGATCAGATCCAGGCCGTCCCACCCCGTGGGCCGGACGGCGTAGCCAATCCCATCAGATCGGTCGGCAATCAGATAGGGAAGCAGCGTGGTGTCGGTCTCGATATCGACGTCGGGGTTGAAGCCGAACAGCGTGGTTGTCGACGCCTGGCTATCGGTATCGACGATCAGCACGCGATAGCCGCGCTCCGCAAAGTACTGGGCCGCGTGGGCCGAGATCGTGCTCTTGCCGACCCCGCCCTTGAAATTCTGAACCGCCAAGATCACCGGCGGATCGCTTGGGTCCCGGTAAGGCCGAGTGCCGAAATGATCGCGCATGCGGTTCACGTCAGCCAGCGCATAACCCGCCCGCTGGCCGGAGGCCCTGAGCTCTGGTTTTGGCAAATCACCAGCGGCCTCCGCCCGGCGCACCGCGTCCACTGAACGCCCAGCCAGCTGTGCCGCTTCGGTCAGGCGGTACCGGCGCGGCCCGCCCTCTTTGACCCGGTCCTCGGCCAGGCCGCGCATGGACCCAAGGATCCCGTCCGCGGTGGTCACCAGCTGGCTGATGCTTTGGAGTGTGGCGGCGCTGCGCTCCGTGCTCTCGCTCACTCGGGGTCCTCTCTCGAATGCTGCGGATTTCTAGGCTCATGCCTAAAAACCGCAGCAGATACAAGAGCGGCGATTCGGCTGCCGATACCATTCGTGGGATCAGGGTCTGTGGAGAGCGTGCACCTCGTGGGTTCGGGGACAGGTGTTCGTGTCATCACGGCCCCCGATCTCGTGCTTTGGGGGACGAAGATTCGTGTTTTCACATCCCCGAAAACGCGTATTCCTGTTGTTCGTCCGTGACTTACGCTCCCGTTAAACCCTTAACCACAAATAACCTCACTAATCGGCTGACGCCGGGGTTTTTGGGTGATGGGTGGTTTTTCTGCAGCTGACGACCGAAAGCGATTCGGTGGCAGGAGTCCGAATCGCAGGCCGTGGATTCGTGCTTTGAAGGACAAATCAGCGATTTCGTCCCCGAAAGCACGACTCTGTCGCAGCTCCGGCGGAGTCGCCCACAAAACAGGGGTTTGCGAGAGCTCCGACGGAACGGTTGGCATCAATCCTCGTGGTTTCAGGGATAAATCCCCGTAGGCACGAACCCGAATCGTGGACTCTTCGCGCTCCGGTCCTCCCTCTTGGTGGCGGACAGCGTTTCGGAGTTTTTGATGTCGGCCCAACTCAGCCTCGTTGATCTCGATAGCCCCCTTCACGGTCAGGTGAAGGGCGAGCGGTCGGTGATGGCCTTTCCCTTTTTCGCTCTTTCCAAAGGGCGACGCATGCAGCCGATCACCTATTCCGATGACTATGTCTCGATTGAGGTGCGCGCATCGCAAACGGGTGTGGCGACGATCTACGACAAGGAGATCCTTCTCTACATCGCTAGCTTGCTCGTTTCGCAAATGAAACGACAGGAAACGCCGAGCCAAGAGTACGCTTTCACGGCCCATGACTTCCTGCGCGTTATCGGCGGTAACCGATCCGCACGGTCTTACCAACGGATCCATGGCGCACTTGAGCGGCTGCAAGGCACCCAGATCAAAACGAACATCGAGGCTGGCGGCGAGGGCGAAGACGGCTTCTTCTCTTGGGTCTCGGAAGCCAAGATGAGCTACACCAAAACCGCGGATGGCAAGAAGCGGCTCTCCCGCGTGAAGGTCCGCCTATGCGACTGGCTTTATCGCGCGATCATCAAGGATCAGAAGATCCTCACCTATGACAGCAACTACTTCCAGCTCTCCCCGATCGAGCGCCGGCTCTATGAAATTGCTAGGGTGCACTGCGGACAGCAGCGGTTCTTCCATATCGGTCTCGGCAAGCTGCAGACCAAAGTGGGCTCCGAAGACCGGCCCGCGAAGTTCAAAGCGGCCCTGCGCGAGATCGAGAGTCGGCAACCTATTCCTGAATATGACCTGACCGTGGTCGATGACCCCCATTCCGATGGTGCGCGTCTGATCAAGAGCGGCGGCTTTGCCTCGGCGATCAGCAAGCGAAACCCGATGGTGCTGATCAGGCCGAAGGGTCGTCCTCGCGCCGCCGAACGCCGGGTTGAGATTGTCGACACCCCCCAGATCGAAGCGCGCCGTCCTGAACCGCAGGATCTGGCCGTGAGCTCCCACGCGCTTGAGCAGGCCGGGCGTCTTTTCCCCGGGTTCGACAAGTATGCGGTGCTCGAAGAGTGGAAGCGCTGGGCCGCTGACAAAGATGCGCCGCGTCGCCCAGACGCCGCTTTCCTCGCGTTCTTCACCACCTATGCGAAGAACAACCCACTGCCGAACTGATGGGTTTCCGCTTCCTCCACACCGCCGATTGGCAATTGGGGAAGCCCTTCGCCGGGTTTGAGCCAGACCTGTCTGCCTCTCTGCGTGATGCACGGCTCGCTATGATCGATCGCATCGCAGGCGTCGCAAGGGATGCGGCCGCGGTGCACGTTCTGGTTGCTGGTGATGTGTGGGATCAGGCCATGCCGTCTGATCGTGTGCTTCTCCAGCCGATCGATCGGATGGCCGCCGCTGAAGACCTGATCTGGTGGTTGTTGCCCGGGAACCATGATCCCGCGGGGCCAGAGAGCCTTTGGCAGCGCTTAGCGGCGCGCGGCCTGCCAGTGAATGTCCGGGCCGCTGTGGATGCCGCTCCGGTCGCAATGACCGAGGACATCTATCTGCTGCCGGCGCCATGGACATCCAAGCGTCCGGGCAGGGACCTCACCGCTTCTTTTGACACGATGGAGACCCCGGCCGGCGCGAAGAGGATCGGCTTGGCCCATGGCGGGGTGCAAGGGTTTGGTTCTGACCCCGATGCTTCGTTCCCGATCGCGGCCGATCGGGCGGACTTGGCAGGGCTCACCTACCTCGCGCTGGGCGACTGGCACGGCACCAAGAGAGCGGGGCCGAGGGCGTGGTATCCCGGCACGCCAGAGCCGGATCGGTTCCGAAACAATGATGCTGGCGCCGTTCTTCTGGTGCAAGAAGGCCACGAGGATGAGCCGCAGCGGATCCCCACCCAGACGTTTGCTTGGGAGATGCATAGTCTCGCCATGGAGCGGACGCTTGATCCGAACGACGCCGTGGCTCCTATCGCGACCAGTGACTGGCCCGCCCACCAGCGGCTTCTTCAGATTGAGCTCAGTGGCCGTGTCTCTCTCGAGCAGCGGCGGGCCCTGGACCTCGTGCGGCAGGACCTCAGCGCCCGGTTGGCGCATCTCGATTGGCGAGATGATGGCCTTGAGATCGCTGTCGCAGATGACCAGAGCCTGAACGAGCACGCTGATCCCGTGATCGCTGAGACGGCCCGGCGCCTCGCGGCCGCCGGTGACGCCGAGTCCCAGGCTGCGCTCTTGCTGCTCGATGATCTTGTGAGCGCGTCGTGACCTTCCGCTTCGATGCCGTTCGGCTGCGCCATGTTCGCGGTTTTGGCGGCACTGGCATGGCGCTTGAGGGTATCACCCCGGGGCTCAACGTCCTCAGCCAACCCAACGAGTTTGGCAAAAGCACCATTCTCGCGGCGATCAAAGCAGCCCTCTTTTTCAAGGCGACAGCGGACAACAAGATCGTCAAATCGCTCTACGGTTTTGATGGTGATCCGCCCGAAATCGAGCTCGATTTCACCGCCGACGGTGAGGCTCACCGACTATCAAAACGGTTCCGAAAGGGCCGCGGTGAAACCAAGCTTTTTGAGCTTCCGAGCGGTACCGAACTGGCCCGCGAAGCCGATGCTGAACGCGAGGTTTTGCGCCTCCTTGGTGCTGACAAACCCGATGCCGGGGCGGGGGGTCTTTTGTGGGTCGAGCAGGGCGCCGCGCTCACAGATCTCCAGGCCGCCCACAAGACCACCATTGCCGAGGCGCTCGCGAGTGAAGTCTCGGATGCCGTGTCGAGCGGTGAAGCCCTCAGAGTGAACCAGGCTCTAGCCGCGGAACTCGCCGAATTTGAAACGGCGAAGACGGGGAAGCCGACCAAACGCCTCCTCGCCGCGTTAACCGATGTGGAAAACGCCGAGACAGCACTGAAGGAGGCGGATGCGAAATTGGCCGAGGCGGTGACCTACCGGTCCCGTCTGATTGAGCTCGAGGGTAAGCTCGTGCAGCGGACGGACACCGATGACGTCGAACGTTTTCAAGCTGAGCTTGGCGAGGCTCGCGGAGCCGTGCTGGAGCTTCAAAAAAGAGCCCAGGCGCTTGGTCATACCGAGCAGGATGTGGCGCGTTTGGAGGTTTCAAAGGCGCAGGCCGTGGCTGCCCATGACCGTTTTGGCGGCGATCTCAAGCGACTGAAAAACCTGAACGAAACGATCGGTATGGCCGCTGAAAATGAGGCGGAGCTGTCTTCTGAGCTTGGCCATACCACCGCCCGAGCGAGCGATTTGGCAGGCGAGCTTGCGGATCTGGAGGAGCGTCAGCGATCGCTGGCTGCGAGCCTCAGACAGGCCGATGCCTTTGAGCGGTATGCCCGCAACAGAGCCGAGCACGAGCTCGCGAAAACCACGTTGGCGGATGTCCGCCGGCTGGCCGGTGAGAAGCGTGCGGCGGAAGCTGTGACGGCACGCGGGCCCATTAACCTTAACGAACTCAGGGATCAGGAGCGCGAGGCGATCATCGCGGAGGCCGCACTCGACGCCGCGTCGCCTGAGATCGAACTCCTGACCGGCGATGGGGTCACCCTCGACGGCGAACCGCTCGCGCCCGAAACCCCGATCCGGGTGAGAGGTGAAGCGGCGCTGACCGCGGGTGATGTCCGGATCGCCGTCCGCAGCACTGCGCCGCTGGATCTCGCTGAGCGCCATGACAAGGCGCGGCGGAAACTTGCGGCGCTTCTCGAGGGTCTCGGTGTTGCTACGGTTGATGAAGCGCAGGCCGAAGCGGGCCTTCGGCAGCAAGCAGAGGTCGATCTGAAGCGCTTGGCTGATGAGATCAAAAGGCTGGCACCCAAGGGTCTTTCTGACCTCGAAACGATTGCTGAAGCCGAACCCGCGGCTCCCGAAGGCGAAGCTCCTGCAGAGCCGCGGGAAGCCTTGGAACAAGCTCTGACGGACCTCGAAACCGAGCTCGAACCGGCCAAGGCGCGTCTCAACGACGCCAAAGCCCGCGTTCAAGCCATCGACAAAAAGCTCGTTGCTCGACGGGCCGAGCTTGAGATCACCAAAACCGAGCGTGACCGGCTTGCTGCTGAACTCGGACCGGAGGAGGCGCAAAATGAGACCCTCCATGGGCTTGCCGCCAAGGTCAGCGAGCAGGTGGCGCTCCTGACGGCGGCGGAAGCGGCACTGGGCCGACTTCGCGGCGAGCAAAAGGATCTCGAAGCGGCGGAGCGGCGGGTGAAGCGGCTTGAGGAGGCTGAGGCCAACCGGGCTAAGGACGTCACCGCGCTCAAGGTCGAGATCGGCCAACTCGAAGGCCAGTTGATGCAGGTCTACCAGCAAGGCCCGGACGAAACCCGCGACGCGACAGCTGAACGTTTGGAAGCGGTCCAAGCCCGGCTCGATCGGCTTGAGGCACGGCGCGCTGCGCTCAAGCGCCTCAAGGCTGCTCTTGATAACGTCCAGAGCGAGCGGCGCGATCGCTTGCTGAAACCGCTGGTCGACGCGGCAGCGCCACTGGTGGATCAGGTCTTCGGTGCCAGCGCTCTTCGTTTCGGATCCGATTTGACCCCTGAAAAGCTCGAGCGATCAGGGCGAGAACAGGCCCTGGAGGTGCTGTCCGCAGGCGCGCGGGAGCAGATCGCTATCGTCACCCGGCTCGGTCTCGCCCGGCTTTTTGCGAGCCGGGGGCAAGCGGTGCCGCTGATTCTCGATGATGCGATGATCTATGCCGACGATGCCCGGACCGACCGGTTGTTCGACGCGCTCCACATGGTGGCCGAAGATACTCAGGTGATCGTCCTCACCTGTCACGACCGAAAGTTCGATGCGCTTGGCGGTCATCGCCTGCGGCCCCAACCTTTTCCGGCCTCGGCATAAACCTTCGCCCACCGGAGCGTTGCGGGGCGAGGGCGATGTGGTAACCTCTCCTTAAGGGTATCTGGGACGGAACCATTCATGGCCTATGGTGACAGCCGGCGCGTCAGCGTCGATCGCAATTTCGGTGTGTTCAGCATCTCAGCGCTGGGGATAGCAGCCGCGCTTGGTATTGGTGCTGCGGTGATCGTTGATCTTCTTCAGCAGCGCGAAGCATCGGCGCTCTTCGTGATCAACCGCTGGATCTTGGATCTCACCAGTCTTCTCAGCGTTTCTGATGTTCCGCTTTACGGAGTCATGCTGATCTTGATGCTGATCGGCGGCGCGTCGGTGATGTTTCTGCAGCCGGTGACCTTCCGCGGGGCTTTTGGCCAGGGCTTTGGTCTGCTCGCTGCGCTTGTGACGATTGCGCCGTCGGACCTTGGCTCTCCCCTCGCTGGTCCAGACACGGTCATGTTCGAGCCGGCGTCTGCCACCTTGGAGCCAGCCAGCCTCTCGGCAGCTGCTGCACAGCGGCATCAAGACCACTATGACCTTCGTATCCAGGTTGTTTTTCCCGAAGGCCTTGAGAGCGATGTCTACACCATGATCCGGCGGAACCGTCTCGCTGGACGGATCTATGACACGACGTCGGGCGTCTCCTACAATCTCTTCCGGAACTCCGGCGCCCAGCTCGACTACGAGGACGGGGTCTTACGGATTGAGGCCCAGATCCGCGGCTCCGCTGACCGGACGGAGCTGAAAGCTCGCATCGAGGCCGACGGCTACCAGATCGAAGAGACGAACTTCACCGCGCGCGAAGGCGCCAACCCGGTGTGGACGATCCGGATGCGTCCGACGAACCAGCCGCTCTTCATGCTCCGGCTGCGACACTCCTATAGCTATTAGGGGCTTGCTCTCGCTGCGCGCGGCTTAAGTGCCAAGGGAGTAAGGAGGCTTCCTTGGCCAAACCATCCGTTTTTATCATTGGCGCCGGTGTCGCTGGGCTTGCCTGCGGGCGCGTGCTGACCGCTGCTGGGTGTGATGTGCGCCTTGCTGACAAGGGGCGGGGGCCAGGCGGCAGATGTTCGACCCGCCGGTCCGATGTCGGCCGCTTCGATCACGGCGCGCCTTTCTTCACGGCATCTGACCCAAGCTTTTCTGAGCAGGTGCAGACTTGGGTGGAGGCTGGTGTCGTTGCTGAATGGCAGGGATCGTTTGCGATTCGAAATGATGATGACGTCCGCAGCCCGCTCTATGTCGGCACCCCGGCCATGAACGCCTTTGTGCGCTTTGAGGCCGAGGCGCTAGGCGCGGACTACGGCGTTCAACTCGGCCGCCCGAAGTCCAAGCCGGGCGGTTTTGATCTTTACCGCGCTGATGGTGCGCCGGTGGGCGAGGCCGATGTCGTGGTCGTAGCCACGCCGGCACCGCAGGCGGCGCAGCTGCTGCCCGAGGGTTCAGCGCTTCAGGCCCGGGCGGCCCAGGCGGAGATGCTTCCCTGCTGGACCCTCATGGCGGCCTTTCCCGATGACGCTCCTGGGGCGCTTCTTGAGATGGAGGAACGCGCCGAGGGCCCGCTCGAAAAGGTCATCTGGCAAGGCGGGCGGCCTGGCCGGGATCCAGGGCGGCGCCTCGTGGCCCATGCGACCGCGACTTGGGCCGCGGGGCACCTCGAGGACGATGCGGAGACGGTGGCGGCAGCGCTCGAGCATGCGCTCGGCTTTGACACGCCCGCCCAGTTCCGAACGGCCCATCGGTGGCGCTATGCGCGGGCGGTGAAAACGGGTGAGCCGCGCTACGGCCTCGACCTTGATGCAGGCCTTGCGACCTGCGGTGACTGGCAAGCCGGACCGAATGTCGAAGACGCATGGCTCAGCGGTTATGAACTCGGCCGGCGTTTGACGGCCGAGCTCGGGTAGTTTCGGTGCCGAACCGGAACTTCTACTCAAATGGCTTCAACGCCTCGGCGATGGCCTCATCAGTCGCTGCGCCGTCGCGGAAGGTTGGTACCAACGGCTCTGGTAGGATGTCTTCAAACGCCTGACCGGTCCGCAGCACGGCCGCATCATCCCACTTCGTCCCGATGATGCTGAGCCCCAGCGGCAGGCCCCCCACGCCGCCCATAGGCACCGTGAGATGCGGATAGCCTGCAATGGCAGCGAGCCACCCGGCGCCAGCGTCGCTGCTGTCGATGTCGCCGCGCACGGGGTCGATCAGGAACGCAGGGCCCGTGCTGGGCGCAACCAAGAGCTCAACATCGTAGGCGGACAAAAGCCGGTCGATACCCTCCGGCCCCGTGGTGCTCAGTGTGTTCGCCACAGCACGCTGATAATCAGCATCATCCATACCGCCTGTGGCCTGACTGTCGATCAAGATGTCTTGGCCAAAGAGCTCTGTTTCCCGAGGGGTCTCTGCGTTGAACGCGATCAGATCAGACAGCGTACGAACAGTCACTGTGGGCGCAGCGCCCCTAAGGTAGGCATCAAGCGCGTCTTTGAACTCAGCCTTGAGGACCAAGAACGCGTCCCCGCCGAGCGATTCTCCTCCGTAGGCGTCAATATCGACCAAGATCGCGCCTTCCGCCTCTGCGCGGGCGAGGGCTTGGTCAAAGACAGCGTCCTCGCGCGGGTCCGATGAGCGCGCCCAATTGAGAACGCCGAGCCGCACGCCGCTGAGGCTGGCAGCGCCCAAAGCCTGGACGTAGTTCACTTTGCGCGCATCGGCCTCCACCGTCGCGGGGTCAGCTGGGTCACTGCCCGCCATCACGGTGAGGAGCAGCGCCGCGTCCGCAACCGACGTGGTCATCGGCCCGATCGTGTCCTGGGTCGGCGAGATCGGCACCACATGCGTCCGTGGGACGAGGCCCACTGTTGGCTTGAACCCAACGATGCCATTGAACGCAGACGGACAGATCACCGAACCGTTCGTCTCACTCCCCAGGGCCGCCCAGGCGAGACCCGCCGCGACCGCAGCGCCGCTGCCTGACGATGAGCCGCAAGGGCTGCGCCTTAAGTCGTGAGGGTTCTTGGTCTGACCGCCCATCCCGGACCAACCGCTGGAGGACTGAGACGACCGGAAGTTCGCCCACTCGGAGAGATTCGTCTTCCCAAGGATGATGGCGCCGGCGCTGCGCAGGCGCGCGACCGCGGGCGCGTCTCGTCCCGTGTCATTGTCGGCGAGAGCCAGTGACCCGGCCGTGGTTGGCAACTCCTTGGTCTCGATGTTGTCCTTGATGAGGATCGGGAGGCCCCCAAGGGCTCCCTCCGCGCCTGCCTTGGCGTCATCAAGAGCGCTTGGGTTGAGGGCGAGCACTGATTGCAGCGCGGGGCCGGTGTGGTCGAGGACCTCAATCGCCTCCAGATAAGTCGCCACAGCCTCGCTCGGTGAGATCTGGCCCGCCATCACCTTCTCGCCCAGCCCGCGGCGTGATGCCGTGTCTGCGATGGCCTCAGCCAACTTTGCCCCGGCGTCAGGCTCGTTTTCTGAGACCTGTACCCGGTTGTCGCCGATACGCACATCCACCTCGCTGTTGTTGCAACCCGCCAGAAGGGCAGCTGCCCCGGCTCCTGCCGCCAAAAACACCCGCATCGGCGCCCTCTCCTCGATCCCTATTGACCGCGCGACACAACCTGCTATTGCCCCGCGCTTCAAGACGGGTCGTGCGTGGACCGCCGTTGAGATTGCTCGCCAAATGGGTGGTGAGCCGGGCCGCACGGAAGCGAAGGATACGATGTCAAAGCGGATTTCCGCCAAGTACAAGATCGACCGCCGCGTCGGTGAGAACATCTGGGGCCGCCCCAAATCTCCAATCAACAAGCGCGAATACAAGCCTGGCATGCACGGCCAGCGCCGCGCTGGTAAGCTTTCAGACTTCGGCCAGCAGCTCATGGCGAAGCAAAAACTCAAAGGCTACTACGGCAACATTTCCGAGAAGCAGTTCGAGAAGATCTACGACGAAGCCACCCGCCTCAAAGGCAACACGGCAGAGCAGCTGATCGGCCTTCTGGAAAGCCGTCTCGACGCGATCGTTTACCGTGCCAAGTTCGTACCGACCGTGTTTGCGGCCCGCCAGTTCATCAACCACGGCCACGTTCTTCTGAATGGTCGCCGAACCAACATTCCCTCGGTCCGCCTGCGCCCAGGCGACGTGGTTGAGGTTCGCGAGAAGTCCAAGAACATGGCGCTCGTCCTCGAAGCCCTGCAGCTGCCAGAGCGCGACATCCCTGACTATGTCGACGTCGATCCTAAGAAGATGACGGCGACCTATCTTCGGATCCCTGAGTTTGCTGAGGTGCCTTACGCGGCGACGATGGAACCGAACCTCGTGGTCGAATACTACGCTTCGTAAGTTCTGACGATTTTCACGATCAAGGCCGCCCTCGGGCGGCCTTTTTTGTGATCGGTACGCGGCTTGCAGAGCAGGGGAAGAGTTCTTGGAGACTGCTATGCGCATCTGGCCTGCGATCGCGGCAATCATCACTACTGCGTTGTTTTTCTTGCCAGTTGCGGCCCATGCTGCTCCTGCAGCCCCTGAGCCTGTCCTGTCAGGGCTGCCTATCCATCCGGCACTTGCTATGGCTTTCGCAGGTCTCGCCGCACTCGTCGCGAGCCGTGGTCCCAGCGTTTAAACTCTCGCCAATTCTTTCGACTTTTTCAGGGATCTGACAGGTCTCCTCCATTGGCCCTTAAGACGTGACAGACTACCAGCGACATCATGGGCCGGTGTCTTTTGTTTGCTATTTTGGTGTTGCTTCTTCCCGGTTGCACGAGCGTCGGTTCAGCTTCGCTCGTCCGTGATCAGACGAATTACTCACGACAGGCAGGACAAGCAGAGCGCGAGGAGCTCCTCCGCGGGATTGTGTCTCTGCGCTATTCTGAGATCCCCTCGTTTCTGTCTCTTCAGCAGGTGGTGGCTGGTTATCAAGTTGAGTCGTCCGTCAGCACCCGCATTTTCCCCGATCGCCTTGGCGGTTCCGACGTTGGCGGGTCGGCGCGCTATACGGACCGGCCCACACTGACCTACTCACCGCTTGACGGATCAGAGTTCTACACCGAGCTTGTCCAGCCAATCCCTCCCGGTGCTGTGTTCTACCTTCTGGGTGCGGGATGGGCGCCGGACACCATCTTTTGGGCATCCATCAAATCAATCAACGGCATAAGCGGGGCCACCGAGGACAGTGTGTCCGGCGTTGGCTATGAAGACGCTGAGTTCGAGCAAGTCGTGGAGTTGGTCCGTAAGCTTCAGAAATCGGATGCGCTTGATGTTCGTTTGCGGACCAATGGTGATCACGGGAACGGATCGAACGGCTATGCCACGGTGCTTTGGCTCGCTGATGTGTCCGCGCGGGAGAAGACCAAGGCCTCACTCCAAGAACTCAAAGAGCTCCTTCACCTTGATGGCTCGCTTGATCGCTTTGATCTTGTCTATGGCCGTCTTGGTACGGATGGAAGCCGTATTCTCGTTCAGACCCGTTCCATCATGCAGACCATGGTCCTCGCGTCGTCCTATGTCATCGTTCCTGAGGACCATGTGGAGGAGGGGCGCACATCGCCGAACATCACCAATGGTGAGCGCAGCGAGCTTGTGACCCTCAACATTCGGCACGCGACCAGGCAGCCTGACGAGGCCTTCGTCGCAACCAAGTTCCGGGATCACTGGTTCTACATCGACGACCGTGATCTTGAGAGCAAACAGACCTTCGCGGTCCTGATGCTGCTCGGGATGCTAGCTCAGGACGGTCAGACAACGCCGTCTCCGGTCCTGACGATACCAGCAGGGTAAACTGCATATCGTTTTACGATGCCCCTTGAACCATATTGAAAAGCGATAATATGCGGATTGGTCGAGAGGGAATTCGCTATGCTTCGCAATGTTGTTCTGTTGGGTACCGGGTTGGTTCTGGCGGGGTGCGTCACGTATCCAGCTGCCGTTGAGCAGGATCTGCCTGTCTATGAGAGGTCGGTGATCGAGGCTGACCTCGATGCGTTTTTGGCCCAGGTGACGGCCACGCACCCGGATCTCTCCTACTCCGCTGATCTTGAGGCGATCACGCTAAAGCGTGACGAGATCGCCAGCGAGTTGCCGGACAGCCTCGACGCGCGTGAGGCGTGGATGGCGATGGCCCAGCTCAATCCGCTGTTCACGGACGCCCATGTCGGTCTGCGTCGGCCGATCGCGCTGATCGAAGAGTATGCAGACGAAACCGCACCGCTGATGACGCTCCCGGTGCGGGTGACGGCGGACGACCGGATCGAAGTCGCTGCCACCACTGATCTGCTGCCCGGCGTTGAGGAAGGCGCCGCGATTGCCGCGATCAACGGGATCGATACCGAAACAATCATTGCGGACCTTCTGCCTCGCATGCGCGGGGAGAGTGAACTCCTCCGACGTCTGATCCTAGCGCTGCGGTTCGACGCGTTCTTTTGGACAGCCTATGGCGCGTTTGAGTCGTACGACATCACCATTGATGATGAGACGGGAAGGCAGACCTATGAGCTTCAGCCCGGCACGGCCAAAGCGGCCGATGCGCCTTACGGGGTTGAGCAGCTGACGCCGAGGATCGCGTATCTCGATGTGCCAAGCTTTGATATTGCGCGTCAGGAGGAGTTTGCAGAGTTTCTGCCAGGCGCGTTCGAAGCCATCCACGATGCCGGCGCAACCACGTTGATCGTCGATCTGCGCGACAACACGGGCGGGGCCACGGATCTCAGCGATCGTCTGATGGCTTACCTCACCGATGAGCCGTACACAGCAACCTCCAAGATCAAAGCGCGCGTGACCGAAGCCAATCAGGGCCTGTTGCCCGGCATCCCTCTTGGGACTGTCCTTGATGTGCCGTTTGCAGATGTGATGACCCCACCCGCTGATCTTCCGTATCGGTTCGAAGGCGACACGGTCGTGCTCATCGGTCCTCTGACCTATTCGCAGTCGATCGTTTTCACAGCCACTGCAATTGATGCGGACGTCGCCAAGGTGGCTGGCCAAGCGACCGAAGGGCCCGCCAACCAAACGGCGCAGGTGCAAACCTTGCCGCTCCCCAACACGGGCTTTGAGGCCCTTGCGCCGCTTTACATCATCACACGGAGCAGCGGCGAAGAAGGTCGCGCCGTGATTGAGCCATCAATCCCCCTCAGCGCCCAAGGCGAGGAGGGCCTCGCCGAGCTGGTCCAAATCCTGCGCCGGGCCAACTGATTGGTTGTTGCCGTCGACCCAACGGACAACTGTCAAAGTAGTGTCGCGTTCGTGTTCTATACAAAACAGCGTTTTAGCACGCTGTTTTGTCTGGAGATCTCATGCGCGACAGAAACGCCAGTGCTAGGCTAGCGCTCATCGTTGGGGGCATCTCGGCTGTCCTCTACGCGACGGGCGCATCATCATTGGCGTCGTCACCGGAGCTGCAGCGTTCCACGAGGCAGCAAATCTCCCGTGTATACGATGCTATGGAGCGGCCAAACGAGCGTCGATGCCAGTCGGCGATCGAGCTCATGGATGGTGTGTTGTCTGACGAAGCGCTGCCGTCGTTCGATCGATCAGTCGTTTACGAAGTTCGTGGGCAGCTCAGATACATGTGTAACCGTGATCCGTCCGCGTTGGCGGACGACGGTCTGCAGGCGCTCGCGTACGATCTTGGCTACCCTCGTCGTGGGCCTGTGCTTGTCGACTATGTGGGCGATGCTCTTCTTGCTGCTGGGCGCCTTGATGACGCGCTAGCGTTCGCGGATCTGCATGCCGATCAATTTTTCGGAGGTCCTAGCGCGTCAATCGTCTACAAAGCGGAAGTCTATTTGATGCGAGGACAGTTGGATGCCGCGCTGTGGGAAGTGGGCGCGGAAAACGACCCAGCTGACCCGCAAGACCTACGGAAAATGCGCTGCGTGCTGCTTCTTGTGGCGAGCCGTGATGCCGAAGCGGACATATGCTTGATAGGCCTGTACGAAAGCACGATCCTTCCTCAAGTTATCGATGCTGAGCGAGAGGCGATCGCAGATTTGAGAATCGCTGGTGCTACGGCTGCGGAACGGCGGGAGTACGGCCTAGGGTTTCTTGCAAGGGTCGATGCCCAGGAAGCACAGTTTCTGCCTACGCAGCGCGTGAACCCAACAGGCTTTGAGCGCTGTTTGAGGGGCGGTAGCGGCGGTCGCGGGCAACTTGAGCAGGTAGCCTTTCGCTTCGATGTGAACGAAGAAGGCCGTGTCGAGAACGTTGTCGTTCTAGACTCAACGGACGCATGTTTCGAGCCGTACTCCGCGAAAGCGGTCGAGCAATGGGTCTACGATCCGCGGGTTGTGAATGGCGAGGCCGTCCGAACACTCGGGGTTGAGACGACAATTCGCTATGAGATTAGGTGAAGCGCTAAGGCTTAGGCCTCAGCGACGGCGACGCCTTTGTCCTGGAGGAGGGGGCGGAGTTCGCCTTGCTCGAACATCTCTTTGACGATGTCGCAGCCGCCAACGAACTCGCCTTTGACGTAGATCTGCGGGATCGTCGGCCAGTCGGAGTAAGTCTTGATGCCGTGGCGGATGTCCTCGTCAGCGAGGACGTTCATCGAGCCGTACTCGACGCCGAGATAATCGAGAATCTGCACCACCGCGGCGGAGAAGCCGCATTGTGGGAATTGCGGTGTGCCTTTCATGAACAGCATCACGTCGTTTTTGTCGATTTCGGCTTTGATCGTCTCGTGGGCAGCGTCGGTCATGGTGATCTCCTGTTGAGGAGCAGCTAGAGAGCCGAGGATGGCCCTGCAAGAGCATCCCCCTCTGATCGTGATCGCTGGACCCACCGCATCGGGGAAATCCGCGGCGGCGCTGGGCCTCGCTGAGACAATTGGTGGCGAGGTCATCTGCGGGGACTCCATGCAAGTCTATCGCGATCTTTTTGTCCTCAGCGCCCGACCCACGCCCAATGACGAGGCGCAGGCGCCCCACCATCTCTACGGTCATGTCGACGGGAGCGAGAGGTACTCAGCGGGCCGTTTCGCTCGCGAAGCGAAGCCCGTAATCGAGGCGGTGCGGGCGCGCGGGCGGATCCCGATCCTTTGCGGTGGCACGGGGCTTTACCTCAAGGCCATGACTGACGGCTTGTCGCCGATCCCCGAGGTGGCGCAGGCCATCACCGAAGCACTGAACACCGAATGGCTTGCAAGCCCCGAAGGGTTCCGGTCGCGCCTCCTCGCTGTCGATCCTGAGATGGAGCGCCTGGAGCCAGCCGATCAGCAGCGCCACATCCGGGCGCTTTCTGTTTTTGATGAGACGGGTCGCCCGCTCTCCGCTTGGCAGAAGGAGCCTCGGGTACGGGCCGTGGAGGGCCCTGTTCTACCGTTGGTTCTGAGCCCAGAGCGAGACGCTCTCTATGGTCGGTGCGAAGCGAGGTTTGACGCTATGCTCGAACGCGGGGCGCTTGATGAGGCACGGGCGCTTGAGGCCCGGCGGCTGTCGGCCGACCTGCCGGTGATGAAGGCCCTCGGGGTGCCCGAGCTTTTGGCCCATCTCGCCGGTGATCTTTCGCTCGAGGAGGCGGCGGCCTCTGCCAAGCAGGAGACCCGCCGCTTTGCCAAGCGCCAGCTGACATGGTTTCGGAACCAAACCGATTGGCCAGTGTTTGAAGACGGCGAGGCACTGGCTGGCCATGCGGCGCAGGCGCTTGAGGCGCTGTAACTTTCCAGCCTGGCCGACGAATGAAGCCCCGACGAACATAAGGACCTTCAAATGCTTCTCGCCTCCCTTCTCAGTCTCACGCTTGCTGCCTCCGGCCTTGGTCCCGCTCTCGGTAGCACCATTCCTGAGGCGGAGGAGTTCGCTCACGTGATGGGCGAGGAGGGCGCGACCATCGTCTTCGTCCGCTCGGTCTCCTGGTGCCCCTACTGCAAGACCCAGGTGATGGAGCTTGACGAGCAGGCAGCCGCGTTTGAGGCCGAGGGCAAGCCGCTCGTCTTCGTCAGCTACGATGCACCGGATGTGCAGGCCACCTTTGCCGAGACCCAAGGCATAGGCAGCATGCTGATCGCTGATGAGGGTTCGGAGATCATCCAGGCGTTCGGCATCCTCAATGACGAGCACAGGCCGGGCAGCCGCGCCTACGGCATTCCGCACCCGGCGGTCTTTGTCGTTGACGAAAACGGCGTGGTGGAAGCGAAGCTCTACGAAGAGGACTACACCACGAACTCCAAAAGCTACCGCAACCGTCCCGCTGTCGAAACGATCTTAGAGGCGGTCAAAGAAGCGGACTAACATCCTGACTGGCTTACCGTTTCGCCTGGGGGTAACTTGTGCGAATGTGGAGGCTAGCGATCTCGTCATTGCCGCGCTCACACCGCGCAATCAGTTCCCGGCGTTGGGTTGCTCCCGGCAGTTTCACGGTGTTGCTGCTCGGGCTGATCTTGCTGCTGATCCTGGTTTGGCTTTTCGCGATGACCGTGTGGTTGCCGCAGGACCACTGTTCCTTTTGGACGGAGCCGCCGTTCGGCAGCGTCAAGCTGCTGCATGCCGTGTACGCTCTTTACGGCGCCTTCGCTGTCATTTGGCTGGTTCAGCTGAGGTCACAGTCTTGGATCGAGAGTGCTTTGCAGGCGTTGCTCATCTTTGGCTTTGTGGTCGCTGTCGAAGGTATGATCGCGGTGACAGCCGATCCTGAAAGGCCAGCGGCATCGTGGGTGGTGGATCGTGTGGTGCCTCCCCCAAGCGAGTGGGAACGCTATGTGTTTGAAGAGTTTCCGCAAACAGAGACAACCTGCGGGCTGATGCCCCCGCGGCGTTGATCGCTATTCCTCTTTATGTGCTGAGGTCGTAAAGGCAGTGAAACCAGCTGCTTAGCGGGCAAAAAGCCGTGCGATCACTCTCAGCGGCTTACATGTGCACTCTTCGTCGACGCTTTCCTCGGAAACAGTGGCCGCAATTTCAGCCTTTTCTGGCAATATTGATTCGCTATTTTGGGTACGCCAAATTGGCTCAGAAGCAATGAAAGCACCCAAGACGAGATATGCTACACCCAAAATCATTACCAGCTTTGGGAAGAATCTGTACAATTCTCGTTTTCCGAAAGTATAGCTGGTCCTAAAAGTCTTGGTGAACTCTTCTTGGTCGTATGGCTCTTCTTCGGCGTTATAATTTTCATCTTCAACAAGTACCGGCTCGAATTCGATGTCTGGGTAGAGTCGGCGTAGTCGTCGGTAGGCGTTATGGTACAAAAACGTAGCACGCCTGAAATACAGCTTTGCCTCCTCCGACATTCCTTCGAGAGACCGGTGTGACACGCCACCAAGGAAGAAAACCAGGAAACCAACAAATACAAAAAAAGCGCCAGTATAACGACTGGCCTGCTCGGTTGGCAGAATAATGAACGGTGTGATGATGAAAGCTGAGGACGCAAACAAGAGAGTCAAAAGCCTTTGCGACCGATCGCGAAGATCGGTGACTCGATCTTCACAGTTCTTCGCCATTGTCAGTAGATGCTCAACCTCTTCGCTCTTGGCACTGCTCTGTGGAGGCGGGCCTGAGAACCCCCGAGTGAGTTCCCCAGCTGGATTGTGTCGTTGAACCACCGATTGACGCCCCCGTCTCTCTGACGGATCTGGCGTCTCAAAGATTCAGGCCAAATGCAAGTCTAGGTTGGGTGATCCCGTTGGCCCAACGCAGCTTAGGTGCCGACGCCCATGAAGTCGGGGACGTGGTCGCCGAAGCCTTTGACATCGTCCGCGTGCTTCATGGATGGGAAGTCGCGTTCTTCGCGGGCGCGGCGTCCGCGTTCCCGGCGGTCGCCTCTGTCACCGCGATCACGGTCACGGCCGCGGCGTTCGCCTCGACGCTCACGCTCTTTGGGCTGATCTTTGAGACCGTCGAAGAAGTCACCGAGGTCAAGCTCTTCGATGCTGTCCATCCCGGTGGTCTTGAGAACGGCGTCGAAAGCTTTCTCGTCGCCGGGGCAAACCATCATCAACGCTGTGCCTTTCCGACCTGCACGGCCGGTCCGACCGATCCGGTGGACGTAGTCGTCTGAATTCACGGGTACGGAGAAATTGAAGACGTGGCTGACCTCAGGGATGTCGAGGCCACGTGCGGCAACGTCGGATGCTACAAGAAGTTTGAGTTCACCGTCCCGGAACTTCTGCAAGGTTTCCATGCGGAAGGACTGCGCGAGGTCACCGTGGATCGGGCGGGCGTTAAAGCCATGCTTCTGCAGCGACTTGGCCACCACATCGACATTTTTCTTCCGATTGCAGAAAATGATGCCGTTGTTGAGGTCCTCGGCCGTCTCAATCAGCTGCCGCAGCGTGGCGCGTTTCATCTGCTCGTCAGAGCTCGGTACTTTGATGATCCGCTGGGTGATCGTATCGGCTGTTTGCGCTGGGCGGCTGACCTCGACCCGTGCGGGTGCGGACAGGAATTGATCCGTCAGCCGCGTGATTTCAGCGGGCATGGTCGCGGAGAAAAAGAGGGTCTGCCGCGTGAAAGGCGTCAGTCCAAAGATCTTCTCAATGTCTGGGATAAAGCCCATGTCGAGCATGCGATCCGCTTCGTCGACAACCATCACCTCAACACCGGTGAGCAGCAGCTTGCCGCGCTCAAAATGATCGATCAGGCGACCAGGCGTTGCGATCAGCACATCCACGCCGCGGGTGAGGGCGATCTCTTGGTCTTTGAAGCTTACCCCCCCGATCAGAAGCGCCATCGAGAGCTTGTGATACTTCCCGTACTTCTCAAAGCTCTCAGCGACCTGCGCCGCGAGCTCGCGGGTCGGTGCCAGGATCAAGGTCCGCGGCATCCGCGCCTTGGCCCGGCCGCGCGAGAGGCGGTGGATCATCGGGATCGTGAAGGCTGCGGTCTTGCCCGTGCCCGTCTGCGCGATGCCGAGAACATCCCGGCCCTTGAGCGCTTCTGGGATCGCCTTCGCCTGGATCGGCGTGGGCGTGTCATACCCGGCGTCGATGATACCTTTGAGAAGCTTCTCATCAAGGCCGAGATCGGCGAACTTGATGTCCACAGGCGCATCGGCAGGGATCGCCTCGGCGCTCGCCGCTGCGTCGTCTTGGGTTTCTGGCTCGGTAGGATCAGGCGCGGCCTCCGCAGTGGCGGCCTCGGCCTGATCGGTGACGTCCTCCACCTGGACGTCCTGGGTTTCACTCATGCGTTGCCTTCGTGGCTGCTACGTCGGGTTGGTTGGGCAGGTCTTTCGCGCCCAACCCGCCACAGCAGCAGGACAGACGCTCGTCGTCTCACCGGCCGTCTGACTTTGATCCCACGCATGAAGCGCGGGCTGCGACCGATCGCGGGTCAGTAGGGCGGCACCTCTTCCCTGTAAAGGGTAGGCATCAAGCAGTGTTCAGCCGCCACCTGCAGATTTTGCGCCAGGAATGTTTTGCGCTGCACTATGAACCTCCCAAAAGTTGTGTTAAACTTGAAACAGCTATTGGGGGTTGTGATAATGCAACGGATTATGTCAGCAATTGCTGCGGGTGCGTTCTCATGTGGTGTCGCCGCGGCTGCTCCGGTGGTTGTGTCTCTCGAGGGAGCTTTGGTGGGCGCGCCTGGCTCACCGGTCACGGCAACTTTGATCTATGACCCTGAAGAGGCGAACGCTGTCTCCACCGACTGTACCGTCTCTCTTGTGCCTTGCTTTGGCGGTGATGAGGACAGCGCATTCTACACGGACGCCGTGGCCTCGCTTGAGATCGCGCTGGGTGTGGTCACGTTTTCGTCCCGCTCCACCGATGCGATCGTGGTCGACAGCGACTTTGACGGCGTCTCTTTCGGCGCGGGTCTGGCTTCGGTCAGTATCGCCAATGTCCCGATCTTCGGCTTCTTCGGGACCTCCGGCCTGACTTTTGTCGACGAGACAGCGTCCGCTTTGACGAGCGCAGCGCTTCAGGGCGTGGACGGGGTGCTGGGTGATTTTGAGATCCTCGATACGGAGCTTTACCTCCTCAATCCTTTCGTCGGCCTGCAGACCCTGGTCATTGATTGGGATGAAGACACCCTGGTCGTCGACGGCGGCGGGGCGGTGAGCACACCGCTGCCCATTGGCGCGTGGTTGATGCTTGGCCCTCTCGCGGCGTGGACAGTGTCTCGTCGGAGGTGGAGTGCACGCGCCTGACAGGCGTCAGTTCACGCGAGGCTTCATTCCGTCTAGCGTCTCCGGCCATGCGGGAAGGGGCGTCATCTATGAGCGGATCACAGGTCACGGTTCGGCATTTCACGCCGGCCGACATTCCGGCTTTCCGAGACCTGAATCTCGCTTGGATTGAACGGTATTTCGAGGTCGAAACAAAAGACCGGCAGATGCTTGATGACCCCGACAGCCATATTGCGGCCAAGGGCGGGCGTATTTTGCTGGCCGACCTCGACGGTGAGACCGTGGGTACCGTCGCTCTGATCCCCATGGCCGAGCTCGGTGTGATTGAGCTTGCCAAGATGGCCGTACGCGAAGGCCTGCGGGGTCACGGCATCGGGCAGGCGCTGATGGCGGCGGCAAAGATTGAGGCTCAAGCCATGGGCGGAGAGCAAATCTGGATCGAGACCCACAACAGTCTCGAGACGGCGATGAACCTCTATCTCAAATCGGGCTTCCGGCTTCTCGAGGCCGATGAATGGAGCCCGACACCCTATTCTCGATGCAACACACAGCTGATCCTCAAGCTTTAGCGTTTCAGGACCCGGAACAGCGCTCGGTTCGTGGTCGCGTGTGCTGGGGCCGACATCGTTGCGCCACCTTGGACCGGCCAACTTTGCGAGAGGTACGGAGGCCATATCGGTACAGAGGTCGTTTCGGTCCCGAATTGGGACAAGGCAGGATCGGCTTCTCGCGGTAAGAACGTTGCAACAACCGGCCTTGGCGCCTAATGACCAGCGCTCTTGGAGGCCAATGACCATGTGGACAGCGGATAGCTGGCGGACAAAGCCGGCAAAGCACATTCCGGAGGACTATCCGGACCCCGCAGCGCTTGCTGCTGTGGAGGGTGAGCTTGCGAGCTATCCGCCGCTGGTTTTTGCCGGTGAGTGCCGGACACTGACGGATCGCCTGGCGGCGGTCAGCCGCGGTGAGGCGTTCCTGCTCCAGGGTGGCGACTGCGCCGAAAGCTTCAAAGAATTCAGCGCCGACAATATCCGCGATACGTTCCGTGTACTGCTCCAAATGGCAGTGGCGCTCACTTATGGCGCGGCTGTGCCGGTGGTGAAGGTGGGGCGCATGGCGGGACAGTTCGGCAAGCCGCGCTCTTCGCCGGTTGAGACCCAAGGCGATGTCACGTTGCCCAGCTACCGCGGCGACAACATCAACGGGATGGGGTTCACGCCGGAAGAGCGCACCCCCGACCCGCAGCGTCTTCTTCGTGCGTATAGCCAGGCGGCATCGACCCTCAATCTGATCCGCGCCTTTGCGAAGGGGGGCTATGCCTCCTTGCGCAACGTGCATCGCTGGAACCTCGAATTCGCAAGTGGTCCGCAGCATGAGCGTTACTTGGAACTCGCTGATCGGATCTCTGACGCGATGGCGTTCATGGACGCGTGCGGTCTGACGGGCGGAGCGAACCCAGCGCTTAACCAGGTCGAGTTCTACACCAGTCATGAGGCGCTGCTGCTTGGCTACGAGCAGGCGATGACCCGGACCGATTCCACCACGGGCGATTTCTACGACACCTCCGCTCATATGCTGTGGATCGGTGATCGCACGCGCCAGCCTGACGGCGCACATGTCGAGTTCTGCAGCGGGGTGAAAAACCCGATCGGAATCAAATGCGGTCCGTCCCTCGCGCCGGATGAGCTGATGCAGCTTCTCGATATCTTGAACCCGCAAAACATCCCGGGTCGGATTGTTCTCATCTCTCGTTTCGGGGCCGAGAAGATCGGCCAGTACCTTCCGGCTCTCGTGGCTCGGGTGCAGGCGGAGGGCCGCGCTGTCGTTTGGTCGTCTGACCCGATGCACGGCAACACGATCAAAGCGTCGAGCGGGTACAAAACCCGCCGGGTCGCATCGATCCTCGAAGAGGTCACCCAGTTCTTCGACCTCGTCCGGGCAGAGGGCGCGTATCCAGGTGGGGTCCATTTTGAGATGACCGGCCAGGACGTCACCGAATGCCTCGGTGGTCTGCAGGCGATCGATGATGACGATCTTTCAGCGCGTTACCACACGCACTGTGACCCGCGCTTGAACGCCAGCCAGGCGCTCGAGCTTGCTTTCACGCTCGCCGAAAACCTCCGTGCAGTGAGGGAACGCGCAGCTGCATAATTGTTGCGGCGACTGCACTTTTTTTGGTCCATTCTGCCTCTAACTCACGATACTATGGTTAAGCATAGTTCATGGGGCGATTGGGCACGCCCTGGAGGGGGCTTTCGTGTCTTGGGACCAATACTTCGAGGGTCGACCTCGACTTGCCCTTGTTTTGTGTACGCTTTTTTTTCTGATCGCGGCGTCGGGGCTGCCGAAGCTTTCAATCAACGGCGACAGCAAGGCATTTTTTGCCGACGACAACATCAACCTGGTGCAGTTTGAGGCACTGGAAGCGGAGTACGCGCTCACCCAAGGGATAGGTCTCGCCCTTCACGCGGAGGAGGGTGATCTTTTCACGGAGGAACGCCTCGCCATCATCCGGGAGCTGACGGAGGAGGCGTGGAAGCTGCCCTATGCGCGCCGGGTCTCATCGATCACGAACGCGCCGCGCATTTCCTCCGACGGCGATGAACTTGTCATCGAAGACATGATGGATGATCCGGCGATGGCGGCGGATATGGTCCGGACACGGGTTATGGAAGACGAGCTGCTGGTCGATCGTCTGATCTCACCTGACGGAAAAACCACGATCATTGTCATCATCGCTGAGGGGATCGGTGAGGTGTCAGAGCGCGCCGATATCGTCGCCACCGCGGTGCGTGAGCTGGCGGCGAATGCGCAGCTGGAGGAGGCGGGTCTTGTTCCTTGGTATGGTGGCCGGCTCGCCATCATCGATGCCCTCAGCAAGGCTGGGAAGCGGGATCTCGCCACTCTGTTACCAGTCACCGTCCTGGTGATTGGGGTGCTCACCTTCATTCTTTTGCGCTCGGCCCTTTTTGCTGTTGTGCTGGTGGTGACGCCGCTCCTGTCCGCCCTAGCGACGTTAGGTTTGGCTGGTCATTTTGGTATCGAAATCATGGCGCTCACGGCCAACACGCCGTCTGTGATCCTCATGCTCGGCGTTGCTGGGTTCTCGCATCTGGTGATGAGCATTCAGGATGAGCAGCTGGCGGGTTATGGCCCGAACGAAGCTGTGAAGCTGGCGCTGCGGAGCAACGCCGCGCCGATTGCGCTGACCTTTGTCACCACCGCGCTCGGCTTTTTGATGCTGAATTTTGCCGATGCCCCTCCTGTCAATGTGCTGGGGTCTTTGGTGGCGCTTGGCGGTGTCATCTGTTTGGTCTTGGGTTTTTTGGGCATTCCGGCGCTGGTGCGTCTGCTCCGTCCTCAGCCCTCCGTGCCCCGCGCTTTTCTCACGAGCGTCTCGGCGCGGGCGTCCGCCTTCGTCACCGGTGATACCGGCCGGGCGGCGCTGGGTGTCGGCAGCGTCGCGGTGCTCATCGCTTCTGGCTCGCTGTTGCTCAAACCGGATGATTTCATTCCGCACTTCTTTGACGGGTCTTACGAATTTCGTCAGCACTTGGATCGGCTCGAAGATGAGCTTCCGGCTTTCGGTGTGGTGGAGTTTGATCTTTCGCACCACGGCTCTGGCGCGATCACTGATCCCACCTTTGTGGCGGAGCTTGAGGCGTTTGAGCGCTATCTCGAGACTTTGCCTAACGTCACCCATGTCTACTCGATCGCTGAGACGTTCCGGCGGCTTCACACTCATCTCAATGCCGATGATCCGCGTGCGGCCGGGGGCCTTCCTCAAGACGGTGATGCCCTCGCGCAATATCTTCTTCTCTATGAGATGTCGTTGCCTTTTGGTCAGGACCTCACCGACCGGGTGTCGATGGACAAGTCGGGGACGCGCGTCAGTGCGGTCGTCCGTGATGCCTCCAATGCGAACTTGAACGTGATCAAGCGCGCGGCTGACGCTTGGTTGGCTGGTGAGCGTTCGGGCAACATCGATGGACACGCCACGGGCCTGTCGCCCATGTATGCGCAACTGACACTGATCAATGTGCGGTCGATGATCGGGGGTACGGCAGCAGCCCTGGTTCTCATCTCCATCATCTTGATCTTGGCGTTTCGGAGCCTGTCCTACGGTATCGTCAGCCTACTTCCTAACCTCTTGCCTGGAGCGGTGGCGTTTGGTCTTTGGGGCTATATCGTTGGCGATGTCGGGATTGCGTCATCGATCGTGGGGGCCGTCACCCTGGGGATCATTGTGGATGACACGATCCATATGATCTGGCGGTATCAAGAGGGCCGACGGCTTGGTCAGCCGCCAAAACAGGCGACGCGATCGATGTTTGACCATGCGGGGCGCCCAATCTTGGTCTCGAGCATCGTTCTGACCCTGGGCTATCTCGTGATGGCCAGCTCTGGGTTTTACATCACGGCGACGCTGGGACAGCTCAGTGCATTGATCATCTTATCGGCGCTCATCTTCGACTGGTTCCTGCTGGCCCCGCTTCTGATCCTGCTCGATCCGTTCCTAGAACCCAATCGCCAGATCGTGAGGCACACCGCGACGGACCTTGGCCCCGTTGCCGCCGCGATGCCCGCTCAGATGAAATCTGTCACGCCGGAAGAACAGCGCCGCCGGGCCGGTTAAGCCGCCACGAACCTTCCGCCCTTGTTGGCATAGGCCTGGTTGCCGCGGGTGAAGACCTTATCATCCGCAAGAACATCTTCAGGCTGATAAAGGTAGCTATCCGCGCAACCGCTCGCGCGCAGGTCCTCGTAAAGCGGTCCAAAGTCGGTGTTCTGGGTGCGCTCTAAGAGGTCGTCATAGCTGTTGATGACGAAATAGGTCTGCTGAAAATCGTCGATCCGGTACGCCGTTTTCACCAGGCGCTCGACACCAAAGCCGAGCCGATTGGGAGAGCCATCCTCAAGGCTAAAGACACTCTCGGCTGGCGACGAGACGATCCCCGCGCCATAGATCTTCATGCCATCATCGCGCTTGATAAGGCCAAATTCCACCGTATACCAATAAAGTGCGGCGAGGTTCTTGAGGCAGCCGGAGTCGAGCGAGCGAAGCCCGCCTTTGCCATAAGCTTCCATATAGTCAGCAAAGACCGGATTGCTGAGCATCGGGACATGTCCAAAGACGTCGTGAAAGACATCCGGCTCCTGAATATAATCCAGCTGATCGGGTTTCCGGATGAAGTTCCCGGCCGGGAACCGGCGATTGGCGAGGTGATCGAAAAAGACCTCGTCCGGCACAAGGCCAGGCACAGCCACGACGCGCCATCCGGTCAGCGCCTCAAGCTCGTCTGACATCCGTTCAAAATGCGGAATGCCGCCCTTGCCAAGATCAAGCGCCTTCAGCCCATCAAGAAAAGCGTCGTCTGCGCGGCCCGGCAGCACCTTCATCAGCCGCTGGTAGAGCGTGTCCCAAACCCCGTGCTCTTCCTCGGTGTAGCTCTCCCAGTCTTGCGGGATGGTGTAGTCATCCGCCGGGGCTTCGCTAGCGCGGTGAAACTGGGGCTCCTCGGTCATTTTGTCCTCAACTCTTCGGTTGGTGAGCCCGCCCTTTAGCTCCGAAGAGCCGCTGGATCTATAAGGGCTTACCCGAAGAGGCGGACGATGCCTGCACGCTGACGACGGAGGTTATGTAGCGGGCAGGGGAGGGGCTCCGAGAAAGGGTTCTCGGCCCTGCCCGCCACATGGTCGTGGCGAAGCTGCTGACGCAGGTCGGACGTCAGGTCCTTCCCGTGCCTCTGAGCTTTCCATGCGGTCACCGAAAATGGCATCGACCACCACCCCACGTCTTACCAAGTTCTTTCTCTCAAGCGTTCAAGGCTTCTGATCGACCAGGCAGCGGCCATTTTCCGGAATGCCGAGGCCATTTGGCGGCAGAGAGGGCGATTTTAGGGCATCGTTAACAGCTGGGGGCCGGATGTTTGCCTTAACGCCGTAAAAAGGCCCCAGGACAGGCCTTCGCGATCATGCCATACGGGGCGGCATGAGCGAAAATCTTCATTTGCGGGCAGGTGTGGCCGGGGCTGGCGTCTTTGGCGGCTATCACACCAACAAGTATAAAGATGCCGAGGGCGCGACCGTTGCCGCGATCTTTGATCTCGACCAGGCGCGGGCTGATGCGCGGGCGGACGAGCATGGGGCCAGGGGTTTTTCGGACTTCGCCGCCTTTTTGGAAGAAGTCGACATCATCACGATCGCAACGCCAGCCTCAACCCATGCAGAGCTCGCGGCTCAAGCGATTGCGGCCGGCAAGCACGTCTTGGTGGAGAAGCCGATCGCCATGACGCTGGACGATGCCGACGCCTTGATCGCGGCGGCAGACAGCAAGGGCGTCGTGATCCAAGTGGGTCATCAGGAGCGGTATGTCGCGGATGCCTTCGGTCTTTTCGATCGCGAAACGCCGACCACCGTGCGGTCTCGGCGGCTCAACAAGTTCTCTGGCCGGGCGATGGATGTGTCGGTGGTCTTCGATCTCATGATCCATGACCTCGACCTTCTGGCACACCTGACCGGCCGGTCGGAGGCGGAAATCATCCGCTGTGAAGGCCGGACGGAGAAGGGCGAGCATGCCGACTATGTTGATGTTGAGCTCGATATTGGCGGGGTGAAGGCGCAGCTGACCGCCTCGCGGCTTGAAGACGAGCCCATCCGCGACCTCGCCCTCGGCTACCCCGACGGCGAAATCCATCTCAATTTCTTGGCACGGAAGGTCACGAACACGACCCCGAAACCTGTCGCCACAGATTTTGATGCGGCAGACCTGCCGCTTTCCCTCAAAGATCCTCTGGCGTTTGGCACGGAGAGCTTCCTCGCCGCCGTCCGGAAAGGGCATAGCCCTGTGGTTCCTGGCCAGGCGGGGCGGCGATCCCTCGCCATGGCGCTGGCGATTGAAGAGGCTTTGCGCAGCTAGCGCCCGGACTGGTTCCGGCCGCGGCAAAGGCATAGATGGGTACCATGAGCGAACGGCTTCACCTTGTTCTTGCGCAGCTCAACCAGACGGTGGGCGACCTTTCGGGCAACGCGGAAAACATTGTGCGTGCTCGGCGCGCTGCGCCGGATGCGGATCTTCTGATCTGCCCGGAGCTTTGCATCTCAGGTTATCCGCCTGAGGATCTTTCGCTGCGGCCAGCCTATGTCGCGGCTTGCGAAGAAACGCTCCAGGCGCTCGCCAAGGCCACAGGTGATGAGCCTGGCCCGTGGGTCGTGGTCGGAACACCGATGGCTGGTGAGGCTGATGGTGATCCGAGGCCTTACAACACCGCCGTCCTGATCGGTGACGGCAAGGTGCAAGGAATCGCGCGGAAGGTCTGCCTGCCGAATTACGGTCCCTTTGATGAGCCGCGCACCTTCCGCCCTGCGAGTGATGTCGATGTGATCCCCTTCCGCGGTGTGAAGCTCGGGCTCATGGTCTGTGAAGACATGTGGTTCCCCGACGTGGCCGGAGATCTGGCCAAGGCTGGCGCCGATATCCTCCTTGTGCCCCATGGCTCGCCGTTCCGGCGCACAGTGCATGACGAGCGGCTGGAGCAGGCCAAGGCCCGCACGCGGGAAACAGGCTTGCCGCTGGCTTTTGTCAATCAGTGCGGCGGCCAGGACGAGCTGATCTTCGACGGTGGGTGCTTTGTTGTTGAGCGGGGCGATGTCGTGGCCTCAGCACCACTTTTCGAAGAACACAGCCTGCGCCTTGATCTCGTAAAGTCCGATGATGGTTGGCATACAGAGAACGGCAGCGTCACGGACTGGCCGACTGAAGACGCTTTGATCTATCAAGCGCTTGTCACCGGCACCCGGGACTATATCCGCAAGTCAGGTTTCAAGGACGTGGTGCTGGGTCTGTCGGGCGGAATCGATAGCGCTCTCGTTGCGGCGATCGCCGTGGATGCTCTGGGGCCAGAGCATGTGCACTGCGTGCGCCTTCCATCGCGGTACACGTCCGAAGGCTCCATGGTCGACGCCGAAGCTTGCGCGAAAGCCCTCGGCGTTCGTCTTGATACGGTGGAGATCGAACCTGCAGTGGGCGCCTTCGACGGGATGCTCGAAGGCATCTTCGATGGCCGGGCCCCCGACGTGACCGAGGAGAATCTCCAGTCGCGGATCCGCGGCACCGCACTGATGGCGATCTCGAACAAGCTCGGCTCGATGATGCTCACCACCGGCAACAAGTCAGAGATGGCGTGCGGCTACGCCACGCTCTATGGCGATATGAATGGCGGCTTCAATCCGCTTAAGGATGTTTATAAGACTCGCGTTTTCTCGCTTTGCCGCTGGCGCAACGCGGCGAAGCCTGATCCCGTACTTGGGCCCGATGGTGTGGTGATCCCAGAGGCGATCATCACCAAACCACCTTCGGCCGAGCTGCGCGAAGACCAGAAAGACGAAGACAGTCTTCCGCCCTATGACGTTCTTGATGATATCCTCCACGGTCTCGTTGAAGAGGAGCTGAGCGTCCAAGGCATCGCGGAACGTGGCCACGACATCGCTCTCGTTCGCCGGGTACAGACGATGCTCTATCGGGCGGAGTACAAAAGGAAGCAGTCTGCTCCGGGCCCAAAGGTCAGTCGCCGCTATTTCGGTCGCGACCGCCGCTATCCGATCGTCAACCGCTTCAAGGAATAGGTCTCGCGGCCTATCTCGTTCATTTTTTTGGCAAATTAGAGTTTGCCGAAGCGGCTGAATTTTTCTGGTAACCACTTCGCCTAAGCGTGCGAACACCAGGTCAAGCAACGATTGGAGATTGCTTGATGAAACGCTTGCTGACTGCTGCCGCCCTTGGTTTTGCGGCTGTAACATTCGCCCCGACCGCCGCTGTTGCTGCTGATCCGATCTATACCGGTCTTCTCAACAACACCGCTGTTGGCGGCTACGACGTTGTCTCGTTCTTTGATGGCGAGGGCGTTGAAGGCTCTCGTGAGTTCGAGACCACTTACAAAGGCGCCGAGTTCCGCTTTTCAAGCGCGGACAACCTCGCCCGTTTTGAAGCCGACCCAGAAGCCTACGCACCGCAATATGGTGGGTACTGCGCATGGGCCGTGAGCCAAGGATCCCTTGCCCCAGGTGATCCGTCCACGGCGACCATTCACAACGGCAAACTCTATCTCAACGTCAACCGTTCGATTCAGAACCGTTGGGATCAAGATCGCGACGGCTTCATCACCGCTGCGAACGGAAATTGGCCTGGGATACTCAACTGAGCTCCCTGTCCCCCTTCTCAGGCCAATCGCGCTCCCGGTTTCCCCGACCGGGGGCGCTTCTTTTATGCAAGAAGGTTCAACGAGTTGGTCGCAACAAAATTCGCCGTGGACTGCAGGATCGATAGGGCGGCGCTGGCGGAGCCTGACAGGGCGCTGCCTTGGGCGATGTCATACTGAATCGCAAAACGCTGAACGAACCGGTCCAGTTCTTCCGGATCCTGAAAATCTTCGATGGCGAAGCGCCTCTCAAGCTCATCGGCTAGCCGATCGACGTCGCTACCCTGAACTTCCTGCGGAATGCCAAGCGCGGTGAACACCACCTCACGCATCGGCGGATCAGCGAGGACTTCAAACCAGTTGTCGATCTCGCCCACATTGCGGAGGAAATAGGACGCAAGCCGAACACCGTCATTGATCTCGCCTTCGGCTTCTTCCGATCGCACCACGCGGTAGCGATCAGCAACATCGTCGATGAAGGCGGGATCACCGAGATTGAACGCGCCGACGACGGCAAAGTCGAAGGCCTCCGCCATCTCTAAGAACCGTTCGTCAGGCAGGCGATTGACCAGGGACTCGTCGCTCAGCGTGTCTTCGGCGAGGACCCGCTCAATGATCGCACGCTGATCGATCGTATCGGAAAGATCAAAAGCGGTGAGCGCGTAGCGGTAGAGCCGGAAGTCCGCCATCAGATCTTCGGCGCTCGTCACCTGGCCGATATTGTCGCGAAAATACTGCGTCTCGCGCTCGACCTCCGTCGCGATGATGGCCGAGGGCTCACCGGTCGCGAGGGTGCGTTGGAAAACATCAAGAGAAACGAGGGTCGGAAGCATGGCGGCAGCTATGTTGGCGTCGCTGCAACCTTGGCATGTGCACCCAAAGGTTTGGTTAACCGCGCCGGAGCCTGCCGACCCGCCTGGACCCATCAAGGAGTCATTTGATCCATTCTATTTGTTGGATAAAATGAAACATGCTTAGCTGAATCTAAAGAAAATCACGAAAACTGAACTTTTTTTGACCCGTTTTCCGGTGGGAATACGGTTTCCCTATTAGAGGGGGAATGCGGCCACGGCTGGAGCCCCTTTGCGTATGGGCCCCGCGCTTGGTGGGCCTAACTTTGAGGCTACCGAGGGGGAAACCATGGTCACTCAGTCTACTCACCGTGCCGGATTTGTCCGGCGCACTCTTGCACCGCTGATGGGCGGTCTTGCGCTGGCGACGTCCGGTCAAGCGATCGCGGCGCCTGTCGATCTGTCGTCATGGATCAGCGATGGCACCAACACTTGGAACGTCGCGCCGGATAACAACAGTGTGCAACAAACCGAGAATGGTCGGCCGACGTTCTTCCACAACAACACCAACAGCCAAGGTACTGCTCTTGGCGGTTCCATCACAGTCGATACAAGCTCTGATAACGACTTCATTGGTTTTGTTCTTGGGTATACGCAAGGTGATACGACCGCTGACGATATGACTGCCGTTGACTACATCCTGATCGATTGGAAGCAGGGCTCACAAGGCGGTTGGGACGAGGGGATGGCGATCTCTCGTGTTACTGGACCCATCGACACCGCCTTCAACGCGACGAACTCTGACGCGTGGGATCATGTTGGCAACGTCGAGTTCATTGAGCGAGCTGCCACTCTAGGTGACACCGGTTGGGTCGATCGCACCACCTACAATTTTGATATTGAATTCACGTCGAGCCGTATCCGTGTTGCGGTTGATGGTATCGAACAGTTCGACGTCACCGGTACGTTCGCAGACGGTGCATTTGGCTTCTACAACTACTCTCAGGCCGACGTGACCTATGCGGGCATCACGGAGGATGTCTTGCCACCTGATCCAGTTCCGGTTCCGGCCGCGGCGCTTCTCTTCGCGCCGGTTGTGGGCGGTATCGTGATGCGGCGTCGTCGCACGAGCCGCTAACCCACCCCGGGTTCGGAAAAGGGCGGCCAGGAGCCGCCCTTTTTTGTGAGCCTTAATCTACTGGGCGGTACGCAGGCAGAGCGGTGTTGCCGCGCTCAAGTTGCGGCTGGAACGCGAAGCCGGTGATCAGCCAGATGCCATCCTCTTTGACGAGCGAGTAGGTGTAGTCGCCCCAGACCTCGTAAAGCTCGCCGCCCTCCATGCCCTCAAGGCGGTTCCAGGCGTAGGCTTTCGAATGAAGCGTGGCGCTCCTCCGATCATCAAAGCTGATGATGTGATCCCCGCGGAGGTGGAAGCTGGCTTTCTCAGCGAAGAGATTGGTCCGCCAGAGGCCGACAAGGTCGGCAGCTGGCATGCTGTCCGTCGTCTGATCACCATAGGTGAAAGAGATCGTTTCGGTGAACAGGGCCTCAGCGCCTGCCCATTCTTTGGCGTCGACCGCGGTGTCGAGCCGCGCGGCGGCTTCGATAATCATCATCCGATCGAGCGGGGACTGAGCCGCTGCGGACGCGACGAGCAGGGACGCGGCGATCACTGCAGGTATCATTCTGGGCAACATGGGTTCTCTCCTCACCACCATGGATGAGGAGGTATGCATGACAGTGCGGGAAGCAACGCCTTCAGCTGCTTAGAGATACTCGACTTTCTCGATTTCGTAGACGCGGCTGCCGCCTGGGGCTGCCACCTCAACGCTATCGCCCTCTTCCTTGCCGATAAGGGCGCGGGCAATGGGAGAGCTGATCGAGATCTTGTTCTCTTTGAGGTCGGCTTCGAGGTCGCCGACGATCTGATAGCGGCGCTCTTCCTCCGTGTCCTCATCAATAAGGGTGACGGTGGCGCCGAACTTGACGCCAGGACCTGAGAGCGACGCGACGTCTATGACCTGGGCGCGGCTGTGCTTGTCCTCGAGATCAAGGACCTGGCCTTCGATCCACGACTGACGCTCTTTCGCAGCGTGGTACTCAGCGTTTTCCGACAGGTCGCCATGGGCGCGAGCCTCGGCGATGGCCTGAATCACCTCTGGGCGTTCCACGCTTTTGAGGCGCTTAATGTCGGCTTCGAGCTTCTCGAAGCCAGCTCTGGTCATCGGAAACTTGTCCATTGATCCCTCTTTCTATGAGGTTTCGCGCCTTTCCCCGAATTGGGCGGCTGCGTGATGGGAGGATCAGCGGTTGTAATCCTGCAAAGGCCGAACTTCAAGACCACCGCGGCGCAGTGCCTCGATCGCGCGGACCGCTGCCCGGGCACCATTCACCGTTGTGATACAAGGGATTCGGCGCTGGAGAGCGGTGATCCGGATCGACCGGCTGTCGGAAACCGACTGGGCGGTTTCGGTGGTGTTGAAAATCATATCGACAGTGCCGTTGATGAGCTCGTCGATGATATGCGGCTGGCCCTCGAGCACTTTGTTGACCCGTTTCACAGGCAAGCCTTGCTCGGTCAGCCACTCCTGGGTGCCGCCGGTGGCGATGATCGAATAGCCAAGATCGATCAGGCGCTTGGCCGTTGGTGTGATCGCTTGCTTGTCCTGGTCTTTGACCGAGATGAAGACGCAGCCTTCGAGCGGCACTTTCACGCCAGCAGCGATGAGCGATTTCGCGCGAGCCTCGTCGAAATCATCGTCGATGCCCATCACCTCTCCGGTCGAGCGCATTTCCGGGCCGAGCACTGTGTCGACGCCAGGGAAGCGGGAGAAGGGGAAGACCACCTCTTTGACAGCCGTATGCGGAATAACGCGCGAGCTTACGTCAAACGTGGACAGCGGTTCCCCGGCCATAACGCGGGCACCGATCTTCGCCACGGGCACACCGGTGGCCTTGGCCACAAAAGGTGCGGTACGGGAGGCGCGCGGGTTCACCTCGATCAAGAAGACCTCGTTATCCTTGATCGCGAACTGCACATTCATCAGACCACGGACACCAAGGGCAAGAGCCAGCGCTTTCGTCTGACGCTCCAGCTCATCGGTGATTGCGCTGCTCAGGGAATAGGGCGGCAGGGAGCAGGCGCTGTCGCCGGAGTGCACGCCAGCTTCTTCGATGTGCTCCATGATGCCAGCGATGAAGACTTCCGTGCCGTCACAAATGGCGTCCACGTCGCATTCGATGGCGTTGTCGAGATAATGGTCGAGAAGAAGCGGTGCCTGTTCGGAGTAATAGACTTTGCTGACCTCAAGGTACCGCGCGAGGCTCGGCTCATCCCGGATGATTTCCATGGCGCGGCCGCCGAGGACGAAGGACGGGCGGGTGACCAGGGGGTAGCCGATCTCTGCGGCCGCCTCGAAGACCTGCTCGCGCGTTGCAGCCGTGGTGCCGGCTGGTTGCTTGAGGCCAAGGCGCTGGACAAGATCGTGGAATTGCTGGCGATCTTCAGCGAGCTCGATCGCTTCCACCGGTGTACCGAGGATCGGGATGCCCGCGTCGGCGAGGGGGCGTGCGAGGTTGAGAGGCGTTTGCCCCCCATACTGAACAATCACGCCGAGGAGCTCGCCGCGTTCTTGCTCTTTTTTGATGAGGGCGATCGTGTCTTCGGCTGTTAGCGGCTCAAAATAGAGGCGGTCTGAGGTGTCATAGTCTGTCGACACGGTCTCGGGGTTGCAGTTGACCATGATGGTCTCGATGCCCGCTTCTTCAAGAGCAAAAGCGGCGTGCACGCAGCAATAGTCGAATTCGATCCCTTGGCCGATGCGGTTCGGGCCGCCGCCGAGGATGACGACTTTCTTGCGATCAGAGACCTCGGCTTCGTCTTCACCGTTCATCTCATAGGTGGAGTAGAGATAAGGCGTTCCGGATTTGAATTCGCCAGCGCAGCTATCAATCCGTTTAAAGACGGGTTCTACACGAAGATCCTCGCGCAGTTCCCGCACCTCTTGCGTTGTACCTTCCGCGAGCTCAGCCAGGCGCTCGTCCGAGAAACCCATAGATTTCAATTGGTGGAGGCCATCGCTGTCCGATGGCAAGCCATCGCGCTTAATCTGCGCCTCGGCTTCGACGATGCCCTGCATCTGCTCGATGAACCAGCGGTCATAGGCTGTCACCATGCGGACTTGTTCTGACGGCAGGCCGAGACGCAACGCTTGGGCCGCAACGCGCAGTCGTTCCGGCGTCGCCGCGCTCAACGCTTTACGGAGGGCCGAGACGTCGTCATCACCGCCCAGGCCAGGGATCGCGATCGGGTCAAGACCAGAAAGGCCTGTCTCCAAACCGCGCAGGGCTTTCTGAAGGCTTTCTTGGAAGGTTCGGCCGATGGCCATCACTTCGCCCACGGACTTCATCGCGGTGGAAAGGTTCGGCTTGGCGCCGGGGAACTTCTCAAAGGCAAAGCGCGGGATCTTTGTGACGACATAGTCGATGGATGGCTCGAACGATGACGGGATCACGCCGCCGGTGATGTCGTTCCGCAGCTCGTCCAAAGTGTAGCCGACCGCGAGTTTTGCAGCGACCCGGGCGATGGGGAAGCCTGTCGCTTTGGACGCAAGGGCGGATGAACGGGAGACCCGCGGGTTCATCTCGATCACGACCAGGCGACCGTCTTCTGGATTGACCGCCCACTGTACGTTCGAGCCGCCGGTCTCCACGCCGATCTCGCGCAGCACAGCGATCGAGGCCGTGCGCATTTTCTGGTACTCTTTGTCCGTGAGCGTCATCGCTGGCGCGACGGTCATGGAGTCGCCGGTGTGGACGCCCATGGCGTCGACATTCTCGATCGAGCAGACGATGATGCAGTTGTCCGCGCGGTCGCGCACCACCTCCATCTCATACTCTTTCCAGCCAAGGAGCGACTCGTCGATCAGCACCTGGCCAACCGGCGATGCGTCAAGACCTGCACGGACGATCTCTGCATACTCATCACGGTTATATGCGATGCCGCCGCCTGTGCCGCCTAGCGTGAAGGCCGGGCGGATGATGGCGGGAAGACCGATCTCGTCGATGGCCTTCATCGCGTCGGCGTAGCCTTGGATGCGGTCGTAATCGACGATCCGCCCGTTCTCATCTTTGATGGCCGGGGAGGAAGCAATGGCCGAGCGCGGGTTTTCCAGCCCAATGCCTTCCATCGCGATACGGAACTTCTCGCGGTCCTCCGCCTTTTCGATCGCGTCGGCGCGGGCGCCGATCATTTCGACGCCGTATTTCTCGAGGACCCCATTGGCGTCGAGCGCCAGCGCGCAGTTGAGCGCCGTTTGTCCGCCCATCGTCGGCAGGAGCGCGTCGGGGCGTTCCTTTGCGATGACCTTCTCCACAAACTCCGGCGTGATGGGTTCGATATAGGTGGCGTCGGCGAATTCCGGGTCCGTCATAATCGTCGCCGGATTCGAGTTCACCAGGATCACCCGGTAGCCCTCTTCCTTCAGTGCCTTGACCGCCTGGACGCCCGAATAATCGAACTCGCAGGCTTGCCCGATAATGATAGGGCCGGCTCCGATGATAAGGATGCTTTGAAGGTCGTCACGCTTTGGCATTCGGCCGATTCCCCGCTGTCATGAGGTCAAACGGTTGGGCCGTTAATCTGCTGCTGCGCGGAAATCAATCACTATGATGCGGTTGGCCAGAAGGCCGCAGGGGTTCTCCCGCTGCAACCCGTTCTAACGCTTTGGCAAAGCTCGCTGCTGCGTTTTCTGCACTGTGCAGCTCCGCAGTCTTGCGAGCGGCCTCGGACATCGCCGACCACTCATTTTCGCTCATCGTCGTGAGCTCGAGGATCGCCTCGGCCATCGCTTCGGGTGTGCTGTCGACAAGGCGACCGTTGCGCTCGTTCACAAGGTCGGGAGCGGCGCCCGCACGTGTGGCAATGACAGGTGTGCCCATCGCCATGGCCTCAAGGATCGGCAGGCCAAACCCTTCGCTCTCGCTGCTGAAGAGCCAGGCACGGCAGCGACCGTAGATCTTGGCGAGCTCATCCTGCGGTGGGCTCTCTTGGTACTGATCATAGCCTTCATTGGTCGTGACCGGATAGGCGCCAAAACCTTTGAACGGAATGTCGGTACCGCTGCGGGCTCGCGCTTCCTTCACCGCGTCACGGGCGAGTACGAACCGCTTCCGAGGCGCTCTCGCGAACAGACAGCCTACACCGGAGCGGTTTGCGTCGGTCGCGCCTCCAGGGAATGCGTCAAGATTGGTGCCGTTGAACACCGTTGTGATGTCGTCGGCACCAAAGTCCTTCCGCAGAGCATCCTCGAGCCAGCTGGCAACACAGATCTTCGGCATAGGGTCCCGAAGGACAGCCCTTGCGCGTTCCTGCGGCAGATAGGGAAAGATCTCGAGATCCTGGATGAAGTGAACTCGTCTGCCTTTCTCTGGAGGCATCCCAGCGATCCACTCTGCCGTGAGCCACCACGTTGCGATGATGACATCGGCGTCGGGCACGTCATCGGGCGTCAACATGTGAGGGCTGCCGCTAACGATGTTGGTGAATGACCGCCCACGGACAAATGAATCGTCCTGAAAGGGGTCTCGCCGCAGCGGCAGTCGTCTCAATGGGCCCTTGAACCGCGGCTCCCGCTCCCGCGGAGGGCTCACCGTGAACACTTCGTGCCCCTGGCGACCGAGATAGTCAGCATACTCTGTGATCACACGAAAACCGCCGGCAAGTTGGCCATGACCATGCGGGTGAAGAAAGGTCACTTTCATCGTTCGGTCCATCAGTTGGCAATCAGCACTGCGGCGGTCCCAATGAAGACCATGAAGACTGTCCGCAGCTCAGTCAGCGGATTTATGTTGATGACCTTCGACGCGACCATCAAGGAAACCGGGGCAATGAACAATGGCCGCATAGCAAACGCGAGGATGGCGGCTTGAACACCAAGCTGGTCCTCCAAAACGACTGCTGAGGCGAACAGTGCAGCGCTAGAGCCCCAAAGCACGAACGCAAATGATCGGCTATCGCCGGAAGAGAGCACGACCCAATGGGTGAGCTGAAGCGGAAGAGCCAAAAGGCCGACAGATAACAGCCTAGCAAACCCAACCGCCGGTGCATAAACATCAGGATACAGAAGATCGGTCAACGGTTGAATGATGAGATTGAAACCAAGAAAGCTGCACAAGCATACAGCGTCTGAGATAAGGCGTGCCTTCTGGTAAAACTGTGATGCGAATTCCTTGGACGTGCGCAGTGCTTCCGACAGCGATGAAAGAGACACCGAGGCGTTGGCGCGCTGAACAATGCTGTTGACCACCTCAAACCAGAGCGCAGCAATGACATAGATCGAGAACTGGGTTGCGCCTAGCCACAGGCCAACAAGCAACCGGTCTCCGCGATTGATGAGGAACCCAGCTATCGATGCGGGGATGAGCCACTTCCCAAACTGCAGAATCTCGTTGAAACTTGAACGCTCCCAGACAAGTGGCACCTGCGGCCCCGTCAGCAACACGTGGCCGAGCGCTGTGCCGACACTGATCGTCACCAGACTGCCGATAGCCAGCGACCACACTCCCAGTCCGGCCCAGGCCAAAGTCAGTGTACATATGACGCCAATCAGCTGCGCGCCTGTGTCAATGAGTGTCGGTCGCCAAAGACTAAGCTCTCGGCGCGCGATCCAAACCTTCGGGGAAATCATTCCCTGTACGGCAAGCTGGAGGCTTGCAAAAGCGATCAAAGGCGCCGCCTGAACTGAGCTGTAGATACTATCTGTAGGAAAGGACTCCCTGGTGGCGGCCATGATGAGGGAAATGGCAGTGACGATCAGACAGAGCGAGAAAAAGAGCACCACGTTGCTGATGAACGCCGTGCCGATAAACGCTGGCTCACGGCCCCGTTCACTGCGGATCACGCTTTGAGAGATTCCGATATCCGCGAACATCACGGCGGCCTGGTTGATGGTCATGGCTATGGCCATCAATCCAAAGGCTTCGGGGGCGACCAGCCTGACCAAAACCAAGTTGGAAAGAAGGCGCAGCGCATTGGAGAACAGTTGCGCCGCACTGACCGTCGCGGCGCTTTTCATCGTCCGACCGATCAGCTTGTCTGACGTGAGATGTGCTTTGATCGACCCCATGAGCCGTGGTCCCAGAAGACTTAGGTTCCGAAACAACGAAGCACTCTCCATATCATCCCCCGGCCTCATGGCCGTCATTTTCAGATCTTTTCAATCAGAAAATTGATAAAGGTCTATGGAGGTGCGACCAACGTTTCCTGCGCCTGGCCTTGGATAACCAATCGTGCACTCGTTTTATCTGATTAAGTTTCTGGTGGTCATCATACCCTTGATGGGTGCTGGCTATGTGCTGCGACCGAAGGTCTACCCAGACCCATCGGAACTCCGGCTCACCATCGCTTGGCTTTCGTGCACAGCGGTCGTGTTTACGTTTCAACCGGGCCCAATTTTGTTCATTCTCATGATCGTGGCGATACTTTTCGCCTTACCGCGTTCAGCCACGTCCTGGGTGCCGTATCTCATTTTGCTGTTGATCGTGATTCCTGCGGAAACGAAGTGGTCGGTCCCGTTTCCTGGCGTGAACTATCTCTTCAACGTCAACTCTACGATTGTCATCCTGTCTGTCGCCGGAATTGCCGGTCTCATGAGATCAGAACCCAAGGATGAGTTTCAGTATCAAGACAATAACGTTGGAAAGGCATACTGGCTGTTCGTCGTCTTCACGCTCTTGTTGGGAATGCGGGCGCCTGAGTCCTTCACGAACGAGATTCGCTCATTCATTTTCTATTATCTTGAAACGGGAGTTTTGTTCGCCTTGGCCGCGCGGGGGCTATCCCGATCGGAATCACACAAAAGGTTCACGCAGTTTTTGGTCTTGGGGTGCTGCTTCATCGCAGCCGCTGGACTTTTTTCGGCGCTCAAAGGCTGGGACTTCTACGGCCATCTTCAGCAAGGGCGATTTGGTCTCGCCAGTCGGGGCGGCGTTTCGCGCATTGGTGGGCAGTTTGCTGAGACATTGCTCGGGGTGCTGATGTGCACCCTTGCGTACACTGTGTTCGTCTACAGAAAAAAAGTGGGTTTGATCGTGACCGCTGGTTGGGCGGCGGTGGCGATGTTGGTGCTTGTCGCCACCGATTCCCGCGCCGCGGTTTTGGCGGTTATCCTCACGGGCGGTGCGCATTTCGTTCTGTTCAAGAAATCTGCATCGGCTCAGTGGTCTTGGGGGTTGCTTGGGGTCATTGTCGCGGTGACCGGGGTCGTTGTTATCTCCAACCTCGGTTTTGATCAGATCGACGAGTACGGCACGTTTGACTATCGAAGCCGGCTCATTGAGACCAGCATCGAGAAAGTGCGCATGGCGCCGATTTTCGGTGATCCCAATTACGCAACGCACCCCATGTTCGAACCCCTTCGGCAAGGGCAAGGCATCATCGACTTCGTCAACGTCTATGTTCAGGTCGTTCTAGAGTTTGGGCTTGCCGGCCTGCTCATCGTTCTCGTCATACCCATCATGGCCATTTTCAAGGTGATGGGGCGTGCCAATGCGCTCGCGGAGCTCGATGATGAGAGGAGTGCTGAGTACTCAGTCTACGGACGCTGGCTTTGCGTTTTGCTGTCTGTGCATATGGTGACCATGGCAACCATTAGCGCCGTGTCGTACGTCTTTGAGTACTTTATTATTCTGTGTGCTGCTTGTCAGGGGTTCTTGTGGATGGTTGAGCGCCATTTGGCTCAACTCAACGACGCGCCTGCCCCGGTTGAAGCGCCCGAGCCGCAGCCAAGACTGCCTGACGAGGACGAGCAGGTTTTCGACCCCTTTGGCCAGGGGGTCTATGTCGCGCGTCAGGACTTGAGCACCTGATCGGCGACGAAGGCGTTGCTTTGCCGTTCAGCGCCGAAGGTGCTCATCGGTCCGTGGCCTGAGATAAAGCGGGTATCGTTGCCCAGGGGCCAGAGTTTCTCCGTGATCGAAGAGATCAGCGTCGCATGGTCGCCGCGGGGGAAATCGGTCCGGCCGATCGAGCCCTTGAAGAGCACATCCCCAACAAAGGCGAGCTTCGCCTCTCTTTGGTGGAAGACCACATGCCCCGGCGTGTGGCCGGGGGTGAAATAGACATCGAAGACCACGCCGCCGATCTCCACCGTGTCGCCATCGTCGAGCCAGCGGTCGGGGACCACGTTCTCGCCCTCACCCTCAACACCAAAGCGCTTCGATTGCTCCGCAATCTGAGAAAGCCAAAAGACCTCCTCCTCATGCGCGCCTTCGACGATCGCGCCGGTGCGCCGTTTGAGCTCCATCGTGCCGGAGGCATGGTCGAGATGCCCGTGGGTCAGCCAGATCTTCTCAATCTTGGCATCCATCGCCTCAGCCGTTTCCATCAACCGGTCGACCTCCCCGCCAGGATCCACCACCGCCGCCGAGCCATTGGCCGCCCGGATGATCGAGCAATTCTGCTGAAACGGCGTGACGGGCACGATTTGGACGGTGAAGGGAGGCTCTTGGGTCATGGGGCGACGCTAGCTGCTAACTGTGGGCTGCGCCACCTCATCGCGAAGCATCACCGCGGTGAACCCTGCGATCAGATAGGCGGAGAGGAACGCCCCTATGAGCCGCAAAAAGACAGCCCACCACTGAAGCATCACACCCACACACCATTCGCGCCCGTTTTGATCGGTCACGACATACTGGTCGTTGATCACCCAAAGGTCGGTGATGCCAAATTCGATCAGCGGGATGAAGACATCGATGGCGTAGAGGAGCGCGTCGAACTTGGGATACGTGCTCGTTTCAAGCGTCGTGGTCAGGGCCAGCGTTTTGTCCACTTCGCTGGTGGTTTGGAGCGGCGCGCCCGCGATCGGGATATACGCCGCGCCGTCAAAGCACCCCTGCTGTGCGCAATGGGGCAGGGCGAAGATGCCCCATGACGCGATGATGAATCCGAGCGACCAAAAAAATGTCCGCCACGGCCGCAAGCCATAGCCGCCAAGGATGTCGAGAAGCCAGTAGCCGCCGCTCGTCCACCATGGGCATTCCTTGCACGCACGATAGATGTTGCGCTGGGCAATCCGTACGCGTCGCGCGTCGTCGTCGTAACCCATCCGACGGAGGGTTTTGGCGAGTTGCCGCCAAGGTTGGGGGTTGAACCGGTCGTTGATCTCCTTGGCCGGTTGCCGATTGAGCCAAGCGATGCGGTCCTCAATCGTCTTCTCACCCCCGCGCGGGTTCTCCAGGCGATCATATTCAAGACCTCGCAGGGTGAGGGGAGCTTCCCGCGCTTCTCTATCGTCCATCGACCACCGATCGATCTTTCGGACGCCGGGGACCCAGCTTTCTTTGGTATCGTGCAGCACACCGATTTTCGCGCGGGAGAGATCCATGCCCTTATCGGGGCAACGCGGCGGGAGATAAAGGTCACCGACCTCCACATTCGAAAGGTTCACGGAATGGGTGTATACGGTGACATAGCGGCGAATGCCTTTGGGATGCTCGACGTTTAATGGCCCTTTGTTGTCGCCAAGTCGGTCATGGAGCGCCAGTTCGGCCAGGCGCGCGCCGGTGAAGTCGAGGTCGCCGTCAAACTGGCCCATGAACACCGCCTCGCTAGTCACGGTCATCCGCCGGGCCTGCACCGTGCCGGCCATCGCGCGTGCGTGAAAAACGATGCGCCCTTCAATGCTGGCGTTCTCGAGAAGGAAATCGCCATCCCCAAAGAACAGCCCTCGGGTGAACAGCCCGCCCGTGATCGTGGCCCCTACGAGGTTGACGGTTCCGTCGACCCGCGGCTTTTGGCGGTCCAGTGGCCTCTGAAGCCAGCCATTGATCCGCGCGCTCTGGGCGAAGATGGCTTCGCCGTTGGGGTTCTCAAAATGGGCGCCCTCGGCCGCGAACGGCCCGGCCAGTTTAGCGCGACTCATATGCAGAGTACCGATGACCTTAGTCTGATGCTCTGGCGTGGCATTCATGAACCAGCCGGAGGCCTCGACCCCTTGGGCGACGATGGCTTTGCCGTTGGGGTTCTCAAAATGGGCGCCATTGGCGGCGAACTGCCCGGCCAGTTTGGCGCGACTCATATGCAGAGTACCGATGACCTTGGTCTGATGCTCTGGCGTGGCGCGCATGAACCAGGCTGAGGCCTCGACCCCTTGGGCGACGATGGCGTCCCCGCCTTGGCCGACAAAATGGGCGCCCTCGGCATTGAACTCCCCGGCCAGTTTGGCCTCGAACAGGTCGAGGCAGCCTTGGATCTGGCTTCGGTCGAAGGAAAGCTCTCGGAGCTGGGCCCAGCTAGCGGTGAAGCCGCTATCGAACTGGCAGCCGTCTACGAAGTTGAGGTTGCGGGCGATCTCGGCGTGGGAGATGTCGACTGCCCCCTCCACCATCGCGCCGCGCAGCACGAAGTCTTTGTAGGACGCCGCCGTATCCTCTTCGATCTCGTTGCGGATGAGGGCGGCGAGGAAAGCGCCGTCGATGACCTTGTCGTCTGCGCTCAGGTCTCGAACATCTGCCTCTTTGCCCGTGGTCCAGGCCTTCAGCGCATACTCTTCCGCTTTGGTTTTTGGCTTCATTGTCTGGCCCCAACGCCCCTTGCTTCAGGCAGGCTATCAAAGCTGCGCCCTGCACGCGAGAGGTGAGACGCTTACCGGTGATGCTCGATATGGCTGTCGACCAGGGCTTTGTTGTAGCGGCGGAGGGCGCGGGCTTCTGTCAGGGTGCCGAGGAGTTTGCCGTCGTCTTTTCGCGCGGTGACGGGCATCGCGTCGAGGCCGAGCTTAGACATCTCCGCCAGCGCCTCACCGAGGGTTTGCCCGGCAACAAGCCTGTCCGCCCCATCCTCAAGCGGCATGGCGCTGTCGGGCACGGGCCGCATCACATCGCGCACACGGATCGTCTGCAGGATCACCCCTTGCGGGCCTTCAGAGAGGTCATAGCCGCGTTGGTTGAGCTGATAATGGAACCAGGAGCTGCCGAAAAAGACCTGGCTGAGGACCGTCGCGACGCCGACTGCGATCATCAGCGCCGCTGTCATCGTGTAGTCGCCCGTCAGCTCAAAGACGATCAAGGTGGTGGAGATCGGTGCCCCGATGATCGCGCCCGAGACCGCGCCCATGCCGATCATGGCGTAGAAGGTCGGACTGACGACCGTCTCAGGAAAGAGGAGGTTCATCACGATCCCGAACCCCGCGCCTGCCATCGCGCCGAGATAAATCCCAGCGGAGAAGACGCCTGCGCCGAAACGGCAGGAGAGGCACAACACCGTCGCAAAGATCTTCACGACCAGGAGGATCGTCAGAAGCTTGAGCGTGTAGTTGCCTTCGAGCGCCTCGGTCGTCGCCTGGTATCCAAAGCCCAAGACCTCTGGATAGACGATGCCGATCAGGCCCATGCCGACCCCGGCGACGATGGGCAGAAGCGCGGGCTCAAGCTTCAGCTGCCGGACGATCGACCGGCTCGTGGTGCGAGCAAAGGCAGCGGAGGTGAGAAAAGCGATCGAGACGATCCCGCAAATCACGCCCAGGCTGCCGCCGAGGACGATATCCAGCGTCTCCGCCCCGCCATAATCGGGGATGATGAACCGGTGCAGATCGCCCAAGTGACCGCGCGATATGAGGGCCGCCAGGATCGAGGACAAAGCGATCGGCCCAAAGATCGAGAGCGCGTAGTTCGAGAGAACCACCTCCAGCGCGAAGAGGACGCCTGCGATCGGCGCGTTGAACGCCGCGGAGACAGCGGCGGCGGCGGCGCATCCCAGCAGCATGCGGCTGTCTTTCGCTGAGAGCCCCACCCGCTTGGTGAGAAAGACTGAGATCGCCCCGCCCATCAGAACGGCCGGCCCCTCCCGCCCGGCGCTGCCGCCGGTGCCAAGGGCGATGGCGCAAACCGCCGTGTTGATCAGTCCACCCCGCACACTGATGGCTCCCGGCGGCCGCGCGCGAGCCTCGATCACCTCGGCCACGCCCTGGCAGCGGATGTCGGGATTGATCGCGAAACGCCGCGATAACCAGAGAAGGAGCGCCACCGCCGCCCCGCCGATGATCGGCACGATGAACGCCCTGGTGGCCGACAGATTGCGCGCGCCCTGGGCCAGGTTCTCACTGCCAGTGCCGTAGCTTTGCTCGGTGATGAACTCGATCAGGATCGCAAACGCGACGACGCCGTAAGCCGTCAGCACACCCGTAAGGGCGGCAAGGCTCCAAAGCTTGATATCCGTGAGCGCCTCGGCGCGTTGGGCCGAGTGCTTAAGCCAAAGCTGAAAACGGGTGGCGGTGGTTGAACTCATTGGATGATCATGCCGCTAACACCCTTTGCCCTGGCTGTCAGCGTGAAGCGGTCCCGTATGCTGGGCACATTTCGCATCAAAAACTTCGCATGGCCGTGGCGGGCGCTTCCCGCTAGGGAAGAGTTGTCAGTTATGGTAACCGCCCGGCGATGGGTTGGGAGATGAGAACATGCGCCTAGTTTTGGGATTGGCTGCCGCGACAGCAGCTCTGGTAACGGTTTGGCCAGCAGCGGCAGACGCGCAAGACCGCCGAACTCGGGCGCGACTTGAGGCGCTCGAAGAGCAGATCCAGGATCTACAAGGCGTGGTTTATGGCGCCGACGGTGCGCCGAGCGCCAATGTCAGCTACCAGGGCGCGAACCCGGGCGGTGCCAGCGGCGGTGTGGGCGCGACCTCGGCTGACACGGCGGTGCGCATCGGTGCCCTTGAGAGCGAGGTGCAAAGCCTGACTGGCCAGATCGAAGAGCTCAACTACCGCCTCAACCAGCACCAAGAGCAAATGCGCCGCTTCATCGAGCTTGAGTTCCCCGGCTACGCCAGTGCGCTTGAGGGCGGTCAGGGCGACTACTCTCCAGCCGCCGCGATTGTCGGCGGCCCGGTGGATCTCGTCGGCGGCGGCAGTGTTGAGGATGGCGGCTTTGACAGTCCGGACTCGGCCTTTCGCGCAGGCCGCGCTGCTCTTCTTGAGGCGCGGTATGCAGAGGCGGAGCTCGCGTTTGTCAGCCTGATGGAAGACTACCCGAACGATGTTCTGGCGTCGGATGCCTCGTTCTATCTGGGCGAGACCTATCTTGCGCAAGGCGATCTTGGCGCGGCGGCGCGGACCTATCTCGATTTCATTCGGACCTATCCGCAAGATGACCGCGCGCCAGAGGCTCACCTCAAACTGGGTCAGGCCTTTGCGCGGGCGGATAAGTCGAACGAGGCGTGCCGGGTGTGGCAGCGCGGACTTGATCAGTACCCCCGCATGGACAGCGACATGCGTCGCCGTATCACTGACACGCGTGAGGCGACCTGCAGCTAACCTGGCCGATCCCCGCTGACGAACCGGCGGCCATCGCCGTCTCCGGCGGGGCCGATAGCTTTGCGTTGCTTCACTGGGCCCATGCCCGGGGATATCCCATTGTTGCCTTGACCGTGGATCATGGCCTTCGCCCGGAATCCGCTGGGGAAGCTGTTATCGTCGCTGACTGGTGCCGTGTACGGAGGATCGAACACGAAACCTTGGTTTGGGAGGGCGAGAAGCCCAAGACAGGCATCCAGGAAGCGGCGCGTAACGCCCGCTATCGCCTTTTGTGTGAGGCGTGCGAACGGCGGGGGATCAAGCACCTCTTCACGGGCCACACGGCGGACGACCAGGCGGAAACGGTCTTCATGCGGTTACGGCGCGGGGCGGGGCGGGGCTTGGCGGGGATGCCGGCCGAACGGAAGATCGCGGCCGGTCCAGGAGAGCTCGTTACCCTTCATCGGGCGATGCTGGGCGTTCGAAGAGGCGAAGCGCGCTCCTATGCCGAAGCGCAGGATCTGTCCTTCATCGATGATCCGTCCAATGATGATGAGGCTTATGAGCGCGTCCGTATACGGGCGCTTCTCGCGGCGCTGGAGCAGCAAGAGCTTTTGATTCCCAGCGATTTGCAGTCACTTGCGGACTTCGCGGCTTCAACCCAGCGGGTCGAGGAGCAATGGTGCGAGGAACGAACCTGGCAAGAATGGTGGCACTTTACCGATCCCGAGGCGCCGCATGATTACTTTTCGCCGCATCTTTTGAGCGCTCATGACACCATGTCCACTGATGGCGGCTGTGCCGTTAGCGCTGGTTTGCTCAGTGATCCGCCGTCTCAGGCGATGCTGCTTCGGGTGATAGGTGCGCTAGGAAACCACCGACCGCGATCTTGGACGTTAGTGGCTGATGCGTTGCCGACCGTGATCGAAGGTGTCATGCTCCAAACCTTTAAGTACCAAGTGTCTGTGCAGTTTCCAGCTCTGAACGATAATCGCGTCGACGAAGCCGTTGCGATCTTCCGAGAACCCGCCGCTCTCCTCGGCCGAGCGGATGGAACCCCGGGTTTCGCACCGGTCCCTGCGCCACCAGGCTCCAAGCACCTGTTCGACCGCCGGTTCATCGTCGAGGTGCCGGACGATGCGCCCGAGGGCCTCGAGCTGCGCGCGCTCGGTCAGCTCCTGCCCAAAGACATCGCAACGTCGACCTTGGCGCGGCAGCGGATTGCGACACTCCCGGCCCTCGCCATGGGTGACCAGCTGACCCATCTTCCCGAACAGGCGACAGAAGCTGTGACATCGGCGCTTTCTGGTTGGAAGGCGTGTGACGGTTTCTTATCTACGTTAATTGGGACGTTCCCGGCACGGTCGCTCTTGGCCGAGCGCTTCGCTGGGGACGTGATAAGATTTTAAGCCCGAGCCTGCAGGTTGGGTGAGATGAATGAGGAAGATCCTATGAACGGTCGTCACTGGATGGTGTGGGGGTTGATGCTCGTCGTCGCCCTGATGCTTGTTTATTTTTTCTCAAGCGCCACGCCGACACAGGCCGTTGATCAGCTGAGCTACAGCGAGTTCCGCGAGTATGTGGCCGAGGGTTCGGTCGAACGCGCCCGCATCGAAGAGAATGTCGTGACCGGCGATCTTTCGAACGGCACCCGCTTTGTCACCAACGTGCCGCGCGGCTCGGAAGTGGCTGAGCTTCTTTATGTCAGCGGCGTGCAGGTGGATGTGATCCCGCCGCAGGAAGCGCCGCTTCTTCTTCAGGTGCTGATCAACCTGCTGCCAATCCTTCTCATCCTCGGCCTCATCTACTTTGCCATGCGCCAGATGCAGGCAGGCTCAGGCAAGGCCATGGGCTTTGGAAAGTCGAAAGCGAAGCTGCTGACGGAGAAGCAGGGCCGGGTGACCTTTGACGATGTTGCCGGCATCGATGAGGCGAAAGAAGAGCTCGAAGAGATCGTCGACTATCTGAAAGACCCGATGCGGTTCCAACGCCTGGGCGGCAAGATCCCCAAAGGCGCGCTGCTCGTGGGCCCTCCTGGTACCGGTAAGACGCTCCTTGCGCGGGCGATCGCGGGCGAAGCCAATGTGCCGTTCTTCACGATCTCAGGCTCCGACTTTGTCGAGATGTTCGTCGGCGTTGGCGCGAGCCGCGTGCGGGACATGTTCGAGCAGGCGAAGAAAAACGCGCCCTGCATCATCTTCATTGATGAGATCGACGCCGTTGGCCGTTCACGGGGCGCAGGCCTTGGCGGCGGCAATGACGAGCGTGAGCAGACCCTCAACCAGCTCCTCGTCGAGATGGACGGGTTCGAGGCCAATGAAGGCATCATCCTGATCGCGGCGACCAACCGTCCTGACGTTCTCGACCCAGCGCTCTTACGTCCTGGTCGGTTTGACCGTCAGGTCGTGGTTCCGAACCCTGATCTTGTGGGCCGGGAGAAGATCCTCGGCGTCCACATCAAAAAAGTACCCCTCGGCCCGGATGTGAAAATCCGCGATATCGCCCGCGGCACACCTGGCTTCTCAGGCGCGGATCTTGCGAACCTCGTGAACGAAGCTGCTCTTCTGGCTGCCCGCCGGTCGAAGCGCATCGTCACGAACAAAGAGTTCGAGGACGCGAAGGACAAGATCATGATGGGTGCGGAACGCCGCTCGACTGTCATGACGCAGAAGGAAAAAGAGCTGACCGCCTATCACGAGGCAGGTCACGCGATCGTCGCGCTCAACGTGCCGTCGACCGACCCTGTGCACAAGGCGACGATCATCCCGCGCGGCCGTGCGCTCGGTATGGTGATGCAGCTGCCTGAACGCGACAAGTTCTCGATGTCGAAGCAAGAGATGACCTCGCGTCTCGCGATCCTGATGGGCGGCCGCGTCGCAGAAGAGATCAAGTTCGGCAAAGAGCACGTGACCTCGGGTGCTTCGTCGGACATCGAACAAGCCACCAAGATGGCAAAAGCCATGGTCACCCAATATGGCCTGACCGATGAGCTTGGTCCCGTCGCCTATGCCGAAGATCAAGGCGAAGTGTTCCTCGGCCAGCAGATCGCCCGCTCCGGCGCCATCAGCCCTGATACGGCCAAGAAAATTGAAGACCTCATCCGTGGTCTGATCGATACGGCCTATCAGGAAGCACACCGCATCCTCGGCAAGGACCAAAACGAAGACTGGATCAAACTCTCCGAGGGGCTTCTTGAGTATGAGACGCTCACGGGTGAGGAGATCAAAGCGCTCCTTCGCGGCGAAGAGATCGTCCGCGATGATCCTGAAGAGCCGACGAGCCCGCCGCCAAGCTCGGTCCCAACGTCGGGCCAGCCCAACACCGGACCGCTTGGCGGGCCGGAGCCCCAGGGCGCCTAGAACGCGAGCTGCACTTGGTGCTTCGCCCCAGACGGGCAGACCGCTAATCCCCTGCTTAGGCAGGGGAAAGGCGATCATGTCGGCGGCGAACCAAGCGGAATTCAGCAACCAGACCGAAGTCTATCTCACCGCTGGCGGTTGGGATGCCCAGGGTCGGCGCTCGGGCGGGATCATCCTGCCGAAAGAGGAGCTGCTGCGCCCCGGCACCATCCTCATGCGCGCTTACCACCCGACCCATAAGATCGGGCAGTGGTGGGCGACGCCGGAAGAGGTCCTGGCCATCGGTGACCACTTCAAGATGGGCTCAGCGGCGTTCGCTATTGGCCGGCCCGATGGGCAGAGCATCCTCCACGCTGTCTTCGCGGTGCGGCTCGATTGGGCGCAGACCAAGGAGCAGAAGCGGGACAGGGTCGATATCAAGCATCTGAGCCGCTTCGTTGCGATCCGGATCGAGCAAGGCATCAAAGCCATGGTGGGCGAGGGCGGCGATGCGCCGTCCGACGACTGGAGCCACCTGCAAAAAGCCTTTCGCATCATGGACAGAAGCGGCCACCAGCGGCGGGTGCAGCAGATCTTCCTCCCGAACCTCTACAAATATCCCGGTGCGTTCACGGAACTGACCCCCGATCCGGACCGCGAACCGGCCAGGTTGGCTGAGGTTGAGGTGGAGAAATCGTTCCTCGAGGCGGCCGCCAAATACGCGAAGGTTTCGTGAACTGCCTGTGGCCGTTTAGGAAACCTTGGGTGGGTGCTTTCCTATCACACTACCCGGTGTTAACGTCCCGTTAGCGAATTCTCGGGGATCACCATGCGGCCAAACTTCTACGCGATCGAAGCGATCGCCTTTGGCTTCCGTTTTGCGATCACGGGGCTACCGACGGCACTTCGTCTGGGTTGGCTTCCGTTTTTGATCGTGACGGCAGCTTCCGTTCAGATGACGTCAAGCTTCATGCAGGCGGGCATAGACCCCATGGAAACCGTGCGGAGCGGCTTCGGCGCCATGATGGATGGCAGCGCAGACATCGAGTGGGAGTGGCAGACCGAGGGCGACTATGAGGACCTATCGGCCACCACGAGTGTTTGGGGCCTTCTCGCGCTCATCGGCTATGTCCTGTTCATCCCATCAGTCGTCGCCCTCTACCGGCAAGCGGCCAACGTAGAGACCCGCGGCGGTTTCTTGCCCGTCTTTGGTGGGCCCGAGTGGCGGTTCCTGGCGTCCATCTTCGTGATGGTTTTCGTCGCTTTCTTGGTGATGCTGGCCTTAGCGCTCGTTGTGCTTGCCGGGACCTTCATCAGCGAGATGTTGGGCATTGAGGCGATTGCTGCCGTCGGTGGCGTTTTCTTTTTCGTTGGTTGGTTGTGGTTCATCGTCCGGTTCTGCCTTTTCCAGCCCTACGTGGCAGTCACCAACTCGCTTAGTGTCCCAGGGGCCCTGGGCATGACCGGTGGCCGCTTTTGGAAGCTCCTTGGGACGATTATCTTGGTGGGCTTGATCCTTGTGCTGGTTCAGATTGCTGCCTCCATCGTCTTTGGCACCGCCATGGCCGTCTCGGAGTTCGGTTCTGTCGCTTACACGGGCGTTTCAGTCGTCGCGGCGCTCATTGGTGCGCTGATCTCGATCATCGGCTACGGGATCTTTGGCCGTATCGTCGGTGATCTTCTCGGGACCACTGAGTATGATGAGCCGTACACCGATGAACCTTTCGATGACGAGGGCGATGATGTGCTCGACGAGCTGGTCGCGGACGAAGAGCTGGACACCGACTATCGCGCGCCGGCGCCCCGGGGCGAAGAGCTTGGTCAAATGTCCTATGCCTCAGGTGACGGCATGATGCGCCGGTTTGCCGGTGAGGACGCGGGCGCTGAGCCGCAGTCCTCCTTCGGTGCAGCGGCGGCGGAGCAGCCGCGCCCAGGCCGCCGCTCATCGATCCAGTTCCTGCGCACACGCTTCCGCTAAGCGCGGCAACCGGTGTTGTTGAATTCGCCGTGGGCCGGGGCTTAGCCTCTGCCCATGCGTCTTTTCGGTATCGTCAACGTCACCCCGGACAGCTTCTCTGACGGCGGCAAGCTCTCCTCCGTCTCGGCCGCGGTCGACCACGCCCTGCGGCTCGAGGACGAGGGCGCCGATGTCCTCGATATCGGCGGGGAGAGCACCAGGCCCGGGGCGGCGCCGGTCGGGTTGGATGAGGAGCGGGCCCGCGTCTTGCCTGTGATCGAGGCGCTCGTGGGCCGAACGGATGCGGCAATGTCCATCGACACCCGCAAGACGGCTGTGGCCCGTGATGCCCTGGCAGCGGGGGCGAGCATTTGGAACGACGTGACGGCCCTTAAGGACCAGGGCGCCATCGAGCTTGCGGCGTCGAGCGGCTGCACGATCGTGCTGATGCACATGCTGGGGGAGCCCTCAACCATGCTCGATCAGCCAGCCTATACCGATGTGGTCGAAGACGTGCTCGCGGCGCTGCAAGCACGCATCGCGGCGTGTGAGGCCGCAGGCTGCGATCCGCAGAACCTCATCGCTGACCCGGGCATCGGCTTTGGCAAAACGCTCGAGCACAATCTCGCCCTCTTCGGCTCGCTTGAGCGATTCTGCGACCTTGATGTGCCGATCATGCTGGGCGCCAGCCGCAAGCGGTTCATCGCAGCCCTCGATCGGGAGGGGCCAGCCGATGAGCGGATCGGCGGCAGCATCGCCGCGGCCCTCCGCGGTCTGGAGGCGGGCGTGTCGTGGCTGCGCGTCCACGACGTCGCTGCCACAAGACAGGCTCTCGCGGTTGCATCGGCTTTGCGCTCTTCAACCGATGCGTGAGGCCTTTCAGGCGCCCGAAACCCTTGATTGCCCGGTGTTTGAGGCTCCGCGGATCCCCGTCAAATTGGTTGCCTTCTTTCTTCTAAGGTTCACTGCTTTCCGGTAGATAGCGGTCCCAACCGGAGAAGTATGATGCGCGGCGACGACACCCCCAGAGAGCGTAAGGTTTTCGGCACGGACGGCGTGCGCGGCCCAGCCAACGCTGGCGCGCTCACGCCTGAGGGCGTTTTGAAGCTGGGGATGGCGGCGGGCCGCGTTTTCCGCCGCGGCGACCATCGCCACCGGGTCGTGATCGGCAAGGACACGCGGCTTTCAGGCTATATGATCGAGCCAGCGCTGACCGCGGGCTTCATCGCCGCGGGGATGGATGTCCTCCTTCTGGGTCCGATCCCGACACCGGCCATGGCGATGCTGACCCGCTCGATGCGCGCGGACCTTGGGGTGATGATCTCGGCTAGCCATAATCTCTACCATGACAATGGCCTTAAGTTCTTTGGACCAGACGGGTACAAACTGTCCGACGAGACCGAGCTTGAGATCGAAGCCCTGATGGAAGAGGGGCCGTCGGTTGGCCTTGCCAAGTCCGACAAACTAGGTCGGGCCAAGCGGGTCGACGACGCAAGTGCGCGCTATATCGAGTTTGCCAAAGCCACCTTGCCCCGGCGCCTCGCGCTTGACGGTGTGCGCGTAGTGGTCGATTGCGCGAATGGCGCGGGCTACAAAACCGCGCCGGTCGTTCTTTGGGAACTCGGCGCCGATGTGAAGACAATTGGTGTGAGCCCTGATGGTTTCAACATCAATGAAGGGTGCGGATCAACAGCGCCCGGCAAGCTGTCCGAAGCCGTCAAAGAGTACCGGGCCGATATCGGCATCGCGCTTGATGGTGACGCTGATCGGGTCATCATCTCCGATGAAAAAGGCAATCTGATCGACGGCGATCAGATCCTTGCGACCATTGCCACCGCGCTTCAGCGCTCCGGCAACCTCAAGGGCGAGGGTGTCGTTGGCACGGTGATGGCCAATATGGGCTTTGAGAAATTCCTCGAAGACCAGGGCATGCGCCTGATCCGGACGAAAGTTGGTGATCGCTACGTGACTGAAGCAATGCGTGCGCGCGGCATGAACCTCGGCGGCGAACCATCCGGTCACGTCATTATGTCGGATTACTCGACGACCGGCGATGGTCTTGTCACAGCGCTCCACGTCTTGGGCGTGGTGGCGGAGCAGGGCCGGCCTGTCTCAGAGGTTTGCGACAACTTTGATCCGTTCCCGTCCATTCTGAAGAACGTGCGCTACCAAGGCGGTGAGCCCCTTGAGGACGCGAGCGTGAAAGCCGCCATCGCAGCAGCAGAGAACGCTCTTGGTGAGCGCGGCCGGACAGTGATCCGCAAGTCTGGCACTGAACCCCTCATCCGTGTCATGGCCGAGGGTGAGGACGAGGCGCTGGTGACCCGCGTCGTGGACAACATCTGCGCCGCTGTGGAAGCGGCGAAGTAACTCGGTGACCAAAGGCCGTGTTCTGATCATCGCGGGTTCTGACTCGGGCGGCGGGGCTGGCATTCAGGCTGATATCAAGACGGTGACGGCGCTGGGCGGTTTTGCGGCGACCGCGGTGACGGCGATCACTGTGCAGGACACGACCGGGGTGCACGCCGTTGAACCGGTATCAGACGCTGTTGTCCGCCAACAGATCGATGTAGTCCTTGAAGATATCGGCGCCGATTGCATCAAGATCGGCATGATTGGCGGACGACGTGCGGGCGAGGTGATTGCTGACACCTTGAGGCGGCATGCTGGCATTCCGGTGGTGCTCGACCCTGTTCTGGTGGCGACCAGCGGGGATGCGCTGGGCGATGGCAGCGTTGCCAGCTTGATCCGCGACGACCTGCTCTCGCGCGCCACCGTCATCACACCGAACGTCCCTGAGATGGAAGTCCTGACCGGCATACAGGTGTTGAGTGAGCAAGACTTGGTCGAGGGCGGCAAGGCGCTGATCGCTGCCGGGGCACAGGCGGTGCTTGCTAAAGGCGGGCACCTCGAGGGCGCAACGCTCATCGATTATCTGATTACTGATCAAGATGTCAGAGCCTTCAGTCACGACCGGCTGGACACCCGCCATACGCACGGGACGGGATGCACCCTGGCCAGCGCCGTCGCTACAGGGCTGGCCCAGGGCATGGCTCTCGAGCAAGCGACCGAGCGCGCGGTGCGTTATGTCGAGGCGGCTATTCGGTACGCGCCGGGGTTTGGCGCGGGACATGGGCCTTTGCGCCACGCGCTGACAGACGACGGCGCTGGCGGGTTTAAGCCGATCTCTTAGGCGATATCGTCAGCACACGCGCCAACGACAGTTTCGAACATCTCGTCCGTCAGTCGCCCTGTGTTGGTATTGTACCGGCTGCAGTGATAGCTCGATCGAATACGGACCATGCCGTTGGGTCCCTCAAGGTCATAGGCCGTGTCGTGACCAAAAGGTGAGGCGGCGATGCGATGGCCGAGCGTGCGAAGTGTCGCGTCATGGCTCACCTTACCGAGGCACAGGATCGCCTTGAGGTTCGGCAGGGCCTCCATCCGCCCTTTCAAGAAGGGCTTGCACGCATTGATCTCTGCCGCGACGGGTTTGTTCTCTGGCGGCACACACCGGACGGCATTGGTGATCGCGGTCCGGTGAAGCGTCAGGCCGTCATCAGGGCGCTTGTCATAGACACCCGAGGCCAGGCCAAACTTGATCAGTGTGGCGTAGAGAAGATCCCCGGCCCAGTCGCCGGTGAAAGGGCGACCCGTGCGGTTGGCTCCGCCGCGCCCTGGTGCCAACCCGACGATCAGCAAACGAACGGTATCCTCACCGTCTTGCGGCAGAAAGGTGGGAACAGCCCCGTTGAACCAGGTCGGCTCCGCCGCGGCATTGGCTTCACGGTAGGCAACGAGGCGCGGGCAGAGAGGACAGTCCGCTGGCGCCTCAGTGACGAGCTGGCTCACTCGTCATCATAGGGATCGTCGTCGTCATCCCTCTCACGTTTGGGCGCTCCGCCGTTCGATTTGCGTGCAATGACGTCTTCGAGTTCCGTGAGATCAACAAACAGATCCGCCTGCCGCCGAACTTCATCCGAGGCGAGGGGCGGCTGTGATTTCATGGTGGAGACGCAGACAACACGGCACCCCTGGTCCTGTGCGCGAGCGATCGCGTGTTTGAAGTCACCATTCCCGGTGAAGAGCACAATGCAATCGAGCTTGGACGCCATCAGCACCATGTCGACGGCGAGCTCAATATCCGTCGTCCCCCGGTAACGTTTGCGGCCATCCTGACCCACAAACTCTCGCGCGGGCTTTGTCACCATGGTGAAGCCGTTGTAGTCGAGCCAATCGACCAGCGGGCGCAGCGGCGAGTAATCCGCGTCCTTATCTTCTTGCATCGCAGTATAATAAAGTGCGCGCACGAGCCGTGTCTCGCGTTTCAATCGGCTCAGCAGGCTGCGATAGTCGATATCAAAACCGAGGGTCTTCGCTGTCTTGTAAAGATTGGCGCCGTCGATAAAGACAGCGGTCTTATCATCGGGGTCGAGCCCCATCCATTCACTCACATCATACTCCGGCCAATAAAGGCGCCGCGAAAATTTGAAGGTATGTAGCTTGGGTCGCATCAGGTGACAAACACGACGCGCACGGCTTTGATTGGTTTGGGTTCCAACAAGTCTTGGCTCGGCCAAGATCCCGAATCAGTGGTGCGGGGAGCAGCAGCGGCGCTGAGTGCTCTTGGGCAAAACGTGACGCTCTCGTCCCTCTATGATAGCCCCGCTTGGCCCGATCCTGCGGCGCCGTCTTACGTGAACGGCGCTGCATCGGTTGAGACGACCTTGCCGGCTGAGGCGGTACTCCAGGGGCTTCTGGCGATCGAGGCTGCGTTTGGCCGGGTGCGGTCGGATAAGCCGGAGGAGCGCTACGCGCCGCGCACGCTTGATCTCGATCTCTTGGCGGTGGCCGATGAGCGGTCCGCGACAGCTCACCTGACCTTGCCCCACCACGGGATCGAGGCGCGCGATTTCGTGCTTCTGCCCCTGGCTGATATCGCCCCTCAATGGCGGCATCCGGTGAGCGGAAAAAGTGTCGCTGAGCTGATCGCAGCGCTTCCCGCGGTGACGGCGCAAAGGCGCGGTTGATCATGCGCGCGGCGCTCTTATGGTGCGCCGACAATCACTGAGGTTTCCATGCACGATATCCGCGCCATCAAGGACGATCCTGACGCTTTTGACGCCGCCATGCTGCGGCGCGGCTCGGACGTGCGTGCCTCTTCCCTCGTCGCGATCGATGAGGAGCGTGTCGCTACTGTCAAAGCGATGAACGATGCGCAGGCGGAGCAAAAGGCCGCTTCGAAAAAGATCGGCGCGGCGAAGGCGAGCGGCGATGAAGCGGCGGCCCAGGCTGTGATGGCGGAGGTTGGCCAGCTCAAAGAGCGGGTCAAGGAGCTTGAGGAGCAAGAGCGCGTGTTGGCCGCCAAGCTGCACGAGGCGCTGCTGCCCATCCCCAACATCATCGATGCCGATGTGCCGGACGGCGCGGACGAAGACGACAATGTCGAGCTGCGCCGCTGGGGCACGCCGAAGGATATTCCGGACGCGAAGGATCACGTCGATCTTGGCGAGGCCCTTGGGATGATGGATTTCGAGGCTGCGGCAAAGCTCTCGGGTTCGCGTTTTGTGGTCCTCAAGAAGGATCTCGCGAAACTCGAACGCGCGATCGCAACCTTTATGCTCAATCTTCATACCGAGGAGTTTGAGTATGAGGAGTGCCTGACCCCTGTTCTGGTCCATGCCGATCCTCTGGTGGGTACAGACAAGCTGCCGAAGTTTGAAGAGGACCTCTTCAAGACAACCGGTGATCACTACCTCATCCCCACCGCAGAAGTGACGATGACGAGCCTTGTCGCTGATTTAATCCTGTCGGAAGACGAGCTCCCTAAGCGGATGACCGCGTGGACCCAGTGTTTCCGAGCAGAAGCGGGGTCGGCTGGCCGCGACACGCGCGGCCTCATCCGTATGCACCAGTTCTCAAAAGTCGAACTCGTGTCGGTCACGACGCCTGATCAGTCGGATGAAGAGCATGAGCGTATGACCTCGTGCGCGGAAGAGGTTCTGAAGCGCCTCGATCTTCCTTTCCGGACGATGCTTCTTTGTACCGGCGACATCGGTTTTGGTGCGGCGCGGACCTATGATCTTGAGGTGTGGCTGCCGGGGCAGAACCAGTACCGTGAGATCAGCTCCTGTTCGAACACGAGGGCCTTCCAAGCGCGCCGGATGAGCGCGCGCTACCGGGTCGAGGGTCAGAAAAAGCCTGAATTTGTCCACACACTGAACGGGTCAGGCCTCGCCGTCGGACGAACGATGGTTGCGATCCTTGAGAACTATCAGCAGGCCGATGGATCGATCGAGGTGCCGGACGTCCTTCAGCCGATCATGGGCCAGTCGGTGATAGAGGTCGGCTAGAGATGCGGTTGGCTATCTTGCTCTTTGTGGTGCTGAGCGTCATTGCGGCGTCTCATGCTTATTGGGCGAGCGGCGGCGTGTGGCCAGCGTCCAATCCCAAGGCGCTTTCGGATACGGTCGTTGGCGACTCCCGCGCGACGGCGATGCCATCTGCGGGGCTCACCTATGTCGTGGCCGGACTGATTTTTACAGCGGGACTTGTTGCCCTCGCGCGAACCGCTGAGCTGCCGGGGCTGATCCGGTGGATACCCCATCTGGGGTGTTGGGTGCTGACTGTTGTTTTCGGTCTTCGCGGAGCTTTCACCTACGCGGCCACGGTCGGCGTTGCTCAGTGGCCCTACGAATTGACGGAGCCATTCCGCACGCTTGACCGTCTGGCCTATGCGCCGCTTTGCCTCACGATCAGCGCGGGGTTCTTCATCTTAGCACTGAGGGGCGGGCCGGTAACTCCGGACTAACCGGAATAGCCCGCCAGTCGTTCTGCATTCGCGCGGAGCGTCTTGCGGCCAGGCGCGGCAAAGGTCTGGGCTGGACGTTTCCAGCTTTCGGCGTCCATCGGTCGCATCGCGAGGCCCCAGCCGATGGAGACGCATTCCCGCGCGACGGCCAGACTGCCGTCGGTGAAGGCATCGACCTTTTCTGCAACCATGGTGGCCGCTTCCCACCCATCGGCGCGAGACAGCGCAATCATGCGGTTGCCGATCACAAGGCCCGTGAGAAGCACATCTTCCAGCGTCTGGTCGTCAAACATCGTTGGCACTCCCCATCCGGCGGTGATCTTGGACTTTGCAAGTGTTTCGAGCGGCAAAGCAAGGCGGCTTTGAGGCGCGGGCCAGGTCCTACAGAGGCCATATGGCGCTTGCTTGGGTGGGGTCACGTCTGGTTAACCATCATAACGCCATCCAGCCGGGGTTCCCATGCGCATTCTTTGTTCCAACGATGACGGCATCAACGCCAAAGGCCTTGAAGCTCTCGAGATGATCGCGCGGGAGCTATCCGATGACGTGTGGACCGTGGCGCCGGAGGTGGATCAGTCGGGCATGTCCCGCTCGATCACGCTGACGCGGCCGCTACGTATCCGGAAGGTTGCGCCGCAACGCTTTGCCGTAGACGGAACACCAACGGACTGTGTTCAGCTCGGAATCTCGCAGTTGATGAAAGACAACCCGCCTGACCTCATTCTCTCTGGCGTCAACAATGGTCAAAACATGGCTGAGGACTTGACCATGTCAGGCACGATCGCCGCCGCGTTCCAGGGCATGACCAACGGCGTGCCCTCAATTGCGCTCAGCCAGTCTCGGATGGACCGGAACAAAGTGCCCTTTGACGTGGCGACGGCGATGGCACCCGATATCATCCGTAAGCTGCTCGATAAGGGCTGGCCTGCGGGTGTGGTGATGAACATCAACTTCCCGCTCCTGCCCGTCGACGAGGTGAAGGGCGTGAAGCTCACCGTTCAAGGCACGCGCGAGAACATGGAACTCTTCGTCGAAGAGCGGATGGATATGCGGCAGCGCCGCTACTACTGGTTCGGTTTTGACGGACGACCAAGTGTGCCCGCCGAAGGCACCGATCTTCATGCTGTCTACAGCGGCTATGTCTCGGTGACGCCAATCCACCTCGAAATCACCGACGAAAAGACCGTGTCCGATCTCGAAGGCGTGTTCTGACACCAGCAATTGTGATCAGGCCCGTCTTGTCGCGGTCATGATCGTCCAATAAATTGACCATGTTGGATGGGGGCATTCACGATGAAAATATTCGGACTGTGCGTTGCGGTGGCGACGGCTTGTGCTGCTCAAGCCACAGGCGCGACGATTATCGACAATGACGATATCGCTGCGGCTTTGCCTGTCGGCGGCGCTTCCAGTGTCACCGTTGGAGACGTCACCGTGACTGGCTTCAACGATTTTGGGCTGTCGTCCCAGGTGGAAACGAACTTCGATGTGAACCCGGAGGGCGCTGGCTTGGTCGGGGGTGTTCCTGGCCAAATCGCAGTTCTGGATGGACCTCTTGACGGAGTTGACCCCGCCAGGATCCAGGCGATGGTCTTTGACTTTTCGAACCCCTACGACCTCGAGACGCTGCATGTGAACCGTCTTTTCGCAGGCACCAGTCCGGCCGACAATTTCAATGAGATCGCCCGCATAGAACTGAAGCGCGTAGCAGGGCCTACCACCGTTATCGAACTCGAATCCACGTCGGATACGTCTGCGACGGTTCGGGTGAATGGCGACGACATGAGCGGTTTGGCCACGGCTGCTGACGTTCCTTCGGATAGCTTTGGCTTCACACTGACATTTGGTCTTTCGCCACTGTTCGACGGCGTCACTCAAATGGTGCTGTTGCCGGGCAACACCAGCGGTGGGGGTCGCAATGGCAGCGATTATAAGTTCGTCTCGTTGACGGGTGAGCTTTCGCCAGACCCCATCCCGTTGCCTGGCGCGGCTGTGCTGTTTGCGGGCGGGCTTGCGCTCCTGCTTCGTCGCCGTAGCGCGTAGGCCGTTTACTCCGCAGCTTGCGCTTCGCTGGTTTCGTGAGCGGCGAGGAACTTCTCCGCTTCAAGCGCAGCCATGCACCCCATGCCCGCCGCGGTGACGGCCTGGCGATAGGTTTCGTCCGTCACGTCACCGGCGGCGTAGACCCCGGGCACCGATGTGGCGGTCGAGTCAGGCGCGGTCACGATGTAGCCGGAGTCTTTCATCTCCACCTGGCCTTTGAGGAGCTCCGTCGCCGGAGCATGGCCAATAGCGACGAAAAAGCCGTGCACGTCCACATCGACGGTCTCCTCACCGACGGTAGACTTAAGCCGCATGCCTGTGACGCCGCGTGGTTCGCTATCGCCCAAGACCTCTTCGACCTCACGGTTCCACATCACCTCGATTTTTGGGTGCTTGAGGAGGCGGTCTTGGAGAATTTTCTCAGCACGCAGAGAATCGCGGCGGTGCACGAGCACCACTTTCTCAGCGAAGTTGGTCAGGAACAGCGCCTCTTCGACGGCTGTGTTGCCGCCGCCGATGACTGCCACGGTTTTGCCGCGATAGAAAAAGCCGTCGCAGGTCGCGCAGGCCGAAACACCAAAGCCCTGGAAGTGCTGCTCTGACGGCAGGCCCAGCCACTTCGCCTGGGCCCCTGTTGCGATAACGACAGCATCGGCGGTGTAGGTCGTGCCGCCATCGCCTTCGAACCGGAACGGGCGCTGGCTCAGATCGGCCTTGATGATGATGTCGGAGATCATCTCAGTGCCCACCGCCTCGGCCTGTTTCTGCATCTGCTCCATCAACCACGGGCCTTGGATCACATCGGCAAAGCCCGGGTAGTTCTCGACATCGGTGGTGATGGTGAGCTGTCCGCCGGGCTGCAGGCCATGCACGATCGTCGGTTTCAGCATTGCGCGCGCAGCATAGATCGCGGCCGTGTAGCCAGCGGGGCCAGAGCCAATGATCAGCAGTTTCCGATGGATCGTCTCGGCCATCACATACCTCATTTCAGTGTCGGATGAATGTGGATGAGGCCACTTGGTCGTTCAAGCAAGCCCGGCGACGATCTTCGTGCTTTGGCCATGAAAAAAGCCGATGGCGCCTATCGAAAACGCCATCGGCCCTAAGATGTGATGCTCGCCGGCCCGGAGGCCGACGAGAAACGCTCGTCCTATTCGAAGTTGTAGCGGAAGCGGATGCCGTAGGCCCGAGGAGGTGCCACGAACGTACCGAAGCTCCGGACGTTTGCGCCTTGTGGGCTTTGGTTGAAGAGCGGCGTCGCACGGGCGCCGGTCTCTGCAAACGTATCGAAGACGTTGTCGACGAAGAACGATGCCGTCCAGTCGCCTGCATCATAAACGACCGCCGCGTCCGCGATGCCATAGGAGTCGAGAGTGATGCCGTCCCGGCCGCCTGCGCGGGTGAGGACTTCATCCTGCCATGCATAACCGAAGTTGTAGCGCAGCTCGCCGTCCATGAACGGATGATCATAGGTAGCGAAGATCGAGAACTGGTTCTCTGGCACACCAGGAAGGCGGTCGCCGTCTTCACCGTCGATAAAGCTGTCACCGAATCCCGGAGTTTCGATGCTCCGGATCAGGTCATCGACCGGCGCCGTCAGTTCCGCATTCACATAGCTGTAGGAGCCCCGGATGCGGAAGTTGTCGAGGGCACGCCAATCGAATGAAAGATCGACGCCCTTCGACTCTGCGCCATCAGCATTGACCGTGATCGGAATGCTTGCGTTCACCGTCGCTGACGAGACCTGCGGGTCGGTCCAGTCGATGAAGTAAACCGCACCGTTCAGCTGCAGGTCGCCGTCCAGAAGTGTCGACTTGATGCCGAGCTCATAGTTGGTGGTCGTGTCAGCGAAGTATTGAGTCTCGTCCCGACCCGAGAAGTCGTTGGGACCCGGCCCGAATTGCTGGCCCTGTGCTAGCGCACATTGGCTCTGAACGCCGGTGCCGCTGGGATCGAAGGTCGGGCACGCGCCGACACCATTCGAGTTGCCAATTCTATAACCCTCGGAGATGGTACCGTAGACGAGAAGGTCGGGTGTAACTTCGTAGGACAGATTGACCTTAAACAGCGTGCCATCGTCATCCTGTCCGCCGATAGCAAGTTCACCTTCATTGCCATTTTCATCGAACTGACCTTGAGGAAGATCATTGGGCAGATCATCTCGGATCTGCTGCAGTGTACGCGGAACACCTTCGAGTGAAAGTGGCGAATTAGGGAAGAAGATAATGGATACACGATCGAAAGTATCAAGTTCGTACTCGTAGTAACGAGCGCCAAATGTGACCGTGAACTTGTCGGTTACATCGACACCAACCTCGCCAAAGAAAGCAAACTCTTCCAGCTCTGTGATGCCTTGTGAGTAGTACTCGAGGTCATTGAACGGATTATCGTAGCCAAATGCCTCGGGAATGCCTGGTGTAAACTCTGACGAGGAACCCCAAGTGTCAAGATTGTTGTAGAAACCACCGACGATCCAGTTGAACCTGCTTTCGTACGTCGAAACCAGACGGACTTCTTGGTTGATGCGCCGTTCCTTGCCTCGTTCGCGTGTGAAGGATGTAAAGGTCGGGAACGCTTCGTAAGAATACTCGAGTGTGATCAGCAGGTCCGTTTGGTCCCGCTGGCCGTCGTCCTCGAACTTCGAGTAACCCGTCGCCGAGGTCAGCTCAGCAAACCCAAGGTCTGATGTGACCTCAAAGGCAAGAAGTTGGTTCTCGATCTCATTCGGCTCTTCGACACGCAAGCCTGACTCGTACCGGCCTGCCGGAACAGTCGAACGGCGTGACGAGAGCTGACGGCCACCAATCTCCGCTTTTTGATAATAGTAGGTGAGGTTGGCGTCGAGCAGCTCGCTTGGGTTCCAACGAGCAGCAATACGGCCAGAGATCGTCTCTTCGCTGTTGACGTCTTCTTGTGGAGAGAGGTTAGCTGCCCGATCAGCTGGATCGGAAAAGTCTGGGTCCGGGTTCGAAACGCCAGGCTCTTGCACAATGAACGGATAATCGATGAAGCCGCCATCGCTGCGGAAGTCCATCGAACCGCGAAGAGCGAGCGTGTCGGTGATCCGTTTGTTGAAGGTAAAGCCAACATCGGAGTTCAGATTTTCTGACTCTTCGTACTGCGAAACCTCCGTACGGATCTCAAACGAGTCGCCAGAGAACTGCGGACGCCGCGGCAGGTAACGGATGGCGCCGCCGAGCGTGCCAGCACCGTAGAGCGTGCCTTGCGGTCCAAGCAGAACCTCGACCCGCTCAAGGTCATTGAGCTTAAGGTCGATGAAAACGGGGATGTCGCCGAGATAGGTCGACACCGTCCCGCCGCCATCGTTGTTGCCGTCGCCGGAACCCAGCGGGTCAGCGTTCAGACCACGAACGATGATCGGGTTGCCCTGACGGCCACCGCGGTCAACGATGTTGATGCCTGGAACATAAGCCAGCGTGTCGGCGAGTTCGTCGAAACCCTGTTCTTCGATCTGGTCGCCGGTCACCGCTGCGATATTCAGCGGCACGTCTTGCAGGCTCTCCGCACGACGTGTTGCCGTCACAACAATCGTGTCACCGGCATCATCTTGCGCATAAGCTGTCGGCACCATGGAGGTTGCGACAAGCATGGCCAACGAACTGGCTGTCGTGGCGTAGGCGAGTTTTTTGTTCATAATCCTCTTCCCCGGGCAGGAAATGCTATGCATGAAGGGAAAACGCTATTTTACATCTTGCACTGCGGCAACGCGATATTCGCCGTTAACAGCAGTTCATCGAAGGGTGTCGTAAAATTATCACAAATTGAGCAATAGACCTTAACCTTTGCAGCGGTTTGCGGTCGCCGGCGAACCTGTCAGAACCACCTGAATATGACGCCCATTGATGATTCTGATCCTCGCCTCGTTGCGGCAGAAAACGCGCTGGCCCAGCGGGCTTACCGGGAGGCTCACGCCGCGTGTATGGCGGTGCTGAGGGATGATCCAGCGAACGGCAAAGCTTATGTTTTGCTTGGCGTTTTGACCGCGGACCACGACAATCACGCCAAGGCGATCGAGCTCTTCGAGCGGGCCTCTCAAAGGCAGAAGCGGCCAGATGCTCTCGCTTTGAAAGGCCGTTCACTGATTGCTCTTAACCGCAAGCAGGAGGCCGTCGGGGCGGCCAGTGAGGCGCTCGCCCTTGCCAAGCAGGCGCCAGGGCACGTGATGGCGCACACCTGGGACACGATCGGTGTGACGCTCAGCCGAGCGGGGCGCCATGAGGAGGCGATCGCCCCTTACGACGAGGCCGTTTCCCTTGAGCCGCGCAATGGCAGTTACCATTACAACCGGGCGGCGGCGCTGCAGTTCCTCGGACAGATGGATCAAGCGGCCGCCGCCTATCGTGAGGCCGCGCGGTGGAACCCCGGCGACTGGCGCGCCTTGCCCGCCGCCGTGATGCTTAAGCGGGTTGAGGATGCCAGCCAAGACATTGCTCAGCTATCGGAGCTTTTTGATCAAGCGAAGGAAGCTGGCGATGCCGATGGCCAGCTGCATGTCGGCCATGCCCTTGCGAAGATCTACGAGGACCAGAAGTCACCGAAAGATGCCATGACTTGGCTTGCGCAGGCTAAAGCGGCGAAAAAAGAAGCCGTGGGCTTTGATCTTGCTGAGATCGCAGCGCTTTTTGGCGCGGCGCATGAAGCGCTCGGTGCCCAGTCCGCGATGATCAGTGCAGAGCCTTCTGACGGCGACGCACCAATTTTTATTGTTGGTATGCCGAGGACGGGCACTACGCTGACGGACCGGATTCTGTCCAGCCACAGCGCCATGACCAGCGCAGGCGAACTCGCCGATATGAGCCTTCTCATCAAGAAGGCGGCAGGCACCTCGTCGCCACTGGTGCTCGATGTCGAAACGCTTAAGGCTCAGGCGCATTGCAATGCCAAGTCTGTCGGCGACGCTTATCTCAGGGGTGTACGGGATACGCTGGGCCTTGAAGGGCGGTTTACGGACAAAATGCCGCTGAACGTCTTCTTCGTGCCGTTCATCTTGCGGGCAATTCCCTCTGCGCGCGTCATCTGCCTTGATCGATTTCCGCCGGATACGGTGCTTTCGAACTACAAGCAGCTCTTTGCGACAGGTTTTTCCTACTACAACTACAGCTACGACTTGGAATGGACCGCGCAGTACACGGCCCATTTTTTCAAGCTGTTGGCGGCTTATGAAAAACTGTTGCCGCCCCGGCGTTTTCAGCGGCTGTCCTACGAAGGTCTGGTCGACGCGATTGAGCCTGAAACCCGCAAGACCCTTGCCTTTGCAGGCCTTCCTTTTGAGGAGGCGTGCCTTTCTTTTCAGGACAACCAGGCACCCGTGGCGACCGCGAGTTCAGCGCAAGTCCGACAGCCGCTCTACCGTACGGCGCTCGGCCGGTGGAAGCGGTACCAGGACGATTTGATGCCTGCCCTCGATGTTCTGATCAAAGAAGGCCTTCTCGATCCAGGCAGTCTGAGCGAACAATTGCGTTAGTTGCCTGTGTCAAGCAGGCCCGCAACGCTTGCAGATCATCGATTCTGTGACTGGCCCAGTCCCGGCTGCTTTCTCTGGATGACCAGGCTTTCCTACTCGTTCAAGTAGCTTATGCAGTGACTTGGGAACGTGTTCTATGACTTTGCGGCAGATCATCGGTGTAGCCGTCTTGATTCTGTCTGCTGCCTGCGAGTCGACGCCGTCGACCTCTTCCACACCCCTCGGACCACCCAAATGGCGAATGGGCGAGATTGAAGTGCCTGAGGGCCGATATGTCCGCGTGAAAGCCAATCGACAGATGCCAACCTTATTCACAGGCAGGTACTCGAGCGGCAGTCTTGACTTCATTGCCGAAGGTCCAACGACGGTCGACATCTCTTACCTTGGGTCCTGCGGCGACTTCGTGGCGGCGAGGCAAGGTGATGATTTTGACCCCGAAGCAGTGCCCGACTGGATGACCTACGAGGAGGGGATCGCTGAAGACGGAACAGTGCTCCACATTTTCCGTGCAGAATGCATTTCAAGGAAAAACCACAACGAGGTCTACCTCGTGCGTCGGACTAGAGAATACGAAGGACTTGAAAACCTTAAGACCACCTTGGGCGGTGTCCTTTTTGTCCCTGCGATCGTTATCGCCTGTGGGATCCAGCAAAGCTGCGGCGGCTACTGAGGCGCCGAGCTTTTTTAGACCAGAGGATCAATCACGCCCTTGCGGGTGAGGCGTAGGATGATTTCATCCGCGACGCGCTCGGTTTCGCGAAGGGGGGCGTAGCTCCACTCGTGCTTCATGGAGGCTTTCGGTTGGATGACGCCGCGCTCCTCAAGGGCTTTGTGGAAGCGTTTCCATTTCGGGCCGCCGCCTTGCAGTTTGAGAAGATGGACCGGCTTGCCCGTGAAGGCCGCCTCGGTGATCATGTTGGCGCTTTCCTCGGTGACGAGGATTTTGTCCGCCATGCCCAGAATGCCAAAATAAGGGTTTTCGATCGGCCCGACTGGTTCACCGTCCCAGAGCCAAAGCTTTTTGGATTTGAACGCATACTCCAGGCGCTCAGCGAAGTGTTTCGGTGTCCGGCGTGAGACCGTGGCGAGCACGGAGTAACCCGCGCCAATCGCACTGGCGATTGAGCTCATGATCCCTTCTTCGGCTTCCTTGGTCCAACGATAGGCCTTGCTGGGCCCACCGATGAGCACGGCGGCGAAGGGACGGTTGAAGCGGATCTCATCAGGGAGCGACGCAGAAAGAAGCGTCGATTCCACCTTGAGGCGGTCGGCGGTGAGCCGGTTTGGGCTTCCCTGGATCGGCATCACACCGCGACCAGTCAGCTGGTCATGGACCGGCGGGATCACCAGGCCGAACTTATCGGCTGGCGCGCGGGGGTCCTGGGTCTGGACGGTGAAGCTGTGCTTCTTGAGCGCGATCGCGAAAGGAACCGTGCGCCGACCGCAGCCGATAAAGACATCGGGCCATGGCGGTGAGAGCACGTCGCCTTCGCCGCTCAAATGATCGAACGGGTTGCCCCAGAACATGCGCGGCAGCGCGTCGTAGGGCTTTTCGACCACAATGCGTTTCGTGATGACTGTCGAAGGGACCCGGCGCTGGATCGCATCGGCGATCCCTAGCACCTGGTTCTCCATTCCGGCACGGCCGTCGGAGACGGCCCAGATGGTCAGGCGCTTCATTTCAGTCATGGAGGCCTGCCGCGCGCGTCGACGAAGGGGTGTGGTTTGTCCCCATTTGAGCGATGACGATTGCCGCATAGCTGCTCGGTCCTTCTACCTCGAACAACGGTTGTACCGCGCTGAGTTTTCTATGAGGCAAAGGATAGAATCCCATAAATTGGGCACAGGAACTCTTATGGTTGACGTTTTCTTCTACCACCTCGAACGCAGCGCTCCCCATGAGGTGTTGCCCAGCTTGCTTGAAAAGACGCTCAAACGGGGCTGGCGGGCATTGGTCAAGCTTGCTGATCGCGAAGCGATGCAGGCGATGGACGAGGCGCTTTGGACCTATCGGGATGAGAGCTTTTTGCCCCACGGGATCGATGGCGCTGAGCAGCCGATCCTTTTGACCTTGGGTGACGAGCCCGAAAACGGCGCCAACGCGGTTTTTCTGGCGCCCGGGGCGAGCATGCAGCCCGCGGCGATGACCCGGTTCGAGCGATGCGTGCTTCTTTTCACGCCGGCTGAAACCCAAGAGGCGCGGGAGCAATGGAAGACGCTCAAGGCCGAGGGACATGATGTGACCTATTGGCGCCAGACGATGAGCGGCTCGTGGGAGAAAGCGTCAGCGTGAGCCGCCGTCTTCCCCCGGCAGATCTTTGACCATAGCGAGGCGCCCGGTCGGGCCGTCACCGGATGAGCCGGGAAGGCTCGCCTCCCAAAGCTGCGGCACGGGGATCGGCTGACCGACGGCGGCGAAGTCGCTCAGCCCGCCGCGGGTCAAGTCCTCTGCCAACTGAATACCAAGCGGCAGGCCGTCGAGCCGTGAGCGGTAGACTTGCGTGTTCTCAAGCACCCGCATCACGTAGTTGCGCGTTTCGCTGAAGGGGATCAGCTCGATCCAGTCGATGGGGTCCACAGCGGGGTCGCGCGGATCGCCATAGGTCTCCACCCAATTGTCCACGCGGTGGGCACCGGCGTTGTAGGCAGCAAGCACCATCACATAGCTGCCGCCAAAGCGCTCCACGAGATGGCTGAGATGAGCGGCACCCAGCGTGAGGTTATAATCCGGGTCCGTCAGAAGGCGACTGGATGAGTAGGGCAGGCCCTCCTTCCGCGCGGTGATCCTCGCTGTGGAGTTGATCATCTGCATCAGCCCTTTGGCGTTGGCACGTGACACAGCGTCGACCCGAAACTCCGATTCTTGGCGCGATAGGCCTAGGATCAGCGGTGGTTCAGCGAAATTGGCCGCCGCCGGAGGGATTGGGATCACCGGATAGAGCGCTTCGGGGGTTTCTAGACCATTGCGCCTTGCGACCTTCCCTGCACGGACGATCAGCTCATAGTTGCCGTGGTTTCGCACCATTTCCGTGAAAGCCAGCACTTCCCCTTCGGTTCGAAGTTGCTCATCAAGCGCGAGGGCGAACCGCCGATGGGTGATCGGCTGTTCGATGGCATCCAGGATCATCGTCGCCCGGGCGAGGGGGTTCGACATCAGCGCCTGCCGATCGGCCGCCGTCGGCTCGCGCTCGGGCGGGAAACTGTAGGCGTTGACGCGTTGGCCGAGGGTTTCAATCGCCATTTGGCCATAAAACGTGAACGGATAATCGGCGGCGACAAGATAGTGCGAACGCGCAAGATCGTCCTGACCCATCGCTTCATAGCTGCGCGCAAGCCAGTAGTTGCCCCGCGCGAGGCTGATCGGTGAGGTGACGCCCGAGGTCAGGAAGGAGAAATGCGTCCGCGCCCGCTCTGGGTCTGAGAGAAAACGCAGCGCCGTCCACCCCGCCATGAACTCAGCTTCGGCAAAGTCGGCGCCTTCGGTCAGACCCGAATAGGCGGAGACGGAATAGGCATCGTCAAACCTGCCATTCTTCAGTGCCCAGCGGGCAAGCAGCTTCCGTTCGTAAAACCAAGAGTTCGCGTCGCGCAGCTCAGCTGCCTCCAGCGGCGCGAGGGCGGCGATCTCGAACGCCTCATCCTCGCGCTCCTGACGGCGCAGATAGCGCACGAGGTTCAGAAGAACCCCGGGGTCACGCTGCGACGATGCAGGAAGAGCATTGAAAAGATCAGGCGCGTTGCTCCGCTCCCGGAGAAGCGCCACCCGGGCCCCCACCTGGGCGGCGCGCACAGGATCGAGGAGGTCATCGACGTCCTCCACGCCCGCGGTGGAGCGGCGGAAGAGCGCTCGGTCGGCTTTGGCAAAATGATCGTCTGTGGTCAGAAGATAGCCAAACTCAGCCAGGATGGCGCGGCTGTCTTCGTTGTTGAAGTTGTGCTCAATCCACGCCTTCTTGATGTAGCGCGCGGCGGCTCGCTCGCTGCCGATCACACTGAGCGCCCGTGCCAAGTGCCACTTGGCGTGACCGGACAGAGGCTCTCGCCCTGCGAAATAGGCGATGATGTGACCCTCAGGGGTGTCATCATCGATCAGCTTCTCGCCCTTGCGCTGGATCGTGTTGGGGTTCGGCCAGCCCGGGTTGCGATCAAGAAAAGCGTCGTATCGGTCGAGGCTCAGATCTGGCGCGTTCGACATCAGGATCGCCCATTCGCCGATGCGCTTGGCGATGGGGTCGGTCAGCGCCGCCTGCCCCGCTTTCGCCTCATCATAGGCGCGGTCGTCCAGCGCCTCGAAAACAGAGCGGAGCTGCTCGGCTTCCACGGCGGAGATAAAGGCGAGATCGATGCCCTGCGGCTTCAGCGTTGGCGCCGGTGCGGCCTTCGCTGCGGCGAGGCCCAGAAGAAGTGAAGCAAGAAGGAAAAATGCCCGACCCATGGTCTGAACATCCTGAATCAAAAATGAACGGAACGCACCCCCTAACCGTTGCACATCGCCTCCATCTTGCGACTGGCCTCGGCCCGGCGTAGCCCACGCGGTGACCAAGACCCTATTTCTAAGGAGAGACCAGGATGGCCCCAGAATGGCTGCGCGGTTCCATGACCGCCATCGTCACGCCCTTCAAAGACGGGGTCGTGGACGAGAAGGCCTTTGCCGCCCTGATCGAAAGGCAAATTGCGGGCCGCACCAACGCGATCGTAGCGGCAGGCACCACGGGTGAGGCGGCAACCCTCACGGTGGACGAGCACATTGGCGTGATTGCCAAGGCGGTGGAGATCGCTGATGGCCGCATTCCGGTGATCGGCGGCTGCGGCGCGAATGTGACGGCCGACGCTGTTTTTCTTGCTGAAGAGAGCCAGCGGGTCGGCGCGGGGGCCATCATGGCCACCACGGGGTACTATAATAAGCCCTCGCGGGACGGTCTTCTGGCCCATTACCGGGCACTCTCTGCCGCGACGCCTCTTCCGATCGTCGTTTATAATGTGCCGAGCCGCACGGCCTCAGATCTCACCGAAGATCTCGTGGGGGAGCTAAGCCAGCTGCCGACCGCGGCCGCGCTCAAAGACGCAAGTGGTGATCTGGCCCGCCAGGCGCGCCATCGCCTCCTTTGCCCTTCTGATTTCGTCTTCCTGTCCGGCGAAGACATCACCGCTGTCGGCTTCAACGCCATGGGCGGCGCGGGGTGCATCTCTGTGACGGCCAATGTGGCGCCCGCTCTCTGCGCTGAGATGCAGGAGGCTTGCGCCGCGGGTGACTATGCCAAGGCGCAAGCGCTGCAGGACAAGCTCACGCCGCTTCACGACGCGCTGTTCTCCGATGCTTCACCGGCGCCTGCGAAATACGCGCTTGCCAAACTCGGCCTGATTGAAGAGGAATTGCGCCTTCCCCTGGTCCCCGCGAGCGAAACTGCGCGGAAAGCCGTTGACGCGGCGCTTCAGGATCTCGATCTGTAACGGCTCGTTTGGGGCCGGGCGTTAGGAACGGCTCCGTCAGTCAGAATGCTCCGTTATGGCCAAGAAACCGGAAGCCCCGGGCCGCAAGCTCATTGCCGACAACCGGCGCGCTCGCTTTGAGTACAATCTCGGCGACACGATCGAGGCTGGCCTGATCCTGACGGGGACCGAGGTGAAGGCCCTGCGCGAGGGCAAGGCCAACATCGCGGAAAGCTATTGCTCACCTGAGAACGGGCCGAACGGACCGGAGATCTGGCTGATCAACGCGAACATCCCTGAATATTCAGGCGGCAACCGCGAGAACCATCAGCCCAAGCGCCCGCGGAAACTCCTCCTCCACCGCCGCCAGGTGAACCAGCTCACCGGCTCAGTCGAACGCCAGGGGCGGACGATCATTCCCTTGCGGATGGTCTTCAACGAAGATGGCCGGGTTAAACTCGACATCGCTCTCGCCGAGGGCAAGAAAAACGTCGACAAACGCGAGACCGTCAAAGAGCGCGAATGGGGCCGCCAAAAGCAGCGCTTGATGAAGGATTTTGGGTAGACTATCATTCATAAAATCGTAATGTGTGGGCTTGCTGCAATAAATAGGTTGTGTTGTGACAGAAAAAGTGCGCACCCTGTATAAATATAAAAGCATCGAGAATATTCAGCATTGCGTTGATATTGTCAAAAATAACAAGCTTTATTGTTCTCCAGTTTCTAATTTGAACGATCCGAAAGAGGGGAATTTCAATCACTTAATAGATCCCGAGCGAGACGAAGCTATTCGGGAGCGAACGGAAGCGATAATTGGGGAGCAGTCCCAATTTCGAGTTTGTGCTTTGTCCAAGCTAGCTAGTAATATGGCAATGCTAGCACACTATGCTGGAAATCATTCTGGTGTCATTTTCGAAGTCAAATTGAACGACTCACCAAATATATTTGATGTAAAGTATGTTAAGAGTACCCCAACAATTGATGTCTTGCGGGGGAAGAAAAGAGATATAGCACGTTTGCTGTTGACATATAAAATGGAGGATTGGTCGCATGAACAAGAAGTTCGGATTATATCTGAAAACAATTTTTTTGGATTGCCACGAAATGTAGAGTCGGTCACATTCGGGAGTATGGCTGACGAAAATAAGGTGAAGCCGATTATAGCGGCGTGCAAGAAAAAGAATATACCGTACAGGTACTTGAACTAGTCATTTGTTTCATTTGGTTTCGGTTGGCTAACAAGTGTTAGTGTGTTCGTTTGGCCATCAATCGCTAATGGGGAGAGTGCTGTGGGCCTCGCAAGTGCCGATGACATCATCAAGGAACTAAACCTATCTCCGCATCCGGAGGGTGGGTGGTATCGGCGGACGTTTGAGGATCCTCGGCAGGTCGATGGTCGGCCGGTGGGCACGGCGATCTACTACCTCCTCAAGAAAGGGGAGCGGTCGCATTGGCACCGGGTCGATGCGTCAGAGCTTTGGCACTATTACGCGGGGGATCCGCTGCTCCTCCGTGTGGGGCCAGATAAGCATTATCATCTGGGCACGGATTTTGCGAATGGCGAACAGCCCCAAGCCGTGGTGCCCACGGGTGAGTGGCAGTCGGCAGAGGCCCTGGGCGAGTGGACCCTGGTCGGGTGCACAGTCTGTCCAGGCCTCCAGTTTGAAGGGTTCGAGCTCGCGCCGCCCAATTTCGAGCCTTAAAGCCCGCTGATGGTCACCGTCTTTTTGTTGACGAAGGCCATCATGCCGTCTTTCGAGAGCTCCCGTCCGTAGCCTGATGTTTTGGTGCCGCCAAAGGGCAGCTTGGGATCAGAGGCCACGATCCGGTTCACCGCGGTAGAGCCCGCATCGATCCGCCGGACAGCATGGAGCACATCGGCCTCGTCTTGGGTGAAGATCGCTGATCCGAGGCCAAAGGGCGTGTCGTTGGCGAGCTCAATCGCGGCCTCAAGGCTCGGTACCCGGTGCATCAGGGCGACGGGGCCGAAGATCTCTTCACGGAAGGCTGGCGCGGCTTCTGGGATGTCTTCGAGCATGCCGGGCGCGAACCAATAGCCGCCTTCGAAGCCTTCGACGGTCGTCTTCTCTGCGCCAAAGACCCGCGTCGCACCGGCTTCGACACTTTCGTTCACCAGGGTCACCACCTCATCAAGGCCCGCCTTGTTGGCGAGGGGGCCGACATCGGTGTCGTCCTGGAGCGGATCACCGATTTTGAGAGCCTGCATCGCCGCGGCCATTTTATCCCGGAACTCGTCATAAACATCCGTGTGCACCAAGAACCGCTTGGCGGCGATGCAGCTTTGGCCATTGTTCATGGTGCGGCCGACCACGGCGGCTTTCACCGCGGCGTCGATATCGGCGGAGGGCATGACGATAAATGGGTCGGAGCCCCCAAGCTCAAGCAGGGATGGCTTGATCATCGTGCCCGCGGTGCCGCCAACGGCGGAGCCAGCAGGGCCTGAACCGGTGAGCGTTGCCGCACGCACCCGCGGATCGCGCAAGATCCCGTCCACTGCGCCGGACCCAATCAGCAGCGTCTGGAACGCGCCCTCCGGGAAGCCAGCGGCGCGGATCACCTCTTCGATCGCAAGCGCGGACTGCGGGACGTTGGAGGCGTGCTTCAGCAGCCCCGGGTTCCCCGCCATCAGCGCGGGCGCTGCAAACCGGAAGACCTGCCAGAAGGGGAAGTTCCACGGCATGACAGCCAGCACGGGCCCGATCGGCAGATGCGCGACATAGGCCCGGCCATCAGCGATCTCGACCTCCTCGTCCGCCAAAAAGCTCGGGCCGTGCTCGGCGTAATAGCGGCAGCAGCTGGCGCATTTGGCGACCTCGGCGCGGGCCGCGGTGATCGTTTTCCCCATTTCTTGCGTGGCCGTGAAAGCCAGCGCTTCTTGGCGCTCATCCAAGAGATCTGCGAGGCGGAAGAGCGCTGCGGCCCGGTCGCTGAGCGGCATGGCGCGCAGCGAATCAACCGCCTCCTCGGCGGCGGCGAGCGCGTTCTCAATCGCGTCGGCGCTTAAGGGTTCGAACTCTTCAATCAGGATTCCGGTCGCGGGGTTGGTGGTCGTGATGCTCATGACGGGTTCCTAACACGGAAGACATGGAACCGTCCGCCCGTTTCGTGCAGACGGGGGTGGTTATGACTTTGTGGGAACGAATAGCTGCCATTCTCGAGGCAGCCAGGGAGCAAACCCTCGGCGCTGTCATGGAGGCGATGGAAGAGCGGAAGCGCAAACGCGATGCCGCTGTTTTCTCGATCGCCCTCATTGGTCTTTCGGCAAAGATGGCGAAGGCTGATGGCATAGCGACCGAGGACGAGTTCTGTGCCTTCCGTGATTTCTTCTCCGTTCCCGAGGGCGAAGAATCGCGGGTGCGGATGATCTATGATCTCGCCAAGGCTGACGTTGCGGGCTTTGACAGCTATGCGCGGCAAGTGGGCAAGCTTTTTGCCGGAGAGACCTCTGTCCTCGAGGATGTCCTTGATTGCCTTTTCCACGTGGCGATGGCGGACGGGGTGCTCCACCCTGGTGAGCTCGAGCTTTTGGAAGTCACCAAGGTCGCCTTCGATATGAGCGATGCGTGCTTCCGCCGGGTGAAGGCGGCGCATGTGGGCCTCGACGATGATGATCCTTATGCGGTGCTTGGCGTTGAGCCGGACATCGAAACTGATGAGCTGAAATCGACCTACCGGAACCTTGTGAAGCAGCACCACCCCGATGTGATGATTGCGCGCGGTGTTCCGGCGGAGCTTTTGTCGATCGCCGAGAACCGGATGGCAGCGATCAACTCGGCTTACGAAAAAGCGATGGAAGAAAGGGCCGCTGCATGACGTCCCATGATTTCTTTCAGGTCGATGCGTTCACTGATCAACCTTTTGCTGGCAACCCCGCAGCGGTCATGATGCTCGATGCCTGGTTGCCTGACGACGTGCTGGCCAAGATCGCGGCTGAGCATAACCTCGCTGAGACCGCGTACCTCGTGAAGCGAGGTGAGGGGCACTATGATCTGCGCTGGTTCACGCCCGCAGCGGAAGTGCCGCTTTGTGGCCATGCGACCCTCGCCTCGGCTCATGTTTTGTACACAGAGCTTGGCGAGACGTCTGAGCGCCTGACATTTGAGACCAAGTCGGGCCCTCTTCATGTCGAGCGGCGCGATAGTAGCTACACCCTCGATCTCCCCGCTGATCCGCCGGGGCCAGTGGAGCTGCACCCGGCGGTGGGAGCCGCACTTGGTGCTGAGCCCCTGGAGCTTTACGCTGGTCGTCTCTTCCTTCTTGCCGTTTACGGAACAGAAGAAGAGGTGCGCGGGCTGACGCCGAACCTCGCAGCGATCGAAAAGCTCAGCGAGGTGGTGCCGTCGGATGAGGTCTGCGTGACCGCGCGCGGTCAGGATATCGATTTTGTCAGCAGGCTGTTTGCTCCGTCGATTGGTATCCCGGAGGATCCCTTCACCGGCTCCACCCACGCTATGCTGACGCCGTTCTGGGCTGAGCGGCTTGGGAAGACAGAGCTCACCGCGCACCAGGCCAGTGCCCGGGGCGGGGATGCCGTTTGTTACTCGTCGGGTGACCGGGTTCTTCTGTTGGGGAACGCCGTCACGATGATCCGGGGCAAGATCTCTTTTTGAAGTCGGGCGAAGACGCCGCGCGTCAGTGAGATGCCGAGGAAGATCGTCAGAAGGCCGACAGCTTGGTTGAGCGTGAAGGCTTCTGAAAAGATGAAGATCCCTAAGACGACAGAGACCACCGGCGCGACGTAAGCGCTCGTGGAAAGAAAACTCGCGCCGGCTCTGCGGACCACTGTGACCACGCAAATCGCGGTCAGGCCGGTCGGACCCAGGCCCAAATAGGCCAGCGCCCATAGGCCCTGGCCATTCACCGCGCTCCAATCGGCAAAGAACATTGGCGGTGTCGTTATGACGGCCGAGCACAGCATCATCGCAGTGGTGAAGCTTCGCACGGGGACTTCTGGCGCCCGGCGCATGACGATGCCCGTCGCCGCATAACCAAGGATGGCAAGCATCAATAGCGCTTGACCATAGAGCGTGCCCTCGGCGCCGGTCAGCGCGGCAGGGCCGATCAAGATCAGAACACCGACCGTGCCGACCAGCACCCCAGCTAGTGATCGCTTCGTCAGCGGTTCCCCCGCAAAGGCGGCTGCGACCAGCACCGTGATCACAGGCAGGAAGGACATGAAGATCCCTGCCATGATCGACGAGACCTCGAGCTGGGCCAGCGGAAAAAGCGTGAAAGGCAGGGCGTAACCCGTTGCCCCTGCAGCGGCCGCATAGGCCCAGGCCACCGCGTCACCTTTGGTCTTCATGCCTAAGAGGGGCCGTCCCGTTCCCAGCGTGAAAGCAACCAAGACGAGGGTCGCGAGCCACAGCCTGACGCCGGCGATGATCGCTGGCGGCGCGCCTTCGATCGCGACATTGATCGCAGCCGGCGCGGAGCCTCCGACGAACGCAACCGCTGCCCACATTAGCCAATCGGCACGATTGGGTTCTTGGGGAGGAGCGATGGAGTGAGACATCACCGCGGCGTAGTTCGCCTCACAACTGCTCGCAAGCGGCTGGCGAGACGCACCCCCTGTGCTAGGGGCAGCGTCTTGGATCACTTGGATAAATCAAAAGACGCGATGAGATTTCCCTTCATCATAGGATTGGCCGCTGTCGCAGCCGCTTGCGGAAACGCGCCGCAAACCCAGGACTTGGCAGCTTTTGAGCCGCAGACGGTCAGCGAGGCGAGTGATCCCTCGGTCATCGAACGGCTCAAGGCTGACGTGGCCTACCTTGCGAGCGATGAACTGGAGGGGCGTGAGGCCGGCGAGCCTGGCTACGACCTGGCGGCGGATTATGTCGCAGAGCGGTTCGGCGAACTGGGCCTCCGCCCGGTGGGCGACGATGACAGCTACTTCCAGAACGTGACCTTCCGCGCGTTCAAATCCAATCTCTATGGCGGCGCCATGGTGTCGATGACTGGCGGCGACGAGGTTGAATGGGAGGCGAACACAGACTTCCTTGGCGCCTCGACCCATATCACGGCGACCCTGGACGATGTGCCGGTGGTTTTCGCTGGTTACGGCTTTGTCTCGGACAAGTATGGCCGCGATGACTACGCCGATATCGATGTCGACGGTAAAGTCGTCGCGCTCATCTGGGGCGCCCCCAAATTCCTTCCGTCTGAAGAGCTTGCGCATTACCGCAGCGTGCAAAACCGGATGGCGTCAGAGCAGGGCGCGGTGGGCGTCATTCGCCTTTTGCTACCAAGTTTCGAAGAAGAGCGCCGGACATTTCAGTCCTTTGCTGCGAGTGCAGCGCGGGCTGCGACCTTGCGGTGGGTGAACGCGGAGGGCGATGCCCATTCCAACGCGCCGAACATTATCGGTGGTCTGATCATGGGACAGATTGGGGCCACCAAGCTGTTCGCCAGTATAGGTCAGGACTGGCAAGAGGTTGCCGCTACGGCTGAAATCGACGAGGGCCTTATGGAGGCCTTTGACACGGGGCTTCGGGTCTCGATGCGCTTCGACAACAGCGTTCTTGATTTTGAAAGCCCCAACGTTGTGGGACTTTTGCCGGGTACGGACCCTTCGCTTACTGATGAGCTCGTCGTGGTGACCGCTCACCTCGATCATGTGGGTGTGAGCGGCGTTGGCGATGATCGGATCCACAACGGCGCGATGGACAACGCGGTTGGCGTGGCTTCTCTCCTCGAAGCGGCCACCGTCTTGGCCGCGGATCCGCCTGCTCGCCCGGTTCTTTTTGCGGCCGTTACGGCTGAGGAGAAGGGTCTTCTGGGATCGGACTACCTCGCCCGCCACAATCCCGTGGCGGACACGCGGTATGCGGCGAATATCAACCTCGATATGCCCATCCTCACCTATGCGTTTGAGGATTTGATTGGTTTTGGGGCGGAGCGTTCGACCCTTGGGCCTGTTGTGGCTGAGGCCACCGGCGCCCTCGGGGTGCAGCTGACGCCAGATCCTGTGCCCGAGCAGGGGCTTTTCACCCGGTCGGATCACTACAGTTTCGTCAAACAGGGGGTGCCCTCGCTCTTTTTGTTTGTCGGCTTCGGTGGTCGCGGTGCGGAAGAGTTTCCGGCGTTTCTCGCAACCCATTACCATAAGCCCTCAGACGAGCTTGACCTTGTGATGTTTGATCAGCTCGAACGTTTCGCCAAGCTCAACACCGGCATCATCGCCAATGTCGCCGATATGGACGAGGCCCCGACCTGGTTCGCCGGTGACTTTTTTGGCACGGCGTTCGGTGGTCCCATGGCCGATGAGTGATCAGCCTAGGATCAAAATCCCGCCGCTCCCGCTCACCGGCGGCTGTCAGTGCGGGGCGGTGCGCTATGAGGTGCATGCCAAGCCGCTGACCCTCTACGCCTGTCACTGTACGGAGTGTCAGAAACAGTCTTCGAGCGCTTTTGGTATGTCCCTCCGTGTGCCAAAGGAGAGCGTTGTGATCCGCGGGGTGACGGGCGTGGCCACGCGGCCTGATCCGCACGCCCCGCCGGTGGAGGGCCTCTTTTGCCCCTCCTGCGGCAGCCGTTTGATCCATCAGCGTCCTGAGCGGGACACGGTGAACATCAAGGCAGGCACTCTCGATGACACAAGCTGGCTCGTGCCCGTCGGTCATCTCTGGGCCGCGTCATCCATGCCAGGTTTCCGACCAGAGCCAGGGCCTCTGGTCTATGACCACCAACCAGAAAGCTACGACGACCTCATCGAAGCTTGGGCCGAGGCCACACAGTAGGCAGCATCATCCCTATGCGAAGTGATTAAAGAGCTGCTGGCGGATCCAGCGGTGGCTTTCATCGCTCGTTCGTGAAGCATGCCAGACAAGACTGCTGTTCAGCTGCTCCTCGTCGAGGGGCAAAGGCGCATAGCGTCCTTTTGATTGCTCCTGCGCCAAGCGCTCTGGCAACACAGCAATCATGTTCGCTGCCAGTGCCAGATCCGCTGCGTGCGTAAACCCAGATGTTCGGTGTACAACGCGGCGGGTGAGTCCTTGCGATTGAAGAGCTTTATCGAGGATTGCCGGACCAGATCCCGACGGCGAAACAAGCACGCTGTTGTGATCCGCCAAGGCTTCTGCCGTCAGCGGCCTTTTCTTGAAGATGACATGTGACGATCGACCAAAAACTACAAAACGATCCTTGATCAAGGGCTTGCTCACGAGGTCCTGCAGCAACGCTGCTTCAGGAATGTTGGCGCGAGCGGCGTCGGGGATCGCAACAAAGTCCACCGTACCCGCAGCAAGTTCTCCCAAGACCGCCGGTTCCAAGGGACGCCATGTCGACGCCATGGAGGGAGCGTGCGGCGCAATGCTCTCGATCCACGCCTGGGAGCAGATCCGCGCGAGGTAGTCATTGGCGGCAATGACCACTGTGTCTTGGCTATGGGCTGGACGGAATTCGGCCTTCGCGTTGGCGACACGGCGCAACAGGCCGACACTTGCGGCGAGATCGGATGCGATGGAGGTGGCGAGGCGCGACAGAACATACCCGCGACCTGACCGAACAAGCAGTTCGTCAGCATACGCGTCGCGTAGCCTCTGAAGCCCACGGCTTGCCGCCGGCTGTGAGATGCCAATGCGTCCCGCCGCCCGGCTGACGCTTTTCTCTTCGAGCAACCAGTGAAGCAAGATCAACAGGTTGAGATCGAGGTCTTCGAGCCGCTTCATATATCAAAGATGTATTCGTTAGATGCATGCTATGCATTTTTCATATGATACGATCGCTCGCAATGTCCAGGCAACGGTTCAGAGAAAGAGCGTGGTGTGGGCATCAAAAAATCGTTGTTGGTGGTTGTCATTGCGGCGTTGGCGGCTTTTCCGCTTCTTGGCTGCGCGGTGTGGCGACCGATCGGGACAGTCACGCTGGTCCAGCCGCCACTATCGCCTGCGACAGAGGGGAAAAATCAGCATACGTATGATAGCGGTATTGAGGCCTACGCGTTCGTCACCGGGTGGGTGCAGGCTCCCGCTTACATACTGATCGATCAGCAGGCAGCCGGTTTGCCTGACCATCTGAAAAAGGCCCAGTGGGTGCCGTCGGTCGCTTACATGGTTCGGCACCCTGAACAGGGTGTTGTTGTTCTTGATACCGGGCTTAGGGCGGGGGAGTGTGCCTATGGTCTGCGCCCCATCTACTGGGTGCCCTGCCGACATGAGCCCGGCGATGATCTGGTCTCACAGCTGGAGACCCTGGGCGTGCGTGGAGAGGACGTTCGCTACATCATCGCGTCTCACTTGCATGGCGATCACATCAGCGGGTTGGATGCGTTGCTTCGCTACACCGGGGCCCCTGTGGCGGTCACAACCAAGTCTTTGGAGGATCTTCAGAGCCCGTTTCGCGCCCTCTATGGGGTCCCGCCCGAGATGCTCGCGCGCGACATGAATGCGCTGGTGATCGATGAGCGATGGCACCCGGACCCTGCTCTTGGGCAGAGCTTTGATGTCTTTGGTGATGGGTCCCTGCTTTTGTTCGAGACGCCGGGCCACACCAAAGGGCATATCTCTGCTGTGCTGGAGCTCGAGACGGACATGTTCTTGCTCACCTTTGACGCCGCGCATCTCCGGGCCAATCTGTCCTTACAAATTCCATCGGGATCAGTGGCTTCGCGGGATGACGCGGTTGCCAGCCTCGCGGCCCTGCAGACCCTTGCTGATCAACGCACGGACGCGACAATCATCTACGGACATGAACCGACCCAATGGGCCTGTGTCGACGGTCTGATCAGTCTCGTCGACCTCGGGCGTGAGTGCGCGCCTGCGATCACCCGGTAAGTCGTCCTCGCGATCACGCTCTCCCACAACCCGCATAACCAGCACTTCTCTTTCGCGGCGTGAGGGCCTAGGGCCGCGTCTTGCGCGAAGGAGATGTTGGCATGGCCCATGTGTCGGTGATCGGCGCCCAGTGGGGTGACGAGGGCAAAGGCAAGATTGTGGATTGGCTTTCGGCGCGGGCGGATGTCGTCGCGCGCTTTCAGGGCGGCCACAATGCGGGGCACACGCTCGTCATCGACGGCAAGGTCTATAAGCTCTCTCTCCTGCCATCGGGCATCGTGCGCGAGGGCAAGCTGTCGGTGATAGGCAGCGGCGTGGTGATCGACCCGCTCGCCTTCAAAAAGGAAGTCGAGCTCCTTGAAAGCCAAGGGGTGAAGATCAGCCCGGTGAACCTCGCGGTGGCTGAGAATGCTTGCCTCATCCTGCCGCTCCACGGCGAGCTTGATCGCCTGCGCGAAGAGGCGGCCGGCAAAGGCAAGATCGGAACGACAGGCCGCGGCATTGGCCCTGCCTACGAGGACAAAGTGGGCCGCCGCGCGATCCGAGTCTCGGATCTGCACGATCTCGATGCGCTCGGCCCCCGGATTGAACGCCTTTTGACTCACCACAACGCTTTGCGGGTCGGCTTTGGCGCAGAGCCGCTGGACGCATCATCCGTACTCGACACATTGAAAGTGGCAGCGGAGAGCCTTCTGCCCTTCGTCACGCCGGTCTGGCAGCTGCTCGACGAGGCGCGCAAAGCCGGAAAGCGGATCCTTTTCGAAGGTGCGCAAGGCATGCTGCTCGATGTCGACCACGGCACCTATCCCTATGTCACGTCATCGAACACGGTGGCTGGCCAAGCGGCCACGGGCACAGGCCTTGGCGTGGCCGGCGAAGCCTACGGGCTTGGTATCGTCAAAGCCTACACCACACGGGTGGGCTCTGGCCCGTTTCCGACAGAGCTTGACGATGAGATCGGGCGGCATCTCGGCGAGAAAGGCCACGAGTTCGGTACGGTCACAGGCAGGGAGCGTCGCTGCGGCTGGTTCGATGCGGCGCTGGTGCGGCAAAGCCTCATGGTCGCGGGCATCGACGGGATCGCCCTCACCAAGCTTGATGTTCTCGACGGGATGGAAACCCTCGACGTTTGCGTCGGTTATGAGATCGACGGCGAGACCTATGGCTACCTGCCAGCCTCGACCGAGGCGCAGGCCAAGGCCAAGCCGATCTATGAGACCCTGCCAGGCTGGGAAGGCTCAACGGCCGGGGCTCGCTCTTGGGCAGACCTTCCCGCTGAAGCCGTGAAGTATGTCAGGCGCATCGAAGAGCTCGTCGAGCGGCCGGTGGTTCTCTTGTCGACCTCGCCTGAGCGGGAAGACGTGATCTTGGTGAAAGATCCCTTTGGCGCATAGTTGCAGTGCAGCATTCGCCATTATTGAAAGCTGTAATGAGCAGTTTCAGCTGCCCTTAACGCATACTTCCCCATAATCTTTCCAGAGTATTGGGGCAGTTGTTGTGCTTGGGACCTCCGCCATTCAGGTGACGGACGAGGAACGCTTCCTTGGTATCAAGGCGGCGGGCGTGGCACGGCGGGCCCAGCTCGGCATCCGTATGGTGCTTGCCGCTTGCGGTTTGACGTTCCTGTTCCTCGCGCATGACGGATGGCTGCCGATCATTGCGTCCATCATTGTGCTTTGCAGCCAAACGCTCGACCACTTTGTCTGGCGGACTTGCGTGCTCACCCCCCGGTCACGAACGTCGATAACGGAGCGCGAGCTGCTGTCTGTTCGTCTGTCGATCGTTCAGGCGGGGTGCGCCTACGCGATGGTGGGGGCATGCGCATGGTTCGCGGGTGAGCAAGAGTACCAGATCATGGCGATGCTGTGGCTCGCTGGTTCGATGCTCCACGCTGTTCTGCATACCCACCATGAGCGCGGGGTTTTCTTAAGCGGCTTCATCCCGCCTATGGTGTTGCTCTTTACCCTGCCTATGCTCCACTTCTTTGGCCAGCCGCGGATCGACTGGGTGTTGGTCGTGGTCCTTCTTTGGGCAACAACATCGTATACGGCGCATTTGGTTCTTGCTTTCAAAACCTACAGCCGCAACAGTCTCGCCCTTCGGCACGCCCAGGTGGCAGCAGAAGAGCGCAGCCGCGTGGCGGAAAGCGCGAGCCTCGCCAAATCGCAATTCCTCGCCACGTTGAGCCATGAAATCCGGACACCGATGAATGGCATCATCGGCATGGCCCAGGCGTTGGATGCAGAAGAGTTGTCGGAGAACGCCAAGGGGCATATCGCTGTGATGCAACAGGCCAGCGATCTTCTGATGGTTCTCCTCAATGACGTGCTCGATGCGTCGAAGATTGAGGCTGGTAAGATCGTGCTTGAGCACAAACCATTCAGCCTCAAGAGTGTTCTTGATCGTGTCACACGCCTTCACGCGGCCGAAGCGGAGAGCAAAGACCTCAGCTTTGGTATGACCTTCGACTTGGGTGTGGCTGACATGCGGGTCGGTGATGAGCATCGCCTCGTTCAGGCTTTGCACAACCTGGCCGGCAACGCTGTGAAGTTCACCAAAGAAGGCTCGGTGCATATCACCGTGACGGCCCCCCAACGGGGCGGCGATGCCTTTGTTGTGACCGTCGCGGATACAGGCATTGGGATGGATGAGGAACAGGTCGGCCGCGTGTTCCAACCGTTCACGCAAGCGGATAGCTCAACGACCCGGCGCTATGGCGGCAGCGGTCTTGGCCTGACGATCACACAAGGGCTCGTTGAAGCGATGGGAGGTACACTGAGCGTCACCTCCACCCTTGGTCGAGGCTCGACGTTCCACATTGGTCTTTCTCTGCCGCAAGGGGCCGCCGCAAGCCAAGGTGAGCTGCCGCGTGCGTCATCACCGATCAAAGAGCTTGAAGGTCTCAAGGTGCTTGCGATCGATGACAACCCGGTCAACCTCGCGGTCCTCAGGTCCATGCTCAATCGTCTCGGCGCCACCTCCGTCGTCGCCCATTCTGGCGCGGAGGGTCTTGAGCTTTATGCCGCTGATCAGTTTGACCTCGTCCTTCTCGATATCTCGATGCCTGAGATGGACGGGGTGGAGGTGCTGCAGCGGCTCAAGGCCGACTATGCAGAGGGCGGTTTGGCGCCTGTGATCGCTGTGTCGGCCCATGCTATGCCTGACGAAATCGACGGCTACCTGGCCCAGGGCTTTGCCGCCTATGTGACCAAGCCCGTGCGGCTCGATGTGCTGCGTGAGGCGGCTGGAGCCGTCCTCAATTCTCCGCAGACAGGTCCCCAAGTTTCCGCAGCGGGCTGATTGGACAAACGGGTCCTTCGCCGCTATCTCCTGACAACTTGCCGAGGGGCACCCCGAATCCGGGGTTGAGACGCACCCTTAGAACCTGATCCGGTTAAGACCGGCGGAGGAACGGCCATGTCGATTGATCCGCTTGTCGGCGGCACCGGGACCTTATCCATCGCGCAGCGCTTCTGCGGGCCGAAGAACTCTGGCAATGGCGGGTATGTATCAGGGCTTCTGGCCAAGCTCATTGACGGCCCCGCGGAGGCGCGCCTTCGGTCGATGCCGCCGCTCGAGCGCCCACTGACGATTGAGGGTGATGGCCACGAAGCGGTCTTACGCGACGGCGGCGCCATCATCGCGACGGCAAGGGCCACCAGTTTCGATATCGATGTGCCGGAGCTTCCTCCCTTGGATAGGCTCGATGAGGCGCGGACGGCGTTCGCCGATATGCCCCTGATCCTGCCCTATTGCTTCGTGTGCGGCCGCAAGCGCGAGCCAGGCGACGGCCTTCGGATCTTTTCGGGGCCGATCGAAGGGACGTCCATCAACGCCGATCTTTGGAAGCCCGATGCCAGTCTTGCCGATGAGGACGGTCTCGTCGCTACTGAGTATCTGTGGGCGGCGCTTGATTGTCCTTCGGCCTACGCCCTGCGCCTCGACGAGGGGCTCGTCCTGCTCGGCAGTCTCTCGGCAGACATTAAACGTCGGCCGGAGCCTGGTGAAGAGCTCATGGCCATGGGCTGGCCAGGCAAGGCTGAGGGCCGGAAGCTCGGCGCCTACAGCGCCCTTGTGACCCTCGATGGCGAAGCGATCGCTGTCTCAAAAAGTATCTGGATTAACTTGAACGACGAGGCGTTGATCAGCGCCCTGAAGGAGCAAAACCAATGAACAAGCCTACCAAGCAGTCGGATTTCGAAACCCCCAAAGTAACGACAGGTCCACTGCCGAGCTCGTTCAAGCGCTATGTCCAGTCGGACCGGTTCGAGGACGTCAAGGCACCTGTGCGCGACATTATTCTGCACCCCTCTTCGGGTGAGGCGCCGCTGCCGGTCTACGATCCTTCTGGCCCTTATACGGAAGAAAACTTCGAAGCTGATGTCGAAAAGGGCCTGCGCCCCGCGCGAGCGAGCTGGATCGCGCGGCGGGATCATGAGAGCTACACGGGCAGGGATGTGAAGCCCGAGGACAATGGCGGCGCCACCGGCGACTACCTCGCGCGCGCCTTCCCCAACGTGCCGCAGCCAAAGCGCTATACGGGCAAAATCCGCACACAGCTTGAGGCTGCACGCGCGGGCATCATCACCGAAGAGATGGAATACATCGCCATCCGCGAAAACCTCGGCCGGAAAGCCGCGGCAGAAGGCGCGAGCCTCCGCGCGGCGGATGGCGAGAGCTTCGGCGCGGCCGTCCCGGAATTCGTGACGCCTGAATTCGTTCGGGATGAGGTCGCACAAGGCCGGGCCGTGATCCCGGTCAACATCAACCACCCCGAAGCCGAGCCGATGATCATTGGCCGGAATTTCCTGGTCAAGATCAACGCCAATATCGGCAACTCGGCCGTTACGTCTTCGGTGGAAGAAGAGGTCGACAAGATGGTCTGGGCGACCCGCTGGGGCGCGGACACGGTGATGGACCTCTCGACGGGCAAGAACATTCACAACACCCGCGAGTGGATCCTGCGCAACTCACCGGTGCCGATCGGGACCGTGCCGATCTACCAGGCGCTCGAGAAGGTGAACGGCGTGGCAGAGGACCTCACTTGGGAGGTCTATCGCGATACGCTGATTGAGCAGTGCGAGCAGGGGGTCGACTATTTCACCGTGCATGCCGGCGTGCGCCTGCCTTACATCCATCTGACGGCGGATCGTGTGACGGGCATCGTCTCGCGCGGCGGCTCGATCATGGCGAAGTGGTGCCTGGCGCATCACAAAGAGAGCTTCCTCTACACGAACTTTGCTGAGATCTGCGAGATCATGCGCGACTATGACGTCACCTTCTCGCTTGGTGATGGCTTGCGTCCGGGCTCGATCGCCGACGCCAATGATCGTGCGCAGTTTGCGGAGCTTGAGACCCTCGGTGAGCTGACGAAAATCGCCTGGGACCACGGCGTTCAGGTGATGATCGAAGGGCCTGGCCACGTGCCGATGCATAAGATCAAGGAAAACATGGACAAACAGCTGCGGGAGTGTGGCGAGGCGCCGTTCTACACCCTCGGACCACTCACCACGGACATCGCGCCGGGCTATGACCACATCACGTCAGGCATTGGCGCGGCGATGATCGGTTGGTTCGGCACGGCGATGCTATGCTATGTCACGCCTAAGGAGCATTTGGGCCTTCCGAACCGGGATGATGTGAAGGTCGGTGTCGTGACCTATAAGCTCGCGGCGCATGCGGCGGACCTTGCTAAGGGGCACCCGGCGGCAAAGCTGCGGGATGATGCGCTCTCCCGCGCGCGGTTTGAGTTCCGGTGGGAGGATCAGTTCAACCTCTCCCTCGACCCGGAAACGGCGCGGGACTTCCACGACCAGACCCTGCCGAAAGAGGCGCACAAGACCGCCCATTTCTGCTCCATGTGCGGCCCCAAATTCTGCAGCATGAAGATCACCCAAGACGTCCGCGACTACGCCGGCGGCCTCTCAGACAACGAAAAAGCCGACCTCGAACGCATGTCCGATGCGGAGCGGGAGAAGGGTATGAAAGAGATGAGCCAGCTCTACCGCGACAAAGGCGACAAGCTTTACGTAGATGTGGATTGAAGAATAGTTACGGCACCCGTTGGATTAAGTAGCTATAGTTATTTGCGGAGATCGCAGATTGCAAACGCGCGACATATCGAAGTCTGAGGCAATTAAGTTAGCTCAACAAGAAGAGTCTCACTTCTTGGATCGAAAAGCGCGCTCGGTATCGGGCGTTCAGTTGGAGAAGCTTGCTGTAGCGTTCTCTAATTCTGACGGTGGCGAAGTTCTAATTGGTATCAAAGATGATAGCGACGAGTCAGATCCTGCGAAGAGGTGGGAAGGATTTGAAAAAATAGAGGATTGCAATGGCCTCTTGCAGTGCCTCTTCAATTTAACACCCTCACTAGACGTTAGATATGAGGTTATACGGTGCTTAGATTTTTCCGGATTTATCCTTAGGGTGATTGTTGAAAAAAGCGGCGAGGTTGCCAGAACGTCAGCAAACGATGTTTACCAGCGGCAGGGGGCGCAGTCTCTCAAAATCAAAGACCCCGATAAGATCTCAGCACTCGGGTTCGCAAAGGGCGCATCTTCGTATGAAGATACACTGGTGGATATTGTGCCCCCGGACGTGGTTGTCGATGCGCCGGAGCTAGGAGAATTCTTGGCAGGATACGCCCCAAAGACTGATCCGTTGGATTTCTGTGTAAATCGAAACCTGCTTGAGCATAACACATGGCGCCCACGGGTCGCAGGTTTGTTGTTGTTCCATCCTTCGCCATCGACGGTCTTGCCCAAGAAGTGCTCAGTACGGATTGCCCGCTATGAGACCCGGGAAGACGATCCAGAGCGCGACCACCTTGCAAATACGAAAACCTTGGAGGGTCCGTTATACTCGGTCATTCAAGAATCGGTAACTGCTATCACAACTATTATGTCCAGTGTTAAGTTGTGGGCAAAGGACGGGCTGAAAACAGTTAAATATCCGCCGGAAGCGATATGGGAGACTGTTGTCAACGCTATCATTCATCGTGATTACTCGATCTCTGACGATGTTCAAATCCTCATCTTTGACAATCGCATCGAAATCAGGAGTCCTGGTAGGCTTCCAGGCTACGTTAGGGTGGATAACATACTAGAGGCGCGCTACTCCAGAAATCCAAAAATTGTAGGTACCTTAAGTAGATATTCTGACCCTCCGAATAAAGATCTCGGAGAGGGGTTGAATACCACCTTTCAGAAGATGAAGGAGTTCGGGCTGCAGCGGCCAATAGTGGCGGAAGACGGCAACTATGTTTCTGTCACCCTCCCTCATAAACCCCTAGCAACTCCTAGTGAAGCGGTGCTCGGTTTCCTCGAAATCAATGAGCAAATAATGAACCGGCAGGCTCGCGACTTAACAGGGATCAAGTCAGAAAATGCGGTAAAGCAAGAATTCTACAAGCTGCGTGACGCAGGACTGATTGAACGTGTTCCTGAATTAAGAGGTACAAAGTCTGCTTGGCGACTTACCGACAAAGGAAAGGCACATATTCGAGGCGGCTCTCACAGCAAATAATAAGTAAGCGTTGTTTTGGCGGTCAGAGTCTGCCTACGTCGTCTTGGCGACGTGTTGTCCCCACACATGAAATTCGCATACCCTGTAAAGGTCAGCAGGAGCGGGGGTGCTGGGTACCGTCTCCTTTGTGGCCTGCTGATTTGTGGAGGTGCTCACGGGCTCTCCGCTAAGAGAGCGCTTTCAAACGCCGCGCGACAAAGCCGATACTCAGGTGACCTACCGCCAATAATCATTCCTATTGCTCCCATCGAAATCTGCCTCCCTTGAGGCAGCACTTCTTGAAAGCTCCGTCCGGAACCGCACGGGCACGGATCGTTCCGGCCGAGTTTCTCGACGAGTTCTTTGTCGCCGCCACGGATGAACCGGTGGCCGCGTTTGACGTTGGTTTCGCTGGGGAAGCCCTTGCGGCGCTTAGACGTCACCTCGAAAGGAGGGGAGGTCGTCGAAGTCTTTGGTGCGTTTCGCCATGATCGCCTCCATCAGTTGCGCGTTGGCACATGCTCGTTCGATCGCTCCGTGTCAACCATGTCTCGCTGACGTCGTGGGTCAAGGCGGGCTAGGCTTCAAACCCCATCTAAAACGCGGTGCTGCTTGCGGTTCGAGTGCCGTCGGGGTTGATGGTGATCGGTGTGGATTTTGAGTCGATCCTCCACAGCTCCACCTTGGTGGCTTTCTCGAAATATTCTCGGTCCGCCGGTTTGTCGTCCTTCCACAGGGTGACGTGGCCGGTGGCGTTTTTCCAATCGGGGACGTCGAAAATGATGATGCCGCGACGCTTCAGAAAGTCGATGCGCACATCGGTGCTCCATTTCTTCGACGGGCGGGCGACGTCGGGCTTGCCCAGCTCTCGGATGAGGTAGTTGCGTAACTCACGCACACGGAACATGTACCATTTCTTATCGGCGCCGCCGACAGAGAAGGTCTTCATCACCTTATGCTTATAGTGTGGGGGAACTGGCCAACCGGCGTAATTGAGGGCGCGTGACATGCGGACGGCGCACATGTTCTCAAAATCATTGAGCTCGACATGCCCGCCCACGAGCTTGTTGATCTCTTCTACCGTTCCGCCCGGATTTTCCGTGCCCTGATCCGCGCGTTCACTGAACGGATAGGCCTTCCACAGCGCGTCAAAGTTGAGGTCTTTCCTGTCCATCGCTGTTTCCCCTCGCGATGAAGGGTATCGCGCCTGAACAATGCCGGGCAAGCCTCGATAGCAGCCGTCCGTTTACACCGATTTCAGTCGCTTCGCGATGCGCTCCAGATCCTGGTTCGCCATCACGCTTTCTAGCTCCACGTCGAGGAGGACGATGAGCGCCTCAAGCGCAGCATAGCGGCGGGGGTCGTTGGTTTCGTTGGACCCGGCGTAATACATGAGGCCACCATAGTAATAGAGGCTGGCCGCGGCCTGACTGCGGTGGACGCCCTGGGTGCCCATCGCCTTTTTGTACCCATATTTCGTTGTACGGATCAGCATGTCGACCGGGGTGACAAGGGAGGTGAGGCTCGCGCCGCCCACCACTCCGCCCACGGCGGTTCCGGCGACGGGGACGATTGAGCCCACCGTTGCGCCCGTGGCCGTGCCCGCGACCTGGAGCCCGGTTTTCACCGTCGACTTCATCGCGCGCCGGGTCGCCTTCGTCCCCTTTTTGCCCATGGCATAGAGGATCGCCTTTTTGACGTCGTTGAGCTCAATCTCCGAGCCGTCATATTCCTCGTCGGCGGCCTGGAAATAGGCCTGGGCGATCTCGTCGAGGAGGCCGACCTTCATCGCTGCCTTGGCCGAGGAGGCAGCGTCGCTGGCGCCGGCCCAAAGCTGGCTGGCCGCCGTCTTGGCGAAGTTCATCGGAATATACGTGGTGTGAACATCTTTTCCGAGCACGCGGAACTTCGACATGGACCTGCCTCTTTGATGACGCCCTGGAAGGTGAGTGTATCGCGAGTTTCACCTGATTTGAAGGCCATCCTTCAGCCCGTGGGCGGATCAACTTATCCCCGTCCCGTCGAGAGGAGAGATAATTCGGCCCGAGATAAGTGAAAGGACCGCCCGATGACGGATTTTACCAACCATGAGCCCGGCCTCGAAAGCCCGCCAGCCCGCGGCATGTCTGTGACGCCCAATGACGGGAGTGATCTTGCCTTTCCGGTCCGTGGTCTGATGGTCGCAGGTGCAGGGAATGTCAGCGTCGTCACGACCAAAGGCGACACGGTGACCTTGCCGGCACTGCAGCCAGGTGTGCAATATGCGATCCTTGCGACCCGGGTCCGGGCGACGGGCACCACCGCGACCGGCATCGTTGGCTTGGCGTAAGGCGGGTTAGGCCTCCTCGTCAGGATCTTTGAAGGTGAAGCGGCCCTCGTCGGCCCAGCCGAACAGCATGCCGAGGAGCTCCGTCTGCGCGGTTTCACCATCTTCGTGGCTGATCTTCCGCATCTCGTCGATCCGCTCCCGGATTTGTTCGGCGAGGCGCTGGGAGATGCTGCCGAGGAGGAAATCGGCGGCGTCTTGCTGATGCTCAAGGCCGTGCTTGAGGGCTTTGTCGAGAATGTCCTGCGGTGCCTCGCGGAAGATCGTGGGGGCGAAGGTCTTGGGCAGGCGTTCGTGGAGAATGGCGAAGCGCAGGAGGCGTTCCTCGACGAGTTTCGTCTCTTCAGGGAGTTCCGAGCGTAGGGGTTCAAGGATCGCATCCTGTTGCGCCGCAGGCAGACAGTTGAACATCTCCGCCAGTTGCGCGGATGGATCGCCTTCTGGCTCCGTGGCGACGGCCAGGCGGCCCTCGGCGTTGCGGCGGAGGGATTCGGCGATGGCTTCATAGGTGCGCGGCGCAGGTTGCCGGCCGCTCATGACTTGCTTCACCACCTGAACGGCGGTGCCTTGTTCCAATTGTCCGAGGACAGCGCTTCCGCTCTTCCGGTCAAGGCGCTGGATCACGGCGGCGATGACGGCGGGGCGTTCTGCGCCGATGAGAGCGGCCAACTGGGTCGGCTCGAGCTTTCTGACATAGGCCCAGACGGCGTCGGCGTCGGCACCTTCGTCGATGGAGCCACTATCGGTCAGCTCGGGCGGTGTCTCGACGATTTCTGCAGGCGGCGGGGTCAAGGCCTCGGCCAATTGCTCCGCTCGCCGAGCACCGCCAGCGACCACAGGCACCTCGTCCTTCACCGCCGCGACAAAGGCGGCGATGGTTTCAAGGAGCGCGCGCTTGTCGACGATCCGTAGGCTTTCGAATGCTCCGATCGCTCGCTCGGCCGCGCCATCGTCGAACCCTTCAGCCAGCGAACGCGCGTTGTCGGGATCAAGCAGCGAGAGGATGACCGCGGCCCGCTGGGCTGCTGTCAGTTTTGGGATATCCACATCCTGGCTTGCGGGCTGGGGTTGGCTGACAAGCGCTGCTTCGCTCACGGACTGTATCCTCTCAGAAGGGCTTCAACGATCTTCACCCAACCGTCAGCAAGGACGAAGAAGGCGAGTTTGAACGGGAGGGAGACCACAGCGGGCGGTACCATCATCATGCCCATGGCCATGAGGACGGAGGCGACCACCAGGTCGATCACCAAGAAGGGAAGGAAGATCGCAAAGCCGATCTGAAAGGCACGGGTGATCTCTGACAGCATGAAGCTCGGGATCAGAATCGAGATGTCGGCCGCAGCCGTGTCGTTGACAGGGCGCTCGATGGCGTCACCCAATCGGTAGAGCGTGTCCTGATCAACGCGAGAGACCATGAAGTCACGGAACGGACCCAGCGCGTCAGCCATCCCCTCGATCTCAGTCACCTCGCCGTCGATGAGTGGTTTGATCCCCACTGTCCAGGCCTCGCTGAACACCGGCTCCATGATGAAGTATGTGAGGAAGAGGGCGAGGCTGGTGAGCATCATCGCGGGCGGCGCTGTTTGAAGGCCCAGTGCCTGACGCAGGAACGAGAAAATGATGGTGATGAAGGGAAAGCAGGTCACCATCATCAGAATGCCCGGCGCAATGCTCAGCACCGTGACAAGGGCAACGCTGGGAAGGATCACCTGCCGAAGCGAGCGGGTGTCCTCAAGAAAGGTTTCCACCTCCGGCGCTACCTCCGTTGTCCCATCCTGTGCCGCAGCGCCGACAGGCCAGAGGGCGACAAGCAAGGTCAGGAGGAGCGCCAGCCTCGTCATCCGGCGACGCTGCCTACGATTTCCGTGATCCGAAGGGCGAGTCCTTCGCCGTCATCGGTTTCCTCAAGCTCACCGCGGGCGATGACGTTGCCGTTCGCGCAAAGCTCAAGTGGCCGATCGGCGCTCTCACGGAGCGTGAGAAGGGAGCCCGCGTTGAGGGCGCCGAGTTCTTTTAGTGTCAGGAGGCTGGTCCCGATACGGACGGATAACTCCACCGTCAGGCCAGAGATGGCGGGCGGTAGGTTCATGTCGGGAACTTTGACAGTGGTGGTGCTCATGCGGCTTCTTCCTCCAACCATGCATTGAGAAGGGCGGCTGCGGCGTCGGGCCTTTCGGTGCTTGCCTCACGCAGCATCGCGACGGGGTCTTGCGTCATCATCAGCTCGCCGGCTGTGTCGTTGCCATCGGCGATCAAAAGTGCCTCGGCCGCGTTGTCGTTGCTCGCAGGCTTCAGGACCGGCTTCACGACCATCAGCCCAAAGAGGAGAAGCGTGACGGCGAGAACTCCAAGCTCAGCAAACCGCATCAGCGAGAGGTCTCCCATGAGGCCAGCGCTTTCTTGGGGGAGCTCCGCAAACGTCCGGTCGAAGGGCATGGAACGGATGGTGACGATGTCCCCTCGCGCGGGGTTCACCCCAGCCGCAGCTTCGACGAGGAGGCGCAGGTCTTCGATTTCTTCCGGCGTCCGTTCGATCGGCGCGCCCTCTTCGTCCAGTTTTTGGTCGAGCAGGACGGCGATCGACATCCGCTCGACGCTTCCGGGCAGGAGTTCAATGCGCCGGTCCGTCGTGGTCACGGCAAAGCTCACCTCTTCGCGCGTCATGCTGCTTTCAGAGGATTCGTCGGCGCCTTCTGCTTCGCCGTCGGGTAGATCTGAAGCGACGGTGACAGCGCGGTTGGTGCCGCGCTCTGTGGACTGATCAGCTTCGGTCATCCTCGACATGATGACTTGAGAGGCGGGGTCGACAGCGCGCTCGGCGATCTCTTCGCGGCGGCGACCGAGCTCCATGGAGACGTTGACCCTTGCGTTGCCCATGCCGACGCGGGCTTCCACCAGGCGAAGGATGTCCGCTTCCAGGGACTGGGCGCGCGCATCTTCGTCGACTGCCGGGGCACCCATGGCCCCGCTCTCGGCTGTGAGAAGGCCGCGGGCGGTGTCGATGACGGCAACATCGTCAGCGTTGAGGTTGGGCACGGCGAGGGCGGTCAGGAAGCGGACGGCTTTCACCTGCGATGCGTCGAGCCCGGCGGGAGCGGTGACGGTGACCGACGCGGTGCGTCTTTCATCGGACCTGACAAAGGCCGTGCGCTGACCGGTCCCGATATGCACCCGCGCCGCGCGGATCCCCGGGATGGTCATCAAGGTCCGGGAGAGCTCGCCTTCCTTTGCCCGCCAATAGGTGACGGAGAACATCTCAGACGTCGTCGAGAATCCGTCGAGCCGATCGAGCAGCTCATAACCTTCCGTGCTCGGTGTGGGGAGGCTTTGTCCTGCGAGCATCATGCGCAGTTGATCGCGGTTGTATTGCGGAACGTAGATGCTGTTGCCGCGGACCTCGAAGGGGACACCTTCTTGGTCAAGGGCGGTGACGACCTCGCCCGCGGCGGTGGGGTCGAGCCCTGCATAGAGGAGCGCCATCCGCGGGGTCGTTGCCATACGGATCATCGTGGTCATGAGCAGGGCCACCACCGCGATGCCGATCACGCCGGTGATCTGCTGACGCAGGCTTAGGGCCTGCAACATGTCTAGGTAACGTTTCATACCCTCGTCTTCCTCAACCACAGGTGGTTATTGGGAAGGAAGGCTTAACAGAGTGTTTACTTATGGTTGAGATACCACAACCATGGGATACCAGAGGTGGTTATGGCCGAGGTCGATGACAACAGTTCAGAAGAGGAAGAAGCCGGATCCAAGGGCGGTGGTCTACCGTTGATCCTTGCCGGTGTGGGCGCCGCAGTGGTGCTGGGCGGCGGCGCTGCGGGTTGGTTCACCGGCGTGATCCCTGGGCTTCTCGGGATGGGGCCAGAGGAAGAGATCGTCGCCGAGGCGGAGATGGCGGATGGCGAAGAGCCTGCCAAAGCCAAAGCGAAGCCCAAGGGCAAAAAGAAAAAAGGCAAAAAGGGCGAGGACGAGAACACCACCACCATCGTCGCGCTTGAGCCGATTATCATCTCCCTACCTGCGCCCAACCAGATCCGGCGGAAGCTACCGCGCCTCAACGTGGCGATCGCGCTCGAGGTGACCGACGCAGAGTACACAGAGGAAAAACGGCCCCAGCTCCGCAATGATCTCATTTCCACCATTCGCCTGATCGATGCACAGACTCTGAACTCGCCAGAGGGGCTCGATACGTTGCGTTCCACGATCGAAGAGTCCGCGGGAGAGGTGCTCGGCGCCTCTCTCAAGCAAGTTCTGATCACTGAGTTTATCCTGCTTTGAGGCGCTGATGTTTGATTCTCTCCCCCTCTACGCCGACGCCCTGTTGTTCATGACGTCCCTTGGTGCGCTGCTTTACTGCGCACAGTTGCAAGCCCGGCTGAAAGGTCTTCAGCGGCTGGACAAGGGCGTCGCCAAGTCGATCCAGGAACTTGGGAAAGCCACGGCCCAGTCGATGCAGGCCTCTGATGAAATCCGTGAGCAGATCAGAACTGCGCTCGAAGAGCTTGATGAGCGCCACGGGCTCCTCAAATCGCGGCGGCAGGAGGTCGAAGATCTTCTCGATACGGTCGATGGCCAAATCGGCCTTCAGGTGAAAAAATGCCACGAGGCGCGCCAGCTGACGGAGCGGGCACTGACGCCGCTGGTCTATAAGGCGGAGGTGGAGATCCAGGCGCTGACGCGGGCGCTGGAGGTTTCAAGCCGTCTGGCCGGTATCCAATCTGATCTTCAGGTGGATGACGATATCGCCACCGCGGCGGCGCAGGTGGCATCCACCCCGGGCAGCGATCGCAGCATCAACCCTTTCTTGAGGGCGGTCGGTGAGTAGCCATCAGCCGCCCGTCCTCCGCCTGCTGATTGGCGGTTTTATCATCGGCGCGATCGGCCACGTGCAAGGGCCCGTCGCGATGGCGGCTGAGCTGCTCGCGGGAGGGCCTGGTGTTTCGCGTGAGGCTTCTCTGGTGCGCAGCGATCGTGAAGGCATGGCTTCAGCCAATCCGCAGACGGATCAGATGCTCGGTGCAGCGGAAGAGGCAGCGGACGATCCCGCTCCAACCCCACCTGTTGCGACCGAGGCAGGGATTGAGCTCGGCTCTGATCAATCAATCGACCATTTGCGCAAGCTCGTTGCCGCGATGGAGCCGCAACAGGCCGCCGCGATCCTCGAAGCCATTCCGGTCGCGGACGCGGCGCGGATCGTCACAGGCCTTCCGGTGACGACGGCCGTCTCCATGCTTTCGGCGATGTCGGCCGAGGGCTCTGCGGAGCTCACTGAAGAGCTCGCGAAAGCCCCGGCCTAGGGTTTAGCCCTGAAGTGCAGCTTCGCCATCAATGATGGCGGCCGCGGCGTGGACGACAGAGGCAATCCGGACAGAGGCCTGGATTTGCTCCGTGGTCACACCAGCTTTCCGAACGATCGCTTCATGGGCGTCGACGCACATGAAACAGCCATTGATCGACGACACGGCAAGCGACCAAAGCTCGAAATCGGTTTTGTCCACACCCGGATTACCGATCACTGTCATGCGGAGCTTGGCAGGCAGGGTCTTATAGACATCGTTCCCTGCCTCGTGGCCGAAACGGTAATAGATGTTGTTCATCGCCATGATGGCGGCAGCGGCTTTCGCGGCGGTCATCGCCTCAGGCGAGAGCTTGGTCTCAGCCTCTGCAGCGATGGCGCGGATCACCTCGGCGTTGCGGCTCGCCAGAGCGCAAGAGAGGAACGTTCCCCATTTTTTCTGGTCATCGAGCGTGTCCTCGCCAGCGAGGTTCCCGAGGTTGAGTTTGGTGTCCTTGGCATAGTCTGGGAGCTGCGCGCGGAGAGCTTCGAGCGACATGGAGGTGTCCTTGTTTTCTTTTGGTGAGGGGGAAGTGGGCGCGCACCTGCCCATAGGCAGGGGGAGGAGGACAAGGTGCGCGCCGCACCGGAGTCGGTTCGCTGCAGGGAAGGGCAGGTGCGAACCGATCGAAACGTTAGAGCGTGTCACCACCCAGTGGGCGGTTGCATGGACACAGCTCGTCCGTCTGCAATGCATCAAGAACACGCAATGTGTCTTGTGGGTTCCGTCCAACATTCAGGTTATTCACGTAAACGTGTTGGATCACGCCGTGTGGGTCGACCACGAAGGTCGCGCGAAGAGCGACGCCTTCTTCGGAACGGATACCGAGGCCGTCGACGAGCGAACCGGTCGTGTCAGCGAACTGCCATGCTGGGTGCTCAGCAAGATCAGGGTGATCACGGCGCCATGCGAGCTTACAGAACTCGTTGTCTGTGGAGCCGCCGAGGACGACAGCATCGCGGTCGTCGAACTCTGCAGCCAGACGGCCAAACTCAGCGATCTCGGTTGGGCAGACGAACGTAAAATCCTTCGGGTAGAAGTAGATGACCTTCCACTTCCCTTCGAAGCTGTCCTGCGTGAGATCTTCGAACGCGCTTTCGCCGTTCTCTTCGTGCTGCATGAATTTCGGCTTCACACCGACAACTTTGAAATCGGGAATACGATCGCCGACACCGAGCATAGAGGTCTCCATAAATGAACTGTCTCGCGAGGCTCGTCGCCTCGAGCAGACAGATGGTCTGATCGGACGCAAGAGGCAAATTGATATTGCCGCAGCGCACCATCGGATTTATCGATGTTACATGCAGTATCTACCGACGCTCCGGCAGCTCCAGTTTTTCGACGCTCTTGTGCGGCTCCAATCGTTCAGCGGCGCGGCTGAAGCGTGTCACGTGTCGCAGTCGACGCTCTCTTCCGGGATCAAAGAGCTTGAGACGATCCTGGAAGCGAGCTTGGTCGATCGGTCGGCCAAGGGCTTCTCTTTGACCCCCGCGGGGGTGGAGGTGGCACGGCGGACGGAGAATGTGCTGGCCGACGCGCGGGACCTGGTGCGCGCAGCGTCGGCTTCGCAGCCGCTGTTTGATGGGACCTATCAGCTGGGTCTCATCCCGACGATCGGGCCGTTCATCCTTCCCTCGGCGATGCCGCTGATTGAGAAGGCTTTCCCAGAGCTGCGGCTCTACTTGCGTGAGGATCTCACGGCCAACCTCGTCAATCTGCTGCGGGCGGATCAAATCGATATGGCCGTGCTGGCGCTGCCGATTGAGCATGAGGGGCTCGACACGGTGATCTTCGGCCAGGACCCGTTTGATCTTGTCTGCCGCAAGGACCATCCCCTGGCGGGCAGGGACGAAGTGCAGACCGAGGAGCTGTTGGACGAGTCGCTGATGCTGCTCGAGGACGGCCACTGCCTGCGCGACCATGCGCTGTCAGCCTGTCGTCTTCCTGGCGGGAACAACGGGACGGCCTTTGCCGCGACGAGCCTCTTCACCTTGGTTCAGATGGTGCGTTCGGGGCTGGGCGTGACCTTGCTGCCGCGGCTCTCGATCGATGCTGGTCTTGCCGAGGGTCTGGCGGTGGTGCCGCTCAGAGATCCCGACGGTTCAGTTCCTGCAAGGGATTTGGGGTTAGCTTGGCGACGCTCGTCCCGACGCGCGGACGAGGCAAAGACGCTCTTACCAGTGCTCAGCGAGGCCTTGTCGCATGACAACATCCAGTGATCGGACGATCGAGACCCTTTTCGGGATCCCGTTTGACCAGCTCGACGGGGCAGAGGTCGCGGCCCGGATCGGCGAGGCGGCGCGGTCCCGAACACCGCTTTGGGTCTCCACCGCCAATCTCGATTGGGTGATGACCGCGAAGCAGGATGCGCGGTTTGGTGAGATGCTCCGCCAATCTGACCTTGTGACCTGTGACGGCATGCCAGTGATGGCTCTTGCCACCCTCCGTGGACGGCCGTTCAAGGCCCGGGTGACAGGGGTGGAGATTTTTCGGCGTCTTCGCGCCGGTGAAGGCGGTCCGCTTCGTATTGGCTTTTTTGGGGCCGAGGGCGACGAATCCGAACGCGCTAGCCAAGCACTCAATGATGATCCGTCCACCCCTCTTATCGGTGCGGGGGGTTACAACCCGGGTCATGGATCAGCCCAAGCCTTGAGTGCCCCTGAGCATCTCGAGGCTGTGCGGGCGATGAACGCGGACTTCCTGGTCATCGCCTTGACTGCAGGCAAAGGCCAAGAGTGGATTGCGGCCAACCATGAACGGTTGGGCGTTCCGGTGATGGCGCATCTGGGCGCCGTCATTCGGCAGGTGGCTGGTGATACAGAAGAGGCGCCATCGCTCATGGCACGGATGGGTTTTGAGTGGGTCTACCGCGCGATCAATGAGCCTCGCTTACGCGCGCGCTATGCCAAGAATTTTGTGGCCCTGCCAGGGCTCGTTGCCTCCGCGCTCAAAGAGCGCGTGAACGGTTAAGCCGGAGCCGCAGCGGTCTTGTGGGGCATGACCTCAAGTGGGCCCACTTCGCCATTGTCAGAGAGAAGGATCGCCACAGGCTGCGTCGCGCGGAACTGCGCGAGCACGATCATGATCGCAACAGTCATTGGTACGCAGAGCAGCATACCAGCGATCCCCCACAGCGCGCCCCAACTCGCCAGGCTTAAAAGGATGATCAGGGGGGAGAGATTAAGCGAGCTGCCCATCAGCCGCGGTTCAATCACTGACCCTACCGCCTGCTGCGCGCCGGTCAGGAGCGTGAGGGTGATCAAAAACAGCCCAATCCCGCCCTCGGGCTGAACCAGCGATAGGGCCGTCGGAAGCAAGACCCCGATGATCGAACCAATGATCGGGATAAAGTTCAGTCCAAAGATCAAGAGAGCCCAAAATCCGGCAAAGTCGATCCCCAGCGCGACCATCAGCACCCAAGAAATCGCGGCGACCAGCAGGCTCGTGAAGGTCTTCACGGAGATGTACTGGCGGACCAGGTGAGCGATGTCGTCGATCACTTCATCGACCACGTCCCCCGCGCCGCGAAGATCGGCGATGCGGGCCACTTTCTTCATGAACCGGCCGCGCTCGACCAGCATAAAGGCGGTGTAGAGAATAACGGTGACAAGGCTACCGACCATGCCGCTCGCGATGCCAGCGATGTTCCCCAGCGTGCTTTGAACGATGTTGATGGCGTTGCTCTGCAGGCTGTTGAGCGAGCTTTGGAGGTCATCACCGAGATAGGGAAGGTCGAGGGCGTAGGCCGATAGGCCGCTGCCGATCTCTCTCAACCGCTCGTTATAGCCTGGGGCCGCTTCCACCACACTGCCGATATTGTTGCGGATGATCGCCGCTAGGACGAACAGCACAAGGATGATCACCCCGAAAGCGAGCGTGAAGTGTACGCTCTCGGGCAACAGGCGCCCGACGCCAGGCAGCTTTCCGATTTGACGCTTCACCGAGATGATCAGGAAGGAGAGGAACGCTGAGATCACCAGCGGGATCAGCACCGGCTGGCCGATCCAAAGCACAAAGCCTGCGAGGACAAAGATCCCCGCGCCGTAAAAAAGGGCGCCAAGGGACTGGCTGGCGGCACGTTTGGCGATGGGCGTAGAACTGGACACGGGGGCCGCTTAGGCGAAACCCCGCCGGCGGCGCAATCGGCTAGGGCTCGACATCCGCTAACGTGATGGCTTTGGGCGGATACTTCCGCTGCATCATCCCAACGAGAAGGACCAACCCGGCGGCCGGTACCGCAAAGCTGGCCGTGATGAGGAAGAACGGGACATAGCCAACCCCGTCGGCAAGAACGCCCGAAAACCCCGCAAGAAACTTGTTCAAGAAAGCATAGAGCGAGCTGAAAAGCGCGTACTGGGTCGCGGCGAAGGCCGGGTCCACAAGGCTTGAGAGGTAAGCGATGAAGACGGTGGTCACGAAACCGCCAGCGACATTATCCGCACAGATCGCAAAAGCGAGGAACAGAGGGTCCTCGCCGGTCGCCGACCCCGCAAACCAGGCGTAGGCGCCGTTGGTCACAAGGGTGAGGACCGCGCCGAGCACCAGGCTTCGCAGGATCCCAAACGCCTGCGCCGCCGCGCCGCCCAAGAACAGACCGACGATGATCGAGATCACCCCCGGTCCCGACTGGATCGCGCCCACCGTTGCTGGAGCATAGCCAAGATCCGCATAAAGAGGGCTCGCCATGACACCCATGGTGAAGTCTGACAGGCGATAGATCAGCACCAGCGCCAAGATCGGGATCAGCACCACGCCAAAACGATCCGCGACCTGGGCAAAAGGTTCGAAAAACATCGTTCGGATGCGCATGAAAAGCGGATCGGTGTCCTTGATCAAGGAACCGGCCGGGCGCGGCGGTTCCTTGATTAAAAGAACCAATGCGCCCGTGGCCGCCATCGCGATGGCCATGAACGCAAAACTGAAGTTCCAATTGGCGAAATCTGCGACAACAAACCCGAGCCCCGAAAAGATCAGTGCTCCGCGGTATCCCAGCGAGTAAGTGGCCGCCATGTTTGCCTGCGCTTCGGTCGGCGCGGATTCAATGCGCCAGGCATCGATCGAGACGTCCAACGTGGCGCCGGAAAAAGCGAGGATGATCGCGCCAATGGTCACTGGCAGCAGACTGACAGACGGGGTCGCGGTCGAGATCGCGAGCAGCCCGAGCACGGTGCCCGCAATCGATACAACCATCCATGATCGCCTGTGGCCCAGCATAGTTCCAAGGGCTGGCACGCGGACCTTATCAATGATCGGTGCCCAGATGAACTTGAAGGAATAGGCAAGCCCAACCCAGTAGAAAAAGCCGATGGTCGAACGGTCGATCCCTTCAAGGCGGAGCCAGAACGACGTCTTCTGATAGACAAGGTAAAGCGGCAGGCCCGATGCGAAACCGAGGAGCAGCATGCCCGCCATTTCGGGCTTGCGGTAAGGGTCTAGCGTGCGGCGCCACCAGGGAAGCTTGGCGGCTGTCTCAACGACGGGTTGGTCGTGGCTCGTCTCGGACAAGGGCGGTTCCTACAGCATCACAGGTTCAAAGCTTGGCCAGCGTTGCGCGCCGGGGCAAGTTTCGCCCATTTCACCTGGCAGAGGCTTCCGACCTGTTAACAAGCCCCGCCGTGCAGGCGCGGAACGATGGCGCTTCATCGCCATAGACGACGGGCCCTGTGGTGAGGCTCGTCACCTCTCCGCCAGCGGGCACGACGATGGCGTAGGCGCGGCACTGGCTGAGGTCGTAGCGGCGGAACTCGTTCTCGCCCTCCTGCCGGGTGAGGCCTGGCTCCCCGATGAAAGCTTCAAGCTCATCAATCGGTTGGCCAACAAAGGCGGCGGCATCCGGTCCGGGACGGGGCTTTTGCCGCGGTTTCGCCATCTCCCGTCCAATCAAGGCGCCCAGCGGGTCGCGTTCTCCCTCATCTGTCGCGCAGGCTGTCAAAACAGCCATAGACAGAAGGAGGGCGAAGCCGTTAACCCGCGAGCTTCGAAAGAAGGACACCACCATGGCTGAGATCCAAGTCGCTGCACTGGGCAACGCGATAGTCGATGTTATCGCTCAGGTCGACGACAGCTTTCCCGAAAAACACGGGATTGTTCGCGGCGGCATGATGCTCATCGACACGGCGCAGGCGGAAGAGATCACTGGCGCCTTTTCGGACACGGTGATGGTGGCCGGCGGTTCGGCTGGGAACACCGTCGCCTGCATTTCAAGTTTTGGTGGTCAGTCCCGGTTCATCGCCAAGGTCGCTGATGATGATCTCGGCACGGTCTATCGCGAATCGATGTCGGCGCTTGGTGCTTTGTTCGAGACTCCTTCTTACGGCGAAGGCGTGCCAACGGGCCGGTCGCTCATTTCTGTGACGCCCGACGCCCAGCGCTCGATGGCGACGTTCCTTGGCGCGGCTGTTCATCTGTCAGCTGACGATATTCAAGATGGAGAGCTTGAGAGCGCGCAAGTCTGCTATATCGAAGGCTATCTTTTCGAAGGGCCGCTCTCTCGCGGGGCCTGCATCGAGGCCGCCGCCCGGGCCAAAGGCAGTGGACGGTTCACAGCGATCACGCTTGCCGACAGCGGCATGGTTGAGCGTCAGCTTACCGAGCTTAAGCCTTTCCTGGTTGATCAGATCGATATGATCTTCGCCAATGATGACGAGGCGAAGATGCTGACCGGTGAAGATGATGTCGAAGCCGCGGCGCGGGCGATGCGCGAGATTTCCACTTGGGGGGCGATCACTTTGGGAGAGAAGGGGTCGATCGTTTTTGGTCCGCAAGGGGATCTTATCCACGTTGATGCGATTGCACCGAGCGAGCTTGTGGACACCACCGGCGCGGGCGATGCGTACGCGGCCGGTTTCCTCTTCGGTTTCACCACCTGTGCGCCGCTCGATGTCTGCGGAAAGCTTGGCTCACTGGCCGCCAGCGAAGTGATCAGCCATATGGGCGCGCGGCCCGAAGTGAGCCTCAAAAAGCTCGCAGCAGAACGCGGGCTCCTTGACCATCTGGGCTAATCTCGCGGCAAGAACGCGTTCTTGAAAGAGGCAGGCGATGCGCCGGTCCAGCGTTTGAATGAGCGGCGCAATGCTCGCTCGTCAGAGTACCCCATTTTCACCACCAACTCCGATAGCGATGTTTCGGGGTCTTTGATCAGCTTGATGCAGGCGATTTCAGCTCTTCTTTGTTGAACGAAATCAAGCAAGTGAAGGCCCTGACGTGCTGCACGCCGCTGTGCGGTTCGCATCGGCACTTGCGCGCTTTCGACCGCGGTCGTGACGTCGAAGATCCCGTCCTTTGCGCCGTGGTAAACGGCCTGTTTCACCTCTCGCAGGATCTCATCGTTTGAGACAATCTCGTGGTGCTTCATGTGGATGGCGGAGAGTTTCTGCGACACCGCAAAACCAACGGGGTCCGATGTTCTCAGCGGCAGGTCGAGAACAGAGCGATCAAACTCAATCCATCCGCGTTCAGCCTTATGATTGAATGTCACGTTTGTCCGAAAATATGACGTGTAGCTATCAAGTGGCCCGCACCGACTGTTGATGTAGAACACGTGGTTGGGCCGAACGTCTTGCGCCACCCAATCGCGAACCCACTTCCAAAGGATCACAGGGCCTGATTCATTGGTGTGCCCGTTTGACAGGGTGTCTGATGGATCAAAGAACGAGAACGTCGCACAGTTCTGCGACTCATCGAGCTGCAGTTCCAAGTGAGGCGAAAGCATCGTCGAGAACCTACAGAGGTGCTGCAGCGCTTCGCGTACGGAGGGTGCGAACGAAGCTCCTCTGCCCAGGCCGCGGTAAAAGCTGTAGCAAGTGGCGCGGCCCATAGCGATACTTGCCGCCTCGGGCCCTGCTGACTGTCTCTCAACCAAGGCCCAAAGCGCATTGATCCGGCGGACGTCCACCATCGCGCTGTCTTTGATGAGGTTAAGCAGCGATGAGCCAAGGGCGGCTTCGACGGTATCGCTTGGTATGCCGATTGAGACCGCGAAGACCGCAATGGGATAAACGGCCGTGCCGGCCAGTGCTGCCGGAGACTTTTGATAAACAGCCTGTTCCATCGCACGTAAACTATACCGCGGAGGCGATAGTCTGTCGGCTCAGCTGTGTTCTGCCACGGACCAAAAACGACGTTTGGCGCTACTGACGCTGCTTTTTTTCGTCGATTCCCGAAGTCCCGGTTCGTTTGCTCAGCTGGCCTGCGACGTCGTCCCAGCCTAGGTCGTTCGCCTCCAGAAGGACGCCGAGGTGGTAAAGGATGTCCGCGGCTTCGGATGCGAGCTCATCCTTGTGACCGAGCGCGCCGGCGAGTGCTGCTTCGACACCTTCTTCGCCTAGCTTCTTGGCGATCCGTTCGCGGCCTTTGGCGAAAAGCTGGGCGGTATAAGACGTCTCAGGATCATCCGTGCGTTTTGCCTGGATGGTCGCCTGAAGAGCGTCGAGGGTTTTGCCGATATCGCTCACCAGGTCCTCCTGATGGGGATGCCCGCCTCAGCCATCGCTTCTTTCGCCTCGCGGATGGTGAAGGTGCCGAAGTGGAAGATGCTGGCGGCCAGCACCGCGGATGCGCCGCCTTCGGTCACCGCTTCAGCGAGGTGCGAGAGCTCGCCGGCACCGCCGGATGCAACCACGGGCACATTCACCGCACTCGTCACGGCACGGAGGAGATCGAGATCGTAACCGGTCTTCACCCCGTCGCGGTCCATGGACGTGAGCAGCACTTCGCCAGCGCCGCGGCGCTCAGCCTCGCGGGCAAACTCGACGGCATCGATGCCGGTTTCTCGCCGTCCGCCATGGGTGAAGATTTCCCACCGGCCGTCAGCGACCTTTTTCGCGTCGATCGCCACGACGATGCACTGGGTCCCCACGGCAAGAGCCGCTTCGCCGAGGATCGCAGGATCTCGCACGGCGGCGGAATTGATCGCGATTTTGTCAGCGCCAGCGCGAAGGAGGGCCGTGACATCATCCACTGTTCTCACGCCGCCGCCCACCGTCAGGGGGCAGAGCGCTTCGGTCGCCGTCTTGGTCACGGTTTCGAGCAGTGTGCCCCGGTTCTCGTGGCTGGCGGTGATGTCGAGAAAGCAGATCTCATCCGCGCCCGCCGCCGCGTAGGCAGCTGCCGCTTCCACTGGGTCCCCGGCGTCGCGGATATCAACGAAGTTGACGCCTTTGACCACGCGGCCTTGGTCGACATCAAGGCAGGGGATGATCCTTGTCTTGAGGGTCATGGCGCCACCGCCTCGAAAGCTGCGCTGGGGGTGACGTGCCCCTCATAAAGAGCTTTCCCGATCACCGAGCCAACGACGCCGTCATTGTGGAGCGCGGCGAGGTCGGTGAGATCTTGCGGGCTCGAGACGCCGCCCGAGGCGATTACCGGGATGGTCGTTGCTGTGGCCAGCGCTTTTGTGGCGTCAAGGTTTGGGCCTTCCAAGGCGCCGTCGCGCTGAATGTCTGTGTACACGATGGCGGCGATGTCATCGTCCTCGAACTCTTTCGCGACGTCCTCGGCGGTGCGTTTGGATGCGGTGGCCCAGCCAGAGATGGCGACGAACCCGTTCTTGGCATCAAGGCCGAGCACCACACGGCCGGGGAACGCTTTCGCCGCGGCATGGGCAAAGTCTGGGTCCTTGACGGCCGCGGTGCCGAGAATGATCCGTGTCACCCCGAGTTTGAGCCAACGCTCTGCAGTCTCAAGATCACGGATGCCGCCGCCGAGTTGAACCTCAGCGTCGGTCTCATAAAGGATCTTCTCCACCGCCTCCGCGTTGGCAGGTTTGCCAGAGAATGCGCCATCAAGGTCGACCACGTGCAGTTTTTCAAAGCCCGCATCGCGAAACATCCAGGCCTGTTGCGCTGGATCGTCCGCATAGGTCGTCGCCTGGTTCATATCTCCGCGGAGGAGGCGGACGGCTTTACCTTCTTTGAGATCAATAGCGGGCCAAAGCTCAAAACTCATGGTGCCCACCTCAAAAAATTCGCAAGCAATTGTTGTCCGTAGGGGCCGCTTTTCTCCGGGTGGAACTGACTACCAGCCACGTTGTCCTTAGCGATCGCGGCCGTGAAGCGCTCGCCATAGCTTGCCTCGGCAATCACGGCGTCCGGATCATCCGTATCAAACACAAAACTGTGGACGAAATAGGCGTCGAGGTTCGGCGGCAAAAGCGGGTGGTCATGCCGCGCCTCCACCTCATTCCATCCCATATGCGGCAGGCGCAGGCCCTTGGCCTCAAGGCTGCGGACCGTGCCAGGGATCAGGTCGAGCCCAGGGGTCTCGTCATGTTCAAGGCCGCGCGTCGCGAGAAGCTGCATGCCGACACAGATGCCAAGGAACGGACGCCCATTTGATTGCACCGCTTCGTGGATCGCTTCTTCCACCCCTGGCCGAGCCCGAAGACCTTCGGCGCAGCTTTTGAACGCGCCCACCCCAGGGAGGACCAGCCGGTCGGCTCCCGCAATCGTTTCGGGGTCGTCAGAGACAACAAGGTCGATCGGTGTTTCCGCGGCCCGTTCAAGGCCGCGCGAGGCGGAGTGCAAATTCCCCGCGCCATAGTCGATGAGACACACACGCTGCATAGATCGCGGGCGTTAGCGCTTCTCTTCGCAAGCGCAAAGAAAAAGCGCGCCGGGCAGGGCCCAGGCGCGCTTCCATCCGAAAACCGGAAAAGAGCTTATGCAGCGCAAGCCGCGATAGCTTCGCCAACAATCGCAGGGGCAGAAGCTGCATCTTCTGGCGTCGTGATCATGTCGAGGGCAGCAGCAAGCTCAGCGCTCTCGTCATATTTCTTGGCGAGGCAGCCGCAGTCCGACGAACCGCCATACTCAGCTTGGTAAGCTTCGCAGTTGGCTTTGAACTCGTCGTTCACGACAGCAGTGGTCGCGAGCAGCGACACGAGGATCGATACGATCATGTTGGTAGTCCCTTTTAACTTGGCGTTTTCCCACACTGCCGACCGGCAGCTTGGCGGGAACCTAGCTATGGTTAACCGATTGGCAACAGCAAAGCTGGCGCCGGGGCTGCTATCGAGCCCGGGCGTCTAGCGGTCACACAGAATTTGGTAGCAGCGCCAACCGGTTGGCTAAAGCGCACGGCGCCATAACAATCGGAAAGTCCTTTTGTCCGGGCTGTGCAGGCGCGGCGTCGCCCGTTGCGCTAGGATCCGAGTGAGCCCTTGGTCGACGGAATCATGCCCGCCGCGCGGGGATCAAAGCCGACCGCCATCTTCATCGCTTTGGCGAGCGCCTTGAAACAGCTCTCGGCGATGTGGTGGTTGTTGGTGCCGTAGAGGTTCTCGACATGCAGGCACATGCCTGAGTTGGTCGCGAAGGCGTGGAACCACTCTTTGAAGAGCTCCGTATCCATCTCACCGATTTTGTCGCGCGAGAAGTCGACCTTCCACACGAGGTAGGGGCGCATAGCAAAGTCGAGGGCTGCGCGGGTCAGGGTCTCGTCCATCGGGATATAGGCGTGCCCGAAACGGTGGATGCCCTTGGCATCACCCAGTGCCTCCACGGCCGCGAGGCCCATCACGATGCCCACATCTTCGGTTGTGTGGTGCATGTCGATGTGGAGGTCACCCTTCGCTCGCACATAGAGATCAATGAGGCTGTGCTTCGCGAAACCCTCAAGCATGTGGTCGAGGAAACCGATGCCGGTTTCGATGTCGGCCGTGCCAGTACCGTCGAGGTTGAGGCGGACCGTGATGTCCGTCTCTTTGGTCTTGCGATGCCTTTCGGCGGTGCGGGGCGATGCGCTCACCGGGAACTCCTATCTGAAGCTCGGCCCGCTAGCAGAAAATCCTTGCCGGAAGCCACCCTTACCGGCGTTCAGGCAGGCTCGCGTCTGCGACCAAGGTGCCAGAGACTGACAGCTGGACCTTATCGCGGACAAAGCCTTGGTACTGCGACATCCCATAGGCGGAACGGCTCACCACTATCTCACCGTCAAACCCGACGGCGTCTTGCGGGCATCGTTGGACACCGTCGCAGGAGAGTTGGATCGCGAATTGGGCCGGCCGCGTGACATCGCGGATGGTGAGCGTGCCGTCGACCACCCCCACACCTGTGTCCGTCCAGTCGATCAGCGAGCCTGAGAAAATCGCCCGCGGATAAGCTTCGACATCGAACCAGGCGCCGCTCTTGATCGCGTTGTCGTAGAAGTCAGAGCCGGTCTCGACCGTCGCGACATCCACCGCTGTCAGCACTTTGATGTCTGGGGCGCTCGCGTCGACCACCATCACGGCGCCATCAAAGCTCTCAAACGTGCCTGTGATCGCCGGAAACGCGACGGGGCGAACCATGAAGCCGACCTCAGCCTGATCAGGAACCAGCACATAGGTCTGGGGCGGTAGGCGCTTGAGCGCATCCACCGTGAGGGACTGCGCCTCTGGCACAGTCGCGGTGGTGCAGGCCGCGATGGTCAAGAGCGAGGCGGCGAACAAACGAGCGGTGGAGCGAACGGCCATATGAGTGGATCCTTACAATCGGCAATCACGCACTTGGTCGGTAACACCCCAGCCCGCGGTTCATTCCATTTGTGATGAATTTTCTTGGCAAGATGGGGTGAGGTTACAAGCCGTCTGGGAAGACAGGAGGCGCACGGTTCGCCTCGTCCTCTGCTTCGTCCTCGCGGTAGATGAAGCCCTTGCTGGCGAGAAGGCGCTCGGTCTCTTCCCACATCGTCTTCGCTACCTCATCAGCCTTCGGCGGGAGAGTGGGGGTCGCGGGCTTGCTCTTGTCCCAGTAAAAGCCGTTGTTCCAGGCGGCTTCGTCACTGATCGCGGCGGTGACCGATGTGGCAGCCCCTTTGGCCGGGGAGATCTGCAGCGGCGTCGTCAGTTTGAACACCATCTGCCAGGCGCCGGGGAAGTTCTCCGAGCGTCCAAAATCCGACTTCACAAACCCAGGATGGACAGCATGGGCCCGAATACCGGCGCGCCCATAGCGCCGCGCGAGTTCTCTTGCGTGCAAAAGGTTACACAGCTTGCTCTCTGCATAAGCATCGCGTGTCTTGCCTCTGGTCGCGGGGAGCAAATCCTTGGGATCGAACTTCCGCGCGAACTGGTGCGCCATCGAGGAGACATTGACGATCCGCGCCTCGCCATGGGCCTGGGACGTCTCTTTCAGCTTTTGCATCAGCACCGTTGTGAGCGCGAAGGTGCCCAAATGGTTCGTGCCCATCACCAGTTCAAACCCGTCTTTGGTGGTGCCCTCTTTGACAGAACCGAGCCCTGCATTGTTGACGAGCACGTCGATCCGTTCTTCCGCGGCGAGGTTCTCGGCTGCGCTTCTGATGGACGAAAGATCAGCAAGGTCGACCACTTGGAGCACGAACCGGCTGCTGCCGGTTTCTTCTTGGAGGCGCCCCACGGCCTCATGCCCTTTTTCCGGGTTCCGGACACCGACAATGACTTTGGCGCCCAGTTTCCCGAACGCCTTGGCTGTTTCGTAGCCAATGCCTGTGTTGGCCCCGGTGACCAAAAAGGTCTTCTGCTTATGAGCAAGCATAGACGGAAGTCTAACCTGCGTTGCCCTTAGCTCAATAGGGTTTTCTTGCGCCCATCACTTGCGTGTTCTGTCCCCTCTGGCCGGGTAGGGAATAATGCGTACCCCCCAGAATTTTGACTTGGTTCAAAGTTTCGCGAGTGGGCCGGGATTAATGCTCCGTCATCGAAAACACGGAGTGACTTATGCGATCCCTCGCTTTGCTCTCGGCACTCGCCGTCAACATCATGTCCATCCCCGGCGCCCAGGCAGAAGCAGGTGACGTTCTTGTCCGCCTGCGGGCGATCACTGTGGCCCCGACCGAAAGCGCGGGCGGTGTGAACCCAACGTTTCCGGGCGGTTCGGTGGAGGTGGATAACGCCTACGCCCCTGAAATCGACTTCACTTATTTCTTCACGAACCATATCGCCGCAGAACTGATCTTGGCCACGACCAAGCATAACATCTCTGGTGATGGTGACCTTGCTGCCCTTGGCGATATTGCTGAGACGCGGGTGCTGCCGCCCACGGTGACACTGCAGTACCATCCGTATCCGGACGCTCAGATCAGCCCTTACGTGGGTGTTGGCCTCAACTGGACGCAGTTCTACTCAGAGGACACCACGTCCAACCTGAGTGACGCGATCGGCACCACCAAGATCAATCTTGATGGCTCGGTCGGCATCGCGTTCCAGCTGGGTGCGGATTATAAGATTGATGACAAGTGGTTCTTCAATGTCGACGTCAAATACATCGACATCGACACCACAGCGACTTTGAACACTGGCGGTTTGATCAACACGGTCGATGTGGATCTCGACCCGTTTGTCGCCGGTTTTGGGATCGGGCGGCGGTTCTAAGGCAACCCGATCTCTGCCGTCTTCGCCGGGGCCCTCATAGCCCCACCATCGTCCCCCCTGGCGAAGACGGCGCAAACCCCTCATGTGGGGTCCTTCGAATGAAGGAGTGCCCCGATGACCACGATCTTAGCCGTCCGCCGCAATGGGACTGTTGCTGTGGGCGGGGATGGCCAGGTGTCGATGGACAAGACCGTGTCCAAGGGCGACGCGCGGAAGGTCCGCCGTCTCGCCGGTGGGCGCGTGATCGCAGGCTTCGCTGGACGAACAGCTGACGCCTTTGCCCTGCTTGAACGGCTTGAGGCGAAACTCGAGCAATACCCGACCCAGCTGACCCGCGCCTGCGTGGAGCTTGCCAAGGATTGGCGCACCGACCGCGCGCTGCGGCAGCTCGAGGCGCTCTTGGTCGTCGCTGATAAAGAAACGACGCTGATGATCTCGGGTCTCGGCGATGTCATCGAACCCGAAGTCCTCGACGAAGGCGGCGTCATCGCGATTGGCTCAGGCGGCAATTACGCCCATGCGGCGGCTCTCGCGCTTCTCCAGAACACCGGCCTCAACGCCGAAGAAATTGTCCGCGAGGGCATGGCGATCGCTGCCAAGATCTGTGTGTTCACGAATGATCACCTGACCGTGGAAACCCTGGACAGCACCCACTGATGCGGCCCCTTGGAAGGCAGCGCGCGGCGTACCTGATGGTTGCGAGCGCGCTTTTTCTTGTTCTGACCGCGATCGCGTTGTGGGCCACGGGTATTGTGCGTACCCACGGCGGTGATCTGTTAGTCGTCGCTTGGCTTTATGCGCTGGGGCGTGCGGCGTTTTTGATGAGCCCGCTGGTGACAGCGATCGGTGTGGTGGGCGTCGCCTTTGCGATTGAGCTTGGCCAGGCGTTTTCGCTGATTGAGCGGCTCGGTCTTGGCGGGTCCGAGACAGCCGCGTTGGCCCTTGGCCGCCAGTTCGACCCTTTTGATCTTCTTGCTTATGCCCTTGGCGGCGCGGGAGCCTTTGCGGCAGACCGGCTCGCCCTTGGGCGTCTCTAACGGAGTATACTGATGAGTGATTTGACCCCCCGTGAGATTGTGTCCGAGCTTGACCGGTTCATCATTGGTCAGAAGGACGCCAAGCGCGCCGTGGCGGTGGCCTTGCGCAACCGGTGGCGCCGGCGGCAGCTTGACGGCCAGTTGAAAGACGAAGTCACGCCCAAGAACATCTTGATGATCGGGCCAACCGGCGTTGGTAAGACTGAGATCTCTCGGCGTTTGGCCAAGCTGGTTGGGGCGCCTTTCGTGAAGGTCGAGGCCACCAAGTTCACCGAGGTTGGTTATGTCGGCCGGGACGTCGACTCGATCATCCGTGACCTGATGGAAGTCTCGTTGCAGCTGGTGCGTGAGCGTCGGCGTGAAGAGGTGAGGGCGCGAGCGCAAGATGCGGCCGAGAACCGGGTGCTTGATGCGCTGGTCGGAGAGAATGCGGGCGACGCCACGCGCGAGAGCTTCCGCAAGAAACTGCGGGATGGACTTCTGAACGACAAAGAGGTCGAGATCGACGTCGCGGCGCAACCCAACATGCCGAGCTTTGACATCCCTGGCATGCCCGGCGGGTCGGTTGGCATGATCAACCTGAGCGACATGATGAAAGGGGCCTTTGGCGGACAAACCGCGCGCAAGACGATGCTGGTGAAGGACGCCTACCAACCGTTGATCGAGGAGGAGAGTGACAAGCTCCTCGACGATGAGAAGATCAACGCTGAGGCGCTCGAAGCGGTCGAGAATGACGGCATCGTCTTCCTCGATGAGATCGACAAGGTGGCAAAATCCTCCGAGCGCGGATCAGGGGATGTGAGCCGCGAGGGTGTGCAGCGGGACCTCTTGCCGCTGATCGAGGGCTCGGTGGTGCCGACCAAGCACGGCTCGGTGAAGACCGACCACATTCTTTTCATCGCGTCCGGCGCTTTCCATCTCGCAAAGCCGTCGGATCTCTTGCCGGAGCTTCAGGGCCGCCTTCCCATCCGGGTGGAGCTCAGCTCCCTCACCCGAGACGACTTCCGCGCCATCCTGACCGACACCGAGGCCAGCCTTCTGCGCCAGTATGAGGCGCTCATCGGTGCGGAGGGCGTCACGTTGCAATTCACCGAGGACGGGATTGATGCCCTCGCTGATATGGCGGCGCGGGTGAACGAGCGGGTTGAGAATATTGGCGCGCGGCGGCTTTCCACAATCCTTGAACGGGTCCTGGAAGAGATCAGCTTTGCTGCGCCTGATCGTTCGGGCGACGTCGTCTCGGTTGACCGAGCCTATGTGGAAGAGGCGCTGGAAGGGCTCGCGGGCGACCAGGATCTCTCCAAATTCATCCTCTGAGCCACGGCGGACGGCCCGCTTGGCCTTGATGTTAAGCGCGGCCACACTTCCGCCTGGCGCAAATCCCTAAGGCGCGTTAACTTGCTCAAAGTTGGAGGGCCGCGCGGTGGGAAATCAGTTCGTCGCATACATGGATGAGCACCACGGGCTGGGCTCGTGGGTGGCTGAGAACATCGCGGTCGACCTGTTCGACAACACAGCCTCTCGGCTTGATCGGGGGCGTTCGGCCACCGCGCCGGAGCCTGAAGGCCGCAAAGTCGCAACGGCAGAGAACTCCATGGGTCTGAGCGGTCCAGCTGCCCGTCGGCGCCGCTATGCTGGCAATGACGAGGCGAAAAAGGCACCGCCAACCCCGACGAGCCGGCCTGCCAACAGTGCAGGCGGCAGCAGCCACAAAACCTGGACCAGTCCGCGGATGTCGGCCTCAGCCACCGCAGCGGCGGTGATCTCAGGCCAGGCGCAGGTCGCGGTCTATCCGCTCTATGACACGGGCAGCGGCTTCAACACCGAGACGCTCAACACCCTTCTCGATTTCCCGCAGGAGATCCTCACGGAGTACGCGGCTAAGAGCAATTTCGTGCTCGCTGTGCCGACGGATCTTGTGCACCAGGCCGACCAGTCCGGCTTTTCCGACAGTTTCGACACCACCAAGGGAACACGCACGTTCCAGTGGAACTCGGACAAGCAGCGCAAGTATCGCAACCGTGTTGGGGTGATCTACGCGTCCCCTGACGCGATGCGCCAATGCGCCTCCGCGGTCGCCGGTTGGCGGGCCAAGGGCATCGATGTCCGGATGGTTCCTGAAGGCATGGACGTCTATCGCGAAGGCCTGGCGCGGGCGGCGGAGCTTCTGGACCCCAAACGCCAGATCTCGACCAAGCACGGCGCTGACGGCCAGGAGCGCGTCAGCACGATGAGCGCGGCCAGCCACAACACGCCTCTCATTGGCGTGGTCATGTCGTTCGATAAGGCTTTCCACATGGGCCACTTCGCGGCGGACAGCGATTACCAGCCGCTCGAGACCGAGCTTATCGGCGCGGAGCCGCTTGAGACGATCTTCGTTGCGACGACCCAGGCTTCTGCTGCGTGCCGCGGCCACCGGGACGGCGCGTCGGCGGATTTCGCCGCCCTCGACCGGTTCCTCTGTGCTGGGGATAAGTCATCGGGCAGTGATGAGGCCTCGTCACCGCTTCTGGTCCGGTCGGCCTCGGGTGGGGTTGAGCCGGTCTCTGGGCCTTGGGACTACGCGCGCATCCTCTACGCTCTTCCCACGGTCGGGGCTGGCGTGGCTGACCATTCGCCGGTCTTGAAGCGACTTGCTGAGCAGAATCTCAGCTACCGCACCGTGACCCTCGAAGGCCGGGAGGGCAGCCCGATGGTGGTCGCCATCGACGTGCCGTCAGGCCTTCAGGCGAAACTCAAGCCCGTGATGCGGGCTGTGCACAGGCTCCCAGGCGCGCGGCGCCTCGGGGTGTTCCCGGCCACGCGGCCCATGGTGGCCCCTGAGATGCGGCCAAAGCCTCCTGTCGACTCGCGCCTGCGCGTCGCTCTTTTGGGTGGTTTGGCGATCCTCGCGAGCGCCGCAGCCGTGGCCTCGGTCTTAGGCAGCTAAGCCTCAGGCCGTCGTCGTCGGCAGCACAAATCCGTAGATCGATACGAAGTGGCACACGCTGCCTGCGAGCACGAAGACGTGGAAAATCGCGTGGGTGTACATCCGTGATTTCCAGGCAAAGAACCCGGCACCCACCGTAAAGCAAAGGCCGCCTGCGACCAGCCACAGGAACCCCGCCAGGGGCAGGTTGGTGAACAGCGGCCACGCGACGAAAATCGCAAGCCAGCCCATGCCGATATAGCCCGCCAGGCTGATCCAATCATACTTGCGGATGCTCGAGACGTAGTGGGCGATAAATTTGAGGGTGATCCCCACCGCGGCAAGCGACCATACGGTGATGAGAATCGCCGTGCCGGACACGGTCGGCAGCGTGATGAGCGCGAAGGGCGTATAGGAGCCCGCGATCTTCACATAAATCGCTGCGTGATCGACCACTTCCAAAAACGGCTGGAAAGGCGACCTGAAAGCCGCATGGTAAACGGTGGAAGCCAGGTAGAGCAGCACCGCTGACCCGCCATAAATCGAGACAGCTGTCACCTCCATCGCGCCGCCGGATATGGTCGCTTTCAAAACCAAGAAGACAAGGGCGATTGCCGCGAGGACAATGCCGACGCCATGGGTCGCGGCATGCCAGATCTCTTCTGCTGCGGTGTGGGCACGTTCGGCGGCGTTGGAGAAATCAATGGTCATGGTGAATGAGCTAGCACGAATTGTTCCAAAGACTTCTCGCGCGAGGGTTTCTTGCTGTTCACAGTCGGTAAGCTTAGCCTTCAACAAAAAGACATGGACCGACGGGGGGAACCGATGATCCGGACAACATCATGGATGATGGCACTGGCGCTGTGGCTCGGGATCGCCGCTGCACAAGATGCGGCTGACGACACGGCGATTGAGCCTGTTGTGGATGATCCGATCGTTTCAGACGAGGCCGAGGCGCGGGAACCTGTGGTTGATCCGCTCACTGTTGATCTTGAGGCCTTTGTCGATGGCTTGATGGCCAGTTATCAGGCCACGTATCACGTGCCAGGTTACGGTGTGACACTGGTGGACAGTGAAGGGACACTCTTCGCCAAGGGCTACGGCTACGCGGATGTCGATGCAGGCACACCAGTGACGGCGGACGACACGCGGTTTCACGTGGCCTCGATCTCCAAGACATTTGTCTGGGTTTCGATCATGATGCTGGTTGATCGCGGGCTTGTTGATCTTGATACGGACGTCAATGTCTATCTCACGCGGTTTCAGATGCCGAAGGGTGACCGGCCGATAACGCTTAACGACGTGATGGCGCATCGTATGGGTCTTGAAGACGGGTTTGATGTCTTGACGACCAAGATTGATGAGCTGTCTCTCACCGATGCGATGCTTGCCAGCATGCCGGGGCAGCTTCATCCCCGCGGTGACATCGTGGCCTATTCCAACTGGGGCACGAACCTGGCCGCTGTCATCGTCGCAGATGTGACGGGTATGTCTTACGCCGATTTTCTCTTCACGGAGATTCTCGAGCCCCTGGGGATGACCGGCACGGCGCTTGGCACCACGGGCGAGGCCTTTGTGTCGATCCCGGCCTCCAAGAACTACGGCGTGACGCCTTTCGGCCCTGAGGAGCATCCGCAGCTTGAGCAGAAGAACTTCGCGCCGATTGGCGGCATGACCATCACCCCGGCGGATATGGGCAAGTGGATGCGTTTCCATCTGGGGCGCGGCGAACTCGATGGTGTGCGTCTTTTAAGCGAGGAGACCTACGCGCTGATGCGTGAGCGCGCGTTCGAAGGTGATCCGCGCGGCTCCGACATCGCGCACGGGTTTAGTGATCGGCCGTTCCGCAGCACCACGCTTTATGGGCATGACGGATCGATCAACTCGGTTTTCTCCACCATGGTGATCGCGCCGGAGCTCAATCTTGCGGTTTTTGTCGCCCAGAACAGCCATGCCACCTACAAGCCTGTTGGGCAGTTGCCTCACCTTCTGATGGACCGTGTGCTGATGGCCCGCGGCTTTCCGGGAACAGAGATTGCTGAGGATGCTCCAACGGGTGACGAGGCGGCCGCTGCCGCCAAAGAGATCGCGGGCCGCTACATCTCCAGCCGCCGCCCTGATCGGGGCTTTGAACGCCTCGTCGGTGCGGTTCGGCAAAGCACCGCATCAGCGAAGGACGGCACGGTCTCGTTGGACCCTCAAGGAAGCCCCTTCCGCCCGATCGGTCCTGACCTCTGGGAGGATGCTGAGGGTCGGAGGATGGCGGTTCTGCGGTATGAGGACGGTTCTGTGAAAGGCCTGCTGATTGGTTTCGGCGCGGCGATCCTCATGCCCGTGACATTGGGGACGGACATTTACGTACTGGCCGGTGCGTTCGGCCTGACGGTCGTCTTTTTGGTCACGACTTATCTGGGCCTCTGGCGCCGCTGGGGCCGGGGTGATGGCGGCGCGACCGTGATCGGCCGCGGTCTTTCGCTGTTGGCGCTTGGCTCAATCTTCCCCGTGACCTTTCTTGCTGCCGGGATTGGAGGGGTAGGCGAGGCATTGAGCCTGCCTTTCGGTGAGCTGTTCGCCGACTATCCACCCGCGGAGGTGGCGGGCGCGGTGGTCGCGGCCAGTGCTGTCAGCGCGTTGGGCCTCGTCCTCCTGGTCAGCGTTGTGCCCGCCTGGACCGCGTCCGGTTGGTCGGTGTGGCGGAAGCTCCATCACACCGCGCTTGGGCTCTCCTACGGCGCCCTCGCTGTCGGGCTCATCCATTGGGGCCTCGCCTTCAGCGATCTTTCGATCGGCTAGCGAGGCTTAAAGCGCTCAAATGGCGAAGCGTTAGCGCATGAGAAAAGGCGCTCAAATAGCTAAGCGATAGTGCGTGAAAAAGAGATGGTAGCGGAGGAGGGACTTGAACCCCCGACACGCGGATTATGATTCCGCTGCTCTAACCAACTGAGCTACTCCGCCAGAGCGAACCCCTATGCCTTCGGGTTTCGGGCTCGTCAATCACTCCGTTCGAGGTCACCGGTTACACTTCGTGACGAAGATCCCTCCCATCGCCACGCGTTTGCGAAGGTCGATCCTTAGCTCGTCCTTGTTGGGGAACACGAACTTTGATGGAAGGATGACACGTATGAAACGTCACACGACTCTTTTGACCGCAGCTCTTGCCGTAACCGGCGTCGCGATTGTGGTGTCAGGCGCGATGGCGAACCAGCTGTTGGCGCAAGACCAGCCGCCTGCCCCGCCTTTTGCTTTTGAAGCTGAGGGGCCTGACGGTCCGCGCAAAGGCCGCCGCGCGCACCAGGGTCCACTGACGAAGGACCAGGCCGTCGAGAATGCGCGGGAGCGCTTTGGCCACCAAGATGCTGATGGCAATGGTGAGGTGAGCGCGGCCGAGCTTACCGCCCATGCGCAAGAGCGTGTTGCCCAGCGCGTCTCCCGCGGCTTTGATCGTCGCGACACGAATGATGACGGTGTGATCACCGTGACTGAAGTCGAGGCCCAGGCCGCTGCCCATTTCGATCGGCTTGATGCTGATGGCGACGGCGTTGTGACCGATGAGGAGCGCCGGCAGATGCACGAAGCTCTTCGCGCCCTTTCGGGACATCGCGGCAGATGAGTGACACGGGGGGCACCGCACACAAACTGCTGATCGTCGACGATGAGCCGTCGATCAGGGAGCCTCTCGCTGAGTTTCTGCGGCGGGAGTGCTTCGATGTGAGCGAGGCGGAAAATGCGGCTGTCGCGCGGGAGTTGGTCGCGGAAACGCGCTTTGACCTTGCGCTCCTTGATGTGATGATGCCTGGCGAGGACGGCTTAAGCCTTGCGCGCTATCTCCTCGCAGCTCACGATCTTCCCGTCATTATGCTGACGGCCCGGACAGAGGAGACCGACCGCATTGTTGGGCTTGAGCTGGGTGCGGATGATTACGTTGCAAAGCCTTTTAGCCCAAGAGAACTCGCGGCGCGTGTGCGCGCGGTCCTCCGCCGTGGTCAGCGCGGGGTCTCGGCCGAGGAGCCAGAGGCGTTGATGTTTGATGACCTGACGATGGAGCTTGCGACCCAGCGTCTTCTGGGCCGGGACGGTCAGGAGATTGTGCTCACCGGCGGGGAGTTTCGCCTTCTCTATGTGCTGGCCGAGCGGGCCGGGCGTGTTGTGAACCGCGACGACCTTCTGGAGCTTACCCAGAACCGCCGAGCGGATGTGTTCGATCGCAGCGTTGATAACCAGGTTAGCCGCTTGCGCCGCAAAGTTGAGCGCGATGCATCCGCGCCCACGCTGATCAAAACCATCCGCGGTGGCGGCTATAGCCTGGCCGCGAAGGTCCGTGCACGGTGACATGGCCCCGGCTCGGCCTCTCTGCGCGCTTGATGCTCCTGATCGTGGGCGTCCTGGTCGCAGCGCAGCTGGGCAACGCTGTTCTGATCACCAACGTTGAGAAGTCGCTGCGTCAACAGCGCGCCGAAGCCGTTATCGTGGAGCGCACGGCCCAGGCTGCAAGGCTCATCGAGTTCGCGCCGATGCTATCCCGCCGGCAACCACGGCGTCCCGGTTTCATCATCGATGATCAGCCGCCGCTGGGTGGTGAGCGCCTTCTGGGGACGGAGGAGCTGTTGACCGACGCCCTCGAGGAGATCGGCATCGTTGGCCGGGAGGTGGTGGCGCGTCGCATCAACATGCGTGGCCGCCCCGGTGTCATCGCAGCGGTGCAGCTTTCCGACGGACGCTGGTTGGCGCATCGTCAGCCCATTCCGACGTCTGCGGTCATTCCCTGGCGGGTCTTGGTGATCCAAACTACAGTGCTGACCATCGTCCTTCTGATCCCGGCGATCTATGTCGGCCAGCAGGTCGCCAAACCCCTGAGGCAGCTGACCGCCGCGGCTGATGGGTTTCTGACCGACAAGGAAGCGCCGCCGCTTCCTACCGATGGCCCGCCTGACGTGACAGGGCTGAGCAAGGCGTTTGCGGCTCTCCAAGACCGGATCCTCTCGGCGCTGAAAGAGCGCTCCATGATGCTGGGCTCGATCGGGCATGACCTCCGCACACCGCTGGCGTCTTTGCGCATTCGGGTCGAGTCGGTGGAAGACGAAACTCTCCGGGAGCAGATGATATCCAGCATCGACTCCCTTGGTCAGTCCCTTGATGAGATCCTGCGTTTCTCAAAGTCAGGCGCCACGGAGCTGCGCGAGACGGTGCGCAGCGACGCTCTCTTGAGAAGTCTGATGAAAGAATACGCAGACAGGCCCGTGACCTTAGGCGAGGTTGCGGCGGCGACCGTGGAGGTGTCACCTCAGTCAGTCCTCCGTGCCCTCCATAACCTGGTGAACAATGCGCTACGCTATGCCGGTCAAGCGGAGGTCTTTGCCCGTTTGGAGCCTGACTGTGTCGCCTTCGTTGTCCAGGACCGAGGGCCGGGGCTCGATGCCAGCAGCCTTGAGGAGCTCCAAAAGCCATTCGTACGCGGAGAGAGTTCCCGCAGCAGGGCAAGCGGCGGCACGGGCCTGGGTCTTGCCATCGTGCGCGCCGTCGCGGAGGCCCATGGCGGTTCACTCTTTCTTGCCAATCGAGCAGGCGGCGGCCTCGAGGCTTCGTTACGCATTCCGCGCGCCTGAACACAATCGCTTGAGGTGCAGGCTCATCGCCTCGTCTCGCTTGGCGGGCCACCGTATCCTTTGGCCATGTCTGTCACCCTTCAGGTTCCGCAAGGCGCTGTTCAGGCGCGTCTCAGCCGGTTTGCGCTGTGTATCGCGCCGTCGAGCGACACCGTTTTCGACGTGATCGAGCGCGTTTTGCCCCACGCCACGGCTGCTGATGAGGCGCCGATGCGCGAGGCCTACCGGCTATTGTTACAAGAGCTGGATGGGTTCGTGGACGATCTGGCGTCGGTGAACGCGCCGCCGCCGCCCTCCATCGTCGCTCGTTTTTCGTATTTGCCCTACCACCAGCGGGTGGCCTTTGCGCTGGTGGTGATCGAAGAGTTCTCGATCGATGATACCGCTGAAATCATGGATTTGGGCGTCGATGACGTGCGCAGCCTTCTCATGGCGACGCGCGATTTTCTCTTTTCGGCCAGGCTCTCCACCCGCAGCGACGCCTAACCGCGCTGTTGATTCTGTTTTTCTGGAACCATCCCCCGTCAACGCTGTTACAGTCTCAGAGTTGATTCGTAAGGGACGCCGCCTCGCGTGCTCAATATCCTGACCCGACCCCCTCTGACCGTGGTGCGCCAGTTCGCGCGCGCTGTGTTTGCTGATCGTCTGATCGGTGACGAGGTCATGCGGATGACCATGGCGCGGGTGTCGATCGACCCGGCCAGCAGCTCCTCGTCTGTGGTCGATATGATGGCAGCCTTTATGCACTCCTGGCGCATGGCGCTGGAGGAGCGGCCGTCGGATCCGGTGCTTTTCAGCGATGCGGCGTTGATGGAGGCCTTGCCTCAACCCCCTGATGATGCACGTCTTTTGCTTCTGATGGTCGATGTGATGGGCCTCGATGCTGTCCAAGGGGCCGAGGTTATTGGCCTCGAAGGCGACCCTCAGCCAGTCTTGGAGGGTGCCAGACAAGCGCTGAAGCTTGGCCGCAAAGCGCGGGCTGTGGTGGTCGAGGACGAACCCGTGATCGCTGCCGATATCCGTGCGATTCTGGAGCGTCTGGGCGTCGAAATCGCGGGCGAAGCCGCCTCCGCTGCTGATGCAGTGAAACTCGCCACCTCGGCAAAGCCAGACATCATCCTCGCCGACTACAATCTCGAAGGTCAGGACACCGGCGTCGACGCAGTGTTGGAGATCCACGGCGAGCACGAGTGCCCGGTCGTCTTCATCACCGGCTTTCCTGACCGCGTCCTGCAGGGCGACGAGATCGAGCCCGACTTTGTGATTGGCAAACCTTACACGCCGGAGAATGTGCGCGCTGCCGTTGTGCACTGCCTTGACGCCCGAAGAGCCTAAGACCACAACCAAAGCCTTGCCCGGCCCTTGATGTCGCCCGGGCGCGCGCGGGAGGACGGCGAGCCGCATGGCGTCTCAGGAAAAACGTCTCTCAAAGCTTCAGATCCTTGTCACCGACACGGAGCTCCAGAACATCGACGACTGGCGTTTCGACAACCGGGCCGAGAATCGGTCCTCGGCCGTGCGTGAGTTGATCGCCCTTGGTCTGAGCCTTGCGACGGAGAAGCCCGAAGAGGCCGCCGAGAAGCTTAAGCGCCTCCGCGGCAGCAACTAACGGCACTGTGACTGACTTTTTGCAGTGAGAAGGGCTCGCAAGTGGCGGCCTTGAAACACTCTTTCGTCTTGGCGCGCGTTCGAAATCGTCCCAGTGGCGCCACCCCCCTTGTTGCGATTTGAGGCCTCGCTTGGGTTTCAGCATGAGTGACTCACTCATAAAACTCATAGAATGTATTAGTAGTAATATACATCAAGATAGTGGATCAATACAGATGGTATTTAGCGGTCACTGCTCCCTATAGGTTTCTTTGACCCCAATATTGGCGCTTCGTAGAAAAAAGGTGTTGAAGATTCGGAGGTCATCATGACCGCCTCGACAATCTCACCTTTTGAATTGAGCCAGGCGCTGCCGGCTCTTCACCGCTTTGCCATGACCCTGACCCGCAACGAGGATCGTGCCCACGACCTCGTGCAAGACAGCGTCGAACGTTGCCTTCGGAAACAGCACCTGTTTGACGGCGAGAACCTGCGGTCGTGGATGTTCACGGTCTGCCGACGTGTGTTTCTCAACCAATTGCGCCGGGACAAGGTGCGCGGGGTCGCTGTTGATCTCGCCGATGCCCCGCAAGAGCGTCTGTCGATTGATCCTTTCCAGGAGGAAACGATGCATTACCAAGACATGGTGACGAACTTCCGGAAGCTTCCGCACAACGACAAAGTGGTGCTGTCGCTGGTGGCGATCGAGGGCCTCAAGTATGAAGAGGCGGCGACCCTCTTGAAAGTGCCGGTGGGAACTGTCCGTTCACGCCTCAATCGTGCGCGGCAGCGCTTGAAAGACCACCTCGACCGGAAGCCTGCGCTGGCTTCGTAGTCTTCACGTTTGGGGTCTGGGACTCGGCCAGTGAATGGCCTATGTTCCCCTTATGTCCGACGTCCTTCCTAAAGATCAGGGCTTCTCTGAAGCCGTTGCTACCTATCATGCGCGTCTCCAGCCGGAGGCGTGGACTCCGCATCGGCCAGAGCGTCCAGAGAAGCTGGAGGGCGGCCAGCGGTTTGAGGTCGTGTCAGACTACCAGCCTGCCGGTGACCAACCTGCGGCGATTGAGGAACTCGTCGACGGGGTGACGGTGCATGAGCGCGACCAGGTGCTCCTCGGCGTGACCGGTTCGGGCAAGACTTTCACCATGGCGAAGGTCATTGAGGCGTGCCAGCGCCCCGCGCTGATCCTTGCACACAACAAAACGTTGGCCGCGCAGCTCTACGGTGAGTTTAAGGCCTTCTTCCCGAACAACGCGGTGGAGTATTTCGTCTCCTACTACGACTACTACCAGCCCGAGGCCTATGTTCCGCGAACGGACACCTATATCGAGAAAGAGTCGACCATCAACGAGCAGATCGACCGTATGCGGCACTCCGCGACGCGATCCCTTCTCGAGCGTGACGATGTCATCATCGTGGCGTCGGTGTCTTGCCTCTACGGTATCGGCTCGGTGGAGACCTACACCGCGATGGTGTTTGACCTCGCCGTGGGCGAGCAGATCGAGCGCAAGCAACTGCTCGCCGACCTTGTGGCGCTCCAATACAAGCGGAATGACCAGGCTTTTCAGCGCGGGACCTTCCGCGCGCGGGGCGATACGATTGAGATCTTCCCCGCCCATTTCGAAGATGCCGCTTGGCGTGTGACCCTCTTCGGTGATGAGATTGAAGAGATCACCGAGTTTGATCCGCTGACGGGAAAAAAGGTTCAGAACCTCAAGACAATCCGTCTTTATGCGAACAGCCATTATGTGACGCCCCGGCCGACGCTGTCGCGCGCGATGGAAGAGATCAAGGCGGAGCTGGCGCGGACCCTGCCCATTCTGCACCAGGAGGGAAAACTCCTTGAGGCCCAAAGGATTGAACAGCGTGTCCAGTTCGATCTGGAAATGATGGCAGCGACCGGGTCGTGTCAGGGCATTGAGAACTACTCTCGCTACCTCACGGGCCGCAAACCTGGTGAGCCGCCCCCCACGCTGTTTGAGTACCTACCGGAAAACGCGCTCCTGTTCTGCGATGAGAGCCACGTCACGATCCCGCAGATTGGTGCGATGTTCAAAGGCGACTACGCCCGCAAAAGGACGTTAGCGGAGTATGGCTTCCGCCTACCAAGCTGCATGGACAACCGCCCCCTCAAATTCGAGGAGTGGGACGCAATGCGGCCGCAAACCTTGCACGTTTCTGCGACCCCAGGACCCTGGGAGATGGACCGCACGGGCGGCGTCTTTGTGGAACAGGTGATCCGCCCCACGGGTCTCGTCGATCCGCCGGTGGAAATCCGCCCGGTGTCGAACGACAATTTCAGCCAGGTCGACGATGTGATCGATGAAGTGAAACAGGTCGCCAAGAAGGGCGGACGTTCCCTCGTCACCACCCTGACGAAAAAGATGGCTGAAGATCTCACAGAGTATATGCACGATCAGGGCGTGAAGGTGCGCTACATGCACTCTGACGTCGATACGGTGGAGAGGATCGAGATCATCCGTGATCTGCGCCGCGGTGTCTTCGATGTGCTCATCGGGATCAACCTCCTCCGCGAAGGCTTGGACATCCCTGAGTGTCAGCTGGTTGCGATCCTGGATGCTGACAAGGAAGGCTTCCTGCGGTCCGAGACGTCGCTGGTCCAGACGATTGGTCGTGCGGCGCGGAACGTCGAGGGCCGGGTCATTCTTTATGCAGATCGTAAGACGGGTTCAATTGAGCGCGCGCTCGAGGAGACAGGCCGGCGCCGCTCCAAACAGCTTGAGCACAACGAGGCCCACGGGATCACGCCAAAAACAGTGAAGGCCAAGATTGCTGAGATCGTCGAGAGTGATGATGAGGGCGTGAAGGCAGCGGCCGGTACGACCTTCAGTTCTGGTCGGCTCACCGCGCCCAAGCGCGGCAAAGGCGGTATGGCGGAGGACGCAGCAGCCTTCGAACACGGCGATAATCTGCAGACGCATCTCAAACAACTCGAGAAAGAGATGCGTGAGGCCGCAGCCGATCTCGATTTTGAGAAAGCGGCAGAGATCCGTGATGAGATCAAACGGCTGCAGGAACTCGACCTCGCGACGAGCTAAGAAAAACCGGCCTGGATCGCTCCAGGCCGGTTCAAGCCGTTGTTCCTTGTGAAGGTTAGAGGTCGCTGAGGCTCATCACAGTGACGGGGCCAATGCCTGCGGCCTCAACACCCTCTCGGATTGTCTCCGCATCCCCCACAATCAGCCACACCATCGCGCCGGGCTGCAACACCTCGGTGGCGGCCTCAGCCACAGCGTCGGTGGTCAAGCCCTGGTACCGCTCAGGCAGCGTCTCTGGATAGTTGAGCGGGCGTCCGAAACGGCCGCTGGCGAGAAGACTCGTCAGCACCGCATCTGAGGTTTCGTATTGTCCGGGTAAGGAGCGGACAGCATCGAGGATAACGGGCTCAAGCTCTGAGCCTTCTGCTGGTCGCCGCCCAACAAACTGGCGGACCTCACGAACGATTTCGGAAATCGACTCGGTCGTCTTGTCGGTCTGCACCGGGGCATAGATGATGAAAGGCCGTTGCCCCTTGGCGCCGGGCAGGAGCGAGCGAACGCCGTAGGACCAGCCTTTGTCCTCACGCAGATTAAGGTTGAGGCGCGAGACAAAGTTGCCGCCCAAAATCTCGTTCATCGCGTCGATCTCGATGTTGTTCTCGACACCTGTGGGAGGTGCGACGTGACCAGCGAGGATGAAGGACTGCGCTGACCCCGGACGATCGACCAAGACCACACGGGGTTCGGTCAAGGCGACCTCGGTGATGTTCTTGACCGGCGCCGCACCCTCGGCTGACCAGCCGCCAAAGGTCTTCTCGAGCAGGGGCTGCATCTCCTCCATCGTTGTGTCGCCCACGACGTAGAGGGTGGCATTGTCAGGCCGCAGCCAGGCGGCATGAAAACGGGTCAGGTCATCACGCGTGATCGCCTCAATCGCTTCCTCTGTACCCGAACCAGTGAGAGGAATGCCGTAAGCGTGGCCCTCACCATACATCAGCTCAGGGAGCATGCGGAGGGCGATCGATGTTGGATTGGCCTTCTCTTGCTGAATACCGGTGAGGATCTGCGGCCGCTGGCGCTCGATCTCTTCTTCCGGGAAGTTGGGCCGTTGCACGACGTCACTCAAAATGTCGAGTGACGCGGAGAGGTTCTCCTTAAGCGCCGACATCGACACGGTGGTTGTGTCCAAATTGGATCCCGCACCGAGCGTCGCGCCGAGAAGTTCGAGCTGTCGCGCGAGTTCCAAGGCATCCAGGCGGCCAGCGCCCTCGTCCAGCATCGCGGCTGTGAAGTTGGAGAGACCAAGAAGCCCGCCAGCGTCAGCGGCATAACCGGCGTCAAATTGCACCGCGACGTTCACCACGGGAATGGTGCTCCGTGTGGCGAGGACCACGTCGATCCCGTTCGAGAGCGTTGCTGTCTCCACCTCTGGGAAATCGAGCGCCGTCTCACCAAGGACCGGGGGCAAACCTTGTGAACGGTCAATGTCACTTTCGCTCGTGCGATACTCGGCAAACGGAAGAACAGTCAGTTGGTAGTAGTTGTCGCGCAACCAGGTCTTGGCTGTTGCGAGCACGTTGCGCGGCTGAGCATTCGCCAGCTCTTCGAGCTCGGTTTGGAAATAGCCGGGGTCTTCTGCCACAAGCTCGCCTTGTGCGAGGGTCACGGCCTTGCCGCTGAACCCGCCGACCTCTTCAAGGCCGCGGATGATCCCCGCGCGGGTTTTGGTGGAGACAAGCTCGACCTCCTCCCGGCTTGGGGGGCGACGCAGAAACTCGCGGATGGTCTCGTCCATCACGGCTTCGGCTTCTTCGACTGATTGACCCGGCGCCACACTGACGATCACGCCGAACATCGATGCCATTTGCAGCTCGAAGTTAAAAACGCTGACATCGGTTGCGATCTGCCGGTCGTAGACAAGCTCTTTATAAAGACGAGAGTTCTTGCCGTCACCCAGGACAGAGGCGGCGATGCCAAGCTCTGTGGCCTGAGGGCTGGTGTCCTCCGGCGCGACCCATGTGCGGTAAATGCGGGCCTGCGGGACCTGATCGTACATGGTCTCGCGGGAGATCTCCTCGCGGCTTGGCACCCACGCTTCCCACTGGGTGAGAGGGGGGCCAGCCTCGATATCGCCGAAATAGCGATCGACCAGCGGCCGAGCTTCCGCCGCATTGATGTCACCGGCCAAAACGAGGATCGCGTTGTTCGGCCCGTAATAGGTCTCAAACCAGGTCTTCACATCGTCGAGATCCGCAGCATCGAGATCCTCCATCGAACCGATCGGAAGATGCGCATAGGGATGACCCGGCGGGAACATGCCGTGGATGATGTTGTTAAAGACCCGTCCGTAGGGGGCGTTTTCGCCCTGGCGTTTCTCGTTCTGAACGACGCCGCGCTGCTCATCCAACTTGTCTTGGGTGATGGCGCCAACAAAGTGGCCCATCCGGTCCGATTCCATCCACAGGATGCGATCAAGCGCGGGGGTGGGGACGGTCTGGAAGTAGTTGGTGCGGTCAAAACTCGTGGTGCCATTGAGGCCCGTCGCGCCGACCTCTTGCAGCGGCTTGAACCACTCGTCGTCGTAGTTCTCTGAGCCATTGAACATCAGGTGCTCAAAGAGGTGAGCAAAGCCGGTTTGGCCCTCGGGCTCATCCTTTGAGCCGACCTTGTACCAGACGCTGACCGCGACCACCGGCGCTTTGCGGTCCTCGTGAACCACGACGGTGAGGCCGTTATCGAGGGTGAACTTCTCGAACGGAATGTCGATGTCTTGGGCGAGGGAAGGGGTGAGGGCGGCCACGGCCATCGCCGCGATGCTCAGTAGGCGTTTCATACGCTCTCCCGTTTGCGGGCGCGCTGCCGCGCCCATCTCGAAAGTCGATATCGAGGGATACGCCCGCTTGGACGCTCCGGCAATGGGGCGTTGGCCGCCGAGGGCAGCGTGCCGCGGCGCCGTTAGCGGTAGACCGCGTCGATCTCGATGTTTTTGGCGATCTCGCGTTCCCACTGGTCGCCATTCGCCAGCAGCTTGGCCTTGTCGTAGAAGAGCTCTTCCCGGGTCTCGGTCGCGAACTCCATGTTCGGGCCTTCCACGATCGCGTCGACCGGGCAGCTTTCTTGGCAGTAGCCGCAATAGATGCACTTGGTCATGTCGATGTCGTAGCGGGTCGTCCGGCGGGAGCCGTCTTCGCGCTGCTCCGCTTCGATCGTGATCGCTTGGGCTGGGCAGACGGCTTCGCAGAGTTTGCAGGCGATGCAGCGCTCTTCGCCATTCGCGTAACGCCGGAGCGCATGCTCACCGCGGAAACGCGGGCTCAGCGGGCCACGCTCAAACGGATAGTTCACGGTGAACTTTGGCCGGAAGTAGTATTTGAGGCCGAGCCAGAACGCGCCAACAAAATCCGTAAGAAGAGCACCTTTGAGGGCTTGGGCAACGCGGCTCATTGTTACGACCTCCAGCCGTGGAACATGTCTGCTGCTCCTGGAATGTAGAGCAGAAGAAGGGCGACGATCATCAAGTATGCCACTGATGTGGGAAGGAAAATCTTCCATCCAAGGCGCATCAGCTGATCATAACGGTAACGCGGCACGATCGCCTTCACCATTGCGAACATGAAGAAGACAAAGACGATCTTGGCCAGGAACCACAGCGGGCCGAGCCATTGGGCGTTGAGGCCCAGGAAATCGCCAAACGGCGAGAGCCAGCCGCCCATGAAAAGGATCACGGTCATCGAGCACATCAGCACGATGTTGGCGTACTCGCCGATCATGAAGAGAAGGTAGGGCGTCGAGCTGTATTCCACCTGATAGCCAGCCACGAGCTCTGATTCGGCTTCCGGAAGGTCAAAGGGCGGACGGTTCGTTTCCGCCAGCGCGGAAATGAAGAACATCACGAACAGCGGGAACAGCGGAATGAAGTGCCAGTTGAGGATGCCAAGGCCGCGGTCTTGGCTCTCGACGATGTGGCTCAGGTTCATCGAACCCACGAGAAGCAGCACTGAAATGATGATGAAGCCCAGGCTCACTTCATAGCTCACCATCTGCGCCGCTGAGCGGAGCGAGCCGAGGAACGGGTATTTCGAGTTCGACGCCCAGCCGCCCATGATGATGCCGTAAACGCCCAACGAGCTGACCGCGAAGAGATAGAGGATCCCCACATTGATGTTGGAGACCACGAGGCCGGTGCCAACGGGGATCACAGCCCAGGAGATGATCGCCAGGATGAAGCTGATCATCGGCGCTATGATGTAGACTGTTTTGTCCGCGCCATCGGGGATGATGATCTCTTTCAGCGCGAATTTGAAAAAGTCAGCGAACGATTGAAGCAGGCCAAACGGGCCGACCACATTGGGGCCTTTGCGCATCTGCACCGCGGCCCACACCTTCCGGTCGAACACAAGAAGGAAGGCCAGGCTGATCAATAGAGCCAGCACCAGCAACAGGGCTTGGACCAGGGTCGTGGCGGTGCCCAAAAGCGGGTTCGCCCAATCACGCTCAACGAAGAAGTTCATGCTGCGCGCGCTAGCCCAACCCGCGATGGGAGGGAAGATGCCCGTTGGCCGCGGACGCTGTTGAATTGGTCTCGGCGCCCTTCGCCGCAGTCGCCCAGTTGCGACAAATCGATGTTTTCACAAGAGAATAATCGGTGGAACCGCCGTTTATCTCAGTAAAGACAAAGACAAGACGATCATCCGCGTTTGCGGACATCACCCACCCAACGAAGCTTCAAGATGGGTTCGTTCATGTATCATGGCGCGCTCGCGATATGTTATACCGGAACAAAAAAGTCAAAATAATCAGATATCTGTGAAGAGATCTTGCGACTCTAATTTTATTCTGCAACGCAATATTATTCATGGTTAATGCGCGAAACGCTGAAGCGTAGGGTGCTGCGGCACCTTCTTGTTGAGGTGGTATAGTGTTACTTGTTTACTGGTTGGCGTTGGTCTCAGGGCTCGGATTGCTCGTACCTGTCGTTGTTTTCTTTATGGAAATCTTCTCTGGTTTGGTCCGCAAACGGAATGAGAAGCATCTCGACTATAAAGACGTACCTTTAGAAGGTGTTGTTTTTGTTATTCCTTCACATAATGAAGAAGGATGTATCGCGGATATTTTAACAGATCTCGGTTCGCAGATTCCCTTGCAGCAAGTTATTGTGATTGCAGACAATTGCACGGACCGGACGGGAGATATCGCAGCTGAGCACGGCGCCAGGGTCCTCACGCGTGTCCATGAGACTAAGAAATCGAAAAACTACGCGATGGAGTACGCGTTCGCGACGTTGCAGGACGAGCAGCCGGAGATTGTTGGCGTCCTGGATGCTGACAGTCGTGTTGGCCCGGGATTCGTCGATGCCCTCATTGGAGCGGTTCGGCGCCACAACCGGCCGGCCCAGGCGCAGTACCTGATGACACCGTCCAATGCGCGTGTGCCTGGCCAGGCGCTTTCGAGCTTTGGTGTCTATGTGATCAACGCGGTGCGCCAGCGCGGGCTTCAGGCGCTTGGGGCGCCGGCCCGTTTGACGGGCGCGGGCGGTGCCTTTCCGTTCGATCAGATATCGTCCGTACAGATTGGAAATGCTCATCTAGCCGATGACACCACGATAGGCCTCAATCTGGCGCAAAAGGGCTTTGGTCCGGTTTTTGTGCCAGAGGCTGAGGTGATTTCAGATCTGCCGCACGAAGAGAATGCGGAGGTTGGTCAACGGGCGCGTTGGGAGACCGGACAGGTCCAACTCATTCGTGAGCGCGCCCTTCCGCTTTTGGCCAGAAGCTTCGGTAGTCGGGAGGCCCTCGTGATGGGTCTTGACCTGCTGATCCCGCCGCTCACCAGGCTTTTGGCGCTGCTTGTGGTCTATGCGGTGCTCGCGGTCGGGCTTTACGCGGCTTTTGGTTGGTCAGCCCATTTGCTCCTCAGCACGCTGACTCTTTCGCTCTTTGGGACCGCGCTGATCGCGGCCGCACAGGACTACCGTAAGCATCCTCAATCGGCACCGCTGTCCGGCTTCCTCGAGTTTGCCAGGTTCAAGCTGATGGTGCTGCGCCGGGGCAAGCCCAACGGCTGGCACCGCACACGGCGAATTCACGACAACGTTTGATGTTGCTTGTCTGAACAAAACCCAATGCTGAGGGCGCCAAACGATCCGAGTCGTGAGTTATCGAAGGTTCGTGGTGCTCAGTTTCGATCGGAAATACTCGATCGTCTTGGTCAGCCCTTCATTGGTGGGCACCGTTGGCTCCCACCCCAGGCGCTCTTCCGCGCGCGTGATGTCGGGGCGCCGCTGCTGCGGGTCATCTGACGGGATCGGTTTGAAGATCAGTTCTGATTTTGAGTCGCTCAGATCCAGCACGCGCTCAGCCAGCTCAAGAATTGTCCATTCGTGCGGATTGCCCAGATTGATCGGGCCGGTCTCATCATTGTCCGTGTCCATCATCCGGATCATACCGTCGATCATGTCATCGCAATAACAGAAGGAGCGCGTCTGATCGCCGGTGCCGTAAATCGTGATCGGCTCATCCTGCAGCGCCTGCATGATAAAGTTGGAGACAACCCGGCCGTCATCGGGGCGCATGCGAGGGCCGTAGGTGTTGAAAATACGGATAACCTTGATCGGCACCCCGCGTTCGCGGTGGAAATCGAAGAACAACGTCTCCGCACAGCGCTTGCCTTCGTCATAGCAGGCGCGAATACCGATCGGGTTGACGTGCCCCCAATAATCCTCCGTCTGAGGATGGACCAACGGGTCGCCATAGACCTCGCTGGTCGAGGCCTGGAGGATGGGGATCCCGAGCCTGTCCGCGAGTGACAGCATGTTGATGGCGCCGAGGACATTGGTTTTCACTGTCTGCACCGGATCACGCTGATAGTTCACGGGCGATGCGGGGCAGGCCAGGTTGTAGATCTCATCCACCTCGACCGAGAGCGGCATGCAGATGTCATGACGCAAAAACTCGAAATTGGGGTGGCTTTGGAGGTGCGCGAGGTTCTGCTTCGAGCCCGTAAAAACGTTGTCGCAACAGATCACTTGATCACCCCGATCAAGCAGTCGGTCGACCAAGTGCGAGCCCAAAAATCCAGCGCCGCCGGTCACCAAAATCCGTTTTGGTTCAAAGGATGTGATGGTATAACCTCACGTACAACCTCAGATACGTTTTGGTTATCCGAAAGATCGCTGCGGCGCAACATTTTTGCTCCGCATCAGCTGTCAGAAGGCTGCCTTCGCGCCGATACGACTAACCTTCCCGGATGAAAGGGTCGATCAAAGAGAAGATGCGCTCGGGGTCTTCAAGCTCTGGAAAATGGCCGAGGTCCACAATCTTCTCTGTTCGGACGTTCGGTGCATAGTTCTGTGTGCTGTCGGCATGTTCATCAGGATGCGAGTCGTCGCTCAGCCCCCAGATGGCCAGAATAGGTTGCTGGGGCACACCGACGGTTGCCCTTCCGTGGAGATAGTTTTGAAAAGCGCTCGCCAGCGCCCATAGGCCGCCCTGATCAAGCGACGAGCTCGCGCAACCGCAAAGCGGCTTCAGCTGTTCCTGTCTTCCCACCGCAAGACCCATCCAGTCGCCCACTCGCGTTGGGGCGATCTTTTTCATCGCCCACTGACCAATAAAGGGTGTGCCTAGGATCCCGCGGGGATCTCTGGAGGCTTTCCACCGCAAAAGACCCGGCAGATCAGCTGTCTGAAGAAGCACCAGTTTTCGCGCCAGCTCAGGATGACGCACCGCGATATCGACGGATGCCAGCCCGGCGACGCAAGAAAACGCGAGAACGGCGCCTTCGCCAGCCACACCTTTGAGAAACGCGATGACCTCATCATTGGTCTCTCGCCAGCCAAAGCGGTAATTCGTCCGTGTCGCCGAGAAACCCATCGCCGGCAGCTCAACAACGATGACCCGGTAATGGGGCGCGAAGATGGCCAACAGCTCATCATAGGCTTCGAGCGTCACAGGGGGGTCGGCAGCAAAAACAAGTGTTTGGCCAGCTCCGCGCTCGCGGTATCGGAACTGCACTTTCGCGGTCTCGTAGAAGCCAATGTCCGGCGAGGTGGTCGCAGCCCATCCCTCACGGAACATCTTCATACGCCTTTTCGCACCATGGGTATCGATGCGTGTTGCCAGGCGGCTCAAGACGCCGGTCATGGCGATGACGCCGCTTGGGTGGGTGCGCGCCTATAATGCGCAAGATCCATATTCTGTTCCGATCAATCTGTCTGGGGAGCAGTGTGGTCTTGGACCGTGAGCTATGGTACCAACAAAAACGCAAAGGTGCTTTTCATTTGTGGAAGTCAGAGGACATAGATTGGGATCATCTGCGCTGCCTTCTTATGGCGGTGGAGCATGGCTCATTCTCAGCCGCCGCCAAGGCGCTCGGGACGTCCATCTCGACTGTCGCGCGGAAGGTTGAGCGTCTTGAGGCCGATCTGGGCCTTCAGCTTCTCAAGCGTGGGGCCAGCGGTGTCGCGCCAACGCCAGAAGGTGAGGCCGTTCTTCGCTATGCCGAACCGGGCGCACGATATCTGTCGCAGATCAAGCGGATCGCGCGTTCTTTACGCGCCGGCAGCGGCGAACACCCCATTCGGATCTCATCGACTGAACCCATGATCACCGATGTGCTGGGGACGTCGTTGCATACGCTTTATGCGGAATACCCATCGCTACGACTAGAGTTCGAGGTTGATACTGGTCTTTCGGACCTCAACAACGGAGAAGTCGACATCGCCATTCGTCTTGCTCGCCCCAAATCAGACACGTTGATCGCTCGTCGCCTCCCATCGTTGGAGCAGAGGCTTTATTGCTCAGAAGCGTATCTTGGAGGGCGAGATCCATCGGCCATTGATCTTGGGGAGGAGCATCTCCTTTGGGTCGATCTCATCTACGGGGATATCCCTGAGAACGTTTGGCTCAAGGAGCGTGGGCTCGAGCATCGGACGCGGCTACGGTCGACCAGTGTGAGGTCGCTCGGCCGCGCCGCTACCCAAGGGATCGGTATTGCTCTGCTTCCGTCTTTTCTTGGGGACCAGGCGGGTTTGATCCCTCTACCGATGTTTGAGTTGCCGCGCAGGAACCCTTGGCTGGTCTTTCATCGCGACAACCGCGCGAACAAGACCATGCGGTTGGTGCGCGACTGGATCGTTGAGGCTTGCAAGGCGGCCTACGGCGCCGCCTAGGCGCCTGGCCGTGGCCCCCATTTTGCGTTAAGCTTTCGTTAGGCATTTGGGGAGGGCCGATAATGCTGCGCTTTATCAGAGGTTTGGGCCAGTGGGTCGTGCTTATCGGTGCGGTTCTGTCCACCGTTTATGCGTTCAGGCCCGATCTTCGGCGCTGGGTAGAGACCGAGCTCGTCGCCCGGGAGGCCTATTATTATGTCGGCGAGTTTCTGATCACGGAAACCTACGACAAGCCCAAGAAGTTCAATTTCTACTCCAACCGCTGGCGGCCCAGCAAGTCCGATCCCGGCGGATACTTCAACCCCGCACTCTTACAAGGTGGGGACGCGTTTGATGTCTTCCGCGCGATCGACAACGAGACGCTGATTGCACTGGATACGGAGATTGCCACACCCGGCCGCCTGACCCCTGAACCCACAGGCCGGATCGAGACCCTTGCCATTGCCAACGAGTGTTATCTCGTGCGCGAGTCGATTTGCCGAATGACGCTACCCGACGCGAGCGGCAGTTACGCGGTCAGAGAAGACCGCGGGTGCAAACGTTCAGAGGCGTATACGGATGACAATCCCGAAGAAGAGATGAATGTTTATCTCTGGGTGCGGGCAGTTCGATACACCTGTCACGGGTAGCCCTCAGCGGCGCCAAATCTCCAGGCGGGCATTGTGATCATTGTCCGCATCTTTTTCAATTCGGCCGGCGGCCTCGATTGTCCACTCGGCCTCGTTGAGAGCGGGGAAAAGCGTATCCCCGTCAACATCGGCTTCGATGGTGGTGAGGTAGAGAATGTCCGCAAGCGGAAGAGCGGCCTTGTAGATCTCGCCGCCACCGATAATGGCAATCTCGTTGGCATCTGATCGCGCGGCATCTTCCTTCGCGAGCACAAGTGCGCCCTCGAGACTGCCGACGACATCGATACCTTCGGCGCTATAGTCGGTCTGCCGGGTGATGACGATATTGGTGCGCCGGGGCAGGGGGCGCCCGATCGACTGAAAGGTCTTGCGGCCCATAACCACGGGCTTTCCCACCGTGTTGGCCTTGAACCATTGCAAGTCGCTTTTCATACGCCACGGCAGGTCCCCGCCGCGGCCAATCACGCCGTTCTGTGCACGCGCCACGACGAGCGCTAGCTTTGGTGAGGTCATACAGCAATCGGTGCTTTGATCACCGGGTGCGGATCATAGTTCTCGACGGTGATGTCATCATAGGAGAAGCCCAAGACATCCTTGACCGCGGGGTTGAGGGTGAGCGTCGGCAAGGCGCGCGCCTCGCGAGACAATTGCTCAGTCGCCTGATCAATATGATTGAGATAAAGATGCGCGTCGCCAAGGGTGTGCACGAAATCACCCACGTCGAGGCCTGCGCCTTGCGCCATCATATGGGTGAGGAGCGCGTAGCTGGCGATATTGAACGGAACGCCCAGGAAGATATCGGCCGAGCGCTGATAAAGCTGACAGGACAGCTTTCCGCCTGCGACGTAAAACTGGAAAAGACAGTGGCATGGAGGCAGGGCCATGTCGTCGACCAGGGCGGGGTTCCAGGCGCTGATCACGTGGCGACGGGAATGTGGATTGGTGCGCAGCGCTTCTTGCACATTGGCGATCTGGTCGACCGTTCCGCCGTCATAGTCCGGCCATGATCGCCACTGGGCACCGTAGACCGGGCCAAGCTCGCCCGCCTCGTCCGCCCACTCGTCCCAGATGGACACCCCGACCTCTTGCAAGCCTTTCACATTGGTCTCACCACGGAGGAACCAGAGAAGCTCGTGGATGACCGACTTCCGGTGCACCCGTTTGGTGGTGAGAAGCGGGAACCCTTCTGACAAGTCAAACCGCATCTGGTGGCCAAACACCGATTTGGTTCCGGTTCCGGTGCGGTCATCGCGCACGATGCCGTCAGTCATCACCCGGCGCAGAAGGTCCAGATACACCTCGTCGGTCTGGTTCATCGGGGCAGTTTCGATTGGAGCAAGCATGGGGTTCATGGTGTGAAGTGTCTGTCGATTCGCGGCAGTCTCCTCCCCCAAAGCCGCCAGCGCAACTGCGCGCCATTGCCCCGCATTCGTTGCCGTCCGAGGCAGCTTGGGTCACAATAACACCAGCAATTTGTTGG